>NZ_JACHDA010000015.1 GCF_014207235.1 Sphingopyxis sp. JAI128 | reverse complement strand
AACACGCTACGATCGGTGCCCGAAAGCCTTCTTCTCCGCCGTGGCACTCGCCGCGACCGTCATCTTCTGGCTCTGATCAATGAGTCCTGACCCTAAGTAAACTGTCACCGTAATTCTAATTCGGGTTAAGTAAACTGTCACCGTAATTCCCACCGTAATTCCAAAACAATACACTCCACATAAATTTCGATAATTCTTTGGTATTATTCGCCTTATTTCGACAAAATCATTTCTCAAAATTAGAAAATTAATTCGATATTGAAAATGCAACACTGTTTCCTGATATTTTGTTGATCAAGAACACCGTCTTTTTGTTTTTAGAAACAGCCATTGATCGAGAATAGTCTTTGCCATCAACAAGATCGTATTCAGAAGAACCGTTTTTGACTCCGTCATAAAAATTCGACAAGCATTTTTCATTTGGAAACTTTATTATATATTGATCGTATACAAGTGAGTACGCGAAAGATTCCGAATATGAAGATTCTATCAAAGTTCCATTGCAAATGGAAAAACTGAACTCATTTTTGAAGAACAGTTCATCTATTCCATTTTCCGAAACGTTACTACTATTGCAAGCCGATATTGTGCTGGAAAGGCACAAAATAGATATAAAATATTTATCTCTCCATAATTTATGGAGCATGCCATGGAAATATTCCGCACTATTTTTCACATCGATCCTTTTCATTTCCTAAAATTGTCCAAGAATTCGTACTGTCTCGACTAATGCTCGCAGAAACTTTAGGGCCAGGAGTGAAGGCGCCTCCAGAAATTTTTCCATCGTCTCCAATCGATAACGACATTCCAACTAGATATTGGACAGAAGCGGTCCATCCACCGGAGCTTCCGGTTCCGCTCGGGCCCCCGACTCCGATCGCTAAGCTTACTCCTTCGCTAACACCAAGATGCCCGGAGTAAGTAGTGTAGCCAGTTACGCGGCGGTTCCCTATATCTAATGAAAGCCCGAACTTGCCTGATCCGCCTCCCCCGACGGCGGTCCCGGCTACGTTCACCCCGATATCTAGGTCGTGTTGACAAAAGACTTCAGCCATAGGCGCGTTGCGGCGAGGTTGAGGAAGCTCTCGAACGAGAGCAGGGTTTTGTCATAGCGGGTGG
>NZ_JACHDA010000014.1 GCF_014207235.1 Sphingopyxis sp. JAI128 | reverse complement strand
CAGGCGAACGTGCCGGGCGGTCCACTCAACGATCTGGTCAATGTCGGCGGCAACCTGACGCTCGACGGCGTGGTCAATGTGACGCAGACGCCGGGAGGCAGCTTTGGTCCGGGCGTGTACCGGATGTTCAACTATGCGGGCGCGCTGACGAACAATGGGCTGGCGATCGGTGCGATGCCGCCGGGCAGCGACGTGTTCGTCCAGACCGCGATCGCTGGTCAGGTCAACCTGGCGAACACTGCAGGGCTGACGCTCAACTTCTGGGACGGCAGCGGCCAGCCCAAGAATGACAGCGTGATCCAGGGCGGCGACGGCGTGTGGCGCGTCGGGGGCAACCAGAACGACTGGACCGAAGTCAACGGCACGGTCAACGCCGACTATGCGCAGGCGAGCTTCGCGATCTTCCAGGGCACGGGCGGGACGGTCACGGTCGACAATGTCGGCGGCAATGTGCTGTCGGCAGGGATGCAGTTCACGGTCGATGGCTATGCGATCGCGGGCGGACCGCTGACGCTGACCGGCGCCGATGCTTTCGTGCGCGTGGGCGACGGCACGGCGGCCGACGCGGGCCTTACCGCGACGATCGACGCGACGCTCGCCGGGTCGGCGCGGCTGGTCAAGGATCTGGGCGGAACGCTGGTGCTGACCGGTGCCAATACATACACCGGCGGGACGGCGATCGACGGCGGCACGCTGCGGATTGCGAGCGACGCGAACCTTGGCGATGTGGCCGGGGGGCTGAGCTTTGGCGGCGGCACGCTCAATACGACCGCGAGCATCGCGTCGGCCCGGGCCGTCGATCTGGCGGGTACGGGCACGTTCCTCACCAATGGCGGGACGACGCTGACGCTGGCCGGCTCGATCGGCGGTGGCGGGGCGTTGACCAAGGCGGGAGCGGGCAGCCTCGTCTTCACTGCCGCGAACACCTATACCGGCGGCACCACCATCAATGCCGGGCTGTTGCAGATCGGCGATGGCGGGACGAGCGGCAGCCTCACCGGCGACGTGACCAACAACGCATCGCTCGCCTTCAACCGGTCGGACCTCCTGACCTTCGCCGGGGCGATCACCGGCAGCGGCGCGGTCAGCCAGATCGGTAGCGGCACGACGATCCTGACCGGCGCCAGTAATTACGGCGGCGGCACCACGATCAGCGCGGGAACGCTGCAGATCGGCAACGGCGGCACGACCGGCAGCATCGCGGGCAATGTGCTCAACAACAGCGCGCTGGTGTTCAACCGCTCGGGCACGCTGACGATGGGCGGGGCGATCATCGGCGGCGGGTCGGTGACGCAGGCGGGGCCGGGCACGACGATCCTGACCGGCAACAACAGCTATGCCGGCCCGACGAGCGTGGGCGCGGGCACATTGCTCATCAACGGTAACCAGTCGGGCGCGACGGGAGCGACCAGCGTGGCTTCGGGCGCGGCGCTGGGCGGCACCGGGACCATCGGCGGCGACGTCAGCATCGCCGATGGCGGCATCCTCGCACCGGGCGGCACCGGCGGGCCGGGAACGCTCACGATCAACGGCAATCTCGCGCTCGGCAACACCTCGCAGCTCAACTTCGAGTTCGGGCAGGCGAATGTCGTCGGCGGCGCGTTCAACGATCTGGTCAATGTCGGCGGCAACCTGACGCTCGACGGCGTGGTCAACGTCACGCAGACGCCGGGGGGCAGCTTCGGTCCCGGCATCTACCGC
>NZ_JACHDA010000013.1 GCF_014207235.1 Sphingopyxis sp. JAI128 | reverse complement strand
CCCGGCGTCTGCGTCACATTGACCACGCCGTCGAGCGTCAGGTTGCCGCCGACATTGACCAGATCGTTGAGTGGACCGCCCGGCACGTTCGCCTGTCCGAACTCGAAATCGACCAGCGAGGCATTGCCGAGCGCGAGATTGCCGTTGATCGTGAGCGCGCCGACGCCATTCGATCCCGCCGCGAGCGTACCACCGTCGGCGACGTTGACGCTGCCGCCGATGGTACCGGTGCCGCCTATCGTCGCCCCCGAAGCCACGCTGGTGAGTCCGGTCGCCAACGACTGGTCGCCGTTGATCAGCAGCGTGCCCGCGCTCACGCTGGTCGTGCCGGTATAGCTGTTCGCGCCGGTGAGGAGCGTCGTGCCTGAGCCCGCCTGGGTGAGCGTGCCGGTTCCGGAGATCAGCCCAGCATAAGTGACAGCGTCAGAGCGGTTGAACGCCAGCGCGCCGTTGTTGAGCACGTTGCCAATGATCGAACCGCTCGTGCCGCCAGCACCCAGTTGCAGCACGCCAGCCGAAATCGTGGTCCCGCCGCCATAATTGCTGGCGCCGGTGAGGATCGTCGTGCCGGTGCCCGCCTGGGTGAACGCGCCGGTCCCGGAGATCAGCCCAGCGAAGGTCACCGCATCCGACCGATTGAAGACGAGCGCCGCATTGTTCACGACATCGCCGATGATCGAACCGCTCGTGCCGCCATTGCCGAGCTGGAGCGTACCGACCGCAATTGTGGTACCGCCGGCATAGATATTGTCGGCTGTCAGCAAGAGCGAGCCCGCGCCATCCTTGGTCAGCGCGCCGGCTCCCGAGACCGCACCGCCCAGCGTCAGCGTCGTGCCGCCATCGGTCAGGAACGTGCCCGCGCCCGCCAGATCGACCGCGCGGGCCGAGCCGAGGTCGGCAGTCGTGTGCAGCGTGCCACCATTGACGCTAAGCCCGCCCGCGGCGTCGCCGAGATTGGTGTCGGCCGAGATACGCAGCGTGCCGCCGTTCACAGCCGTACCGCCCGTGTAGCTGTTGGCCCCCGTGAGCACCAACGTGCCCGCATCGGTCTTGACCAGCCCCGCCGTCCCGACGAGCGCGGCGTCGATAGTCGCGGTATAGCTCATGCCCGCCACGCTGCCGTCGCCTACCTGCACGATCGCCTGGGCACCGGTCAGTGTCAGCGCGTCGCCGGTGATCGTGTAACCGTCGCTCGCGAACTGCATCCCCGTCGCGCGCACAGCGCCGCCCACATCGTCGATCGTCACCATGCCCGGCGCGGCGGAGAAGATCGCGAAGCTACCCTGCGCATAATCGGCATTGGTGGTGCCTGCGGCATCGGCCCAGTTGTTCTGGCCGCCGCCGACGCGCCACACGCCATCGCCGCCATTGACCGCGCCATTGTTCTTGGGACCGGCGGCGCCGTCCCAGAAGCTCAGGGTCAACCCGGCTGTGTTGACGAGGTTGACCTGTCCCGCGATCGCCGTCTGCACCGACACCGCGCTGCCCGTCGGCATCGTGCCGAGCGTCAGACCGTTATCGGTGAGCGTCCCGCCATAGTTGAACACGCGGTAGATGCCGGGGCCGAAGTTGCCGCCCGTCGGCACCGTCACGTTAAGGGTCCCGGCCAGCGCCAGGTCGCCGCCGACATTGACGAGGTCGTTCAGCGCGCCACCCGCGACATTGGCCTGCCCAAACGCATAATCGAGCACCGATCCGGCGGAGAGCGCGAGATTGCCGTTAATGGTCAGCGTGCCGACGCCACCCGCGCCCGGCGTCAGGATCGCGCCATCGGCCAGCGTGACATCACCGCCGATCGTGCCGGTGCCGCCGAGACTCGCGCCTGAGACGACACTGGTCAGCCCCAGCGCGCCCGACTGGTCGCCGTTGACGAGCAATGTACCCGCGTTCACTAGGGTCACGCCCGCATAGTTGCTGGCGCCGGTCAGGGTCAGCGTGCCGAGGCCCTCCTTGGTCAGGCCGCCGGCACCGACGAAACGGGGCGAGATGCCGATATCGTGGCCATCGGTGTCGATGATGCCGCCACCCGTACCGAGCGTGAGATCGTGCCCATCGAAACCGGCGAAGAAACTGCCCATATCCTGCGTCGCGCGCAGCACGCCGCCATCCAGCGAGAAATCGATCGAACCGAGACCGGCGGCGATCCGGTTCGTCTCCAGGACGCCGCGGCTGCCCGCGGTGCCCAGCACGGCCACTGCGCCGCTGGAAGCCGCTGTATTGCCGAGGAAGAAGCCGCCCTGGGCGCGAACCAGCCCGCCGTCCGCGATCGTCAGCGCACCCATGCCTTCGTTGCCGATGGTCATGTTGAAGGTCGTCACCAGCCAGTTCGAGCCCGCACCGGTCACGACCGCGCTGCCATCCGCATTGGCGCCGACATAGCCCTGATTGCTGGTGACGCTCGCGCCGTTCTCGATCCGCAGCGTCCCTGCGCCGAAGCTGCCGACCGTGAGTTGTGTCGTGTTGATCCATGATGCGCCCGCGCCCGACACGACAGCATCGCCCTGGCCGGACACGCCGACCTGCCCGTCCTGGCTCCGGACGGTAGCGCCGTCTTCGATGCGCAGGCTGCCCGCGCCGAATATGCCGACGGTGATCCGCCCGGCATTGTCCCAAGTCGAGCCAGCCCCGGTGACCTGCACTGATCCGATGCCGTCGGTGTCGCCGCCGATAGCACCGAGATTGCTCGTGACCCTGCCACCATTGGTGATATTGAGCGTACCGGTTCCGGCATGGCCGACATTCAGGTCGCCGCCCACGGTCCAGGTCGATGCATCGCCGCCGCTGTCCGCCCCCGTGACGGTGACGATCGCCTGGTCGCCGCCTTCAGGAGCGATCCACGCGTTCGCGCTGGCGAGCGTGCCCCCGCCGGCGAGCCGCAGCTCTCCCCCCCTGGCGAGGACGTCGCCCGCGACCGTGCCGGTCCCGGTCAGCACCAGCGTGCCGAGGTCGGTCTTCACGAGATCGCCGTCGGCGGTCAGCGTGCTGTCGAAGGTCGCGGTGTAGCCCACGCCCCCCGCCGTCCCGTCGCCTACTCGGATCACCGACTGCGGCCCGACCAGGGTCAGGTCCTGGCCGGTGACCGTATAGCCATCGACCGCGAACTGCATGCCGGACGCGCGGACCGCCCCCAGACCGTTGTCCACATCGACGGTTCCTCCCACGCCGCCGAAGACCGCGAAGGCGCTGTCGAGGAAGGGCGCGTTGATCGATGCGTCGTCGAGCGTCCAATTGTCGTTGCCCGATACATTCTGCCATATGCCGTCGCCGCCGGTGATGATCCCATCGTTGCGTCCGCCCGCTGCGCCGTCCCAGAAGCGCAGCGCGAGGCCGTTGGTATTGATCAGATTGACCTGCCCCACGACCGATGTCTGGACATAGAAGTCGGTCCCCGGCGGGATGGTACCGATCGTCAGACCGTTGTTTGTCAACGCACCGCCATAGTTGATGACGCGGTAGATGCCCGGATCGAAGCTACCGCCGCCGCTCGTCACCACATTCAGCGTGCCGTCGAGCGTCACATCGCCGCCGACATTGACCAGATCGTTGAACGCGCCGCCGACGACATTGGCCTGCCCGAAGTCGTAGTCGACGTTTGCGCCCGCGGCGAGGGTGAGGTTGCCATTGATGGTCAGCGTGCCAGGGCCGGTAAGACCGCCAGGCGCGAGCCTAGAGGCCACATTCACATCGCCGCCGATCACACCCGACCCGCCCAGGATTCCTCCGAAGTTGACGGCTGTCAGCCCAGTGGCGGCGGATTGGTCGCCGTTGACGAGCAGCGTCCCGCCGGTCACCGTCGTCTGACCCGTGTAGGTGTTGGGCCCAGTCAGGATGGTGGTACCATTGGCCGCCTTTGCTACGCCACCATTTCCCGAAATGGTCCCGGTGAAGGTCTGGATTGTGGCGGCAGGCGTCTGGAACCAGAGCAAGCTGTTGGTGAGCGCGACGTCCCCGACGATCGAACCGGCCGTCGTTCCGTCGCCGAGCTGCAGGCGCCCTCCCGTGACCGTCGTCCCGCCCGTATAGATATTAGCCCCGGTGAGGATGAGATTGCCCATCCCCGCCTTGGTCAGCGCGCCTGTCCCCGATATGATGCCGGCAAAGGTGAGGCTGTTAGACCGGTTGAAGGCAAGCACGCCGTTGTTGGTCACGTCGCCCGTGATGGAACCGGTGGTCCCGCCATTGCCGATCTGCAGCGTCCCGGCGCTGATGGTTGTGCCGCCGGCATAGGTGTTCGCGCCGGTGAGAATGAGCGAGCCCGTGCCCTCTTTGGTCAGCGTGCCGGCGCCAGACACCACATTGCTCAGCGTTAGTGTCGTGCCGATATCGGTGGCGAACGTGCCGACCCCGGTCAAGTCCACACCTCGTGCTGAATTGAAGGTTGCGGTCGTGTTGAGCGTTCCGCCGTTCAGGTTCAGCCCGCCAGCGGCATCGCCGAGATTGGCATCGCTGGAGATGCTGAGCGTTCCGCCATTGATTGCCGTGCCGCCCGTGTAGCTGTTGGTGCCTGTCAGCACGAGCGTGCCCGCCAGATCCTTGACCAGCCGCGCCGTTCCGGACAGTTCGGCGGCGATGGTGGCGGTGATGCCCTCATCGCCCGGATTGCCGTCACCCACGCGCACGAAAGCATCGGCGCCGGTCAGCGTCAGCGGTCCGCCCGCGATCGCATAGCCATCGACCGTGAACTGCATCCCTGCCGACAGCAC
>NZ_JACHDA010000012.1 GCF_014207235.1 Sphingopyxis sp. JAI128 | reverse complement strand
CACCCGCTATGACAAAACCCTGCTCTCGTTCGAGAGCTTCCTCAACCTCGCCGCAACGCGCCTATGGCTGAAGTCTTTTGTCAACACGACCTAGCCTGTGTTGCTGGTTCTCCAGCTTTAGGCGCCCTTCAATGTCGCCAAAATCTCCGAAGCTTTCTGATTCCATGCACCAGTCAGCTTCATGGTCCCGAACATTTCCCTGCATCGGCCGCTTTCCCCGCTTTGGTGGTGCAGCAAGGCGAGATAGATAATTCCTGGAGGATATCGCCTGCTCGCAGGATCATTTTCAAGCGTTTCGATCATGTAATCAACGCTATGATTGCGCTGAAGGAACGGGATCGCCGCAGCCTGAATGCCCGATAATACCTCGTCGACGCCATCTTCGTCCGTGAGATTCCACCAAAAATCTCGGCTATGCATCAGTTCGCCTAAACGAGTACGAACCGTGCACTTCGGCTCTTCCACCACATTGGAACCGTCCATTCCCCAACAAGCTTTCATGACAAATTTGTCTGCAACCCCCAAGTTAATCGTGAATGTATCCTTTGCTTTGCTGATCTGCAGATCAATCACATCAACAAAGTCAGCATAGCTCCTATTCCAAACTTGCCCACTTCTATAAAACTGATATTTTTCGAGTACTTCATCAAGCTTGGATATCAATTCCTTTTTTGTCATCACCAGATCCTCCACCAAGGCTTCGCTGGCGGCGGAGGGGGCGGTGGCTTGTAAGTGATGGTCCGAGCGGGTGCCCCCAATTGCTCGCTGTAATTCCTCGTTTGGCGTGCGCCAGCGGCCCGGCCTGACGCAGTGTCAGGCTTTAATTCCATGATCCTCCCTCGCGGCGTTACCACATCCGGCTTGTAGGTCTTTCCGTCCACGCCCGTCATCCTGGGTTCTGACTTCCAACCAGGTTTTTGGGCAACTCTTCCCGCCAATTCCTTGTGCGCCTGTCTTCCGGCAGCGGCGGCGGCATTTTCACCTCCTCGCGTGGCAGCAGGGGCAGCCCTCGCTGCAGCAACCTCAGCACGTATTGCAGTGGCGGCTCTGGCAACCGCTATGCTCTCGCTGACTACGCCGCCTCCGAGCTGCGGCGGCATGCCGCCGAAAGCCCATTCTAATCTGCCCTCCGAAATTCCTTCCGCAAGCTCACCAAGATCGCTGACGACCATCTTGCCCCAATCGATTACGTCATCGACGACACCTTCAGTGCCGGTGGGGTCCGTGCCATTGACCGGATCATTGCCTACATACGCATAAAGATTAATTTCATCCTCATAACCGATGGGATCGGTTTGGAGGAACCGTCCAAGCGTCGGCGAGTAGATGCGAGCCTTGTAGTAATACACCCCGAGCTCGGGGACCCACGCTTGACCGGTGTACTGGAATCGCCCGAGGTTGCCCGCCTTGGGGATACCATATTCGTCGTACGCGTTGATCGCGACCGCAGCACCTCCACTGCTGTCGGTGACCGCAATGACACTTCCTTGGTGATCGCCATGCAACCAGCGCGGCGTGACAAGGCCCGCGCCTTCGTACCACACGACCGGATCGTCGACATTCTTGCCATGTGCATAGCGGCGCAGCAGCGTGCCCGCGGTGTTATACTCGGCGATTAGCTCGTCACCGTCGTAGAGGAGTCGCGTCGTGTTTCCGCCGCCGACGGTCTCGTAAAGCCGGCCCAGCGGATCATAGCGCAACGTCGCATTTGTCGCACCGCTCGCGCTGACCAGCCGGTTCTCGATGTCATAGACATATGTGGTCGACCCGTCCGAGGTTAGGTTGCCGTTGGCATCATAGGCGAACGCCGCCGGTCCGGCCGCCGTATATTGGTTGAGCCCGTTTGCTGTGTAGCTGCGATCGACGTTGAAGTGGCCGGTCCAAGCATAGGCGTCGTTATTGCGGGTCTGCTGCGCGATCTGCGACGCGGGCGTATAGCCATAGGTGAACGCCACATCGTTGGCGCTGCCGGGGAAGTTGTGACCTAGCCCGTTCAGGCGGCCCGCGGGATCATAACTGAACGCGGCATATTGACTGTATCGTCCATTCTGCGTCGCCCGCAGGCCGCGATTGTTATAGCTATAGCTGACGAGGTTGACGGTCGAGCCCAAGGCGCCTTCATATAGCGTCGTCATCCGGTCGAGTCCGTCATAGCTATAGCTATGCTTGATATTGTCCGGCCAGGTGAGCTGTGTCCTGTTGCCGTTCTTGTCGTACACATAGGCGAGCGTTCGCGCGACCCCGTCCATCTTGATCGCCGACGACGTCATTCGGCCGAACCCGTCGTAAGACGTCGTCAACCCGTCCGAGGTCGTCGCCCCGCTGTCGAAGCGCGCGTAGGTCTGAAGCCCACGAAGGTCATAGCCATAATAGACGTCGCGCGTGTGCGTTGCTGCGAGGCCCGCGCGGGCAGGAACGATCTTCACCGTGTTGCGGTTCAGCGCATCATATTGATAGGTGATGACGCTCCCGTCGCGCTTCCTCAAGCTCGTGCGGTTGTTGTTGGCGTCATAGCCATATTGCTCGTAATCGGTGGTGGATACTACGCCCGGCGTCGTCGGCGACGGGAAGTTCCATTTCACCTGCCGGTCGTGCCCGTCATATGTCATCGACGCCTTGAAGCCGCGCGCGTCGGTCAGGCTCGTTCGCTTGCCGTTCGGGCTATAGGTGTAGGTTGCATAATCTTCCTGCAGGGGCGTGCCATAGGCCTTCTGAACCTTGGTGAGCTGTCCCGCCGCATCATAGACATTCTTCGTGATCCGGTCGGGGCCGAAGCTGCCCTGCGCACCCAACGTGCAAGCACTTGCCGGCAGGCTGCCATAAACCGCAGGGTTCATCCGCTGCGCTACACACTCAAGGCGGCCGACCGCATCATAGCTGTACTGGATCAGCGACACAGCCACATTGTCGCCGCCCCGGGTGATCAGCCTGACCTTGCGATTCAGCGCATCATAGACCGTATCGACCACCGAAAGCCGCGTGAAGCCCGTCGCGGGTGAGGCCGCGGCCGTCGGCCAGCTCGCAGGCGCAACCGTTTCGGAGTGCCAGCTTGCGAGCTCACCCGACTCCACCTTTATCGGTCGCCCTGCCGCATCGTAGGTGGTCCGCGTCGCCGCATATTTGAGCGGTCCCGCCCCATCGGGATCGGGCGCGATCGTGCCCGTCACCCGGCCCATCGCATCATAGCGCGTCGCGCTTGTATACGCCGATGGCGAGGTTTGCGCTGCCGCTGGCGATGTTATCAGACTTGCACCCACGCTTAGGGCGAGCGGCAGGACGATATGCTTCATGATTGCGCACCTCATTTCACGGACAGCTCGTCAGATTGGCGGAAGCCTTCGTCCCGCTGCTCTTGCGACCTTGCACCTCATAACCGTAACAGGCGCGCAAGGTCTCGCCGCCGGTGCTGACTCCGTTGCCCTTGAGCCGGAAGCCATTGCTAGAAGCATATTCGAAGTTCGTCACGACCGGCGCTAACGCGCTGACTTTGGACCCACACTCTCGTTTTCGGACGCCCTGAGCTGTGCCGATCCGGGGCGTCCCTGAGTTCATATCGGATCCAGGGGGCGGGCATGGGCGCAGTTGGTTGCCGCAAAGACGAGACTGGCGTGCCCACATATGGCCCCCGCCCGTACATCTGATCCCCGGCGCCGCGCTCATGGGCAACTCGCTAACCCAGCGTTGGGAGACGTTTCGGAAATCTTGTCGCCGAAGTAGTTGTAGCGGTAGCAGGTCCGATGAACTTCCATCTGACCAGCGGAATTCGCCGCTTTGACCGTCACGCCGCGGCGGAGCAGATTATTTGGCCCAGAAGTTGGGCCATAGTCATACTCTGTGACAATTTCGTCAGCAGTCCCTGCACAGTTTTGCGTTGTGCGACATTCCGACTTGCGCGTGAGCATCGATATCGGAGATCCGGCCGCCACAACACCCCCGCCGCTATCTAGGATATAGGCGGTACGCATCGTGTAAGTGTATGTCGTGACGGGCCGCGCAGCACCCGCTGTGGGTGCCGCTCCTGTCGTGGTGAGAATCTGACCGCGCGAGTTATACGTGTACTCTGTACGATTGCCCTTCGGGTCGACTGCCGCCGTTGGTAAATTGCAATAGTTCTGCGTCGCAACGTTACAAGATGGCATGTACTCATACCGTGTCGTCGTCGCTGTTTCGCTGGCCCCCGTCTTCGGATGCCGGATGACTTCGGTCACATTATATCGACTGTCGAACTTATACTCGACACTATTACCTTCTGGATAGGTAGCTCTCGAAACTGTTCCCATCGCGTTGTAAACGAAAGAAGTTGTTTGCGATAAACCGTTCGTTACTCTCTCGAGATTGAGATTGCCCCGCGGCCAAGCGGGGACGGTAAGACTGCGTGAATGAGCATTGAGTTGTATCTGACCACCTGCCACTGATGATACTGTGACCTGATAGCCATTCGGGCCGCCCCAGCTCCCCGTCGGTGAGTAGACATTGTTATAACCAACGGATACTCCGTTTACATCTACGTGGTTCACCAATATCTCGTTATGGGTAGCGCTTCCCGGAGTCCCATAGCGCATATACGACATCGCTATATTGGGACTGGCCGACCCTGGAAAGATTACCTGACTTGGATAATAGTAAGTCCATTTGGTGCCATTCCACTGACATGGCTGACCATTCGGCCCATAACAGGTAGGCTCGGAGTCAAATGCCTCGATCGGTTCCAATACGACCTGAGTCAACTCTCCCGCGGCATTCGTCAGATTCACTTGGGTACGCGAGGACCGCTGCACCGAACCAGACCGGACGCCTTGCAGCCCTTGGCATTGCGTCGTGAGGTCATTGTTACAATAGTTCAAAGCCATATTGACGGCTTGGGTTACAAATGTCGGGCTCAGGTTTGTCGTGCGCAACCGGAATCCAAAATTGTTCCGGACGTCAGCGACATCGACAATAACGGGATCGGCTCCTGCTGAGTATACCTGCCCTCCAAAAATCTCTCGGCCATCCGGGTACGTAACCTTATCACGTTCGACCCTGACGCCGTACTTATCGGTAAACACCCAACTATCCCATGTTGCGCCGGAAACATAAGTTGCGCCAGTGGCGTATTCCGGAGTCCAGTTTGACGTACCCGGCTTGCGGCGAAAGCTGCTGCTACCTCCCGGGTATCGAACCGTAACTACCTCATATGGATCGTACTGATTTGGAATATTGCTGAGATTGACAATAGAATAATGCCGATCGGTGATCGACTGAGCGAGCATCTCTCGACCGTTCTGTGGGGCATAAACTCGAGACAGGGAGGAAGACTCGTCGCCGCCAATCGAAATAAGCGATACGTTGAGCCCTCCATAGCGCCCACTTTTCAGCTCCACACCGTAATCATCAACCACCGGGCTCTCGATCGGAGGCGGGAAAGTCTGAGCATGAGCAACGTGCGATATGCCTAGATATAAAAGAGCAAGTGCTTGAGGATAGCGAGCTAATCTAGCGGATATAATACAACCCGGGATGCTCCCCACTTCAGCCAGTTTGCGCATTACCTCAGTCCCCATTTTTCTTGCTATCCGTTGGCCGCCGTCTTTCGTAGTAATCAAGGCGGCGGGTTCGGCGAATTCGTCGTCTTTAGCCGCGTGCGGTTGTCAGCCTTGTCATGAGTATATTCGACGGTGACATTATTGTTCACCGTGCCGGTGCGCACGACCTTCACCAGCCGCCCTTTGGCATCATAGGTGTAAGTGATGGTTTCCGCGGCGGTGGCCGACGTTGCGATCGCGAGCAGTGGCAACAGAATGGCAAGCAAACAGGCGCGATTCATGGATCACTCCCAACTGAAAACAGGACGAGAATGGAGACCCTGCAAACTAAAGTTGTTTGACAGGAGGCTATGGACCGATTTCAAAACAGTCAATCTAAACAACGATGTAGAAACTGACTATTGTTACCAAATTGGCAGCGTTTCGGAGGAGTACGCAAGCCCGCCGAGGATCCTCGGCGAACGCGAAGCATTTTGCTCGGCCGACATTTCATGATTGCACAGATTGCCGGTCGTCCTGAAATCATATTCTATTCACCCTTACTCAAGCGGCCGCCAACCGATATACTCGACATTTGGCGCCCGCTCGCATCGCGGCTGGGCTGCAGCACGGCGTCGACCGTCATTCGTGCAGGCGAGAATGACGCGACACTGGAGCGTGGACACTACCGCGAGTGCCGGCACGCAAGCTGCTCGAACGCAATAAGCGCCGCAAGATTCAGGATCATTGAAGAGCGTAAAAGTCCCCCACCGCCAGCCATCGGTTGGACTTTGTCAGCCGGATAAAGCGCGCAGTCGCGTTGACGACGATCGCGGTCCTCACCTCATCCGCCGCACCGGAAACCGTCGTCACTGTTGTCCAACTAGCACCATCCGTGGATCGCTGAAGAACAGCGCCGTTCAGGTAGGACGGACCCCAGTTCCCGTATGCGGTAGAGATCGGAGCAACCACCCCCGACCCCACTGATCGTTCCGAGCCAAAATCCATCTGTATCCATGGCGTGTAGTCGCCGGCGGCAGTGCCGTGAACGCTGGTCGCTCCAGCATAAGCTTCATCGTGCATGGCGGAGCCGTTGCCCACCAGACCCGTATAGCCGCCATATGTGGAGCTCGCCGAGTAGCTGGCCGGCGAGATCAATCCGGGCAATTGGACCGGCCCCGCGACACAAAAGTCTCCGACCGCAAGTCAGACTTGGCCCTTGGTCAACCGCAGATACCGAGCAGTCGCGTGAACGCCGATGCTCGTCTTCGTTCCGTCGGCCGCCCCGCTTACGGTTGCAACGTCCGTCCAGGTAGCGCCATCCGCCGATCGCTGGAGTGTCGCGCCGTTGAGGTAGGCGGCCCCCCAGTTTCCGAATGTGGAACGAATCGGAGCGACGAACGCGGATCCCACCGCTCGCTCTTGTCCCAAGTCCATCAATATCCACGGCGCGCTGTCGCCGGCGGCGGTGCCATGAACGCTGGCCGATCCGACATAGATTGCGTCGCGCATCCCCGAGCCATCGCCCGACAACCCGGTATAGCCGCCAAATACGGAACTCGCCGAGTAGCCGGACGCTATGGTGGAATTGCACGAAGAGCTATCCGGTGACCCCGTAACCTTGACCCTCTGACGATTGTCAGCGGCGTCATGGGTATATTCCGTCATAACGCCATTATTCACGGAGCCGCTTCGTTCGACCTTCACCAGGCGCCCTTTGGCGTCATAGGTGTAGGAGATCGTCTCTGTTGCGACGCCAGCCAAACTGAGGCCAAGAAAAGCAGCCGCGCATAACGACATACGTGCAAGTTTCATGATTCCCCCCGTGGCGCCCCTTGCGCCAAACGTCGCTCAACCATCAAAATCCGTGCGAAGATGCTCTCTCATCTTCAAAACGCCGTTCCCCGGCTGGCGTCAGCTCACCTTTCTCGAACCGCAATCTCCGTTACCCGCCGCCCGCTTGCATCTCGCTGAAGCTGGAACGCGACATCAACAGTCGTTCGCACATATTCGAGGATATCATCCCGCCGGAGCGTCGAGCCGCCCCCCAGCACCAGCAGCGCGAGTTGCTCGAACGCGCGTTGGGTGCTGTCTGCGTGGATTGTGGTCATCGATCCCGGATGCCCGGTATTGATCGCGCGCAGGAAGGCGAAGGCTTCGGGTCCACGCAGTTCACCCAAGATGATGCGGTCGGGCCTCATGCGTAGCGAAGCCGACACCAAATCATTTGCGGTCACCGCCGCTTCGCCCAGCGCGCTGCGCGCGGCAATCAGCCCTACGGCGTTCGCATGATCCAGCCGTATCTCCGGGGTGTCCTCGATCAGCACCAGCCTCTCGCCTTCCGGAATTTCCCGGATCAGCGCATTAAGGAACGTCGTCTTGCCCGACGAGGTGCCGCCCGAGATCAGGATGTTGAGCCGTCCCCGCACCGCCTCGCGCAAGGCTTCCGCAATCTTACCGGCGTCGACCAGCGCACGCACGCGCTCGACCGTCGCCTGTTGCCCTCGCCCGGCCTCTCGGACCCCACGAAAGGCATCGGCGGCGACATAATCGTCGAGCGACAGGTCGGCCGACACGTGCTTGCGGATCGCGATCGCGATGTCGCCGCGCGTCGCGGGCGGCGCGGCGATCTGGATACGCGACCCATCGGGCAGGCTTGCCGAAAGCAGCGGATGCTCGCGGCTGATGCCCTGATGGCTGAGCGCTGCGACCTGCCGGGCCAGCCGAGCGAGGAGCGCGTCGCCCAGCGTCGGTACATCGTGGCGCTCGATGGATCCGCCGAGCGTCTCGACCCAGAGCTCATACGGCCGGTTGATATAGATGTCGGTGACGTCGGCGCGTTCGAGCGCGAACGCCAGCGGCGCCAGATAGCTGCCGAGATAGACGCGGTCGGCGAGCGCGGTCACCGTCATCGCCCTGCCTCGACCCCGGTGAAATCGAGATCGCGCGCGACGAAGACGCTGATGCTTGTGCCCTGCCGGACGCTGAGCGTCGGCGGGATCTGCGTCGCCTGCGTCGTCGCGCCTGCACCCGGCAGCGATCCGGGCAGCGCGATCACAACCGAATCGCCGACCGATCGCGTCGCGAGATTGCCGCCGATGAGCATCGCTGTTTGCAGAATCGATCCCGCGAAGCGTTCGAAGAAATGGCTGTTGACCTTGGCGCGCACGCCGCCGACGCCGACCGGATCGGTTGCGGGCGACTGAAGCGCGATCGTCACGCCGTCGGGGCGGATGAGCCGCGTCCAGGTGACGAAAGCGCGCTTCTGGCCGGGGCTCGTGTCGGAGGCATATTCACCGATGAGGCGGCTGCCGCGCGGGATGAGGACGCGCGTGCCGTCGAACCCGTGGACGTCACGCTGAACGAGCGCGCGCGCGAACCCCGCGCCGGTCGAATTCATCGCGGTTTCAAGGACGGCGGGGATCAGCGTGCCTTGCGGCACTGTGGTCGCGCGATTGGCGATCGATCCCGCGCGGCTGCGCGCTGCCGTACCTGGCTGTGCCGCAGATTGTCCGTTCGCAGCGCCGGAGGTCGGAGCGCCTTCGGCCGCAAGGCGCGCCTGGGTATCGACAACCAGGATCGGGCCGCTGCTCGTCCGCGGCGGTGGGGCGGGCTCGGGCGTAGGCAGATAGGCGGGTGGCGGCGCTGGCGCGTAAGAAATGTCCGGCGGCCCCGGAGCGGGGCGCGGCGGCTGCACCTCTACCACCGCGACCGGGCTTGACGGCGGAACAAGCGGCGGCGTCGCCGCGGCGCGCGGGATCGGCGGGATAAAGAGCGGCGGCGGCGCTTGCGACACGCCGATGAGATCGGCGCGCGCTGGGCGCACCGCCGGCGCCGACAGAGCACGCCGCCGCGAATCGAGAACCGAGAAAAGCAGCAGGGCTGCTGCCCCGGCGCCGATCGCGATCGCCGCACCCGAGAGCCCGGCGCGCGGGCGCGCGACTTCGGGCAGCGCGCCGCGCTCCGCCGGGGCTTCGGGAGGTGCGGGGTCGGCAGCAGGCGCGCTCACGACGCATCGTCCTTGGGCAAATAACGCTTCGCGCGCACGCTCTTGCGGTCGATGCGGAACAGCAACTCCTCGTAGACGCTGTCGATCACATAGAAAGCCCCGCGCATATTGCCGTTGGCGAGCCGCTCGCTCCCATGATCGTCGAGGAAGAAGACCGCCGGAAGTGCGACGTCGGCGGGCCATTCGATATAGGTCTTGGCGCCATCGTCGTACATCCGGGCAGGTCGCAGCGACCGCGTGCCCTTGAGCCGATAGAGCGCGGCGGGCGCGGCGCCAGGGTCGGGCACCGCGGCGGCGTCGGCAGTCTCGGCGGGATATTGGAACCGCACCTCATAGGGCGGGGCGCCGTTGGAGGGGACGAGGTCGAAGGCGTAGAAGCGCGCGGTCGTGATGACGGTCATATTGGTGCTGACGCCGCCCTGCGCGGGCCGCACGAACAGCATGTTGCCGCTCTGGCTCGCCACGACCTGCCATGCGCCGCTGTCGCCGACCGCGATATTCTGGATCTGCTCGTCGGGGGCGAGCGCGATCATCACCTGATAGCCCGGCGCGCCTTCGATCTCGACGACCTGGTTGCGATGATAGTCGACCGTTTGCATCCGCGCGTCGCCATAGCCGGGCTGCGGGCGCACCTGCGCGCCCGCGCCGGGCGCGGCGAGCAGGAAGAGCGCCGAAAGGGCAAAGCGGCGGATCATTGGCGATCAGCGATCGGCTGCGCCGACCCGGTTGAGGTGGCCTCAGCCGTAGGCGCGGCGGACGCCGGCAGCGCCTCGGCGCTCTTGCGATAGCGCGTCACCTTGAACCCGAGCGGGTTGATCATGCGGTCGGCGACGCTCATCGGCTCGCCGCTATATTCAAAGCGGACGATCGCGACCCACGGCTGCGCCGGCGTCACCTGCCTGCCCGCATCGCGGCGCCGCGTGTCGAAGCGCACCATCGCGCTGTCGTCGCTCATCGGCGTCACGCTCTTGACCTCGACGTCGATCAGCGAGGTGCGCGGGAGCCGCATGAGCGGGCTGTCGGGGTTCGAGGCCTGGATGCCCGAGAGATATTCGTCGCGCGCGCGTCCGGCGGACCAGAGCGCGACCTTGCGATAGTCGCTCTGAAGCATGTCGATGTCGAAGCCTTCGCGGGCGATGATATATTGGACGAGGAAGGACTGGGTGAGCGCGCGGTCGCGCGAGATCGCGTCGGGCTCGAGCGGTTTGAGCGGCTGGACGAACCCGGTTTGGCGGTCGACGAGCAACGTATAGGGCTCGACGGTCTTGAGCGGTGTCAGGAACAGAAGCGCCAGCGCCTCGCACACCGCGATGACCGACGCCGCGCCCGCGACCCACCAGGCGGTGCGGCGCGAGGCGCGCAGGGCATCGGTCTGGTCCTTCGCCCAGCTTCCCGCTTCGGCATAATAGGCGTCGAGCGCCTCGCGGCTGGATTTCTTCATGATCGTCTGTCTCTGGCAAGGGCGCGCGAGGAAATGCGTTGCCGGGTGCGGCGCCCGGATGCGTATGCCGTCGATGCGGCAGCAGTGCGTTCACCCCGTTCGCGGTCGGCAAGACTGCGGGCGATGTGAACGGCGCGCGATCCGCTTCCGCCTTCGGCGGCAAGCGCCTCGCGGCGCTGAGTGATCGCGACCGCGTCGGCGATCGCCGCGGCGCGCGAACGGCTCTCGATGGGAACATGCGCGGCGACGGGCTGGCGTGCGGCTTCGGCGCGCTGCGTGCCGATCCCGAAATCGGGTGCGGGCCACGCCGGCAGCCAAGCGGGGATGCGGAGACCATAAGCGGCGCGTCCGACAATGACCATGACCGCGGCGAGCGCGATGGCGAAGATCGCCGCCGCGGCGAAGATCTGCGCGGGCGCCCCCATGATGTCGAGCCCCGCGCCGCGGCGCGCGAGCAGCGTAGCGAGCCAGGGCTCGAGAAAAGCGAGCGTGACGCCGAGGGTGATCGCGATGGCAAGGCTGCCCAGCGCCGAGCCGACGAGTGCCTTCAGCCAGCCCGCGAACAGTCCGCGCGTTCCGTCGAAGAGCAGGAAGGCCGCGAACAGCGGCGCGAGCGCGAGCAGCAGGCCGGCGACGATGCGAACGACGGCGAAGGAGGCGATCGTCGCGACGAGGAAAATCACCCGCGCGAACCCCAGCGCGAAATTGTCGAAGCCGATGAAGGGCGGCGGCGGCACCGACGGTATGACGGGCTGCCCATTGGCACCCAGCGGCACCGGACCGACGCCCTCGATCGCAAGCAGCTTGAGCGCCTGGTCGACCGCGTCGATCCGGTCGACCAACCCGCCGGCGCTGCCTGGCAGGCTCGCGGCGCCGCCGATCGTCGCCGCCAGTTCGGCGGGCGAGCGCAGAATGATGTCGTAGACGAGGATCTGGTAAGCCGGCCAGCTCGTAGCGAGCACAAGCACAAGCCCGATCTTGACGAAGGTCAGCACGCCTTCGCGGACCGTCGGCGTGTGCCCGAGCAGCATCCGGTAGCCCATAAACGCGATCAGCAGCGTGACCATGCCGGTGAGCAGCACCGAAGCGGTCGAGCCCGGCGCCGCCAATGCGCCATAGCCGCCGGCGCCGATGGCCTGCGCCTGGCAATCGAGGAAGGTGAGGACGCTCGGCGCGAAGCTTTCGGGGCTCGGGATGGCATCGCAGACGGCCATGATCAGGCGCGCTCCATCAGCTTGTCGAACCACGCCTCAGGCGCGTCGCCATGAAGGCCACGAAGTTCATCGAGGATCCGCACCGTACGCTCGCGTCCCGAGAGGATCGTGAGCAGCTCGCGCTCGCCGCTGAGGTTGAGCCGCGCGACGACGCTTTCATGGCCGTGCTTGACGAGAAAACAATGCGCGCTGTCGGGGAGCGAGCGCACCAGCTCATATTCATGCGGCGTCAGCCCGAAGCCTTCGACATAATCCTCGTGACGCGCCTTGGGGTTCGCCATGAAGATCTGCGTCGCCGCCTGCTCGATGATCGCGCTCGCGATCCGGCTTTCGAGCGCATCCTGCGCGCTCTGCGTCGCGAAGCCGACGATGCCGTTCCTTTTGCGGATCGTCTTTTCCCAATCCTTGATCCGGCGCACGAACACATCGTCGTCGAGCGCCTTCCAGCCCTCGTCGACGACGATAATCGCCGGGCTGCCGTCGAGCCGCTCCTCGACCCGGTGGAAGAGATACATCATCGCCGGGGTGCGCACCGCCGGATCGTCGAGAATCTGCGTCATGTCGAACCCGACCGAGCGGGCCGAAAGGTCGGTCGCATCTACTTCATTGTCGAAGAGCCACGCGCGCTCGCCGTCGCCCCACCATGGCCTGAGGCGCGACCAAAGATCATCGGCGCGCGGACGATGTCCGCCGCGGAACAGCTCGACGATATGGCGCAGCCGCCGGTGATGCGGCGGCTGCGCATAATTGGCATCGACAGCGTCCTTGATCTCGGCGAGCTCCTCGACGCTCGCGCCGCCCGCGAGCAGCGCCAACCAGTCGATCAGGAACTGGCGGTTCGCTGCATTGTCTTCGAGCTGGAGCGGGTTGAGGCCCGACGGCGCGCCGGGACGCAGCACGTCGTAGCGCCCGCCGATCGCGCGGATGAACAGCTCGCCACCGCGATCCTTGTCGAAGAAGACGATCCGGGGGTCGAACTTCCGCGCCTGCGCGAGCAGAAAGTTGAGCGCGACCGTCTTGCCCGATCCCGACGGCCCGATGATCGTGAAATTGCCGAGATCGCCCTGATGGAAATTGAAGAAGTAAGGACCGGCTGCGGTCGTTTCGAACAGCGTGACCGCATCGCCCCAATGATTGCCGTGGGGCTGACCGAGCGCAAAATTGTGGCCGCTCGCGAGCCCCGCGAAATTGCCCGTCGAGACGAGCCCTCGCCGCGCGATATATTTGAAGTTCCCCGGAAACTGCGCCCAGAAGGCGGGCTCGAGTGCAATTTCCTCGCGCACCGCGATGATCCCGAGATCGGCCAGCGTCGCCTGGACCTCGGCGACCCCGGCATCGACCTCGGCGGGCGAGGCGCCGCGCACCGCGATCGTCATATGATGTTCGCCGAACCCCGACCGGCCCGCGGCGACCTCGTCCTTGGCGTTCGACAGGTCGGCGCGCAGACTCAATGCCTCGTCTTCGGCCGAGCGCATGCGCCGCAGCGTCAGGTTCATGCGTCCGAGCGCGGCCTGCCGCTCGATGAAGCCGAAGGACTGCGAAACGGTGAGCTCGAACGGCAGGCGCAGCAGTTCGTCGAACATGCCGGGGCTCGTCTGACCCGGATAGTCCTTGATCGACACGAGCCCGAGAAAGCTGCGCGCCGCATGACCGGTGGGGCCTAGTTCCACCGTCTCCTGTCCGAAGCTGATCCGGCGATCGGGCAGATAGGCGCCGATGTCCTGCGTCGGGAGCAGGATCGGGCGGTTTTCGCCATTGTAGAGCGTCGCGAGGAATTCGAGCGGTTCAGAGCATAGCCCGGCCTTGCCTTCGTACACGCCGAGCAAAGCCGGTTCGTAACTGCCGAGCGCGGCCATCAACGCCTCGCGTGCCGTATCGAGCTGGCGCAGCTCATGCGTCTCGCTTTCGGCCGCGGAACGCGTGCCGCCGAGCTTCTCGCGCAGCCCGTCGAGCAGGCCGACGCGCCCTTGGAGGGGCCGGCGGATCAGGGTCAGATAGAGGTCGTTGACGAAGAGCTGGCGACGATCGAGCCGGCCTTGCCACGCGGCGTCGAGTTTCGCCGAAAAGGGATCGCCGAACGCGCCGTCGAGCCGCACATCGACCCGGCGCCGGACGATATGATGGTAGAGCGCAAACCGCGACGAGCCGATCGACTGTAGCATCGCGTCGCGCAGGCGCTTGCGATAGTTGATCTCTTCGGTGTCGGCGGTCTCGAAGAGCAGGCCGCGAAGCGCGATGATCTGCATCAAGAGCCCGTCGCGCGTCGCGATCGTATGGTCATCGACATGATGACCATAGGGCAGATGGCGTCCCGCCGGCGCTTCCTTTGCGACGGTCTTTGCCGACGATGTCAGGGCCGGTAGGAGTTGCATCGCCAGATCGCAAAATTGCGCACGCGCGGACAGCGGCCGACCTTGGCAAGCCAGAGATCGAAGAAGCGTGGCTCGCGCAGGCACAGCAGCACGCCCGCGAGATGGACGACCAGCGCGAACACCAGCGCCCAGACCGTCTTGAAGATCAGGAAAAGCTCGGTCGCGAGGACCGCGTTGGCGACGAAATAGCTGTAGGTGACGCCCGCGAACATCTGCGGGCGCGTCAGCGCGACGAACATCGCATCGCGCTCGACCCCGTTCATCGCTCAGCGACCGAGACTGGCGGTGGACTGGATGCCCGCAACGATGCTCGCGGCACCGAACAGGATGAAGCAGCCGAGAATGACCGTTGCGCCATAACGCCAGTTGATCCTGCCCGTGAGCATCATGAAGCCGACCGTGGCGACCGCGATCACGGCGACCACCGTGGCTACCGTCCCGAGAAGCGTGCCCTCGAGCCAGCGCACCGCCGAAACGAGAACGCCCGAGCCTGCCGGGTCGGCGATATCCTGCGCCTGCGCAGTTGCCGCGTGGAACATCGTCGTCAGTGCTGCCGCCCAAGTGGCGATTTTATGCCTCAGCGCCACGAAATTCCCCCGCTTGCCGCAAATATTTGCGTTGATTTCGATCGTGAGGCTAGTCTTCACCCAATGCCGCTGCCAGCCGAAATCGACGGATTGTGGAGATAATTAGTGCCAAACTGGCGGCTTCTGTAATTGCCCAGCGCTACCAATCGCGCTGAATGATGATTGCTGGAGCTTTTATGTATTCGCCAACGTCTTCGCTGAGTGATCCGCCTGCTCACAATCCTATCGCAGAGGGCGCGGCGTGGGTGCAGGGTGCTGCGCTTGGCGGGGTCGCTACCACAGTCGCGGTCGTTGCGGTGGCGGCGATCGGGCTGCTCATGCTGTCGGGCAGGTTGGAGCTGCGACGCGGTATCACGGTGGTGGTGGGATGCTTTCTATTGTTCGGTGCGGGCATTATCGCCGCAGCGATTGCAGGTTTCACAAGTTCTGACGTCGCGCCTAGAGCACCTTATGAACCGACGCCCAGCCAACTGGAGAGCTCATCGCGCGTCACGGCCCAGCCAAAGAACTCTACTTACGATCCATATGCTGGCGCGTCGGTTCCAGTTCGCCGTTGACGCCTTTTGCATCAGCAAGTCGCATCGAATTCAGCTCACTTCTCCACGTCTTCACAATAAACGCTTTCATCCTCGAGGACGCACCGTCGTTAAACGTTGCCGGAGGTAGAGAATTGTGACGAATTATATCGAGAGATTAGAGAAAAATTTCGAGATAAGACGAAGCTAAAACCACTCTAAACCTCCATCAGCGCAGGCCCGTATTTAGAGAACTATTTAATTTAATTAGCATGTCCAATTCGACAGGCGCGCTTCAATCTAGATATAACATGATCCTTGGCTTGCGCATTTTCAAATTTACGCTCAATACGCGATTTAATTCTCATGTACTCCCCTTCTAAGCATGTTGATTTGTAATTTTCGTTGTAATTATCAATTATAACAATCGAAGATGAAATATCTACTTCATTTCCTTTGCTAGCTCTATCTACAGCCATTTTGAATGCCGGCCTTCCTAGTGAGGCCACCTCCTTTGCCAATAGCTTATTTGGCGGTATGTCTGATGAGTATATTTCGACATAAAGGTCATACCTTTCCTTAAGCGGAAGAGCTGATGCTATTGATTTAATATTATCGCTATCTTCGTCCCTAAGATCATCTCTCTCTTGGCATGCAGCAAGAATAAATGCCGGTACTAATAAGCATGCTATTTTTTTGAACATGGCATACCCTCACTTTTATAAGCATCCATCATAGTTTCGCTAAATAATTCAGCCTCTTGCTCAAAGGAAGAATCTTGCCAAATTTGATTTTCATCAGGAATCCACGTATTACCAGACCACCAAGACCCCACCGCTTCCGAAGCATATCCTTTAGTAGTCAAAGCTCCAGAAGACCATTGAGGCATATGGCCTAGCTCATGAAATAAAAGGTCCAAATCATTGCGAGATGACCATTTATTAAATGTAATTTTATCTTGCGAAGTGCTAGCCCTCCGTCCTCCCCACGTCGATCCTTCAACTAAAGTGACCTTATTCCAATCATATCCAAGCGCTCTTCTGTTCAGAAAATCGATCATGCACTGCGACAGCTTGCCTTTCTTAGGTTTGGGTCGATTTGACGCGGGGGCTTTGGCACAATCCGGACATGCCGCATAAGAATTAGGATTAGTGAAGATATTTGGGTTGGGATTTGAAAAATAACGGTCCCAAAAAAGCCTATCTACAGGTTCGGGCCGCGAAGTACCACAAACGTCTATGCTGCCAGCTAAACCGGTAAAGTGGCATCTGTTGAAGCTCAGACCGAGCGGGTCAGTGGCATTCACGGGATCGCTGCCGACATAGTTATACCAATTCAAGCCATCTTCATATCCGATGGGGTCCGTCTGCATGAATCGCCCGAGGGTCGGTGAGTACATTCGGGCCTTGTAGTTCCACATGCCGACCTCGGGCAGCCATGTCTGGCCGGTATATCCAAATCGTCCGACGTTGGATGGCGAGGGGATACCATATTCGTCATAGGCATTGATACTGATCGTTAGGTTCGCACTGTCAGTGATGCTAACAATGCTGCCACGCTGATCCGCCATCAGGAACCGCCGGGTGCTGTTGTTGACTGCGCTGCCCTCGTACCAGACGATCGGATTGTCGATGCCGGGGCCGTGGACATATCGGCGCTGCACGGCGTTCGATCCATTATATTCGCCGATCATGGCAATCCCATCATAGAGGAACCGCGTCGTCGTCGGTGGTTTTACGGTTTCATAGAGCCGACCGAGCGGATCGTAGCCAAGAGTCGTACTGCCCGGCGCTGTCTTGAGCAGGTTCTCTGCCGTGTAGGTGAAGCTGTTTGTTCCGTCGTTTGTGAGATTGCCGCGCCCGTCGTAGGTGAAGGTAGCCAAGCCGATGTTCGTGATCCGGTTGAGTCCGTTAATAATATAGCTGCGGTCAACATTATAATGTGCCTGCCAAGCGTAGGCGTCGTTGCTCTGCGTCACGCTCGCGATCTGGCCCGCCGGATTATAAGTGAAGGTTTGCGAGAGGTCGTTCGCGGTTGCGCTGCCGTTCAAATTGTTCGTCAGCGTCGAAAGGCGCGAGGCCGCGTCGTAGGTGAAGCTCTGGACGCTGCCATTGCCGAACGTGACGCTGGAGCGGCGGCCGAGGTTGTCGAAAGCGTAGGTTGCCAGCACGCCAACGCCAGATGTTGCGCCATTCTCCCTGATTTTCACCACATTACCGGCGACATCGTAATCATAATTGATGGTGAGCACGCTTCCCGGATAGCTCATTGTCAGGCGTTGGCCGGCGGGGTCATAAGTGTAGCCGATTGTTCCGAGCGGTCCCGTCTGGCTCGCTAGCTGCCCCAGCGCATTATGGACGAAGCTAAGCGTCTGGCCGCCTTGCGCTACGCTCGTCGGGCGGCTCATCAGATCATAGGCATAGGTGACATCGGGTTCGGATCCGGGCAGATTCTTCGTTACCACTCGCCCCAGATTGTCGTAGCTATAGCCGATGATTGTCCCATCGCGTAGTCGATGACCTATGAGCAGACCGGCATCATCATAGTCCCGAAATTCATAGTCGCTTACATTGCTCGTGTCGGCGCCCTTAGTCGCAACTGGATATCGCGTTCGAACGCGCTGGTCGTGGCCGTTGTAATAATAGCTAGTTCGGTTGCTCTCTGCATCGATCACATGGGCGACCTGCCCATTGTTGGTATAGGCGGTGCGCACCTCGTCCGACGCCGCCGCGGTGCCGACCGCTGTCTCCACTTTTATGATGCGGCTCGCCGCATCATAGCTGTTGCGCGTGATCCGGTCTGGGCCGAGACTGCCCGGCGTTGCCGCTGTGCAAGCGCTCCCGGGTAGCGATCCCCACGTCGCCGGATTCATTCGCAGCGCCATACAACCGACACGTCCCAAGACATCATAACTATACTGGGTAACGCTCACTGCGCCCGACGTTCCGGACGCCACCTGCTTCACCGGCTTGCCATTGACATCGTAGTCGTGAGTCACCGAGGAAATGGTGCTGAAACCGGCCCAATCGCTATCGCTCTGGCTGTTGACTGTGCCAGACTCCTGCTTTGAAACCCGGCCCTTCGTATCCAGCGTTAGGCGCTGAGCTGCGTGCTTGCGAGCACCAGCACCATCGGGATCTGGCCCAATCACACCAATTTGTTGCCTACCGCTGTTATAGCGGAAGCGCGTGGTGTCACTGCTTCCGGCCAACGGGCCATCAATTGTCAGGAGGTTGCCGACGACGTCATAGCTATAGGCCACGCTGCTGCTGACACTGCCGTTCCCGGTCGCAGTCGTGATTATAGTGGGCAAATTCTTGCCGTTATATGTCATCGTAGTCTTCGATTCGTTGGCCGTTCCGTCGCACGATGTCCCAGTTTGGCAAGCCGATATGCCCGTCAACTCGTAGATTCCGTTGATCAGCGTGTAGCTGTATCGTGTTTGTGGACGGACGCCGCCTACGGTCGCGGCTGGAGCGGTCACCGTGAGTATGCCGCCATGAACAGGGTCATAGGTGAAGTTGGTCACATTGCCTTTGGCATCCGTAATCGCATTCGGTTTATTGCACTTTACCCTATTCGCACATGTGGCGTCATAGCTAGCGGTTGTGACGATTTCGGGGAGGCCCGATCCGGGCTTCGCCACGCGCCGTATCGTTGTGACGTTACCGCGAGCGTCATAACTTACTTCCTCATAGTTGCCCTCGGGATACGTGACACGGGTGGGCCGCTTGTTCGAGTCATACTCGTATTGGACTGCGTTTCCGACAGCATCAGTATATTCCTTGAGAAGTTTTCCGGCGATATCGAACTTGTATATTTCGCTACCGGCCGCAGTTGTCCTGGTGGTCGTCCTGACCCCTGATGCGTCGACATATCCATAGCTCGTCACCACGCCGGCATTCGTAACTGAGGTGACTTGCCCGCCCGTGCGCGTGGCGGAGAAATGGGCGGCGGTATCTGCGAGCCATCGCCTCGAACTGCCGGTTATGTTTTCCTGGATGCCGTTGGGGTGAGTGATATTTCGCCAGCCGACACCGTCCAATGCAATTGTGAGTTCCGGCCAACTATAACCGCTGGGCATCGTGCAATGATCTGCCGTAGCTGAGCAACCAACGATCGCATTGTCAAATGCCGTTACCTTAACGGCTCGCATCCAAGGAAGTAGGTCGTCTAGAGTCGCCGTAGAGTCACCCGCATATTCCGGCTTGATCATCCAGCCCGAATTTGTCTGGGCGGACTGTAAGCGCCGGACCGCGGCATAGCCGGCGAGATGGGTTCCTGGACCAGAGCCCACAATTATTGGCTTTACAACTCGCGCGTACGTGAAATTTTTCGTGTTTCCATTGGGCTTTATTATTCTTACCAAGGGACCCATATCCAAGCCATCCGGACCGGCCCCGCTGGGTGCCAAATTCTGCGACTGTAGAAATACGTATTTCGTTCCATCTCGATCTATAAATGTATACTCTTTAGCTGCGTCATTGAATGTCAGAGAATCTCCATTCGCCTCAGCTTCCACGAATGGGCCAGGAATATATCCGGAGAATTCTATAGACCTGCCACCTATGACTACCTTCGTTTTGTGGGTGGTCTCGTTGAAATATATCTGAGCCGAATCGCTATCAGTTACGGATACCCCGTCAATCCCAACCGTGTATGATATACCATCTTCGCCCTCAGGACCGGCGGAAATAATGGCAGCGTCTTGATCTAGTTGTCCGCTGATTAGGTCGACGCCATTAGCGTCGATGGTCATTCTTACCGGCGGCGCGGCGGGCGGCGCATAGGATTGGGCATGAGCGGCGTTGCTCAGTGTCAACGTCGCAACAAAAATCGACCAAGCCAATGCGGTTCCGCTAGGCCGAAGTTCAAGAATACCGTTCGCTTTCATCGCTTCCCCCTTCTTCTACCCCTATTGATCGCGTAGCAGCCTAGGGTGGCGGGTTAGGCGAGTTCGTCGTCTTCAGCCGCGTCCGGTTGTCGGCCTTGTCATGCGCATATTCGACGGTGACATTGTTGTTCACCGTGCCGGTGCGCACGACCTTCACGAGGCGCCCCTTGGCATCATAGGTGTAGGTGACGGTTTCCGCTGCGGTTGCGGGCGTCGCGATCGCGAGCGACGGCAACAGAATGCCAAGTAACCAGGCGCGATTCATTGATCACTCCCAACTGAAAACAGGACGATAATGGAGACCCTGCAAACTAACGTTGCTTGACACGAAGGCTATGGATCGATTGCAAAACAGTCAATCTAAACAACGATGTAAAATCTGAGAATTGCTACCAAAATGGCAGCTTTTTAAAACCGCTTGGGTAAGTTGGGATATTTTCCACCGGCGCAATTAGGCCGTGTTGACAAAAGGGATTCCCAAACCGGCCTTCTTCTGATTCAAGACTGCTTTTTGGGGGGCAGTCATGGGTCGCGGGGATTTGTC
>NZ_JACHDA010000011.1 GCF_014207235.1 Sphingopyxis sp. JAI128 | reverse complement strand
CGACAAATCCCCGCGACCCATGACTGCTCCTCAAAAAGCAGTCTTGAATCAGACGCAGCCCGCTTTGGGAATCCCTTTTGTCAACACGGCCTAGGATTTCTGAAACCATAAGTCCTGCCGGAACATATTTAGAATACGAGATCATCATCGAAATACCCAAAAAAGTCCGACAAATATCTTTATGTCAATTTTCTGTGCAGTAGAGTCAGTATCTCCATCTTATCAATTCGGCACGCTCCGGTGAAAATGTGATTTCTACAAGCTAATTCGATATGAATAGATCAAGTGCGCTCATATTTTTAGAATATTCGCGCTTGCTTGATTTGAGAAAAAACACCGTATGCCCGAAACTGAACAGATCATTTGCCTTCCACCAATTGAGGAGAACCGACGTGACTCATCGCCGTAAAATACTGGGCGCAATCGGCCTGACAGCCTTGTTCGTCGCCCCATCGGCTTTCGCGCAGACCACGACCGACGACACCTTCACCGTCCAGATCACGATCGAGGAAAGCTGCGCGATCGACACCGCCGCGACCGACATGGATTTCGGAACCGTCGGCATTCTCAACAACGATACGGCGACGAGCACGGTCAACGTGACCTGCTCCAACGGGACCCCTTATGATATCGGGCTCGACGCCGGCGTGGGCGCGGGCGCGAGCGTCGCGTCGCGGTTCATGACCGGGAGCGGTGCCGAAACGGTCGAATATGCGCTTTATCAGGATGCCGCTCACAGCACATTGTGGGGCGAGACCATCGGCGCCGACACGCAAACCGGAACGGGCAATGGCGCTCCGCAGCCCTATACCGTTTACGGCCAGCTCGCGACTCAAACGACGCCGACCGCCGACACCTACACCGACACGATCACCCTGACCGTCACCTACTGATCATCCGGTACCGAAGATGCGCAATGTTGCCCGCTTCGCCTTGGGACTTGCCGGCCTTATGCTGGGCACAAGTCCCCTTGGGGCCGCCTCGCTCCGGGTCGCACCTGTGTCGATTGACCTGCCGGCACCCGCCGCGACGTCGATCGTGCGGGTCTGGAACGACGGCCCCAAGCCCGTCACCATCCAGGTCCGGATCTTCAGATGGACTCAGCAGGGCGGCGAGGATCAATATGAGGCGAGCGACGCGGTGGTCGCCAGTCCACCCTTCGCGGTCGTTCCGGTCGGCGGCGAGAATTTGATTCGGGTCGTCCGAACGGCCAAAGCGCCGACCACCGGCGAGGAAAGCTACCGGTTGATCGTCGATGAGCTTCCGCTCGACGGCGGCGAGCGCGCGAACGGGATCGATTTCGCGGTCCGCCACTCGATCCCCGTCTTCTTCACCCCGACGGCGCGCGGCGAGCCGGCGCTGTCGTGGAACGTCGAGCGGCGGGAGAAGGGTTATCTCGTCACGGCGCGCAATGATGGGCCGCGGCACGCCAGGATAGCCAATCTGCGCCTGAGCGGCGGCGACGGTCAGGTCGCGGCGCAGCAGGGCGGCCTCGTCGGCTATGTCCTCGGCCATTCGGTCGCTCGCTGGTTCGTCGGCGGCAAACCCGCCGCCGGCGATACGCTCCGGATCGACGCAGAGACTCGAACGGGGCCCGTCCATGCGACCGCCAGCCTGCCCAGGCCGTAATTCCCGCGTCCTCCTGCCTGTGCTGACGGGGCTATGCGCTGCGGCACCGGTATCGGGAGCGCTGGCGCGCGACTTTCCGTCGACCAGCTATGGCGCCGCCGCTGCCTATGCCGCGCCCGAAAGTGATTTGCAGCTCGAAGTCTTTGTCAACGGCGAACCGACGAAGCTGGTGGCCGCCTTTCGCGAAGAAGCCGGCGGCACTCTCCTCATCGATCCGACCCAACTCCGCAATGTCGGCCTGCAGCCCGACCCGCGGGCTGTGCGGCCCGACGGCTTGGTCGACATCGCGCGCTTGCCCGGCGTTTCCTTCGCCTATGATGAAGCGCGCCAGCGCATCGATTTCACCGCGACGCCCGAAAGCCGCGCAACCCGCGTCATCGATGCCGGCGGCCGCGGCGGGCGCATCCGAACCCCGCCGGCGCAGCGCGATTTCGGCGCGCTGGTCAATTATACGCTCTTTGCAACGGCGGGCGACGAGGGATCTAGCACATTCGGCAGCACCGGCGGCGTGTCGGGCATGGTCGAAGGCCGGGTCTTTGGGCCGCAAGGCCTGCTCAGCAGCAGCCACATTGTCCGGGCATCGTCGGGCGGCGACAAGAAACATGTCCGGCTGGCGACGAGCTGGTCCTATTCGGACCCTGGATCGCTGATCGTCTATCGCGCCGCGGACATCGTGTCGGGCGGATTGCAATGGACCCGGTCGGTGCGGCTCGGCGGCATCCAGATCCAGCGCGACTTCGGCCTGCGGCCCGACCTGGTGACCATTCCGCTGCTCGATCTTTCGGGGTCCGCGGCGGTGCCGTCGACCGTCGAGGTATATGTCAACAACGTCCGCCGCCTTTCCACCGAGGTCGAAGGCGGGCCGATCCGGGTCGCCAATGTTCCGATCATCACCGACGCGGGCGTCGCCCGGCTCGTGGTGACCGACGCGCTCGGGCGCGAGACGGTGTCGCAATCCTCCTTTTTCGCGTCGCCGCTCCTGCTCGCGCCGGGTCTGTGGGACTTTTCGGTCGAAGCGGGTTTTGCCAGACAGAATTTCGGATCGAGATCCAATGATTATGGCGGCGACCTGATGATGTCGGGGACCGTGCGCCGCGGCCTGTCCGACTGGCTGACGCTCGAAGGACATGCCGAGGGCGGCGGCGGGCTGGGCAACGGCGGGATCGGTGCGGCATTCAATCTCGGATCGTTCGCGATTGGTTCGCTCGCGGGGTCGGCCAGCCGCTATCGGGGGGATAACGGCTACCAACTGGCGGGCAGCCTGCAACTCGCGCTCGGCGACCTGCGGCTCAACGCACGGTCGCAGCACAGTTTCGGAGATTATCACGACATCGCGTCGGTCACATTCGACGCCAGCAACGTGCCAACATTCGACTGGAGCCTCGCGGCGCCGCCAAAAGCCATCGATCAGGTGACGATATCGGGACCCTTACCCTTCGACCGGACGCGGATGGCGCTTAGCTATACACGGCTCGAAACCGCTGCGGGCAACCGGTCCCAGCTGCTCTCGGTGTCAACGCATCGCTCATTCTCGCGTCGCGGCATCCTCTATGCCAGCCTGTTCAAGGATTTCGAGCGTCGCAAGTCGCTCGGCATCTTCGTCGGCCTGTCGTTCCGCTTCGGCGGCCGTATGCAAGGGTCGGTCGGGGTCTCGTCGCGGTCGGGCGACACCTATGTCACGACCGAACTTGCGCGGCGCATCGACGACAAGATCGGCAGCTATGGCTGGCGGCTGCGCAGCGTCGAGGGCGACCGCACCCAGCGCCTTGCGGCGGGAAGCTATCGCGCCGCCTTCGCCCGGCTGAAGGGCGGTGTCGAGCAGATCGGCGACGATTTCCGTGCTACCGCGCAGATCGATGGGTCGGTCGTCGTTGCCGGCGGAGGCCTGTTCCTCGCCAACCGGATCGACGACGCCTTCGCGGTGGTCGATACCGGCGCGCCGGGCATCGACGTCGCTTATGAAAACCGGCCGATCGGCCGGTCCAACGGCGACGGCAAATTGCTGCTGCCCTATTTGCGCTCGTGGCAGCCGAACCGGATTTCGATCGACCCCCGCCATCTGCCGCTCGACGCGCGGGTCGGGGGCACGCGCGAGGTCGCCGTACCCGCCGACCGCAGCGGGGTGACCGTCCGCTTCGACGTCGATGCCGAAACCCCCGCGGCGCTGATCGTGCTGCGCGACCCGCAAGGCGCGCTGCTGCCGCTGGGTGCGACGGGGCGGGTCGAGGGCAACCCCGAAACCTTTATCGTCGGCTATGACGGCCAGGCGTATGCCGGCGGCCTCGGCCCGCAGAACCGTGCGGTCGTCGCCTTGCCGGACGGCGGGCGCTGCGTCGCGGATTTCGCCTATCAATCGCAACCGGGAAGGCTGGCGACTCTGTCGGGCGTCATCTGCCGCCCGCTCGAACGGGAGTAAGCATCGATGTTTCGCCTGATCCTGATACTGGCAGCCCCGCTGTTCTTCTTCCTCTCGTCCGGTCCGGCGCAGGCGCAGGCGGCGAACTGCAGCTTCAACGTTTCGAATGTCGATTTCGGCTCCGTCGATACGCTAGCCGGCGCAGCCGTCGACACCGCCGCTACCGTCAGCGTCAGCTGTATGCCCGTCACCGGCGCGAGAGTGCGCGCCTGCATTAGTCTGGGTGCCGGTTCGGGCGGCGCGACTGCCGGCCTTCGCCATATGTTGAGCGGGGCGGACATCCTCGACTACAACCTCTATCAGGACGCGGCGCGTACGATACCCTGGGGCACGCGGCTCGATCCTTCGCTGGGCACGCCAGTCGCGCTCGATTTCTCGGGCGCAGGCGGAACGCAGAATATCAATGTCTATGGCCGCGTCTTCGGGGCCCAACAAGCCGCGTCGGCCGGTCTCTACACCTCATCGCTCACCGCTACCGACGTCATGCTGAACGCGGTGGACTATGGGGGCGTTCCCAGCGATTGTTCCGCCATTATGACCAATACCAAGACCGCCGGGCCGGTAGTCGTTCAGGCCGAAATCGACGCAAACTGCTTCGTTGCCGCGCAGAATATCGATTTCGGCAATCAGGGCGGGCTTGCCGCCGACGTCGATTCCACGGGCGAGATCGATGTGACCTGCACTCCGGGCCTCGGCTACACCGTCGCGCTTGACAATGGCCTGACCGGCACCGGCCCGACGACGCGGCAAATGGCGCTGGGCGGCGACGCTATAACCTATGGTCTTTACAAGGACGGCGCCCGGTCGCAGCCGTGGGGAGTAAGCGGGGCGCAGCGTCTGTCCGGCACCGGGGCGGGCGCGGCACAGACTCTGCCCGTCTATGCCCGCGTGCCGGCGCAGACGACACCACCAGCCGGCACCTATTCCGATACGGTGGTCGTCACCGTGGAATATTGAAGCCCGAACGTTATGCGCCGCGCAGCTGGTGCGCGAGATAGCCCTGTCCCCTGACGGCCTGAACGGGCAGCGCAAAATCGGTGGCGTGCGCGACCTTCGTACGCAGCCGGACCAGCACGGCGTTCAGGCTGCGGTGGCCCGACTCGTCGTCGGCATAGCCCAGTGCGTCGAGCAGGACGGTTCGCGCCACGGGACTGCCGCCCGCCGCCACGAACGACCCGACGAACCGGCATTCCTGCGTCGTCAGCGGCGCCCACAATCCATTGGGCGCGATCAGCCGGAGATTCTGGCGATGAAAGACCCAGTCGTCGTCAGGCCGGCTCGACCGGTTCTCGCCGGCATTCCCGATCCGGCGCGAAAGGCTCTGGATCGCCGCCTCCAGCTCGGCATATTCCACCGGCTTGGCGAGGTAGAGGTCGGCGCCGGTGCGCAAGCCGGCGATGCGGTCGGCGGTGGTCCCGCGAGCGGTACACAGGATGATGCGCGTATCGGGCTTTTCCTGGCGCAGATAGCGCACGATCGACATCCCGTCCTCGTCAGGAAGCCCGAGGTCGAGGATCGCGACATCGCAGCGGTGCGAGGCGAGCAGCTTGTAGAATTCCAGCGCCGATCCCGCCGCCACGGCGTCATATCCGGACTGGGCGAGGCACTCCATCAGGCTGTCGCGGAGGTCTGCGTGATCCTCGACGAGGATGAGGTGGATGTTCGGCAATGGCTGCGGCCCTCCTTCATGGTTGTTCGTCAACGGGCAGAATGATCCGGAATTCGGTCCCCGCGCCCGAAGATGCAAGCTCAATCTCGCCGCCGTGCGCTTTGACGATGGTCTGGACCAGATGCAGCCCGATGCCCGCGCCGGCACGCTTCGCGGCGCCTGCGGCCCGATAATATTTGTCGAAGATGAAGGGCCGGTCCTTTTCACTTATCCCGATCCCTTCGTCGGCGACCGATATCGACAGATGGCGATCGCCGGCGGGGTGGAGGCGGACGTGAACCTCGCTGTCGTCGGGCGAATATTTGAGCGCATTGTCGATGACGTTCGCCAGCGCCGTCTTGAGCATCGGCACATCGGCGGCGATCCGTCCGCACCCCTCATCCGCCCGATAAACGACGCTGCGGCCCGCGTGGACGTTGCGTGCGATATGGATCGCATCCTCGACCAGTGAGCCCGGTTCGACAGCTATTTTGGTGGACGTTACGCTTTCGCTCGAGATGCGATCGCTGCGCAGGCTGATCTCGATGATCTCGGTCAGCCGCGAAATCGCATCGCCCATGCGCTTGAGCGAACGCTCCGATGGACTGGCGCCTTTTCCTTTCGCCATCCGCAGCAGGTCGAGATTCGTCCGCAAGACCGCCACCGGCGTGCGATATTCGTGCGAGACGGTGTCGATGAACTGCAACTGCTCACGCGAAACGCGCTGTTCGGCGGCGAGTGCGGTTTCGAGATCCGACTTGGCCACCTGAAGCTCGCGCGTCCGCAAATCGGCGATACGCTGCGCGTGCCGTTCGGCGGCCTGCGCGGTGAACAGCGCCCGCTGCTCGGCATCGCGGCGTTCGCGCTCGGCGCGGTCAATCCGGCTGCCCAGCCCGATCGTCATCGTGACCAGATGCAGCAGGCCGCCGATCTGGAACCCATATTCGATGAGCGCGCTCGTCGGGATCCAGCCGAGGTTGCGGGCAATGAGCGCGATCACCGCAACATTGACCGGCGTGAAGGACAACAGATAGATTCTGGCGCGTCTCGAGCCCTGGACCGCGAGCCGCACCACCTGAAGCATTACGATCGTGACCAGAGCGACCCCCACCAGAGCCAATGGCATCAGCAGCCGGTGTCCCTGATCGACGAAGATCGCGACGGCAAAGGCCAGGCTGACCGCAATGATCATGCCGATCAGCCGGAAGGTGTGCGGGGCGATCGTTCTCAGCTGCAAATAGCTCGCCAGGAACAGCATTCCGATCGCCGCCGACAGGCCGGATGCCGCGCCTTGAAACGGAAAATAGAGGTCGTGCGCGGACCGCGGCAACAGCATGACGAGCAAACCCGCCCGCCAGAATCCGATCAACGCCAGCGACAGGGCGTAGGCGGCATAGAGCAGATAATAGCGCTCGCGCAGCCAGAACCAGAAAGCGGAATTGATCCCGGCGACGATGATGCATGCGCACAGATAGGCGCCCGCGAACAGCCAGAGCGCCATATCGATTCCGGTCAGCGACTGGCGCGTCTCGATCGAAGCGCGGAGCGTCTGGAGCGCGCGACCTTCGATCTTCACCAGCACGAGCTGCGGCTCGCCCCGAAGTTCGACCGGGACGACGAAACCCGGATTTGGGATCGGCCGCAACTCATAGGGCTGGCCGGCGCCGGTCAGAAAACTTTCGAAATCGAGCGGAGAACGCGGGTGCGCAACCTTCGCAACATAAACGCGCACCTTATCAAGATTCGAAGGGTTAAGCACAAGAAAGCGCTCGGTATCCCGGCCGGCAATCGGTCCCGCCGATACGAGCCGAAACCGGATCCAGACACTGCCGCGCTTTGCGAAACCGCCATTATAGCTTCCCCGCACCGTCCTGAACTTATGCCGCTCGGCCCCGAGCGCGACGTCACCGAGCGTCAGCTTGCCGGTCTCATCCTCCAGCACATCCAGATGGCCCGCCAGATCGACCGGCGCGTTGCCAACGACGAGCGGTTCGGCCGCCAGGGCCGGAATCCCGTGCAGAAACAACAGCAACAAAAGCGAAAATCGAAACAAGACGGCGTTCCCCGGCGAATGGCAATCGTCGCGCAGTATCACGAAATCGGCCGAGCGCCATTCAACTGGCGTTCCAGGGGCAGACCGGAGATCGCTCTCTGCTGGGGAATTTCGGGGTTGATGCGGACATTGAGCCGATTTCGGACGGGCAGCTTTCGCGCGGGGATTCACGATAGCTGACGTTCGCCAGTATCTCGGGCGGACGATTTCAAGCGACCAATTGCGGCTACTGCGCAAGTGGTCTTAATCGGGACCCAATCGCCGGCGGGACAAGCCCAGGCTCGATACGAGAAACAGCAATGCCGCCAGGATCGCGGCTGAGGCTGCAACAGTGGCAACTGCCCAGCCCACCAAAAGTGGGTCGCAATAGACGTGCTCGGTAACTAGCGGCACCAGCACGGGGCCTAACCCGAGACCGAGCATAACGTTGCAGAACGCGAGCAACGCGATGCCAACACCATTATATCTACTCGGGATCACCGCCTGCAGTGCAGCGATGCCGGCGATGTTGCTGATGGCTGAAAAGAAGACCCACAGCGCCAACCCGCTGAACACGGCACCCGCGTCACCTTTCGCGATCAGCAGGGCACCCGCTGATGCAATCAAGGCGGCCGCGAGTGGGAGGAACAGCCGCCCTCGAACTCCGACAGCCCGCGCGATCAGATCGGACGCCGGCCCCGCGACCAAGCAACCCAATATCCCCGTCGCGGCGGTCAGAATACCGAACCATTGGCCAATTTCTTTCGGTGGTATGGCGAACTGGCGGGAAAGCACGGTGGGGAACCAGGCGAACATTCCATAGTCTCCGATGTTCATGAGCCCGATGGCCAAGTATAGCGGCGCGAGCATCCGCCAGTCCGTGACGAAATGGCGAATCATCACGCCGAGCGTCTCTGCGCGGGGGCGGTCTTGGCGGTTCGGCTCCCTAAGACTCAGGAGGAGGACGGGAACGACCATACCCGCGACCCCGACAATCACCAGCACCATCCGCCAAGGAGAAATGTCCCCGATCATCGGGACGCCACTGAAACTCCCTCCCTGCGCGAGGCCCAGCATGACGCCGCCCACCGCAATCGAGACGGGCGCTCCGATATAAGATCCTACAAAGAAGACAGAGGTCGCAGTCCCCCGGCGAGCCGGAGGAAAGCTGTCCGCTACGATCGACACGGCGGCAGGTGCCAACGCGGCTTCGCCGATGCCGACAAGTGCGCGCGCCAAAACAAGTTGCCAGTAGGACGTGGCCAGACCGCATGCGATCGTGGCAAGGCACCAAGTGGTCGCACCGACCAAGAGAATGGTCAGCCGCCGCTGGCGGTCAGCCGCCCGGCCAAGAACCAAGCCTGCGCACGCATAAACCACGGCAAACACGATGCCCTGCAGCACGCCGATCGCTGAATCGCTAAGATGAAGGTCCGATTTCATCGGATCGACCAATGCGCTCATGATGAGGCGATCGGTGAGGCTCACAAGAAGAGCGAATGACAGGACCGCTACGCCCCACCAAGCGCGGACGGGGTGCGGATATACATGCGCGTCGGGCGTCAAGGAGGAATGCATCAGCCCCAGACCTGTTGCATCACCCGCATCCAGTTACCGCCCAGCACTTGGCGCACCTCTGTTTCGCAATACCCGCGATCGAGGAGCCGGACGGTGAGATTAGCCAATGTCTTGGGCGTTTCGATGCCAGCAGGATAATTGTGAGGCGGCGGCGGATAGGTGGGCCCCCATAATCCGGCTTCCACGAATTTGTCGTACTGCTGCTTGGCATCGGCATAGCTCGCGACGCCCGCTTGACCGGCGTAATAGTCGAGCCCGAGCGCGACATGTTCGATCCCAACGCGGCTGGCGATAGCGTCGACGTGATTAATGAACTGATCGAGCGTTGGCGCCAGATCACAGGACACCATCGCCGGAAAGCCGACTATCCCTATGACACCGCCCGACTTCGCGACCGCGTCGATCAGTTCGTCGGCGACGTTTCTTCGGCTCGGATGAACCGAGGCAACATTGGAATGTGAAAGAACCACCGGGTCACGAGACGCTTCCACCGCCTCGAGCGAGGTCCGAAGACCCGTGTGACTGCAGTCGACGATGATCTTGTTATCATTCAGACGTTCGATCAGCTTGAGCCCGAATGCGCTCAAGCCTGCATCGGTTCTCTCTTCGCACCCATCACCCACGCGGTTTTTGACGTTGTATGCCAGCTGCACCATGCCAACGCCCAAGATTTTATATATCTCGGCGAGGTTCAGATCGCCCTCAAACGGTTCGATGCCTTGGAAATGAAAATATACTCCGAGCTTGTCCGCAGCCTTTGCATCGACAATATCCTGGACCGTTCGCACAGCCGCCAAATCATCCCGATCTGCCAACACGCGGCGCCACTTAGCTATCATCGCCATGGTTTCACGGACGCCTCCGAGGGCGCCGACGGTCGGGGCAAGCGTCGAAACGCCCCCTTCCCTGTACCACTCCAAATATTCGAAGCTCTCCAAGGCGAGCGGACACACAGCATCGATCACGATGCTGGAACGGTGCAGCGCCTGCCCCTCGTCGTAAAACATGCTATGACCTCTCGCTAGGGTTGCAGCGCTCCCGCGCTGCGCAATATTATTGTGAGCGCAAAGAGGCGCGGTCAGAGAATAGTCTGGCTTTTGAGATCTTTCGCCGTCTGGGTCATGATCTGCGGCTTCTCACCGACAATAACCGTGTCATCGTGCCGGAACCCTCCGAGCCCATATTCGTAGATTCCAGGTTCGATGGACAGCGCCAGTCGAGCCGGCATCGGTGTACTGTTGAACGACATATCGATAGGAAAGTCGTGGCCGCCAAGCCCGAGACCATGTCCAGTCCGATGGCAAATCATCTCCGCGAAGCCCGCTCTCTGATAGACATCCTGAGCAGCGGCATCGACGGTCCATACCGGACGGCCTGCCACCGCCGCTTCGCAAGCCGCCTCATTCGCGGCACGCGCGGCTTCAAAAAGCGCTATTTGGCGTGGCGTCGGCTTTCCGCAGAACCAGGTCCGCTCGTTCTCGATGAACAACCCGTCAATCGCCGGGTACACACAATTGACCATCACGTGGCCGGTCTCGACCCTCGCGCCGGCCAGATTTCCGAAAGCGCTCCCGGCGCCGTGCGGAGAGGCGCTCACAGGGCCAGAGAGAGTCCAGCAGTAGATCTGAAAGTCGGTTCCGGGCATTCGGCGCCCGGCTTCTTCGGCCATGAGGGCAGACATGCTTGCGTCAAGTTCAGCCACCAGCCTGCCGGGTCGAATATTTTCCCGGTACCTCTCCTGAACCCAGTCGGCGAGCGAAGCCGCGGCCGCCATGACCACCAGCTCTTCTTCGTGCTTCACCCAGCGTAGTCGTTCACATTGTCGCGCGACGCTCTCAAACTGGACGCGCTGGAGGATCTCGGCCACACGCGGCAGAAGCACGCCGTCGGTGCCGATCCGCGAGTGCTGCAAGCCACGCTCTTCGAGCTTTGAAGCGAGCAGCTCGTTCCACTGATACATAAGCGGAAGTCGAGAATTGACGCGGGGGTGTTCCGAATAAAACACCGCGTCGTCCGTCCAGAGCCGATCAGCCTCGATGCCGAACCGCCAATTGTTCATGGACAGCTCGTGCAAGATAACGAACGGCTCTCCGTTTCTCGGGACAACGCAGATGCCGGGACGTTCGTGCCCAAGGACATCCGCCGTGAAATTCGTTGCAAACTTGAAATACTCTGACGACGTGAACGCGAGAGCATCGACCTTCTCGCGATCCATCAGATCGCGCATGAGCTGTTTGCGATAATCTCGCGTCGCGAAACCGACCCCAACCGAGAGGCCTTTTCCGTCGGGGGACGATCGCCTGCCGAGCGACAGCTTTGTTGTATTGCTTTTATTCACCGGATTTTGCTCCAATAAATTCAATAAGATGATTTAGAGAATTCTCGTTTACCTGCGCGGCGCGGCGACCAAACAACGCCGCCTGCGCTGCCATGGGGGAATGGCGTGCCGATTTGTTCACGGCGCCCTCACGCGGCTGAACTCCATCCGCGTTGATCCGGACTCGATTGTGAAGCGATCGCCGTTTGCATCAGGCACAAGCTTGTCCCCGTCCAAGGGGAAGTAACTGCCGTCCGGAAGGCGCTGCAGCAAAAGAGAGCGCCGAGGCTGGTTGGCGCCATCCGGTAACACAGCGAGAGTCACGGCACCGTCAGCCGCCGGCGTGAAATCGTAGAGAACACCTAGGTCTTCCGACCGGAATCGACCATACAGCGCGGGAGGCAGGGGCGCAGGTTCGTTGACCGGCGGCAAGCCCCCGTCGAGCGCGGCGATGACCGCGTTGGCCCGAGCCCAGACGTCGACGTCGCCCCGATTGCACAGGAGGGCGACACCGGTGCGGCCGTCAGGCAGACGCGCGTAAAGCGTGCGGAACCCAGGAAGTCCGCCGGTATGACTGAACCAGCGGGGGCCCAGAAGAATACCCGCAGCGTAGATTTTGCCAGGATAGGCCACCACCGATCCATCGGTATATCTTCCCGGCTCCAGCATCAGCGCCTTGATCTGCGGCGTCCACACGACATGCCCACTGTCGATGTCATGGTCCCAGCGAGCGAGGTCGCCGATCGTCGTCATCAAGCCGCCCGAGCCGCCGAAGAGCGAATGATCGTTGGCAAGCGTCACCTTGCCACCCTCCAGGCTGTATCCCTTCGCAAGATTTGTATCGCCGCTCGGGCGGCCAGCCAGGATGAAGCTGCGCGCCATGCCCAAAGGCGAGAGAATTTTTCGCTGGACGTAGACTTCGAACGGCAGGCCCGAGACGCGCGCCACGATTTCGGAAAGTAGAAGATAGCCGCCATTCGAGTAAGCAAATCGGGTGCCCGGCTCAAAGTCGACATGCTTTTGCCGCAGAACCATCTGTAGCGCTTCGGCGCGCGTTACCGCCGACATGCTTGCGTGGCCCGCCCATGCCATCAGCCAAAAATCATTGCGGATACCTGCAGTATGGTGGAGCAGCATCGCCACCGTGATGGGATGGCCATAGTCGGGCAGTTCGGGCAGCCACCGCCGCACATCGTCGTTCAGTCCGATCTCCCCCTTCGCGACCAGCTGGTTCACGGCGAGGGCTGTGAACTGCTTGGACACGGAGGCCGCATTGAACTGGGTATCGACGTTCAAGGCGCGGTGCGTGTCGATGTCAGCTGCGCCCGACGCGGCCAGCACGGCGATTTTTCCATTGCGGAACACTCCTGCCGTACAGCCCGGCGTAACCAGGCCTTGCGGCTCGGCGATAGCCGCCTGCACACGCGCTGACTCTTGCGCCGCGGTCGACGTGGTTCCGACCGAGACCGAGGTGAGGGCTGCAGCCAGGCTGACCGAGACCTTCTTCGGTCTCATGGTTCAACCTTCGACATCTGATATTCCTTGGGTGGGACAGCTCCCATCAGGTTTCGGACCATGTAGTCCCACGTTACCCGTGTCGTGTAGTCGTTCCAGGCATGGCTAAGGTTTGGGACTAACAGCATGTCAAAGTCCTTGTTGGCTTTGATCAATGCGTCGACGACCTGCATGGTCAGCGCGGGCGGCACATTGGCGTCCATGTCGCCATGCATGAGGAGCAGTTTGCCCTTGAGATTCTTGGCGATCGCCGCGTTCGACGTGGCGGCATAATTGTTCCCGACGATCGGGCCATTGTAGGTTTCGGCCCAGTCGATGAGGTAGCCGCGCAGGTCATGATTCCCGGCGTGCGCGACACCGACTTTGTAGAAATCTGGGTACAGGAACATGGCCCGCGCCGTGGCATTCCCGCCGCCAGAGATACCGTAGATTCCAACCCGGTCCACATCCATCCACGGCCGGGCTTTTGCCAGTTCACGTATCGCCGCGACATGGTCTTCCAAGGTGCCGACGTCGGCCATCTTACCGTATGAAAAATCGAGGAAGGTCTTGGATCGACCAGGCGTGCCGCGTCCGTCGACCAGCACCACGACAAAGCCAAGCTCGGCCATGGCCTGTGCGAAAGAATAGTCGAACATCGCGCCGGTGAATGTTCCGGGCGTCCGGCGATTCTGGGGTCCGGGATAGTATTGATCGATTATCGCGTAACGTTTTGCCGGATCGAAGTTCGAGGGCCGCAGGAGCACGCCATAAAGCGTGGTCGTTCCGTCTGCGGCCTTGACGGTGAACGGTTCGGGCAAGGTAACGCCCCCGCTTTCCTTAAGCGGTGTCAGGTCGGCCTTTTCCAAGATGGAAACCAGCTGTCCATTAGCGCGGCGAACTACACTGACCGGCAAGGTGTTGACGGTTGAATAGGTGTCGACGAAAAATCGCCCGCTCGGCGAGATGCTGGTCGTCGTTTCTGCCCCAACCAAGGGGTCGCCGTCATATTCAAGGGCAGCGTCGTCGTTCGCACCTGCGCCATGCTCTGCTTTCTCGGGCGTGAGCCGCAACATTGTTCCAGTTCGAAGACTGATCCGGTAAAGATTGCTTTGATAGGGGTCCGCACCCGGCTCGCGCCCATTGATCCGCGCCCAAATGAAGCCCGCCGCCTCATCGATGCGGACGACATTTGTCACTTGACCAGCACCTGGCGTGAGGATGCGCTTAATCTTGCCATTCAAACCGTACAGATAAAGGCGGCCCTGGCCGTCGCGTTCCGAGAACCACAAGACATCACCGCTCTCGAGCAATGCAACCATCGGACGACGGAGCATGAGGTTGGCCTCGATAAAGGTTTTGGAGGTCTCCGAAAGCACCGTGCGCGCGCCGCCGGTTTCCGGGTCAATCGCATATAGTGTCAGGGTCTTGCGGTAACGGTCGCGCGCGACCAGGCCAATTGTTCGTCCGTCTCGTGACCACCAATTTTCCTTGGCGGCTACCGGTGTGAAGTAGCTGTATGCCACCTGCGGCACGTCAATCTTGCGCCCACGACGTGTCGCCACGTCGAAAACCCACGGCTCGACGACCGAAGGCACGGGATCGTTCGGAACGGACGCAGCCCAGCGATGGAGCTTGGGCCGGACAGACCCATCCGGCGCGGCCGATTGCATCAAGCCCATTTCACCGGCTTGCCGGTCGTCGAGCCGTTGGGTCAGGATATGCTTGGAATCGGGAGACCAGACGACATCGGGTAACGATGCCCTCCCCTCGATCCGCGCTTGGGTCTCGACCATAGCGGAACCCGGATGCGTCGCGAAACTGTAGTTTGGCGCGCCGCCCGCCGAAAGCGCGAAGCTCTCGCCGCCCGAAGCAGGCCGAACCCAAAGATTATCGTTTTCGACGTAGGCGAACCACTTGCCGTCGGGTGACGCGACTTCGGTCATCGATGGCTCGGGAGCTGCCGCGCCGCTGCAGACCATCGTTGCGCCGCTGCACGACCAGAGCTTGTTGTCGATGATCGCCTCGACGGCACCGCTCGCACCGTAGCGAAAGGTCTGGAATGGCAGCCTGTCCGCTTCGACCGGCCTTTCGAGGGCTTTCGATAGCGCTGCCGCTACCGCAGCGTGGTCGAACGCCGGCATCCGGCGTCCGCCGGCACTGGCGTCGACCACCACGAACTCCGTCCGGTCCACGCCTACGCTGCGGCGATACCAGAACCGATCCTCTCCAGGCAGCCAGTGTATCGACACCTCTGCGTTCAAAACCGACGCCTCCTGGTTTCTAGCCAGGAAACGAGCGGCTCGATCATAATCGGCCGTGGTGAGTTGAAGAGGTTCAGCTGACGCGTCGACCGCCATCAGCGACAGCGCGAGGGTCCAAATGATGCGAATGTTCATGGTGCCTCTGGAAAAGTTGCCAAAGCAAGCGCCCCTTGGCGTGCGTCGCGAGCTTCGCGCAAATAACCCGAAGCGCAGCGCCGCAACCGTTCAGGACATCTAGAAACTGCCTTCGAGCGCCAAACCGAATGTGCGCGGTTGCAGAACCGTGGCGTCGGTTTGGCCTGCCGCGAAGCGTGGAGACAAATATGCCCGCTTATTCGTGGCATTTCGTAGAAATGCCCTCACGCCCCAGCGATCGTTCGATATGCCGGCGTTTAAATCCACCGCCGTGTAAGCCTCGAGACGAGCATAGTTGAAGCCTGCCGGGAAGCCGTTCTGGCGATCGCCGATGTGGCGCACACTGCCGCCAATTTGACCCGTCCATTTATCGCCGAGCGAGAATTCATAGTCGGCTGTCGCTGCGCCGCTCCACTTCGGCGTATAGGACAATCGGTCGCCGGATACGCCGCCGAACAGGGGGGCCGGATCGATCAGTTTTGCATCGGTATAGGCGAAGTTAAAACCAAGCTTCAGGCTGCGCGCTGGTGAAAGCGACGAGTTGAATTCGACGCCTTGGCTACGCGCTCTGCCGCCATTGGCCAAATAGGTGGTGGTGCCATTAAAAGCGAACGTCTGAATGTCTTCCCAGTCCACACGAAATGCGGCCACATCGACCATCAAGCGCCGACCGAAAAGTTCTGATTTCACGCCCGCTTCATAGTTTACGATGCGGTCGGAACCGACCTCGGGCGGGATGTTGACACCTGGCGTGTTCGGTCCGCCCGGGCGATAGCCGCTGGAAACGCGCGCATAGATCATCGTGTCCTCGCCCACGTGCAAACGGGGAGCCACGGAATAGGTGAAGACGCTTTCCTTGGAGCCGGCGACATTGGCACCGAGGATACCGAAGATCTCGCTGTAGGCGCCTATCGCAGCGCTGCGGAAATCCTGCTCATTTTTCGCGTATCGCCCGCCGACGGCGACATCAAAATGGTCCGTAAACTTAAATGTTACCGTCCCGAACGCAGCGATTTCCCTGTATGTCGTTGCAAATTCCGCATCGTAAAACGGATCGAAGCCGGGAATGACGGCATTGCTGAAATCGCGCCCGACGATCGTTTGGGTCATCGAGGCTTTTTCATTGGTGTAGAAAGCGCCGACGAGCCACTCGATCCTCTGGTCGGCAGGTGATGAAAGGCGAAGTTCTTGTGTGAACTTCCGCACCTTGGTTGCCAACTCCAATGGTGCGATGCCAGCGGGCACAACCACCCCATCCGTATATTGCGGCAGCGCAGCGCTGACGAATGGGAACAGGCTCCCGGTATCGATCGTGTTGTCGGTGACGCTATAGATCTTGGTCGTGGCGTAGCTTGATGCCGAGACGAAATCGGCCCAGCCGAGGTCCCAATTAGCCGCGCCAGTAAAATAGCGCAGCTTTGAATTGAACGGCTGATCTACAAAATGAGAGTTTTGGAGATCTCCGAAAATCGGCGTACGCGTTCCGGGGATCAACGAGACGACGGAGATATTATCGGCATCGATATTCTGTACCATCGCCGAAAACTTCAATGTCAGATCGTCGGTTGCCTTGAAGAGCAGTGCGGCCCGACCTCCTGTCTGCTCGATACGATTGTCATCCTTTACGCCCATGGTCACGTTGTCCACGTAGCCCGGCGTGACCTGATTGAACGCGGAGACGCTGAGCCCTAACCTGTCGGCAACGATGGGAATATTGACCGCACCGCGCACGCCCCAGCCCAAATCGCCAGCACCGTCGATGGTCGACGCTTCTAGGCCTGCTCGTCCGGAAAAGCTGTTGAGGTTTGGCTCTTTCGTTACATATTTGATCAGCCCGCCCATGGTATTGGCGCCGTAAAGGGTTCCTTGCGGTCCTCTCAGCACCTCTACCCGCTCAATATCATATGGCATCAGGTCGAGAGCGTAGTCGGGTGCGACAACCCAGCCAGCGCTCGATCCTAAGGGAGAGTCATCGATGTAGGTGCCGACCATGGCGGTCGAATTGAGCGGTGAAAGGCCGCGCAGAGTGATGCGTGTCTGCCCCGGGGTGCCGCCGCTATCGACAACCAGACCCGGAACATAAGCTGCATAGTCCGATAATTGGGTTGCGCCGATAGTTTCAAGCCGGCGTCCACCGATCACGCTTATCGAAGCGGGGATATCCTGAATATTCTCGATCTTCTTTTGGGCCGTAACAACGATTTCGTCATCGACGAGATCGCCTTCGGAGTTTATCGCGTCGGCAGCTGACGACGACTGCGGCGGGGCGCCACGGCCCGTTGGCCGCGCCGCATCAGCGCTTCGGAAAGGGACGACCGTAAAGGTATGTGCCCCCGTTGCACGGATGGTGAGGCCTGTGCCTTTCAGAAGATCGGACAACGCCTGTTCGACCGTCATTGTCCCGCGGACTTCATTGGTCCGCTTACCCCGCGTGTATTTGCGCGCCGCAAAAACCTGGACATTGGCCTGACGCGCGAGTTCCGCGACGGCTGTCGTCGCCGATTGAGCCGGAATGTCGAAGCTTCGCGCCTGTGCCATGGCGGGCGAAGCAGCCATCACACAGATAATTGCACCGGTTGCGAGCATATTGCCGCGGCTGAATCCCCAGTTCATGTCATTTCCCCCACCTGCCATGCGCGTTTTGCGCCGATGCTTCCAAGGAGACCCGAGCCCATCCATTTCCTTTTTTCCGGCGATTATTTTTTGCCCCGTCCTTTCATTCCAAAAAAATAAAAAAGGAAATGGATGTGCTGATGTCTCTATATGTTGATACGCCTGTTTGCAGGTGGAAAGCCGAAGGACGAACGACGTCGAATGATAGGAACCTCGACCGGCGCCGCCGGACTGCGAAGTGGGTGGCGGATGCGGTCATGCCACACGAACGCTTTGTGCGTGCTTGGCTGCAGCGCTCCCGCCTTTCTTACGAAGACATCGATGAAGTAATCCAGGATTGTTACTGCAGATTCGCGATGCTTGACGAGGTTGGACATATCGAGCGCCCTGACGCCTATTTCTTCACCATGGCCCGCAACCTGCTGGGTCGCCAGCGGAAGCGGGCGAAAATTGTCCCAATCGACGCGCTGAGCGAAGCCGAAGTGGCCGGCCTGATCGACGAGACGCCCTCGCCGGAGCGCCATGTCGCGGCCCGGATGGAGATGAGCAGCCTGCGCGCCTTCGTCGCCTCGCTCCCCGACCGCCGTCGACGCATCCTCGAAATGCGAAAGTTCGAAGATATGTCACAAAAGGAGATCGCGCAGCGCCTCGGCATCACCGAAAGCATTGTTGAGAATGATTTGTTTCAGGGAATGCTCGCAGTCCAACGTGCATGGCGCGACACCCAAGGTCTGGCCGAACCACGCTCCGGCACGCTCGGCGATCTAGGAGCCCATGCATGACAATGACGCGCGAGGAGTTGGACGCCCATGCGTGGCGCTGGGTTGTCCGCATGGACGCGAGCGGTTGGACCGCGGCCGAGGAAGCCGAGCTTGAAACATGGCTGGCCGCCGATCCAAAGCGCCGCGGTGCGCTTCTGGAGGCCGAATCCATGTGGATCGCAATGAACGGTTCGGATGATTCGGCTGCTAATGACGACACGGCCGATTTCGCGCGACCGGGCCTGCGTGCGTCCTGGATGAGCCGACGGAGCCTATTGGCTGGCGGCGGCGCCGCACTCGCTGCCTCGATCGCAGGCGGCGTGCTGTTTGTCCGCGCCGGCTCGGTCTATGGCACCGATGTCGGCGAAATACGCAGGGTCCCCCTTGCGGACGGATCAACTGCGGCGATCAACACTGCCAGCCGGATCGACATCAGGCTGACAAAGACGAAACGATTGGTTCGGCTCGATGAGGGCGAGGTTTGGTTCCAGGTCGCGAAAGACAGGAGCCGTCCATTCGTCGTCGAAGCCGGTCGTGTCCGCGCGCAAGCCCTTGGCACCGCTTTTGCGGTACGACGCCGCGCCAATGGCGCCGACGTCCTCGTCACCGAAGGCGTGGTGGAGGCATGGGCGGATGGCGCGGACGGCAACAAGATAAGATTGACCGCTGGCCAGCGTGCCTTCATCGCAGATAATGCAGCGATAACCAGCGCGCCTTCCGCGCCGGCGTCGCTCGACCGTACACTCGCTTGGCGGAGCGGACGCGTTGATTTCAACAATGATCCGATCGCCGAGGCCGTCACCGAATTCAATCGCTACAACCGGCGCAAGCTCGTCATCCTCAACCCTGCGATCGGCAACGAACGTTTCGACGGCGTCTTCCGTACCGACGATCCGGATGGATTTGCGATGGCCGTGCGCGACAGCCTGGGCGTTTCTGTCGACCTTTCGAATCCTGACGAGATCAGGATCGGCGAACCCCGTTGAATCCCTTGCGCTCGGCCTGATCATTTGCATTTTGATCTCCCGTACTGACGCGCGTCTACCGCGAACCCTGAGCTCGTTCGAAAAGGAAGGCGGCGGCCGCGATGTCGGCCAGTCCGGTACCGACACTCTTGAAAACCGTCACTTCGTTGCCGTCTCGGCGCGCCAGCTCCGGTCGAACAACGAGATCCCGCAGCGTCGGCGCTGAACGCGAAATCGCTCCTTCTTTTACCGGCTCGACGAGGTCCCCGCTCTCATCGAACGCTTCTTCGACGTCGACAATTAGACGAGCGCCAGAGAGCAACACGCTGTCAGCCTCGCGCATAGCGGGTGTAAAGCTCCCGACCAGATCGACATGCGTTCCCCGGCGAACGTCGCATCCCCGAATCAAAGGTTCCTTGGTGGAGGTTGCACAGGACACAACGTCTGCCGCGGCCAAGCCAGCGCCCAGATCGGCGATCGGTTTCACGCGTCCAGCGATCGTGCCGAGACCACCGACCAGCGCAGAAGCCCGCGCGAAATTGCGCCCCCACACAAGCACATCGGCATAGGGTCTGACTGCCAGATGAGCGCGGATGAGGTGGGGTGCCAGCGCTCCGGTTCCGACCATCAGCAAGGTTGAGGCGTCCGGCCGGGCGAGATAGCGCGCCGCGAGAGCAGATACAGCAGCGGTCCTCAGCACGGTGAGTGCCTTGGCCCCGAGGCTAGCGAGCGGCAGCCCGGTATCCCCCGACAGAAGCATGTAGATGCCTTGAACGGTCTCAAGTCCCTTGGCCCGATTGGACGGCATCACCGTCACGACCTTGACCCCGATCACCGACCGATCACGCCATGCCGGCATCACCAGGAGTTTGGCATCGTCGAAGCCAGGCAAATCGCAGTGAAGGCGCGCCGGCAACTTTCCGGCGTTTGCGAATGCCGCGGCGATCGCATCAATAAGCGGAGCGGGGTCCGACAGCGAAAGCAGCATATCATCGTCTATCAGCTTCATAGGCCCTGCTCGCAGCTATCTATTGATATGGGAGAAGGGACGGTCGAAACGTCCCAGGCTGAACGGCATAAGATCGAACGGCGCCCCGCGACCGGCGAGGAGGCAACAGAGGGCATCTGCAGTGACGGCCGCTTGCGTCAGCCCAAGGTGCTGGTGACCGAAGGCATAGGAGATTTGCGGAATACCCTCGAGGCTTCCAATCGCTGGCAATCCATCGGGAAATGATGGCCGGGCGCCCATCCACCGACTGCCGGGGACAGCCGCAAGGCCGGGCAGGTATCGCGAGGCGAGCCCGACAAGTTGCTCGGCGCGCTTCCACGCCGGCGGCGCGTCGATGGCGGCGAGTTCGACGGTCCCCGCAAGTCTAAGCTGGTTGCCAATCGGCGTCGCAAGAAAGGCTTCGCGGTGAAAGGAGATCGGGCGATCGATCAGGGGGCCCGTCTTTTCGACCATCTGGTGATAGCCTCGCTCGACGCCGATCGGGACTTTGCAGCCGAGCGGCGTAAGCATGTCGCGAGAACGGTATCCGGCCGCAACGATCAGCCGGTCGGCAACAATCTCGTCGCCGGAAAAGCACAACCGGACACGACTTTCCATCGGGACAAGCCGCTCGATCTCGGCGCGCAAAAACTTTCCGCCGAGCGATAGAAAACCGTTCAGAAGCGAGGCACTGACGATTGCCGGATCGCTGACGTGGGCAACATCGCGGTGCAGAATTCCCGCCCCCACCCTTCCCGCCAGAACCGGTTCGAGTTCGGCCACCGCCTTGGCGTCAAGCCATGTGACCGCGATGCCTTCGGCACCAAGCCGCGCTGCCAGCCGGCGCAAGCTTGCTTCATGATCCACGGCTCCGCCGCGAACAACTTCAAGCATTCCGCGCTCGGCCATGGCGTGGGATTGGCCGATCCCGGCAAGAAGTGATCGCCACGAAGTCACAGCTCGTGCGTTCAGTAACTTGAGCGCGTCGATCGTCCGGCGTTGCCGAGAGGGCAACGCGTTGAGCGCAAACCGTCCGAGCCAAGGGGCGGTCGTCATCAGGTCCCGACCCCGGATCGCCAAGGGGCCAAGCGGGTCCAGCAACATGCGCGGCGCTGCCAGGATATGACCGACGTCGGACAGGGGCAGCACGAAGGAGCTCGCAATCACTGCGGCGTTGCCCCACGAGCAGCCTGCCCCGGGGGTGTCGCGATCGATGAGCAAGACCCGGCGGCCCCGCTGCTGCAAGGTGAGCGCGGCGGCAAGTCCCACTACGCCGCCGCCGATCACGACAATTTCGGATCGCTTGGCTTGTGTCATCAGCAGCGATTAGTCCCTATTTTTCAGTATGAAACGTCTATTGTTGCCTAGCCTGTTGCTGGAATCGCCTTGTGATCTCCACGCAGATGATAGGCGGATGATTGGCATAGCGGCGGTTCCAATTTCTAGATAAGCTACTGTTCACGTTGACTGAATCCTCCGAGCGTAAGGACGTAGCCATCGATTGCTGGCGTAGGTGCCGTTTACAAAACCCGCCTCCGGCCACCTCTGAATGTTATATTTGTTTCAGTTGACAAATCTAGTGATAAATATAACGACAAAATGCAAGTCCGCGTAGCGCGGCTATATCTTTAAGCCTGAGGGAGACGTCACATGATCCCAGGAAAGTATCTGCTCTTTCTGGGAGATGCTGATGAACGGCTCTACGCGAAAACTGCGTGCGGGCTCATCGACTGGGCCCCTGAACGGTGCGTGGGACAATGGCGCTTGCCGACCTGCGGTATCGACCTCGGGTTGCCTGACATGAATTTCGCCGATGCAATAAAGGCCGGCGCAAAGACCTTGGTGATTGGAATAACGCCATTCGGCGGTGCGATCGCGCCGGCGTGGATAGGCCCGATTGCAGCAGCTTTGCACGCCGGACTGAATGTGGCCAGCGGCATGCATATGCGGCTGGAGGCCATTCCTGAAATCGCTGCGGCGGCGCAGGGGGCGGGAGTCTCGCTCTTCAACATACGCGTGCCCGTGCAGAGCTATCCTGTTGGAACGGGTCGCAAGCGCACAGGACGCCGCATGCTGATGGTGGGCACCGATTGCGCCGTCGGTAAGAAATATTCAGCGCTTGCGATCACCCGAGACATGAACAGCGCCGGCCTGAAAGCCAGCTTTCGCGCTACTGGACAGACCGGCATCTTGATCGCAGGGGCCGGCGTACCAATAGACGCCATCGTATCCGATTTCGTCGCCGGCGCGGCCGAAGCGTTGTCGCCCGACAATGATTCCGATCACTGGGATGTGATCGAGGGTCAGGGATCTCTGTTTCACCCGGCCTATGCCGGCGTGGCGCTTGGCCTGCTGCACGGGTCCCAGCCGGATGCGATCATTTTGTGCCATGCGGCGGGTCGCACCCATGTCGATGGCTATCCGGATTATCCGCTTCCCGACATTTCGGCCTGCATCGACATGAACCTTGACCTGGCGGCGAGAACCAATCCTGAAGTCCGCTGCGCTGGCATCAGCATCAACACATCTGCGCTGCCGGAGAATGCCCGCGAGCCTTATCTGGCGTCGTTGCAGGCGGAATTCGGCCTACCCTGCTTCGACCCACTTGCGACTGGTGCGCACGCGCTCGTGGAGTATCTCGGGCAAAACCTTCACCCCGCCAAAATCTGACAGGGGCCAAGGTGGAGATCGACGTTCTTATCGAGACTTGGCCACTGATCCGGCCATTTCGCATCACCGGCCATGTCTATGAAGACATTGAAGTCGTGGTGGTCATGCTGCGCGACGGGGAACATGTCGGTCGCGGTGAAGCCGCCGGGGTCGACTATCTGGGCGAGACACCTCGGCAGATTTTCGAACAGGTCGCCGCACTGCGAGAAACCTTCGCACGCGGCATCGACAGAACCGCTTTGCAATCGATCCTTCCACCGGGCGGCGCGCGTAACGCTCTTGACTGCGCTTTGTGGGATATCGAGTCATCGCAGAAAGGTTTCCCGGCTTGGCATCGTGCGGGAGTTGAAACCCCACTCCCGCGCATCACAACCTGGACGATAGGCGCCGAAGCGCCGGACGCCGTCCATGAACGTGCACAAAGCTATGCCGACGCACTCGCACTCAAGCTCAAGTTAACTGGCGATGGGCTGGACGCAGAGCGCATCCGCGCGCTCCGCTCTGCGCGCCCTGATGTCTGGCTCGGGGTCGATGGCAACCAAGGGTTTTCTCGCGCCAGCCTCGAGGCGCTTATGCCTGTACTCGTTGAGCAAAGGGTCGCGCTGTTCGAGCAGCCGTTGCCAATGACATGCGACCAGGATCTCGACACGCTCTACTCCCCTATCCCGCTTGCCGCGGACGAAAGTGTGCAGGATCTATCCAGCATCGAACGGTTGAGTCCGGCCTATTCGATCATCAATATCAAACTCGACAAATGCGGGGGGCTGACGGAAGCGCTCGCTATGGTCGAGGCGACGCGCGCGCGCGGCATGGGCGTAATGGTCGGCAATATGCTCGGAACCTCGCTTGCGATGGCACCCGCGTTCATCGTTGGCCAGTTTTGCGACGTGGTCGACCTCGATGGCCCCGTCTTGCTGCGAAACGACCGAGCGCCCGGCGCGGTCTTTGACAAAGGCACGATCTTTTGCCCCGACGGCCTGTGGGGCGGTACCCAAATGGCGCGCCAGCCACTCGATCATCATAATTGAATGAAACGGAGAAGAAGATGCGCACTGCGATCGCGGCGGAATATCGACACAGCTATCGCCGTAAGCCGATGTTGCTGGTCGGCTTCGGCCTCTCCTTCGCGGCCGCCATTCTTGCCGTCTCGGGCCACGCCGCCGCTACCAGCGGAACGACGACCTTGATCACCGATGCTATGATAGTCGACGGCACGGGTATCAAAGCCCGACGCGGCGCCGTCCGGATCGAGGGCGACCGGATCATCGCCATCGGCAATCTGAAAGCCCGCGAGGGCGAAGCCGTCATCGATGCCGACGGGCAAATATTGTCGCCCGGCTTCATCGATACCCACAGCCATCATGACCTCGGCTTGTCCGAGATGCCCGACGCGGTCGAGGCGACGAGCCAAGGAATTACCACGATCATCGTAGGACAGGACGGTAGCTCCGCACTTCCGATCTCCCAGCTGTTCGAGAAACTCCGAGAAACACCCGCCGCAGTCAATGTTGCCACTTACGCCGGCCACAACTCGATCCGATACGAAGTGATGGGAGACGACTATAAACGTACCGCCACTCGGGCAGAAATCGAACGAATGAAGGTGCTGGTCGATCAATCGATGGAAGCTGGCGCACTCGGACTATCGACTGGCCTCGAATATGATCCCGGCATCTATGCGAGCAAAGACGAGGTTCTTACACTGGCGAAAGAAACGGCGCGCTTTGGCGGACGTTACATCAGCCACATGCGAAGCGAAGATCAATTCGTCTGGGCCGCGCTCGACGAGATCGTCAATATCGGGCGAGTGACCGGCATGCCGGTTCAGGTGTCACATATGAAGCTAGCGATGACCGACTGGTGGGGACAGGCCGGTCGCTATCTCGCCGTGATGGATCGCGCACGCGCCGCCGGGATCAAGATCACGGGCGATGTCTATCCTTATGAATATTGGCAATCGACACTCACCGTGATGTTCCCCAAGCGAGATTTCACCAATCGCGAAAGCGCCAAATTCGCGTTGGAACATCTCGCGCCTGCCGACGGCCTGCTCCTTGCCGATTTCAGCCCCGATCCGTCGCTGGTCGGCAAGACCGTCGCCCAAGTCGCAGCGCAGCGCGGCATCGACCCGGCTGATGCGTTGATGCAGTTGATTGCTGAATCGCAGGTTCCCGATGCCAGCGAAAGTGTGATTGGCACGAGCATGCGGAGCGCCGACGTCGCAAAACTCATCGCCTGGCCGCACTCCAATATCAGCAGCGACGGCATGCTTGCCGGTCGCCATCCGCGCGGCGCCGGCTCCTTCACCCGAATCCTGCGTAAATATGTGCGGGAGGAGCGCATACTGACCCTTGAGCAGGCAGTACGGAAAATGACCGGTGCGTCAGCAGAGCATTTGGGCCTGACCGACCGCGGGTCAATCAAGGTCGGCGCTCACGCCGATCTGGTAATGTTTGATCCTGCGACCGTTTCGGACCGCGCTACCAGCGAAAATCCGACCGCCCGATCAGTCGGCATTTCTCGCGTCTGGGTGAACGGCTCGCTGGTTTTCAAAGACGGTCGCCCGACAGGGAATCGGCCTGGGCAACTGGCGCGGCGTGCCACTACAAAATAGCGCGTCTTCTTCGCCTGAGGCATGCCGCCAGCCAATGGTTGCGCGCCATTATCGCGCCTTGGATAATAATGTGACATCGGGCTCGATCGACAGAGGAAGGCTCCGTCGTGACCTGCTGGTTTCGCAAGACGCATTATTCTAAGGGTCGGAATTGTCGGGATTGAGAGAGGATCGTTTGTGTGAACAAACAGGCAGACACGTCACGTGATTTGCTGCAGCGTCTGGAAGACAATTTGGAAAGCTTCACCGCTTCCGAGCGCAGCATCGCCAACTTCATCCTTATGAATCGCGGCGGGATCGCTTTTGAAACCGCCCATTCAATTGCCGAAAAACTTCAGGTCAGCTCCATCACGGTCGGCCGCTTCGCGCGCAAAATGGGCTACAAGCATTTCAAGGATCTGAAAACCGGGCTCCGCATGACAATGTCGGGCGTGCCTTGGCTCGTGGGCGACCAAGTCACGGACTTCATCGGTAGCCACGGCGAAAGCGATCGCAGTAAGCGCAGCCTCGAGCTGGAATTAGCTGGGATCATCGAAGTCTATGCGATGGCCGAAACCGACAGCTGGAAAGAGATTGTGGCCTTGCTCGCGCACAGCAAGCATGTGCATGTTGCGGGGTTCCAAACCGAACGCGGCGTCGCCGCGACACTCGCCAATTTGCTCCAATATGCGCGCGAGGGCGTGAGCATCGTCGATAGCTCGGCGGGTCATTATAACGACCTGTTCTCGGTGAACCCGAGGGGCCATTGTCTGGTCCTTGTCGAATTCAGGCGCTATTCCGACCAAGCCTTTGCGCTGGCCGAGCAGGCCCAACGCGAAGGCATTCCAATCATCATGATCACGGACAAATTTTGTGATTGGATTCGGAAATTTACGGATCATGTCATTGCCGTTCCGACAGAAGTCGACCTGTTCTGGAGTTCGCAAGTATCGTTGAGCTGCGCTGTAAACCTGCTCATCAATGATGTGATTGGCGCGCTCGGGAAAAAGGTCGAACAAAGGCTCGAACGCCTGTCCGCGCTCTATCAGGCCCATGTCGGACATGTCGGTAGCCCAGCGCGGAAGCGATCCGGTCGGACCTGACCGGACGCTTGCGCTTCCACGGGAGACGAGAGGCTGAATCTTGCTTTAGTTATCTCGTTATCAGTTGACAAGAAATGGTAGATTTATAACATTCCACCTCAGCCCAGTGGCCAAAGGCAGCGTCCGGGGAATTCGTGACAGGATGAGGTGAGGATATGTTTAGGCGCAACACCATGTTCATCGCAGCAACCATGCTGGGCATGGCGACACCTGCGATCGCCGCCCCTGAACCCGCGACATTTCCCAGCAGACTCGATGCGTACGTCGCAAAGGAAATGCAGGCGGACCAACTCGCGGGCATGGCTATCGCCGTGCTACGTGATGGCGAAGTCCTGGTTGCCAAAGGCTATGGTTTGGCGACGGTGGAACATAATGTTCCCGTAACGGCGGACACGATCTTTCAGCTCGGCTCGGTCGGCAAGATGTTCACTTCCGCCGCGGTGATGACACAGGTCGAAAAGGGCAAAATCCGTCTCGACGATCCAATCATGAAGTTTTTTCCGGACGCCCCCCTGAACTGGCGGAATATTACCGTTCGCAATCTCCTCACCCACACGTCGGGAATCCCTGAATTCGGGTCCGATTTCAATTATCGCGCTGATTATAGCGACGACGAACTGGTCAAGCTCATCGCCGCACGACCACCGTCATTCGAGCCGGGCATGCGCTGGTCCTATAGCAATACCGGCTACGAAATTCTCGGCATTCTGGTGAAAAAGGCTACCGGGCGCTCATATCTTGAGGTTGTAGACACCGAAATATTCAAGCCGCTGGGCATGAAGACGGCGCGCGGGATCAGCGAGGCCGACATCGTGCCCAACCGCGCCTCCGGCTACAAGTTTGTCGATGGGCAACGGAAGAACCAAGATTGGGTGTCGCCGTCGATGAATTCGACCGCCGACGGTTCGCTTTACGCGTCCCTCAACGACATGATCGCCTGGTCGCGCGGCGTCGAACAGGGCAAGATCCTAAGCCCCGCGGGCTGGAAAGAAACCTACACACCGGTCCGGTTGAACAGTGGCAAGCCCTACCCCTATGGGTTCGGGTGGCAAATCGCCGCCGCCGCCGGGCAGCCACGCTATTACCACGGCGGAGCCTGGCAAGGCTTCCGTACCCATTACTCGCGCTATCTCGGCGACAATGTCTCAGTGATCATATTGGCCAATCAGGACAACGCACCAATAGTCAAAATCGCGGACGACGTCGCGGGCCTGTGGGATTCGGCGCTCGTCGCGGCTCCGCCTCGCCCCAAGCCGGAACCTGCCGTTGCCAAACGCGTAGCCGCACTGATCGAAGTCACCCGCGCCGGAGCTCTTCGCCCTGCCGATCTTCCCCTTGCCCCGCCGGACTTTTCCGACAATGCCAACGCATATTTCGCGCCGCTCCTCAAGGATGTCGGCGCCCTGACGAAGCTGGAGCTGATGAAGCGTGAAGAACTAGGCGACGACGTCGTGTATACCTATGCCGCGAGTTTTGGCGATCGCTCGCTGCAGGTCCTTTATGGCGTCGGACCCGGAGATGCGGTGGCAAGTTTTCGAATCTATCCATGACGAAACTGTTCGCTCTGCAGATCACTGACAGAACATTCTAACTAGAATACCGGCTGTGGAGCGACCAGTCACCGACGATTATTGGACGATGGCGTCCGGTCGGATTCGAGCGCGAAGGTGAAAGTTCAGAGTTACAGTCGCGCGGCTGCAGAGCTATCAACCTAAGGTCCCATTGAACGAACGTTTTTCGGGCTCTGCCAGTGCTCGCCTGCGAGGAAGCTGATCACAACTGGCCGATTTCAGAATGTCTGCTTATTGATGCAAAACCTGAAAAGAGGAAAGGTGAGAGCTGGTCAGTTGAACTGGACGGCAAGCGCTGCCGCCGTCAGGAATGCAGTTCTAATTCACCGTCCGGTTCGGCTTCCAGCGCAACGCGCACGGCGCGCGAAAAGCGGTCCAGCAATTCCGCGTCCGCTATCAAGCGATTTCGCAATGACCGGGGTAACTCGAGTTGGACGCCAGCTCCCTGTGTTCCGCGGTTGCATATATTTGCGCGATCTTGGGCGCTCAGGCCATTCGAAGCGCCGACTGTGACAAATCCTGCGTCACCTAGAGCCTTTGCCACCCGCGCACCAAGCTTCGCATTCCTGCCGCCCATCCAGACTTGTTCCGGGTCAGCAGCGTCGGCTCGCCCGTGGATAGCCACGGCGGATCGGCAACCGCATACTAGACCCACACCTTGCGGTTCATCAAACCGATGAGATGTAATGTGAAGATCGCCATGAGGGCGCCCGGTTCGCAGGCCCTCGAAACTATAAAATGAATAGCTATGACCAGCGATTGCTTCTGCAATCTGAGTAGTCCCGGGCTCGATGAAACCACCATGAGGCGCAATTATAGCGACGTCAGAGTCTCGGTTCACGACGCGGAAATCATAGTCCTCACCTCTTCGCTCAGATGATGCGAGCGCTGCGAAATTCAGATATCGATCAGCCAAAGACCCCTCCATTCTGAACAAGATTATACTACCCTCCGCTCTTTTCGCAGGGAAGTAATTACCGGTGCAAGAAATAGTGTGGAGAGAGGTTCCCTTCGCGGCTGGCTGGGAGGATGAGGAACCTGATGCGGTTGTATGGATCGACATTAAACGAATAGACGCAGCATGGGCGTTGACGGATCAGTACATCGTGCCCGGCGGGGCGAATGGCCAAGACAGTCGCTATCAAAAGGTCGGCGAATGGTTTGCGGGGAACCGGCACTGTGCCATGCCGTTCGCCAGCTTCTGTGAAATAGGGTTCCAGTTTACCGATGGCCGCCACCGCTTCGCATGGCTGCGAGACCAAGGCGTCGAAACAATGCCATTCCAAGTACCGCCGAGCGAAGCAACATTTTTCAAGGAGCATTTTGGCTCCAAATTTCGGCGCACCATACTGTAAAGTCCGGTTCGACAAACTAGAATCTACGGGGAGAACAACGCATGCCGCCGCCGACAATGAACGCCCCCAAGGCAACGCCCGTACTTCGACTTGAGTATGAAACGAGCCGCGAAATCGATGCTGAAAAAATCGGCGCAATCATTGCCGAAGTTGGAAAGAGCTTTAATCAGTTCGAGCGACAGCGCGGACGCTATCGCTTAGCCATTAAGGCAGCGGGAACCGGCACCTTTTGGGTAGAGTTCATCGTTTTGGCCGGCGCGGCCGCCCCGATCGCGACAACGTTTCACAAGGAAATTATAGAATACACGGCCTTCTTGGCCGATCTGATCTCCATTTTCTCCGGCACCAAAGAGGGCAGGCCTTCGGCGCAGGACAAGCGGGTCGTAAAGGCGCTCAATGCGCCTGTCGCAACGGGTCAAGCTTCGCAGTTGAACATCAATGTTCAGGGAAATGAGAACACCGTCATAATCAACGGCGATATTTCGATATGCATTGGGCAGTACGACGACCGCCAAAAACAGCGCTCTGCTCTAAGCGGATATATGCCGATGCCGGACGAATTGACCAAGATACTACATTCCTCGGTCAGAGTGTCGATACCGCAGCTCGACGGACATTTCGGGACGGTCTTCCAAGTGGAAGGGCAATGGTACGTCCGGCTTGAAGGCGAAGCGGGCGTACTGAATCCCCTCGACCTTTCGTCCGACAACCTCGCAGTGAAGCACAATCAGGCTTATCTTCTCAGTGGGCAATGGGAAGGGCGACGCTATCGCATTTGGAAAGCGGAGCCTCTTGGGTGATGATCGCGCGGAATAATCTCGCCGCGAATGTAAGCGTCGCTGGATGAGCGGATCAGGCCTGGTCCGGCAGTCGCCGCTGTTCGCCACATATCATATGGCCGACGAAATAGAGCAGCTCCTTGAAGATCCTTTGGAGTCCGCACTGTTATGGGGAGACTTGGTAGGCGAGATCGCAGAAGATTCCGTCGCAGCGTCATTTCCGATGAATACGGTGCTTCACCAACTTGCTGCTTCCGTGATCGGCGACACGCTCTGTCGCGGTGATATCGAGTTTTATGCAACACGGCCGGAAGGCCGGATTGAATTTCAGCTTGAGGCGGTCCCGGACGACCAGCGAGCTTTTACCCTATGGACCGAGATTGCAATGCGGCGATACGGCCTCGCGTTCGAGCCTTTCAAGGGATGGGAGCTGCCTAAAAACGAAAGGCACGAAGACCTCGTGTCCGACTGGCATGACGAACTGCGGATGACCGAGAGCTATCATCGCCTTCTCGCGAGGATGAGCGAGGATGTATTTTTCATCCTCTTCGCGAACCGGCAGGTCTTGTTCAATTTGAACAGCTGGATCGCTGATAAAATTGAATGGAGGAGTCTCGGCCCCGTGACGCGTACCAGACCTCCTTCGTGGGCAAAGCGGGCAGTATTCTTCCGCGACCGAGGCCGATGCTGCATATGCGGAACTGATCTATCGGGATTGCTGAGCCAAATCGGGATCGCGAATCTGGATCATGTGGTGCCGCTCGTCGCGAACGGTATCAACGACGTTACGAATCTTCAGCTTCTCTGCGATCATCACAATGCAGCAAAGGGCGGCCGATACTTCGAACCGGCGCAGACCTACGAGGCGTGGTTCCACCGAGATACGCTGTAACCGAAATGTAGCAGGTCGAAAATCACGCGAGCCTAGCGCGTGCCCAGTTCTCATATTCCGTCTTCTCGTAGCGAGCAGTCGCTAGGGTCAGGACCCATTGATTTGAGGCAGCGATTATGATTCAGGCGGCCGGGAAGGAGCCTGAATTTGAGCGATTTATTCTGGCTGACGGACGA
>NZ_JACHDA010000010.1 GCF_014207235.1 Sphingopyxis sp. JAI128 | reverse complement strand
ACGATCTGGTCAATGTCGGCGGCAACCTGACGCTCGACGGCGTGGTCAACGTCACGCAGACGCCGGGGGGCAGCTTCGGTCCCGGCATCTACCGCGTCATCAACTATGGCGGTGCGTTGACAAACAACGGTCTGACGATCGGCACCATCCCGTCGGGCACCGATTTCTATGTGCAGACCTCGGTCGCCAATCAGGTCAACCTGATCAACACCAACGGCCTCGCGCTGCGCTTCTGGGATGGCGCGGCGGGTGGACGCAACGATGGCGTCATCACCGGCGGGGACGGCGTGTGGCAGAATGCGACTGGCAACGACAATTGGACCCTCGACGACGCGACGATCAACGCGCCCTTCCTCGACAGCGCCTTCGCGATTTTCGGCGCAGCGAGCGGGACGGTGACGATCGACCACGGCCTGGGCGCAGTGCGCGCGTCCGGCATGCAGTTCACGACCGACGGTTACACCATCACCGGCGATGGGCTTGACCTTGTGGGGCCGCAGTCGGTGATCCGCGTCGGCGACGGCACGGCGGCCGCGCTCGGCATGACGGCGACGATCAACGCGGCGCTCACCGGCGCAAGCCAGCTCGTCAAGACCGATCTAGGCACGTTGGTTCTGACCGGCCTCAACACTTATACCGGCGGCACGGCGGTGAACAGCGGCACGCTGCAAATTTCGAGCGACGCCAACCTTGGCGACGCGGCGGGCGGGCTGACGCTGGGCAGCGGGACGCTGCATAGCAGGATGGACCTGACTTCGAACCGCGGGGTCGATCTGACGGCGGCGGGGACGTTGCTGACCGATGCAGGCACGGTGCTGACCCTAGCTGGCGCGATGTCCGGCATTGGCGGGTTCACCAAGGCCGGGGACGGCGCCCTCGTCCTGACGGGCGCGAACGATTATGCCGGTGACGTGGCAGTCAATGGCGGCAGCCTGTTCGTGAACGGCGATCAGTCGGGGGCGACCGGCCTCACCAGCATTGCGTCGGGTGCGTTGCTGGGCGGATCGGGCGTCATCGGTGGCAATGTCGTGCTGGCGGACGGCGCGACGCTGGCGGCGGGCACCAACGATGTTGGCACGCTCACAATAAACGGCAATCTCGCGCTGAGCGCTGGCTCAGTGCTCGATTATGAGTTCGGCCAGGCGAATGTCGCGGGTGGCGCGCTCAACGATCTCGTCAACGTCGGCGGCGACCTGACGCTCGACGGAACGATCAACGTCTCGGCGCCCGCGGGCGGCAGCTTCGGCCCCGGCATTTACCGCGCTTTCAACTATGGCGGCACGCTGACCGACAATGGACTGACGTTCGGCACGATGCCGGCGGGCAGCATGGTGTCGGTGCAGACTGCGATCGCGGGGCAGGTCAACCTCGTCAATACCGCGGGGCTGAGCCTGAGCTTCTGGGATGGCAATGCCGGTCCCAAGAATAATGGCGCGGTAAACGGCGGCGACGGGGTGTGGCGTGTCGGCGGAGGCTCAAACAACTGGACCGACCTTAATGGCTCGGTCAACGCGGACTATGCGCAGGACAGCTTCGCGATCTTTTCGGCTGCGCCTGGGACGGTGACGGTCGACAATAGCGGCGGCAATGTCCTGGCTTCGGGGATGCAGTTTGCGAGCGACGGCTATGTCGTGACCGGAGACGCGCTGACGCTGACCGGCGCGCAGGCGATTGTTCAGGTCGGCGACAGCAGCGTCGCGGGTGCGGGTTATACCGCGACGATCGGCGCCGAGCTGACGGGCACGGCGGGGCTGGTCAAGACCGATGCGGGTACGCTCGTGCTGACCGGCACGAACAGCTATTCGGGCGGCACGGCGGTGACTGGCGGGACGCTGCGGGTTTCGAGCGACGCCAACCTGGGCGATGCGGCGGGGGGTCTGCGGCTCGACGGCGGCACGCTGAACACGACGGCCGATATGGGATCGAACCGCGCGGTCGATCTGGCGGGCGCGGGCCGCGTCCTGACCGATGGCGGCACGGCGCTGACGTTGAATGGCGCGATCACGGGCGGCGGGGCGCTGACCAAGGACGGCGCTGGCGCGCTCGTGCTGGCGGCCGACAACGCCTATGCCGGCGGTACTACGATTGCGGCCGGTACGCTCCAGCTCGGCAATGGCGGGACGAGCGGCAGCATCACGGGCAATGTCGCCAACGACGGCATTCTTCTATTCAATCGCTCGGACAGCCTAACCTTTGCGGGCGCGATCAGCGGTAGCGGCGCGCTCAGCCAGATCGGCAGCGGCACGACCATCCTGACCGCCGACAACAGCTATGGCGGCGGCACGACGATCGGCGCTGGCGTGCTCCAGCTCGGCAATGGCGGGACGAGCGGCGGTATTACGGGCAATGTCGTCAACAACGCGGCGCTGTCGTTCAACCGCGCCGATACGCTGGCCTTTACGGGCCTGATTTCGGGTAGCGGCACGCTGACCCAGGCGGGCAGCGGCACCACCATCCTGACCGGCGCGAACGGCTATGCCGGTGCGACGAACGTGAGCGCGGGCACGCTGCTGATCAACGGCGACCAGAGCGCCGCCACCGGCGCGACCAGTGTCGCCGCAGGCGCGACGCTGGGCGGCACGGGTATCATCGGCGGCAACGTGGCTATAGCCGACGGCGCCACGCTGGCGCCAGGCGCTGGCGCGGCGGGGGCGCTGAGGATCAACGGCAGCCTGGCCCTGTCCGGCGGTTCATCGCTCGCTTATGACTTCGGCCTCGCCAACGCGCCGGGCAGCCCGCTCAACGATGTCGTCCATGTCGGCGGCGATCTAACCCTCGACGGCACGATCAATGTCGCGGTGACCCCGGGCGGCGCGTTCGATATCGGCCTGTATCGCGTCATCAACTATGGCGGTACGCTTACCGACAACGGCCTTGCGATCGGCACCATGCCGGCGGGTTCGGGCGTTTTCGTCCAGACCGCGGTCGCGAACCAGATCAATTTGATCAACACTGGCGGCGTGACGCTGAGCTTCTGGGACGGCGCGGCGGGGCCGAAGTTCAATGGCGCGGTCAATGGCGGCAACGGCGTGTGGCAGAGCAGCGGCGGCAACGATAATTGGGCCGACGCGACCGGCGCGGTCAATGCGGGCTATGACGATGGCGCCTTCGCGATCTTCACCGGCGCGCCGGGAACGGTCACGATCGACAATGGCCTCGGCGCGGTCAGCGCATCGGGAATGCAGTTCGCGGTCGATGGCTATAGCATCGGCGGCGGCGACCTTACCCTGACGGGCACGCAATCGCTGATCCGCGTCGGCGACGGCACGGCGGAGGGCGCGGGCTATACCGCGACGATCGCCAGCACGATCACCGGCGGCAGCCAATTGGTGAAGACCGATGCGGGCACGCTCGTGCTGACCGGCACGAACAGCTATTCGGGCGGCACCACGGTCACTGGCGGGACGCTGCGGGTTTCGAGCGACGCCAACCTTGGCGACGTCGCAGGCGGGCTGAGCCTCAATGGCGGCACATTCCATACAAGCGCCAGCTTCGGCTCGGCGCGCGCGGTCGATCTGGCGGGCGCGGGGACGATCCTGACCGATGGCGGAACGACCCTCAGCCTGACCGGCGCAGTCTCGGGCACAGGCGCGCTGACCAAGAGCGGCGCGGGCACGCTCGCGCTGGACGGCACCGGCAGCTACGCTGGCGGCACGGCGGTCACGGCGGGCACCTTGCTCGTCAACGGCAATTATACGGGTGCGGCGGGCGTAACCAGCGTCGCTTCGGGCGCGAGCCTGGGCGGCACCGGCATGATCGGCGGCGACGTGACGCTCGCCTCCGACGCGACGCTGACGCCGGGCGCGGGTGGCGCGGGTACGCTGACCATCGGCGGCCATCTGTCGCTTGCGAGCGGCTCGCGGCTTGCGTGGGAGTTCGGCGAGGCGAACGTCGCGGGCGGCGCGCTCAACGATCTGGTGAATGTCGGCGGCAATCTGATCCTCGACGGCACGATTGACGTAACCGTACCAACCGGCGGTTCCTTCGATGTCGGCGTCTACCGCATGTTCAACTATGGCGGCACGCTGACCGACAACGGGCTGACGCTCGGCGCGATGCCGGGCGGCACTGTCACCGTGCAGACCTCGATCGCTGGCCAGGTAAATCTGGTCAACGCGGCGGGGCTTACGCTCAACTTCTGGGACGGCGCGGCGGGACCGAAGAATAATGGCGTCATCAATGGCGGCAGCGGAATCTGGCAGAACAGCACGGGCAACGACAACTGGACCGATGCCAATGGTGCGGTGAACGCCGCCTATACCGACGGCGCCTTCGCGGTGTTCGGCGGCACCGGCGGTACAGTAACGGTCGACAACGGTCTCGGCCAGGTGAGCGCGGCGGGCATGCAGTTCGCCGCGACTGGCTACACTATCACTGGCGGCGGCATTGCCCTCACGGGTCCGCAGTCGACCATCCGGGTCGGCGACGGCAGCACCGGTGGCGCCGGCTTCACAGCGACGATCAACGCGGCGCTGTCTGGCGACACCGAGCTGGTCAAGACCGACGCCGGAACACTCGTTCTTGGCGGCACCAACAATTATACCGGCGGCACCCGAATCACCGGCGGCACCGTGCAGATCGCGAGCGACGCCAACCTCGGCGCCGCATCGGGTGCGGTCACGCTCGACGGCGGCACGCTCGCAACCAGCGCCATCCTCGCCAGCACGCGCGGCATCGTGATGGCGGGCGCGGGCACGATTGCGACCGCCGACGGCACGACCTTCACTTATGGCGGCACTTTCTCCGGCACCGGCGCGCTGACCAAAGCGGGCGCGGGCACCTTGCTCGTCACCAGCGACAATGCGGGCTTTGGCGGCACGACCAATGTGGCGGCGGGGACGCTGGCTATCACCGGCAGGCTTGGCGGCGCGATGACCATCGCCAGCGCCGGACGCCTCGAAGGCACCGGATCAGTCGGCAATCTCACCAACAGCGGCACCGTCGCGCCAGGCCGCGACGGGTTCGGTGTGCTGACGGTGGGCGGCAGCTATACGGGTTCGGGCGGCACCCTCGATATCGAAGCCGCGCTCGGCGGCGACGCCTCGCAGACCGATCGCCTCGTCGTGACGAACGGCACGTCGGGCACCACCTCGATCAGCGTCACGAACCGCGGCGGCCTCGGCGCGCAGACGGTGGAGGGCATCAAGATCATCGATGTGACCGGCGGAACCTCCGCGGGCACCTTCACGCTCAATGGCGACTATAATTTCGAGGATAGTCCGGCAGTGATCGCCGGGGCCTTCGGTTACCGGCTGTTACAAGGGGGCGTCGCGACTCCCGCCGATGGCGACTGGTATCTGCGCTCCGCGCTGCTCGATGCGCCGAATGAGCCCCAGGGGCCGCTCTTCCAGCCCGGTGTGCCGCTCTACGAAAGCTATGCGGCCACGCTCCAGACCCTCAACCGTCTGCCGACGCTGCAGCAGCGGGTCGGCAATCGTCAATGGTCCGGCTTCACGCAGGGCGGCGTCGGCATGTGGGGGCGCATGGAAAGCACCCGCCACCGTCCCGAAGCCGCCTTCTCGACCAGCGGCACCGATCTCGACATCGACAATTGGTCGCTCCAGGCGGGGCTCGACAAGGCGCTGGTCGACAATGCCGAGGACACGATTATCGTAGGCATCAACGGCCGCTATGGCACCGCGGACGCGCGCGTGCGCTCGCGTTTCGGCGATGGTTCGATCGATGCAAGCGGCTATGGTGTCGGCGCGACGCTGACCTGGTACGAAAGCACCGGCTTCTATGCTGACGCGCAGGCGCAAGTGACGTGGTTCCGCAGCGATCTCAAGTCGGATGTGCTCGGTACGCTCGCGGACAATAATCACGGCTCGGGCGGGACGTTCAGTCTCGAGGTCGGCAAGCGCTCGCCCGTGGGCGGGGGCCTCAGCATCACGCCGCAGATCCAGATGATCTATTCGCATGTGCGGTTCGACAGCTTCGTCGATCCCCATGACGCGAAAGTTTCGTCCGACCGGACCGGCAGCCTCAAGACCCGCTGGGGCATCTCGCTCGACCACCAGAAGAGCTGGGACGGCAGCGGCGGCACCCGGCGCAGCCATCTTTATGGCATCGTCAATCTCAGCCATGAATGGCTCGACGGCAGCATCGTCGGCGTCTCCGGCACGCCGCTCGCGCGCCGTGACGAACGCCTGTGGGGCGAGATCGGCCTCGGCGGCAGCTACAGCTGGAACGACGACCGCTTTACCCTGTTCGCGGAGATTTCCGCGGACACCGCGATCGACGACTTCGGCGACAGCAACAGCCTGCGCGGCAATGCGGGATTCAGGATGAAATTCTGACGCCGGAACGCTCCGCTGCGGCACCTACCCCCGCCGCGGCGGAGCATTTAATGCCGAGAGTATCCAATAAGGTCTGATCGCGCTATCGCCGTTCCGGTGCGTGGAGAAAGGGGAAAGCCGTGCGGCCGATATATTTCATCTCGGGCCTGCCCAGGTCGGGTTCGACATTGCTCGCCGCTTTGTTACGGCAGAACCCGCGATTTCACGCGCATATGAGCAGCCCCGTCGCCGGCATGATCGATGCCATGCTGGGTGAGATGAGCGATCGCAACGAAATGGCCACCTTCATTACCGATGAACAGCGCCGGCGCGTGTTGCGGGGTCTTTTCGCGGGTTATTATGGCGCGGATTTCACAGGGGACGCCATTTTCGACACCAGCCGTACATGGTGTGCCAAATTGCCCGTGCTGAATGAGCTCTATCCGGACTTCAAGGTCATCGCCTGCGTGCGCCATCTGTCCTGGATCATCGACAGCCTCGAGAGGGCGATCCAGAAAAGCGCACTCCGTCCATCCTTCATGTTCAATTTCCAGACCGGGAGCACCGTCTATCACCGGGCGGATGGGTTCGCCATGGGCGACGGCCTGTTGGGCTATTCTTACAATGCGTTGAAAAGCGCCTTTTTTGGCGAACATGCCGGTCATTTGATGCTGCTGCAGTATGAAACATTGGCGCGCGATCCTGCCAAAGCGATGGCGGCGGTCTATGATTTCATCGGGGAAGCGCCGTTCCGGCATGATTTCAACGACGTGCATCTCGATACCGAAGCTTTCGACGCCCGCACGGGGATGCCCGGCCTCCACGCGGTCCGAGATAAGGTGGCGATGCACGAGCGCAGCACGATATTGCCGCCGGACATTTTCCGCCGCTTCGAAAATGATGCCTTCTGGCTCAACCCGCAAGCCAATGTCCATGGCGTTCGGGTCGTGTGATTGTCCAGGATTGCGCGATGCTGAGAATGGGTGATTCCAATAGTTGCGTTGGATCGAATACCTGGCAAGGACGTGAACTAGAAAATTGAATGAAAAAGGCGCGATGGTGAGCCGCTGGAGAAGCAAGACGAGTCTTTGTTTCCGAATTCCCGCATTGGGTCACCAGACGTCCAATGTCGGCCTTGCCGTTACGGAAAAGACGAATAGAGTTCGCTTTGGGCCACAGATCGGGATATCGGGCGAGGGTCGATATTCTCCATAACCGGAGGCAATCCGGACATCGCTGCGCGTGGTTCTTCGCTTGATTGAACCTGCGCTCAGATTGTGGAGGGGCGATGAACAGCGACGATATTCCGGATCGGGAGAATGGGCGCATCCCCGAAGTAGACATTCGGGAAGTGCATGAACGACGCGGATCGAGCCGCTACCGGGCGATTCGTCGTATCGCCCGCGTGACGCGCAATGACGACGATGGCTTGTGGCTCGTTCGCAATATTTCGGATGATGGACTGCAACTCGCCGCAAATGTGTCCGTGACCGTCGGCGAAGCGGTCGCGATCGCGCTCTCGGAAACGATCAGCGTTCATGGCAGGATTGTGTGGGCACAGGGTGGACGCTGCGGGGTTATATTTGACGGTAAGATCGATGCCGCAGCGACCCTGAAAGCCCTCGCATCGGAACAGCGGGCAGAAGGGTATCGTGCGCTGCGCCTTCCTATAGAGGCGGAAGCTATAATGATCCTGCGCGATGGCTCGCACCCCATCGATCTCGTCGATATTTCGCAGCAGGGTGCGGGTTACGTCTGTGACGCGCTCCTCAAAGCCGGACACGAAATCGACCTTGTCCTGCCGGGAGGAGAGCAGCGCAGGCGCGCACTGATTCGCTGGTCGCGCGGCAAGCGCGGCGGTCTGTGGTTCACCCAGCCGCTTGATCGCATGGTTCTGGAAAGCATTGCTCGGTTTGGCGATGTCGCGGGGGTGCGAACAGAGGGAAGCGACGATGCGGGAGCTTTTGCGTCCAGCACGGGCGCAGGACTAACGGGCCTTGGGTAGGACATGGATCAAGGCAGCTGGGCTGTCGCTTCGCGAAAACAACTCCGATCGTGCATCGCACAGTTCGCCTCTTTTTTGCCGCGGCCCGTTCGCACGCGGCGATGGTTTCGAGTTGTCGCGTCGCATCTCGCTGGCGGCGACGACCGCGCCTCTGCTCCTCGTCGGGACGCGCGCCCGCATAAAATGAAAGCCCGCTTCCCACGACCGCATCTGCATGCTGCTCGGCCGGATATCCCCCGCTACCCTCCACGCTTCCCGATGGGCATCCTCGACTTCGCTAACGACAATCCGCAACCCGACGCCGGCCGGGTTATAACATCGGTGGCCTCGGCTTCGCGGGTATGACGAATATTGGGGATGTCTGCTTCCGCGCCAGCGGCTGTTCGGAAACCCGCAAACGATAACGTCCCGCTCAAGCCGCCTTGCCGTGGAGCGTGTCCATGCTCACCGCGCTGCCGGCGTCGATCTCGGCCGCCTTCGCTTCGACGAGTTTCACGATATGCGCGATCATGTCGGCGTCCTCGACATGGTGGTCGGTAACGCCCGACAGATAGACCATATGCTTGCCGTTGCCGCCGCCGGTGATGCCGATGTCGGTTTCGCGCGCCTCGCCGGGGCCGTTGACGACGCAGCCGAGGACGGAGAGCGACATCGGAGTCTTGATATGCTGGAGCGCATCCTCGAGCGCCTGCACCGTGCGGATCACGTCGAAGCCCTGCCGCGCGCAGCTCGGGCAGGAGACGACGCGGACGCCGCGGGTTCTGAGACCCAGCGATTTCAATATTTCATAGCCGACGCGCACTTCCTCTTCGGGTTCTGCCGACAGGCTGACGCGGATCGTGTCGCCGATGCCGGCCCAGAGGAGGTTGCCGATGCCGAGCGCCGACTTGACCGTGCCGCCGATCAGCCCACCCGCCTCGGTGATCCCGAGGTGCAGCGGGCAATCGACCGCATCGGCAAGCTGCGCATAGGCGGCGACCGCGAGGAATACGTCGCTCGCCTTCACCGCGACCTTATAGTCGTGGAAGTCATGGTCCTGGAGCAGCTTGATATGGTCGAGCGCGCTTTCGACGAGCGCCTCGGGACAGGGCTCGCCATATTTTTCGAGCAGATCCTTTTCGAGCGACCCCGCGTTGACGCCGATGCGGATTGCGCAGCCGTTCGCCTTGGCGGCGCGGACGACCTCGCCGACGCGTTCCGACGAGCCGATGTTGCCAGGGTTGATGCGCAGGCAGGCGGCGCCTGCGTCGGCGGCTTCGAGGGCGCGTTTATAGTGGAAATGGATGTCGGCGATGATCGGAATGCGCGCAGCGCGCACGATCTTGCCGAGCGCGGCGGTCGAATCCGTGTCGGGGCACGAGACGCGGATCAGGTCGGCGCCCGCCTCCTCGCAGCGGCGGATCTGGTCGATCGTCGCCACCGGATCGCTGGTCGGCGTGTTGGTCATCGTCTGGACGGTGATCGGCGCGCCGCCGCCGACGGGGACGTCGCCGACCATGATCTGGCGGCAGTTCCGCCGTGAAATGTCGCGCCAGGGGCGCAGGCCGGGATTATGGTCGCTCATAAGGGGGCTCAGCAAAGGGGACAGGCGACGCTCTTTAGCCGCCCGGACGCGGCTTGGCAAAGCGAAGCGCGCGGCGGGCTTGTTGTTGCGTCAAAGACACAGTTTGATACCGATCCGTAACTTTCGGGCAATTTTCATTTGTGCCTGTCGGCATAATGCGCAACTTTGCCCCGGTTCGTCGTTACAGGTCCGGATGAAGAGGCGTGAACGCGCGCGGCAGGCGGGACGATCCGTTTATCGAGGGGGATCACCCATGAAGTTTTTTGGCAAGCTGTGTTTCGGCGCGTTGCTCGCTGCGTCGGCGATGTCGAGCCCGGCTTTCGCTCAGGACGAATCGGCCGAGATCGGCGAAGCCGGCGGCCCGCTTACGCTTTCGGGCGGGATTTCGGTCACGTCCGACTATCGTTTCCGCGGCATTTCGCTGTCGAACGAAAAGGTGGCGGTGCAGCCGACGCTGACGCTCAGCCACGACAGCGGTTTTTATGTCGGTACCTGGGGATCGTCGCTTCCCGACAGTCCCGCCTATGGCAAGTTCGAACTCGACCTTTACGGCGGCTATGCGACGGAGATCGCGCCGGGCACGTCGATCGACGTCGGGGTGACCTGGTACACCTATCCGGGCAGTGACGACGGCGGCGCGCCGACCGACTATTTCGAAGCGATCGGGAAATTGTCGCACGATATCGGTCCGCTGTCGGCGACCGGCACCGTCGCCTATGCCTGGGACCAGGATTCGCTGGGCGACGACAGCTGGTATCTCAACCTCGGCCTCGGCTATGGCGTCCCGAACACGCCGATCACGCTGAGCGCGGGGGTCGGCTATGCCGACGGCTCGCTCGCGCTGACCGCGCCCGACGGCAATTATGTCGACTGGTCGCTCGGCGCTTCCTACGTCCTCGGCCCGGCGACGCTGTCGGTCCAATATGTCGACACCGACATCAAGAAGACGGGGGTCAAGGCCTTCGACACGCTTTACGATCCAACCGTGGTCCTTACGCTGGGCGTTTCTTTCTGATCGCCTGACGGGTCAGCGACCACGCGCGAAGGGGGCGGCTTCGGGGGAGGCTGCCCCCTTTTTCGTGCCTGTTTTGCGCGAAATCTATATGATAGTTACGGCGGATACGGGTACGGACGACCATATGTTGCAAAAAAGTCGCACCGCGCAGCGAAGATGCTTCCCGGCAGCCCTTTTTTGTTGTGCGCCGCACAAATTTCGTCAACATCAAGCATACGCAAGACTGGATCGGCCCATGAAGAGGCTGGCCGTCGCGCGGCAGGCAGGGACGATCCATCAATCTTGATACAGGGATCTGTCCATGAAGAATCTTTCCCGCGCATGCTTCGGCATGCTTCTCGCGGCGTCGGCCATTTCGACGCCGGCCTTCGCCCAGGAAGAAGAAGAAGCCGGCGACGGCATCACCATCACCGGCAGCGCGACGGTCGTCAGCGACTATCGTTTCCGCGGTTTCAGCCAGTCGAACGAAGAGGCCGCCATCCAGGGCGGTTTCGGCATCAGCCATGACAGCGGGCTGTACGTCGGCACCTGGGGGTCGAGCATCGGCTTTGCCAACGGCACCGAAATCGACGTTTTTGGCGGCTATTCGACCGAGGTCGTTCCCGGCCTGACCGCCGATATCGGCGCGACCCTCTATCTTTATCCCGGCACGTCGAACAGCTCGATCATCGAACCCTATTTCTCGGTCAAGGGCGCCCTTGGCCCCGCATCGGTCAAGGCTGGCGTCGCTTGGGCGCCGGGCGGGCAGGATTCGCTTGGCGACGACAGCGCCGTCTATTTTTACACCGACGCCGGCATCGCGATCCCGAGCACGCCGTTCAGCCTGAACGGCCACATCGGCTTTGCCAAGAGCGACAGTTTCCTTGGCGGCGCCGACGGCGAGGTCATCGATTATTCGATCGGCGTGTCGGCAAGCTACAAGATGCTTACCGGCAGCGTCGCCTATGTGAATACCGATGCGCCCAAGGCGCTGGGTTACAAGGAATCGGTCGGCGCCGACGGCGCCGTGGTCTTCACGCTCGGCGTCTCTTTCTGACGCCGGGCCGGGGCGGCTTCAGGGGGAGGCCGCCCCTCCATCTTCCTCCCGATCGGGATCGAAAGCGGCCCATGCGGCCGCTTTTTTCATGGCGGGAAGCTTTGCCGCAACCGGCTTGACCGCGCCGATGAACCGTGCAATTTCATCGACGAGTTGAAGCAGCGGAGTAGGTTCCCCCATGACTCAAGCCTCTCAAAGCGTTTCCGTCTCTCCCGTTCCGCCGGCGCGCAGCGAGCGAAGTCCCGGCGTCAAGCTGGTTATCGCGGTGCTGATTGCGGTGGCGCTGATGGTCCCGCTCCTCATGATCTATGGCCTGCTCTGGGATCGCCAGCAGCAGGCCGAAACCGCGCAGGCTGCGATCGGGCAGGGCTGGGGCGGGCAGCAGACGATCGCCGGCCCGGTCATCGTCATCCCCTATCGCGCGACCGAAACGACGACGGTCGAGGAGAATGGCAAGGATGTGACGCGGACCGTCAACACGATCCGCAACCTGTACCTGTCGCCGCAGTCGAACAAGGCCGACGTCGTCATCAAGCCCGAAAAGCGCAAGAAAGCGATCTACGAGACCGTCGTCTATGAAAGCCAGATCGCGGGCAGCGCCGATTTCGTCCTGCCTGCCGATATCGCGCGCTATGGCGTGACGCGTGAGGCGCTGATGCTCGACCGCGCCGAAGTGCGGCTGGGCATCAGCGACGCGCGCGGGCTGGTCGACGGTAACAGTTTGAGCGTCGATGGCACCCCGCTCGCGCTCCAGCCGGGCAAGGGTCTGCTCTCAACCGGAAATTCGGGCACCTTCGCCTTTGTCGATTGGAGCGCGGCGGCGCCGATGAAGGTCGATTACAAGATCGGCGTGCGCGGACTCGGCGATTTCAAGCTGATCCCGCGCGGGGTCGATACGCGCTGGACGGTGAAGTCGACCTGGCCGAACCCCAGCTTCGGCGGCGACTTCCTGCCCGCGACGCGCGAGGTCAAAAGCGGCGGATTCACCGCAACCTATGCGGTCCCCAACCTGGCGCTGGGACAGGCGCAGGTGCTGACGGGCGACCTGTCACCGCCGGTGACGGCCAATTATGGCCCGCGCGAATCCTATGCGGCCGAGGTGGCGCCCAATAGTGCCGAGGCGTCGGGCGGCACCGCAAAGGCTGTGGCGATCAGCCTGATCGAACCCGTCGACCTTTACAGCCAGGTCGATCGCAGCATCAAATATGGCTTCCTGTTCATCGGTTTCACCTTCGTCGCCTTTTTGATGTTCGACATTATCGCGGGCGCGCGCGTCGCACCGGCCGAATATCTGCTGACCGGGATCGCGCTGGTGCTGTTCTTCGTGCTGCTGCTCGCCTTTGCCGAGGTGATCGGCTTCATGCCCGCCTATATGGTCGCCTCGGCGGCCATTATCGGCCTGCTGACCTTCTACAGTGCGGCGGTGCTGGGAAGCTGGAAGCGCGCACGCTTCCTCGCGGCGATGCTGATCGGGCTCTATGCCCTGCTCTATACGCTGCTCAATCTCGAAGCCTATGCGCTGCTGATCGGGTCGGTGCTGATGTTCTTCGCCCTGGCGGGGGTGATGTACATGACGCGCGGCATCGACTGGGGCGGGATCGGCAAGAAGGAGGAGGTCGCATAGCGTCTTATCCTCCCTGTCGCGTAGCGATGGGGAGGTGGCAGCCCGCAGGGTCGACGGAGGGGTTGCAACGGTGCTGCCCCTCCACCGCCTTCGGTGGTCCCTCCCCACGGCTTCGCCGCAGGGAGGATCATTTTAACGCCAGCGCAAATTATGGGGGCCGAGATCCGCGAGGGTCTTGGCCCCCATCAATTTCATGCCGCGCTCCATCTCGGCGCGGAGCAAAGCGATCGCGCGCGCGACGCCATCCTCCCCCGCGGCGGCAAGCGCATAGAGGTAGAGGCGGCCGCCCGAGCAGGCTTTCGCGCCGACCGACAGGGCTTTGAGCACGTGCGTGCCGCGCGTGATACCGCCGTCGCAGATCACCTCGACCCTGTCGCCGACCGCATCGACGATCGCGGCGAGCGCGTCGAAGGGCGAAATGCTGCCGTCGAGCTGCCGGCCGCCGTGGTTCGACACCATGATCGCGGTGGCGCCGATGTCGGCGGCGCGCTTCGCATCCTCGACCGCGACGATTCCTTTCAGGCAGAAGGGGCCGTCCCACTTTTTGCGGATCGCCTCGGCGCGTTTCCAGTCGAGGCTCTGGTCGAGCATCGAGGTGAAATATTCGGCGACCGATTTGGGGACGCTCGACCCTTCGGAAACATGCGTCGCGAGATTGGGCAGGCTGAACTTTTCGCGGAGCATATAATTGAGCCCCCAGCCGGGCTTGGCGGCGTAGCTCAGCATGTTCGACGCGGTGAAACGCGGCGGCGAGGTGAAACCCGAGCGCAGGCAGCGTTCGCGGTTGCCGCCGACAATCGTATCGACGGTGAGCGCGACGGCATCGAACTTCGCGTCGCGCGCGGCGTCGAGCATCGCCTGGTTGAGCCCTTCGTCGTGGTGGACATAGAGTTGGAAGAGTTTCGGGCCGCTCGTCAGCGCGCCGGCTTCGGCAAGACTGATCGTCGCAAGGCTCGAAATGCCCGCGACGGTGCCCGCGTTCGCGGCGGCGCGAAGCACGGCGCGCTCGCCCTGCCAGTGGAAAAGGCGCTGGAGCGCGGTGGGCGAGAGGAACAGCGGCATCGCAATCTCGCGCCCGAACAGCGTCGTTTTCATGTCGACGCCGGCGACCCCGGCGAGCACGCGCGGGATCAGGTCGCAATCGTCAAACGCGGCGCGGTTGCGGCGGCGCGTCACCTCGTCGTCGGCGGCGCCGTCGATATAGTCGAATACCGGCCAGGGCAGGCGCCGCCGAGCGAGCGCGCGGAAATCGTCGATATTGTGGCAGTCGGTGAGTTTCATTTCCTACTTATCCGTTCATGTCCAGCGAAGTCGAGACACGTGAAGGCGTGCGCAAACGCGGCGTGTCTCGACTTGGCTCGACACGAACGGGAATAGAGGTTCGCGCTCGACATCAGAACACCGTCCGCGCCGCCACCGTGCCCTTGCTCGCGAAGGCGAAGCGCGGTTCGACCGCCAGATCCTCGTCGAGGATATGCGCCGCGACGCGCTTGCCGACGGCGGGGCCGTTCTTGAAACCATGCCCCGACCCGCCGCCAACGAGCCAGACGCGTTCCTGCCCCGGTAAGCGATCGATCAGATAGTCGCCGTTCGAGCTATTCTCATATTGGCAGACGCGTCCGCCGATGAGCGGCGCATTGGCAAGCCCGGGAAAGCGCCGCGCAACATAGGCGCGCGCCTCGGCGATGCCTGCGGGGGTGAGCTGGCGTTCGAGCGTGTCGGGGTCGATCGCCGGGCCGTGCGTGTCGAACGCGATCTTGAACCCCGCACCTTCCAGATCGGGGATGCCGTAGACGATGCGGCCGTTGTTGAAATCGGCCCAGACGGGCAATTCGGGCGGCGCGAAGCGGCTGTCGCCCTGCGGCGCGCCGAAATGATAGACTTCCTGCCGCGTCGCGACGATCCGTCCCATCAGTTGCTGCGGGAAGAGTTCGGCGATCCAAGGGCCCGCGGCATAAACGAGGTGGTCTGCGGTGCCGCCGTCGGGAAGCGTGTGGCGCTTGATCCGTTTGGAAAAAAGCGGTGCGGGCATGACGACGCGCTCGACCGCGATCTGCGCGTCGGCGATCACCTCCTGCACGCCTCTCGCCGCGATCAGCGCGCCCGCTTCGGTCTCGAGGATACCGGTTTCGCCCTGATAGAATTGGATCTGGCGATATTTATTCTGCAGCCAACTGACGTCGCCATGCTCGTGCCCGACGCGATTCGCCTGCAGCCACGCGAGCGACTGCGCGGTATAGGCGTCGTCCCGCGGCGCAAACCAGAGCACGCCGGTGTTGTGGAAGATCGGCGCGCTCGCGCTGTCGGAAAGATCCTTCCAATATTCTAGCGAGTCGCGCGCCATCTCCGAATAGATATGGTCAGCGCCGTAACCCATGCGAATGACGCGGCTTTCGCCCCCCGACGAGCTGCGCGCATTGCCCGCGCCATAGGCGTCGAACAACCGCACCGACTTGCCCGCGCGCAGCAGATGCCACGCGGTCCATGCGCCGAACACGCCGGCGCCGATGATCGCGACGTCGACATGCTGGATTTTCGGTTTCGCCGGTTTGCGCTTTTTCGAGCGGCGTTCCTTGCGCTCGGCCGCCGCCGCGCTCGCTGCGACCGGCAGCGCCGCGAGGCCGGTGAGCAGCGCGCGGCGGGAGGGCGTATCACCGGCCAACGGTCGCGCCCTCCTTTTGCTTGTAATAGCGATAGCCGCCGACCCAAGTTTCGAGCGGTACCATATGGCGGATTTCGTCGGGGCTGGCGAGCATCGGGTCGGCATCGACGATCAGGAAGTCGGCGCGCATCCCTGGCATCAGCGTGCCGATGCGGTCTTCGGCAAAGCCGGCGAAGGCGGGGGTGCGCGTGAAGCCGTCGAGCGCGGCCTCGCGGCTGACGGCTTCCTCGGGGCGCCAGCCGCCGAAGGGTTCGCCCTTCGCGTCGGTGCGCGAGATTGCGGCGGCGATGCCGGGGAAGGGGTTGGCGCTTTCGACCGGCACGTCCGAACCGAAGGCGAGGCGGACGCCGGCATTCTGGAGGCTGCGCCACGCATAGGCCCCCTTGAGACGATCGGGGCCGAGCCGCGCTTCCGCCATCGCGCGGTCCGATGGCTGGTGGATCGGCTGCATCGAGGCGATGACCTTGAGCGTCGCGAACCGGGGGATGTCGACGGGGTCGATGATTTGCGCATGTTCGATGCGCCAGCGGCGTTCGCCGGGGAGATCGGCGGTGAGGTCGGTGATCGCGTCGAGCGCCTCGGCATTGGCGGCGTCGCCGATCGCGTGGATCGCGACCTGGAACTTGTCCATCGACGCGCGCACCATCTTGTTGCGGAGCTGCGCGGGGGTGAGGAGGGGCAAGCCCTTTTGCCCCGGCGCGTCGGCATAAGGCGCTTTCAGCCACGCGCCGCGCGATCCCAAGGCACCGTCGAGATAGAGCTTCACCCCGACCATGCGGAGCCGGTCGTCATAGAGCCAGGGCGTCGGGCCGGGTCCGGCGATCAGCGCCATATTGTCGATGTCGCCGCCGTAGGAGAGGATGCGGACCGCGAGCTGTTTCTTGTCGCCCGCGCGGCGATAGGCCTGCCATTCCTCGATCGTCGTGCCCATGTCGGCAATCGTCGTGATCCCCTGTTCAAGCAATTTCTGCTGCGCGAGATACAGCGCGCGGTCGAGGTCGCGCGCCAGCGGTTTGGGCTTGGCGCTGTCGATCAGCGTCATCGCCGCATCGACGAACACGCCCGAAGGCTTGCCGGCTTCCATCTCGATGCGGCCGCCCTCGGGCGCCTTGCTCGCGGCGGTGATCTTTGCCGCCGCCATCGCCGCGCTGTTTGCCCAGCCGGCGTGGCCGTCGACGCGGCCGAGCCAGACGGGGCGGTTCGGCACCGCGGCGTCGAGGTCGGCGGCGGTCGGGAAGCGGCCTAGGCCCCATTTTTCCTGGTTCCAGCCCGATCCGATGATCCACGGCATTTCGGGGTTGTCGGCGGCATATTTGCGGATCGCCGCCTGCGCCTCGGCAAGGCTGGTCGTGTCCGAAAGGTCGAGCAGCATCAGCTGGAAGCCCAGCCCCATGACATGGCCGTGCGCATCGATCAGGCCGGGGATCAGGGTCTTGCCCTTGCCGTCCTGCTTGAAATCGGGGCGTTCGGGGCGCTTGTCCTTGCGGTCGAGCAGCTGTTTCACCTTGCCTTCGGTATCGATGACCAGCCCGGTGAAGCGGACGAGCTTGCCGTCCTTGTCGAGCGTGATGCCGTTAACGTTGTCGACCAGCGTGTCGGCGTGCGCGGGGGCGGCGAGGGTGAGGGCGAGTGCCGGAAGGAGCAGGCGCTTCACTTTGGCAGCCTCGTTACCAGCGAACTGGTATCCCTGCGGCCGCCGCCGGCCTTTTGCACGTCGGCGTAGAATTGATCGACGAGGCTGGCGACGGGCAAGGTCGCGCCGTTGACGCGCGCTTCGTCGATCGCGAGGCCGAGGTCCTTGCGCATCCAGTCGACCGCGAAACCGAAGTCGAATTCGTCCTTCGCCATCGTGTCCCAGCGGTTGAGCATCTGCCAGCTCGCCGCGGCGCCGCCCGACACCGCCTCGAACACCTTGTCGGTGTCGAGCTTTGACGCCTGCGCGAAGCGGAGCGCTTCCGAAAGTCCCTGCAGCACCCCGGCGATCGCGATCTGGTTGACCATCTTGGTCGTCTGCCCTGCGCCGGGACCGCCGATATGGACCATGCGCGCGGCATAGGCCTGCATCACCGGCGCGGCGGCGTCGAACGCGGCCTTGGTGCCGCCGCACATGATCGACAGGGTTCCGTTCTGCGCGCCTGCCTCGCCGCCCGAGACGGGGGCGTCGAGGCAGAGCAGGCCGAGCCCGTCGGCTTCGACCGACAGCTGGCGCGCGATGCGCGCGGAGACGGTGGTGTGATCGACGAACAGCGCGCCGCGCCGCATCGCCTTGAACGCGCCGTCGCGGCCGAGCGTCACCTGCGCGAGGTCGTCGTCATTGCCGACGCAGGTCAGCACGACATCGGCGTCTCTCGCGGCCTCGGCGGGCGTCGCTGCGGCCGCACCGCCATATTGGCGCGCCCACGCATCGGCCTTGGCGCGCGTGCGATTATAGACGGTGAGGTGATGGCCCGCTCGAACGAGGTGACCCGCCATCGGCCCGCCCATGACGCCGGTACCGATGAAACTGATGCGCAATTTCTGTTCGCTCATGCGCGGTCCATAGCATTGTTTGCTTCGCGCGCCAGATGGGCTAGGGCGCATGCCGCTATGACCGATCAACTCACCCTGACCTCCGCCGCCGATTTTCCGGCGATCACATTGGACGATGTGCGCGCGGCGGCGGGGCGAATTAACGGCGCGGTGGTTCGCACCCCCACGCTCCATTCGCAGACGCTGTCCGAAATGGTCGGCGCCGAGGTGTGGCTGAAGTTCGAGAATCTTCAATTCACCGCGGCGTACAAGGAACGCGGCGCCTTGAATGCGCTGCTGCTGCTCGACGATGAGGCAAAGGCGCGCGGCGCCATCGCGGCATCGGCGGGCAATCATGCGCAGGGGCTGGCCTATCATGGCAAGCGCCTCGGCGTTCCCGTCACCATTGTGATGCCCAGTACGACGCCGCAGGTGAAGGTGTCGCAGACCGCGAGTCATGGCGCGACAATCGTGCTGCACGGCGAGACGTTCGACGACGCCTATGCCCATGCGCGCGTGCTCGAAAAGGAACGTGGGCTGACCTTCGTCCATCCCTTCGACCATCCGCATGTTGCGGCGGGGCAGGGGACGGTGGCGCTCGAAATGCTCGAGGATGTGCCCGAACTCGATACGCTCATTGTTCCGATCGGCGGCGGCGGGCTGCTTGCCGGCATGGGCACCGCGGCGCGCGGGATCAAGAACGACATGCGCCTCGTCGGCGTACAGGCCGAGCTTTATCCGTCGATGTACGCCGAATTGAACGGCGTCGATATGGCGTGCGAGGGTGACACGCTGGCTGAAGGCATCGCGGTGAAGGAGCCGGGAGGCTATACGCGCAAGCTGGTCGCCGAGCTCAACGACGATATCGTGCTGGTGGCCGAGCGCCATCTGGAACGCGCGGTCAGCCTGCTGCTCCAGATCGAAAAGACGGTTGTCGAGGGCGCGGGCGCCGCAGGGCTCGCGGCGATGCTGGCGCATCCCGAAGAATTCCAGGGCCGCAAGGTCGGGCTGGTGCTCACCGGCGGCAATATCGACACGCGCCTGCTCGCGAACGTGCTGCTACGCGACCTCGCGCGCTCGGGCCGCATCGCGCGGCTGCGCATCCGCTTGCAGGATCGCCCCGGCGCGCTGTTCAAGGTGATGAAGCTGTTCGACGAGAAACAGGTCAACATCATCGAAATCTATCACCAGCGCATCTTCACGACGCTGCCCGCCAAGGGGCTGATCACCGACATCGAATGCGAAGCGCGCGACCGCGAGCATCTCGACAGTCTCGTCGCCTCGCTGCGCGACGCGGGCTATATGGTGACCACCGTCGAACTGGCATGAGGGAGTTCACGCTCGAACTCACGGCAACCCCCGAGAGCATCGACGAACTCGGCCATGTCAACAATGCCGTCTGGGTGCAGTGGATTCAGCAGGTCGCGACCGGGCATTGGGAGGCCGCCGCGCCGCAGAGCCATAAGGACGCGTACATCTGGGTCGTGGTGCGGCACGAGATCGATTACCTCCGCGCGCTCGGCCCCGGCGAGACGGTGACCGCGCGGACGTGGGTCGCCGACAAGCCGCAGGGCGCGAAGTTCGACCGCTTCATGGAATTCACCGGCGAGGGCGGCAAGGTGCATGTCCGCGCGCGGACGGTGTGGGCGCTGCTCGACAAGGCAAGCGGGCGGCCGCTGCGCGTGACCGGAGAAATCGTGGCGCCTTTTTTGACGGGCGACTGACGCGGAGGTCCGATAGACAAGCGGTCCCATTCCCTTTAATATTCGCCGCGGATATTTGAGGGAGGGTTGACGATGGCGATCTCTTCATTACCGCAACTAGACCGGTTCTTCCTGACCGATGCGGGTCTCGAAACCGATATTTTATTCAACAAGGGCATCGACTTACCGCTATTCTCGTCGGTGACCTTGTTCACCTCGGACGAAAGCCTCGATGTCCTCGAAACCTATTATCGGGGTTTCCTCGATCTTGCGCGGGCGAAGGGCACCGGCCTGATCCTCGAAAGCGCGACCTGGCGCGCGAGCCCCGACTGGGCCGAACCGCTTGGTTTCTCGCCGTCCGAACTCGATGGGCTGAACGGCGCCGCGATCGACCTGCTCCGCGGGCTACGCGCCGAATATGCCGACGTGCCAGTGGTGATCAGCGGCTGCCTCGGCCCGCGCGGCGACGGCTATGACCCGGGACGGGTCATGACCGCCGACGAGTCGCGGACCTATCACGCGCATCAGGCGGGGGTGCTGGCGGCGGCGGGGGTCGACATGCTCGCCGCGATCACGATGACCAACGTGCCCGAGGCAGTGGGGGTGGCCAATGCCGCGAAAGCGATCGGGCTGCCGGTCGCGATCAGCTTCACGGTGGAGACGGACGGACGCTTGCCCACCGGGGAGACGCTGGGCGATGCGATTGCGGCGGTCGATGCGGCGACGGGAAGCTATCCAGCCTATTATATGATCAACTGCGCGCACCCGACGCATTTCGAGGGCGCGCTGGACGACGGAGCGGCGTGGACGGCGCGGATCGGCGGGGTGCGGGCGAATGCGTCGTGCCTCAGCCACGCCGAACTCGATGCGATGACCGAACTCGACATCGGCGATCCTGCGGATCTGGCCGCGCGGCATCGCGCGCTGGTCGACCGTTTCCCGCAGATCAAGGTGGTCGGCGGCTGTTGCGGCACCGATCTGCGTCATGTGACCGCGATTGCCGAGGCATGCCTCGCCTGACGCGGTTGCCCGTGCCGCCGCACGGGCTTAGGTCCGGCGGATGCTGATCCGACGCGCAACCAAAGCCGATTCCGCCGCGATATGGGCGATCCTCGAACCCGTGATCCGCGCCGGCGAAACCTATGCGCTGGGCCGCGACATGCGCAAGGCGGAAGCGCTCGCTTACTGGTTCGGGGCCGCCAAGGAGGTGTTCGTCGCCGAAGCGGCCGGCGCGATCCTCGGCACCTATTATCTCCGCGCCAATCAGGCGGGAGGCGGCGCGCATGTCGCCAATGCGGGCTATGTGACGGGCGCGACGGCGCGGGGGCGCGGGGTGGCGCGAGCAATGGCCCTGCATTCGATCGAGCATGCCAAGGCGCGCGGCTTTCGCGCGATGCAGTTCAACTTCGTCGTGAGCAGCAACGTCCGCGCAGTCGGGCTGTGGCAGTCGCTGGGGTTCGAAGTCGTGGGGCGTTTGCCGGGCGCGTTCGCGCATCCGGCCGAGGGCTTCGTTGACGCGCTGGTGATGTTCCGGAGACTTTGAGGGAATTCGCTTTCAGCCACCCGTGGGTCGCGCCTCGGTTGCGATGCGCTTTTGGGCGTGGTTTCGAGCTTGTCGAAGCCCTTGGCGAATCGCGTCGGGCGACGCGGGCGAACTATAGTCATCGCAGAGCGCGACGATTTCCTCGTGATCCCCGGCAGCGGTGCATAGCGTCACAAGGTCCGCGCTCCCTGCGCGGCACCCCCGTCGTCTGCGACCTGCTGCGTCGCCGGAACGTCGCTCGAAATCGGCTCGCCCATATCGTGAACGATGCAGAGCTTGAGCAGCTTCAGCGGGTCGATTTAGCGTAATTCCCGCTCGAACAACATCGCCATCAGGCGGGGACGCCAGCTATGCTCGGCCGTACTTTCGGCGCGGCCCTGCCGGCATACCGCAGCGCAGCGTACCCCTGAGCCTTTCGGCCGCCTTCCCGCCGGATCATGCGTAACCCACCCAGCCGCGCCAGGTGAAGGCGGCGTAGAATTGTTCGACGCCGGTGAAGCCCGCGGCGCGGAGCACTTCTTCGTCGGCCTCGGGGCTGAGCATCGCGACGTGCGTTGCGACCGCCTCGCGCCCTTTGGCGACCTGTTCGGGGTCGCCGCCCGATGCAATCGCATAGGCGGCATAGCGGTCAAGCCAGCGATCGCGCTCGTTCGGCCCCTGAGGGAAGCTGCCGTGCGCAGCGACGAAGGGCGCGCCGGGTTTCAGGCGCGCGCGGATCTGCGCGGCGGTGCGCGTGCGTTCGTCGCGCTCAAGGAAATGGAGGGTGAGAAGGCAGACCCCCCCGTCGAAGGGGCCGGACGGTGCGTCGTCGATCATGCCTTCGATCAGGTCGGCGCGGTGCGCGTTCGCGCCCATGACCTTGGCCGCCAGATCGAGCATCGGACCCGCCGGATCAACGCCGGTGAAGCGCCAGCCCGGATGAGCCTCGGCCATCGCTTTCATCTCGCTGCCGCCGCCCGCTCCGAGGACGAGGATATGCGCGTCGGCGGGGACACGCTCGGCGAGCAGCAGGCCGGTCATGCGGTGGAGGCCGTCGAGGCCGGGGACGAAACGCCGCGGTCCTTCGGTGTAGCGCGCGACCGCTTCGGGGTCCTTGAAACTGTCGAGGAAATGCCGGGCGCCTTCAGCCATGGATATGCTCCTGCGTCGTGGGGGAGAGGGAGCGCGCGGCCATGCGCGCGTGGAAATCGGCGGCAAGCGTGGCGAGCGTCACCTCGCCGAAGCGCGCGAGGAGCAGCGCCTCGGCCTCCTTAAAGCTCGTGTCGAGTGCGGCGTTGACCGCCTGCTCGACGAGGCAGCCCGGTGCCTCGGTACGGTTGCCCATTGCCATCAGGCTTGGTCGCCCGATCGCCTTGTAAACGTCATGCATCGTGATCGTCGCGAGATCGCGCGCGATCGTCCAGCCGCCGCCATGCCCCTTTTCGCTATGGACGAAGCCCGCATCGCGGAGGCCGCCGAGGATGCGGCGAATGACGACCGGGTGCGTCTGCATCGCCTTGGCGAGCTGCTCCGACGTCATCGGTTTGCCTTGCTCGACCATATGGAGGAGGACGTGAAGTACGCCCGAAAGTCGGCTGTCGCGTTTCATGTAACTTTAAATAGTGCGTGATTTGATTTGGTCAAGCGTGCGGGGCGTGCCGTGCGATTGACAGCGAATGGGCGGAATGGCTATTTCGCTGACTACCGGGGATTTTTCAGGGGGTATGCGTGAAATTTCTGCCGGTATTCTGTCTCGCCTTGCTGGCTGCTTGTGCTGCGCATCCGCCGAAACCGGGAGGCGGCGAGACTGCTGCGAGGACGGCTGCGAACGATGTGCTGATCTTTCGCGACGGCGACGAATGGAAAGCGCGCTTTCGTTTCGCGACCGATGCGCCCGTCTGGGCGTTCGAGCGTTCGGCGATGCTGCGCGCCGAGCAGCGGCCCTGGCGCCCCGAGAGCTGGGAGGTGACAACGCCGGGCGTGTCGCTGGAGCGGGTCGGCGATTTCGACGCTTTTGTCGCGGCCGACGGCGACGTCCCGCGCGAGGTGACGATCCGCTTTCGCCCGCTCGCAAAGGATCTGGTTGCCGATTATGATCCGGCGATCCGCCTCTCCGACGGCACGCTTGCCCTCTATGGCGGGCATTTCAAAATCTTTCCGAAGGAAAGCCGGGAAGCGGCCGCGGCGTTGCGCGAGCCGCAGGACTATCCGACGCGCATCGCGTTGACCGCGGCGGGCACGCCGCTGCTTTTTGGCGGTCAGCGCGTGACGCGCGCCGACGATGTCGGCGACAATTATGTCTATGTCGGCGAGGTCGCGGTGTCGGCGGACGATCCGGTCGCGACGATATTGGACCCGGGTCTGCCGGCATGGATATCGACGCGCCTGCGCGATTTCACACCGGCGGTCTTTCGCGATTTCGAAACGCGGATGGGGCCGCACAAAAGCGGCCGGCCGATGGTGATCGCGAGCTGGGCGGGTACGGATTTTGCCGGCGTGAGTACGGGCGGCAGCGTTTCGCCCGGTATGATCACGATGCGGCTCGAGGGCAAGCAGCTGCTGAAGGAGACGCCGGGAGCGCTCAACCAGATGCGCTGGTTCATCGCGCATGAGGCCGCGCATTTCTGGCTCGGTGAAACGGTCCGCTATGCGACGCCGGACGAGGCATGGATTACCGAAGGCGGCGCCGATTATCTGGCGATGCAGGCAGCGGTACGTGCCGACGCGAGCTATGACGCAAAGGCGTTCATGGCCGACGCGCGCAGCGACTGCATCGCGGCGCTGGCCAGGGGATCGCTCGCCGACGCGCGGCGGAGGAACGACCAGCGCGCCTATTATGCATGCGGCGCGCTGTTTGCGAAGGCGGTCGACGATGCAGGCCGGTCGCGCGGGAAAGGCTTCGCCGATTTCGTGCGCGGGCTGATCCGCGACGATGCCGACGGGCAGGTGACGGGCGCCGAATGGCTATCGGCGGCGCGCGCTTTTGGCATTTCGGACGCGCGGATCGGGAGGATCGAGGCGATGATTGCCGGCAAGGTCGACGCGGCGCCCGCGATCGACGCGCTGGTGGCGGATTGACCGAGACGCGAATTGCGAATAGGCCCGTCGTCGATGACCAATGACCGATCCACCCGATTCAAGGCGTATTGGCGCTCCTTTACATAGGAGCGGCATGGCATCACCTGTGACCATCGCCGCCGTGTTCGAGCAGGCGAATGGTCATCATCACACCACCAAACCTCCGGTCACGGCGTGCGCTTTTGAAGAAGACGCGACATGACCGATACCTTGCTTGCCCTGTCGACCGCCCATTGCCGCATCACGCCGCTGCTGCCCGACGATGCGCGCGCGCTCGCCGCGATCACCGACGAAACGGTGACTTCGCGCGTCCATTTCCTGCCCGCGCCCTTCACCGAAGCCGATGCCCGCGCGCTGATCGCGGGATCGGGGGGCGGGGATGTCTTTCATGCGGTGCGCGACACAAGCGGCCTCGACCTCAACGGCGTGATCGGGGTGCACCGCCGCTTGGGACAGGAATATGAGATCGGTTACTGGTTCGCGGCGCGCGTGCGCGGCAAGGGTATCGCGACCGAGGCCGTGCGCGCGGTGGTCGAGGCGCTGGCTTCGTCGCGGCCGGGCGCTTCGATCGTCGCCGAATGCCATCCCGACAACGAACGATCGCGCGCGCTGCTGCGCCGGATCGGTTTCGTATCGACCGGGCGCGCGGGGAAGCGGCCGGGACGGATGCTGATGGAATGGGGCGCGGCGCCCGCTTATCGCATCGACGTTTGTTAGGGTCCTGACCCTAACGGCTGACGATCGCGACGCGGTGGCGCGGCAGCCAGCCGCTTGCGCAGGTCGATGTGTAACGCAGGTCGAGGCCGGCCGCGGTGCCGGGGCACGAATGGCGCCGGTCGCGGTACAGGACATAGAGCCAGCCGGCTTTCGCGTTGCAGATAAACAACGGCGATCCCGAGCGCAGTTTCGCGGTCTTGCGCGCACCGGCGCTCGGTGCGCTATAGACCCAGATGCGCGCGCTGCCCGCCGCGAGCCCGGCGGGGCAGGCCGGCGGTGCGGGCACCGCGGCGGTTTGCATCGCAAGGGCAAGGGCGGACGTCATCGATAGCATCGGCAGGCTTCCTTGGGCGCGTCGGATATCGCCTTATGCCCGATTAACCTATGTCTTCGGTTAACGCCTTTGCAATCGCCGCGACCGAGGTGGGTGCATAGGCAAAGCCCATATGGCCGCAATCGACCTCGACCTGCCGGTCGCTTTCGTGGGGCAGCCCGCGTGCGCTGCTGACTGCGACGACGCCGTCATGTTTCGACCAGAGCGCGAAGGTCGGCATTTCGGGGCGCGGCGCGGGGTGGAAGTCGATCGGCGGATTGTCGACCGGGTGGCGCGCGACGAGGTGATAGAGCCGCCAGGCGCGGTTGGCGCGGCGGCTGCCCGAAAAGGGTGAACCCAGCGTGACGACGCGCGCGACCTTGTCCGGGTGGTGCTTCGCATATTCGCGCGCGTAAATACCGCCCAGCGACCATCCTACCAGCGCGGGGGCATAGCCGGTGCGGTCGATGATCCACTGGACGCGGGTGTCGATGCGGTCGATGATGTCGGCGGTCGCGCCGCGGTTGAAGCCGAGGCCCCAGGCATAGCAGCGGAAACCCGCGCGGCGCAGGTCGGCGCGCAGCGCCTTCGTCGCCCAGTCGCCCGACAGGAAACCCGGCAGCACCATCACCGGTGGATGCTCGCTGTCGGGATTGGGCTCGGGCGGCATCGGGCGGACTCGGCTCCACATCGCGCGCGCCAGCGACCCGATCTCGCGCCACAGCAAGGTCAGCGGCGGCAGCGCGTCGGGATCGGGAATGCGCGCGGGCCATTCGGCGCGCCGGGTGAGGAATCCGCGGATCATGGGAGCGATATAGGGATGCTTGCCCCGGGGTGAAAGCCGCAGGCTATTTCTTCGGGACGAGCTTCACCAGCTTGCCGTCCTCGCCGTCGGTGAGCAGCCAGACCGATCCGTCATCGCGCACCTCGACCTCGCGGATGCGCTGGCCGAAATCCCAGCGGTCGGACTTGTGGAGACGGTCGCCGTCGATCGCCATGCGGACGAGGCCCTCGCCCGACAGCGCCCCCATCAGCAGGCTGTTCTTCCAGCCGGGGTAAAGGTCGCCATTGTAGAAGGCGAGGCCGGCGGGCGAGACCGCGGGGTTCCACCACAGTTTCGGCGCGGCGAATTCGGGCCGCGTCACATGGTCGGGGATATCCTTGCCGTCATAATGGTCGCCGTTCGACACGATCGGATAGCCGTAATTGGCCTTCGCTTCGACCAGATTGACCTCGTCGCCGCCCTTCGGGCCCATTTCCTGATTCCACAGCTTGCCGGTGCCATCGAAGGCAAGGCCGAGGATATTGCGATGGCCGAGCGACCAGATTTGCGCGGTGATGCCGCCTTCGGATGCAAAGGGGTTGTCGGCGGGGATGCTGCCGTCGGGGTTGAGACGCAGCACCTTGCCGAGATTGGCCTTCATGTCCTGCGCCGGGTCGAATTTCTGGCGTTCGCCGGATCCGATGAACAGATATTTCCCGTCGGGCGAGAAGGCGAGACGATGCGAATAATGGCCGCGACCGGGGACCTTGGGGTCCTGTTTCCAGATGACCTCGAGCCCTTCGACGCGCGGCGCGAGGCCCTGGACGAGCTTGCCCCGGCCAACGACGGCGCCGAAGGTGCCGTCGCTGCCGGCTTCGGCCCAGCTCAAATAAATCGTGCCGGTCGCGGCGAAGTCGGGCGCGACGATCACGTCGCCGAAGCCGCCCTGACCGCCATAAGCAACGCTCGGTACGCCCGCGACATCCTGCACCGGACCAGTTTCTTGCCAGAGTTTGAGCTTGCCCGATTTTTCGGTGATCAGCGCGGCGCGCGTTCCGGGGACGAATGTCATCGCCCACGGTTCGTCGAAGCGCGCGACTTCCTGCACCGTGAAAGGTGCATCGGCGAGCGGCGTTGCGGGCTGCGCGCCCGATGCATCGAGGCTCGCCGTGTCGGCGGGGGCGGCTTCGGTCGAGGCGGGCGCGGTGCAGGCGGCGACGGCGAGCGCGGCGATCAGGGCGAGGGGGGGCAGGTTCTTCATGGAAGGGCTCGCTTTGCTGGGGAAGACATCTCGTTCTGACCACAGCCTGTGGCAAAGTCGAGAGGGTCCTAACGGTTCGCCGCCTCGCGCCGCGCGGTGATCGTCTCGACGCTGTCCATGATCGCGTCGACCGCTTCGCTCGACGGTGGCGCGTCGGCGCGCTTTTGCGAGAATTGGCCGCGGTTCATGATTTCCTCGAGCGCGGCGCGGGCGCGCGATACGCGGCTTTTCATCGTGCCGAGCGCGCAGTCGCAGATGCTCGCCGCCTCTTCATAGGATAGCCCGCCGGCGCCGACGAGGATTAGCGCCTCGCGCTGGTCTTGCGGCAATTCCATGAGGCCGCGCTGCAAATCGGCGATCTCGCCGCTGTCTTCCTGGCTCGCCGGGGTCGACATCGTGCGTTCTACCGCGGTCTCGTCATATTCGCCGACGAACTTGTTACGGCGCATCTGCGACAGGAAGGTGTTGCGCAGGATAACGAAGGTCCACGCCTTGATCGACGTGCCGCGTTCGAACCGCTCGCGCGACGCCCATGCCTTGACCATCGTGTCCTGCGTCAGGTCGTCGGCCAGGTCGGGATTGCCCGACAGGCTACGCCCATAAGCACGCAGGTGGGGGATAACGCCGGCCAGCAACGCCTTGAATTCGCTGTCCGACAGGGCGCCGGCCTGCGACGCGGCGGTGGCTTCGGTCATTATTGTTTCGGGCTTTTCTGGTCGAGCTGGGAGAGAAGATCGAGCATATGATCGGGCAATTGTTCGGAAACGATATTGCCGTAAATCATGCGCAGCTTCGCGCTCACCGGCTCGGGCGACTGCCGACCGGTCAGCGTACGATGCCACTCGTCGCTGCCGGTACCAGGAAAGCTTCCCTGCGGGCGATTCGGCGCGTCGGTCAGCGGGTGGTGGCCGCTTCCGTTGCCGTTCGTCCTGTTGTTGCCGTGCGTAGCCATGCCGAAGCAACGAGGAAAGGCGCCGCTGGTTCCACGGCTTCGCTTTTTTGCGACGAACGCGTTGCCAAGAAAGCACAGGGGCCGTAAGCGATGATGTGTGAGGGGTCACACTTTGCCATGCTTTTTGCCGGCATTCGAGAGGTGGCCTTTTGCTTTCCGTTACTTATGTCAGCGTCGCCGATCCGCTGATCCGCGAAGAGGATATTGCGGCGATCCTCGTTTCGGCGCGCCGCAACAATATCCGCGACGCACTGACCGGCGCGCTCGTCTATAACGGCGGCAATTTCCTGCAACTTCTCGAGGGGCCGGGCGAACGGGTCGACGCGTGCCTTGCGGTTATCCGCGCCGATCCGCGGCACAGCGGCATGATCGAAGTGCGCCGCCGGCCGGTCGAGACGCGCGATTTCGCCGAATGGGCGATGCTATATGATCCCCGGTTCGAATGGCAGGAGGACGCGCTGGCGCGGCTGGCCGCCAACGGCCGGATCGATGCCGAGGATGAACGGATTTTCGCCAATTTCATCGCGCTCGGCCGTCGCCGGCGTCCGGCATGACCGGGGGGTGCGCTTGCAATGCGATGCCAAGCCGCTAAGCCGGAGCTGTGATAACCATCCATCGCCATACAAAGGCCATTTTATCAGCGACGTAACGCCTCAACCGCTCGACGATGCCAGCTTCAAGCGCGAACTCGCGGCGATGTTGCCGCATCTGCGCGCTTTTGGACGCAGCCTCACCGGCAACGCCGACATGGCGGACGATCTGGTGCAGGAAACGATGTTGAAAGCGTGGAAGGCGCGCGAGCAATATGTGCCGGGGCCCGCCAGCATGAAAAGCTGGGCCTTCGTGATCCTGCGCAACTGTTTCCTGTCGCAGATGCGGCGCAAGAAATTCACCGCCGAATATGACGAAATGGCGGCCGAACGGCTGCTCGTCGCCCCCGACGACCAGGATGACAGCCTTCACCTCGCCGACGTCCAGCGTGCGTTGCTGATGCTGCCCGTCGACCAGCGCGAGGCGCTGGTGCTGATCGGCGCCGGGCAATTATCCTATGAGGAAGGCGCGGCGATCTGCGGCTGCGCCGTCGGCACGATGAAAAGCCGCGTATCGCGCGGCCGCGCCGCGTTGCAGACGATCCTGGACAGCGGCGAGATGCCGCGCCGCAGCGCCGACGAAATGCCTTCGAGCGAGGCGTTCCGCACGATTATGGACAATGTCGACCAGCTGACCGGTAGCGGGCCTTCGCCCGATTGAAGGATTTGGCCCGGCCGGTGCCGTTCGCGCTAATTACGCCGCGAGCTGCGGCGTGAACAACAAGCTCTGGCTGATCGCCGCGCGCACGGTGTTTTCGCGAAACGGCTTCGAAATCAGGAAGGTCGGTTCGACCCGCCCGCCGGTGAGCAGCCGTTCGGGAAAGGCGGTGATGAAGATCGCTGGCACCGGGGCGATCGCCAATATCTCCTGCACCGCGTCGATTCCCGAAGACCCGTCGGCGAGCTGGATATCGGCGAGGACGAGCCCGGCGTCGGTTTCCTCGAACGCCGCGACGGCGTCGTCATGTGTCGTCGCGATCCCGGCGACGCGGTGGCCGAGGTCGCGGACGATCTGTTCCAGTTCCATCGCGATCAGCGGCTCATCCTCGATGATCAGCACCGACGTGCGCGTTTCGCGATCCAGTTCGCCGACGGCGTCGGCGAGCAGCGTTTCGACCGTTTCGCTGTCGGCGCCGGTGATCAGCCCGGCCTCCTCGACCGAAAAGCCTTCGAGCGCGGTGAGCAGCAGGATCTGCCGGCCCAGCGGCGTGATCTGGACGAGGCGGCGATGCGCCGCGCGGACCAGCGGATGTTCGCCTTCGTCGGCATCGTCGCCTTCGTCGATATAGGCGCTTTCCCAGATGCGGTGGAAATTGCGGTAAAGATCGATGCGGGTCCCGTCGCCGCTGTGAAACTCGTCGGGGGCGGCGACGATCACTTCCAGCGTGGTATGCACGAAATTGTCGCCATGCTGCTGGCTGCCCGTCAAGGCGCGCGCATAGCGGCGCAGATACGGAAGATGGCCGCGAAGTTCCTCACCCAATGTCATCGAAAATGCTCCCTCATCAAGTGTCGTCATACGCGCCTGCGCGCGGGTGGGTTCCCGCTCCTCGCACCCAAATGCTCGCAGGATTGCTGCAACTTGTCCGGGCGCAATGCGTAGAGTCAGCCGGGACGCCAGGAGACCGCGCCATAAGTCGGTGTAATCATGCGGGTTTCCGCATGATATGGCCAGCATGCTTTTGTAGGGACCATATTCATGGCAAAGCAGCGCCCCGGGGAAATGAACGATGCGGCGTCCGCCGCATCGAAGGATGGTGAGGGACTGGGTTTGGCGGACGGGGAAGATGAGGCCGCGACTCAGGCCGAACGGCTGCGGCTCGACACGCTTCATGAATATCGCATCATGGATACCGACGCCGAACCGGCATTCGATCGCGTGACCCGTATGGTCGCCGATCTGTTCGATGTGCCGATCGCGCTGATATCGCTGGTCGATGACCGCCGCCAATGGTTCAAATCGGCGCATGGCATCGACACGCGCGAAATGCCGCGCGCCTATAGTTTCTGTCCCTATGTGATTGCCGAGGACGCGCCGGTGATGGTGACCGACGCGCTTTCCGATCCGCGCTCGCGCGAAAATCCGCTGGTGATCGGCGACACCCACATCCGTTTTTATGCCGGTGTGCCGCTGCGCGCCTATAACGGCCAAATCCTCGGCAGCCTCTGCGTCCTCGACCGCGAGGAGCGCGCCGCGCTGACCGAGGGCGAACTGGCCCGTCTCGAAGATTTTGCCGGGATCATCATGGCGGAGGCCGACCTCCGCCGCATCGGCACCGAACGCGACGACGCGCGCCGGACGCTCGAACGCGCGCTCGATTTTTCGGGGATCGCGACGTGGCGATACGACGCCCGCACGCAAGGAGTCGATTGGCGCGGTGCGGTCGCCGAACTGTGGGGCGCCGACTACCGGACCGCGCTCGCGACGCGGGACGACACGATCGCCCGCGTCCATCCCGACGACCGCAACGCGGTGCTGCTCGCGCTGCGCGAATCGGTTGCCGACGGCTCGCCGTACAAGGTCGAGCATCGGATCGTTCATCCCGAGCGCGGCGTCCGTTGGCTGGGGATCCGCGGCGACTGGGACGTCAACGCCGACGATGCCGTGCTGACCGGAATCTGCATCGATATCACCGAGCAGAAGAGCCGGCAGGAAAATGCCAATCTGTTGATGCGCGAATTGCACCACCGGATGCGCAACCTGTTCGCCACCGTCAGCGCGATCATCTCGTTAACCCGCCACGCGGCGCAAGATGTCGACGATTATGTCGAGCGGATCAACAGCCGGCTCGACGCGCTGAATCGCGCGCAGAACGTTCTGCTCGGTTCCAATTTCATGACCGGATCGATGCACGCGCTGATGCGCGAGGTCGAGGCCGCCTTTCCGCGGGTTCGCTGGTCGGGCCCCGACCTGTTGCTGCCCGAAAATGCGTTGGTCGCGATGGCGCTGCTGTTCAACGAACTCGCGACCAATGCCGTCAAGCACGGCGCGTTGACAGGGGAGAACGGGCGCGTCGATATCGCATGGACGCAGGACGCCGAAGGCGTCGAAGGCCGCACCTTCCGGCTGACCTGGGCCGAGAGCGGGGGTGCCCGCGGGGTCGTCGCGCCCGATCGCACCAGTTTCGGGACGTTGCTGATGGAACGCAGCGTTCGGAACAACCTGGGCGGGACGATCGAGCGGCGGTGGGAACCAGACGGGCTGATCGTCGATATCGCGCTGCCCGCGCGGTGGCGCGACGCATAAGCCCCGCAACTTAACGCAGTATATTTGTTCTCTATATGTTCGCGTGTTAGGCATGCGGCATGTCTGCGAAACCGATTCTCGAAAAGCTGGCGATCCTTGCCGATGCCGCCAAATATGACGCCTCCTGCGCATCGTCGGGCACCGTGAAGCGCGACGCGGTCGGATCGAAGGGCATTGGCTCGACCGAGGGCATGGGCATCTGCCACAGCTATGCGCCCGACGGCCGCTGCATCTCGCTTCTGAAAATCCTGCTCACCAATTTTTGCATTTACGACTGCCGTTTCTGCATCAACCGCGCGTCGAGCAATGTCGAGCGCGCGCGCTTCAGTCCGCAGGAGGTCGCGGCGCTGACGCTCGATTTCTACAAGCGCAATTATATCGAGGGGCTGTTTCTGTCGTCGGGGATCATCCGCTCCGAGGATTATACGATGGAGCAGCTGGTCGAGGTCGCGCGCATATTGCGCGAAGAGCATCGCTTCCAGGGCTATATCCATCTGAAGACGATCGCGGGCGCCGACTCCGCGCTGGTCGCGCTCGCGGGGCTATATGCCGATCGCCTGTCGACCAATGTCGAGCTGCCGACCGAGGCGGGGCTTTCGAGCTTTGCGCCGGAGAAAAAGCCCGAGACGATCCGCAAGACGATGGCGTCGGTGCGCGTCGGCGAATCCGAAGCAATCGAGGCCGCGAAGAGTCGGTTGATCGGCAAGGCAACGCCACCGCGCTTCGCGCCCGCAGGGCAATCGACGCAGATGATCGTCGGGGCGGATGCCGCACGCGACGACGATATATTGAAGACCGCTACGAATCTCTATTCGGGTTACCGGCTCCGCCGCGTCTATTATTCGGCGTACAGCCCGATCCCCGATGCCAGCCAGGACCTGCCGCCGGTGCGCCCGCCGCTGATGCGCGAGCACCGGCTGTACCAGGCCGACTGGCTGCTGCGTTTCTATGGCTTCGAGCGTGCCGAAATCATGGAAGGCGCATGCGGGGGGATGCTCGACCTCGCGATCGATCCGAAGCTTGCATGGGCGCTCCAACGGCGCGAGGCTTTTCCGGTCGACATCAACCGCGCGCCGCGCGAACTGCTGCTGCGCGTGCCGGGACTTGGTACGCGCGCGGTCGACCGCATCGTTGCGGCTCGGCGGCTGGGGAAGCTCAGGCTGGGCGATCTCGCCAGGCTGACGGCTTCGGTTAAAAAGCTCTTGCCCTTCATTGTCACCCCCGACTGGCGGCCGGGCAAGCTGATCGACAGCGCCGACCTCCGCGCGCGCTTTGCACCGCCGGCTGAACAGTTGGCACTCGCGCTGTGAGGGAAGTCGTCCTCAAGACGCCGGGTGATTTTGCGGAATGGCGCTGCGCGGCGCGGGGGCTGCTCGCGGGCGGCGTCGCGCCCGACGAGGTGAGCTGGCGCGGGAGCGAAGAGGGCGCGTCGCTATTCGGCGATGCGGTTGCGGCGGCGCCCGGGGCCCAACTCAGCCTGCCGCGCGAGCTGGTCGAGATTGCCGACCGGGTGATTTGCCATCGCGATGCAGAGGTGCCGGCGCGGCTTTACCGGATCATGTGGCGCGCGCTGCACGACCGGAACCTGCTTGCGCGCGCGACCGACGCCGACGTCGACTGGCTGCGAAAAGCCGACAAGGCGATCCGCCGCGACGTGCACAAGATGCACGCCTTCGTGCGCTTCCGCCGGCTCGGCGAAGAGCCGGGGCGTGAGAGTTTCGCGGCGTGGTTCGAACCGTCACACCGCATATTGCGGCTGACCGCACCTTTCTTTCAGCGGCGCTTCTACGGGATGGACTGGGCGATCGTGACCCCCGACGCGCGCGCGATCTGGCAGGATGAAACGCTGACCTATGGTCCCGGCGGGACGAAGGACGAGGTGCCCGATAGCGACGTCGTCGAGGATCAGTGGCGCACTTATTATGGCGCGATCTTCAATCCCGCGCGGGTGAAGATCGACGCGATGCGCGCCGAGATGCCGAAGAAATATTGGAAAAACCTGCCCGAGGCGCAGGATATCGCGCCACTGCTCGCGGGCGCCGAGGCGCGGGTGGAACGCATGCGCGCGGAGGCCGTTTCGATGGCGAACCCATTGACCGGCAAATGGCGGACGCGTGTGCAGGACGAATTGACCCGAGGCGAAGAGATCGAGACGCTGGCCGAACTGGCGAAGGCGGTCGATCGCTGCACGCGCTGCCCGCTCTATTGCGACGCGACGCAGGGCGTGGCGGGCGAGGGGCCGGAAGCGGCGCGCATCATGCTCGTCGGCGAGCAGCCGGGCGACCAGGAGGATCTGCAGGGACGCCCCTTCGTCGGCCCGGCTGGGCAGGTGTTGAATGAGGCGCTGGAAGAGGCAGGACTCGACCGGACGCAGCTGTTCCTCACCAATGCGGTCAAGCATTTCAAGTTCGAGCCGCGCGGCAAAAGGCGGCTTCATCAGAATCCGACGAACGCCGAGATCGACATCTGCCGCTGGTGGCTCGACAAGGAACGCGTCTTCGTCCAGCCCGGACTGATCGTGACGCTGGGAGCAAGTGCCTTGCGCGGGGTCACCGGAAAAAGCGCGAGCATCAAATCGATGCGCGGTGCGGTGCACGAGCTGGAAGGCGGGACGAAGCTGATCGCGACGATCCACCCTTCCTTCCTGCTCCGGCTGCCGGACCGCGCGCGGGCCGCCGAGGAAAGGGCGATGTTCGTCGCCGACCTGCTCCGCGCACGGAAACTTGCCGCCTGATGGCAAAGGCCAAAACCTGGATCGAGCCGCACCCCGGCGGCATATATGTCAAGCCCGCCGACCTGTGGATCGACCCGTCGCGCCCCGCCCCGCGCGCCGCGGTGACGCACGGCCATGCCGATCATGCGCGCAGCGGTCACGGCGCGGTGTTCGCGACGTCCGAGACGCTCGCGATCATGGCGCTGCGCTACGGCGTCGATGCCGAGGCGAGCCATAATCAGGCATATGGCTATGGCGACGGGTTCGAACGCGGCGGCGTGCGCTTCAGCTTCCATCCCGCCGGCCATGTCCTCGGCAGCGCGCAGATATTGATGGAATATGCGGGAGAGCGGATCGTCGTCACCGGCGATTACAAACGCCGCGTCGACCCGACCTGCGCGCGTTTCGAGGTTGTTCCGTGCGATATCTTTATCACCGAGGCGACCTTCGGCCTGCCGGTGTTCCGCCACCCGCCCACCCGCGACGAGATCGCCAAGCTGATCGGCGCGGTGCGCGCCGAGCCCGATCGCAGCGTGCTCGTCGGCGCCTATGCGCTCGGCAAGGCGCAGCGCGTGATCGCCGAACTGCGGGCGGCGGGGTGGGACGCGCCGATCTATATCCACGGCGCGCTCGAAAAAATGTGCGCGCTCTATGCGCTGCACGGCGTTGATCTTGGCGAACTCCGCCTTGTCAGCGAAACCGACAAGGCCGCGATGGCGGGGCAGATCGTGCTCGCACCTCCGTCGGCGCTGAATGATCGCTGGTCGCGGCGGCTGCCCGATCCGGTGACGGCGATGGCGTCGGGCTGGATGCGCGTGCGTCAGCGCGCGCGGCAGCGGATGGTCGAACTGCCGCTCGTCATTTCGGACCATGCCGACTGGGACGAACTCACCGCGACGATTGCGGAGGTGAACCCCGGCGAGACGTGGATCACCCATGGCAGCGAGGACGGCCTGCTACGCTGGTGCGAACTCACGCAGCGCAAGGCACGCGCGCTGCACCTTGTCGGCCGCGATCTGGAGGAAGAAGAGGCGTGAAGCGCTTCGCCGCCCTGATCGACCGGCTGATCTATACGCGCTCGCGCAACAGCAAGCTCGCGCTGATCGTCGATTATCTCCGCCACACGCCGGACCCCGACCGCGGCTGGGCGATCGCGGCGCTGACCGAGAGCCTCGATTTTCCGGCGGTAAAGGCGGGGACGGTGCGGGCCTTGCTCGCGACCCGCATCGACGAGGAATTGTTCCGCCTGTCGCGGCATTTCGTCGGCGACACGGCCGAGACGGCGGCGCTGCTCTGGCCAGATGCGCCGGGAACGAAGGCGGAGCTCAGCGTGGCGGAGGCGGTTGATGCGCTGGCAGCGACCAGCCGCAGCGATGCGCCCGCGGTCGTCGCGTCCTTACTCGACCAGCTCGATGCCGACGGGCGCTACGCGCTGCTCAAGCTCGCGCTTGGCGGCATGCGCGTCGGCGTGTCGGCGCGGCTCGCGAAACAGGCGTTTGCGCAGGCGTTCGACGTGCCGGTCGACGATGTCGAGGAGCTGTGGCACGCGATCGCGCCGCCCTATGCGCCGCTGTTCGCTTGGGGCGAGGGGAGGGCGGAGCGCCCCGACCTGGCCGACGTCGCTTTCTTCCGCCCCTTCATGCTCGCGCACCCGCTGGAGGAGGAGAGCGTCGATCTCGCCGACTATGCCGCCGAATGGAAATGGGACGGTATCCGTGTCCAGATCGTGCATGGGGGCGGCGAGACGCGCATCTACAGCCGCGGCGGTGAGGAGATCGGCGGCGCCTTTCCCGAACTGGTCGCGGCTTTCGACCAGGATGCGGTGATCGACGGCGAACTGCTCGTGCGCGGCGAGGTGCAGGGGGGCGAGGCCGCAAGCTTCAATGCGCTCCAGCAAAGGCTCGGCCGCAAAACGGTGTCGAAGAAGATGCTCGCCGATTATCCGGCGTTTGTCCGCGTGTACGATCTGCTCGCGCTCGATGGCGACGATTTGCGCGCCCTGCCGTGGACCGAGCGGCGGCGGCGGCTGGAGGCCTTCGTCCCACGCCTCGCCGCGAGTCATTTCGACCTGTCGCAGGTGATCGACCCCACCGATTTCGACGACCTCGCCAAGCGTCGCGCCGGCGCGCGCGACGCCGCGATCGAGGGGGTGATGCTCAAGCGCCGCGACGCGCCCTATGTCGCGGGACGGCGCGCCGGGCTGTGGTATAAATGGAAGCGCGATCCGCTCACCGCCGATTGCGTGATGATGTACGCGCAGCGCGGCAACGGCCGCCGCGCGAGCTTCTATTCGGATTATACCTTCGGCTGCTGGTCCGACGCGGGCGAGCTTCTTCCCGTGGGTAAAGCCTATTCGGGCTTCACCGACGCGGAATTGAAATGGCTTGACAAATTCGTGCGCGACAACACGCTGAACCGCTTCGGCCCGGTGCGCGAGGTCGAAAAGTCGCTCGTGCTCGAAGTCGCCTTCGATTCGATCCACAGCAGCAAGCGCCACAAGTCGGGGCTCGCGATGCGCTTCCCGCGCATTTCGCGTATCCGCCGCGACAAGCCTGCCGAAGAAGCCGACCGAATCGCGACTCTGCGGGGGATGGTGACCTAGGCCGCCTCCTCTTCAGAGGAAGGCTTAACCAAAGGAAAATTGCCGTCACGGGGTTGCAACTTGCGGGCAAGATACCGAGTTAGTCCCCCGACACCAAAAAAGGAGACTGCCATGACGATCGCTTTCCCGCCGCTGCCCTATGCCCAGGATGCGCTCGAGCCGCATATTTCGGCCGACACGCTGGCGACGCACCATGGCAAGCACCACAAGGCCTATGTCGACAAGACCAACGCCGCGATCGAAGGCACCGACCTGGCCGGTAAGAGCCTCGAAGAAATCATCCACCACGCCGAAGGGTCGGGCAACAAGGGTCTGTTCAACAATAGCGCCCAGTCGTGGAACCACGCCTTTTACTGGAACAGCTTGAGCCCCACGAAGACCGCGCCCGCCGATGATCTCGCCGCGGCGATCGACCGCGATTTCGGTTCGCTCGACGAACTAAAGAAGAAATTGAAGGAAACCGCCGTCAATCATTTCGCGTCGGGCTGGGCCTGGCTTGTCGCGCGTGACGGCACGCTGTCGGTCACCGATACGCACGACGCGGGCACCGAGCTGACGGCGGGCATCAAGCCCCTGCTGGTGATCGACGTGTGGGAACATGCTTATTACATCGACCGCAAGAATCTGCGCCCGGCTTATGTCGACGCGGTGGTCGACGAACTGCTGAACTGGGATTTCGCGGCGGAAAATTTCGCGCGCGAGGGAACCTGGACCTATCCGGCGTAATTTTATGATCCTCCCTGTGGCGAGGGGAGGTGGCAGCGCGAAGCGCTGACGGAGGGGCAGCGGCGCAACGTCGCCCGCCCCTCTACCGCCTTTGGCGGTTCCCTCCCCATACCTTTGGCACCGGGAGGATTTTTCATACAAGCCGTAACGAAAATTGGCCCGCGCGGGCCTATCCCGATGATCGCGATGCGCCTATAGGCGCGCCATGACGATCAGCCTGTTCGAACTCTTCAAAATCGGTGTCGGTCCTTCCAGCTCGCATACGGTCGGGCCGATGGTCGCGGCGCGGCGTTTTACGGTGTGGCTCGACGAGCATGGCCTCCTCGCCAAGACCGCGCATGTCGAAGCCGACCTTTACGGCTCGCTCGCGCTGACCGGGAAGGGTCACGCCGCCGATACCGCTGTCGTCGCGGGACTCGCGGGCGAAATCCCCGCCTCGACCAGCCTTGCCGCGATCAAGGCGCATTGGGACCGGGCGGAGAGCGAGGGCTTTCTCTACCTGCTCGGACGGCAGCGCGTGCGCTTCCAGCCGGCGCGCGACCTGCATTTCCAGATGCGCCAGCGCCAGCCGTTCCACAGCAACGCCTTGAGCTTCACCGCGCGCGACGGCGAGGGCGAGATCCTCGCGAAGCGCATGTATTTCTCGATCGGCGGAGGCTTTGTCGTCGACGAGGATGAGGCGGGGCGCAACAGCCGCGGTGCCGAAGATGAGGTCGAATTGCCCTTCGCCTTCACCTCGGGTGCCGATCTGCTGACTATGGGCGCGGCGTCGGGCAAGAGCTTTGCCGAGATGATGCTCGACAACGAACTCGTCCACCGCAGTCTCGAAGAGGTGAACGCCGGACTCGACCAAATCGCCGCCGCGATGGACGCCTCGATCGACGCGGGCTGCTGCAGCACCGGCACGCTGCCCGGCGGATTGAAGGTCAAGCGCCGCGCGCCGCAGATCGCAACCGACATCCGCGAACGGCACGAGGCGAATCTGTCCGATCCGATGGCGATGATGGACTGGATCAACCTGTGGGCGATGGCGGTGAACGAGGAAAATGCCGCGGGCGGCAAGGTCGTCACCGCGCCGACCAACGGCGCGGCGGGGATCATCCCGGCGGTGATCCGCTACTATAAACGCAGCTATCGCGGCGACGCAGCGGGCGTCCGCACCTTCCTGCTCGCCGCGGGCGCGGTCGGCGCGCTCTACAAGCGCAACGCCAGCATCTCGGGCGCCGAAGTCGGCTGCCAGGGCGAGGTCGGCGTCGCCTGCTCGATGGCGGCGGCGGGGCTGACCGCGGCGCTCGGCGGCACCAACGCACAGGTCGAAAATGCCGCCGAGATCGGCATGGAGCATAACCTCGGCCTCACCTGCGATCCGATCGGCGGCCTCGTCCAGATCCCGTGCATCGAGCGCAACGCGATGGGCGCGATCAAGGCGATCGATGCGAGCCGCATCGCGATGATTGGCGACGGCACCCACGTCGTCAGCCTCGACACGGTGATCGCGACGATGCTGCAGACGGGCCGCGACATGCGCGACAAATATAAGGAAACGTCGAAGGGCGGGCTGGCGGTTAGCGTGGTGGAGTGTTGAGCGGACCCGGGATGGGCGGCAAAAGTTGCTTTCCTACATTGTTTCGCTGTGTCAGCCTGTGCTCGGGTTCATTGAACTCGTCGATATTCGCACCTTCGCTTAAAGCCACAAAGGACACAGTTTGGATGCGCGCACGCGGGGCTTTTGTGGCTTTAAGGTCAGGATTGATCCTCCCTGTCGCGTAGCGATGGGCAGGTGGCAGCGCGAAGGCTGACGGTGAGGCAAGCGGTGCGACGTTGCGGCCCCTCCGCCACCGTTTCGCGGCGGTCTCCCTCCCACGGCTTCGCCGCAGGGAGGATCATGAGCATCTTGCATTGCCGCCCCATTTGCCTGATTGGGACCGCCAAGAAGGAGACCGCCCATGAAGACCCGCGCCGCCGTTGCGTTCGAAGCGAAGAAGCCGCTCGAGATCCTCGAACTCGACCTCGAAGGCCCGAAGGCGGGCGAGGTGCTGGTCGAGATCATGGCGACGGGCATCTGCCACACCGACGCCTATACGCTCGACGGCTTCGACAGCGAGGGCATCTTCCCGAGCGTGCTGGGGCATGAGGGCGCGGGCGTGGTGCGCGAGGTCGGCGCGGGCGTGACCAGCGTCGCCCCCGGCGATCATGTCATCCCGCTCTACACCCCCGAATGCCGCCAGTGCAAAAGCTGCCTGTCGGGCAAGACCAACCTCTGCACCGCGATCCGCGCGACGCAGGGCAAGGGACTGATGCCCGACGGCACGACGCGCTTCTCGTACAAGGGCCAGCCGATCTTCCATTATATGGGCTGCTCGACCTTCTCGAACTTCACCGTGCTGCCCGAAATCGCGGTCGCGAAGATCCGCGAAGACGCGCCCTTCCAGTCGAGCTGCTACATCGGCTGCGGCGTGACCACGGGCGTCGGCGCGGTGATCAACACCGCGAAGGTCCAGGTCGGCGACAATGTCGTCGTTTTCGGTTTGGGCGGCATCGGCCTCAACGTGATCCAGGGCGCGCGCCTTGCCGGCGCCGACAAGATCATCGGCGTCGACATCAACCCGGACCGAGAGGAATGGGGCCGCAAGTTCGGCATGACCGAATTTTTGAACTCGAAAGGCATGAGCCGCGAGGATGTCGTCGCGGCGATCGTCGCGATGACCGACGGCGGCGCCGATTACACCTTCGACGCGACGGGCAATACCGAGGTGATGCGCATCGCGCTCGAAGCCTGCCACCGCGGCTGGGGCACCTCGATCATCATCGGCGTCGCCGAGGCGGGCAAGGAAATCGCGACGCGACCCTTCCAGCTCGTTACCGGCCGCAACTGGCGCGGCACCGCGTTCGGCGGCGCAAAGGGGCGCACCGACGTGCCGAAGATCGTCGACATGTATATGACCGGCAAGATCGAGATCGACCCGATGATCACCCACGTCATGGGGCTGGAAGAGATCAACAAGGGCTTCGACCTGATGCATGCCGGCGAGAGCATTCGCAGCGTGGTGGTCTACTGATGTTCAGCCATGTGACCCTGGGGTCGAACGATATCGCCGCGAGCAAGCGTTTCTATGACGCGATCCTTGGCGTGCTCGGTGCGCCCGAGGGGGTGGTCGACGAGCGTGGGCGGCTCATCTATATGCACGCCGGCGGGCGTCTGGTGATTACGCGGCCGGTCGACGGCGATGCGGCCGCCTGCGGCAATGGGCATACGCTCGGTTTCCTGGCATTATCGCCCGACATGATCGACGCCTGGCACGCCGCGGGTATCGCGAACGGCGGCACGACGGCCGAAGGCCCGCCGGGCGTTCGCAATGCCACCGAAGGCCGCACCGTCTACCTTGCCTATCTCCGCGACCCCGACGGCAACAAGCTTTGCGGCTTTCACAAGATTTCGGGTTGATATGCAGACGGGCGATGATGCGAGCTATGTGCTGACCTTCAGCTGCGTCGATGCAGTCGGCATCGTCGCGGCGGTGACGGGACTGCTTGCGGAACGAGACGGGTTCATCCTCGATAGTCAGCAATATGCCGATCTCGATTCGGGGCGCTTTTTCATGCGCGTCGAATTTCGCGGGGCCGGCGCGCGTTTTCCCGAAGGGCTGGCGCGCGTGGAGGAGGCCTTTGCGCCGATTGTCGACCGTTTCGGGATGGACGCACGGATCAGCGACCGCACCGTCAAACCGCGCTTTATCATCGCCGTGTCGCAAGGCAGCCATTGCCTCAACGACCTGCTCCATCGCTGGTCAACCGGCAATCTGGCGATCGATATCGTCGCCGTCGTGTCGAACCATGAAGCGCAGCGGCGGCTGTCCGAATGGCACGGCGTGCCGTTTCACTATCTGCCGGTGAGCGAAGCGAACCGCGCAGAGCAGGAAGCCGCAATCCTCGACGTGATGACGCGGGGCGGGGCAGAATATCTGGTGCTCGCGCGCTATATGCAGGTTCTGTCGGAGGATTTATCGGCGAAGCTTGCAGGGCGCTGCATCAATATTCATCACAGCTTCCTGCCGGGATTCAAGGGCGCGAAGCCCTATCATCGCGCGCACGAGCGCGGGGTCAAGCTGATCGGAGCGACCGCGCATTTCGTGACGAGCGATCTCGACGAGGGACCGATTATCGAACAGGCGGTCGAGCGCGTCGATCACCGCGACGGCATCGACGACCTGATCCGCATCGGCCGCGATGTCGAGGCGCAGGTGCTGGCGCGCGCTGTGCGCTGGGTTGCGGAACAGCGCGTACTGATCGACGGGCGCAAGACGGTGGTGTTCCGCTGATAAGGCTGGCAGAAGTTCGGTATCGATTCGCAACGCAAAAAGGGAGAGAAAAATGTTCAGCCATGTCATGGTGGGGTCTAACGACATCGACGCCTCCAAGAAATTTTATGACGCGCTCTTTGCCGCCCTCGGCGGGCCGGAAGGCGTCATCGATCCCAAGGGCCGACTTTTCTATATGAGCAAGACCGGCATCTTCGGCGTTTCGGTGCCGATCAACGGCGAGCCCGCCTGCCATGCCAATGGCGGCACGATCGGCTTCGCGGTCGAATCGCCCGAGCAGGGCGACGCCTGGCACGCTGCGGGCGTCGCCAACGGGGGCACGCCCTGCGAAGATCCGCCGGGCATCCGCACGAGCGAAATGGGCAGCATGTATCTGGCCTATCTGCGTGATCCCGCCGGCAACAAGATTTGTGCCCTGAAACGCATGTGAGCGCGATGCGCGGCGAAGCGGGATTGCTGGCAGACCTTGGCGCGCTCGGCATCCCCTTTGCCGCGCACGAGCATGAGGCAGTGTTCACCGTTGCTGAAAGCGACGCGGTGAACGCCGCGATTCCCGGCGCGCATACCAAAAATCTGTTCCTTAAGGACAGTGGCGGGGCGTTCTGGCTCGTCACCGTACCGTCGGACGCGCGCGTTGACCTGAAGGCGCTCCCCGCTGCGATCGGCAGCAAACGCGTCAGCTTCGGCAAGGCCGACGATATGGAGCGTCTGCTCGGCATCGCGCCGGGGTCGGTAACCCCGCTCGCCGCGATCAACGCGCCGTCCGGAAGCATCGCAGTGGTGCTCGACGCAGGATTGGCGGACGCAGAAACGGTGAACGTCCACCCGCTGCGCAATACGGCAACGCTAGGACTGTCGGGGGCAACGATTCTCGACCTGCTGCGTCATTGGGGGCATCAGCCCATCGTTGCACCTATCCCCGTTCAGGACGCCGCATGACCATCGAAACCCTCTCAACGACGCGCAGCCATGGCGGGACGCAGGGCGTTTACAAACATCCGAGCACGACCACCGGCACCGATATGACCTTCGCGGTTTTCGTCCCCGATCATGCGGCCGGCACCAAGCTGCCCGTACTCTGGTATCTGTCGGGGCTGACTTGCACCCACGCCAATGTGATGGAAAAGGGCGAATATCGCGCCGCCTGCGCCGAGCATGGCGTGATCTTCGTCGCGCCGGATACCAGCCCGCGCGGTGAGGACGTTCCGGACGACCCCGGTGCGGCCTATGATTTCGGGCTGGGCGCGGGCTTTTATGTCGACGCGACCGAGGAGCCCTGGGCGAAGAATTATCGCATGCGCTCGTACATCGAGGACGAGCTGCCCTCGCTTATCCTGCGCAATTTCGCGGGCGCGGACATGACGCGGCAGGGCATCACCGGCCATTCGATGGGCGGGCATGGCGCGCTGACGATCGGGCTGCGCAATCAGGATCGTTTCCGCTCCGTCTCGGCCTTTTCGCCGATTGTTGCGCCCTTGCACTGTCCGTGGGGCGAAAAGGCTTTGACGGGATATCTCGGTGATAATCGCGAGGACTGGCACGCTTATGACGCGTGCGCACTGCTCGATCAGGGGCTGCGCTTACCCGATCTGCTCGTCGATCAGGGCGAGTCGGATAATTTCCTCGCCGAACAGCTCAAGACCGAATTGCTGGTCGAAGCGTGCGAGCGAAACGGACAAAAGGCCGAAATCCGGATGCAGCCGGGATACGACCATAGTTATTTCTTCATCTCGACCTTCATGGCCGAGCATGTCGCGTGGCACGCCGAGCGGCTAAAGGCGTAAAGCTCCCCTCTCTGAAAGAGAGAGAGACTAAGAAAGCCCCGGAATCAGCAGGCTCGACCCCGTCGTCCGTCCGGCAGCAAGGTCGGCATGCGCCCTTGCCGCATCTTCGAGCGAATATCGCTGGCCGACGGTGATCTTCACCGCGCCGCTCTCGATCATCTCGAACACGCGTGCGGCGCCCGCCGCGCGTTCGCCGGGCAGGTGATAGTAATCGAACAGCGTCGGACGGGTCACGAACTGCGACCCATGCTGCGCTAGGATACCGAGGTTGACGCCCGTGACCGGCCCGCCGGCATTGCCGTAGCTGACGATCAGCCCGCGCCGCGCGGTCGCCTTGAGCGATGTCGCCCAGGTGGCCATGCCGATGCCGTCGAAGGTGACGGGGACGCCTTGGCCGTCGGTGATTTCGCGGACGTGCGCGGCGACATCGTCGGTCTTGTACATTAGTACATGGTCGGCACCGGCTTCGCGCGCGGCATGGGCCTTGGCCTCGGTGCTGACGGTGCCGATCACGCTCGCGCCGATCGCCTTCAGCCACTGGACAAGGATCAGCCCGACTCCGCCCGCCGCGGCGTGGACGAGGACGGTCGCGCCCGCCTCGACCCTTGCACAGCGCTCGACAAGCGCTTCGACCGTGCAGGCTTTGAGCAGCGCGGCGGCTGCGGTTTCGTCGTCGATGCCCGGAGGTAGCTTGAACAGCGAGGATGCGGGAATGAACCGCGCCGAGGCGTAGGCGCTCCGCTGCGGGCCGAACGTGGCAACGCGGTCGCCGGGCCGGAGTCCGTGGACGTCGGCGCCGATCGCGACGACCTCACCCGCGGCTTCGACCCCGAGTCCGCCGGGCAGTTCGACCGGATAGGTGCCGTCGCGGTGGTAGATATCGATGTAATTGAGCCCGACCGCGGTCTGGCGGACGAGCACCTGCCCGGGGCCGGGGTCGCCGATCGTCACCGTGCGCCAGTCGATGACCTCAGGTCCGCCCTGGCTTTCGATAAAGGCTTCGATCGCTTGCATGCGCCGCTCTCCTGCTGTCCGGTCCATCTGGTGGGCCGGAGCAGAGAGCGCAAGGGCAGTGCGATGCAAGCCCCTCCCTGGAGGGGAGAGGTTTTCTTTTACTTCGAAGGGCGACGCGGGCTGCGCTGGCCGTACGGCTTGGGCTTGTAGCGTTCGGTGTTGCCGCCGGGCCCGCCCAAGCCCCGCGGTCCACGCGGACCTGCACGGTGGCCACCCGGCGCTCCACGCGGGCCAGCGTCGCGTGGGCCTTTATCGCGGCGCGGCGGATAGGTCGGGCCGTCGGGCGCCGGGGTGATCGATACGCCGCTGTCGTCCTCGCCGTCCTGGTTCGCGGTGCGTACCACGGCTTCTGCAAAACGGTCGGCGATCGCGCGCGGGATGTTGAACATCGTTTCCTTGGGACCGATGCGGATCGCGCCGATCTCGTTCTTGCTCACATGGCCGCGACGGCAGAGCAGGGGCAGGATCCAGCGCGGATCGGCATTCTGGTGGCGGCCGATGTTGAGGCGGAACCAGACGCTGTCCTCGAAGCCATCGCGGCGTTCGCCACCCCCCCGCTCGGGTCGTTCGAACCGCTCGCCGCGTTCGCCACGCTCGGGACGGTCGCGGCCGCGCGGGCCGTTGTCGAGCAGATCCTCAGGCGGCGGCATCAGCGCGCGGTGCGCGCGGACGAGCGACGCGGCGATATCCTCGGCGCTGCGCTCGGCCATCAGCCGCGCGGCGAGTTCCAAATCCTCGGGCTCATGCTCGACCGGCGCGAGCAGTTTCTCGATCAGCCGTTCCTGATCCTTTTGTCTGACGTCGGCGGCGGTTGGGGCGTCCATCCATTCGGCGTTGATGCGCGCGCCGCGCAGCATGCCGTCGACGCGCCGGCGGCGGGGATAGGGGACGATGATGACTGCGGTGCCCTTTTTGCCGGCGCGGCCGGTGCGGCCCGAACGATGCTGGAGCGTTTCGGCGTCGCGCGGGATTTCGACGTGGATCACGAGGCTGAGCGTCGGCAGGTCGATGCCGCGCGCCGCGACGTCGGTCGCGACGCAGACGCGGGCACGGCGATCGCGGAGCGCCTGCAAGGCGTGGTTGCGTTCGTTCTGGCTATGCTCGCCCGACAGCGCGACCGCGGCAAAACCGCGCTCGATCAGGCTGGCGTGCAGGCGGCGGACATTGTCGCGCGTCGCGCAGAACAGCATTGCGGTTTCGGCTTCATGGAGGCGCAGCAGGTTGATCACCGCGCCCTCGATGTCGGCGGGCGCGACGGTCACCGCCTGATAGGCGATGTCGCCATGGCCGCGGTCCTCGCCGACGGTCGAGATGCGCAGCGCATCCTTCTGGTAGCGCTTGGCGAGCTGCACGATCGGTTTCGGGATCGTCGCGGAGAAGAGGAGGGTGCGGCGCGTCTCGGGGGTCGCGTCGAGGATTTCCTCCAGGTCTTCGCGAAAGCCCATGTCGAGCATTTCGTCGGCCTCATCGAGCACGGCGACGCGTAATGCTTCGAGGTCGAGCGCGCCGCGCTCGAGATGGTCGCGCAGGCGTCCCGGGGTGCCGACGACGATGTGGACGCCCTGGCTGAGGTTGCGGCGTTCCTTGCTGGCGTCCATGCCGCCGACACAGGTCGCGATACGCGCGCCGGCCTTGCCGTAAAGCCAGCTCAGTTCACGGCTGACCTGGAGCGCGAGTTCGCGCGTCGGGGCGATGATGAGCGCGAGCGGCGAGGCCGCGAACGGCAGGCGGCCGTCCTCGATCAGCTCGTCGGCCATCGCGAGGCCGAAAGCGACGGTCTTGCCCGAACCGGTCTGTGCCGAGACGAGCAGGTCGCGGCCCCTGGCTTCGTCTTCGGCGACATGCGTTTGAACGGGAGTGAGGGCTTCATAGCCGCGCGCGGTGAGGGCGTCCGAAAGGACGGGCGAGAGATTGTCGAAAGTCATTTGTTCTTCTTATCCTGTGCGGCAAAGGTGCCGTGGTTTGGTTCTTCGCCGCCCGGGATCCGGTTCGGGTCTGCTGCCCGAGTCCAAAGAAATTGGGTCATGGATGCTGAACGAGATCAGCATGACGAGGAAATATGTGGGTTTTTCCTAAAGTGCCTGGCCCGCAGCGTGTCCGCTGGCCCAAGCCCATTGAAAATTATAGCCGCCCAGCCACCCGGTGACATCCACGGCTTCGCCGACCGCATACAGCCCCGGCACGCTTTTGGCCATCATTGTTTGCGAGGACAGATTTGCCGTCGAAATTCCGCCGACGGTGACCTCGGCCTTGGCGAAGCCTTCGGTGCCGTTCGGTTGAAAGGTCCAGCGTTTCAGCCGCGCCTCGGCATCGGCGAGCTTGCGGTCGGTGTGGGCGCCGAGTTCGCCGGGGAGGGCGAGGCGGTCGACCAGGGTCTGCGCGAGGCGTTCCGGGAGCGCGAGCGCCGACGCGAGCGTCGCGCGTGGGCGCGCGCGCTTTGCGTCGATGAGCCAGCCCGGCGGCGTATCGGGCAGGAAGTCGATCGTTACCGGGTCGCCGTGGCGCCAATAGCTGCTGACCTGTAGGACCGCGGGCCCTGAGAGCCCCTTGTGCGTGAAGAGCGCGGCTTCGCGAAAGACCGCCTTGCCCGCGCGCGCCTCGACCGGGGTCGCGACTCCCGACAGGTCGCGGAACAGCACGTCGTCGCCGCCGAGCGTGAGTGGGACGAGCGCGGGGCGCGGCTCGACGACCTTGAGGCCGAATTGGCGCGCGAGGTCGTAGGCGAAGCCGGTCGCGCCCATCTTCGGTATCGACGGTCCGCCGGTGGCGATGACGAGGCTGGGGGCGGTGAAACGGAAGTTGCCGAAAGTGCCGCGGAAGGTCGCATCGCAATGCTCGATTTGTCCTATAACTTCGCCGCACCGGACATCGACGCCGCCCTTGGCGCATTCGTCGAGCAGCATCGCGACGACCTGCTTCGCCGATCCGTCGCAGAAGAGCTGGCCGAGGGTTTTTTCGTGGTACGCGATGCCGTAGCGTTCGACGAGCGCGATGAAATCGGCGGGGGTGTAGCGCGCGAGCGCCGATTTGGCGAAATGCGGGTTCGCCGAGATATAGCGGTCGGCGATGGTGTGGATGTTGGTGAAGTTGCAGCGCCCGCCACCCGAGATAAGGATCTTCTTGCCCACCTGATCGGCGTGGTCGAGCAGCAAGACGCGCTTCCCCCTTTGCCCCGCGACCGCGGCGCACATCAGTCCGGCCGCGCCGGCGCCCAGCACGATGGCGTCGTAACTTGTCATCGGAAGGCTTAGTGCAACTTCGCGATCGAAAGGCCGTCGGCCTTGGCGCGCGCCTTCACCGATTCCTCGCTACGCGTCAGCGCCTTGGCAATGGCCTTGAGCGCCATGCCCTTTTTCGCGAGCGTGTGGAGCTTGTCGATTTCGGCCGCGGTCCAGGGCTGTTTATGACGTTCGAACCTGTCTTTCATGCTTGTGTCTCCGGATCGGGCTCGACCGAAAGGATCGTTATCGCGTCCTCGCGACCCTGATATTCGACGCGTTCGCCCGCTTCCGCCCCCATCATCGCGCGGGCGAGCGGCGCGAAGAAGGCGATGGTGCCGAGCGCCGGGTCGGCCTCGTCGCCGCCGACGATGGTCAGCCGGTTCTCGGTTTCGTTCAGCCGGTACTGCACGCGGCTGCCGATCCCGATGCTGCCGTCGGCGGGCGGGGCCTGCACTTCGGCGGTCGAGTGGCGCGTGTCGAAATAGCGTAGGCGGCGCTGGAGCTTCTTGCGCGCCTCCTCCTCGTCGGCCGCGGCAACATCGGCCTCGATCCGCGCGACCTCTTCGCCGAGCAGGCGCAGTCCGCGGGGCGTCACCAGATTGGGGCCGACCGGAATGGGCAGCTCATATTCCGGTTCCTTGTGCTCATCGTCGCTTTCGCGGCGAAACGCTACGCTCATCGTCTCTCTTTCCTATGGGGAGTCGGCGCATCTGGCGCACGAAGGTGGCGACAAGATGGCACGAAATTTCGGGTGCCGCGTAACCGCGCCGGCTTCGCCTGCGAAACCCTCCCGATGCCATCCTCCGCATCATCCATTTTGAAGGGACAATCCGAATGTCCAATACGCTGAAACTGTCGCTCGCCGCCTCGGCCGTCCTCGCCATGGCCGCCGGCACCATGGCCGTCCCCGCCGCCGCCGCCGATGGCGCCAAGGAAAAATGCTATGGCGTGTCGCTGAAGGGCAAGAATGACTGCGCCGCGGGTCCTGGCACGAGCTGCGCCGGCACGTCGACCGTGGACTATCAGGGCAATGCCTGGAAGCATGTGCCCAAGGGCGAATGCGTGAAGATGGGCGGCACGCTCGCCGCGCACAAGGGCAATGCCAAGCCGGTTCCGAAGAAGGGCTGACACCTGTGCTCCCCCGCCCGCTTCGCACCTTGCCGCCGCGCGCCGGTTTCGGGCTGAAGCCCGAACATTATGCCGATGTGCTGACGGCGGCGGAGCAGGGCAACCCGCCCGCCTGGGCCGAAGTACACCCCCAAAACTACTTCGGCGCAGGCGGGCCTCCGCATCGCTGGCTGACCGCGATCGCGGAGCATATGCCGCTGAGTTTCCATTCGGTCGGACTGTCGCTCGGTTCGGCGGCGGGCGCCGACCGCGACGAGCTTGAGGCGCTGGCGGCGCTGTGCGCGCGCTATGGCCCCGCGATGGTGTCCGACCATCTGAGCTGGAGCAACGGGCCCGAGGATAAATTCCCCGACCTGCTGCCCGTCCCCTACAGCCATGCGGCGCTCGACCATTTCGTCGCCGAGGTGGGCCGCGTGCAGGACCGGCTGGGCCGGACGATACTGATCGAAAATCCCTCACGCTATCTCGCCTATGCGGGCGACGATTGGAGCGAGGTCGATTTCCTCCACCACCTCTGCCGCCGCAGCGGCTGCGGGCTGCTGCTCGACATCAACAATATCGAGGTGTCGGCGTTCAACCTCGGGCTCGATCCGGGGCCCTGGCTCGTTGCCATCGACCCGTGTCTCGTCGGCGAAATCCATGTTGCCGGCCATGCGGTGAAGGACGACGACATCGGCGGGCAGATCGCGATCGATGATCATGGATCGGCGGTGCGCGCGAGCTGCTGGGAATTGCTTGCGGCCTTTCTGGATCGCGCCGGCCCGAAACCGGTGCTGGTCGAATGGGACAGCGACGTTCCGCCCTATGCCATGCTGATGGCCGAGGTCGCCAAGGCCGATGCCTTGCAAGTCGCGCCGGCCGATGCGTGACGCGCAGGCGGCGATCGCCGCGACCCTGCTGCACGGCCCCGATCATCTGCCCGCCGGCCTGTTTGCGGGCAGCGAAGGCGATGTGCTGCGCGGGCTGCGTGTTCATGCCAACACTATCTCGCGCGCGCGGCTCGTCGCGCTCGAAGACACGTTTCCGCATACGCGCGCCTATCTGGGCGACGCCGAGTTCAACCGACTGTCGCGCGCTTTCGTCGATGCCGGGGGCGCCCGCTACCGGCTGCTGGCCGATATCGGCAAGGGCTTCGCAGATACGCTGGCCGACCCGGTCGCCGCCGACCTTGCGCGGATCGAAGCGGCTTGGCTCGAAGCCTACCATGCCGCCGACACGCCCGCGCTGGAGCTTGCCGATCTGGCCGGGCTGGACGAAGCCGGCTTGCTCGCTCTGTGCGTACGGCGACACCCCGCGGCGCGCGGCTTGACGCTTGCCAGCCCCGCCGCGGCCCTGGTCGATCCTGCGCTCGCGCCTGCTGTCGGCGCGTTGCTCGTGACGCGGCCCGCGGCGGAGGTTCGCCTGTCGGCGGTCCCTGCCTCCGCGATGGCGGTGCTTGCCATGGCCGAGGAAATTTCGCCTCTCGGTAACCTGATCGCCGCACTCGACGAAATCCATCCCGACGGCGGTGCCGCGATCGCGGCGCTGATCGCCGCCGGGGCGTTCGAGAGGGTTTGAGAGATGGACAGGCTAATCGCATTTTACGATCGCGGTGTCGCTCTGGCGGCGGGACGCATTCCTGAAGCGCTGGCTTTGCTGCTGCTGCGTATTGCGCTGGCCGGCGTCTTCTGGCGTTCGGGGCAGACGAAGGTGGTCGAGGGCGGCTTCCTGCAAATCGATCCGTCGCAATATGATCTGTTCGCGTCCGAATTTTCGGGGCTGCCGCTCGACCCGTCGATCGCAGTGCCGCTCACCGCTTATGCCGAGCATCTCTTCCCGGCCCTGCTGCTGTTCGGGCTGGCGACGCGCCTGTCGGCGGGCGCGCTGCTCGTGATGACGCTGGTCATCCAGATCTTCGTCTTTCCCGATGCATGGTGGCCGGTCCATTCGCTGTGGACGGCAATGGCAGCGATGCTGATCGTGCGCGGCGGCGGCCTGTTCTCGCTCGACGCGCTTGTTGATAAGGTGCGCGCGAAATGAGTATCGACGAACCCTCGCTCGCGCGCCTGATGGCGGCATCGCAGCGCGGGGATCGCGCGGCCTATCGCGCGCTGCTCGGCGACAGCCGCAAATGGCTCGAACGCTATTTCGCGCGGCGCAGCGCGCCGCATCAGATCGACGACCTGGTACAGGAAACGCTGGTGTCGATGCACCGCAAGCTCGCGACATGGGATCCGTCGCGCGCCTTCCTGCCGTGGCTCGCCGCGATCGCGCGCTATCGCTGGATCGACATGCTGCGGCGTCAGCGCGACGAGGCCGAGCTGGGCGACAATGACGCGGCGATCGGCGCCGAAGACGACGCCGTGCACGCGCGGCTCAGCATCGATCACCTGCTTGCACAATTGCCGCCGGCGCAGGCTCAGGCGATCTCGCTGGTCAAGATCAAGGGGGCGTCGATCGCGGAGGCGTCGCAGATTTGCGGCCAGAGCGAGTCGCTGGTCAAAGTGAATATTCATCGCGGGCTCAGGAGGCTCGCTCAACTGGTTGAAAGCGAATGACATGACCAAAGCATCGATCGACGATTTGATCGACGGCCTTGCCGACGAGCTCGAACCCGTCCGGCCGCGGCGGGTCGCGCGCGGGTCGCTTTGGGTCGTCGCGGGGTGGATCGGCGGCGGTGCGGCGCTGCTCTGGCTGTCGGGTGCGCGTCACGACCTTGCCGACGGCGCGATGATGCCGCCGCTACCGATGCTGTCCTTCTGGCTGATCGTCGCGCTGGGCCTGGCCGCGGCGTGGAGCGCGCTGCGCATGGGCCTGCCGGGCGTCGGGCGCGACTATAGCGGGTGGCGCTGGGCCGGGCTGGCGACGCTTGCGTTGCCGCTTTCGGCGCTGGTCATCGGCTTTGGCGACAGCCATGCCGCGATGGAGGCAGCGCGTCCGGAAAACGGCCTGCGCTGCATGATCGAGGGCGCTCTGTCGGGGCTCGGGGTCGGTGCCGCGCTTTTCTTCTGGCTGAAGGGCGGCGCGCCAACCTCGCCGACGCGCGCCGGCTGGGTGATCGGGTTTGCCGCGGGGGCCGCGGGGGCGGCGATTGTCGCGCTGCATTGCACGTCGAACGACATGATCCATATCGCGCTGTGGCACGGCCTTGCCATCTTGTTGTCGGGGGTCGTCGGCCGCTGGCTGCTCCCTCCGCTGCTTCGCTGGTAGTTCACTGGACAGCAAATCTCCCGTGTGTTAGGCATACAATACACACAGGAGATTTGCGATGCGTAACTGGACGATGGCGATTTTGCCGCTGGCTCTCGGCATGACGGTGACGGCGTGCAACGGCACCGATCATGACGGTAAGCCGCAGGGCAAGAGCGAAACGGAGGCGCCCGCTGCAGCCGGTCCGGTGACGACGCAAAGCTATGCGCTCACCGGCTTTACCGGGGTCGAAGTGGCAGGACCCGACGATGTCACAATCCGTCAGGGCGACAATTTTTCGATCAGCGCGCGCGGCCGCGCGGACGTCGTCGACCGGCTCGAGATCAAGGTCGACGGGACGCGGCTGGTCATCGGCCGCAAGCGCGACGGCTTCAGCTTTTCGAGCCGCGACGACGACGATCTCGATATCGCGATTACCATGCCCCGCCTCGACGCGCTGCGGCTGACCGGATCGGGATCGATCGACGCCGACGCCGCCGAGGGCGATGCGGTCGAAGCCGTCGTGACCGGATCGGGCGACCTCAAGGTCGCGAAGCTCACCGCCCAGAGCGCGGAGATCAAGGTTTCGGGGTCAGGCGATATCGATATCGGCGGCGGAACGGTCGCGTCAGCCGAGCTCGCGGTGACCGGATCGGGCGACATCGACGCCGACGGGCTCGCGGCGACGACGCTGGACGTGTCGGTGACCGGGTCGGGCAATGTCGATGCGCAGGCAACGGGCAACGCCGACGTCAGCATCCTCGGGTCAGGCGACGTCACGATCGGTGGCGGCGCCAAATGTTCGACGCGTCAGATGGGATCGGGCACCGCGACCTGCAAATAAGGCCAGACTGGCGCCGTCCCGCCCGACGCGGTAAGGCGGCGCTATGACCTTTGCGATACGATGCGCCATGCTGGCCGCTGCCCTCCTGTTCACCGGATCCGCGTCGGCGGCCGAGAAGCGGTTCGGCCTCACCAGTTTCGAGGCGATCGAGGTCAATGCCGATTATATCATCGACGTGACGACGCGCGCGCCGGTCGGCGCGGTGGCGACGGGGCCGCAGGATGCGATCGACCGGTTGAGCCTCGAGGCGCGCGACGGGCGGCTGGTGATCGGCACGCGCCAGTTCGCCGGCGATGAAAAGCGCGGCGCGCCGCACGGCGCCGTGACGATCCGCATCAATGCCGCCAGCCTGCGATCGGCGACGATGGGCGGGGCGGGATCGCTGGCGATCGACCGGATGAAGGGCGGCCGCGTCACCATCGGCCTGCGCGGGCCCGGTTCGCTGTCGGTCGGCGCGATCGAGGCCGACCGGCTGTCGGTAGCGATGATCGGCAACGGGACGATGACGCTGGGCGGCGCGGCGAAACAGGCGCAGATGACCTTGTCGGGCGCCGGGGTGTTCGACGCCGGCGCGCTCGCGGTCGCGGAACTGACGCTCGATAGCGAGGGCGCGGGCGACACGCGGCTGAACGCGGTCAAGACTGCGGCGGTGACGACGCGCGGCATCGGCAAGACGGTCGTACTCGGCAAGCCCGTCTGCACCATCCGCAACATCGGCAACGGGTCGGTGCAGTGCGGGAGGGCAAAGAAATAGGCGAAAGGGGCTAGTGCCCCGCCGCCCCCAGCGCATCGATCTTCTTCGACTGGCGCACGATCAGCCCCGGGAACCAGCGCGCGAGGCGTGACAGGCGTTTCGCCATCTTGCCGACGGTCGTGTGGATCGCGGTTCCGTGGACGGCCTCCCACGCCGCATCGGCAACGCGTTCGACAGGGACGATCTCGAACCCGCTGTCCGACAGGCGGTTGCGCGCGGGTTCGTTGCTGTCGGCGCTGACCTGGTCGAGCAGGGGGGTGTCGATGAAGCCGGGCATCAGCGAGCGGACCTTGATGCCATGTTTTGCGAATTCGATTTCGAGCGCCTCGGTCAGCCCGCGTACCGCGAATTTGGTCGCCGAATAGACGGCGAGGCCGGCGACACCGTAAAAGCCCGATGCCGATCCGGTGTTCAGGATCGTCGCGCCGGGTGTGGCGCGGAGAAGCGGGAGCGCGGCATAGATGCCGTTGACGACCCCGCCGAAATTGATCGCGATCAGCCGGTCGGCCTCTTCGGGCGCCATGTCGATGAACTGTCCGCCCGACCCGATGCCGGCATTGTTGAACAACACGTCGAGGCGGCCGCCGCTCGCGGCGGCAAAGGCGTTGAGCGCGCCCTTCCACTGGTCGCGGTCGCGCACGTCCATCACATGGCGCGACGCGGCGCCGTCGGGCAGCAGCGCGGCGGTTTCGTCGATCCCCGTGCCGTTCACGTCGGCGATACCGACGAACCAGCCCTGCCCGGCGAAATGGCGCGCAACCGCGCGGCCGATGCCCGATCCGCCGCCCGTGATGAAAATCGCCTTCCGTGTCATAGCGCCCCTCCTTACATCATTGTCAGTGTGACAAGATGCGAAGTGAGCGTTTCCGTCAAGCGGCAATCGCGAGTTGGCAATCGACGGCGCCGCTCGCTAAGAGAGTGGCGATGACCCGCGGCCTCCGCCTGATCTTCCTGCCGCTACTGCTATTTTGTGCGGGTTTCGCCGTCCCGGTGCGGGCGGAGGTCGTTGTGAGCTTCTACAGCCATGATTTCGGCGATCGCTTTCCACACGCCTTTGTCGTGCTGAAAGGCACGGTCGATGCAACGGGAGAAGTGGTCGATGCCAATTACGGCTTTACCGCGACATCGGTCAGCCCCGCCATCCTGTTCGGGTCGGTGAAGGGCAAGGTGGAATCGTCGAAGCCCGATTATGTCGCGAAGAGCGACCGCCAGTTCGATGTGACCGTCGATGACGCGACCTATGCGCGGCTGCTGGCAAAGATCGACGAATGGCGGACGCGAGACCAGCCGAGTTACAGTCTGAACAAGCGCAACTGCGTGCATTTCGTCATGGAGCTTGCCGAAATCGCCGGGCTCGCAGTCAATCGCAAGAGTAAGTTGTTCAAGAAGCCCAAGAGCTTCCTTATAGAAGTGAAAGAATTGAATCCGCAATTGGGGTAGGGGGCATCGATGTTTGCGATATTTTTGGCGCTGGCCGCGCCCGGCGAGCTTGTGACGCAGGTCGTTGTCGAGGAGGGCGGCGAACCGATGATGCCGGCGACCAATCCGGGCAGTTGGGCGACCAATGACGATTATCCGGTCAGCGCGATGCGCGAGGAGCGCGAGGGCACGACGGGGTTCAAATTGACGGTCGGCGCCGACGGCCTGCCCACCCAATGCGAGATCATATCGCCGAGCGGTCATGACGACCTCGATGCGACCACCTGTCGGCTGATCATGGAGCGCGCGCGCTTCACGCCCGGCCGTGACAAGGCCGGCAAGGCGGTCGGCGGGACATACAGCAACCGCATTCGCTGGCAGATCCCCGAATATGACGATTCGATCGCAGTCGCTGGCTTCGCGCTCGATGCGGTGCAGGAGAGCTGGCCGCGCGGACCCAGGCCGGACGATGCGCTGACCCGGATCGACCCTGCCGCCCATTACCCGGCCGCAGCGCGCGCCGCGGGCGAGGAGGGGGTTGTCCATATGGAACTCGGCATCGACGCCGCGGGGCAGGTCACTAGCTGCAAGGTCAACGAGAGCAGCCTTTCGTTCGCGCTCGACGAGGCGGCCTGCGCGCTGATGCGCAGCGACGGAAAATTCTCGCCCGCGCTCGACAGCGACGGAAAGCCCGTTCGCTCGGTCGTTGCGACGACATTCCGATGGACGTTGCCGGAAGAGGCCGGGGAAGGCCCCGGCGGCGTGGCGGTCCAGCGCGAGCGCAGCTTCCCGATGGGCAAGCCGGGGAGCGCGACCGTGACGGTGCTGTTGGGTGCCGATGGTCGCGTCGCCGATTGCCGTTTTTCGAAAACAGGGGAATTCGGTTCGATGCCGAACGGGATGACGCCGTGCGACATGTTCCCGGCGCAGGGGCGTTACGCGCCATTCGTCGGCAGCGACGGCAAGCCCGCCGCGAAACGCGTGACCCTGCGCACCGAACTGGTTATCGAGGATGCGCCACCGCCGGCGGAGGCCAAGCCGGCACCCGTCAAACCAGCGGTGGCCAAATAGCGACGGGTCTGGACGCGGCGGCGCTTTCACCCTATGTTCAGCGAGCGGGGCGCAATATTTATCGCTCCGGACGTGTAGAGGGGCAATTCTTGCGGTTACTGCTGACCCTTTTGGCATTGCTGACCGGTCTGGCGACAGCCGACCGCGCGGTTGCCGCGCCTGCCACGCCGGCGGCGATGGGAGCCCTCGTCATGCTTGCCGAAACGGCGGGTAAGGCCGAGACCAGCGACAATACGCGTCGTCCGGCGACCACCGCGCCGACGCGGCGCACCACGAGCGGTAGCGGCAAACCGCGCAAGGCTTCGCCGCCGCATCTTCCCGGTCTGCTGACCCGCAGCGACCGCGCGCTCGAATAGAGCCAGGGTCCAGCGTCTCCTTAAAGGCGCCGCCCCGTATATCGGGGTTTTGAGCATATACCGCGGCCTTGGTGCCGCCATCTCATTTAATTCCAAGGAAAATACGATGTTTGCTGGCCTCGCCAAGAGCCTGTTCGGTTCGTCCAACGACCGCTATGTCGCCTCGATCCGCAAGATCGTCGACAAGATCAACGCATTCGAACCCGCGATGCAGGCGCTCGATGACGCCGGATTGCAGGCGCAGACGCAGAAATTCCGCGACCGGCTGACCGCCGGCGAGACGCTCGACGACATCCTGCCCGAAGCCTTTGCGACGGTGCGCGAAGCTGCGGTACGCACACTCGGCATGCGCCATTTCGATGTCCAGATGGTTGGCGGCATCGTGCTGCATCGCGGCGAGATCGCCGAAATGGCGACGGGCGAGGGCAAGACGCTGATGGCGACCCTGCCCTGTTACTTGAATGCGCTCGAAGGCAAGGGCGTGCATGTCGTGACGGTGAACGATTATCTTGCCACGCGCGACGCCGAATGGATGGGTGCCGTCTATGGGTTCCTGGGCCTGACCACCGGGGTCATCGTTCCCAACCTCAACGAAACGCAGCGCCGCGACGCCTATAACAGCGATATCACTTATGCGACGAACAACGAGCTGGGGTTCGATTACCTGCGCGACAATATGAAGTTCGACCGTCAGCAGATGGTCCACCGCGCGTTCAATTTCGGCATCGTCGACGAGGTCGATTCGATCCTGATCGACGAAGCGCGCACTCCGCTGATCATCTCGGGCCCGACCGATGACAAGTCGGAGCTTTACATCCGCGTCAACGATGTCGTGCTCCAGCTGGTCGACGAGGATTATGAGAAGGATGAAAAGTCCAAGTCGATCAACCTGACCGAGGAAGGCACCGAGCATGTCGAGCGCCTGCTCGAAGCGGCGGGGCTGCTCCAGGGCAGCAATCTTTACGACATCGAGAACACGCAGGTCGTCCATCACGTCAACCAGGCGTTGAAGGCAATCCAGATGTTCCGCATCGACACCGACTATATCGTCAAGGACGGCAAGGTCGTGATCATCGACGAATTCACCGGCCGGATGATGGACGGCCGCCGCTGGTCCGACGGCCTGCACCAGGCAGTCGAGGCAAAGGAAGGCGTGCAGATCGAGCCCGAGAACCAGACGCTCGCGTCGATCACCTTCCAGAATTATTTCCGCATGTACCCGAAACTCAGCGGAATGACCGGCACGGCGGCAACCGAGGCGGCCGAATTCTTTGACATCTACAAGATGAACGTCGTCACCATCCCGACAAACCGGCCGATCGCGCGCATCGACGAGGAAGACGAGTTCTACAAGAATATCACCGACAAGTTCGGTGCGATCGCCCGCACGATCCGCGAGGCGAACGAGCGCGGCCAGCCGGTGCTCGTCGGCACCGTGTCGATCGAGAAATCGGAGCTGCTCTCTTCCTATCTCGAAAAGGAAGGCGTGCCACACAGCGTCCTCAACGCGCGTTTCCACGAAAGCGAAGCGCATATCGTCGCGCAGGCGGGGCGCACCGGCGCGGTCACGATCGCGACGAACATGGCGGGCCGTGGCACCGACATCAAACTTGGCGGCAACGAAGAATTCCGCATCGACGACGAACTGAAGGACCTGCCCGAAGGCCCCGAACGCGATGCCGCGATCGAACGGATCAAGGCCGAAGTCGCCGCCGAGCGCGAGGCAGTGAAGGCGGCGGGCGGGTTGTTCGTGCTCGCGACCGAGCGCCACGAAAGCCGCCGCATCGACAACCAGCTGCGCGGACGTTCGGGGCGCCAGGGCGACCCCGGCCTGTCGAAATTCTACCTCTGCCTCGACGACGACCTGCTGCGCATCTTCGGTCCCGACACGTTGTTTTCCAAGATGATGAACAAGAATCTGGAGGATGGCGAGGCGATCGGGTCGAAATGGCTGTCCAAGGCGATCGAGACCGCGCAGAAGAAGGTCGAGGCGCGCAATTACGACATTCGCAAACAGGTCGTCGAATACGACAACGTCATGAACGACCAGCGGAAGGTCATCTATGAGCAGCGCGGCGAGATCATCGACAGCGAGACCGTCGACGACGTCATGCTCGCGATGCGCGCCGAGACGGTGAACGCCATCGTCGCCGATGCGTGCCCGCCGGGCAGCTATCCGGAACAGTGGAACATCGAGCAGATGAAGGAGCGCGTCGCGAACATCCTCGACCTCGAACCGCCGATCGACGCGTGGATGCAGGAAGACGCGGTCGATCCCGAAATGTTCGAGGAGCGCATCCAGGCGCAGGCCGATGCGGTTGCGGCCGAAAAGGCGGCGCTGGTCGATGCCGAAACGTGGAAGGGCATCGAAAAGTCGGTGCTGCTCCAGACGCTCGACCATCACTGGAAAGAGCATCTCGCGACGCTCGACGCGTTGCGGCAGGTCGTGTTCCTGCGCGCCTATGCGCAGAAGCAGCCGATCAACGAATATAAGCAGGAGGCCTTTGCGCTGTTCGAACGCATGTTGTCGAACATCCGCGAGGATGTGACGCGCACCGTCGCGCGCATCGACCTGCGCTTCGAAGAGCCCGAACCGATGCCGCTGCCCGACCTGCCCGATTTCCTGACGACACACATCGATCCCTTCACGGGCGAGGATAACAGCGGCGATATCGACGCGGGATCGCTGGGCGTGATCGCGAATACGCTGCCGCCCATGCAGGTGCCGAAGCCCGACATGCCGCAGGGGGAGAATCCCTATGCGGCGCTCGACATCAGCCGCAACGCGCCGTGCCCATGCGGTTCGGGGCGCAAGTACAAGCATTGCCACGGGGCGATCTGACCGGTTCATCCTCGTCATGCCGGACTCGATCGGGCATCCATGGTTACGGCGTAGCGGTGGACCCCGGATCGAGTCCGGGGTGACGAAGGAATAACGTGTCAACTCCATAAGTTACGGTAACAGAGCGCTCTTACGAGCCCGCTTGCCAAGGCGCGCGGGCGCGATTAGCATCGCCCTCACAAGCTTGGGGGCCGCGTAGCCAGACAAGCAACGCAGCAGGCAGGAATATGGGGCCGTTTGCCCGAGCGATCGGGCGCGGCCGGACGATGGCATGCTGCGTGGAAAGGGCTGGCGCATTTCCTTTTTCGACGAGATGACAGGACGAGGAGGCGAGGTCCGGTCGCCCTATCGCGAATATTCGGACTGGTTCGGCCGCGAGGATGTCGCGCGCATCCAGCGCAAGGCGCAGCAGGCCGAGGCCTTTTTTCGTACCACGGGCATCACCTTCAATGTTTATGGGCAGGATGAGGCCGACGAGCGGCTGATCCCCTTCGACGTCGTTCCGCGGATCATTTCGGCGAGCGAATGGCGCCGCCTGTCGCGCGGCATCGAACAGCGCGTGCGTGCGCTCAACGCTTTTCTGTACGATATCTACCACCGGCAGGAGATTTTGCGCGCAGGACGGGTCCCGACCGAATTGATTTCGCGCAACGAGGCCTTCCTGCCGATGATGATGGGCATGGACCCGCCGGGCGGAATCTATACCCATATCAGCGGCATCGACATCGTGCGCACCGGCCCTGACGAATTCTACGTGCTCGAGGATAATGCGCGGACGCCATCGGGCGTGTCCTATATGCTCGAGAATCGCGAGACGATGCTCCAGATGTTTCCCGAGCTGTTCGCGAAGATTTCGGTGCGCGAGGTGAGCGATTATCCGCTCAACCTCCTGAAATCGCTTTCCGCCTGCGCGCCCCCCGCATGCGGCGGCACGCCGACGGTTGCGGTGTTGACGCCGGGCATCCACAACAGCGCCTATTTCGAACATAGCTTCCTTGCCGACCAGATGGGCGCCGAACTGGTCGAGGGGCATGATTTGCGCGTTGTCGACGGGCGCGTGGCGATGCGGACGACGCAGGGCCATACGCCGATCGACGTCCTCTATCGCCGCGTCGACGACGATTTCCTCGACCCGCTGAATTTCCGGCCGGACTCGATGCTGGGGGTGCCGGGGATATGGGACGTCTATCGCGCCGGCGGGATCACGATCGCCAATGCGCCGGGGACGGGGATCGCCGACGACAAGGCGCTCTACAGCTATATGCCCGACATCATCGAATTTTATACGGGCGAGAAGGCGCTGCTGCCCAATGTGCCGACCTGGCGATGCGGCGAGCCCGAGCATCTGCGCGAGGTGCTCGACCGCCTGCCCGAACTGGTGGTGAAGGAAGTGCACGGGTCGGGCGGATACGGGATGCTCGTCGGGCCTGCGGCGAGCAAGAAGGCGATTGCGGCCTTCCGCGCCAAATTGGAGGCCAATCCACGTAATTATATCGCGCAGCCGACGCTGTCGCTCTCGACCGTGCCGATCTTTACCAGGGCGGGGCTGGCGCCGCGGCACGTCGACCTGCGCCCCTTTGTGCTGATGTCGCCGCAGGGGATCAGGATCACGCCGGGCGGACTGACGCGCGTCGCGATGAGCAAGGGGTCGCTGGTGGTCAATTCGAGCCAGGGCGGCGGGACTAAAGACACCTGGGTGTTGGAGGACTGACGGCGATGCTGGGCAAAACCGCAGGCGGTCTCTATTGGATGGCGCGCTACCTTGAGCGCAGCGAGAATAATGCGCGGCTGATCGACGCCGGTTTCCGTATCGCGCTGACGCGGTCGAACACCGCTGCGGCCGAATGGCGCTCGGTCCTCGTTACCGCGGGACAGGATTATTATTTCCGGCAGGCGCATGGCGACGATTATACCTCGCAGCGCGTCGTCGACTTCATGCTGCGTGACCCCACCAATCCATCGAGCATCATGTCGGTGATCAAGCAGGCGCGCGACAATGCGCGAACCGCGCGCACCTATCTGACGCGCGAAGCGTGGGAGGCGGTGAATACGAGCTGGATGACGCTGGGGGCGCTGCTGAAACGGCAGGTGCGCGAGGACGACCTCCCCGACGTGCTCGCCGCGATCCGCCAGCAAAGCGGGCTGGTGCGCGGCGCCTTTGCGGGAACGATGCTGCGCAACGACGGTTATAATTTCTCGCGGCTCGGCACCTTTCTCGAGCGCGCCGACAACACGGCGCGCATCCTCGACGTCAAATATTATCTGCTGCTGCCCTCTGTCGCGCATATCGGCACTTCGATCGACAATGTGCAGTGGGAGACGATCCTGCGGTCGGTGTCGGCGCACCGCGCCTATCACTGGCTTTACGGGACCGAGATCAGCGCGCTCAAGATCGCAGAATTCCTGATCCTTTACAAACAGATGCCGCGCAGCCTGGCCTTTTGCTGCGACAAGATGAACGACAATCTCGATTGGCTGGCGCGCGCCTATGGGGAGGAGACCGAGGCGGTGCGGTTGGCCGCGTCGATCTGCAACGAACGGCTCTCGCGCCCGATTGCGTCGATCTTCGACGGCGGGCTGCACGAGTTCATCACCGACTTTCTTCGCGCCAACGCCGCGCTCGCGCGGCAAATCGAGCGCGACTATCGCTTTGTGGAATGACGATGAAATTGCGCGTCGAACATATCACCCATTATCAATATGACGGCCCGGTCCGCTATGCGCTCCAACAGGTCAGGCTGACGCCCAAGGAACGTCCGGGACAGCAACTGATCCACGATTGGACGGTCGCGATCGAGGGCGGTTCGCGGCAGCTTCACTATACCGATCATCTGGGCAATGGCGTCGACCTGATATCCGTCGACAGCGGGACGAGCGAACTGGTGATCCGCTGCACCGGCGAGGTCGAGCTGGTCACTTGGGACGGGGTGATCGGGCCGCATCGCGGAGCGATGCCGTTATGGACCTTTCTGCGTCCGACGCCGCTGACGCGCGCGGGGCGCGGGGTGCGTTCGCTGACCGCCGAACTGGGGCGCGATTTCGCGAACGATATCGAACGCGCGCATGCGCTGTCCGCGCTGATCATCGACAAGCTGCCCTATCGGATCGGGGTGACCGATGCCGAAACGACCGCCGAACAGGCGCTCGCCGGCGCCGGCGGGGTGTGCCAGGACCATGCCCATATCTTCGTTACCGCGATGCGCCACCTCGGCCACCCGGCGCGCTATGTCTCGGGCTATCTGATGATGAACGATCGCACCCATCAGGATGCCACACACGGTTGGGCCGAGGCGCATTTCGACCATATCGGCTGGATCGGTTTCGACGTCAGCAACGGCCACTCGCCCGACCAGCGCTATATCCGCGTTGCAACCGGCCTCGATTATCAGGGCGCCGCGCCGGTTCGCGGAATGCGCTATGGTGCAGCGCAAGAAAATCTGGTTGTCCAATTGCAGGTCCAGCAATAAGCGGGCCCGAGCAACCGGAATTTTCCGGGCGGGGAAAACAGGATAAGATGACTTATTGCGTTGGCATGCGGTTGAACAAGGGGCTGGTGTTCATGTCGGACACCCGAACCAACGCCGGTGTCGACGACATCTCGCAGGTCCGCAAGATGCGCAGCTGGCATTTGCCCGGCGAGCGGGTGATCACGCTGATGTCCGCGGGCAATCTCGCAACAACGCAGGCGGTGGTCAGCCTGCTCGACGAACGCACCAAGGCGCCCGAGGAACGTCATCCGTCAATCCTAGCCGCGCCGTCGATGTTCGCGGTCGCCAATATCGTCGGCGAGACGCTGCGCAGCATCGTAATGCGGCACAATGACGAAGGCCCGGCGGCCGAATCGCTGTTCCGCGCGTCGCTGATCGTCGGCGGGCAGATCAAAGGAGCCGAGCCGCGGCTGTTCCTGATCTATCCCGAAGGCAATTTTATCGAGGCGGGTGAGGACAATCCCTTTTTCCAGATCGGCGAGACGAAATATGGCCGCCCGATCATCGTCCGATCCTATGACCCCGCCATGTCGTTCGAGGATGCGGTGAAACTGCTCTGCGTGTCGTTCGATTCGACGATCCGTGCGAATGCCGGGGTCGACCTGCCGATTGATCTCAAGGTTCACGAACGCGACGATTTCACTACCGTCCGAGAGCGGCGGTTCGAACGCCACGACCCCTATTTCGAAAGCGTCGCCAACGGATGGGCCGAGGCGCTGGGCATCGCACTGGCGGAACTGCCCGACTTTCATTTCTGACGATATCGGCCGATCGGAAAAAGGGAGGCCCGGAAGGTAAGAAACCTTCCGGGCCTTGTTGCTCCGGCCTTCAGGGAGGGGGAGGAACGGCCGGAACCGGGGCTGCTCCCTCTATGGCGGCCATCGGCCCTCCGCTCAATCATACGAAAGGATGGGGGTGTCTATCCCGGACGCGTCGCGCGCCCGGAATCAGCGGTTCTTTCGCCCTTCGATCAACCCGTCGACCAAGCTCGGATCGGCGAGCGTCGAGGTGTCGCCGAGTGATCCGAAATCATTTTCGGCGATCTTGCGCAAAATCCGCCGCATGATCTTGCCCGAGCGCGTCTTGGGCAGGGCGGGGGTCAGATGGATATGGTCGGGGGTCGCGATCGGACCGATCTCGGTGCGCACCTGCTGTTTCAGCGCGGCGGCGACCTCTTCGGTCGGCTCGACCCCGGCGTTGAGCGTGACATAGGCATAGATGCCCTGGCCCTTGATATCGTGCGGGAAGCCGACGACCGCCGCTTCGGCGACAAGATCGTGGAGGACCAGCGCGCTTTCGACCTCGGCGGTGCCCATACGATGGCCCGAGACATTGATCACATCGTCGACGCGCCCCGTGATGCGCCAATAGCCGTGGGCGTCGCGGCGGCAGCCGTCGCCGGTGAAATATTTGCCCTTGTAGGTCGAGAAATAGGTTTCGGCGAAACGCTGGTGATCGCCATAGATCGTCCGCGCCTGCCCCGGCCAGCTGTGCGTGATGCAGAGGTTGCCCTCGGCCGCGCCGCCCGTTTCTTCGCAGACGAGCTTGGTGCCTTCGGCATCGACGAGTTCGGGGCGTATGCCGAAAAAGGGCTTGCCCGCGCTCCCCGGCTGCATCGGATGCGCGCCGGGCAGCGTGGTGATCATGATCCCGCCGGTCTCGGTCTGCCACCATGTGTCGATGACCGGGACGCAGCCCTTGCCGACGACCTGATGATACCAGCGCCACGCTTCGGGATTGATCGGCTCGCCGACGCTGCCGAGCAGGCGGATCGACGAGAGATCGTGGCGCGTCACATAGTCGTCGCCCTCGCGCATCAGCGCTCGGATCGCGGTTGGCGCGGTGTAGAGGATGTTGACCCGATGCCTGTCGACGACCTGCCAGAAGCGGTCGTGGTCGGGGTAGTTGGGCACGCCTTCGAACATCAGGGTCGTCGCGCCGTTCTGCAGCGGGCCGTACACGACATAGCTGTGGCCGGTGACCCAGCCGATGTCGGCGCTGCACCAGAAAATCTCGCCCGGGCGATAGTCGAAGCCGTACCAGAAGGTCGACGCGGTCCAGACGCTGTAGCCGCCGACGCTGTGGAGCACACCCTTGGGTTTGCCCGTCGATCCCGAGGTATAGAGGATGAAGAGCGGATCCTCGGCATTCATGGGCTCGCACGGGCATATCGCGTCGACGTCGGCCGACAGCGCATCGTACCAATGATCGCGGCCTTCCTTCATCGCGATGTCGCCGCCGGTGTGCGCAATGACGAGCACCGCCTTCACGTCGATCCGTTCGAGCGCCTTGTCGACATTGGCCTTTAGGGGAACGACCTTGCCGCCGCGCAGCCCCTCGTCGGCGCAGATCACCCAGTCGCTGCCGCAATCCTCGATGCGGCCGTGGATCGCCTCGGGCGAGAAGCCGCCGAAGACGACGCTGTGCACCGCGCCGATACGCGCGCAGGCGAGCATCGCCACTGCGCCCTCGGGGATCATCGGCATATAGATGGTGACGCGGTCGCCCTTCCGGACGCCCATTTTCTTGAGCGTATTGGCGAAGCGGACGACGTCGGCGAGCAACGCCTTGTAGCTGATATGCCGCGTCTCGCCGTCGGGGGCGTCGGGTTCGAAGATGATCGCGGTGCGGTCGCCATGGCCGGCGGCGACATGGCGATCGACGGCGTTGTGGCAGAGGTTGAGGACGCCGTCCTCATACCATTTGATACTCACCGGGTCGTAGGACCAGTTGGCGATCTTCGTCGGGGGCGTGATCCAGTCGAGCCGCTGCGCCTGCTCGGCCCAGAAGCCGTCGGGATCCTCGACGCTCTGCGCGTAGAGGCGGTCGTAGTCGGCGGCGGTGCAATGCGTATTCGCGGCGGCGTCGGCGGGGACGGGGACCAAAGGCTCGGAGGGGGGTAGGTCGGACACGGCAGCTCTCCTCTATTTGCTCTCCCCTTAGCCGTTCGCATCGAGCGAAGTCGAGATGCCCGTCGGCCGCATACGACGTCGGGGTGTCTCGACCCCTCGGCACGCTCGGGACAGGCTTCGCTCGACACGAACGGGGAGGGGAGAGTAGACGGCGCCGAACAGCGATTTGGAAAGGATCGAGAATGGCCGGGATCGGCGAAGATGTTGGGCGGCTGCTCGATGGACTGGGCGTCGACCGGCGCGCGTGGACCGAAGGATCGATGCCCTCGGTGACGCCGCTGACCGGCGAGCAGGTCGCCTTGGTGCGCGTCGCCGACGCTGCGGCGATCGACGAGTCGCTCGGGCACGCGACCGCGGCCTTTCGCGCCTGGCGCAGCGTCCCGGCACCGCGCCGCGGCGAGTTGGTGCGGTTGTTCGGCGAAGAATTGCGCGCGGCGAAGGACGATCTGGCGAAGCTGGTGACGATCGAGGCGGGTAAAATCCCGTCCGAGGGTGCGGGCGAAGTACAGGAAATGATCGATATCTGCGACTTTGCGGTCGGCTTGTCGCGCCAATTATATGGCCTGACGCTCGCGACCGAGCGGCCGGGACACCGGATGATGGAGGTCTGGCACCCGCTGGGCGTCGTCGGCGTGATTTCGGCGTTCAACTTTCCCGTCGCGGTGTGGGCTTGGAATGCGGCGCTTGCCCTTGTGTGCGGCAACAGTGTTGTCTGGAAGCCGTCCGAAAAGACGCCGCTTACGGCCTTGGCGACGCAGGCGGTTTTCGCGCGTGCGGTTGCGCGCTTCGGCGACGCGCCCGACGGTCTGGTGCAGTTGCTGGTCGGCGGACGCGAGGCGGGCGAGGCGCTCGTCGACGATGCGCGCGTTGCCCTCGTCTCAGCGACGGGTTCGACGCGCATGGGGCGCGCGGTAGCGCCGCGGCTGGCGCAGCGTTTTGCGCGCGCGATCCTCGAACTCGGCGGCAACAATGGCGTGATCGTTGCGCCGTCGGCCGACCTCGACCTCGCGTTGCGCGGTGTCGCGTTCGGTGCGATGGGGACCGCGGGGCAGCGTTGCACGACGACGCGACGCCTGTTCGTGCACGACAGAATTTACGACGGATTCGTCGCGCGATTGAAGTCAGCCTATGCCAGCGTCAGTGTCGGCAACCCGCTGGAGGGCGAAGTGCTCGTCGGGCCGCTGATCGACCGCGCGGCGTACGAGATGATGCAGGGTGCGCTGGGCGCTGCCGAGGCGGCGGGCGGCGTGGTGCACGGCGGGACGCGCGTCGGCGAGGGGGCGAGCTATTACGTAAAGCCCGCGCTGGTCGAAATGCCGGGGCAGGTCGGGCCGGTGCTCGACGAGACCTTCGCGCCGATCCTCTATGTCATGCGCTATTATGATCTTGATGCCGTGATCGAGCAGCATAACGATGTCGCGGCGGGCCTGTCGTCGGCGATCTTCACCACCGACATGCGGGAGGCCGAACGCTTCCTGGTCGCGAGCGACTGCGGCATCGCGAACGTCAATCTGGGTACGAGCGGGGCAGAGATCGGCGGGGCCTTCGGCGGCGAGAAGGAAACGGGTGGCGGGCGCGAAAGCGGCTCGGACAGCTGGCGCCAATATATGCGCCGCGCGACCAACACGGTGAATTATTCGGACGCGCTGCCGCTGGCGCAAGGGGTTTCGTTCGAGATCTGAGCGGATCGCAAGGTCGCACCCGGTTTCCATCGCGCGTAACCTTCCCCGCCTGGATCGTACCTGCGGGGAAGGCTCGAGAACCTCGAAGCGAAGTTCATGCTATACGTCGGTGGCCTGCTTCGCGGCGTGGACGCGGTCGGCGTTGGCAAGGTCGGCGAGCGGCGCGAGTATCGTCTGGTCGAAAGCCTTGGTCGCCGTGCCCGTCTGCACTCGCCGTGGCCAGTCGGCGTGGGTCAGCGCGCCGCGACCGAGCGCGACAACATCGGCGCCGTGCCCCGCCAGCATGTCGGCCGCGCGTCCCGGATCGTGGAGCGACCCGTTCGCCAGCACCGCCAGGCCGCTGTGACGCTTCGCAAGGCTGGCGAGGCTTGCGCCCTCGCCGAACGCGGGCTGCCACGCCTCGAACTCGGTCGTGTGCAGATAGTCGATCGGAAGCTGGCCCAGTAAAGCATAAATCTGTGCCGCCTCCTCTTCGCCGCGCCATTTGTGGTGGAAATCATTCACCTTGCCTTGCGAACTGCGCACGCCGACGACAAAGGCGGGGCCGACGGCGGCGCGAACCGCCTCTGCCACCTCGATCGTGATTTGCAGACGCGCGGCGGCATCGCCACCATAGGCGTCGGTGCGAAGATTGACGCCTTCGGTCAGAAACTGGTCGAGCAGATAGCCGTTCGCTGCATGAATCTCGACGCCGTCGAAGCCGGCCTCGCGCGCCCGGTACGCCGCCGCAGCAAAACCCGAGGCCGCTTCGTCTATCTCGCTTTTGGACATGGCGGTCGGCACCGGATATTCGCCCGATCCGCGATAAACGGCCATTTGCTGACCGACCGGGCGCACCGCCGACGGACCGCGCGTATCGCCGCGGAACCGGTTGGCCTGCGACAGCGCGCCGGCGTGCATCAGTTGGGCGATGAACCGCGCGCCGCCGGCGTGAACCCGCTCGACCAGCGGTTTCCACGCATCGCGCTGCGCCGCGTCCGACAGGCCCGGCTGGAAAAGATAGCCTTGGGAAAAGGCTTGATCGGTATACAGTCCTTCGGTGATGATCAGGCCAAAGCCGCCATCGGCAAAGCTTCCATAATAGTCGCGCATCCGGGGGGTCGCGTATCCCGTTTCGGTGGCGCTGACGCGCGTCATCGGCGCGACCGCGAGGCGGTTGGGAATGTCCATCGCGCCGATCTTGAACGGGGCGAAGAGACGCTCGGCGGCGGTGTCCGCCGCCGCGATTGCGGTTGCCGTCATGTTACTCGTCCCCGGCCGTGCGGACTGCCGCAATCGCTTCGATCTCGATCATCACGTCGGGGTCGTAAAGCGCTTTGACTTCGGCGATCGTGTCGGCCGGATAAGGCGCGGTGAAAAACTGGCGGCGCAGTTCGACCACGTCCTTGAAATTGCCCATGTCGGTAACGAAAATCGTCACCTTGATGACGTCTTCCAGGCTCGATCCGCCTGCTTCCAGCGCGCGGCGCAGATTGGCAAAGGCCTGTTCGCCCTGCGCGCGGAAACCGCCCGCGACGATTTGGCCGTCCTCACCGGCGCCCGCCTGGCCGGAGACGAAGAGCAGATTGCCGAACCTGATGCCCTGCGACAGCAGGAAAGGGGCGTAATTGTCCGGGGTGGTGACGACGCGTTCCAGTTTCATCTTCAACTCCTTCGGGCCGGGAGTTCTTAAAAAAATTCATTGGCCTCCGGCCGATGTTTGGAATATCCTCTTGTTTATCAGTAGCGACAAACGCCCAATTGTCATTCGATAAACAAGATCAATTCATCTATGAACCGGCGCCTTCCGCCCTTATCCGCCCTTCGCGCCTTCGAGGCGGCGGCGCGCCACGGCAGTTTCAAGGAAGCCGCGGTCGAGCTTGCCGTGACGCCCACCGCGGTCAGCCATCAGATCCGCGCGCTGGAGGCGCATATCGACCTTGCGCTGTTCGAACGCCGGACGCGGCAGGTGGTGCTGACCGACGCGGGCGCCCGGCTCTATCCCGTGCTCCGCGATGGCTTCGACGCCTTTGCGGAGGCGATCGAGCGGCTGACGCGCCGCCGGGGACGCCGGTATGTGACGATTTCCGCCACGATCGCCTTCACGGCGCGCTGGCTCGTACCGCGCGTCAACGCCTTCCGCGTGCTCCACCCCGATATCGACCTGCAGCTTCAGGCGTCCGATCAGCTCGTCGATCTGGAGCGCGCGGGGGTGGACATCGCGATCCGCTACGGCGCCGGTCCCTATCCCGATTTTTCGGTAATGCCCTTGTTCGCCGATCGCTTCGCGCCCGTGTTTAACCCGATGCTGCGAATCGCGGCTGTGGCCGACTGGCCGCGCATCGATTTCGAATGGCGGCGACGGCACCCCGACAATCCGACTTGGTCGCGCTGGTTCGCCGAAGCCGGTTTACCCGAACCGGCCGAGCCTGCGCAGCTTCGCTTTTCCGACGAAAGCCATGCGATCCAGGCCGCGGTGGCCGGGCAAGGGGTCGCGCTGGTCAGCCTCGCACTCGTCGAGGCGGAGCTTGCCGCGGGCCAGCTGGTTCAGCCATTCGGCCCCACGATTTCAGCCTTTCGTCATCATCTTCTGGTGAGGAAGGGCGAGGTCAGCGCCGAAATCAACGCGGTCAGGGACTGGTTGCTTGCCGAAGCTTCACAAGCGAATGGGGGAGGATGACGACGGGCGATCAAGCGCGCCAGCCGAACCCCTCGTCGATTGCGATGACCTGCCCGGTGGTGCCGACGGGCTCTGCCGTGCCGTCAGTCAAAAACGCCAACATGGCCGCGTCGGTGACATCGATATGCGCCAGCGTGCGCTTGTCGTCGGGCGTGCGTGCGACCACGACTCCGGCTTTGGGGGCGCCGTCGCGGCCGTAAAAGACCGTATAGCTCTCGATCGTGGCCGGTCCGGCATAATCCTCGGCGATCTCGGGCACGGGGCCGCGTTTCGCTTCGGCCTCGGCTTGATAGTCGAAATCCTGCGGGAAGCTGGCGGCGGCGATCGGCTGGTTGCCCAGCACGATGCAATGATTGTCGGTTGCGAAGCCCCCGTTGGCGAAGAGGAAGCCGTAGCGGCCTTCGTTGCGCAGTTTCTGGACCATCGAAACGATCGCGTGGCTCATATAATTGGCGATCGGGCCGCCGCCGAAAGTCAGCCCGCCGAACACGCTTGCGTGGCGATCCCACGGCCAGCCGAGGATACGCCGCGCCATCTTCGGCACGCAGGGGAAGCAGCTGTAGAGTTCGACGCAGTCGAAGTCGTCGACGGTCATCCCGTTCAGCTCCAGCGTGCGCGCGATCGAAGTTTCCATGCTCACGCTGCCGTCGTAGCGGTCGCGGCCGAGGATACTCGCGGGTTCCTTTGCGGCGGCGCCCATGCCGACATAGACCAGCCGGTTCTCGGCGATGCCGCGCCGCCTTGCTTCCGCGAGACTGGCGACGATGAAACCCGCGCCCTGATTGACCGACGAGTTGGCGACCATCAGCTTCGAATAGGGAAATGCGATCGGACGGTTGGCGTCATCAATACGCAATATGTCTTCGGGGGTAGCCGGTTTCCTGATCCATGCGCCGTCGTTCGCAGCGGCGACCTCCGAGAAGCGCGACCAGATTTCGGCGCTTTCGAACTGCGCATCCGCAAGACTCTGACCCCATGAGGCGCGGGTCGCGTTCTCGTAGAGCGGATACACATCGACAGGTGCGGCGAGGCCGTGTTTCTGCGCATAGTCGGGTTCGCGGCGGGTCGCGACTTTGCGGATCGCGTTATAGCTCTTGTCCTCGCCGGTGGCGGCTTTTGCGGCGCGGCCGGCGGCGGTGCGCAACGCCTCGGCGCCGACGATCGCGGCGAGTTTGACTTCGCCCGCGCCAATGCGGTTGGCGGCTTCGTTGAGCAGGCGCACCGGCGTATCGCCGTGCGGCGCGGCCGATTGATAGCTGATCGCCGGGGCGGCGCCGATCGCGGCGGCGAGCGGTTCGCAGAGCTTGCCGAGATGGCGGAAGCTGATCTGGTCGACGATCGCGAGGCTGTCGATTTCGGCGAGCGGGACAGCGGCGTCCTCCGCTGCGAGTTCCAGCGCCGCGACCATCAGATCGAGCGAGTCGAGTCCCTGATCGGGATCGCCGGGCCGGTCGCACACCTGTCCGACGCCGATGATGACGGGAATGCGCTCGGGATCGGTCATGACCATATCAGCGGGCCTTCCACGCGGGCCTGCGTTTCTGCGCGAAGGCGAGCGGACCTTCGCGGGCGTCTTCGCTTCGCATCAGAGTCGAGCGTTCGCGCGTATTATGCTCCCAATAAGGCGCATCGGTCGCGATGCGGCCCTGTTCGATGCCGAGCGCGACGCGCTTCGACGCCTGCACCGACAGCGGCGCATTGCCGGCGATCTTTTCGGCGAGCGCGAGCGCGGTGGGAATGAGGTCGGCGAGTGGAACCACGTGATTGACCAGCCCGAACGCGGCCGCGCGCGCGACGGGGATCGGATCGCCCGTCAGCATATATTCCATCGCGAGCTTGCGCGGCAGCTGCTGAGCGAGACGGAAGGCGCCGCCCGCCGCGGCGAACAGGCCGACCTTGACCTCGGGCAGGCCGAATTGGGCGTGATCGGCGGCGACGATGATGTCGCTCATCAGCGCAATCTCGCAGCCGCCGCCGAACGCGAACCCATTGACCGCGGCGATGATCGGTTTCGAGATCGGGTGCGACACCATGCCGGCGAAGCCCCACGCCTGCTGCGCCGGATCGTCGGGATAGAGGCTTTCGCCGCGCGACAGCGCGACAAGGTCGGCGCCCGCGCAAAAGCTCTTGTCGCCCGCGCCCGTGATGACGACGACGCGGATTTCGGGGTCGTTTTCGGCCTCCTCCAAGGCGCTGCCGATGCCCATATGGACCGCGGCGTTGACCGCGTTGCGCGCCTCGGGCCGGTTGATCGTGACGATCAGAATGTGGCCACGGCGTTCGGTGAGGATGGTGGTGTCGGACATCGCGAATCTCTCCTTTTCGGACGAGTATCGCGATGACTTGACGTTTACGTCAACTGTAATCCTCCCTGTTGCGGAAGGCCATGGGTAGGGGGCCCTCCGCAGGATGGTGGAGGGGCCGCGACGTCGTGCAACTTGCCCCTCCGTCAGCGACTTCGCCGCTGCCACCTCCCCATCGCCGCGCGACAGGGAGGATCGTGGCGTCAGATGCTTTGCCCGGTCTTCGCCCAGTCGGCGAGGAAGCCGTCAATGCCTTTTTCGGTCAGGATGTGCTTGAACAGACCCTTGATGACCGACGGCGGTGCGGTCATCACGTCGGCGCCAATCTTGGCGGCTTCGAGAACGTGGATGCCGTGGCGCACGCTCGCGACGAGGATTTCTGTGGCGAAATCATAATTGTCGTAAATGAGACGAATGTCGCCGATCAGCTGCATGCCGTCGAAACCATTGTCGTCGTGACGACCGACGAAGGGCGAGACGAAGGTCGCGCCGGCCTTGGCGGCAAGCAGCGCCTGCGTCGCCGAGAAGCAGAGCGTGACATTGACCATCGTGCCGTCGCTGGTCAGCGCCTTGCAGGTCTTGAGCCCGTCGATCGTCAGCGGCACCTTGATGCAGACATTGTCGGCGATCTTGCGGAGGATTTCGGCCTCCTTCATCATCGTTTCATGGTCGAGCGCGACGACTTCGGCCGAGACGGGGCCATCGACGATAGCGCAGATTTCCCTGGTTACCTCCTTGAAGTCGCGGCCCGACTTGGCGATCAGCGAGGGATTGGTGGTGACGCCGTCGAGCAGGCCCGTCGCGGCGAGTTCCTGGATGTCGGCGATTTCGGCGGTGTCGGCGAAGAATTTCATGCGATGGCGATCCTGCTGGATGAGTGATTCGGGATGCGACCGCCCTAGAGCAGTGCGTCGCAAATATGAACTGCCATCACCCGTTTCCTCATGCCGAACTTGACCCGGCATCCTTTCAGCGCCGCGCCCGATCGACCCCGGATCAAGTCCGGGGCGAAGATGGAGGAAATTGCTGGCGTTCGTTCTTTGTTCCGGTTAATCGCCGCCCATGGCCAAAGCAAAGCGTCAATATGTCTGTCAGAATTGCGGGTCGGTGTCGTACCGTTGGCAGGGGCAGTGCGCCGACTGCAACGAGTGGAACACGCTGGTCGAGGAGGCGAGCAAGACCGCCTTTTCGGCTAAGCACGACCTCAGCAAGGGCGGGCGGACGCTCGCGCTCGAAACGCTCGACGCCGACAGCAAGATGCCCGAACGGATGCTGTGCGGCATCACCGAGTTCGACCGCGCGCTGGGCGGCGGTTTCGTCGCGGGGTCGGCAACGCTGATCGGTGGCGACCCGGGGATCGGCAAGTCGACTTTGCTGTTGCAGGCGGCCGGACGGCTCGCGAAGGCTGGAAAGTCGGTGGTCTATATCAGCGGCGAGGAAGCGGCGGCACAGGTGCGGCTGCGCGCGCAGCGGCTGGGGCTCGGTCAAGCGCCGGTCGCGCTTGCCAGCGCGACGTCGGTGCGCGACATTTTGGCGACGCTCGACGGCCAAGGCGCAGATTTCGTCGTGATCGATTCGATCCAGACGATGCACAGCGACCTGATCGACAGCGCGCCGGGAACGGTGAGCCAGGTCCGCGCGAGTGCGCAGGAATTGATCCGCTATGCCAAGGACAGCGATGCCGCGATCGTGCTCGTCGGCCATGTCACCAAGGACGGGACGATCGCGGGCCCGCGCGTACTCGAACATATGGTCGACACCGTGCTGGCGTTCGAGGGCGAGCGCAGCCACCAATATCGCATCCTGCGCGCGGTGAAGAACCGCTTTGGCGGCACCGACGAGATCGGCGTGTTCGCGATGGGCGAGGAGGGGCTGGGCGAGGTTGCGAACCCGTCGAGCCTGTTCCTGACCGACCGCAGCCGCGACGTGCCGGGTTCGGTGGTGTTCCCGGCATTGGAGGGCACGCGTCCGGTGCTGGTCGAGGTGCAGGCGCTAACGGTCCGGCTTGCCAGCGGGGCCACCCCCAGACGTGCGGTTGTCGGCTGGGACAGCGGACGGCTCGCGATGGTGCTCGCGGTGCTGGAGGCGCGCTGCGGGCTGCAGATGGGCGCCGCCGAAGTCTATCTCAACATCGCGGGCGGCTATCGCCTGACCGATCCTGCCGCCGACCTTGCCGTCGCGGCGGCGCTGATATCGGCCTTTAGCGAGCGACCGGTTCCCGCCGATGCGATCGTCTTTGGCGAATTGTCGCTATCGGGCGAGGTGCGGCAGGTTTCGCACGACGGGCTCCGCCTGCGCGAGGCGGCGAAGCTCGGTTTCTCGCGCGGCTGGGGCCCCACGGGGATGAAGGGCGTCGGCGGAATTTCGGTCACGGGTTTTGCGCGCCTTGGCGAACTCGTTGACCTGATGCTCGGGCGCGACTAGCGACCGCCCAATGGGAAGTCTGACGGCTCTGGATATCATCGTGCTGACGCTCGTCGGCGGCAGCGCGGTGCTCGGCTTCGCGCGCGGGCTGGTGCAGGAGGTGACGAGCCTTCTCGCCTGGGTGCTCGCGATCGCGGCGGTGCGCTTTTTCCACCCGCTGGCAACCGACCTGCTCGGCGGCTGGATGGGGCCGGGAGGCGGCGCGGCGGTGCTGGCGTTCGTGATCCTGTTCGGCGGGGTTTTCGCTTTCGCCAAATGGGGGTCGCGGGCGATGGGGCAGCGCAGCCGCGCCTCGCTTGTCGGCGGATTTGACCGCGGTCTCGGCGCCGGGTTTGGCGCGCTGAAGGGGCTGCTCATCGCGACCATCGGCTTCATGCTCGTTACCTTGCTGTACGACATCGGTTACGGCAACGCGCAGCGCCCTGCCTGGGTGACGGACAGCCGGACCTATCCGGCGCTCGCGGCGACGAGCGGCGCGCTCAGCAAGGTGATCGCCGAACGTCGGGCCGAAGCGCGTGAAGCCGAGGCGGAGGGCGCCGCGCCGGGCACGTCCGACGCGCCGAAATCATGAGCGCGCCGCTGTATAGCCGCGATATATTGTCGCTGGCGGTCGCAAACGCCGACCATCTGCCCAACCCCGACGCGCGATACCATGCGACCGCGCGCGCGCCGCTGTGCGGGAGCCGGATCATCGTCGATGTCGATGCCGACGACGCGGGCCGCGTGACCGGCGTCGGAATGCATGTCGAAGCGTGCGCGCTGGGCCAGGCGGCCGCGACGTTGCTCGCCCGCCATGCGCCCGGACGCAGCCTTGCCGACATCCGCGCCGCGCGCGATGCGATCGCGGGCTGGTTCGGCGGTACGGGCGATGCGCCCCTTTGGCCGGGCTTCGACCTGCTCGCCGCCGCGCGCGATTATCCCGCGCGTCATGGCGCGATCCTGTTGCCCTTCGATGCCGCGATCGCGGCGCTCGAAGCGGAGGCGGCGGCATGAATTTGACCATCTTTACCGCGGCGGCCTCCGAAGCGGCCGAAAAGGTCGCCGAAACCGCGACCGACACCGCGCTGGTCGAAGGCGCGATCCTTCTCGGCGTCGCGACGCTGTTCGTGCTGATATTCCGCCGACTCGGCCTCGGCGCCGTACTCGGTTATCTGATCGCGGGGGCGCTGGTCGGGCCGCATGGTTTCGGGCTGGTCGGCGGCGGCGAATCGAAGCTGGCCTTTGCCGAACTGGGCATCGCCTTCCTGCTTTTCCTCGTCGGGCTCGAACTGTCGCCGCGCCGCCTGTGGGACATGCGCCGCGCGATCTTCGGGCTCGGTCTGGCGCAGGTCGTCGTCACGGGGCTGATCCTGACCGCGCTGATCCACCTGACGCTGGGTTTCAGCCCCGCGGCTTCGCTCGCGCTCGGCCTGCCTCTCGCCTTGTCGTCGACGGCGCAGGTGCTGCCGGGGCTCAAAAGTTCGGGCCGGATCAATTCGCCCTTCGGTGAAAAGGCCTTTTCGATCCTGCTGTTTCAGGATCTGGCGATCGTGCCGATGATCACGATCGTCGCAGTCCTGTCGCGCGCGCCCGCCAATCCTGCGGCGCCCCCCGGATGGCAGATGGCGTTTTTCACGGTCTGGGCGATCATCGTACTCGTCCTCGCCGGCCGCTTCGTGGTCAATCCGCTGCTGCGCATCGTCGGCCGTTATGGCGAACGCGAATTGTTCGTGGTCGTCGGGCTGCTGACGATCCTTGCCAGCGCGGCGCTGATGCACAGCCTACACCTGTCGACCGCGCTCGGGGCGTTCATCGCAGGCGTGATGCTGGCCGATTCGCCCTATCGCCACGAAATCGAATCGGACGTCGAACCGTTCCGCCTCATCCTGCTCGGCCTTTTCTTCCTCGCCGTCGGTATGGTGCTCGACGTCGGCGCCGTGATGGAGCGTCCCTTGCTCGTGGTTACGCTGGCGCTGGGACTGGTCGCGGTGAAGGTGGCCGTCCTTACGCTGATCGCCAAGGCGTTCGGCAAGAGCTGGCAGGCCGCGCTCGGACTCGGTCTGCTCTTGAGCCAAGGGGGCGAGTTCGGTTTCCTTCTCTTTGCGCAAGCCGCCGATGCGCTGCTGATCGAGCCCCAAGCTGCCAGCCTGTTCAGCGCGGTGGTGACGCTGTCGATGGTCACGACGCCGTTCCTGATGCTGTTCGCGCGCAATCTGGAATTTGCGCCCGGATCGGACGAGCCCGATCTCGACGACCCCGAGGGGGCGCCGCGGGGGTCCGCGATCGTCGTCGGTTATGGGCGTTTCGGCCAGATCGTGTCGCAGATGCTGCACGGCGTCGCCTGTTCGGTGACGCTGATCGACAAGAAGCCGAGCCAGATCGAGCTGTCGAGCCGTTTCGACACCAAGGTTTATTTCGGCGATGGGCTGCGCGTCGACCTGCTGCGCCGGGCGGGCGCCGAAGAGGCACGGCTGATCATTTTTTGCATCGACGATGCATCAGTCGACGCAGCGGCGCTCAAACCCATCGTCGAGGCATTCCCCAATGCGAAGATATTGATGCGCGTGTTCGATCGCCGCCAGTTGCTCGCATTGGACGGATCGGGCGTCGACGGCATCATTCGCGAAGTGTTTGAAAGCTCGGTCGCGATGGGGCTGACGGCGCTGCGCCATCTGGACGTCGATCCGAGCGAGATGGACGATGTCGAGGCGACGTTGCGCCATCTCGACCAAACACGGCTCCAGGCGCAGCTCGACGAAGGCGACCTGTCGGCGGGGATGGACCACCGGTTCAAGCCGGGCGGCGGTCGCGAAGCCGACAGCATACTGGAGAAATACCGGCGCAAGCGCCAGGCGGCAAAAGCCGCGCGCGAAGAGAATGAGGCGATGGGGTTGGCCGACGAGGGCTAGCCGCGATCGCGGGCTGGGGCTGCGTCGTCGTTTCAAAGGTCAGTAAAGGTCAGCCTTGTGCAGCCGCCGGTCGATCGCGTTCCGCGAACATGCCGCGCCGGCTCCCGCCCGCATCCGTACACCGGGCGGTGACGGCATTTTCACATATTGAAAGAGCCGAAACGAAGGCTGGCATAGCCGGATAATGTAGGAAAGGCCCTTTTGCAGGCGTCGGCTTTGGGGTGGAAAGCGGACTTTCGGCTGTCGTCGCACGATGATATCATCGTTCGATGTTCGCCATGCTTCTGATTGCCGCAATTGTTCCGCCTGAACCAAGCGACGTTCATGCAATCGAACTCGCCCGTGCGACAGCCCCCTATGTAAGTTACACCCGCGACGGCAGGGCCTTTGCTGAGTTCGCGCCAACCGTGGAGACACGGAATGTCAGCTGCAAGCTCCACCACGAGGCTATTTTTGATTGCACTTATGACGTGCGGACAAAGGATTTTTTGGGATCGGATTTTACAGCGTGGCTGCCTAAAGCTGCGCGGATCACTTTCCGTGACAACTGCTGGCAAATAGTCTCATCGGAATGACTGAATAGCAGCAACCGGTCGCTTCCTGCCGATCCTCGCCAGGGCTTCGCCAGAGGAAGGATTAAGGACCGCTTCCGGTCGACAGCTGGGTGCACATTTCTATCGGCAGCAACCGGTGGGTTCGACGCAGCCGTCATGCCTGTATGAGGCGGGATCTGCTAGCGCGGTGATGTCATGGGCCCGCGAATCAGGGCCGGGTGACGATTGCAGTTCAGCCATCCAGAAACGCCGCAACCGCGTCCAGGGCATAATCCTCGGTCACAAAGCTGTGGCCGATGCCGCGGGTCAGGATCAGCGGCAGCTTCCCGCCGCGCACCTTCTTGTCGTGCGCCATATGCGCGGCGATCGTCTGCCCGTCACTATTTACGCCCGCGCTGGCGAGGCTGTGCGGCAGGTGGACGCTGGCGAGGTGATCGCGGACCCGGTCGGCATCCCCGGCCGGGCAGAGTCCGTTCGCGGCCGAAAATTGATGCGCGAGTACCATGCCCGCCGCGACCGCCTCGCCGTGGAGCAGGCGGTCCGAATAGCCGGTTTCGGCCTCGAGCGCGTGCCCGAAGCTGTGGCCGAGGTTGAGCAGCGCACGGATATCCTGCGTCTCGCGTTCGTCGGCGGCGACGATGCGCGCCTTTGCCGCGACGCTATGGGCAATTGCCTTGTGACGAGCCGCGCTGTCGCCCGCGAGCAAAGCCGCGCCATTGGCCTCGCACCAGGCGAAAAAGTCCGCGTCGTCGATCAGGCCATATTTGACCACTTCGGCATAGCCCGCGCCGAGTTCGCGGCGGGGCAAGGTTTCGAGCGTCGTCGGGTCGATGACGACGAGCGCGGGCTGGTGAAAGGCGCCGATCAGATTCTTGCCCGCAGGCACGTTGATTGCGGTCTTGCCGCCGACGCTGCTGTCGACCTGGGCGAGCAACGTTGTCGGAACCTGGATGAAATGGCAGCCGCGTTTGACGATCGAACAGGCGAAGCCGACCAGGTCGCCGATGACGCCGCCGCCGAGCGCGATGACATGATCGCTGCGTTCGATGCCTTCGCCGATCAGCCATTCGGTGAGCCGGGCGAGGCCCGCCCAGCTTTTCGTGCTTTCGCCGGGTTCGAGGACGAAGGAGGAAAAGGAAATGTCTTCGTTGCCAAGCGCGGTTCCGACGCGCTGCAAATAATGGTCGGCAACATGGGAGTCGGTTACGATCATCGTGCGCGGACGTTTGAGAAGCGGCGCGACGTGGCGGCCAATCTGTTCGAGCAGCCCGTCGCCGATCAGGATCGGATAGCTGCGGCTGCCGAGCTCTACGGTCAGCTTTTCCATTGCGGATCCTTCCATTTCGACAGGGCTTCCATGATCGCGCGCACGGTATGGTCGTGCGGCGTGCTTGCCGAACTGACACGCAGATGCGCTTCGGCATAGATGGGGTTGCGGACGGCCGCCAGCTCGCGGAGCACCTCGCCGGGGTCGCGATTCTTGAGGAGCGGACGGTGGCTGCGGCGGCCGACGCGCTCGACGAGCGTCGGGATGTCGGCGTCGAGCCAGATGCAGAGACTGTCTGCGAGGATCAGCTTGCGCGTCTCGTCGTTGATGAAGGCGCCGCCGCCGGTGGCGAGGACCAAGGGCTTGCCGGCGAGCAGCCGCGCGATCACACGGCGTTCGCCATCACGGAAGTGCGCCTCACCGAACCGCGCGAATATATCGGAAATGGTCATGTCGGCGGCGCGCTCGATTTCGTCGTCCGCATCGGCGAAGCGCATGCCCAGCCGCTGCGCGAGGCGGCGGCCGATCGTCGATTTTCCCGATCCCATCAGCCCGACGAGTACGACCGACCGGTCGCGGATCGACGCGGGAATGGCAGTTGCCGGGCTTTTCGGGTTTCGCGACATGGTGCGCGCGGCTATACCGACCGGCGCGCGCGGGACAATGGTTTTGCTGCACCTGCGCCACGAGACGAACGACAGGCATTGGATATTGCGCGCGAAGGGCAGATCGGGAAAAGGCCGGTGGATCGCACGACTGGTCGTGCTGTTCTTGCTGCTGGCGATATTGTTCCTGTTCCTGCTGTTCCTGGGCCGGCCGATCGAGCCGCGAATGATTGAGGTGGATGTGACCGACAAGATTGCCGAAAGCCTGCCATCCACACGGGACGCGCGATGAAGAAGACGACATTTTCGCTTGCGCTGGGCCTGTCGGCTACGGCGATGGCCGCGGTGCTGGTCCTCCCAGCGCTTGCGCAGGAATCGCTGTTGCCCGAAGGTTTCGGCAATCCCGCCGACACGCCCGCGCCGCGTCCCACCCCGGCGCCGCCTGCGACGCCCGCGCCGGGTCCGGCACCGAAAAATGGTGTGGCGCCGCCGCCGGTCGCCCCGACGCTGAGCGGTGCGACGGCGAGCGGCGCTGCCGAAGAGGACGACGACCCCGACGATACGGAGGACGGCGAGGCGGTCGAATCGGGCGGGCTGAAATATGACCTGCCGCCCGGCGCGCGCCGCCTGCTGACCCGCATCGGGCCGCTGACCCCCGAAACGGGCGGGCTGGCGCCCGACGCTTTTGGCGTGCGCGGCCAATATGCCGCGGCGATCATGCGCCGCACCAACGGCCAGCTGGCCTCACGCTGGGGCCAGATACTGCTCCGCCGCGCGCTTGCATCGGCGATCGACACGCCGGATACGATCAACGGCGCCGACCTGGCCGCGGAACGCGCGTCGCTGCTGCTGCGGATGGGCGAATCGATCACGGCGCGCCGGATCGTTCAGTCGGTCGATTACGACCGCGCGAGCCCGCGTCTCGTCGCGGCCGTCCAGCAAACCTATCTGGCCACTGCCGATCCCGCGGGGATGTGCCCCTATGTCCCGGCGGGCCTCGCGCATGGCGACGAACAGGCGTGGCGGCTGTCGGCCGCCATCTGTTCGGGCCTGTCGGGCGAGGCGGGGCCCGCGGGCTGGGCGATCGGCCGCGTGCGGTCGAGCGGCAAGATTTCCAATTTCGACATCCTGCTTGCCGAGCGCGTACTCGGCGCGACGGGCGGCGGGCGGCGTTCGACAACGATCGAGTGGGACAATATCGACCGGCTGACCAGCTGGCGCTTCGGCATGGCGACCGCGACGGCGATCCCGGTGCCCGACGCGCTGCGTAGTTCGGCGCCCTATTATATGAAGGGCTGGACCGTGCTGGCGCCGATGACCGACATGGCGAACCGCATCGCCGCCGCGCCCGAGGCCGCGGCGCGCGGCGTGCTGTCGAGCGAGGCCTATGTATCGCTGCTGAGCGCGGCGGCGAGCGAGGAAGAGCCGGCCGAGGCGCTCGCCAGCCAGACCGATGCGCTTCGCGGCGCGTTCAACCTGGCGAATGGCGGCGCTCGCTACGCGGCGATGGAACGGCTCTGGAACGCCGGGACGACCCCGACGCAGCGCTACGCCGCGATGGTGGCGACGGCGCGCGCCGCGGCGGCCTTGCCCCCCGGCACCGATGCCGGCGACGATCCCTGGCAATTGCTCGGGTCGATGCTTGCAGGCGGTTATGATGCAAATGCGATCGCTTGGGTGCCGACAGTGTCGGTCGGGAGCCGCGCGTGGGGCGTCCTTGCCGTCGGTTCGCCGCGACCACTGAACGGGACGAGCGCCGGCGCGGTCGGGCAATTCGCGGGTGACGACGACAGCGCCGACATGCTGCGGTCGAAATTCCTGCTCGCGGGCCTCGCCGGGCTCGGGCGGATCGACGCGGGTGCGGCGGCATCGGCGGCGAGCGACCTCGACCTCGACCTTGGCAAGCAGACGCGCTGGACGCAGGCGATCACGGCTGCGGCAGAGCGGCGCGAGCCGGGGATGGTCGCGCTGCTGGCGGCGGCGGGGATGCAGGGCGAATGGTCGAAGGTGCCGCCCTATCACCTCTATCATATCGTCTGGGCGCTGCGCGAAGTCGGATTGCCCGCGGAAGCGCGGATGATTGCCGCCGAAGCGCTGGTGCGTGTCTGAGCCTTTTTTGACCTGCGCGGCACCGGCCCGCGCGCCCTCCCGGCCTCCCATAGCCTGTTATCGTCAGCGAAGCCGGGGAGGGGAGCGGGCCGGCCCCGCTGCCATTAATGTCTGACGACGCCCTGATCGACCGCTTCCTGGAGATGATGGCGGCCGAGCGCGGTGCCTCGCGCAATACGCTGGCCGCCTATCGCCGCGATCTCGACCAGGCGGCCCAATGGGTGACGGGTCCGCTGGGGGACGCCAGTGCGGACGACCTTCGCAAGCTGATGGCCGGTTACCGGTCGCTGGCGGCGAGCAGCGCGGCGCGCAAATTGTCCGCGCTGCGCCAGTTTTTCGCCTTCTTGCTCGACGAGGGGGAGCGGGCGGACAATCCCGCGCTCGACATCGCGCGCCCGGCGACGCGGCGCCCGCTGCCGCGCATCCTGACGCACGCCGATGTCGAACGGCTGTTCGAACAGGCGGAGGCGGAGGCGGCGGGCGACGCGCCGCCTGCGAATGCGATACGGATGCTGTTGCTGATCGAACTGCTCTATGGTTCGGGCCTGCGCGCGAGCGAGCTTGTCGCGCTGCCGCGCCGCGCGGTGGCGGGCGAGCGCGAATATCTGATCGTCCGCGGCAAGGGCGACAAGGAACGGCTGGTGCCCCTGTCCGATCGCGCGCGGGCGGCGTTCGACCGCTGGCTGCCGCTGCTGGCCGACGGTTCGCCCTGGCTGTTCCCGTCGGGCAAGGCGCATATCTCGCGCGTGCGGCTGTTCCAGATGCTGCGCGACCTGGCGGCACGCGCGGGCATCGACCCGGCCACGATCAGCCCGCACGTCCTGCGTCATGCCTTTGCCACGCATTTGCTCGAGGGCGGGGCTGACCTGCGCGCGCTGCAACTGATGCTCGGCCATGCCGATATCGCGACCACCGAAATCTACACGCATGTCGATAGCCGCCGGCTCGTCGAGCTGGTCAACCGGCGTCATCCGCTCGCGCGGTTCGACGGCGTTGACCTCAAGCCGCCTTCGTCCTAGCGACTTCGCATGACAGCCTTTCTGGACTTCGAAAAACAGGTCGCGGCGCTCGATCGCCAGATTGCCGAACTGCGCGAGATGGGGGACGACCCCACGCTCAACATCGACAACGACATCGCACGATTGGAGGACAAGTCCTCGAAATTGTTGCGCGAAATCTATTCCAAGCTGACGCCCTGGCAAAAGACACAGGTCGCGCGGCACCCCGATCGCCCGCATTTCAAACATTATGTCGCGGGCCTGTTCGATGACTGGATGCCGCTCGCCGGCGACCGCAATTTTGCCGACGATCAGGCGATTTTGGGCGGGCTCGCACGTTTTCGCGGCCGCCGCGTCATGGTGATCGGACACGAAAAGGGCGACGATATCCCGTCGCGCATGAAGCATAATTTCGGGATGGCGAAGCCCGAGGGCTATCGCAAGGCGATCCGCCTGATGCAGCTCGCCGACCGCTTCGGCCTGCCGGTCGTCACGCTGGTCGATACGTCGGGCGCCTTTCCGGGCATCCAGGCCGAAGAGCGCGGGCAGGCCGAAGCGATCGCGCGCTCGACCGAACAATGCCTTGCGCTCGGCGTGCCGATGGTCGCCGCGGTGGTCGGCGAAGGTGGATCGGGCGGGGCGATCGCGCTGGCCGCCGCGAACCGCGTCCTTATGTTCGAACATGCCGTCTATTCGGTGATTTCGCCCGAAGGTTGCGCGTCGATCCTGTGGCGCACATCCGACAAGGCGGCCGACGCCGCCGCGGCGATGAAGATGTCGGCGCAGGACCTGCTGGGGCTGAAGGTGATCGACCGCATCGTTCCCGAACCCGTCGGCGGCGCCCACCGTGCGCCCGACGTCGCCATCGCCGCGCTCGGCGATGCGATCGAACAGGAACTGGGCGCGCTTTCAGGCCTGCCGCGCGATACATTGCTTGCCGCGCGTGAGGAAAAATTCCTTGCGATGGGGCGCGCTTAGCAGCGTTCCCGCCGGAACCCGATCGCGGGTCTTGGCGTTCTTTTACCGAAAACGGCAGGCTGCGGTCCATCGGGGGCTTGTCTTGTCGCGCAAGGGGAATAGTCCCGAGCGAACGATCGAGTGGGAGGCATTTCGATGAGCTGGACGACCGGAAAGACGCTGGCGGCGGCGCTGGCGATGGGGGGTATCGCGATCGCCGGCGCGGCCGATGCGCAGTTGAAGGCGATCAAGACGCAGACCAATATCTCGCCCGCCGAACGCAAGCAGGGCGACGAGGCGCATCCGCAGCTCCTCCAGGAGTTCGGCGGCGCCTATAACGGTCCGCAGGCCTCCTATGTGAACCGCATCGGACAGAATATCGCCGTCCAGTCGGGCCTGTCGCGCAGCCCGAACGATTTCACCGTGACCCTGCTCAATTCGCCGGTGAACAACGCCTTCGCGATCCCCGGCGGCTATGTCTATGTCACGCGCCAGCTGATGGCATTGATGAACGACGAGGCCGAACTGGCGGGGGTGCTCGGTCACGAAGTCGGCCATGTCGCGGCGCAGCACAGCAAGAAACGCCAGTCGGCGGCGACGCGCAACACCATCCTCGGCGTGCTTGGCGCGGTGCTTGGCGGCGCGATCGGCGACAATGGCGGGCTGCTCGGCGGGCTTGGCGGTTTGCTCCAGAATAATTCCATGAAGGTCGCCCAATATTTCACGCTGGGCTTTTCGCGCAGCCAGGAATTGCAGGCCGACCAGCTCGGCGTCCAGTACCTGCGCAGCGCGGGTTATGATCCGCTCGCGCTGTCGACGATGCTCGCCAGCCTCGCCGCGCAGACCAGCCTCGATGCGCGGCTGGCGGGGGGCGATGCGCGCTCGCTGCCCGAATGGGCGAGCACCCACCCCGATCCCGCGTCGCGCGTGCGCAACGCGCAGACGCTGGCGCGCCGCGTCGGCGGCGGCGGGGGCAACCGCAACGCCGACGCCTTTTTCGCATCGGTTGACGGCGTGCTTTTTGGCGACGATCCCGCGCAGGGTGTGGTCGAGGGGCGCGATTTCCTCCACCCCGATCTTCGGCTGCGGTTCACCGTGCCGAACGGATATGGCATGCAGAACGGCGCCACCGCCGTGTCGATCAGCGGTAATGGCGGGCAGGCGCAATTCACGACCGGCCCCTACAGCGGCGACATGAACGCTTATATCGCTGCCGCGTTCAAGGCGGTTGCGGGCAACACCGCGATCAGTCCCGGCACGATCCAGCGGACGACGGTGAACGGCATTCCCGCCTTCTATTCGACCGCGCGTGTGAACAGCCAGTCGGGGCAGGTCGATGTGACCGTCTTTGCCTATGAATTTTCGCGCAGCAGCGCCTTTCATTTCGTCACGCTGACCAAGGCAGGCGGCGGCGGCGCGTTCAATGCGATGTTCGGCAGCGTCCGTCGGCTGAGCGCGGCCGAGGCGGCGGCGATCAAGCTGCGGCGGATCGACGTGGTGACGGTCGGGCGCGGTGACACGGTGGCAAGCCTTGCCCGCCGCATGGCATACAGGGATTATCAGGCCGAACGTTTCCAGGTGCTCAACCGCCTGACCGCATCGAGCCGGCTGACCCCGGGGCAACGGGTCAAGATCGTCGTCTACGCCAGCCGATAGGCGCGCGGACAAAAAAGGGCGGTGACAAAGCCACCGCCCTTTCTTTTCGGTTGGCCCGGCGAAGCGGGCCGAACGTCAGAAAGCTTAGGTCTTCTTCAGGCCGCTATCGACCTTGTTGAAGGTGTTTTCGACGCTGTCGCCAACGGCGCCCATCGCGGTGATGCCGGCGACGGCGATGAGAGCGGCGATCAGGCCGTATTCGATGGCGGTCGCGGCCTTGGTGTCGCGAGCGAATTTCTTGATGAACTTCATGACTGGTCTCCTGATTTCACTTACCCTGTTGACGGTCTGGTCTGGGTCAACATCTGCGGTTCTAGGGCGAATAGGTTTTGAAAATCTTAATGTGCCAAGGAGGTCGCTACGTCCGATTTGTCCAAAAAAGGGACGTTGGCGGCGGCGTTACATGTTCTTCTGGGCCGCGTCCGAAACATCGTTCCACATGCTGCCGGTCGAGTTCGCCACATTGCCGACAGCGGTCACGGCCGCCAGAAAGACGAGGGCCAGTATCAGCCCATATTCGACGGCTGTCGCGGCCCTGGTCGACCGCATCAGCCTGTAAATGTTGCGCATTGTTCCACCCCTGACTGAATTTATAGTTCCCGAGGGTTCCCTTATTCGCATAGGAAGGTTAACAATTTGTCCGTGTCCAGCCCCGGAAAACCGCCAAAAAATGGCCTTGCCGTCGTCGCCGCGGCGTTGGTCGACCGCGACGGACGATTACTTGTGCAGCAGCGGCCCGAAGGCCTGCCGATGGCCGGGCTGTGGGAGTTTCCGGGCGGCAAGATCGAGGCGGACGAGACGCCCGAAGCGGCGCTGATCCGCGAACTGGGCGAGGAACTGGCGATCGACGTCGACCAGGCCTGCCTTGCGCCCGCCTGCTTCGCCAGCGACATGCTGGGCGACCGGCATCTGCTGCTGCTGCTCTATGTGTGCCGCAAATGGCGCGGCACGCCGGTCGCGCAACACGCCAGCGCGCTGCGCTGGGTGCGTCCCGTCGAACTGCACGGGCTGGCGATGCCGCCCGCCGACAAGCCGCTGATCGGCTTGCTCGAGGCGTTGATCTAGGGTCCTGACCCTAGGGAGCCGGCCCTAGCTTTTCGGTTTCAAAGCCTCGGCGAGCGACGCCGACCCGCTGCCGCGGCGGGCCGGCTGCGGCTGGTCGGGATGCGGTGCCCAGCCGCTGAAATGCACGAGACGAAAGCTCTCGGCAGTGCGCCCGTCGGCATCCGCCTGCGCGCCGAAGGCGACCGCGATGCGCGCGACTTCCTCGCGGGTCAGCGGCGGGGGCGCGGGATCGAGCCGGCTCGACAGCCCCGTCGCGCGGAGGTCGCGGACCAGCGCGAACCAGTCGCCGTACCGCACCGACAACGCCTCGACGTCGACGACCGGCAGCGCAAAACCGACGCGCTGGAGCAGATTGCCCATCGCCGCGAGGTCGATTTGGGGATGCAGCCGGGCGACCGGCCGCACCCCGTCGGACATGACCGCGCGGCGCAGTTTCGGCAGGCTTCCGTCGCCGACGAACGTGCCGAGGAGCAGGCCGTCGGGCGCCAGCAGGGCGCGGAGGCGCACGAGCGCGCCCGGCACATCGTTGATGCCGTCGAGCCCGCCGGGCCAGACGATGAGGTCGAAGCTGGCGAAGGGCAGGTCGACGGCGTCGGCCTCGACCGCCATCGCGCCCTGCGTTGCGGCGAGCCGCGGACCCGCCTCGATCATCGTCAAGGTGGTGCCGGTCGCGCGCAGATGGTCGGCGAGCGCCGCGTCGTGCGCGCCGATCAACAGGGTACGGGGAAATTCGCGCGTCACCATCGTCAACCGGTCGAGCAGGGTTTCGGCGACGATCGGCGCGAGGAAATTCGCCGACGGGGGCAATCGCGCCATACGGTCGCGCTGGGCGCGATGGCGTGCGGAAGAAAAAAGCGGGCGGGGAGGCTGGGACATGCGCCGCTTGTGCCGTCCTCTGCCATGCTTCACAAGCGGGGGATGGCGATGGCGACGGGGGAAGTCGAAGAAAAAGCCGCGGCCGCGGGCGCGCTGCTTCGCGGCGTGCGCGGCGCGATGCGCGCGGCCGTCAACTATGCCTTGCCGCCGCGCTGCCCCGGTTGCGGCCTGATCGTCGGCGAAGACCGGCAATTTTGCGTGGCGTGCTGGTCGTCGCTCGATTTCATGGGCGGACCCGCCTGTGCCCATTGCTCGATCCCCTTGCCCACTGCGCTGCCCGGCACGTGGATGGCGTGCGGCGCGTGCCTTGCCAGTCCGCCGCCCTTCGACGGCGCCCCGGCGGCGGTTGCCTATGGCACGGTTGCGCGGACGGTGGCGTTGCGGCTCAAATATGGCCGGCGGACAGGGCACGCCCGCTTGATGGCGCAGCTGATGGCGCGGCCCCTCGCGGCGTTGGCCGGCGACGCGGAGATGCTGCTGGTGCCGATACCGCTCCATCGCTGGCGGCTCTGGTCGCGCGGGTTCAACCAGGCCGCCTTGATGACCGACGAACTGGCCCGGATCGCCGGTACGCCGCGCGACCATCATTTGCTTCTGCGGACGCGCGCGACCGCGCCGTTGCGCGGCAAGGGGCGGAAGGAACGCGCGCGCGTCGTCGCCGGGGCGTTCGCGCTTGCGCCCGGCGCGAAATCGCGTGCTGCGGGAAAACATCTGGTGCTTGTCGACGATGTCCATGCAAGCGGCGCGACCTTGCGCGCGGCGGCGCGGGTTTTGCGGCGCAGCGGCGCGGCGCGGGTATCCGCCCTGACCTGGGCGCGGGTTGTTCCCGACGCGCTGATGAGGGGCAACATATTTGACTTTGCAACGTTGGATTCCGATATGAGAGACCAAGCGATGACAGGATAGCCAGATGGCCAAGATTGAAGTTTTTACCAAATTCCTTTGCCCCTATTGCACGCGCGCGAAGGCGCTGCTCGATCGCAAGGGGATCGAATATCGCGAGATCGACGTGACGATGGACCGCGCCGGGTTCGACGCGATGGTCGAACGCGCCGGCGGCTCGCGTACCGTTCCGCAGATTTTCATCGACGGCAAACATATCGGCGGCAGCGACGACATGGCGGCGCTCGATGCGCGTGGCGGGCTCGACCCCCTGCTCGGGATTGGCTGAATTGATCGTCTTCGACCTTTGTTGCGCCGCCGGCGGCCACCGGTTCGAAGCCTGGTTCGCGAGCAGCGACAGCTTTGCCGACCAGCAGGGGCGCGGGCTGATCGCCTGCCCGGTCTGCGGCGATGGCGAGGTTCGCAAAGCGGTGATGGCGCCGCGCGTCGGCGCCAAGTCGAACCAGCTCTCCGCCGTTCCCGCCCAACCGGCCGCCGCGCCGGCTACCGGCGACCCGTCCCCCGAGCTGGTGCGCAAGGTGATCGCCGAGATTGCGGCAAAGCAGGCCGAAATGTTGCCGCGATCGCGCTGGGTCGGCCGCGAGTTTGCCGATGCGGCGCGGGCGATGCACGAAGGCCGCGTCGCCGAGGACCTGATTCATGGTCAGGCATCGCCCGAGGAAGCGCAAGGACTGCGCGACGACGGGATCGCCGCGATGCCGTTGCTCGTGCCGATCGCGCCCCCCGATGCGATCAACTGACCGCCGCGACGAACGCCCGGCGCCGAAGCCCGCAGCGCCCGAGCCCGTTCCGCTTTGCCGATACGAAGAGCTGGCGCAGCGCGAGAATCGCGCGCGCGCCGCCGCGTGCGCCGGGCGCCGACGTGCCGGGAAGTTAATTGATCGAGCCGATTGACGCTGTGCGTCGCCCGCCGCTACACGAACCGCGGCGCACCCGTAGCTCAGCAGGATAGAGCATCAGATTCCTAATCTGGGGGCCGTGGGTTCGAATCCCGCCGGGTGCACCATCTTTTCAATGACTTAGCGGGGTTTTCTCTCGGAAACGTGATTCCGTGGCGTTACGTGTAATACCGCAGATTTCCGTGGGTTCGCTCGGCTCTCGGCAGGTCCGTGCAACAAAATTGGAACAACATCGGAAGGAACTACAAGCAGATTTCCGCGGTGCTCCGGGCAATTCAATACACGCCTGACCTTATGTTTTCTGCAGCCGTGAGACCTCGCTCTTCCGGCTCGCATCGCGGACCTTTCGATCTCGTGCACGGCTGGACTCGCGGCGTCATCTCGCTCGTCGCCAGAAATCGTCCTATCAACAAGCGACGATGGAGCGATTCCCGGGAGGAAGAATGATGCTAGCGGGCCCGAAGTTGCTTCGCGAACATGCGGTCGCCCGGGTTTTTAAGTCGGCGCTCAAGGCGTCGGGGCAGGGGGTCATAGCCGTTCCCTTCTGGGGTACGGGTGCTCCAGACCGGCTTGGCCTTTCACATAATGCGCCGGTCCGGGTCATCTGCAATTTGTCGCATCCCGGATGCAATCCGTGCGTGATTGAAACGCTGCTCGACCGCAAAATCCGTGTTCGCTCGAATGCGCGCCTTCATGCCAAAATCTATGCGACGCCGGATGCGGCTATCGTGGGGTCGTCGAACGCATCCTCAAATGGACTAACCGTCGAAGGCACGGCAGCGCTCGGATGGATCGAGGCCAATGTTCTGAGCAAAGAGCCGACATTCGTGCACGACGTTGCTGAAATGTTCGACGAGCTTTGGAGCGACAGGGAGAACACGAAGCGCGTGACCCGCGCAGCGATCGCGGAGGCGAAGGAGGCGCGCGCGGCGCTGCCGCCGATGCTGTTCGACCTCCCGCATGGAACACCGCTTTTCGAGGCGGCAAAGGCTGCGCCAGATGCGTTCGCTAAAGTCTATGTCGCGGCTTATGCCCGGCCTTTGCCCGACGATCTTGCCGCAGATCTTCGCTCGTTCAAATCGGCGGCGCGACTGCCCAATACTCGGAAGGCGCCGGACTTCCGCAAATCCTGGGGTTTACAGTTCGAAGGCATATCGAAAGACGACTGGCTGATCGATCTCGATTGCCGCGACCGGGACCGTCCGCGAAGCTGGGGCTGCGCGCGCGCTACGGAGTTGAAAATGCCGTACAAGGGCCGGACGTCGATGACGATCGCGGTGCGCGGCGTGATCGAGATCGGCGGACGCCGTTTCCCCGTCACACGAGGCGAGAAGGCGCGGCTCATTGCGGCAGCGGACAGCATCCTCGACCGCGCGGGCGATCGTCTCATCCCGCTCATCGACGCCCTCAAGCTTATGGACTAGTGTCCTTCGAGCGCAGCGCCCCGGGTATTTGCTTCGCCGGAAGACTGCGTTTCGTCAGGATCAGGATCGACTTTTGACGTCAGGCCCTTCACATCCCGGGCATGGCGCATCCATTTTCTTCAGGACACAAGGCACTCGTCTGCACCGGCTTTCCTACAGGCTTTCAGCATCTGTCTGGCGTGACGACGATTAGCGCTACCCGGCTCGCGCTCGCGCGATCGCTGATCACACTCGGACCAAGCCACCCGGCGCATCATCTGAGCGGGCCATTCTGGTGGTCGCTCCGGGGTGTCGCGACAATCTACAGCCTGCTTTCGTCCGATCTTTTCCCAACTGCCGGATTCATGCATCTGACGTCGTCCCAGAGGAAAAGCGACGCGTTTCTCCTCGGCGAAACCCTGACTCACTGGTTTGCTCAAACCCACCTCAAAGCTCATGTCGTGGTACCGCTTGAATCGCATACCGGGTCCTGGGTCCCGTCTTCGGTCAGCGGAGAATATCCGAAGACCATGCCGAAATATTTCAGACATTCAGTGACGGCTGGCGTCAAATCGGAACCCGATTTTCTTGCCTTTTCGGGACCTGGCCAGGTTCATGTCCTCGAAAGCAAGGGCCGCGCCGGATTTAACGCTCAAGGCGTTACCCAGAAGGATATCAACGCAGCGCGAAACAAGGCGCTTCGGCAAGCTTGCAAAGTCGCCTCCGTAAACGGGATCCCCCCTGTTACGCGCACGGCGTGCGTGTTCGGCTTCGATCAATCGGGCCTGATCGGGCAAATTACCGATCCGCCGGCAAACCGGTCCTACCATTATGTCGCGGAATGGCCGCGGCTGATCCGGCAAGCTTACGCAAGTGTGTTGGACCCTCTGTTCGAAGTCTCTGCCCGCGAAATCGGTGGCAATTATATCGGGATCGAATTCATGCCGGGTTGGCGGTTCGGTATCGATAGACATGTCTACAAGCTCGTCCGCAGTATAAACGACGCTCGCTCCGCTGGCGACCTTTTCAGCTTCCTGGGGGAGTTCACGCCCGATGGTGACGGCGCGCGACTGCGGGAAGACCGAAGCGCGGGCAAAGATGGGCTGATCCTTATCGGCGATCCCGATCATTCCGAGAAGGCCTGGCATCGAGAAATTGGCTGACGACGACAGCGACGATCCGCGGCGCTGAACCCCGAGCGGCGCCGAGCATATCGCGTCGCTCTGGGCCCGCGAGCGCGGTGTCGCCACGATTGTCTTCCGTCCCGATTGGGCGCAGCATGGCAAGGCGACCCCCTTCAAGCGCAACGACCGCATGCTCGAGAGCTTCCCGTCGGCGTGATCGCCTTTCCTGGAAGCTGAATCAGCGCCAATATCGCCGACAAGGCCCGCGCCATGGAGATCGGCGTCTGGAAGCCCGGCTGAGGCTGTCCGCTCGCGGCCGCGGCCGGACGCCGCGACTTTGCCTGCCGAGGAGCCCGCTCGATGCTTCTGCTTTGGCTCCAGCGCGCGTAAGATCAATCAATGAGCTCTGAGCGCATCTTTAACATCTTCGTCTATTTCGACGCCGGGGTCGCGCGCGAATATGGCATCCGCCATCATCGCATCAGCGGCACCGACGACGAGAAAACCGAGTATCTGCGCCTCCGCGTCGATGCGGATCATGCGCTCGCGCGGCGTTTTACCCTGCCGCGCGCCTTCACGCCCGAGCAATGGCGTGCCGCGCAGCGCCACGGCGACGTCTTGGGCTTCTTCGAAGAGGGCCTTGCGCATTTCCATGCCGGGCGCAGCCCGGTCTTTGGTCAGACCCCAATCGTCGACGGCCAGCCCGCGATCGACGTCATAATCGGCGCCGAGCCGTTCCGCGGCGATCAGGTCAGCGCGCTGCCTGGCCAGGGCGCGGTTCCCGACTATCTTGTCGATTACGCGTCAGGCAGCGAGATCCGCTTCACCGAGCTGATCAACGACGATTATTTCAAGGCGATCCGCGCGCTCTTCAACGCCAAACTCTATGTCTCGTCCGCGAAATTGCTCATGTCGTGCATCGATACGCTCGCCTTCACCGAATATGGCGATGTCCCGGGCAATTTCTCGCGCTGGATCGAGACTTATGTTGACCTGACTCCGAACGGGATCACCGGCGAAGAGCTCTGGGAGTTTCGCAATTCGATCCTCAACATGACCAACCTGGCGTCGCGCAAGGTGATCGCGGGCAAGGTCTCGCCGATCCTGCCCTATGTCGGCACGCTCGCGACGCTTCCTGCACTTGCGACCGGTGCCAAGCCTTTCAATCTCTTTGGGCTCATCACGAGCGTCGCCGACGGGATCGGACGCTGGGGCGACTCGTACAATCAGGACCGCGACAAATTCCTGACCTTCATCGAGCGTTATGACTTGACCGTTTCGGACAGCCGGATGGCCAGCTATCCCTATCCCCGTGAATCGCCGCCCGATGCGGCCCCCAGGCCCTGAAGGGTGCTCCGGATTGCGAGCGATTGTCGCCCGCCGTCGCGGCGAGCAGTCGGTTCACGCCTCGTCGGCACCTGCCAGATCCGGTTCATCATCCTCGCCGTCGTCGGCGCTCGCGCCCGGCTCCGGCGTGATCCAGTCTTCGCCGATCGACACCGCTTGGACCTTGATCGTTTCGACGCGATACGGCGCGCAGGTGATAATCTCGACCGAGGACGGGTCGAACACCGCGATATTATAGCCCTCGGCTTCGCCGAAATAGCTCTTGTAGGCGATTGCGTCATAGCCCCGGGCGCGAAAAAGCTCGGCCAGGATCTGCGTCGGCACGTAGTCGGCGGCATCGTCTGAAAGCGTCACCGGCTTTGAAAAGGCGTTGTCGATATCGGTCCACACTGCGGTCTTCTTCTCGGCAGCGCTGAGCGGCGTTCCACCCATGATATGCGCGAAAACCGGACCGGCAAAGGACGACTGGCCGTGGCCGAGCGAGAGATCGAGCGTGCGCAGATCGCGAATCAGCCGGCCTCGTGCGACGGAAATCTCGGCTCCGATCCACGGCCGGACCTCCGATACGACGGTCTCCACCGTGCTCCCGAGATAGAGCACGGGGATGCCCGCGGGGTTGGCGCGACCCTCCTTGGCGCGGCGCGGCAGCGGCTTCATCCGGTCCGGCAGATAGCCATAGATGCTTTCGCCGGTCCAATTGCCATCGGCATCATGATGGTCCTCATAGACCACCCCGCGCTGCGCACGGAAAAAGTGACGCCCCGCCTGGAGGACCTGGTCGCGCTGCGTGATCGTCGCGATGACGGTGTCGAGAAACGCCTGAATCGCGTCGCTCCAGATATAGCGGTTGCCGTGCCGCACCCGGTCGGCGAAATCGGCATAGCTTCGCCATGACGCAAACTCAGGAATGGCGGGATCGTCGAGCTCCATCGTCTCTCTTTCTCATCGGGCGCGGCGATCGTGGCGGCGCGACAGCCACGAACGTCGCAGCTCTAACACCCTGCGCGTGCGCGTTGAAGGCGGCTTTGCGGGCTGCCCGGCGTGCTAGGCTTCGGGCGCCCCGTCGTGCGGAAGATCGACTCCCAAAATCCTACGGATCTCGTTGAGCCAGGGCACCGCGCCGGACTCGGTCGGCTTCAGGCGGCTCAGCCAATAACTATTGTGCGATATTCCGGGCGCCGCCTGCTCGCCTGGTTTGAACTTGAGGTCTTTCACCCCTCTTCCGAACAACAGCCCGTCGGAATCGACGGCGACGGTGCCGCCGACGACATCATTGTCGAAAAAGAGATTCGTCCAGCGGACCACGAGGAACATTTCCGATGGCGACAGACTTGTCGACGGTGTTTCGCGGTCAACCGGCGGACAGGCAAGGATCGAGCGCGTGACGTCGCGCTGGCTGACGAAGCGGCCCGAGGCATGGACGCTATCCGACGATGTTTCGAGCAGCAACCTGCCGTGCGACAGTGGCGAGCCGAGCGTCACGAAATCGCTGATCGGCCACTTTCTGCTGAGCGAGGCAAAAATCCTGTCTTGCGCCGCCTGCCAGTCGTCGACGGCTTCCACTGGGGCTTCGGCCTCGTCAAGCGCTTTCGCTTTCGCGCGCGCATTGGTCACTGCGCTGGCGTCAGCGGCCACGCCCTCACTTGCGACATGGCCCCAATATTGCCGGAGCGCATCATAGGCGACGATGCTGCCGAGACTGTGCGCGAAGATGAAAATCCGGTCATAGCGCCCGCTCTTGTGGAGCGCGCGCAGCAGCGTCAGGCCCGACTGACGGATATTGTGCCGCGCGATATTATTCTTCGGGTGGCTGTTCAGATAGCGCGCGCTGTCGCCCATGATATCGACGATGAAGACCTGCAGGAACGCGCGCCAGATGCAGTAGAAGAAGACGGCAAATACGATGATCATCGTCGAGAGCAGGATGTGCGCACTGTCGGCAACGCGCGCGAACAGCACCGGATTGGTAACCGCAACCGGCGCCAGGCAAATGTCCTTGAGCTGCGCGCCGCGATTGGGCTTCATGTCGTCCCACGTCAGGGGCCGGTTGGTCGACAGGTTGACGTCGCGGCGCGCCTCGAGCGCATCGTCTAAATCGACGGACGCGGGCTCGGGCTCCTCCTCTACCTCGTCGGGCGGAAGTTTATCGACCGCAGCCTGGACTGCCGCGACCGCTTTCATACCAGCCTCATCCGCGCGCTTCTCCCTGGCGTCGTCCTCTGCACGCCTTTTCGCTTCATCGGGCGTCTCCGGCGGGCGGGGTAAGTCATCCCCGATCATCCCGTTGCCCCCCGAGGCCGCGTCCGTTTCCGGTCCGAGGTCTATTTCGGCTTCGGGCTTGATCGCCGTTTCTGGCACTGACCCCTTAATATCGTCGGGAAGCAGGCTCCCGGCGGGTTTGCGAGGTTCGTCGTCCTCATCGGCGGGCTCGAACGCGCTGCACAGATAGCGGCTGACATTCGCGGCAGCCGAGGAAATCGGTCCGGCAGTCGCCTTGCCGTTCGTCAGTTTGAGACCCCAGATGTTGAAGCCGGCCTCGTCTCTCTGGAGCTTGATCCAGTCGACGTCGTTTTCGATTTCCGTCGACGATCCGATCACCAGCGGCGAGACCAGACAAATCGCGATGCACGGCACGAGAAAGCTGACGCACCAGCCATAGTTGCGCAGCACGATCGAGACGGTCGCCGCGACGAACAGCATTAATCCGGATAAAACTGCAGCCAACCGCCAATCGAACGAGAATTCGAGGATATCCCGATAGTCGTTCGCGGCGATCTGGACGATCTGGACCGGCATGAGCGAACTAAAGGTGGTGTAGAGATAGAAGGCAGCAAACAGAAGCATCGCCCAGATCAGCACGATGGTGAGCGTGTGGAGGTAGCGGACGCGCTTGGGGATATCGCTGCGCGGCCGACGCAGGAGACCGAAAAACCACATCAGGAAATGCGACGATCGGCTGTCGCCCATCAGCGGCGCCCAGTAAAGTTCGAAGACATCAAAGTCTGGGCGGTTGTCGGCAAAGCGGACTTCGATGCGCCGCTGTTCGTCGATCGCCGGCTGGTCTTCGGCAACCCAGCGGACCTGCGGGTTCGCGGCAGCCGAAGCAGTGGCGGGATCGAAGTCGGCCATGAAGACATGCTCGACGAACTGCGGGCCCATCTCCATCGGCCGCTGTTCGCCCTGTCCATGAACTAGAACGATCGCATGACGAGGCTTGCCCATTCCACCCCCCTGACATTTTAGCTTCGGCAGTGGGCGGTATTCTACACGATTATTTGGCGAATGCTCGATAGCATCGACTTTGGTGCAAATATTATCATCCCCTCGACTGGCGCTGTGCGGCATAGAAAGGGCGGGTTTTCGCCAGCATTGCAGGAAGTGGATCAAATGACACTTTGCCGCGGCGCTTGGCTCGGGCAGAAGCCCGCCATGCGTCACCAAATTTTTCCAGCCGCCCGCCACCGCCCATGACGATTGCGCCGCTCGATCGCAGCATCAGCAAGGTTGGTGCCGACAGCGGAGCGTCTGCCCGCCTCTCGGAGCAACGCGCGCTTCCGCGCTACGTGCTGCTCGGGGAACCCGGCATTGGCAAATCGACCTCCTTCGCGCAGGAGGCCGCGGCCGCGGGCACCGTCCCGGTGCGCGCGGTCGATTTTGTCGAAGGCACGCGCCCACCGGGCCCGACCGTCTTCATCGACGCGCTCGAAGAATATCGCATCGGCGAAGATGGCGTCGACCGCCTCAGATCGTTGGTCAAAGCGCTCGCCGAGTCGGCCTATGCGGGCTGGCGGATCGCTTGCCGCGCGATATCGCTGCAACCGCCCGATGTCCGCCTGCTTGCGGAAAAGCTCGGCCCTTACGCGACGCTCCAGCTCGATCTCCTCGACCGCTTCGAACAGGGGGCGCTGCTCGGGGCGCTCGGCGAGGCCGATCCGGCAAGCTTTATCGACCGTATCCACGGCCTCGGCGCGGGCGCCCTGCTCGGCAACCCCGCGACGCTTCTCCTGCTGAAGCAGACGATAGCCGGGGCCGACGTGCCGCTCGATACGCGCGCAGCGCTGTTCGGCGAAGCCGCGCGCCAGATGAGCTATGAGGTCAATCCCGACCACCCCGAACGCGCCGATCGGCCGCCGCCGCCGCTGATCGAGGCAGCCGCCGAAGCGGCGTGTCTCATCCTGCTGCTCTCGGGCCGCGAGGACCTCTGGATGTACTCGACAAAAGCGCCGCATCCGCATGTCGTCACCCGCGGCGACCTGCTGCCGGCGCGCATCGACACCGAGGCGTTGCGCGCCGCGGTCGATACCGCGATGTTCAAGAGCGATAGCGTCACCTTTCAGCCGAGCCACCGCGTCATCGCCGAATTTCTTGCGGGCCGCGCGCTCGCCCGCGCGGTCGTGCCGCCCGATCCCGCCACGCCGGGGCTGCCGGTCTATCGCGCGCTCGCCTTCCTGAACGGCGATAACGATCGTCCAGCGCCCGCACTCACTGGCGTTTTCGCCTGGTTCGTCGCGGCGCTTGCCCAGTCGCGCCTGCCTCATCTCGCGGCGCCGCTCCTCGTACTCGACCCGGAAGCGATCCTGTTGCACGGTGATGCGGCGGCGCTGCCGACCGCACAGCGCGAACGCCTCCTCGACCTCGTCGGCCGCGGCGACCCCTGGTTTCTTGCGGCGGTGCGCGGTTCGAGCGCCGTGGGCGGGATGGCGGGCGAAGATATCGCGCCCGCGCTCGCGGCCATCTTGCGCGACCCGTCCGAAACCGCCCACCGTCGGACGATGGTCCTCGAAGCGCTCGCAACGGGCAGGCGTGTTCATTCACTCGCCGACGATGTCGAGATGATCGCGGTGACACCATCGAATGATCATTATGGGCGGCGCCGCGCGGTCGACGCCTGGCTCCACATCGTTGGTGACACGCCCGCTGCGCGCCGCCGCCTGCTCGATACGATCGTCGCCGAGCCTGTGGGCACCGCCGCCGAGCTGCGCGTCGAGCTCGCGGCGGGGCTCGTGCGCGCCGCTGCCATCACCGTCGACGAGGTCCGGACGATCATCGAGGATTATGCGGCAACCGGGGACGGGGTGATGGGCTATGCCCGCACCCTCGGCATCGCGCTCGCCGATCATCCGCTTCCCGCACTCTTCGATGCCCCGATCGCCGTGCCGTCCGAGCGCGGCGTTGCGCGCTCCTTTGAAATCCGCGCGCTGGTATCGCGCGTCCTCGGCGCGACAATCGGGAAGACCATGGAGCTCGACGCGGCCCGCCTGCTTTCATGGCTATTCAACACCGGCATCGATGACGAGCAACAGGTCGAGAAGGAGGTTCAGGCTGCGGTCGCGAACTGGCTCGATCGCGACGGCGGGCATGAAAAGGCGCTGTTCGACGCGCTGCACGCCGCGGTCCAGCGAGGCGATCAGCGGCTGTGGCGCGCCGACATGGACCTTCACCGTTTCTCGGGCCGCAAACCCTCCGAAGCGCTGCGCGTCGCTGCGATCGAGGCCGTTGAGGCCGTTGAGGCCGAAGTCGACCCCGCGGCGCTCGCCGCCGCCGCGCAGATCGGGTATTATCTCGTCCAGCCGTTCGAGGAGCATGCGGCGCTCTATTGGCGGCTCCATGCCGCGCTCGAGGGGAAGGCCGCCGTCGCCGACTGGCTCCGGGCGATGACCCAGAGCGAAATCCCCGACTATCAGCGGAGGCGCGCCGGACGGCGGAAGGACGAGAAGGCCGCGACCGACGCGGCCAATGCGAAGGACCGCTTGCTCCTCGCCGGCGATATGGAAGGCCTGCGCGACGGTTCGAAGGAAGCGTGGCTCGGCTATGCGAGCGACATCTACAACGGCTATCGCGGCAACGACGCACCGACCGGGCTTGAGCGGATGGAGAGTTGGCTTGGCGGCGACGCCACACTCATCGCGGCGATCCGCGAGGGGTGGCAGCGCTTGCTCGGCGCGCGGGCGATATCGCCGCACGATGTCGGTGCGGCAACGACGCTGTCGCAGCGGCCAACTGCGGAGCTGATGATCATTGCCTGGGCCGAATGGCAGTTGCTCGATGGTCAGTCACTCGACCTCAGCGTGCCGCTCGCGCTTCGTCTGCTCACCCATAGCTACGCCGGCAACGCCAAGGGGGACGAGCTGCGCGAAATCGCACTTGCGCATCTTTACGGCGATTCCGCGGCTGCCGAAGCGATCCGGAGCTTCTGGGTCGGCGCGATCGAAGCGGGCGCAGACGACCTGCCGCAAGCCTCGTATCTCGACGCGAATCAGCCTGTTGTCGCCGGCGCCGTCGCCGCGCTGCTGCGCAGCGCGATCGCGATGCCGCCCGCCGTGGTGCGCGAGGCGCTTGAGCTGGCAGCGGTCTCGATGCCGCCGGGCGACCTTCTCGGCATTGCCGAGGCCGCGCTCGTGGCGCCCGATTTGAAGGGCGCGCGCGCGATCTGGGCGCTCGCCGCGTTCGCGCTCGATCCCGAGCGCCATCATGCGCTTCTCGCCAGCGATCTCAGCGGCGCCGAAGGCGAGGCGCTGTTCGCGCGTCTCTGGGATGGCCATCATGGGTTCCTTCTCGCCGCCGCGGCCGACAAGACCGTCGCACGATCCGAAGCCCTGATCCGTCACGTCGCGCCCGGCCAGCAGCCGCGGCGCGGCGGTCAGAAGGTCCACAAGCTGTCCGAACTCGTGTCCGGCGCGCTCGTCCAGCTCGGGCAGTCCGCAACGCTCGAAGCCGGTGAGGCACTCGCCCGCCTGATCTCCGAACCCGCCTTGGCGGATTGGCACGAGACGCTGCGCCACCATCAGGACCAGCAGCAGCGTGCCTATCGCGACGCGCGCTTCACGCCGCCGCCGCCCGACGCCGTCGCGGCGGCGCTCGCTGCGGGGCCGCCTGCGAACGCTGCCGATCTGCGCGCGCTCGTCCATCATGTGATCGAAGAACTCGCCCACGACATCCGCCACGGCGATACTTCGCCTTGGCGAAGCTTCTGGAATCGGCCGGGGCGCGGGCTTAACCGGCCCAAGGTCGAAAATGATTGCCGCGACATCCTCACCGACCGGCTTCGCGACCGGCTCGAGCGCTATGGTATCCCTGTCAAGCGGACGACCACCGAGGCGCGCAGCGCCAACGATCGGCGCGCCGACATGTTCATCATCGGCGAAGGAGCGGCGCGGCTGCCGGTCGAGGTCAAGCGTCACTGGAACAAAGAACTTTGGACGGCGATCGACGATCAGCTTGTCCCCTATGCGCGCTCGGGCGACAGCAGCGGGCATGGAATATATCTGATATTCTGGTTCGGGACCAAATGGGGTGCGCTGCCTAGGCTGCCCGGCGGCGGACGCCTCCCGGAGACGCCGGAAGCCCTACAGGCATTGCTGATCGAGCGGCTGCCCGAGTCTCTTCGCGAGACGATTGCCGTCGTTGTGCTCGATGTCTCGGAGCCGCCGCCACGGCCCGAGACGTCGAAACCAAAGGCCAAGCCAAAACCTAAGCCCAAGCCCAAGCCGAAGTCGAAACCCAAACCCAAATCCAAACCCAAACCCAAACCCAAACCTGCTCCCCCGTCTGCCCCGGTGACACGGTGAGGTGGCCGCCGAACTGACGATCGCGTGGCTCTGTAATCCGAACACGCGTGCCAGCGCCGACGAGGCGGCCGCTGTTCTGAAGGCGATCCATGCGTCGGTCAGCGAACTCGCCGGCAAGTGCAAAGCGCGCGCGCCATCGATATTCCTGCGCATGTACCGGCAGTCCCGGTCAGCTTTTCGATGAAACCCGACTATATCGTCAGCCTGATCGACGGCAAAAACTCAAATCGCTGCGTCGTCATCTGTCGTCTAATGCCTGACTCCGGAGAACGATCGCGCGCGCTGTTGTCTGAACGCCGATTATCCGATGGTCGCCGCCAGCCATGCGGAAACGCGGCGGCGGCTTGCGAAGAAGACCGGCCTCGGCCGCCGCAGACGCGACCGGGGCCCAGCTAGGCCTCGGCGCTGGCGGCCAAGGCGGCTGGACGCGGACGCAAGCCCGCTACCTGACACGCCGACCGCGTCCGTCCCCGGGAAGGACGTGGCGCGCGTTCAGGCCGCGGCGGGCAGCTGGGCTGCCGCCTCGCCTTTGAGGCTGCGCTCGACCAGGTCCGCGAGAAAATCGGCGAAGGGCGCGATATCCTGCGCGCTGCTCGCCGCCTCGAGCGCGGCCATATAGGCCCTGCGCCGCTCGACGGGGATGACCGTCCACGGATAACCGCCCGCGACGAGCATCAGGTTCATGAGGAACCGCCCGCTTCGTCCATTCCCGTCCATATAAGGATGGATATAGACGAAGATGAAATGGCCGAGGACGATGCGGACCCCGGCGTCACTCTCCTCGCTGAGCATTTCGAAGAACACTGGCATCGCGTCGCGCATCGCGTCGGGGCTGAGCGGCACATGGAGCGCCCCGCTCAGATAGACCTGCCCGCTGCGATAACCCGCGAGATCCTTCGCCTCGATCAAACCCGCCTGGACATTCGGACTGAACATCTCGCGATACCAGTCGCCATGGTCGGCATCGGCGATCTCGCCGGGATTGGCGCCGCCAAGCACCTTGCGAGCGCTGGCGAGGACCGCCTGATACGCGAGCCAATAGCCGCGCGCGGCAAGGCCGTTCCTGAGTTCGCGGTCGGCGGCATCGAGGTCGGGATTCCAGACGCCGGTGCGCACCCGCTCGATCAGCTCCGGGCTCACCCGGTACCCCTCGATCGAGAGCGAGTGATAGGCGTCGGTCACATAGACATCCTGGACGCGCTGGAGATAGGCCTCGATATCGGCGGGGAGCCCCGGCGCTTTGGGAAAGCGTTCGATGATTGGGCCGCGCATTGCCTCCCACATCAGGCGGATGCGCGCGGCATAAGGTGAGCGTTCGCGCAGCGGCATCGCGTTTGCGAGTCTCTCGGCGAAGGGATCGACTTCGCGGACCCGATAGCCGGCGCTGTCCATCGCCTTGAGGATGTCGTCGGCGATGCGGTCGCGCCCGATGTTGCGGAAGGCGCCCGCGAGCCGGCCCGCAACGACGCTCTGGCCCTTCGCGAGCAGCCGCTCGAGCAGCTCGGACGCATCGCGGATCGTCCCGAGCGCTGCGCGCGCGTCGATCCGGTTCGCGTCGAAATAGCCCGGGCTTGCCGCAATCAGCGCGGCGGGGATCGAGAAAAGCCGCAGCCGGTCCTGCACGACGAGGTCGTTAGCGTCGGGAAGCGCGGCGCGTGTGTCGAAGAGCGAGGTGCCGAGCAACAGGCCGGTCGCCTTATTGCCGGCCTTCTCGGCGCGGACGAGCAACTGGCGCGGGACCGTCCGGTTTCCCGTCTGGAGCGCGAGCGACAACTCGGGAGTGAGCGACCAGTCGTCGCCAAAGCGATCGGCGAGATATTGGGCGCAGAAGCTCCAGTAAGCGGTGTACCAGATCCCGCTCTCGCCCTGCGCGCTTTCGGGCGGACTGGCGATATACCAGCCTTTCATCACGCTGCGCAGGAACCCGTTTTTGATGAGCAGTTCGCGCTGCGGGCGGTCGAGATCCTCGCTGCGGATCGCGATCCGGTCCTGCAATTGCAACTGGTGCAGCGCCTCGAGCGCGTCGGCGAGCTTTTCCTGAGGAGTGGCCATTTTGTGCCTCCGGGGTAAGTTTTAGGTTTTTATGCTGGACGCTTTTTAGGTTTTCTCGCTATACGAGTTTTAGGTTATTATGCAAGCCGGATGTTAGGTTATTCTGTTGCGCCATATTTAGGTTATCGTGCCGGCTATCGTCAGGTCATAATGCTATGTTTTTGCTGTGTTCGCATTACGGATATTCCGGCGGTTGTCGCGCAAGGCGCGAGGCAGCATAGGGAGAGGATGCCGCAGCGCCCCCGTCCCCATATTCTTGAAGAACTTTCAATCCGCCGGTTTGGTGACGCGCTGCCGTCGGCATGGGCCTATCGCGCCCAAACCCCCGACTATGGCATCGACGGCGGGGTCGAGATCTTCGAGGATGCGGGCCCCTCCACCGGCCTCGCGTTCAACATCCAGCTTCGCGCGACCGACAAAGCCGCCAAGGCCGACCGCGTTCGCCTTGAGATCGACGAGCTCGATTATTATCGCTCGCTCGACCTGCCCACCGCCGTCGTGCGCTATTGCAGCATCACCGACGATTTTTATTGGCAGTGGGCCTCCAATATCCGCTCGCGCGTCGACATCGCCGAAGGGCAGAAGACCGTCACCTATCGGTTCGGCGAGAGCGAACGCTGGACCGAGACCACGCCGGACATCATTCGCCGCACTCTCGAGGTGCGCCGCGGCCTTGTCGCGCTAGCGCCCAGTGCCGCGCTGCCGCTGCGTATCGACCTTGACCCCTTGCCGCAAGCCGCGCGCTACGCCGTCGATAGGGCGTTTGCCGCCGCCATTTCCGCAAGCCATGGCGTGCTTGTACGGGCAGGCAGCGACCTATTGCCCGTCGAGATTTCGGTACGGCCCGAGCCCGCATACCTCGCGGTCGGGATCGATACGCTCACCGGGGTCACCTTCGACCTCATCGAGCCGGCGCCCGAGGATTATGTCACCGCGACCCTCTATGCCCTCGTCCGGCTCCTCCACCGCCAGCGGCTCGCCCGCCAGGCCGAGGCCGTCGCGCATCTCCTCATCGAGCGCGGGCTGCCGTCGCGTGAGGACAGCCTCGGGCTGTCGGCGTGCCAAGCGCTGGCGCGCGACCTGCCAGCGCTCGTCCGTCTCGCAGTGATCAACGGCTTCCACGACCAGAGCCACATCAACCACGGTCCGATCGCGCTCACGATCTCGCAGGCTCCTCAAGGCGACGAGGGGCGCCGCGCCGCGATGGACGCCTTTTTCGAAGCGTCGGTCGCCGCGGCGCGGGGGTCTGAATCGAACAGCGAAGCCGCCGCGCATTATTCGATCGGCAATTTCTATCGCAGCCAGCAAGGCTACGCCCGAGCCCTCTCGCACTACAATCGCGCGCGCCGGCTGCGACCCGCATACTGGCGTGCGGGCTATTTCTCGCGCGACCTCGGCAGCATCCTCTTTCTCGCCGGCCATTATGCCGGCGCGGTGTGCGGCTATCGAGAGGCGCTTCGCATCGACGGGACCGGCGAAGCCGAGCTCGTCTTTCTCTTCGGCGACGCGCTGATGCTGTCGGGCGCGATCGACGCGGCGCGCAGCGCGTTCGAAGACGCGGCGGCGCGCTGCACCGCGCCAGCAATGATCGAGGAAGCCGAGCTTAAGTTGATGCTCTGCGACTGGCTCGTCGCGCGCCATGGCGTTACCGTTCCGCGACGCCGCGCCGAGGCCAATGCCGCGCTGCGCGCGGGTGTCGCCGATCCGACCCATCTCGCGGCGCTCGCCCGCGACGTCGACGCACTTCATCCCGAATTGCACTTCCGGCTCGGCGTTGCGGGCTTCCAGGAGGGCGAGCGTGAGGGCGCGCTCATTCATTTCCTTCTCTCCGCCTTCATCGACCCCGGCAGCGAAACCGCCTGGGCCAATGCCGCGATCAGCGCGATGGCGACGGGCGACGAGGCGATGATGCTCCGCATCCTCACTATAGCGATCCACCACAAGGGTGCCGAAGCCTACGACAAGCTCCGAGCCGATCTGGTCGGGCAGGACATCTCCGACGAGAGTCTCGCGGCGCTCGATGCGACGGCGCTTGCGATCATCGCAGAGGCCGAACGCCCGGCAACGGGCGGCTTCACGCTGCGCATGCTCGATGGCGACGACTATCATACGATGACAATCAAAGGTCTGGGCGGCGCCTGACAAGGCGCTGCTCAGACGAGATCGGCGATCCAGTCCTGCAGCCGTTCGCTCGCAATTTGGATGTCAGCGATCAACTGGCGCTGCGATGCGCCGCCATCATGATAGAGCTGGCGCATCGCGAAAGCGCGCAATGCGATCCCTTGCGCAAGCAGATCGGCCACGCGCTCCTCGTCGCCAAGCCCGACACCGAGCGAGGCGTAGCGCAATATCTCGCGTCCGCGTTCGGCGACTTCGGCGGGGGCTTCGCCGAGCTTCGTGCCCCGCTGGCGTTCGCCGAGACGCGCGGCCAGCCAGGCGAGTTGTTTCGCCGCGGCGCGCACCGCCGTTTTTGCCTCTTCAGCTGCCGCGTCGCCGAACTTTTCTGGCGGCACCCACCGCGCGCGCATTTGCCGGACCGAGCGATCAACCTCGTCGATCGCGGCGAGCAGATCGACCTGCGGCGTGCCGATCGCCGAGCGCGCGGTCGCGATCGTCATAAGTTCGTCGGCAAGGGCCGAAAGCAAGGGCTCGGTCTCGGCATGGCTTTGCGGCGCACTAGCCGCGACCCGGTGCGCCTGCTCGGCATAGTGCCCCGCCTCGGATTTGAGGTCGCGCAGGCCCTTGCGCGGACTGAGCGCGCGATAGTCGAGCAGCATCATGTCGATGCCTAGAAGCAGCCGGGCGAGATCGCCGAGGTAGCGGCTTTCGGCGGTCGGCTTGCTCGCCTTGTCCCACGCACGAATTCGCTCGATCACCTCGTCGGGGGTCATCGGGCGCGACGCGCTCATTTGCCTGAGATAGCCGATATCCCCCGAGTAGTAGATCGGTGCCTCTCCCTTCGGCACATCGATCACTGCGACGACGCGCAGGTCGTCGCCCTTGCCGATCGCCGCGAAGCGCAGCGCCGGATGGATTACCGGCTTGACCGTCGCCGCGAGGCCCTCGATCCGGCCGCGCAGCTTGAGGCGGCCCTCGGCACTCCGTGCATCGGGCAGTCCAACAATTGTGCCGTCATCGTCAATGCCGACGAAAATTCGGCCCGACCCACTGGTCGCGAACGCCGCCATTTCCTTCGCGAGCTTGCCTCCATGATCGGGCATCGCGACCTTGAACTCGACGCTTACGCTCTCGCTTGCTGCCGCGACCGCCTCGAGCTCGGCCGACAGCGCGGCGTCGGCCCAACTTTGACGGTCGGGTCCGGGTGATTCGGAAGCGGGGTCGCTTGCGCTCATCGTCGATCCATCGCGCGCGACCGCGCGATAGGCAAGGCTGAAGCCATTCCTATCTCTCGACTCATCCACTGCACCGCCGAAACGGTCGACCATCGTCACGAACGATGCTCTGAGCTGATCGCGAAAGCACGGTTCGCCTATAGGTATCCGAGCGAACGTATGCCGGTAAGGCCGAGGGATTTTCGTCGGCATGCAGCCCTGCTAGATTGCAGCGATGGCCGACGGCATCTGCAAACTGACGGGAGAAAGCGGTCCGCTCGTGAAGGCGCATATTATTCCCAAGGCGCTTACACCTCCTGCTGCAAAGGGTCAGCCCTTTGCACAGGCCGGCCCCGATTACGCGCCGCGCAGGCGCCGCGACAGCTGATATGATCCCAATATCGTGACGCGCGCGGGCGAGGACATATTGGCGCGCTACGACAGCTGGGCGATCGAGGAATTGCGCCGCCACCGGCTCGTATGGACCGGTTGGGGAGGGGACCGGGCGCTAGCCGAGGATGAGATTCTCCTTATACCGGGTTTAGACGGCATCGGCTTTCGCAAGATCGATACGATCGACCAGCACCGCCTTCGCCTGTCTCTTCTCAGCATCCTCTGGCGCGCGACGGTCAGCAAGATGCACGAGTTCCGCGAGATCCGGATGCTTCCGAACGAACGCCGCCGCCTGACGCATATGGTGCGCACCGGCCGCGTTGAACCTTTGTCCTTCTTTCCCGTCATGCTGTTCCAGCTCTCGAGCCGGGGCGAAGTCCATAATCTCAGCCCGATCACGCAGCACAAGCGACGGGATGTGACGGATCCGGACAAGGGCACGATCCCGATCTTTCGTTTCTACTTCGACGGGCTGATCGTCCATTTTCACCGCAAGGATCGTGCGAAGGACGTGGAAGCGATGGGTCCGATGATGGTGGGCCGCGGAAAAGAGCTGCTCGTTGGGGTCAGGCCGTATGACGGATCATGGCAGGAAGAAAATCTGGAGGTGTTGAAGGCCGAAGCCGAAGAGCGATGGCCCGGTCACCTGGGACGCATCCACCGGTCTTGATGGCGTCTGGAGCGAAGGCACGAAATTGCGGCTAGCGGGCGAGCCTATGCGTCAGGTCGCCGAGCCCGGACCCGCACACGCTTAAAGTTCGATTTCGTCAGTTCGTTGAGGCGCCGCGCCAGTTGCTGCTCGGCAAAATAGGTGAGCTGCGGATCGATGGAAATCTGATCGATGATGCGTAGCGGATCTTCGCGCATATAGGTCGGTTCGGGTTCGCAGACATCGAGCGCAAATTCCATCGTCACGAGAGAGGGATGCCGCCGAAACTGTTCGGCCGCCGCCGCTGCGTCGAGCCAGACCCGCCGCACTTCATAGGCTTTGTCCCGAAGCTGCCGGTCACGCTCGGTTTCCAGAATCCCGGTCAACAGGCCCGGCCCATCTGGCATCCAGCCGATCGCTTCGAGCAGAGCGTCCTTTCGGGCTGCGTCCGCCTCTGCATATCGCTCCAGCAAATAGGGCTGGATCGTCTCGTGACCGATTCGCAGCTCAACGCACGCGGCGCGGTAGGCATAACGGTCGCCGGTCCCCGGTCGATCCTCTCCAAGAACATCGACCATGGCCTCGAGCGCGCTCGGGTCGAGGGCCCGCACGGCCCGCGCCATATTGCGCCGACGATCCGGATAGCTGGTCCAGGCTTGGCGAAAGGCCTTCGTCGCGCGGTCCTTGTCGATCCGAGCCAGTGTAGCGATCGCATCGGGCTGTACGTTGGTGATGAAATCGGGCTCGGAGAAGGCACGTTCGAGCAGGATGTTGAGGGCTTTCGCCTCATCCTTGTCGACGAGCTGCTCGACAAAATCATCGGCCGACCAGAACCCGCGCCCCCCGACGCGTTCGCCTATTGCCCAAAGCGCGTCGCTCGCGCCTCCCTGACCGAGGCGCGCTACAAGCGCTTGCGAGTCATAGCTTTTCCAGCTCTTCGCGGTCCCCAGCCGCTCGAGGTACTTATCGAAGATCGCTCGCGGTTCGGGCGATTGATCTTTAATGAGTGTGTTGAGCACGCCAAGCCGACCGGCCTCGTCGTCGTCAGCCCCTAGCCGCGCCAGCGCCCGGGCGGTGAGATCGCGGTCGCTTGGACCCGCGACCGCCGCGGCGTTCATGAGCATCGCCTCCATCGTGCTACCCCGAGCCCGCCCGCGCAAACTTTCGAGAAGAACATTCTGATCGCCCGCTTCTTCATATTCGGGAAGCAGCCGAAGCGCGAAAGAGACGTCCTCTTCGGCCTCGCTCTTTGTCAACCCCATCAGCCGGGGACGCCAGCGCTCGGGATCCAGGGCCAGCAGCACACGCCAGAGGCTGAGCCGCACTTCGATCGCATCGCCTTCGCTCGTCCCGACCGCTGTTAATTCTTCGAGCCGGGAAACGACGGGCGCGGTTGGCGCGAAAATGCTCATCGCAATGCCCGCGCGCGATTTGCCGAGGTCGTCGTGTGAAAGCGTGTGAAGCAGCAGTCGCTCATAATCGGCGCCGCCAATTCGCCGCAATAGGCGGCGAACCGCGACCTGGCGGTCGTCTTTGCGGCCGTCGACATGATCGATCGCCCGCGCGCAAAGCCGCGCGGCGAGCTCAGATCCCCGATAGGCCTCAAACAGGCCATCATGCCGGGGGTCAAGGGTCAGGCTCCCGAGCAGGTTGACCAGCGACGCGAACGGATCGCGCGCGCCTTCGGCGAAGGGTGCGCGCATGAGGTCCTCCAGTTTAGAGAGGAGATGCGCGACGAGCGCCTCGTCAACGCGGTCCTCGGCGCGAGAGAAAAGCGCGGCAAGCGCGCCGCCGGTCGGATCGCAGGCTTCGCGCCACGCCTGAAGCGCGCTCCTTGTACGCGCCGCATCAAAATCGAATAATCGGTCGATCCAGCCGCGACCCGCCGGCGTGCGCGCCAGCGATGGAAAGGTGTCGAGATAGGCCAGCACTGCCCCGGGATCGATCTCGGCCCACGTGGCGAGCGCCTTTGGCGCCCAAAGATGGTCCGAACGGGCGTGGGTCGCGAGCACAGGCGCGTCATCTTCGTCGCCGAAGCGGCCAATGCACTCGATGAGGACCGACTGCCGATCGGGCGCGATCACCGCAAAGAGCCGATTGCGGGTGCGCGCCCAGATATTGCTCCCGCTCGCGGCATCGAGCGATTTCAGGAAATAGGCCGCGATCCGATATTCGTCGGCGCTTCTCTGACTCTCGATGAGTTCGGTCAGCCAGTCAGGGCTGTCGCAGACGATCGTGCGGAGCGCTGCGTCCATAGCATCGAAACGGTCCGAATCGAACCGGTCACTCTCGCGCTCTGCCGACATCGCGCAATAGTCGGTCCACAGCTTGTCGCGCTGCGCATGGAAGGGTCAGTTATTCGCGAGCGTGAGCGCGACGTCGATGCTGTGCTCGCTTGCATGCGCCCAGAGCTCGTCGAGCAAGGTGTTGCGCCCGACGAGATCATCACGCGCAACTTGGTCGAGCGCTGCGACAATGTGAATGGCCATATGGCCATCGTCGGCCCCGAGGCGTTTGATGCGCGCGACGAGAGAAGGGACGATCCGTGGTCCGATTGTCGGCAACAGCGAGCGATATAGTTCCCACGGCCCCGACGATTCTTCATCCTCGAAGCCCGCCAGAAACACGGCAACTTCATCGGCGCGCGCTGCGTCGCCGCTAATTTGCCACACCATGTCCATAAGCAGGAAGCCTAGGCCGGCGAGCGTATCCGACGCTTTCGCGCGCTCTGCGTTCAGTATCTTGACGATGTCGATCAGGTCTGCGGCGCTGCGCACCCGCTGTGTGAAATCAACGGCCAACGCTTCGGAGATCGCCCAGGTCAGGAGCCGATCATGCGCGAAACTCCAGCGCGTCCCGAGGTTCGACAGCCAACCCGCAGCGAACAGCTCCTCGAGCTCGGCAGTCGTGAAGCCAAGCACAGCCATTTCCTCGTCGGAGGCATAGGACCGCCGCGTCTCCACGAGCAGACGCGCGAGCGCCTTCATGCGGACAGTCGAAATTGCTCCCGCTCGGTCTCGTGCGCGCGCCCAGAAGGCTTCGAGCACGCGATATTCATTTTGCGGATTCCAGCCGGGCATCTCGAGCGCGAGCCGCGAATAAATACCGCACAAAACGGGTCGATGGAGCATCGCGCGAATCGTGCGCGGAACAAGTCCCGCATCGACGCCGCGCCGCTCGAGCGCCTGGAACAGCTCGATCGGCGTAAAGTCCCCGACCTTGTGGCTTGGAAACGGTGCGCTTTTGTCGTCCGCGGCCACGCCTACCGGATATTCGGCGATGAGCGCGAGTCCATTGCCCAGCCCGCCTTCGAGGTCGATGGCGTCGAGATCGGCCGCATTGCGGCAGCCTTCCCACAGGATCGCTATCCGATCATCGGTCTCGCACAGCCGTTGCCAGGTCGCGCCGAGCAGGGGTTTTTGTACAGGTTCGGCAAGTTGCAGACTGTCGATGGCAATGATGCGCTGTAGCTGGCGTTCGAGATCCTCGCGCGACGACGCGCGCACCAGTACCGCCGGTCGCCGGTCGTAAAGCAGTGCCGCCGCCGTTCGGTAAAGACGCCAGGATTTTCCCTGGCCCGAGGCGCCGACAATGATCGTGATCGGCGCGTCGGACACCACGAGTGGGGCGCGGACGTCGAGCCCTGGATCGTAATCGCGCTTTGCAAGCGACGCTTGCAGCGCGTCGAGCAAGCGATTGCGGACCGTATCGGGGGCCGCGTCGCCGCTGCTCGGCAAACCGAGCCGCGCGCGGAGCTCGTCGACCGATATCGCGGCGTCGTTATTCTTCGCGCGACCGAGCAGGTGGCCCACAAGCTGATCGAGCTTGTCCGCTGCCTTTTCGGGGTAGGCGATTGATTGTCGAAGCCATGCCAGAACGCCGGCCTCGGCACGGGCCAGCGAAAGCGGCGCAGCAACCTCGAATCGACCAAGAAAGGCGGCGAGATCGCTCTCGAAGGCTTCGCTTGAAGCCCCGGTGGCGCTCTGGGTGGAACGGCAGCGGGCGGCGATGGCAGCCATGTCGGGATCGTCGAGCCATCCTGGCTGCGGACCGTTCCGCGCCATTTCGACCAAGCGGCGCGCAAGCGCCGCTGCCGGCTTGCTCAGGCCGTTCGTTGTCTGAAGGACATAGGACGCGCACGCGCGATCGCTGTGTGCGCGATAGAGGTCAGGAAAAACCTTCCTGATGAGGTCGCCGCTTCCTACCGCGGTGTTGCGATGCTTGAACTGATAGGCGACGCGCCGTTCGCTCGTCTGGATCGTCAGGTCCGACCCGGCGCGCGGCTCGATGATCGCGACGATGGTGTCGGGATCGACCTTGTTCCCCGTTTGGCCGAAATGCGCCCCGAGGAGCGCATCGAGCGAGCCTGTCAGCTGAAAGAGAAAGCCGTAGATCGCCGCAGACGCGGCTTGCGAGCGAAGAGGGTGGGAGGCCGCACATGCGTCGGTCGCAGGAGCTTCTAGATTCGGTGATGCCGGCCCGGCGCTAGTCATGGTGCATCTTCGGGAATTTGCTCGACTTTGACAATCAACCATTCTCGTCCGCGTCCGCGCCGGGCTGCGGTTTCAGGGCGATGACCGCACCGTTCGCGACGGGGTCTGCTCCGCACAGAAGGTTGCGCGGATTGCTCGATTTGGCGGCTTTCGGAGCTATTCTGTCGCGCGCATCGCCGCTATGTCATAACGCATGATCGACCGCGCGCTCGAAGCCATCACCCTTTCTGATATCGAGGATCTTGTTCGCTTCAAACGCAGCGAAGGACGGACGCTCGATTTCAAGGCAATTCTCCCCGACGCCAGCCACAAGGGCGTGCGTGATTTTCTCGCCGATGTCACTGCCTTCGCCAACAGCGACGGTGGCGATCTCGTGATCGGTGTAACCGAGGACGACAATGGCGACGCCGCAGAGGTGATCGGTATTTCGCGCGACAATCTCGACGAGAATTTGCGCCGTATCGAAGATCAGCTTCGCAGCTGCGTCGATCCGCGCGTGCCCGATTTTCGCGTCCATCGCGTCGATTTGCCCGACGATAAGGTCGTGCTTGTCCTGCGGGTCGGCGCAAGCCTGATCGCGCCGCACCGCGTGACCTTCGATCGCAGCAGCCGCTTCTACCGCCGCACCAACCGGGCGAATTCCGATATGAGTACCGCCGAAATCCGCCAGGCCTTCGCCGCATCCGAAGACACGCCGCGCAAAATTCGTGACCTTCACAAGCAGGCGCTGGCCGCAGCAGAAGGCGCGGATATGCCTGTCCGTTTGCGCGGCGAACCGGCTGCGATTCTGACGATCGCACCGCTCTCCGTGCTCCGCGAGGCGCGAAGCCTGCCCGTCGGACGCGACGATGTCGTGTTCCCCCCACGCATGACCGGCGCGATCAACACCGTCATCGGTCTCGACAGCGTGATCGTTCATTCTCCCGTCGATGACGGGTCCGGTGCTGTCCGAACGTTCTCGATCAACCATCGCCGCGGTTACATCGACCATGCCTGGACGATCGGGCATGAGAAAGACGGAACGACTTACGTCTGGCAGGACAATTTCGTCGTGAAGATCGAGGAGGCCGCGCGGAGCACCCTAACACGGCTCCGGGCCCACGGGATCGAGGGCCCATGGATCGCCATGGCGACGCTTACCGGCATCAGGGGCGCGCGCCTTTTCCTCGGCGATCACGAACTTAGCGAGCCGGCATGGCAAGATCCCGCTTTTCTTGGCGAAATCATCGACGACCGGCTCGACAAGGAGGCCCTCAAGCCCTTCATTGACGGATTCTGGCGCCTCTTCGGCATCGATGCGGCCCAATGAAGGTCTTTGCCGCCGCCGCTTTGAAACTGGCGGCAGCGCATCCTTTCCTATGGTCAGCGACCGACCGCTGCTAGGCTCACTGCATGAACGAAGAGAATCTGATTTTCCTCAGCTATGCGAGCCCTGATCGAGAAGCCGTCATCGGATTCCACGCTTCCCTTCAGGCCGCGGGGTACAATGTCTGGATGGACCGCTTTCGCCTGAAGGGCGGCCAAGCCTGGGATGTCGAGGTCAAGCGCGCGATGCGCAAGGCGACGATCATCATCGTCTTCATATCTTCGCACTCGGTCGATCGACGCGGCTATGCACAACGCGAAGTGAAGATCGCGCTAGAGCAGCTCAAAGATCGCCTCGTCGATGATATCTATTTGATTCCGGTGATGCTCGAGCCCGGTGTGGCTGTTCCTGACCAGCTCGCGGACATCCAGACCGTCGGACTGGACGGTCAGGATGCCGACACGGCGCTCAAGGAGGCGATCGACGAGCAGTTCTCGCGCCTCGGAGCTAAAATCGCGCAAGTGCAGGCCGACGCCAATATCCAATGGACCGACAGCATCTTCGAGGACAAATGGGATGGACTGCCCGGCTATGATGTCAGCTATCATCTGCCGCGCTTCACCTCGAGCGAATATCCGGGGATTGGCGAGATCTCCGATGTATTGCGCGGCTGGCTGCAGGGTGAGATCATGGCCCAACGCACGGTCAAGTTCGATCAGTCGCCTGACCTCTACAGCTTCGCCGAAAGCCGATTCAGCCGCCAGAACAGCTGGGAGGCTTCCTACGGCGAGCCACAGATCCGGGGGCGGGTCCTCAGCATCGCTTTTTCGATCTGGTGGAACGGCGCGAAGGCCGCCCATCCCAACCATCATTATCAGACCTTCGCTTTCACGCTCGACCCGGTGACCCGGATCAGCGAGCTTCGAGACATTTTCGCCGATGCCGATGCCGGCTTTAAATGCCTTCAGAGTGAATCTCGCCGGATACTTCTCGAACTCGACATGGACGGCGACACGCTTTCGTCCGACTGGGTGGAAAGCGGGACCGAGACGTGGGACGACTTCACCGATTTCCTGTTCGCCGCTGATGGGCTCGATATTTTCTTCCCGCCCTATCAGGTGGCGGCTTATGCCTACGGCCCGCAGCATGTCCGGATCGCCTACGAGCTGCTCGCCGACCTTCTTCTTCCGCTCTACGCCCAATTGCTAGATGCGACATATCTCGGCGCCGCCCACCGCAACACGCCATGGGACGACGCGGCGTCTGCCTGATATCGTGCATCGAACGTGAGAGGCAGGCGTCAGCCGGTCAGGCGGGGTTTATTAGATCCATCCCTTGGCGCAGATAAACTAGGGTAGATCGCGGCCCGCAAATCATTGTCAGGTCGGTAAGGATAAGCGCTCTTCATGTTTGCCATATTCTCCCGAACCTATCGAAAACTGCAGGCATATTGGCGCGGCGACCAAGGAGCGCTTCTGTGTTCCGAATGCTTTCAGGATCATGGGTTGCGGATGATGGCGCGCGATTTCCATGGCAAACGTATCCGGTGTTCTCGGTGCGGGGCGACGTCGACCCATGGCTTGACCCGAGAACAGCTCCGCGACCTCTGCCAGACCTTCTTCGTTCGTGGCAGCATCATGGCCGCCGACTATGGCGCATCGCCGCTCATCCAGTTCAACGATATGCGGGAAAACGAGCTCGACGTCGAAGGTGCAATCAATGTCGACATCGCTCTCCTGCATAGGGTCGTCGGTCTCGGTTTCTTTCACTACGGGCCGCGTCTCTGGATGGTCGGAGCGGTCGAGCCGCTGCGAAAACTTCGAACCAGACGTGGTCGCCAGCCGACGATCAACCGCATCCTTCGAACCTATCCGGTACGCGAGATCACGCCTCGCGAGATTTTCTACCGGGTGCGCAAGGCACCGGCCGAGCCATCCGATGCAGCCCAGTATGATGCGCCGCCGGGCGAATTCTCGGGCTCGGGACGGCTCGACTCGCCGGGCAATTCAATCCTCTACGGGTCGCAGGATATCGAAATCTGCGTTCATGAATGCCGCTTCAGCGCCGGCGACGATCTCTATGTCGCGACGCTTGCTCCGACCCGGACGCTTCGCCTTGTCGACCTAACCGAGATATTGGAGGAAGAGGGCACGGAATTCGACAGCCTCGATCTCGCGGTCCTCATGCTCTTCCTTGCCGGCAGCCATGCCTACGAGATCACGCGCGAGCTTGCCGCTTCAGCGCGCGCCAAAGGCTTCGACGGCCTCATCTACCCTTCTTATTTCAGCATGCTTCGGACGGGGGGCATGCCGTTCGAAACGATGTTCGGCATCTCGCTGCGCCGCATGCATCAAACCCGCGGCTATGAGAAAGCCAAGGTGATCGGCAACCTTGCATTGTTTGGCCATCCGGTCGCCGACGGAATGCTTCGCGTCGTCGGGATCAATCGGCTCGTGATCAGTCGGGTCTCTTACGGGACGACTTTCGGTCCCGTCATGACGCCGGACCAAAGCTGATGAAGCGGTGATAACCCAATTGGCAATATCCGGGATAAATGGGCCGGAACGCAGGCGGCGAGGAGCGAGAGCGCGGAGAGCCGCGCGGGCAGGCGGGACAGCATCACGCTCCCTAGCGCCGGTGATCGATCGGCCGCAAGGTCGTGCTCAACGCAGGCTGCGAAAGGTGACCGACCAGCGGCGCGCCGCGATCGGTAATATGCTGTGCTCCCAGTCGTCGCGCACCTCGCCGGACATATGATAGATCGACCGCGCCGCGAGATCGGCGCTCGCGCGCTCGAAGCCCTTTTCAATGCGTCGGCGGAAGCGCATCGCCGCCGGCGCGCCGAGCGAAATGCCGATGACATGCTCGAACACCGGCCGATCCTTGTGCCAGCCGATCCCCGCACCGGGGCCATAATCGATGAGCAGCGCCTGTTCGAGCGCATTGGCGTCGATGCCCGCGAAGGCAGCGGCGCGGGCGCGCAAGGGATCGAGCCATAAGGGCATTGCATCGCCCGGCGCGAAACGCCCGGTCTGGAAATCATAGGTCCAGCCGAACGAGCGCGTGAGCCGTTTGCCTTCCCACTGCTGAAACTGGAACGGAGTGAGGCCGGCAGCCTCGATATGCGCGATCAGCGCGGCTTCCTCGACGAGATCGACGATCGCCTCGGCATAAGCGAGGCCGGGAAGCAGCGGCGGGCCGAACAGGTCGGTCTGGCGCTGGCAACGAGCGACGCGGAGCGTCACAGCGGCAGCACCGCCTGCTTACGAAGCGGCTCGACGAACAGGCTGTGCTTCGGGGGCTCGGCGAACAGGTCCTCGTTTGGCAGCGTGCCGTCGAGCCAGTGCATGACATTGCGCCGCTCGATGATGACGCCGTGCCGCGACTGATAGGGGATCACGTCGGCGCCGGCGGGGATGGTGAGGATACGGTAGGAGAGCGGCCAGTCGGCGCAGGGCGGGTCCCAGATTGCCGCGAGGTAGAAGAAATTGCCGCTGTCGAGCGTCACGCGGTAGCGATGATCGCCAGTCCCCATGCGAAATTCGGAGGCCGGGATCAGGCAGCGCCGCGCAGGAAAGGCGCGGCCTTCGGTGCGGACGAAGCGATAGTTGATGCCGTCCGAGAAGCGTGGATCGGAACCCCAAACGGCTTTGACCATTTCGGTCTTGCTCATATCATCCGGCTTGCGGCGAACGAGCGCCTCGACACCGCCGCCGGGGGCTTCGGGATCGAAAGGGGTTGGCGCGACCGTCATATGTGGAACATAATGGGAACGAAGATGAGTCGCAAGACCCGAGGAAAGGCCGGCGATGTGCAATGACTACAGGCTCGAGGTCGATATTGCGTCGATTGCGGAAGATTTCGAGGATCTCGAGATCAACATCGCCATGCCCGAGGGCGTGCCGAACGTCGAAGCGCGCGAAGACATCAAGATCACCGACATGGCGCCGATCGTGCGGAGCAGTGAAGGGGCGGCACTCGGCGAACTCGTCAACCGGCGGTGGAGCTGGCCCGGACCGACGGGTAAGCCGGTGTATAATTATCGCTCCGAAAAGCGAGAATTTGCATCGCACCGCTGTCTGGTGCTGTGCGACGGCTTCTATGAATTCACCGACCCGACCGACAAGGCTCAGAAGCGCCTCGATAAATGGCTTTTCACGATGAAGGATCATCGCTGGTTCTGCATGGCGGGAATCTGGCGCGAATATCCGGATGGCGAGGCGTTTACCTTGCTGACGATGGACGCCGGCCCCGACATCGCCCCCTATCATCACCGCCAGATAATCCCGCTCGCGCGCGATCAATGGGCAGCGTGGCTCGATCCGCGCGTTCCGGCTTCCGATGTCCTCAAATGGCTGCCCGAAGGCCGTCTCGTGCCAACGCAGGTCTTCGGCAAACCCCCGGCACAGGGCGCTCTGGCACTATGACGGATGATTTTGACCTCGACCGTTTCGTCAATGCGCAGGCGCAGGTCTGGCCGCGCGCGCTCGACGAGATCCGGCGCGGTGCCAAGCGCTCGCACTGGATGTGGTATATATTTCCGCAGCTCGCGGGGCTCGGGCGCAGCGCAATGGCGCAGCGCTACGCCGTTGCCGGGCTGGACGAAGCACGCGCCTATCTCGCGCACCCTATCCTTGGCGCGCGCTATCTCGAATGCGTCGAGGCTCTGCAGGATCTGACCGCGAGCGATCCGGTGGCCGTGTTCGGCGAAGTCGAGGCGATGAAGCTGCGTTCTTCGCTGACCTTATTCGAAGCAGCGGGCGAACGGCCCCTGTTCGCGGCCGCGCTCATGCGCTGGTTCACGGGCGCGCGCGATGACAAGACGTTGAAGCGACTGGGCTTAGAGGTCACGGCGGCTTCGGCCGAATAAAAAGGACCCGCCGAAGCGGGTCCTAGTTTCCCATGGCTGGGATGGGGATCTTAGTTTCCGGTGCCGGGAGTGCCCGGCTTCGGCGGCTTGCCGTCCTCGATGCGGCCTTCGTTGCGAAGGTCGCGGCCTTCCTGCGCCTTGCGCTTGGCTTCGGCGGAATCGCCCTTCTCGTTGAGCTCTTCCTTCACATAGCCGGCGGCCTCTTTTGCTTTGCCTTCAATGCTCATGTTCATCTCCGTCGGTTGATGGTGGAAAAACCGGTCAGGGGAACGGAAGTTGCCCGGCAAAGCGCAAATTTATCTTCGGTTTTGCGCGCAACTTTTGCAGTTTTCCGGGGTTTCTCGCCCGCACGGGATATGCGGAGATCTTCGGTCTGCCGCTGCCATGTGCGATGCTTATCGTGGCGCCGCGAGGCTGGTTTCTGGTCCCCCGGAGATCCTCGCGGCGCACGAAGGCGCCCCATCCCGATCACGACCGCAAATCGCGTCAGCGGACCGCTTGAGCCGCTTTCGGGGTGAGGATCAGTGTGCGACCCTGGACGCGCCACGACTGAAGCTCCGACAGGAAGTTCATGCCGAGCACATCGGTGTCACCGAGCCCCGGCGCGATGACGACCTTGAGCTTTTTCGCCTCGATGCCCCCGATGGCGAGCCGATCGACGGTGCCGGCGTCGGCACGCACCGTGCCGTTGGCGGTTTTCATGAGGAGCGGCACGAGCGTCGCATCGGCTTTCACGCCCGCGGCATCGGCCGTCGCCTTCGACAGCGCGGTCACCGTGGCGCCGCTGTCGACGAGCATGCGCCGCTCGGCGCCGTTGACCCTGACCTTCGCCCAGAAATGCCCGTCGGGGCTCATCGGGATGCGGACTTCATCGCCGACGACCTCTTGGGCGTCGAGTCCGAGACTCGCCGTGATTCGCGAAAGGTTGGGATCGAACGGCGCCTGCTGAAGCACGAGGAAGATGCCGAAGGCGAGCAGCGCGAAGGAAAAGAGCGCGCGAAAGACCCGGCCCACATAGGGAATCTTGAACAGGATGACGAGAATCAGCGCAGCGCCGACGGCGTAGATCGCGAGCTCGTTCCAGGAAAGATCGGTGGTGACCGGCATGAATTTATCCGCCCGATTACAGCGGCGAAGGTGTCGCGTCACTGAATGATCCACAGCCACTCGCCGCACGTCGCTTGACGCGCGTTGGTTGAGGATGGAACATATAGAGAACATTTGAGTCGATGATCCTATGACCGCTCCGCCATTTTCCCAGCCCCGGCCCAGCGCCGAAGAGCTGCAAGCGCTTCGCGAGACGGTGGCGCGCGTCGACGCTGCGCGTGGGCCGGTGCTGCCGTTCGGGGTCGGACCGCTCGATCATCTGCTCGCCGGCGGCGGGCTGGATGGCGCGGCTCTGCACGAGGTTGCGGCTGCCTCGGCGAACTGGAGCGATGATGCGGCCGCGACCTTGTTCGCGGCGGGAATCGCGGCGCGCTTTGCGAGCCCGGGGCTGTCCGTGCTCTGGGCGCTCACGCGCTTCGATCTATACGCGCCGGGGCTCGAACAGGCGGGGCTGGGGTCGGACCGCATATTCTATGCTCAAGGGGCCAACGATCGCGAACTTCTCGCCATGTGCGAGGATGCGCTGCGCGACGGGGCGCTCGCCTGTGTCGTCGCTGAATTGAAAGCCGCCGACCAGACCGCAACGCGGCGGCTGCAACTTGCCGCATCCGAAGGCAAGACGCCGATGCTGCTTTACCGCCGATACCGGCGCTACGGCCAATGCCCCCTCACGGATCTCTCGCTGGCTTGCACGCGCTGGCGGATCGGCAGTCTCGCCTCGACGCCCTTGTCGATGCCGGGCGTCGGGCGCGGGCGCTGGTCGGTCGAGCTTGTCCGGCAGCGCGGCGGGCCGCCTTTCTCCCTCGAACTGGAGGCGTGCGATGACCAGGGTCGCCTCGCTCTTCCTGCCACAACTCGCGATCGAGCGGTTGCGGCGGGCGGCGCCGATCTCGCACTCGGGCACGCCGCCTGAGCCCGCGCGGCTCGCGCCGCGCTTGCCCGAACCCGTCGACGACAATCCCGGAGCCTGCTCGGTGCCCAAGGGCGGCGGCTGGCGGCCGGGCGCGCGATGGGCTCAGGAAACGGCGGCGCACGCGCGGCCCGACCAGGACGCGATCGACGCGCTGCCGGCGCACCAGCGGCCGCCGATGCGCGAGCTTGGGCGGCGTAGCGAGCATGCAGCGCCGGTGTTTCGCACCCGGCGGAGCGACGACGGCAGCGCGCCGACAGGCGCCGCAATCTTGTCACCGCCGCTATGGGGCGCGCGGCCGACCATCAGCGCCGGCGATGGCCCCGAGCGCATCCATGGCGAATGGTGGGTGCGAACCGGCGAGATGTGGGCGGTGCGCGATTATTTTCAGGTCGAGACGACGAGCGGCGAGCGCTTCTGGCTGTTTCGGCGCGGCGATGCGGTCGAAGCGGCGACGGGCGACCTCAGCTGGTACATCCATGGGGTGTTCGGATGACGACCCCCGTCACAACCTACGTCGAGCTTCAGGTCACGAGCCATTTCTCCTTCCTGCGCGGCGCGTCGGCGCCCGAGGAATTGTTCGCGGCTGCCGCATTGCTTGGGCACTCGGCGCTTGGCCTCTGCGATCGCGGCAGCGTCGCGGGCATGGTGCGCGGGCTTTCGGGGCAGGACGCGACTGGGGTGCGGCTCATTCCGGGATCGCGTGTTGACCTCCGCGATGGCCGCTCGCTCCTGCTCTATCCGAAGGATCGCGCCGCCTGGTCACGGCTGACCCGGCTGCTGTCGCTTGGCAAAGCGCGCGGCGGCAAAGGCAATTGCTGGCTCGACTGGCCCGATGTCGTGGCATGGAGCCAGGGGCTGGTCGCGGTGCTGCTTCCCGATGACGCCGAGGAGCGGACCCGTCTTGACCTTGGCGACCTCAGCGAAAGCTTCGGGCGCGACGCCTATCTCGCACTGTCGCTCCGGCGTCGGCCCGGCGATTTCGCGCGGCTGCGGGCGCTCGATACGCTCGCGCGCGACATGGGCGTGCGGAGCGTCGCGATGTCGGGACGTGCGCCGGCGCCGATGGCGCGGGGCGACGATGCGCGATCGGCCACGCCGCGATGGCAGGAGGCTGGCCTGTTCCTCGGCGCGGCGCGGCCGTCTGCCGCACCGACGCGCGCGACGCCGAAGGCCGCGAGCAAGAGCGATACGGCGGCGCCGAATGTCGCGGCCGACCGCGCCGACACGCGGCCGAAGCCCGCGATCGAAGGTGGCGACACGGCGGACGCCCATGCCGAAGACCGCAGGGCGCCGCATGGCCTGTTTCCGCTGGCGGCGTCGGCGCGAGCGGCGCCGCGCGGAAATGTTTTTCGCGAGGAATGACGATTTGTCCCTCCTCATTTCGGAGGTGCGCGCGTCTATCGATTCGACAGGGGGACGACGCTCTTAACTTCGCTCTGTTGAATCGCAGCGACCCGCGATTCCTTGTAGTACCTGGGACCGGCACGCCTCACGGCTGCCGGTCCTTTTTGTTGCGGCCCATGGGATTTCCGAGCGGGCGTGCGGGTTATGGTGCAGTGTTTGGGGGCATCCTGCTCGGTGCAGACTGCGCAACGACATGCGGGTACGCGTGCACGCGGATAAAATGATGCCGCCCCTCCTGATACCCTCAAGGGTGAACTAGGATTGGTCTTCCCCAATGTCGTTGGCGGCGTTCAGGATTACGGCCATCTCCTTAAGAGGATATTTTTCCCGCTCCAGATCAAGGCAGGCGTCTGCGATCCGCAAATCGTCGCAGGGAAGCCGGTACTCGATGCCAAAGGCTATCCGGTCCTGAAGCCTCGCTACGCGCTGCATGCCCTGCGGCACGCCGCGGCTAGCGCGTGGATCAAGCAACGTATCGACATCAAGCGTCTTCAGGTCTGGATCGGTCACGAGAATATCGAGCTGACGATCGATACCTATGGGCATTTGATCGAAGACCCCGAGAGTGACGTGGCGTTGATCGCGGCCGTGCAAGAAGCGCTTCTCGCATGATCATTTAGGCAAGCTGTTTGACAGGTTTATCTTACGGCCGTGAGTTTTCATGCAACAAACATGGAACAACGGGTCATTTTTTGGCAGAAAAGCGAGCTGTGCCCCAAGCTTCCTAATCTGGGGGCCACAGGTTCGAATCCTGTCGGGTGCACCACTTCGGAACAAAGCTGGGCACGGCGCCCGGCTTTGTTTCGGCGGCCCCTGCGATCAGCGCTTGCAGTAGATTGCTTTTCGAGCCGAGAATCCGAACCTCTCCCACATCGACCTCCACGCGCTGCGCAAGCGCGCGGACGTGTTCGCGGCGATAGCCTTGACCCCCATCGAGCCTGATACGCCGTCCCCCTCTAGGGCGAGCCGGAAGATGGTCCGCACGGTCTCCGCATGGAAGGGGTCTATCTCCAACCGCTTTTTGACCTTCGCGCCGCGCTGCTCGGCTGCGACGACGCGGTAGCCGATCGGTGGCAACGATCCGTTCCAGAACACCTCGCGGGTCTGCTCAGGCAGACAAGCAATGGCCCACTCCAGTCGCGCAATCAGCGGATCGGGATGCTCTTCGAAATCAGAAACGGAGGGCGGCGGAACCAGCAAAGCTCGGATCGTGCGCGCGAAGCGGGCGGCGAGGCTTTCGTCAGCCATGTGCTTTCCCCCGACGGTGGCGAGCATGTCCCGTTACCCCTCGCACATGATCGAGCAAAACTCGGAGCAGCGGAGGAATCTCTGGCAACGACGCGGGGACAGGTGGACGCGATCCGTCGAGGTCCGGATTGCGCCAGACGCTGTAAGGCGACAGCGCCGGGGCCAGCCGGTCCAGCTTCGGGGACTGGTAGTTGAGGCCAGTCGCGTTGGCGTGTGCCAGCGCCCTGCTGATGTGCAGGCCGATGTTCCGGGCGCACCATTGATCGTCGAAGCCGACGTCCAGCAGATGCGAGCTTAGCGCCAACTGCGCCACGATGCCCGTGTAGTAGAGGAGGTCGGCCGCATCAGTGAAACGGGATTCCTCAATCGCCACAAAGAAGCTCTCGGCGTTGCGATAGCGACACCTGCTAAGAATCCGGCCTTCTGGTGTTCGGAAGACGTTTGGGGTCGCCCGGCTCGGTGGCGGCGATGCAAAGTTTGAGATAGCACCGGAAAGAAGGGTGGCAGCTGCGAGCGCCTCCCGCCGCGAGAGCTTTTGGATTATCTCGGTTCGGCCTTTGGCAACCATCAGGTATCTCGCAATACAACTATAACCGATATCGGATATACGTCACCACCCCCGGCAAAGCAATAAGCGATATCTGTTATTAGGGTTGTGATTGCGCGACTGGTTGGTCCGGTTAGGTCGATCCTATGGGAAGGCCTCCACTAAAAGTGAAATCCACCGTAGTTCGACTCCCGGAAGGAATGGGCGAACGGATCGACAACCTCGTCGGGAAGCAACGTCGCGCTGCGTTCATCCGTGAAGTCGTCGAACGAGAGGTCGAGCGGATGGAACAGAAACAGCGCGAAATGGGGCTGCGGAAGTAGCCACGCCACGAAAGGGCGCGGTAAGGCGCTATGCGCTGCCTCGACAAATCCCGGAAACGGCCATTTATCGGAACGTCGTCACCGTGCGGTTTCAACCTTTTCAAGCACCATGGGGGCGCAGACTAGACGAAAAGCCTTCGGATCTCGGTCGTCGAGGATTTCCTCGTTCAAATCCCCATTTGGAGTGACGATCAATCGCGAGCAGCCTCTCCCATCGGCATTCTCGAAACATAGTTTGTCGCCATCTATCCAGTATTTTGCGATAATCGGAATTCCTTGCCAGCCATGTCGCAGAAGCTCGCCATTCGCGGAATACGTTCGCGCGGCAGTGGCCCCGTCTAATGGGATGTGTTCCACCGGGGGCTTCATTCGCTTGCCCACAATTGCGTTTTTTAGTTCCTGATCTCGCAGAACGTACCCCTGACACCCTTGGCGGTCATGCGTAAGTGCGAGTCGCTGTCGTTCATAAGATGCCCATAACTCAACATCCTTGGCTCTTTTTTTAGCCCTATCTTGAGCCGCCTTTTCGCTTTCCAACACCGGCTGAGGGGCACAACCCGTCAGTCCAGCCACCGCAATAAGGATAAACAACAATTTCATGCGAATGGTGCTCGCTGCATGAGAATGGAAAATCCTGCGACGGCTGCTTCTTTACACGTGCATAGGGCCGCCTTGGGTCCTGGCCATAAGCATCAATTTGTGCGACCAATTTTACGCAAAATGTGACCAGCGCCAAGTCCAACCCAAGCGGATATCGGCAAGGTTACGAATGCGTTAAATAAAAAACTTCCGGCGCCCGCTATAAAAAATAGCATGCCGGAAATAAATGAGAGAACGCATATAAATATGCTTACGATAATGCCAAGCTTTTGATTTACTAATGAAGATATCGTGCAAGAAAATATTATTATTGCGATATATCGTAAAATTTCTGCATCATAGTCACTCATCCCGCCATCTCCCACCCAGAAAAGCGGAATGCGCCAGCACGTGAGCGAAGCGCATCAGAGCCGCACCGACCTTGGTATCACTCGCCTCTGAATTTTCTAGAAACACCGGGCGGATGGGTCGGCTAACATCCCGCCTACCTTGACCTGCTCCTTTGCGTGAATGCTTCTCCACAAGAAGCGGGGCTTCCGCTCCGAGGCCGAAGCCAACGAGCGGAATAATTAAAGGCACCCACCCGAATCTGAATCCCGACTTCGCAACCATCCAGCCTTCTCTTTGAGTACATCACGCTGCTTGCCGATATACATCGACTGAGCGCATATTCGGTTAACATCTCGCTGGTGCGGGATTCAGCAGTCCTAAAAACGCTGCTTTCCACGACACATCCGCGTACAGGCCTTAAAAATCAGACGCCGCAGCGCGCCACATCTCAAAACTCGTCCAAAAATCTATGTCTGGAAATAGGGTCTCGATCCTGGAGACCCACCGGCCACCTCCGGCCGTTCGCTGACATTTGCGGTCGATGAATTTTGGTGTCTAGCACGGGAACGGAAAGGGCGAATTTGGGACGGCGAGATAAAAGCGGTGCCAGCTTAGTTAGTATAAGTCCCTGTAAGATAACATATATATCGTGTGGCAAATTAGTGGCTCAGCCATACGCTTGAGTATAAACGACCACTTTTACAGGGAGTTATGATCAGGCTGGAGTGCTAGCGTAAGAATTAACGTCAGTGGAAATCGAAAATCTATCTGACGACTTGCTACTGCTTCAGCAGCCAGTGACCCAAAGCCTGTTCACCTCGGCTGGTAATGTAATACGACTGATCATTGTGCTGATGAACTAGCCGCTCAGACCCTAGGTCGTGTTGACAAAAGACTTCAGCCATAGGCGCGTTGCGGCGAGGTTGAGGAAGCTCTCGAACGAGAGCAGGGTTTTGTCATAGCGGGTG
>NZ_JACHDA010000009.1 GCF_014207235.1 Sphingopyxis sp. JAI128 | reverse complement strand
CACCCGATACGACAAGACACTTCTCTCGTTCGAGAGCTTCCTCAACCTCGCCGCCACGCGGCTATGGCTGAAGTCTTTTGTCAACACGGCCTAGGTAGATGTCTGCTATGTTGGACCTTGGAGACTGTCCAGACTCGGTTTGAAGAGCGGCTAAGCTGACCTTCGTTCAGGCGACCTCTTCAGTGGCCGCTAGGTTGCACGTTCCGGAAAGTGTGCTTCGGACGACTTCAAATGGGCAGTAGCGCAATTTGATTGCCAGCCCCTGCGGAACAAAAAGAATACTAACGCGGGGTCTGTCCCGGATTGATATGGGCAGCGTTCCCCACTAATGCGAGCAAATGCGTTTCACCCAAAGCCAGATCCGTGAGCTGCTTTCCATTTCAGTGGATGCCCTGCGGACGTGGCGGGATGTCATCCCGGCTTTGGCTGCGCATAACGCTCATCGTCGGCATTGCCTACGCGCTGCTAGGTTCCGGCCCTTCTTGGGTTCCGCTCCCGCCAATCATGCGCTTCTGGTTCAGGCTGCTATTCCCCGATCTGGCGCTGGTCGTCTGGCTGTGGAACGACCATATCACTAGGCTCATTCCGGCATTGCGTCAGCCCAAGGGGGAGTAAATCAGGCGATTGCGGACCCTTTCAATATCCACTATCGGACGCGCGGGGCGTGTGAAAGATAGTGTCATGATTCTTAACGCAATCATACTTTTCGCGCTCACGACTATCAGCATATGGGCCGCGCTCTACATCTTGCCGAAGTACCTGAAACAGCGTCGGCGGCGAAAATATCGCCGGAAAGATAGGGACTAGCGGACCTTGGCGCCCCATGCGTAGGCGCGCTGGTCGGATATGGTGAGCCGCTGTAGCGCATAATCGCCAGCCTGCTCGATCTCGCTCACCGCCGCGACGACGCCCGGATAGCTTTTCGGCGTAACGTCATCGAAGAATATCACGTCCCCCGGTTGCTGGCGGCGGGTGACGGCCTGAAACTCGTTGAGGACCGAGCTCTTGATGTGCTGCGCGTCGAGAAACGCGAAGTTGACCCGTTCGTGTCCGATTCGGGGCAGCATCATCAACGTATCGCCATGGACGAAGGTGATCATGCGGGTAAGTTCGGGCCAGCGGCTCAGCAATTCCGCGCGGGTATTCTTGCCCTCGCCATCGTCGATGCAGTTCCAATATTGCTTCTTCAGGTGGGGCAGCACGTCGAAGGTGACGACACGTCCCGCGATCCCGGCGTCTTGAATAGCCTTCGCCATGCACAAGGCGGAAAAGCCGCGCGCCGTCCCGGTTTCGAGGATCGTCACGAAGGTCTCGCCGCTGTCGGAGATATATTTGCGCACCAAGGAATAGAGCAGCCGGCCGTGCGGATAAGCCAGGTCCGATTTCTTCTTCACGATCTGCGTATGAAGCGCGAGGTCGTCGAGCCATGCGCGATCAATCGCGAAGCCGGTCTCTTTCTCCACCGCATCGACCGCTGGAAACTCGTTGAGCCGCGCCTTTTCGAATAGCGCCTGATACTCGTCCGGCGTACCGCGCGGGGCTTTGCCGAAGGGGTCGTTAGACCAGCGGGCATCAACCCTGTTGTTCAGCCACGCGCGGGCCGCGTATATCGATTCGGTCACAAAACCGGGCATGGGAATTGACATGGCGGCGGGGTATAATTGAGGGTCCGGCAGACGGCAAGTTTCTTGTCGTTCAGCTACTTGGTCGCTTTAATCCGGCATCGCGCAATCTCAAGGCGCCCGCCCGCCGGCAGCGGACAAGAAACGCTTGCGAACATATCGTGACTCTGGCATGAGGCTCGGCATGAACTCGACGTTCCGCCTTCAACGACCGCGACCCGCTAGCGAAAGCTGGCGAGGGTAAGCGTACGCGCTACCCCGCTCAGGCGGTAGAGCGCTCGGCTTGGGACCGAGAGGCCGCAGGTTCAAATCCTGTCCCCCTGACCAGTTTACAGGTCAGCGCGAATGCCGGTCGGCACTACATTTTTTGGATATGAATGTGTCGCCCATTTCCTCGTCGCGCTGACCATCGTGTCGGTGTAGCTCAATGGCAGAGCAGCGGCTTCCAATCCCGAAGACGTGGGTTCGATTCCTACCACCGATGCCAATCCCGCTTCGTCCAAAGGCAGGACGCCGCGCTTTGACTGCGGAAACGGTGGTTCGACCCCATGAGCGGGAACCAGAGCATAATCGCCGCAGCACCGCGTTATGCTCGATCAGGTCTTTGACCGTCTCGTCGGTGTCATACTGATTCCCAAGGTCGTCCTGCCCCGGCGTTGCGTCGACCGAGTATTTCACCTCTCGGTCATTGAGGCATAAATCGCTGACAGTTCGCAGGGTTTCGTGCTGACCGCACGCACTCGTCATAAGCAGCGCGGGAACGAGGGTCGCGAACACCGGTGCGCGTTTCATTGGCTGTCTCCACTTTCTCGATTGCCTCGGCTTGGGTCTGCGCGCGTTCGGTCGTGACGCCCTGCTCCACTCCGGCATCGCGGGCGTCGACGCAACGGCATCGGGGCATCTGGCCTTCATCATTGGGCCTCGCGGGACGCCATACGCGACCAACAACAGCTTCGGCATGTGGTTCATGCGCGCTTGTCGCGATGCGGGGATCGAGGGCTATGCGATGCACGGCCTACGCAAGGCCGCATCGCGCCGGATGGCAGAGATGGGACTGTCGAACCAGCTCATAAAATCCATCACCGGCCACAGCAGCGACGCCGAGGTTGCCCGCTATACCCGCGAGGCCGAACAGGAGCGTATGGCTGATGAAGCAATGCGAGTTTTGGCTACCCGCGTGGACCCTGATTTGTCTAACCTAGATGAAAGTGACGCGAATGCGTGCTGAAATAATGCTTGTGGCGCGCCCGGCAGGATTCGAACCTGCGGCCACCCGCTTAGAAGGCGGGTGCTCTATCCAGCTGAGCTACGGGCGCGTACGCAAAGGCTGCGGGGGCCGCGAATAGCGTGGTTTGCGCGGGCTGCAAAGCGCGTTAAGCAGCGCATCGATGACAGACGCCCCTTCCCCGACGAACCGGCCGGTTCAGGTCGCCGCCGCCAGCGTGCGGCATTTCCGTTATTACGACCTGCTGATGGCGGCCTTCGTCGCGATCCTCCTGCTGTCGAATATCATCGGCGCCTCCAAGCCGAGCTATGTCGTGCTGCCGGATGGCACCCAATGGGCGTTCGGCGCCGGCGTCCTCTTTTTTCCGATCAGCTATATCATCGGCGACGTGCTGACCGAGGTCTATGGCTATGCCCGCGCCCGGCGCGTCATCTGGACGGGCTTTGCTGCGCTCGCCTTCATGGCGTTCATGGCGGGGATCGTCGTCGCACTGCCGCCCGCCGACGGATGGCCGGGGCAGGAAAGCTACGAATTCGTCTTCGGCAACAGCTGGCGCATCGTCATTGCTTCGATGGCCGCCTTTTGCGTCGGAGAATTCGCCAACAGCTATGTTCTGGCGCGCATGAAGCTGTGGACCGGCGGCAAGCAATTATGGACGCGCACGATCGGATCGACGGTCGTCGGCCAGGGTCTCGACAGCCTGATTTTCTACCCGCTCGCCTTTTACGGGCTTGCCGGCTGGCCGCCCGAACAGCTTTACGAGGTCGTGCTGTCGCAATGGCTGATCAAGACCGCGTGGGAGGCTGCGCTGACGCCGGTAACCTATGTCGTCGTTGGCACGTTGAAGCGGCGCGAAGGTGTCGACGTGTTCGACCAAGGCACCAATTTCAACCCGTTCGCCGCCAAGGTTTGATCAGGATCTCCCGACTCCCATGAATCTCGTCCATCTCGCCGCGCTGTTCCAGGAACAGAAGCTGTGGCTCGTTACCACGGCGCATCTCAGCAAGGATACGCTGCACGTCTATTTCGGTCTGACGCTGTTCCTGATCGTGCGGCTCGTCTGGCGCCGGCGCGGCGGGTGGTTGGTGGCGTGGCTGGCGGTGCTGGCGATGGCGTGCGGCGGCGAGTGGCTCGATATGACCGCCGAATATAGCCGGTCGACGATCCAGCCCGATGCCGCGCACTGGCACGACATCTGGAACACGATGTTCTGGCCGACGGTACTGATGCTCGTCGGCCGATGGTTGCAGCCGGCGGCGAAAACGAAGGATTCAGCGCCGGACGAGCCGTCAGGCGAGGACGCCGAGCGCGGCCTCGAAGAGGCGTAGTCCGTCGGTGCCGCCATGCGCGCGGTCGATCGCGCGTTCGGGGTGCGGCATCATGCCGAGCACATTGCCCGCATCGTTGAGTACGCCCGCGATATCGCGTGCCGATCCGTTGACGCCGTCGGCGTAACGAAAAGCGACGCGCCCCTCGCCCTCGATCCGGTCGAGCGTTTCCGCGTCGGCGAAATAATTGCCGTCGTGATGCGCGACGGGAATGTCGATCGTCTCGCCCGCATTGTAGCTGGCGGTGAACAGCGACTGGCTGTTCTCGACCGTCAGCGGCACGGTGCGGCACACGAAGTTCAGTCCCGCGTTGCGCATCAAGGCGCCGGGCAGCAGCTGCGCCTCGGTCAACACCTGGAACCCGTTGCACACGCCGAGCACCGGCACGCCGCGGCCCGCGGCGTCCGACACCGCGCGCAGGATCGGCGAGCGCGCCGCCATCGCGCCCGAACGCAGATAATCCCCATAGGAAAAGCCACCGGGAAGCGCGATGAAGTCGGTGCGGTCGGGCAGCGCGGTTTCGCGGTGCCATACCATCGCGGGGGCCTTGCCCGTGACCTGCTCGAGCGCGACCGCCATGTCGCGGTCGCAGTTGGAACCTGGAAAGACAATGACGGCGGTCTTCATGGCGGCGGTCCTTCTTACGGGCGTTCGATGCGGTAGTTTTCGATCACCGTATTGGCGAGCAGCTTCGCGCACATCGCGTCGAGATCGGCGTCGCTCGTGTCATCGGCGACGTCGAGTTCGATGAAGCGGCCCGCGCGGACGTCCGAAACGCCGCCGAAACCAAGGCCCTCGAGCGCATGATGGATCGCCTTGCCCTGCGGGTCGAGCACCCCCGGCTTGAGCGTCACATAGACATTCACTTTCATGGAGGGCGGACCTTTGCTTTGCGGGGCAGGAAGATGGGCGCGCCTATGCCCGCGAATCACTTTTCGAGCAAGGGCCGCAACGGCGAAAAAGTCGCAGATCGCGTTGCGAACCACTCGCATCTTTCCTGTTGCGAATCTCTCGCACTAGCCCTAAATGAGTCTTGTTGAGAAGGATTCGCACATGGTTGTCTGTGTCTGCAACGCAATAAGGGAAAGCCAGCTGCGCGATGTCGCGCGGAGCGGCCAATTGCGGTGTGCCAAGGCGGCCTACGCGCAATTGGGTCGCAAACCCAAGTGCGGACAATGCCTGTCATTCGCTCGCAATATCATCAGCGAAGCCGCCGCGACCGCCTGATTTTTCTTGGTTTTCCGCCGTTTTGACCTTGGCCTGATGGGGTCGGGACGCCTATAATGCGCCCACTCCATTCCAAGACAGAAATGACAGGATAGACACCATGAAGGGCGACGAAAAAGTCATCGATTTCCTCAACGAGGCGCTCAAGAACGAACTGACCGCGATCAACCAATATTGGCTGCACTATCGCATGCTCGACAATTGGGGCGTCGCGCGCCTTGCCGCGTTCGAACGCGCAGAGTCGATCGACGAGATGAAGCATGCCGACAAGCTCGCCGACCGCATTCTCTTTCTTGGTGGCCTCCCCAATTTCCAGCTGCTCGGGCGCCTGCGCGTCGGCGAGACGGTCGAAGAAATCCTCAAGGCCGACCTCGCGGTCGAGGAAGAAGCGATCCCGCTGCTCAAGGACGCAATTGCACACTGTGAAAGCGTGCGCGACTATGTCAGCCGCGACCTGTTCGCCGATATCCTCGAAAGCGAGGAGCATCATGTCGACGAGCTCGAAAAGCAGTTCGAGATGATCGAACGCATGGGTATCGAAAATTACATTCAACTCCAGTCGAAGCCCGCCGGCGACGACTGAGCCGAATCGTCGTCCCCCACAAGGGCCGGGCCGCTTCCGGAGAGACCGATAGCGGGTCCTGGATTCGCGGGGGACGAAAACGGCGCAAAACCGCAGTTTTCGGAGGCGCTTTCGAGCGCCTCTTTTTTCGCTTGTATTTGCGAATAATTCTCAATAGCAAGGTGAGGCAGTCCCCTCCTGCCGGCCGCTGCATCTTCAAGCTGCATTACAAGCGGCCGGCATCTTTTTCCCTACCGGGGCGAAACGGACCGACGGACTGAATGGGCCGGGAGACAGAAACCTCATGCAAAGCAGCGCGCTGATCCGCCAATTGTCGCAGCAGTCGCTGGTGCGCGATCTCCCGGCCGAAGCCGCGCAAGCGGTGCTGGCGCTGCGCTATTGCATCCTCTGCCGCCGCGCCGCGCGCGATCCCATGCCCGAACTCGAACGGCGCTGGGGCAATATCCTCGCCGCGCGCCGCTATCGCCTTGTCGTCGAGGCAATCGCCCATATCTGGCCCGAACCCTTTGCCGTCGCCCCGCCCTGCTGCCCGCACGTCAGCTTCGACGAAGCGTTGCTGGCGGCGATGGTCGGCGCGTCGTCGCGTGGCGACCGCGTCCATTTCGACTGGCTGACCGCCGAGATGCTCGGCAGCGACGCGCGCGAGATGCTGTTCGTCGCGCTGGAGGGTTTCATCCGGGCACGGGCGCCGGGGCGGGTTTAGATGGGGTCCGCTTTGGGGTGGTGAGCGGACTTTGAGATTGTGAACTGATTTCCCCTCCCGCAAGCGGGAGGGGGGGGGGGGGAGATCAACTTCCCCCACCCCCTTCGCTAGACGACGAACCTCTTTGTCCGTTCGTGCCGAGCCCTGAGCGCCCGCCCGGCGGGCAGTCGAGGGGCTCGATGCGAACGGGTTAGAATAGGCCCGAGCGTCTGCAATCGCTCACTGCCCGACGACCCTATTTCCCCGCCTTGTCGCTAACCGCCTTGATCACCAGCGCCTTGTCATCGACCAGATATTGTTTCGCGAGCGCTTGCAGCTCGACCGGTGTCGCGGCCTCGACCTCGCCAATGCCCTTGCGGCTGCGGTCGAGGCGGTCGGCGTGGCTCGCCGCTTCGCTGACATAGTTCAGCCAATAGGCGTTTTCGCGCCGCGACTTGACCATCGCCTCGACCAGCGGACGCCGCGCGCGATCGAGCAGGTCGGCATCGACCGGCTTGTCGCGCAACTCCTTCGCGATCGCAAAGATCGCCGCGCGCGTCGTCGCGAGATCCTTGTAATCGACGTTGCTCGCGGCGAGCAGGTGGCCATAGCCCGGGAACTCGTCCGACAGGCTCGCGGCCGCAGTGGGGCTATAGCTTTCGCCAAGCTTTTCCCGCAGTTCCTCGGTCAGCATCAGCTGCATCACACGTGCGAGCAGGTTGAGCCGCATCGCTTCGCCCAGATCGCTATCGTCGCGCGCGGGCCAATAGACGCGCAGTTCGGCCTGTTCCGCCGGTCCCTTGTGGATCAAGGTGCGTTCGCTGCGATCGGTCGCATAGTGCCGCACGCGCGCGTCGGCGCGCGGGTCGAAGGCGGCACGCCGCTCGGGCAAGGCGCCGAAGGTCGCCGCGATCGCGTCGATCGCCGTCTGTTCGCCGATGTCGCCGACAACGCCGATCTCGATCGCTCCATGCGCGAAGCTGTCGGCGACCGCGGACTGGAGCTGCGCCCAGTCGAGCGCCATCACCTTGTCCAGCGGCGGGGTCTGCGACCGCGGATCGTCGCCCGCGAGGATGCCGCCCGCATCGCGCCCCATCACCGCCGCCGGCGTCGCATCGTTCGCGGCATATTGCTGCGGCAGCACGCGGCGGATCAGCGCCAGCCCGTCGGCGCGATAGCCTGGGTGGGTGAGATAGGCCGCCATCAGCTTCGCCTGCAACGCGAAATCCTCGGGCGAGGTCACCGCGCTGCCGCCGAAGCTGTCGGTGGCATTGCCGAAGACCGGGCTGATCGTCTTGCCCGCGAGGATCGAGCGCAGCTCGTCATAGCTGTGCGCTTCGAGCCCGCCGAGCATCAGCGATCCCGCAAGCGACACCTTCGTCGGATCGTCCTTCGTCGCGAGCAAATTGCCGCCGTCGACGCGCAGCGACAGCATGACCTTGTCCTTCTGGAAATCGGTCGTCTTGATGTTGAGCATCACATTGTTCGCGAAGCGGATGCGGCGGATATTGAGATCCTCGACACGCTCGTCGCTGACGATTTTTCCCGGCGTGCCGAAATTATCATAGGCGAAGGCGGCATTCGCGGCCTCACTCGGCGCCGCGACCGCGACTTTCGCCGAGGCCCGCAGGTCGGCAAGGATCGCGGCGGTGCCGCCCTCGACCGGGACCTTCGTCGTCACACGCGCGAGCGGCGCACTCAGCCCGTCCATGCGCGCCCGGAAGGCGGCGGTGACCGCGGCGGCATCGAGCGACGGCACCGCGGCCTCGAACAGCGCCTGTGAGGTTTCGGGGCGCGTGAAGACGAAATCGCCCTTCGCCGCCGCGACCAGTGCATCGGCCAGCGCGTCGCTGCGCCGCGTCGTCACGCCCGCAACGGCGTTGCGAAAGGCGGTGCGCCGGATCGCGAGCTGCTCGTCGACCTCGGCCTGCGTAAAGCCATGTTCGATCGCGCGGCGCTGTTCCTGTTCGATGAGCGCCAGCGCCTCTTTCCACGCGCCTTCCTTGGCGACCGCACCGACCGTCACCTGGTCGAATTTCTTCCACCCCTCGGCATCGCTGAAATAGCCGGTGAGGATCGGCGAATCTTCCTTGAGCGCGATCTTCGCGAGCCGGCGGCTGACGATCGCCTCGCCGACATCCTCGGCGAGCTTGCGCGCGCGCTTCGCCCTGCTGTCGGGCTCGTTCACCCACGGCTTGAACGCCGCAATCGTCACCGAATCCTGGATCGCCGGATCGACGAAATCGTCGGCCGCGGCGGCGCGCCCATAATCGACATCGCCGATATCGGGGTCGGCGCCCGCGGGGCCGCGTCCCCGCCAGTCGGCAAAGCGCGCCTTGATCTTCGCCTCGACCCCCGCCGGATCGAAATCGCCGACCATCACGAGCGTCGCGCGTTCGGGACGATAATAGCGGTCGTAGAGATCGCGGATGCGCGCCGACGGCGCGGTCTTGATCACCTCTTCGGTGCCGACGGGGATACGGCTTGCGACCGTCATCCCCTGCATCTGGAAATCGAGCTGGTCGATCAGGCTGCGCAGCTGATAGGTGTCGCGCGCGCGCCGTTCCGAGAGGATGATGCCGCGTTCGCGGTCGACGGCGGCGGGGTCGATCGTCAGCTCGCTCGCGGTCTCGCGCATCAGCATCAGCCCGGTGTCGATCAGGTCGTCGGACGCATTGGGCAAGTCGAGCTTGTACACCGTCTCGTCGAAGCCAGTCGATGCATTGGTGTCGGCGCCGAACGCGAGACCCTTGCGTTCGAGCAGTTTGATCATCTCCCCTTCCGGAACATTGGTCGATCCGTTGAACGCCATATGTTCGAGGAAATGGGCGAGGCCGCGCTGGTCGTCGGCTTCGGCGAAGCTGCCGACGTCGAAGCGCATGCGTAGTACGACGCTGTCCTTGGGCGTGCTGTTCTTGAGCAGCGCATATTTCATCCCGTTGGGCAGCACGCCGAAAACGATATTCGGATCGACGGGCACGTCGCTGGCGGCGAAATTCCATGCCTTGGCCGCGTCGCTTTGCGGATTGGCGGCGGCGGGCGCCGGCGTCGTTGCGGGCGGTTCCTTCGCATAAACCGGAGCGGTGCTGGCGAGGAGGAGAATGAGGGGCGACAGCGCGGTCGACGTGCGCCGGACAAGGTTTTTGGTCATCGCGCCGGTTTGGCGTCCGCCCGGCGGGCGGTCAAGCCGCCGTCACGCAACCCGACCGACGCGTTCGACGGACGACATCTGCGCCCGATTGGCTGCCTTTGCAGCGTAGAGCGCACGGTCGGCGACTTCGAGCAGGTCGCGCGCGCCCATGCCGTGCTCGGGCCACATCGCGGTGCCGACGCCCGCGCCCACGCCGATCATGCGCCCATCGATGCGATAGGGCGCCGCCAGCGCGGCGAGGATATGGTCGGCGAGCGCGGTGTCGAGGAGCGGCGAGCCGGCGGGTACGAGGATGGCGAATTCATCGCCGCCCAGTCGCGCGACGATCGCGTGGTTACCGCACGCGCTGCGCAACCGCGCGGCAAGCTCGCACAAGACGCCGTCGCCGATCGCATGGCCATGCTGGTCGTTGATCGGCTTGAAACCGTCGAGGTCGAGCAACGCGATCGCGAACGGACTGTGCTCATCGGACTTGGCGAATTCCTCGTCGAGCCGCAGGTCGAATTCGCGGCGATTGGCAAGGCCCGTGAGCGGGTCGGTGTGCGCCAGTTCGCGCATCTGCCGCTGCAGTTCGAGCAGGTCGATCACCTGTCCGTGCTGCTGGACGACCATGCGCAGCAGGAACAAGGTCGCGATGACGAGACTTGTGCCCGCAGCGATTTCGGGCGGGTTGCCCGAGGTCAGCATCAGCACCGACACCGGCGCCAGCCCGACGCCGAGATTGAGGAAGGTCGCGAAGCGGATCGAAGACAGGCAATAGGCGGTCGCAAGCGACCCCATCGCCATGATCATGGCATAATAGCTGTGCGCTTCGGGCGGCGCGGCGAGCCAGTTGGTCGCCGTCCACAGGCTGCACATCGCGCCGGTGATGCCCGACACCCAGCTTGCCTCGCGAATGACGCGGCGCGCGCGGCGCGGGCTCATCCGGCGACCGCGATTATGGCGCAGGAACAGAAAGCCGAGCACGCCGACGACGGCGAGGATGACCGGAAAACCGATCCGGATCACCGGATGCACGGTATCGACCCCGGCGTAGATCGCGGTCGGCGTCGTCGCCGCCAGCATGAGAAACAGCATCGGCGTCAGCGTCTCGACGCGATTGGCGCGAAGCACGGCGATATCGTCCCGGATCGTATCCGGAATCGGCGGAAAAAGCCGCGCCTGCAGCGTATGATAGACCCCCGTCATAGGGCCGGGATAGCAAGGGCGGGTAAAGCAGGGGTTAAGGAACGAAATCTCGTCTTATCACGGCTCTAGGAGCGTGTCCGAGGCAGGTGGCTTGCGAAATATTAACCATGTTCCCCGACAAGCGCGGCCCTTCGTTTCGCGTCCGACAGGAGCCACGCCATGTCTTATCCGATGCTGCCGCCGCTTACCCCCTCCAGCACCGCGCCGGGCGTGCCGATGCCACCCGCCGATCCGACGCTCCCGCAGGACGATACCGCAGCCGGACAGGCGGCGCGCGCGGCGCAGCTGACCGCGACGCAGACCGTCTATACATGGACGACCGACGTCCCGACCCTGCCCGGCGTGCCACTCGCGACCGACGTGCCAAAGAATGACGAGCCGACGATCGCCTGGTTCGTGATCCTGATCGGCGTCGGGCTGGACATCGTGCGCAACGCGCTGACGGTGAAGCTCGGCGGCGTCGATAAAGGCGAAGTCGACAGCCCGCGCGCCCATTATGAAGCCGCGCTCGCCGAATGCGACGCGATCGAGGCTTCGACCGCCAAGATAGCAGTCGGACATGGCGTCCATAGCGGCGGCAACATCTTCGAACGGATGATCGGCGACGTCGAGCAAACCGTCGCCGCCGCCGAGCGCGACGCGCACGTCGCGTTGCTCAAAGGTTATAAGGAGCGGATCGAGGATCTGATGAAGGTCGAGGACGTCGAAGGGCTCGGCAGCAAGACGGTGCGTAGCATCGAAGCCTATCGCGCGCTGTTCAGGACGCTCCCCGTCCCGGGCATCTCCTATATGTTCCAGGACGACAGCGAATTCGCACGGCTGCGCGTGCAGGGGCCGAACTGCATGTTGATCGCCGCGGTGGACGACGCGCTGCCCGCGAATTTCCCGCTCGGCGCCGCGCAATATGCCGCCGTCGTGAACGGCGACACACTCGCCGCCGCGCTCGCCGAAGGACGGCTGTTCCTGCTCGATTACAAGCCGCTCCAAGTCCTCGACCCCGGCACCTATGGCGGCCTCGCCAAATATGCCTGGCAGCCGATGGCGCTATTCGCGATCCCGCCGGGCGGATCGTCGCTGGTGCCCGTCGCGATCCAATGCGGGCAGAACTCCGCCGACTGGCCGATCTTCACCCCCTCGCCCGCGAGCGACAAGCTGTGGGGCTGGGAAATGGCGAAATTCGTCGTGCAGGTCGCCGATGGCAATTATCACGAGCTGTTCACCCATCTTGCGCGCACGCATCTCGTGATCGAGGCGTTCGCGGTCGCGACGCATCGCCATCTGGCCGAAGTGCATCCGGTGTGGGCGCTGCTCGTCCCGCATTTCGAGGGCACGCTCTTCATCAACGAAGCGGCGGCGACCTCGCTGATCGCGGCGAACGGCCCGATCGACCATATTTTCGCGGGCACGATCGCGTCGAGCCAGCGCGCCGCGGTCGATGCGCGGCTCGCGTTCGACTTCTATGGCAAGATGCCGCACGCCGACTTCGCCGCGCGCGGCGTCGGCGTCGATTCGGCGCTTGTCGACTATCCGTACCGCGACGATGCGCTGCTCGTGTGGGACGCGATCCACGAATGGGCGCGGCAATATATCGACCTTTATTATACGAGCGACGCCGATATCGTCGCCGACACCGAGCTGACGGCCTGGGCCGGTTGCCTTGCGGGCGAAGCGAAGATCAGGAATTTCACCGCGATCACCACGCGCGCACAGCTTGCCGAGGTGTGCGCGATGGTGATGTTCACCGCGAGCGCGCAGCATGCCGCGGTCAATTTCCCGCAAAAGGACATTATGGCCTTTGCCCCCGCGGTCACCGGCGCGGGCTGGCAGGCGGCGCCGAACGGGCAGCGCGGGCACGACAAGGCGGGCTGGCTCGCACTGATGCCGCCGATGGCGCTCGCCCTCGAACAATTGAATGTGCTCGAACTGTTGGGCTCGGTTCACTACCGCCCGCTCGGCGATTATCGCAGCAACGCCTTCCCCTACCCCACATGGTTCCAGGACCCGCGCGTGACGGGCGCCGAAGGGCCGCTGGCGTGGTTTCAGGCGGCGTTGAAAGGCGTCGAAGCGCAGATCGTGGCGCGCAATGCGCAGCGGATACAGCCCTATCCCTATCTGCAGCCGAGCCTGATCCCGACGAGCATCAATATTTAGCCCGGCTCAAACTACCCGCTCGCATCGAGCGAAGTCGAGATGCACCGAGGGGCAGCGCCCAGCCGCGACGTGTCTCGACTTCGCTCGACACGAACGGAAATAGAGGTTCGCGTGAGGAGCCTCAGTTGCCCTTCTTCTTCCGGTGGCTTTCAAGGTCGAGCACGGCATTCTCGCCACCCTCGGGCATCAAGCCAAGGCGGCGCGCGACTTCCTGATAGGCCTCCACCTCGCCGCCGAGGTCGCGGCGGAAGCGATCCTTGTCGAGCTTTTCGTTCGTCGTCATGTCCCACAGACGGCAGCCGTCGGGGCTGATCTCGTCGGCGAGAATGATGCGGCTGAAGTCGCCTTCGTAAAGACGCCCGAATTCGAGCTTGAAATCGACGAGGCGGATGCCGACCGCGGCGAACATTCCCGACATGAAGTCGTTGATGCGAATCGCCATGTCCTGAATGTCGTGAAGCTCGTCCTGGCTGCACCAGTTGAAGCAGGCGATATGCTCTTCGGCGACAAGCGGATCGCCGAGCGCATCGTCTTTGTAGCAATATTCGATCAAAGTGCGGGGGAGCTGCGTTCCCTCCTCGATCCCGAGCCGCTTCGACAGCGTTCCCGCGGCGACATTGCGCACGATCACCTCGATCGGCACGATCTCGACCTGGCGGATGAGTTGCTCGCGCATGTTCAGGCGGCGGATGAAGTGGGTCGGCACGCCGATATTGCCGAGCAGCGTGAAGACATGCTCCGAAATCCGGTTGTTGAGCACACCCTTGCCGTTGATCGTCCCACGCTTCTGCGCGTTGAACGCGGTCGCGTCATCCTTGAAATATTGGATGAGCGTGCCCGGTTCGGGGCCTTCATAGAGAATCTTGGCTTTGCCTTCGTAGATCTGGCGGCGACGGGCCATGGCGGTCAACTTTCTGTCGGAACCAAATGAATGGCCCCGGCAAGCGACTCAGGAGGAGACGCGGCGCCGGGGCGGTCGGGGCGCCTATAGCGACAAAGCAAGGGCGCGTCATCCCCACTGGACAAGCCCTTACGCTTACGTAAGCTGGAAGCAAAGGAGAGAGAGATGAGCTTCGACCAGATTCGCCTCGACAAGCATGAGGGCATCGCGCTGCTGACGCTGTACCGGCCCGACCGGATGAACGCCTTTACCGGAGAGATGATGCTGGAAATCATCGCCGCGCTCGACGATTGCGACGCCGACGACGCCGTTCGCGCCGTCATCTTCACCGGGCATGGCGACAAAGCCTATTGCGCGGGCGCCGACCTTGGCGGCGGCGCCGCCACCTTCGATTATGACAAGCGCAGCGACAAGCTGGCGATGCTGCCGGACGGCATGCCCGCGAGCCCGGTTGCCGAGGATGGCACGATCGACTGGTCGCACCCGCTGATCCGCGACGGCGGCGGGCGCGTGTCGATGCGTATCTTCGAAGCGAAGAAACCCGTGCTCGGCGCGATCAACGGCGCCGCGGTCGGCATCGGCGCGACGATGACGCTGCCGATGGACGCACGCCTCGCGAGCGACACCGCGCGCTACGGCTTCGTCTTCGCGCGGCGCGGCATCGTGCCCGAGGCCGCGTCGAGCTGGTTCCTGCCGCGTCTCGTCGGCATCGCGAACGCGGTCGACCTTTGCTATTCGGGGCGCCTGATTTCGGCGGCTGAAGCGAAGGAGAAGGGCCTCGTCCAGTCGGTCCATGCCCCGGGCGAGCTGATCGACGCCGCCATCGCCAAGGCGCGCGAAATGACCGCCGACAGTGCCCCCGTATCGGTCGCGCTGACGCGCCACATGCTGTGGCGAATGCTCGGAGCCCCCCACCCGATGAGCGCGCACCGCTGGGACAGCCGCGTGATCTTTTCGCGCGGGCGCAGCCCCGACGCCGCCGAGGGCGTCACCAGCTTCCTCGAAAAGCGCGCACCCAATTTCACCGCGAGCGTCGCGAACGATTATCCCTCGTTCGCCGAGTTCGAGGATGCGCCGCCCTATAGCTGAGCGTCAGCCCGCCGCGCCGCCGCGCTTCCTGAAATACGGCCGGAAGAACATGTAGAGCCCGGTCAGAATCAGCAGGAAGAGCGGCGGCAGTGGCAGGTAATAGACCCACTCGGCGGGCTGCTGACCAATACCCAGCATCACGAAAATGGCGAGGACGATCGTCGAAAAGAGGATCGATACCCAGCGGTGAAACTGCCGGATCCAAAGGCTCCAGTTCATAATCTTCTCCCCGTCTGATGGTCAGCCGAGCGTCGCCACGACCTTCTCGAGATTTTCGAGGTGAATCTTCCAGCCGCCCTTGGCGCCGCCGAAAGCCTGTTTCTGATCGGGGCGAAAGCCGGTCTGTTCCATGCGCAGCAGCGTTCCCGCCAACTTCGGTTCGAGCGTGAAGGTGACGGTGCTTTGAAGGCGGTAGGCCGGATCGTCGTGCGCGTGATTCCACGTATAGGACAGGCTGCGTCCAGGATCGACGTCCAGAATTTCGCAATCGACATGGCCCCAGTCGCCGCTAAGCTGAAAGCGGTGGCCGAGATCGAGACCGAAGTCGTTCTTCATCAGCCATTCCTCGATCAGATGCTGCGTCGTCAGCGCGCGCCAGATCTTTTGGGCGGAATGCGGAATCTCGCGCTCGACCGTGACAGTGCGAACTTCAGTATCGGTCATTGATCCATCCTTTTGAGCAAATCTTCGAGATCGTCGAACCGCGCTTCCCAGAAACGGTTCATGCGCCCCGTCCAGTCGACGAGCGGCGCGAGCGCGCGCTGCTGCGCGCTGTAATGCGTCTGGCGGCCTTCGTGCCGATCGAGCACAAGCCCCGCTTGCTTGAGCAAGCCGAGATGCTTCGACACAGCGGGCTGCGAGATGCCGGCGCCTGCGGTGAGAGCGCCGACCGTTTGTTCGCCGTCCATGCAAAGCCGTTCGAACAAGGCGCGCCGGCTGGGATCGGCGAGCGCCTTGAACAGAAGGTCGGGTGATACGTCGGTCATAATTCATAACTCACTGGCTATGTATTTTCTCATAACCAGATAGTTATGAGTGTCAAGCGTCGCCTTTATGGCGGGCGCCCCGCCCATCGGACGTTGGAGCTTGGCCTCGCCTGCGCGTTAGATACTGCGATGAACCCATCGGACGCCCTTCGCCTGCCCCTCGCGCGCCGCTCGGTCTGCGCCGGGGTACTGGCGGGGATGCTCGTCCCGTCCATCGGAATGACGAGGCCCCTTATGCCCAATAGCGCGATCAACCCCACCGGCATCTCTTACGCGCAGGCGCATCTGGTCGAGGACCCGACGCGCTGGCTGTTCGTCAGCGGCCAGATTCCGGTCGATGAGAAGGACGCGGTGCCCGCTGGTTTTGAGGACCAATGCCGGCTCGTCTGGCGCAATATCGAGGCGCAACTGAATGCGGGCGGCATGACGCTGCACGATCTGGTCAAAGTCACCGTCTTCCTGTCGGACCGCCGCTATCGCGAAGCGAACTACAAGGTGAGGCACGAAGTGCTGCGCGGCCATTCGCCCGCGCTGACGATCATCATCGCCGATATCTACGACGACGCCTGGTTGCTCGAGATCGAGGCGATCGCGGCCGCTTAGCGATCCCCTTTAGCGATCCTTGTCGCGCTTCAGGATCAAGGCCGTCGTCGTATCCTCGACCCCCGCAATCAGCGCGATCCGGTCGCGCGCCGCGTTGAGCGTCGCGGCATCGGGCGCCTCGATTTCGACCAGCAGGTCGATCTCGCCGCTCAGCGAATAGCAGCGCGCGACCTCGGTCATGCCCGTGACGGCGGCGACGATATCGGGCGATGGGGTGCGCGCGAGCCGCAGTTGCAGGATCGCGGCGATCCCGCCCTCGTCGACGACGCGCGCATGATAGCCGCCGATCGTCCCGGCGGCTTCGAGCTTCGACAGCCGTTCGCGCACCGAACTGCGCGCGAGGCCCACGGTCGCCGCGATCGTTTTCAGCGGCAGGCGGGCATTGCCGCGCAGCATCGCCACGATTTGCCGGTCGATCGCGTCCATCATCCTCTCCCCGCCGTCACTTTGGCGCCACCGCCGCCGATCGGACGCTGGCCATCGGCGCGCCGTCCGGCGACACTCCGCGCACCTGCTAGCGTCTTGCCGGAGAGAAAGTCCATGGCCTTTGCCAATCGCGCCCCGGCACTCGCCTGCGCCGCCGCGCTCGCCGCTTGCGGCATCGCGGCGGAGACGCCGGAACCCGCTACCGCGACGCTCTGGACCCCTGCGGCGATTTCCGGACCGGGCTATGAATCCTCGCCAACCTTCACCCCCGATGGACGAACGATGATCTATCTCGCGGCCGACAAGGATTTCGGCACCTTCAGGCTGATGCAGTCGCAGTGCGAGAAGGGAGCCTGGAGCAAGCCCGTGCCGCCGCCCTTCGCCAAACCGTTCCCCGTGATCGAGGCCGATCCGTTCATCACGTCCAACGGCAAGCGGCTCTATTATATCTCGTCGCGCCACGCGCCCGATAAAGAGGATTTCGACATCTGGTATGTCGAGCGCATCGATGGGGGCGCGTGGAGCGAACCGCAACGCCTGCCCGAACCCGTCAATTCGCCTGCGGCCGAGCTCCTCCCCCGCACAGACGCGGATGGCCGCCTATATTTCGGGTCGAGCCGGGCGGGCAGCGCGGGCGGCGGCGACATCTATGCCGCGACCGAAGTCCGCCCCGGCGAATGGCAGGTCGAAAATCTCGGCCCGCCGGTAAGCGGTGGCGGTTATGAATATGAGGCTGAGATTTCGCGCGACGGCCGGACGTTGATCGCCGTGTCCGACCGCGGCGACCGGTCGCACCTCTACCGCTATCGCCGTAAGGATGGCCGCTGGGTCGAGGTCGGGCGCATCCCGGCCGACCCCGCCCAGTTCCAGGTCGGCCCGCTCTTGTCGCCGAAGGGCGATCGGCTGCTCTTCGCGCAGCGGCACGGCGACCGGTCGGGCGAAATGTTCCTGGTCGATCTGATGCCCGAACCCGACCAGTCGTGGCCGCCCGATTGCGGCGGTCAGGCGGGATCGTAGGCGCGCCGCCCGCGCTGCGCACGCATGCTGTGCGTCGATTTGAGCGCGGGGCTATGCGTGCGGATCGTTTCGACGCTGTGCCAGTTCGCGGTGACGCGCTCGCGCGTCAGCTGCACCGTCACATAACCGCGATCCTCGGTATTCGCCCATTTGAGTTCGGGCGACGAACGGCGCAGCGCGGACACGCGCGCAGCGTCCGGGATCCCCTTGGTATAAGCTTCATAGCCGGGTGAGGTGACGCTCTGCCCCGCAATCTCGATCCCCGCAGGGCGTCCGTCCTCGGCGAGGTCGAACGCCCAGGCATTGTGCGTGTCGCCGGTCAGCGTGATCAGGTCGGCGTCGGCGCGCTGCGCAGCGGCAAGCAGGCGCGACCGCGCGGCGGGATATCCGTCCCACGCATCGAAGTTGAACGGCAGCCCCACCTTCGCCGCGAGTTGCCCGGTTTCGACGCGGCGGCGGACATAGTCGGGCTGGTCGGCACCGAACCAGTCGCTCGTCTCGGGCGGCGTGAACAGGCTGCCCATCACCACCTGCTGCGCGCAAACCTGCCAGCGTGTTCCCGCCTTCGTCGAGCGGGCGAGGCCGTCGAACAGCCACTTCTCCTGCTCAGCACCCATCATCTGACGCGCGGGGTCGCGATAGGCACCTTCGGCGAAGCGCTTGAGCTCTGCCGCCGGGTCGCCCGCGCCCGCGACGATTTCGTCGATTTCGAACTGACGATCGCGCGCCGTGACGCGCGTTTCGGGAAGAAAAATCGTCGCGAGATCGCCGACCTGGTAATCGCGCCAACGCGTGTCGGCGACGGGCATCCATTCGCGATAGGCGCGCTCGGCGGCGGCGGCACGCGCGGTCCATTCGCCCTCGCCGTCATTATGATTTTCGGCGCCGCCTTTCCATGCGTCATTGGTAAACTCATGATCGTCCCACTGCGCGATCATCGGGAACAAAGCGTGGATGTGCTGGAGGTCGGGATCGGCGCGATAAGCGGCGTATCGCAGCCGGTAATCGGCGAGGCTGACCAGCTCGTGCGTCGGCTGGATAGCGCGGCCGGGCAACGCCTCCACGAGCGAAGGATAATCACCGACCGGATATTCGTACAGATAATCGCCGACATGCGCGACAAGGTCGATGTCGTTCCGCGCCGCCGCGTGGGCATAGGCGTTGAACCAGCCGAAAGGCAGGTTCGAACAGGAAAAGAGCGCGATGGTGAAGGCGCTCGTCGGCCCGGCCGGCAGCGTCCGCGTCCGACCGATAGCCGATTTCGTTCCGTCGGGGGCGACGAAACGATAATAATACCAGCGCCCGGGTTCGAGCCCGTCGATCACGATCTTTGCGGTATGGTCGCGATCGCCCTTGGCGGAGACGCTGCCTGCAGTCGCAACCTTGGCGAAGTCGGTGCTCTCCGAAAGCTCGGCGGTCAGCGTGGTATCATTCGCGGCGGCATAGCGCGTCCACAGCAGCACCGAATGCGCACTTGGCTCGCCGCTCGCGACGCCATGGGTAAAGCCCTGCGCCATCGCCGCCGCCGCTGCGCCGGGAAGCGACAGCGCTGCGAGTCCGGCGGTGCCGAGCTTGATGAGCAAGCGGCGATCGATTTCGTTCCACAGCTGATGCATCGCATGTCCTCCCGCGTCGCGGGTCTGTGGCCGGTCTTTGTTACAGCTTCGCGCGCGCGGGACCGGAACCTATCCGCTGATACCGACGGCAAGCAACAGCAGCATGAACCAGATCACCGCGAACAGGCTGAAAAGGAGGAGCAGGTTCGCGCGCACGAAGGCACCGAAGCGCGACGAGCGATAGGCGCCGCGCAGTTGGCGGTGCATGTGGAACGGCACGTAGAGCATCGCGAAAAATGTCGCGACGTCGCCGAAGATCGTCAGGTTGAGCAGCCGCACGACGACGAACAGCAGCAGCATGAACGAGATCGAGTAAGTGACGAAGACGAAATGGTCGTAGGTGTGGAAGCGCCGGCTGAACGGAAAGAGCATCCACATGAAGGGAAGCGACAGCGGGATCAGCGCCCAGGCGAATTTATACGCGTTCGCCTGTAATTTATAGAGGACGAGCGCCGGGTTCGCGAACGCCTTTTGCAGGCCGTGGTCGATGAAGGGAATCCCGGTGTCGATCTTGTTTCGCGAGATGAAGTCGGCGCTCGTCGCCACCTGGCTGACCGGATCGTCGAGCACCGGCGGTCCCGCGGCGCGATCGGCGGCGCGCTCGCTCTTGCTGCGACTGCGCGCTATGCCGAGGTAGCCCGCGCTTTTCTGCAAGATGTCGCGCTCGGTCTCCAGCGCGCTTCGCTCGGACGCGGGCAGCTCGGTTTTCGCCAGTTCGGCGTCGATCCGGTCGACCTCGACCTGCATGCTGTCCTTGATCGCCGCGGCGCGGGTCTGCTCGGCTGCGGCCTTGTTCAACTCCTCGCCCAGCCCGCCGCCGCTGCCGACCATCGCAAGCACCGCATAGGTCAGGAAGACCGCGAACAGGAACAAAGCGAGCGGGGAAATGAAACGCGCGCGTTCGCCGTGGATATAACGGCGCGTCAGGTCGCCCGGCCGCCAGGTCAAGAGCGGCAGCGTGTTCCAGATCTTGCCCTCGAAATGGAAGATCGCGTGGACAAGATCGTGGCCGATCGCGCCGAAACTGCGATGCACGTCGGCGCGCTGGCCGCAATGATGGCAGTGCGACCCGGCAAGGCTGGCGCCGCAGTTGAGGCAGCGCAGCGGCGCGGGACCATGCGCCGGGCCGCCGTGCCGCGATTCGACCGCGCGCGCCGCAAGGCCCGCCGTGACGGCACCGCCGATACCCTCGATATCCCCTGTCATGGCGCCTTGCCTAAAGCCGCGCGCAGCGCCGCGCAACGGGGCTTTCGAGATACGCGGAAAACATGGTAGTGGCGGCGCCATGAACGCCGAAGCTCTGACCGCCCCGCCCTTGCCCGGCGATGCCGCCGCCCTGATCGCCGACATGGGCGCGCGCGCGCGCGCCGCCGCGAAACGGCTTGCGATGACGCCGACGGCGGACAAGGCCGCGGCGCTGATCGCGGCCGCAGCGGCGATCCGTGCGCGGGCCGCCGCCATTTTGGCGGCTAATGCCGAGGATATGGCCGCCGGACAGAAGAACGGTCTGTCGGGCGCGATGCTCGACCGGCTGCGACTCGACGCGGGGCGCCTTGATGCGATCGCCGACGCGATCGCCGATGTTGCGGCGCTTCCCGACCCGTCGGGAGCCGAAATCGACCGCGTGACCCGCCCCAACGGCCTGGTGCTCAGCCGCGTTCGCGTGCCCTTGGGCGTCGTCGGCATCATCTATGAAAGCCGCCCCAATGTGACCGCCGATGCGGCGGCGCTCGGCCTCATGTCGGGCAACGCCGTGATCCTGCGCGGCGGCAGCGAGGCGGTGCATTCGAACCGCGCCATTCACGCCGCCTTCGCTGCTGGCCTCGTCGAAGCGGGCCTGCCCGCCGACGCGGTACAACTCGTGCCCACCCAGGACCGCGCCGCGGTCGGCGCGATGCTGCGCGCGCAGGGGCTGATCGACATCATCATCCCGCGCGGCGGCAAGGGCCTTGTCGCGCGCGTCCAGGACGAGGCGCGCGTGCCCGTGCTCGCGCACCTTGACGGGATCAACCACCTCTATATCGATGGCGCCGCCGATCCGGAGAAGGCGGTCGGACTTGCGGTAAACGCCAAGATGCGGCGCACCGGCGTCTGCGGCGCGACCGAGACGATCCTGATCGACCGCGCTTATCCCGCGCCGCTCGCGATCGTCGACGCGCTGGTCAAGGCGGGCTGCGAAGTGCGCGGCGACCAGAGCATCGCGGCGCTCAGCCCGCATGTCGAATCCGCGAGTGCCGGCGACTGGGACACCGAATATCTCGACGCGATCGTCTCGGTCGCGCTGGTCGACGGCCTTGCCGACGCGCTCGCGCATATCGACACGCATTCGAGCAAGCACACCGACGCGATTGTCACCGAGGATGCGGGGGTCGCCGAGCGCTTTCTGACCGGCGTCGACAGCGCGATCGTGATGCACAACGCCTCGACGCAGTTCGCCGACGGCGGCGAATTCGGCCTCGGCGCCGAAATCGGCATCGCGACGGGACGGTTGCACGCGCGGGGACCGGTCGCACTCGAAGGACTCACCACCTATAAATGGCTGGTGCGCGGGACGGGGCAGGTTCGGCCTTGAGCAACACGATTCGCCTCTGGCGGCCGGTTGGCCCCAATGAACTGGCCCTCATTACCAAAAGCGCAATGCGCGAATTCCCGCCGCGTCTGCCCGAACAGCCCATTTTCTATCCCGTCACGACATACGAATATGCCGTGAAAATCGCGCGCGACTGGAATGTGCCGAAGTCGGGATCCGGGTTCGTCACCGAATTTGATGTAAGCACCGATTATCTCGCGAACTACAAGGTCGAGCAGGCCGGAGGCCGCGAGCATGAGGAATATTGGATACCGGCAGAAGACCTGCCCAATTTCAACCGGGCGATCGTCGGGCATATCAGGGTGGTGAAGTCCTTCCCCGAATGATCCGTAACACTCCGGTGGAAAGGGGTCAGGCTAATCTTGAATCACTTGTATGCAAATGATACATTTGAAAAATGGATACGAATTCTCCCAAAATCCCTTCGCTGGACCTGTCGTCCACGGGACATCCTATGGCAAATGGCGGGTAGCGGATTCGCCGCTCCTTCTTTTCTATCGCTTTAAAAAGGCTGCGATCCGGATTGTCAGGGTTCGTCACCATCGCGAAGACTGGCATCCCTCCTCATGATCCCCACCGGCCTCCTCGGCGGCAGCTTCAATCCCGCGCATGGCGGGCACCGCGCGATCAGCCTCAACGCGATCGAAGCGCTGGGGCTCGACGAATTATGGTGGCTGGTGTCGCCCGGCAATCCGCTGAAACCCAAGGCCGGCATGGCCTCGCTCCCCGCGCGGCTCGGATCGGCGCAGCGCATGGCGCGACGCTCGCCGATCCGCGCGACGGCGATCGAGGCCGAACTCGGCACACGCTACACCATCGACACGCTCAAAAAGCTCGTCCGGCGCTACCCCAATCGCCGTTTCATCTGGATCATGGGTGCCGACAATCTGGCCCAGTTGCCCCAATGGCGCGACTGGCGGGGAATTGCGCGACTGATGCCGATTGCGGTTGTCGCGCGCCCGGGCTATAGTGGCCGGGCCCATGCCGCGCAGGCGATGGGTTGGCTTCGGCGCTACGTCCGGCCCGCGGACCAGAAACTTCACTGGACGGACTGGAGACCGCCTGCCCTCGTGTTCCTGCGTTTTTCGCCCGATGTGCGATCCGCAACTGCAATACGGCAGGCCAACCCCCGCTGGTTCGAACGCTATGCTGGCCGCGCGATGCGCGACCCGCTGACGCATTCGCGGCTGGCCATGGACGAAAGGAATGAAACCGCTTGATAGCAGCCAGTAAGGATGCCGCGCCCGGCGCCGCAGCCAATGATAGTGTGGACGCGCTCCACGCGCTGATCCTCCACCAGCTGGACGAGGATCAGGCCCAGGAAACCATCTCCATCCCGCTTGCCGGCAAAAGCAGCATCGCCGATCATATGGTGATTGCGAGCGGCCGGTCGACGCGCCATGTTTCGGCGATCGCCGACAAGCTGGCGCAGCGCATCAAGCAGGAAGCGGGCCGGCTTGTCCGGGTCGAAGGCTTGCCCAATGCCGACTGGGTGCTGATCGACGCGGGCGACGTGATCGTCCACCTGTTCCGCCCGGAGGTTCGCAGCTTCTACAACCTCGAGCGTATGTGGTCGTTCGGCGACGCGCCGCCGGTCGCCGCAGCGAATTGACGGCGCTCTTCTGTTCGGACTGACGTCCGAACCCAAGCGGTACCAGCCCTCCCCCACCCGGCCACCCACAGGGTAAACTGGTTTGGGAGGCCGGGTGGGGGAGCGGGCTGATACCGCTTCCGCCAGGAACGAATATTCCATGTTGCTGCACATCATCGCGCGCGGGCGCATCGGGCGCTCTCCCGAGGCCGAGTTGGTCGAGCGCTATATGAAGCGCGTGACTTGGTCGCAGAAGATTTCGGAACTTCCCGATACCGGCGGGCGGATGCCCGCCGCACCCGACAGCAGCCGCATCGTGCTGCTCGACGAGGGGGGCGAACAGATGTCCTCGCTCGAATTCGCGAAACTGCTCGAAAAATGGCGCGACGGCGGGGTGCGCGAGGCGCGTTTCTGCCTCGGCGCCGCCGACGGTTTCACCGCGCAAGAGCGCGAGGGCGCCGACAAGGTCATCGCTTTCGGCCGCGCGACCTGGCCGCATCTGATGGCGCGCGCGATGCTCGCCGAACAATTGTGGCGGGCCACCAGCATCATCGCCGGCCACCCCTATCACCGCGAAGGTCGCCAGTGAGGCGCCTCGCCGCCACGCTCGGCCTGATCGCCGCTGTCGCGGGCGGCGCGTTCGCGCTCGCGCAGAGCGACATCTTCGATCCCGCAGCGATCGCAGCGCGCGAACGCGACCAGCTGATCGACGCGAAGCAGCAATCGGCGGCGGCGATGGCGCGCAGCGCGCTGCTTGAAAAACAGGCCGTGGCGGCGGTCAGCGAGGCCGACCGGCTCAAGAAACGCAGTGCCGCGCTCGCCGCGCGCATCCAGTCGGCCGAAGCTGACATCAGCGCGGGCGAGGCGCGCGTCGCGCTCGTCAGCCGCCGCCTGTCGGCGCAGCGCGCGCGGCTCGCCGAGCAACAGCAACCCCTGCTCGAACTCGCCGCCTCGCTCCAGCAGCTCAGCCGCCAACCGCCGGTCAGCGTGCTGGCGCAGCCCGGATCGCTGACCGACATCGTCCATGCCCGCGCGGTGATCGATGCCGCCATGCCGGTGATCGAACGCCGCACCGCCGGCGTGCGGCGCGAACTCGCCGCGCTCGACACCACGCGGCGCCAGCAGGGGATCGCTCTGCAGGCGCTGTCGTCGAGCAAGGCGCAGCTGGCACAGCGCCGCGACGCGCTGACGCGGCTCGAAAACGAAGGCCGGCTGCGTTCGCGCGAGTTGATGAGCAGCGCGCAGCTCGAGGCCGACCGGGCCTTGGGGCTCGGCGAAAAGGCGCGCGATATCGTCGAGCTGATGGACAGCCTCGAAGCCGACAGCGCGGTGCGCGCCGAACTGGCGCAGCTCGCCGGGCCGCTGCCGCGCCCGCGCAATCCTGCCGGCGCCGTCACCGGCGCCGCCCCGCCCGCCCCCGCCGAGGCCGAGCTGACGCAGGGCGCCTACCGGCTGCCCGTCGTCGGCCGCATCGTCGCCGGGCTGGGCGAAGTCAATGAAAGCGGCGTTCGGTCACGCGGCGTGACGATCGCCGCACGGCCCGGCGGGCAGGTCGTCGCCCCTGCCCCCGGTCGCGTCAGCTTCGCCGGCGATTATCGCGGCTATGGCAAGATTGTCATCGTCGACCATGGCGGCGGCTGGGTGTCGCTGCTCACCGGCATGATCGCCCTGTCGGTCGGGGTCGGCGACACGCTCGATTCCGGTACGCCCGTCGGCCGCGCGGGGTCGGATGACAGCCGCATCACCGTCGAACTGCGCCGCGCCGGGCGCCCGGTCGATATCGTCGCGATGATCGGCTGACGCCCCGTTAATCGCGCGTTCCGTCGCTGTTCCGTATCGGGATCATCCGCTTGACGCCTGCGCAAATGCGTAGGAGGATGGCGCGCCGGGATATATATGGCGGGAAATCCCGCCTGAGTGAAAGACGCTGATGACCGACTCGACCAAAACCGCATCGTCCCCGAAGCGCCGCTTCGCGCTGTGGCAAGGCGCCGCCGCGCTTTCGACGCTGGCGCTCGTGCCGCTCGCGACCGGTGCGATGGCGACCGTCGATACGAAGACGCAGGAAGAAATTTCACGCTTCATGGACGTCTATCTCGAGGTGAAGTCCAACTATGTCGAACAGGTCGACGATTCGAAGCTGATCGAAGGCGCGATCAACGGCATGCTCGCCAGCCTCGACCCGCATTCGGGCTATCTCGACGCGCGCGGCTTTTCGAATCTTCGGACCCAGACCGACGGCGAATATGGCGGACTTGGCCTGTCGGTGACGATGGAGGACGGCGTCGTCAAGGTCATCGCACCGACCGCCGACACGCCAGCCGACAAGGCGGGGATCAAGGCGGGCGACTATATCACCCACATCAACAAGGAACTGATCTTCGGCATGACGCTCGACGAAGCCGTCGAACAGATGCGCGGGCGTCCGGGGACCAAGATCGACGTCACGATCGTGCGCGAAGGCCAGGACAAGCCGATCGAGATGACGCTGACGCGCGAGATCATCGACCTCAAACCCGTGAAATGGGAAGTCAGCGGCGATGTCGGCGTGCTGACGGTCACCAATTTCTCGGCTGACGCGACCACCGACCTCAAGGCAGCGATGATGGCTGTCGAAAAATCGCTCGGCAAGAAACCGCGCGGCTGGATTCTCGACCTGCGCTCGAACCCCGGCGGGCTGCTCGACGAAGCCGTCGGGATCAGCGACCTGTTCCTCGAACGGGGCGAGATCGTTTCGCAGCGCGGCCGCAAGAAGGGCGATATCGAACGCTATTTCGCCGAACCCGGCGACCTCGCCGGCGGCGCGCCCGTCGTCGTGCTGATCGACTCGGGCTCGGCCTCGGCGTCGGAAATCGTCGCGGGCGCCTTGCAGGACCAGCATCGCGCGGTCGTGATGGGCGAACGCAGCTTCGGCAAGGGATCGGTGCAGACGGTGCTGCCGCTGACCGACACCACGGCGCTCCGCCTCACCACCGCACGCTATTATACGCCGTCGGGGCGCAGCGTACAGGAAGGCGGGATCGACCCCGACATTCGCGTGCCGCAGCTCAGCGACCCCGATTATGCATCGCGGCCAAAGTTCCGCGAAAGCGACCTGCGCCGCCACCTCATCAACGAAAAGAAGGTCGACAACGGCCTGATCGAAAAGGATGAGAAGGCCGATCCGCGCTTCAGCGCGACGGCAGAGGAACTGAAGGCCAAGGGTATCGAGGATTTCCAGCTGCATTATGCGCTGGAAACGATCGGCCGCATCGGCCCGCCGACGCCGCGCATGGCGCAGGCGGGCAAGCCCGGTGCCAAAGCCGCCCGTCGCAACTGACACCCATGTTTCTTCCTGTCACCCCGGCCTTCGCCTTCGCCGGGATGATGATCCAATGAGGTTGCCTTGATGTTTCCATCGCGCCTGGCTGCGCCCGTCGTCGCGTTACTCGCGCCGCTGCTGCTCTATGGCGGCGCGCTCGTGTCGCAATATGGCTTCGGGCTCCACCCGTGCGAGATGTGTTATTGGCAGCGCTGGCCCCACCAGGCCGCTATCCTGCTCGCGCTGCTCGCGCTGCTGTTGCGCCGCAACGACCGGGCGATGCGTATCTTCACGCTGCTCGCGGCCGTCGCCATCGCGATCAGCGGGGCGATCGGCGTCTTTCACGCCGGGGTCGAATATGGCTTTTGGGAAGGGATTACCACCTGCGCGACCGGCGCCGGCGGTCCGGTGACGCTCGATTCGATCATGAACGCGCCGCTGATCCGCTGCGACACCGCGCAATGGACGCTCTTCGGCATCTCGCTCGCGGGATTTAACGCGATCTTCTCGGCTGGCGCCGCCGCTCTCGTCTTGACCTTGCTGCGGCGGAAGACCACATCGGCGGCATGACAAATAAACGCACCGCATCGATGATCCGCGTCGACCAGGCGGGCGAATATGGTGCGACGCGCATCTATGCGGGTCAGCTTGCGGTGATGGGCGATCGCCACCCGATGGCGCGCGAGATCGCGCATATGGCCGAACAGGAACAGCGGCACCGCAAATATTTCGACGCGATGATCGCCCGGCGCGGGGTGCGCCCGACCGCGCTCCAGCCGTTTTGGAACGTTGCGGGCTTTGCGCTCGGCGCGGCGACCGCCGCGATGGGCCCGCGCGCCGCGATGGCATGTACTGCCGCAGTCGAGACCGAAATCGACCGCCATTACCAGCACCAACTGGACGAACTCGGCGACAGCGACCCCGAACTCAGCGCCGCGGTTGCGGATTTCCGTGCCGAGGAGTTGGAGCATAAGGAAGCGGCGCTCAAAGCAGGCGCCGAAAGCGCCCCCGGCTACCCGATTTTGAGCTTCGCGATTCGCGCCGGCTGCCGTGCAGCCATCGCGCTGTCGAAACGTATTTGATACCATGGCTCCGCCGCGCCGTTCATGACGGATGCAGGGTCGCGGTGTCATGCCGCGCCAAAGTGAAAAGGAATATCCGATGCCCCGCCTGCCCCTGTTCGCGTTGATCCTTGCCGGCAGCGCCCCCGCGCTGCCCGCCGCCGCGCAGGAGGCTCCGGCCGACGTCGACAAGATCAACCAGGTCATTGTATACGGCGACGACCGCTGCGAACCGTCGAGCCCCGACGAAATCGTCGTCTGCAACCGTCTACCCGAATCCGAACGCTATCGCGTGCCCCCGATGCTGCGCGGCAACCCGCTCGATGTGCGCAACGAGGCATGGGCGAACAAGGTCGTCGCGCTCGAACGCGTCGGCCGCTTCGGCACCGACAGCTGCTCGCCGACCGGGCTCGGCGGCTTCACCGGCTGCACGCAGGCGCTCGTCGCCGGCGCCCGGGCCGAACAAAAGGCGGCTGACAAGACCGACTGGCAGGCGATGATCGCCGACGAACGCGCCAAGCGCCTCGCGGGCATCGACGCCGCAGCGGCCGAGGTCGAGGCCGCCGTCGTCGCCGAGGAAAAGGCGCTCGCCGAACGGCAGAAGGCGGCCGAGGAACTCGAGCGGCAGGCAAGCGGCCAGGCCCCGACCCCGACTGCCCCCGAAGAAGCCACCAACGAGGCCGACGCCGAGCCGTTGCCGACCCCGCCGCAGCGGCACTGACCGCCCCCGGGGCCGGGCAGCCCGCAACGCGGGCTTCGGCTCCCTAAAATTGCCGATTTCGCAGTATTTTGGCGATCCGGCGCGATTTGGTTGCGAATCCGCGACGAATCGAGCGGAAAATTAACGAATCGCTGGCAACCTGTCTTGACTTGGGAATTTTTGGGGCAAATCGTGCGGTTCTGGGAATCGCCAGCCTAAGGGGGCTGTAATATGGCATCAGCATTCGGACCGCGCCTGTGGAGGCGCACGGCAGTCAGCGTGCCGCCGGCACGAAGCCTGGGCCGCCGAATGACCTGGCACGCCGCTGCCGCGCTCCTCGCCTTTGCCGCGCTTCAGATCTGGGTTGTTATGGGGGCGGTCGCCGCCGGTGCACCCTCGGCCTTTATCATCGTCGCGCTCGTCATCCTGCTCGCGCTGGCGCTTCCGGTCGTGCGGTCGACCGAACGCCGCTGGTATCATCTCAGCCGCCAGGCGCTCGCCAGCTGGGGTCTCCACGCACGCTTCCGCCGCGATGTCCGTCGCCTGTGGATCGCCGCGCTCACCCTGCCCTTCCTCTGGGTCAGCGGCGCGATGGCCGCGACCGACGCGATCGCGGCGATCATTCGCTGATCCGACTTAGATTTTGACGCTTCGCTCCGCGCCGGTTAGGGCGCGGGCATGCTCACCGTTTCCGAAGCCCTCGATCGCGCGCAGATGCTGTGCGCCGCCGCGACCAAAGCCGGCGCCGATGCTGCCGACGCACTTTATTATTGCAACGCCGCAACCTCGGTCTCGATGCGGCTCGGCGCGCTCGAAGATGTCGAGCGGTCCGAAGGACAGGATATCTCGCTGCGCGTCTTCGTCGGGCAGCGCAGCGCGAGCGTGTCGACCGCCGACATGGACGCTGGCGAACTTGCGAAGCTCGTGGAACGCTGCGTCGCGATGGCGCGCGAGGCGCCCGAGGATCCCTATGCTGGACTCGCCCCCGAAGAATTGCTCTTCAAGGGCCCCGTCCCCGACTTCGACCTCGACGATGGCAGCGAAGCCGATCCCGCCGCGCTGCGCGCCGCCGCGCTCACGGTCGAAGAGGCAGCGCGCGCCGTTGCCGGTGTCACGAACAGCGAGGGCGGCTCGGCAAGCCACAGCCGCACGCGCTTCGCGCTCGCGACCAGCCATGGCTTTGCCGGCGGCTATGGGTCGAGCGGCCACAGCCTCTCGGCGAGCGTGATCGCGGGTAAAGGCGCCGACATGCAGCGCGATTACGGATGGCACAGCGCGCATCACCTCGCCGACCTCGAAAGCGCCGCCGAGATCGGCGCGCGCGCCGGGGCACGCGCGGTCGCGCGGCTGCACCCCGGCAAGGCCCCGACCGGCAAGCTCCCCGTCATCCTCGACCCGCGCGTCAGCGGCGGCATCGTCGGCCATCTGCTCGGCGCCATCGCCGGCCCCGCAATCGCGCGCGGGACGAGCTTCCTGCTCGGTAGGGAAGATCAGATGCTGTTCGACAGCGCGATCGTCGTCCGCGACGAACCGCACCGCGCGCGCGGGCTCAGGAGCCGCGCCTTCGACGGCGAAGGCCTGCCGACCGCGCCGCGCGACATCGTGGCGAACGGCAAGATCACCGGCTGGCTGCTCGACAATGCGTCGGCAAGACAGCTCGGCCTCGCCCCGACTGGCCACGCCAGCCGCGGCGGCGGCGCCTCGGGGGTCGGCGCGAGCAACCTGCATCTCGCGGCGGGCAGCGCCACGCCCTCGGCGTTGATCCAGGACATCGCCGAGGGCGTCTACATCACCGAACTCATCGGCCAGGGCGTCAACCCGGTGACCGGCGATTACAGCCGCGGCGCGTCGGGCTTCCTGATCCGGGGCGGCGAGATCGCGGGACCGATCGCGGAATTCACCATCGCGGGCAATCTGGTCGACATGTTCGCCGCGCTGACCCCCGCGAACGACCTCGAGTTCCGCCATGCGACCAACGCGCCGACGCTGCGCATCGACGGCATGACCGTCGCGAGCAGCTGAGAGCCGGCAGTCGATGCCCGGTCGCAACCTCGAAGCCGTGATCGCCGCGACGCGCGAGGTCGGCGACATGGCGATGGCGCGCTGGCGCGGCGAGGGCAAGGCGGTCGACGTGTGGCACAAGTCGCACGACAATCCGGTGAGCGACGTCGATCTTGCGGTCGATGCGCGGCTGAAGGCCGTGCTCGGCGCGATGGTGCCCGAAGCAGGCTGGCTGTCCGAGGAAACCGCCGACAATGAAGATCGGCTGGCGTGCCGCGCGATGTGGTGCGTCGATCCGATCGACGGCACGCGCGATTTCATCCGTGGCCGCCCCGGCTGGTGCGTGTCGGTCGCGCTCGTCGTCGATGGCACCCCCGAACTCGGTGTGCTCTACGCCCCCGCGCTCGACGAGCTGTGGGTCGCGCAAAAGGGCAAGGGCGCGACATTGAACGGCGAGACGCTGCGCGCGAGCCGCCGGATGATCTTCGATGGATCGCGCGTCCCCGCCGACAGCCTGCCCAAAATCGACCGCGACCTGATCATGGTCACCAAGCCGAACAGCATCGCCCTGCGCATGGCGCTCGTCGCCGACGACCGCGCCGACCTGGTCGCGACACTGCGCTGGGGTTTCGAATGGGATGTCGCCGCCGCCGCGCTGATCGCGACCGAAGCCGGCGCGGCCGTCACCGACGCTTTCGGCGAGCCGCTGAAGTTTAATACGCCGCGCGCGCAGGCCTTTGGTGTCATCGCCTGCGCCCCCGGAATCCACCGCGCGGTAGTCGCGCGCTTGAACGACCGCGCCGTCGCTCTTACATCGCATCCGTGACCAGCCCTTACGACAAGTCATTCGCCGCAGTTCGCTTGACTTTCGGCACGACTCACCCTAACTGCGCGGACATTCCGACAGCCTGACCGGACGGCGAAGCGTCTTCGTGCGCATCGTGGTCCGTTTTTTGCGTTGGAAATTCAGACGCTTTGAGATGGGGCCGATTGCCAGCGCGCCCTGTGGAGCAGGAGAAAGTTACCAATGGCACGTATCGCGGGCGTCAACCTGCCCACCAACAAGCGCGTGATCATCGCGCTCACCTACATCCACGGCATCGGTCGCAAGACCGCCGCCGACATCGCCGACAAGCTGGGCATCGATCACAGCCGCCGCGTTCAGGACCTCAGCGACGCCGAAGTCCTGCAGATCCGCGAAACGATCGATGCCGGTCTCACGGTCGAGGGTGATCTTCGCCGCAACACGGCGATGAACATCAAGCGCCTGATGGACCTCGCCTGCTATCGCGGCCTGCGTCATCGCAAGGGCCTTCCCGTCCGCGGCCAGCGCACGCACACCAATGCGCGCACCCGCAAGGGCAAGGCGAAGCCGATCGCCGGCAAGAAGAAATAAGATCAGAAAATCGTCCGGGGGACGGTTTTCCTTATTTCTCCGCCGGAGGCCGCTCCCGTCGCAGCGCCCCGGTCGTTCAGGATTTAGGATTAGGATTTCATCATGGCTCGTGAACCGCAGCGTCTTCGTCGGCGCGAACGCAAGAATATCTCGTCGGGCGTCGCGCACGTCAACGCCACCTTCAACAACACGATGATCACCATCACCGATGCACAGGGCAATGCGATTGCCTGGTCGAGCGCCGGCATGATGGGCTTCAAGGGCAGCCGCAAGTCGACCCCTTACGCCGCGCAGGTGTGCGCCGAAGATGCCGGCAAAAAGGCCGCCGAACATGGCGTCCGTACGCTCGAAGTCGAAGTCAAGGGTCCCGGCGCGGGCCGCGAATCGGCGCTGCGCGCGCTGCAGGCGGTCGGCTTCCACATCACGTCGATCCGCGACGTGACGCCGATCCCGCACAATGGCGTCCGCCCGGCCAAGCGCCGCCGCGTCTGACGTCTTTTCGGGCGCGCCTCACACCGGGGCGCCGCCCGCATAAAACTCCTCGCTGGACAGGCAAGCCGACCCCTGCCCGTCCCGCCCAAAGCAAAGGGAAATCCATGACTGTCAATATCCGGAACTGGCAGGAATTGAAGAAGCCCAGCAACCTGGAAATCAAGGCTGGCAGCGACGGCAAGCGCAAGGCGACCTTCGTCGCCGAACCGCTTGAGCGTGGCTTCGGCCTGACGCTCGGCAACGCGCTGCGCCGCGTGCTGCTCTCGTCGCTCCAGGGTGCGGCCATTACGTCGATCAAGATCGAGAATGTTCTCCACGAATTCTCGAGCCTGGCCGGCGTGCGTGAAGACGTCACCGACATCGTCCTCAACGTCAAGCAGATCGCGCTCAAGATGGAAGGCGAAGGCCCCAAGCGGCTCCAGCTTTCGGCGACCGGTCCCGCGACCGTCAAGGCCGGCGACATCATGGTGTCGGGCGACATCAAGGTGATGAACCCGAACCATGTCATCTGCCACCTCGACGATGGCGCGACGCTGAACATGGAACTCGTTGCCGACACCGGCAAGGGCTATGTCCCCGCGACCGCCAACCGTCCGGTCGATGCGCCGATCGGCCTGATCCCGGTCGATTCGCTCTACTCGCCCGTGCGCCAGGTTGCCTACAAGGTGGACAATGCGCGCATCGGCCAGGAACTGGACTATGACAAGCTGAACCTGACCGTCGAAACCGACGGCACGGTCACCCCCGAAGATGCCGTCGCCTATGCCGCGCGCATCCTTCAGGACCAGCTTCAGGTCTTCGTCCACTTCGAAGAGGCGATGAACGACAGCGGCCTCATCGGCATGGCGGCTTCGCCGACCACCGCCGACGAATCGGACGTCAACCAGCTCAATCGCTTCCTCCTGAAGAAGGTCGACGAGCTCGAGCTGTCGGTCCGCAGCGCCAACTGCCTCAAGAACGACAATATCATCTACATCGGTGATCTCGTTCAGAAGACCGAAGCCGAAATGCTCCGCACGCCGAACTTCGGCCGCAAATCCTTGAACGAAATCAAGGAAGTGCTGTCGTCGATGGGTCTGCGCCTTGGTATGGACATCCCCGGCTGGCCGCCGGAGAATATCGAGGAAATGGCCAAGAAGCTCGAACAGGAACTTCTCGGCTAATTCCGGAGCTGTGCCCCGGCGCAAGCCGGGGTCCAGACAAACGGGAAGGGGTCGGCCCGCACATCGACCTGGCTTGGGGTACCTCACACGGCCCCTCTGACAAACGAAGGAATGGATTATGCGTCATAAATCGGGTGGCCGGAAACTGCAGCGCACGAGCGCGCACCGCACGGCCCTGTTCCGGAACATGTCGGCTTCGCTCATCAAGCATGAGCAGATCACGACGACCGTCGCCAAGGCGAAGGAATTGCGTCCCTATATCGAAAAGCTCGTCACGCTGGCGAAGCGCGGTGGCCTTGCCAACCGCCGCCTCGCGATGAGCCGCCTGATGGACGACGCGCAGCTCGTGAAGCTGTTCGACGTTCTCGCCGAACGCTACAAGGACCGCAACGGCGGCTATACCCGCATCATCAAGGCCGGCATCCGCGCGTCGGACGCCTCGCCGATGGCGATCATCGAATTCGTCGATCGCGACGTCGATGCCAAGGGCCAGGATTCGGGTCCGGTCGAACAGTTCGACGAAGACATGGCCGAAGCCTGAGCTTCGCCTCGTCGCCAAAAGATCGAGGGCGGCCTCCGAAAGGACGGCCGCCTTTTTCTTTGCTCCCAAACCGAACAGCGGCGACTTTGGCGTGGTGAGCGGACGTTGCTCATTTAGCTTCGTCATCCCGGACTTGATCCGGGATCCAGGACGACGAGGCGGCTATGGATCCCGGATCAAGTCCGGGATGACGATCAAATAAAGGATCGCGATTACGCGTCAGCGACCTCCAATCCTCCCTGTGGCGAAGCCATGGGGAGGGGGACCGCGCCCGCAGGGCGTGGTGGTGGGGCCGCAGCGTCGCGCCATTAACCCCTCCGTCAGCCCTGCGGGCTGCCACCCCCATGGCTTCGCCACAGGGAGGATCGAACGTCCGCAATCGGTCGAAAGCCGCCGCGATCCTATCCCGCCAGCACCCGCGCCATCATCCGCTCTTCCTTTTCGATCCACGGCGCCATGCTCGCGCGCGACAGGATCGCCTCGCTCCAAGCGGCGATTTTTGGATGGGTGGCGGGATCGATGCACGCGCCACAATGGCGCAGGTTCATCAGCGGCGACGCGACCGCAAGGTCGGCGAGCGTCAGCCGGTCGCCGACGAGGAAGCCCGACGCCGGGATCGCGCTTTCCAGATAGGCGAGCAATTTGGGCAGCTCTTCGCTCTCGGCCTGCGCCGCGGCAGCCAGATCGCCTTCGCGGCCCAGGAATTTCGGCGCGACGATGCGGTTGAAGAACATCTTGCCGCTGCATGCCGCAAACACCGTGTCGCCGAACTCCTCCCACCAGATCGTCCGGCCGCGTTGCTGCGGGTCGGCAGGGATCAGCGCAGGTTCGGGATATTTCGCCTCGACATATTGGATGATCGCGCTCGAATCGGCGAGCAGGAAGCCGTCGTCGTCCATCGCGGGCATCTTGCCGAGCGGCGACGCAGCCTGGAAACCGGGGTCGGGATCGCCGATGCCGACGCCCTTCAGTTCGAAAGCAACCCCCTTCTCGCCCAGAAAGCCCAGCAGTTTGCGCACGAACGGCGACACCACCGACCCGTAAATGATCATTGCATTTCTCCCATGACGTTGCCGCATCATAGGCCAAAGGTTTTTACCTGCAACCTGTCTCCGGCTCGGCAGATCGCGGCGCAGCGGCCCCGCCCCAAAGATTTTCATACCCGCAAGCCAGCTTTCGGCGCGCCGCTAACATTCTTTTAACCAGCCGCCTACATCACGGACATATGGCCATTTCCGGATATTTCCTCCCTTCGGCATCCGACGCCGACCGGCGCCTCGACGCACGCCGGAAACTCAGCCTGCTCGCGCGCGGCGCACAGCGCGACGGCGCCGGGATCGATGTCCAGATCCACAATATCTCGGGAACGGGCCTGTTGTTCGAAAGCGACATCAAGCTCGCCGCCGGCGACCGGATCGAGATCGAGCTTCCCCACGCCGGCGACATCACCGCAAAGGTCATCTGGGCCAGCGGACGGCTTTTCGGATGCCAGTTCGAAGGCCCGGTATCGCCCGCGACGCTGAGCGCGGTCGAGCTGAAAAGCGCCATCGACGCGGTGTCCGAGATCGAAGAGGAACCGGCCGCACCTTTCGCCGACGACGGTTTTGGCGCCCGCCTGCAACATTTTCGTATCGACGCCGGGCTCAGCCAGGCTGACGTCGGCAAACAGATGGGCGTCAGCGCGCCGTCCATCTCCAGCTGGGAAAACGGCCGGGCGCGGCCCAAGCATGGCCGCATGGCAAAGCTCGCCGCCATCCTTGGCGTCGAGGCATCCGACTTGGTGGACGATGCGCCGGGCGAAGAGATTCAGGATCTGGTCGACCGATGCCGCGAACAGATCGCCGAAGCCGTCGGGCTCAGCATCGACAGGGTTCGGATTTTCGTCGAATATTGACCCATCGCACGGGTCGCCACGCCCTCGCGCATCGCCTTTCCCCGATGGCCGCACCGTGCCGGCGCGACATGCGATGGCGCCGGAACGGCATGGAATTCGCTTGCCATCCTTGCGTTCGCATGAAACATCTTGCGATGGAGGGGGGCGCTGCGCGGCAGCATTCAAGCAGGATATCATCAATGCGCCCTTCCACTTGGGCTGATCGGTTGCTGGCGCTACTGGTCCGCTTCGTCGGGCTGGTCATCCTGCTCGCGACCTTGGCGGCGGCGACCGCCAGCTTCCTTTACAACCAGTCGGACGAGGAAGATCAGGCGGCGCGAATCGCGGCGCAGTTCAACCTCCGGCTGCGCGACCAGGTCGCGATCCTCGAAGGGGTGCGCGCGCTCTATCAGTCCGACGCAGCCGCCAGCGGCCCCGGCATCCGCGCCTATCTCGCCGCGCTACAACCGCAGGTGCAATCGCCGGGTATGGAAGGGATCGGCATCGCCGCCGCGATGCGCGCGGGCGAGCCCGCGGCGGTCGAGGCGCGGCTCAGGGAAAATTACGGTACGGATATCCGGGTCTGGCCGGCGACCGATCAGCCGATCGGTTTTCCTGTCATCCTGGTCGAACCCCATACGCCTCGCCGCCATCTGGCGCTGGGGCTCGACATGTACAGCGAACCCGTGCGCCGCCAGGCGATGCGCCGGGCGTGGCAGACCGGCCGCCCCGCCGCGAGCGGCATTGTCCAGCTTGCGCAGGAAGAGGCCGCGACCGTCAAGCAACCGGGGTTTCTCATCTATCTTCCCGTCTATGCCCGCGAACCGGCAGACGCCGCGAGACAGACGATCGCAACGGCACTCCGGACGCGGCCGATCGAAGCCTTCATCTATGCACCTTTCCGGGTGAATGACATGGTGGCGGCGATCCTCGGATCGCGGCTCGACCGGGTCGACGGGCTGGAAATCATCGCTGGCGATGGTCCGTCGGCGCCGGTCGTTTTCCGGCACGGCAAGATGGGATGGGGTGCGCACGAACAGGTGCTGCGCATCGCGGACCGGCAATGGACGATGCGTATCTCCTACAGCCGGCCACTCAAACAGTTGGGACGCCCGCTCGCAATCCTCCTCTTCGGCCTCGCGCTGGCCGTGCTTGCAACCCAGCTTCACCGGGTTCAGCAGCGCCGCGTCGGCGAGGCGCAGGCGCTGGCCGAGGAAAAGGCCCGGCACGCCGAAGATCGCGAATTGATGATCGGCGAAATGGCGCACCGCATGAAAAACGCCTTTGCCCGCATCGGCGCGCTCGCGCGGATCACGCTGCGCGAATCCGCCAACCTCGACGAATTCGAGATCAAGTTCGACGGCCGGATGCGGGCCTTGTCCGACGCGAAGCAGATGCTCGTCACCGGCGCCGTCGACAGCGTCGAGCTGGGCCGCATCGTTCGCCGCGAGCTCGAACTTGCGGGCGTTTCGGACGCACGGATGGCCGCCGCCACCGGCCCCGAGGTCCGCCTCGACGACGAGGGTGCGCAGGCCATATCGCTTGCGATCCATGAATTCGTCACCAACAGCATCAAATATGGCGCACTGTCGGGCCGGGGCGAGCTAGAGATCGAATGGCATCGCGACGGCGGCGACATCGAACTGAACTGGATCGAAAGCGACCTCGCCGAAACGCCGCGCATCGAAAGCGAAAGCTTCGGCACCCAGTTTATCCGCACCCTGATCGAACGGCAGCTCAAGGGCAGCTGGGTCCGCACCGCGGTTGACAAGCGTCTCGCCATCGTCATTCGCTGGCCGGACGATGGCATCTCCGACTGACTGGCAAATCTGGATCGACCGCGGCGGCACCTTCACCGATGTCGTCGCGCGCAGTCCCGACGGTGCAGTCGTCACCACCAAATATCTGAGCGAGGATCCCGCGAAGCCCGGCGACGCCGCGGTCAACGCGATCCGCGACCTCACCGGCGCGGGTGCGGGCCCGCTGCCACCGCTCGCGATCCGCATGGGGTCGACCGTCGCGACCAACGCGCTGCTCGAACGCAAAGGCGAACCGACGCTGCTCGCGATCACGCGCGGCTTCGGCGACGCGCTGACGATCGGCTATCAGGACCGCCCCCACCTGTTCGCGCGCCGCCTCGACCGCATCGCCCCGCCGCACGCCGAAGTCGCCGAGATCGTCGAGCGCCTCGCCCCCACAGGCGATATCCTGACCCCGCTCGACGAGGACGCCGCGCGCGCATCGCTGCAAGCTGCGCGCGGCCGCGGCCTCGCGAGCATCGCGATCGTACTGATGCACGGCTACGCCCACCCCGCGCACGAGATACGCCTCGCCGAAATCGCCCGCGAGATCGGCTTCACCCAAATCTCGACCAGCCACGATGTCAGCGCGCTGATCAAGCTCGTCGAGCGCGGCGACACGACGCTCGCCGACGCCTATCTCTCGCCCGTCCTCCACCATTATGTCCGCCAGTTCGTCGCGCAGCTCGGCGAAGGCGTCGATCCGCAGTTCATGAAAAGCTCGGGTGGCCTCGCTGCCGCTGCAGCCTTCCACGGCCGCGACGCGATCCTCTCGGGCCCCGCGGGCGGCATCGTCGGCATGGTCGGCAGCGCCGCGCCGCTCGGCAAGGCGCGGCTGATCGGCTTCGACATGGGCGGCACCTCGACCGACGTCAGCCATTATGCCGGCCGCCTTGAGCGCGATAACGAAACCATCGTCGCGGGCACGCGCATCCGCGCCCCTATGCTGCGCATCCACACTGTCGCCGCCGGGGGAGGCTCGATCTGCCGCTGGGACGGCGCGCGCCTCCTCGTCGGACCCCAGAGCGCCGGCGCCAACCCCGGCCCCGCCACCTATGGCCGCGGCGGGCCGCTGACCGTCACCGACTGCAACGTCCTGCTCGGAAAGATCCAGCCGGGCCATTTCCCGAAGCTCTTCGGTCCGGGCGGCGACCAGCCGCTCGACCGCGAGGTCGTCGTGCAAAAATTCGCCGAGATGGCGGCCAAGGTCGGGGGCATCACCTCCGAAGCTCTCGCCGAAGGCCTGCTTGCCATCGCGGTCCAGCAGATGGCGAACGCGATCAAGCGCATCACCATCGCCCGCGGCCACGACGTCACCCAAGGCTACAGCCTCGTCGGCTTCGGCGGCGCCGCGGGCCAGCATGTCTGTCTGGTCGCCGACGCACTCGGGGTGAACGAAGTCCTGCTCCATCCGCTCGCGGGCGTGCTCTCGGCCTATGGCATGGGTCTCGCCAGACCCTCGGCGATCCGCGAGCGCACGCTGGCGCTGACACTCGACGAAGATTGCGCCGCCCGCCTCGCCGCCGCCGAAGCCGAGCTCGCCGAACAGGCCCACGCCGACCTCGCGCCCGGCACAGACACGACCCACGAAACGCTGCTTTTCGTTCGCCTCGCCGACAGCGACAATGCGATCGAACTCCCGCTCGCGTCACCCGCCGACGTCAGGACCGCCTTCACCGCGGCCTTCCGCCAGCGCTTCGGCTATGCCCCGCACGCCAATCTCGTCGTCGACCGCATCCGTGTCGAGTTGACCGAGGCGGGCGACGCCCCCGCCGCCCTGCCCCCGCCCGCACCATCGGCCGAGAGCGACCCCGAAACCGTCACCGCCTGGCTCGCCGGTGCGCCGCACGACGTCCCGCTCCACCAGCGCAGCGCCCTCGCCGCCGGTCGCGCCATTGCCGGACCCGCGATCATCATCGACGCGCTGTCGACGACGGTAGTCGAACCCGGCTGGACCGCAACGGTCGAGCCGGAAGGGACATTGCGCGTCACACGTGCCCCCCGGCGAAAGTCGGTGCCCAGCGAAACGGAAATCGCGCACGAAGATGGGGCCCGGCCTTCGCCGGGGTTCACCAATCCCGCGGACGACCCCGACCCGATCCGCCTCGAAATCTTCAACAGCCTGTTCATGGCGATCGCCGAGGAAATGGGCGGCGCGCTCCAGCACAGCGCCTCGTCGATCAACATCCGCGAGCGGCTCGATTTCTCCTGCGCGATCTTTGACGGCGCGGGCAGCCTCGTCGCCAACGCGCCGCATATGCCCGTCCACCTCGGCTCGATGGGCGAAAGCGTGCGCACGATATTGCGCCAGCGCACCGACGACGGCCGCGGGATCAAACGCGGCGACGCCTATGCGCTCAACGCCCCCTATGACGGCGGCACGCATCTCCCCGACATCACCGTCATCATGCCCGTGTTCGTCGCCCAAGAAGAGGGGGGCAGCGATACCCCCCGTTTCTTCGTCGCCGCGCGCGGCCACCACGCCGACCTTGGCGGCATCGCGCCCGGCTCGATGCCCCCCGACAGCCGCAGCATCGACGAGGAGGGCATCCTCTTCGACAATATGCTGATCGTCGATGACGGAAATTTCCGTGACGCCGATGTCCACGCGCACCTCACGACCGGCGACTGGCCCGCGCGCAACCCCGCGCTCAACATCGCCGATTTGAAGGCGCAGGTCGCCGCCTGCCAGCGTGGCGCCAGCGCGCTCGCCGACCTCGCCGCCGCGCACGGCGCCGCGACCGTCGCCGCCTATATGGCACACGGCCAGCGCCAGGCCGAGGCCGCGGTGCGCCAGCTCATCGCGCGCCTCGACGACGGCGCCTTCACCTACGCGATGGACAATGGCGCCGAGGTTGCCGTCGCGGTCAGGGTCGACCGCAAGGCGCGCCACGTCACCATCGATTTCACCGGCTCCTCATCGACACTCCCCGACAATTTCAACGCGCCGCTGCCCGTCGTTCGCGCCGCCGTTCTCTATGTGCTGCGAACGATGCTCGACGACCCGATCCCGATGAACGAAGGCTGTCTCACCCCGGTCACGCTCGTTGTCCCCGAGGATTCGATGCTCTCGCCAAGCTATCCCGCCGCGGTCGTCGCGGGCAATGTCGAGACGAGCCAGGTCATCACCGACGCGCTGTTCGCCGCCTTCGGCGCGATGGCGCCCGCGCAGGGGACGATGAACAATTTCACCTTCGGGGGCGACACCCACCAATATTATGAAACGATCGCCGGCGGTTCGGGCGCCGGCCCCGGCTTCAACGGCACCAGCGTGATCCAGACGCATATGACCAACAGCCGGATGACCGACCCCGAAGTCATGGAAACGCGCTTCCCCGTCATCGTCGAAGAATTCGCGATCCGCAAAGGCTCGGGCGGCGCGGGCCAATGGCACGGCGGCGACGGCGCCACGCGCCGCATCCGTTTCCGCGAGCCGATGGCCGCGAACATCCTTGCCAACCGCCGCAAGATACCCCCCGCGGGCCTCGCAGGCGGCAGCGACGGCGCACCGGGGCGCAACTGGGTCGAGCGCGCCGACGGTTCGGTCGAAATGCTCGCCGCCACCGGCAGCGCACGGCTCGAAGCGGGCGACACCTTCGTGATCGAAACGCCCGGCGGCGGGGGTTATGGCAAGGCGGAGGGGGATCTGGATTGACAGCACAGCGGCACGGACTCCTTCCCCCTCGAGGGGAGAAGGATACGCCGTCTTATCGCGCAGCGATTAGGCGAAGTAGGATGGGGGTGAAGGCGCGTTCGCGTACCGCCATCCCAAGCCGAGAGCACACCCCTACCGCTGCGACGGGCCGGCAAGCTGGCAAGTCTCGCCGCCTCCCCCATCGAGCGGGAGGAAATTAGCCATGCTCGTCCTGATCGGCATCCTCATCATCATCGCGGGCTTCCTGCTCCGCTTCAATCCCCTGCTCGTCATCATGGCCTCGGCGCTCGCGACCGGGCTCGCCGCGGGGCTCGATATCGTCGCGATCGTCGCCGCCTTCGGCAAGGCGTTCAACGACACGCGCTATGTCTCGATCATCTGGATCGTCCTCCCCGTCATCGGCCTGCTCGAAGCCTATGGCCTCCAGCAGCACGCGCGCAGCCTGATCGACCGGATGAAGGGCGCAACGCTCGGGCGCCTGCTCACTGGCTACCTCCTGCTCCGTCAGGCAATGGCCGCGGTCGGCCTCACCTCGGTCGCGGGCCATGCCCAGACCGTCCGCCCACTCGTCGCGCCGATGGCCGAAGCCGCCGCCGAGGCAAGGAACGGCGCACTCACCGACGACCAGCGCGAAGAGGTGAAAGCCTTCGCCGCCGCGACCGACAATGTCGGCCTCTTCTTCGGCGAGGATATCTTCCTCGCGATCGGCTCGATCCTGCTGATGAAGGGCCTGCTCGACGGCTACGGCTATCAGATCGAGCCGCTGCACTTCTCGCTCTGGGCAATCCCCACCGCGATTGCCGCCTTCCTCATCCACGGCCTCCGCCTCCGCCATCTCGAAAAGCGGATGATGAAGCAGGAGGCGAGCGCATGATCACGCTCGGCTTCGTCTATGTCCTCGCAGGGTTGACCTTCGCGGCCTTCGCGGCGCTCGGTTTGCACGATCGCAGCAACCCGAAACGCTTCGGCAACGCCGCCTTCTGGGGCCTGCTTGCGCTGTCGATGCTCGCGGGCGACTATCTGGGCGACTTCGGCAACGGCCTGCTCGTCCTCGCGCTCGTCGCGATCGCCGGCGCCGGCCGGATCGGCCGCGCCCCCGGTGGCGACATTCCCGCCGAGGTCCAGGCGACCCGCGCCGCGACCCACGGCAATTTCCTCCTGCTCGTCGCACTGATCATTCCCGCCGCCGCGCTCGCGGGCACCTTTCTCTTCAAATGGGTGCCCGGCCTTGCCGACCCCAAGCAGGCGACGCTGATCTCGCTCGCGCTCGGCGTCCTCATCGCGCTCGCCGTCGGCATGGCACGGCTCAAACCGCCTGCCCTGCTCCCGTTGCAACAGGGCCGCCGCCTGCTCGATTCGGTCGGCTGGGCGGCGATCCTGCCGCAGATGCTCGCCAGCCTCGGCGCGGTGTTCGCGCTCGCGGGTGTCGGCGAAGTCGTCGGCACCCTCATCGGCACCGCCATCCCCGAAGGCAGCCTGTTCGGCGCGACGCTCGCCTTCGGGCTCGGCATGGCGCTGTTCACGATGGTGATGGGCAACGCCTTTGCCGCCTTTCCGGTGATGATGGCCGCGGTCGGCCTGCCCTTGCTCATCGAACAATATGACGGCGATCCCGCGGTCGTCGCGGCGATCGGCATGCTCGCGGGTTTCTGCGGCACGCTGATGACCCCGATGGCGGCGAACTTCAACCTCGTCCCCGCCGCCTTGCTCGAACTCAAAAACCCCTATGGCGTGATCAAGGCGCAGATCGGCACCGCGGTGCCTTTGCTCGCGATGAACATCGTCTTCATCTGGCTGTTTGCTTTCTAAATCCTCCCTGTGGCGAGCCATGGGGAGGGGGACCGCCCACGAAGCGGGTGGTGAAGGGGCCAGCAACCTCGCGCCAAAGCCCCTCCATCAGCGCTTCGCGCTGCCACCTCCCCATCGCTTCGCGACAGGGAGGATCATCTGGACTAGAGACAGCGCATGCACCTCACCGCCGACCACGCCACCCGCTTCGCCACCGCCACGCTCGCCCACCTCGGCCGCGAATATCCGTACAAGATGGACCTCGTCCTCACCGGCCGCGACGACGCCAGGCCCCCGCGCGCGCATCATCCGATCTTCTACGGCAGCTTCGACTGGCACAGCTGCGTCCATGGCTGGTGGCAGGTCCTGCGCCTCGCGCGCCGCTTCCCCGACCTCCCCGTCGCCGCAGAGATTCGCGCGCGCGCCGACGCGATGCTCGTCGCGGACAAGGTCGCGGGCGAACTCGCCTTCCTCGACCGCCCTTACTCCGCCGCTTTCGAGCGCCCCTATGGCTGGGCCTGGCTCCTCGCGCTCCACGCCGAGGCCGAAGCGCGCGACGCCCCTTGGGCCGCCGCGCTCGAACCGCTCGCGCTCGCCTTCGCCGCGCGCTTCCACGCCTTCCTGCCCAAACTCACCTACCCCTTGCGCGTCGGCACCCATTTCAACATCGCCTTCGCGCTCCTCCTCGCGCGCCACTGGGCAAGGATGCGCGACCCCGCGCTCGTGACGCTGATCGACGCCGCCGCCACGGCATGGTTCGCCGACGACCGCGACTGCCAGGCGTGGGAGCCCGGCGGCGATGAATTCCTCTCCCCGGCGCTCACCGAGGCGCATCTGATGGCCGTCATCCTCGGCGATGACTTCCCTCGCTGGTTCGACGCCTTCCTGCCCCGCGCCGCCAGCGAACAGCCCGCGACCCTCTTCACCCCCGCCACCGTCTCCGACCGCAGCGACGGCAAGATCGCGCATCTCGACGGCCTCAACCTCAGTCGCGCGTGGAGCTGGCGCGCCATCGCCGCCGCGCTCGGCCCCGCGCACCCCGTCAGCCCGGTCGCCGAAGCTGCCGCCGAGCGCCATTTGGCCGCCGCGCTCCCGCACGTCACCGGCGACTATATGGGCGAGCATTGGCTCGCAAGCTTCGCCCTCCTCGCGCTCGACGGGCTTTGACGCGCTCGACGTCGTTTATCTCGTGATGATGAACTTGTTTCAGCATCACGAGGGAAAGAAGCTCGGCTGCACCCCGGATTGACAAGCCCGGCCCTCGCGGCAAGAGACGGCGTGAGGGGAGAAGGACTGCCAATGAAGACGCTGCGCCCGACATCGTTCGACGTCGCCGAGCGCGCCGGCGTGTCGCAATCGACCGTCTCGCGCGCGCTCCGGAACAGCCCTGGCGTCAACGCGGAGACACGTGCGCGCGTCTCGGCCGCCGCGCGCGAGCTGGGCTATGTCGTCGATCGCCACGCCTCGTCGCTGCGTTTGAAGAGCAGCGAGACGATCGCGCTCGTCACCATCTGCCGTCCGGGCGAGGATCGCAGCGCGATCAACCCCTTTTATTTCGCCCTCCTCGGCAGCATCGCCGCCGCGACCTCGGCGCGCGGCTTCAACCTGCTCGTCTCCTTCCAGGAAAATCCCGACAATTTCCGCGCCGATTTCGTCGCCTCGGGGCTCGCCGACGCGATGATTGTCATCGGCACGACAAGCAACCGCGAAGCGTGGAAATATTTCGCCGACGCGCAGGCCGCCGGCCTCGATTTCGTCTGCTGGGGCAGCCCGGGCAGCCCCTTCCACTGGATGCGCAGCGAAAATGACATCGGCGGCCAGCTCGCCGCCGAATATTTCATCGCGACCGGGCGCCGCCACATCGCCTTCGTCGGGCCGCAGCAGTCGCCGCAACGCCAGTTCGACGAGCGCCGCGACGGCTTCACCGCCGCGCTCGCCGCGCACGGCCTCACCCCCGCTGTCGCCGAGCCTCCCCCCGCCGCCGACCGCCATGCGCAGGGCGTCGCCGCGGTGCAGGCCCTGCTAGCGGCGCATCCCGAAACCGACGCGATCTTCGCCGCCAGCGACATGCTCGCATTGGGCGTGCTTCAGGGGCTCAAGGACGCCGGGCGCCGCGTTCCCGACGATGTCGCGCTGATCGGCTTCGACGGCATCCGCGCCGGCACCCTCGCCGATCCCGCGCTCACCACGCTCGAACCCGATCTCGACGCGGCGGGCGAGGCGCTCGTCGCGATGGCGCTCGAGGATGACGAACGCACGCGCAGCGGCACGCGCATCCCCGTGCGCCTCGTCGTCCGTGGCACCGCCTGAGCGCACGGCGCGCGCGAACAATCCGCCGCGCCACGCCGCGATAAAGGCGAGCAGCGACGCGTCGCCCCACATCACCCGTCCGCCGCGGCGCGATACTCCAATATGTCGCCGGGCTGGCAGTCGAGCGCCGCGCAGATCGCCTCGAGCGTCGCGAAACGCACCCCCTTCACCTTGCCCGTCTTGAGCAGCGACATGTTGGTCAGCGATATGCCGACGCGCTCCGCAAGCTCGCTCAGCGACATCTTGCGTCGCGCCAGCATCACATCGACGTTCACGATGATCGGCATCAGAGGAACCCCTCATTTTCCTCGCGCAGCGCCGCCCCGGCGCGGAACGCCTCGGCAAGCGCCAGGATGCCGAGCCCGGTGAGCAGCAGCGCCGGGTCGATCGTCACGTCGATGCGCACAACGGCTTTGCCCGCGACCGCCGCCGACACCGACGACAACAGCACAATGCCCGGATCGTCCGGCGCGATGCGCGGCAGCAGCAGCGCCTGCGCCAGCACATCGCTCGCCACGCGCCACAGCGACAGGGCGACCATCGCCGCGCCGATCCGCCGCAACCGCCCCGCATTGGGCGTGGCAAAGGGCGCGCCCGCGCCGATCGAAAGCGTCAGCCGCCGCAGCCACAGCAGCATCGCGATCGTCAGCCCGCCGCTCGCCGCCAGGTCGATCCCCTGCAATATCCGGTAACCCGCCCCACCCGCCTGCACGTCGAGCCGGCCATGGTCGAACAGCATCGATCCCACCGCGCGCCCCGCCGTGTCGACCACCGGCAGCGCCCGCCCCGGCGTATCGGTCACCACCGCAAGCGTGGTCTGCAGCGGCTGCCCTGTCGCGAGCGCAAAGAGCCAGAAGCCCAGCCCGGCGACCGTGCCGAGCAACGCCAGCCCCAGCGCGACGGTCAGCAGGATGCGAAGCAGGCGAATCGGCATGACGAATTCCTTTCACCAAGCCCCATAGCGCCCAAACAACCATCCCACAATGATTATTTTATGTTTTACGTAAATTTATCCATGCAAAACATAGCATCGATATCGCGCCGATCCGTCCGGGATGGCGTTTCGCCTGCGTTAACCGCCTTCGCGAACCGTTGCGCGACATCCGCCCGGCTATGCGGCGCGCGGGGGGCCCGAAGAGGAAAAAAGGATCGAAGCGTGATGCGAATGACGACATTGCTGAAGGACCGGCGCGGCGCCACCGCGATCGAATATGGGCTGATCGCCGCGCTGATTTCGCTCGCGTGCCTCATCGCCTTTCAGACGCTCGGGCTCAATCTCGAAACCATCTTCACGACGATCAACGACGCGCTCAATCGCTAGCGGCCCCCATACACGCCCCTTTCGTCGCCGCCGGCCTTCTCGCCGCGCGCCGCCGCGACCCCAGCATTACTGAGTCCTTCTTCGATGCCACCAACGATAGAATCGCCTGGGCGAAGTTCCCATTCATCGAACCAAACATCCACGCCTTGCTCGACGAGCAAACGCATCAATGATTTTGCGCCAATTGGGGTGAAAGGTTCAGCAATCCCCAATTAGAGTTTCTCAAACCAAATCGTCTACCGCCACCCCCAGCGCATCCGCCAGCTTCCGCACCGTCTCCACCGACCCCTTGCCGCGCCCCGCCTCGATATCGGCGATCTGCACCCGGTTGACGCCCGACGCCTTCCCCAGCCCCACCTGCGACAGCCCGCGCAGCTCGCGCCAGACGCGCAGCGGGCTTTCGCCGGCAATCAGCCGCTTGGCATAGTCGGCGGGCACCAGTTCTTCCTCGCCCGCCGCCAGTGCCGCCAGTGCCGCCTTGGCGCCGTCATAGGCGCGGAGGTCCGCCAGATCCTCGGCCGCTTCGCGCAGGCGGTCATATTCCTCTTGGGGGATCGTCACCATCTTGTGCACGGGCTCATTCCTTCACTCATAAACGCTGCCGCGCAGGCCGATTTCGAGCACCGCCAGCACAACGCCGTCCTCCATCATCACGCGCCAGTCGCCGACGCGCAGCCGGATGCCGTCGCGGCCTTTCAGCGCCTCCACATTATTCGCCTGCGAGGCCGGATCGGCGGCATAGGCCTCGATCTTCCTGACGATCCGCGCCGATATGTTGGCGGGCATGCGTTGTAGCGCCTTGATCGCGGATCGCGTGTAGCTGATCGGCTTCATTGGCGAGAATGTAGTTTATTGCTACATTGTAGTCAAGGACTACATAACGTGCCTCGTCGCCCCGGATCAAGTCCGGGGTGGCAAGAAGGATGAGCGCGCTCATTCTTCTCCGCGCCTCCGCATCTCCGCGCAAACCATCCACCCTCACCCCTTGCATTTCCCACCCCCCGGCGTAAGGCGGCGCCAACATAAACCTGCGCGTGCGACTCCGCTCGGCTCCGCTCTCCCGAACGGGCCTCGGCCGTCATTCCCCGCCGCGCCAACATGGGGACTGCAATCCTATGACCACCACGGGCAACGACACGCTGGGCACCCGCTCGACGCTGAGCGTCGGCGGCAAGAATTACGCATATTATTCGCTCGACAAGGCGGCGGCAAAGCTGGGCGACGTGTCGCGCCTGCCGTTCAGCATGAAGGTGCTGCTCGAAAATCTGCTGCGCTTTGAAGATGGCGGCTTTACCGTGTCGACCGACGATGTTCAGGCGCTGGTCGATTGGCAGAAGGACCCCAAATCGAACCGCGAAATCCAGTATCGCCCCGCGCGCGTGCTGCTACAGGATTTTACCGGCGTTCCCTGTGTGGTCGATCTGGCGGCGATGCGCGATGCGATCGCCAAGCTGGGCGGCGATACGTCGAAGATCAATCCGCTGGTCCCCGTCCATCTCGTCATCGACCATAGCGTCATGGTCGACGAATTCGGCCATCCCAAGGCGTTCGAACAGAATGTCGAGATTGAATATTATCGCAACGGCGAACGCTATGACTTCCTGAAATGGGGATCGAAGTCGCTCGACAATTTCAAGGCGGTCCCCCCGGGCACCGGAATCTGCCACCAGGTCAACCTCGAACATATCGCGCAGGCGGTATGGTCGAGCGAGGATGGGTCGGGCGAAACCGTCGCCTATCCCGACACCTGCGTCGGCACCGACAGCCACACGACGATGATTAACGGCCTGGGCGTACTCGGTTGGGGCGTCGGCGGGATCGAGGCCGAAGCCGCGATGCTGGGGCAGCCAGTGTCGATGCTGATCCCCGAAGTCGTCGGCTTCAAACTGACCGGCAAATTGAAGGAAGGCGTGACCGCGACCGACCTGGTGCTCACCGCAACGCAGATGCTGCGCGCCAAGGGCGTCGTCGGGCGTTTCGTCGAATATTATGGCCCCGGCCTGTCGACCCTCAGCCTGGCCGACCGTGCGACGCTGGCCAATATGGCGCCCGAATATGGCGCGACCTGTGGCTTTTTCGGCATCGACGAAAAGACGCTCGACTATATGCGCCTGACCGGCCGCAGCGACGAAAATATCGCGCTGGTCGAAGCCTATGCCAAGGCGCAGGGCCTGTGGCTCTCGGCCGACATGCCCGATCCGGTGTTCACCGACACGCTCGAGCTCGACATGGGCAGCGTCGTGCCCAGCCTCGCGGGGCCAAAGCGTCCGCAGGACAAGGTCGTGCTCACCGAAGTCGACGATGTGTTCAACGCCGACCTCAAAAAACTTTACGGCAAGGACAAGCCCGCGCGCGTCGCCGTCGAGGGCAAGGATCATGACATTGGCGACGGCGACGTCGTCATCGCCGCGATCACCAGCTGCACCAACACGTCGAACCCCGGCGTGATGGTCGCCGCCGGCCTCGTCGCCAAAAAGGCGAACGAGCGGGGCATGAAGCCCAAGCCGTGGGTCAAGACGTCGCTCGCGCCGGGAAGCCAAGTGGTCACCGACTATCTGGTCAAATCGGGGCTTCAACCGCATCTCGACGCGGTCGGCTACAATCTCGTCGGCTATGGCTGCACCACCTGCATCGGCAATTCGGGGCCGCTGGCCGAGCCGATTTCGGCCGCGATCAACGGCAACGACATTGTCGCCGCCTCGGTCCTGTCGGGCAACCGCAACTTCGAAGGCCGCGTGTCGCCCGACGTGCGCGCCAACTTCCTCGCTTCGCCGCCGCTCGTCGTCGCCTATGCGCTGAAGGGCACGGTGACCGAAGATTTCACCACCACCCCGATCGGGCAGGACCAGGACGGCAAGGACGTGTTCCTCGCCGACATCTGGCCGACCAATCAGGAAGTCGCCGACACGATTGCAAGCGCGGTCGACCGCGACATGTTCGTGGCGCGCTACGCCCATGTCTATAAGGGCGACGAGCATTGGCAGAAGATCAATGTCGAGGGCAGCGACACCTATCAATGGCGCGCAGGCTCGACCTATGTCGCCAACCCGCCCTATTTCGAGGGCATGGAAATGACCCCCGCGCCGGTCAGCGACATTGTGAATGCCAAGCCGCTCGCGATTTTGGGCGACAGCATCACCACCGACCACATCAGCCCCGCCGGCAGCATCAAGGCGGACAGCCCCGCCGGAAAATGGCTTATGGAACATCAGGTTAGCAAGGCCGATTTCAACAGCTACGGCGCCCGCCGCGGCCATCACGACGTGATGATGCGCGGCACCTTTGCCAACATCCGCATCAAGAATGAAATGGTCCCCGGCATCGAAGGCGGCATGTCGCGTTATGGCGAAGAGGTCATGCCGATCTATGACGCCGCGATGCGCCACAAGGCCGACGGCACTCCGCTGGTGGTTGTTGCGGGCAAGGAATATGGCACCGGCTCGTCGCGCGACTGGGCGGCGAAGGGCACCAACCTGCTCGGCGTCCGCGCGGTGATCGTCGAGAGCTTCGAGCGCATCCACCGCTCGAACCTCGTCGGCATGGGCGTGCTGCCGCTCCAGTTCACGGGTGGCGACACGCGCGAAACGCTCGGCCTCACCGGCGACGACCAGTTCACCATCACCGGCGTGGCGGACCTGAAACCGCGCCAGACGGTGACGGTCAACGTTACCCGCCCAGACGGATCGACCTTCAGCTTCGATACGCTCTGCCGCATCGATACGGCGAACGAGGTCGAATATTATATGAACGGCGGCATCCTGCACTATGTGCTGCGCAAGCTTGCGGCCTGACGTCGCGCATAACTGATGCTATGAGCGCCCGCCCCCGATCGGGGCGGGCGTTTTCATTTGGAGAAGGGCCGCATGAACGCGGAGATCATCGTCATCGAGGTGATCGGCTGGACCGCGGCCGCGATCATTCTTGCCGCCTATATCCTGCTGTCGCTCGGCAAGCTCGAACCACGCGGCTATCTCTATCAGTGGATGAATGTGACCGGCGCCGGCGGCTTCATCGTCAATTCGGGCTATAACGGCGCGCTCCCCTCCGCTGTGCTCAACATCGTCTGGGCCGGGATGGGGCTGTTCACGCTGTGGAGCGTCTGGCGCGCGCGGCAATCCGCGCGTCCCGCAATCTCCTGACGCGCCGCTCCGACAGAGCCTTTAGGATGGGACGCGCCCGTTTCGCGCCGTGAGCGTCTGCTTGCACGGACGCGCGATCGAAGGGAGCGGGAGGATGGTGGGCGCTGACGGGCTCGAACCGCCGACCCTCTCGGTGTAAACGAGATGCTCTACCAACTGAGCTAAGCGCCCCCGAAGGGAGGTGCGCCCCTGCCACAAGCCGGCGTTGCTGGCAAGCGCAACCCTATTCTTCGAGCGCTTCGAAATAGCGGGCCAGCGCATCATATGCGCCCTCGGCCAGCGCGATAAAGATGCGGCGCCCGTCGTGCGGATCGGCTTCGCGCAGAAACAGTCCTGCGTCGGTCATCGTCTTGATCCAGCGCAACGCCGTCGTCGCGGGAACCGCTGCCGCGATGCAAAGGCTCGACACCGACACCGGCTGGCGCTCGAGCCGCGCCGCATAGAGGTCGAGCAACATATCCCACGCCGGGTCGGCAAACAGATCGGCCGGAAAATATTGCTCGCGCATCCGCCGTTGGCGCAGCATCCGGCGCACCGCTTTGGCTCGCTGCCGATCGAGCGTACGTTCTTCGGGAAAGAAGCTGCGCGGCATCGCTGCAAAATCGCGCGCGGGGGCCCGCACCTGCCCCGCGTGACCGGCCAGATCGTCGACGCGCGGCGCATAATCGGCGGGGGCGCCAGGAAGCCCGCCCCGCTGCCCCGCAATATCGCCGAGCAGGCGCGAAATGCGCGAGACCTCCTCCTGCAGCCGGTCGATCCGCTCCATCGCATCGTCGCGCGCGATATCGTGGAGCAGCGCATGCCGCGTCCGCCGTGCGGCCGCCAGCGCGACGAGCTTGTCCGCCGGGTCGGCATCGACCAGCAATTGCGCCGAAAACGTCGCAGGAATCGCTGCGACAACCCTGTCGAGACCCGCCATCGAGGTTTCGCAAATCAGGTTGCAACCCCGCTCATCCACTGCCGCGCAGATATCGGCCAGCAGGTCGGTCTCGATCGTGTCTGCCGCCGCCAGCCATATGATGTCGAGCGTATCGGACTGCCGGATATGCCCCCCCGCATCCGACGCCGCGAGCGTCGCCGCGACGCGTATGTCAGGGAGGAGAGCCATATCCGGCAAGTCGGACCGGCTGCCGACCACCAGTAGCGGCGACGCGACGGCTCCCGGGATTTGATCGCCCCTTCGGGGGCCGGCCCACACTTCGCCCGAATAAAAACCGCCTTCGGGGACCGTCATCCCATCAAAGTCGATTTGCACCTTCTGGTCCATCATGCCGAGTCCCCCGTTTCCATCGCTCCACCTTGGCGTAACTATGTCGTCATTCCGGCACCATTCACTTTTTGTTCGCTCCTCTTTGCCGCCAATCCGGACCCAAGCACATGACCTGTCCGGGTCGGCAGCATGCGGGCCGGGCCGATATGATCCATTTTGGACATGGTTTGTTCTCTTCGTCAACTTTTTATTCGGGCTTGCCAATCCGGCGGCTCCTCGCGCACTCGGGGGCCATGATCCGCTGCCCGTCTCCCCTCAGCCGCATGCGTTGGCGCCGGCGCTTGCGATCGCTGGCCGCACTGTTGGTGCTCGCGGTTTTCGCGCTGGCCGCATGGTCGTGGTTCCCCGCGCCCGTTGCGACCCTCCCGCTCGTCCACATCATCGATGGCGACAGCCTGACCGTGCGGCACGATGGCGCCACGCTGACCATCCGCCTGACAGATATCGACGCTGCCGAATATCTGCAGGATTGCGGGCGCGCCGATGCGACTCGCTGGCCGTGCGGCCGCGAGGCGCGCGCGATGCTGGTAAAGATTGCGGGCGACGGTCCCCTCACCTGCGAAATCGCCGCAAAGGATCGGTACGACCGCACGCTTGCCGCCTGCCGCACCCGCCCCCTGCCCGGCGGCATCGACATCGGGGCCGAGATGGTGCGGCTCGGCGGCGCGGTCGCGACCGGCGATGCCTACAGGATCGAAGAGGCCGAGGCTCGGGCGAAGCGGCGCGGGATCTGGCAAGGCGATTTTGTGCGGCCCGCCGACTGGCGCGCGGCGCATGAACGGCCGGCTACCGCGCTGACTTGGCCCGACGCTTAGCGTCAGGCCGCCCCCAGCGACGCACCCGCTATGCCTCGCCGCAGTTTCCGGCTAGGGCGAGCCATATGAACAGCCTGTTTCCCGTCATGATCGGCGGCGCGATCGGCGCCGGCGCCCGCCATCTGGTTGGCCAGGCGATGCTTGCGCGGCTCGGCCCCGGCTTCCCGTGGTGGACGCTGTCGATCAATATCGCCGGCGGTCTCCTGATGGGGCTGTTGATCGGCGCACTTGCGCGGAGCAGCGATGGGGGCGAGACTGCGCGCCTGTTTATCGGTGTCGGAATCCTCGGCGGCTTCACTACCTTTTCCTCTTTCAGCATGGAATTCTGGATGCTTTTCGAACGCGGTCAAAATGCTCAGGCGGCCGCCTATGTCCTCGCATCGGTGATCGGCGCGATCGCCGCCTGCGGGCTCGGCCTGTTCGTCATACGGCAGGTGCCGGCATGAGCGAGCCGAAGACCAGGCTCGACGGCGCGACGATCGCCGAGGAGGATGACGGCATCCGCCTCGACCGCTGGTTCAAGCGCCACCGCGAGGGTACGCCGCACGCGCTGCTCGCGCGTTGGGCGCGCTCGGGGCAACTCACGCTCGACGGCAAGAAGGCCGACGTGTCCGACCGGATCGCGGCCGGGCAAAAGCTGGTCATGCCGATCCCGCCGGTCGAGGCCGAAGCGCGACCAGCGCGAAAGGGGCGACCGCTGACCGACGCCGACATCGAACTTGCGACCGGGATGATGATCCACCGCGACGCGAGCGCGATCGTGCTCAACAAGCTGCCGGGACTCGCGACGCAAGGCGGCACCAAGACCGAGAGCCACGTCGACGGCTTGCTCGACGCGCTGAAGTTCGACGGGCCGACACGCCCCAAGCTCGTCCATCGGCTCGACAAGGATACGTCGGGAGCGTTGCTGATCGCGCGCACCCCGCGCGCCGCGGCCTATTTCGCGAAGAGCTTTTCGAACCGCAGCGCGCGCAAGACCTATTGGGCGATCGTCGTCGGCGTGCCCGATATCGCGCAAGGCGAAATCGACCTGCCGCTCGCCAAGCAACCGGGGTCGGGCGGCGAGAAGATGCATGTCCATGACAGCGGCCTCGCGTCGAAGACGCGCTACCGCGTCATCGAGCGCGCAGGCAACAGCGCCGCGTGGGTCGAACTGCAACCGCTGACCGGACGCACGCACCAGTTGCGCGTCCATATGGCTGCGATCGGACATCCGATCGTCGGCGACGGCAAATATGGCGGCAAGAGTGCCTTCCTGACCGGGACGATCAGCCGCAAGATGCACTTGCACAGCCGCCGCCTGCGCATCGACCACCCCGACGGCGGCGCGATCGACATCAGCGCCGAGGTGCCCGAGCATTTCGCCGCGAGCCTCGATGCGCTCGGCTTCGACCCGCTGCTCGGCGAGGTCGGCGTCGACGATCTTGCCAAGGGCCCCTCGCCCAAGGCCGCCGAGAAAGCCGCGGCAAAGGCGCATAGCAAGGCGATCCGCAAGGCGAGGCGGGGCGAACGACGCGGCCGCACCGCGACGAGCAAGCCCACCGACCATGTCGGCAAACCGAAGGCGAAGAGCGGCAAACCCGCGAACCGCAAGCCCGGCACCAAGAAACCGCAACCCCGCCCCGCTCGGCCGCGCTGATGCACCCGAACAGCGCCTTTCGGCCAAAGCAGGGCGACCTCGCCGAACTGCTGGTGCGCGAAATCGGCTTTGCCGCGATCTTTGCAGCGACCCCCGACGGACCGCGCGTCGCGCATGCGCCGGTGGTGCTGAGCGACGACGGGCGGGCGCTGCAATTCCACCTCGCACGCGGCAATGCGCTCACCCGCCACCTCGATGGCGCAACCGCGCTCGCCGTCGTGCAGGGCCCCGACGCCTATGTCAGCGCGAGCTGGTACGCCGACGCCGACCAGGTGCCGACATGGAATTATGTCGCGGTCGAAATGGAAGGCGTAGCGCGCAGACTGGACGACACCGAACTGGTTGCGCAGCTCCACACATTGTCCGCCCGGCATGAAACGCGCGTGGGCGCCGACCCGCCATGGACGCGCGACAAGATGAACCCCGCGCTGTTCGGCAAGATGACCGGCGCCATAGTCGGCTTCGAAATGCGGATCGCCGCCTGGCGCCCGACGATCAAGCTGTCGCAGAACAAGTCCGCCGATGAACGTGACAGGGTCGTCGCGGGCTTGGAGGCGACCGGCCATGGCGCGCTCGCGCAGTTGATGCGCCACCTCGGCAGCGATAGGGAAGGCGCATGAACCAAATCGATGATGCGCTCGCCAGGAAACGCTTTTTTGCGCTCAACCTGATGCGCCTGATGGGCGCGGCTTTCGTCGCGATCGGGTTCATCCTGATCAGCGGCGGTTTTGCCCTGGCGGGCCAGCCGACCGATCGCTGGATCGGCACGGCGATCGTGCTGGTCGGCGCATTCGATTTCGCGGTGATGCCTTTGCTTCTCGCGCGCCGCTGGCGCTCGCCCAAAGATCTGTGAAGCGCTTCTGGAAAGAGGTCGCCGTCGCCCGGGATGACGGCGGCTGGGGGATTGCGCTCGACGGCCGGCCGGTGCGCACGCCGCAGCGCGCGCCGCTGGCGGTCGGCAGCATTGCGCTGGCCGAGGCGATTGCCGCCGAATGGCGCGACGTCGGCGAAACGATCGATCCCGGCGCGATGCCGATGACCGGGCTCGCCAACGCGGCGATCGACCTCGCCGCGCGCGACCTCGCCGCCTTTGCCGCGCCGGTCGCGGCCTATGCCGCGGGCGACCTCTTCTGCTACCGCGACGCCCGCGATGCGGCGTTGCAGGCCGAACAGGCGGCGGCATGGAACCCCCTGCTTGCCTGGGCCGAAGCACGGTACGCCATCGAATTTACACTGACGCAGGGCGTGCTGCCAGTCGACCAGCCCCAGGCGACCGTCGCGGCGCTGCAGGATGCGGTGTTCGCGCAGGACCAATGGCGCATCACCGCGCTGACGCCGCTGACGACCATCGGCGGCTCGCTCGTCGCCGGCCTCGCGCTGCTCGCCGAAGCCTATGACGCCGACACCGTGTGGCAGGCGGTCAGCCTCGACGATCTTTATCAGGAACGCCGCTGGGGCGCCGACAGCGAAGCGCAAAAGGCGCGCGCGGCGAACAAGCGCGACTGGGACAATGCGGCGCGATTCCTGACCCTGCTCTAGTCGACGAAATTCGGCTTGCGCTTCTGCATTCCCGCCATCACCGCCTCCATCTGGTTGGGCGTGCGGATGACCTTCACCTGCTCGTCGCTCTCGGCCTGCAATATTTCGGCATCGCTCGCGTCGGCCAGCATATTGCACAGCCGCTTCGCCCCGCGGATCGCGTGCGGATTCTTGTCGGCAATCACCGCGGCCAGTTCCATCGCCTTCGCCAGCGGGTCGTCGGAAACATGCGTTGCGAAGCCGAGCAGCTTCGCCTCCGAACCGTTGAATTCGCGGTTGGTATAGATCAACTCGCGCAGCACATCGTCGGCGACCTGCGTGCGCCACAGCGCCATGCCCGCAACGTCGGGGACGAGGCCCCAGCGCATCTCCATGATCGCGATGCGCGTGTCGGGGTGGACGATGCGGATGTCGGCCGCGGCCATGATCTGGCTCCCCGCCCCGAACGCGACGCCGTGCACCGCAGCGATCACTGGCACCGGCAGTTCGCGCCAGCCCCATGCAGCATATTGGGCATTGTTTGCGATGCCCTTCGTGCGCTCGGCCAAGCTGCCGCCCGCGCTGCTCGCGCCCGGGTCGCGATCGCCCGAGAGGCTGGAGAGGTCGAGCCCGGCACAGAAAGCGCGCCCCTCGCCCGACAGCACGACGACGCGCAGGCCCGCGGTCGCCTTGAGCCGGTCGACCGCCTCGGCGAGCGCTTCCCACATCGCCGGGTCGAGCGCGTTCATCTTGTCGGAGCGGATCAGCCGGACGTCGGCAATGCCGCCTTCCAGCATGGTAATCGAAATGCGGTCTTTCACGGGAGCGTCCCTTTCAGCGCTTCAAGGCGGCTTCGACGAGCGGAAGCTGGTCGTTGCCGAAATACATATCGTCGCGATCGACGAAGATCGTCGGCGACCCATAGCCGCCGCGCGCGATGACTTCATCGGTATTCGCGCGCAGCCGCGCCTTGACCGAGTCGCTGGCGGCGGCGGCGACGAGCGCGGCGCCGTCGAGGCCCTCGGCATCGGCGACCGCGGCGAGCACGGCGGGATCGTCGAGATTCTCCTGCCGGTCGAAATAGCTCGCAAAAGCGCCGCGCGCGAACCGTACGAGCGCGGCCTGATCCCCTTCGAGCGCACAGCAGAAACGCATCGCGGCGATGCTTTTCGCGGGATGCCACTTCGACGGGAAATTCATCGGAACCTCCGCGAGCCGCGCCCAGTCCTTCAAAATCTTCCAGCTATGCTGGAGCCGCCGGTTATCGGCCTGCTCGCGCGCCGCATAGACGGCCGGGTTCACCGCGTTGAACACCCCGCCGACAAGGATCGGCCGGTAGATCGCGGTCGCACCCGTCTGATCGAGCACAGCCGGCAGATTGTGGAACGCGAGACACGTCCAGGGCGAAGAGAGGTCGAAGAAAAATTCGACGCGCGCGGCCATACTCAGGCCTCCGCCTTCGCTTTCTCCCAATATTGGTCGCGCAGCAGCCGCTTGTAGAGCTTGCCCGTGTCGTGGCGCGGCAGCGCTTCGAGGAAGTCGATCCGGCGCGGGATCTTCACCCCCGACAGCTTCTCGCGCGCAAAGGCGATGAGTTCGTCACGCAACGCCTCGCCTGCCTCGGCCATGTCGGCGGGCTGGATCACCGCGATAACCTCCTCGCCCATCTCCTCATGCGGACCGCCGACCACCGCGACGTCGGCGACCTTGGGATGAGTGACGAGATGATTTTCGATTTCCTGCGGATAGATGTTCACCCCGCCCGAAATGATCATGAAGCTCTTGCGGTCGGTCAGGTAGAGAAAGCCTTCGGCGTCCAGCTTGCCGACATCGCCGAGCGTCGACCAACCCTTTGAATTGCGGCTCGACGCTGTCTTTTCGTCATCGCCGTGATATTCGAAAACATTCTCGCTCTCGAAGAAAACCGTGCCTTCCTCACCTGCGCCAAGCTCGGTCTCATTGTCCTCGCCCATGATATGCACGGTGCCAAGGATCGGACGCCCGACGCTGCCCCGGTGCGTCAGCCAGTCGGTGCTGGAGATGAAGGTCATGCCATTGCCTTCGGACCCGGCATAATATTCAAAGAGCACCGGTCCCCACCAGTCGATCATCGCCTGCTTCACCGGCACCGGGCACGGCGCCGCCGCGTGGATCGCGACCTTCAGCGACGAGGTGTCGTAGCGGATGCGGACCTCATCGGGCAGCTTGAGCATCCGCACGAAATGCGTCGGCACCCACTGGCTCGAATTCACGCGATATTTCTCGATATGCGCCAGCGCCGCTTCGGGGTCGAACTTCTTCATCAGCACGACCGTGCCGCCCAACCGGTGAATCGTCATCGACCAGCGCAGCGGCGCCGCGTGATAGAGCGGCGCGGGCGACAGGTAGATGCTGTCCGAATCGATCTGAAAGACGGCGGACGCAAGCATGACGAGACTGTTCGCCGCATCGATCGCGGGATCTTCGGGCAGCGGCACGCGCACGCCCTTGGGACGCCCCGTGGTCCCCGACGAATAGAGCATATCGACCCCGGCGCGCTCGTCGGCGGCGGGCGTCGCGGGCATGGCGGCAACGGCATCCTCCCAGCTTGCGTAGCCCGGAATTTCGCCGCCCATGACGAATCGTTTGATCCCTGTGGTCAACTGCTGCGCCGCGGCGGCAAGGCTCGCCGAAACGACAAGGATTTTCGCGCCCGAATTGTCGAGGATATAGTCGGTCTCGTCCTGCGTCAGTCGCGACGAAATGCAGACATAGCGGAGCCCCGCGCGCTGTGCGCCCCAGGTCAGGCCATAATAATGCGGCGTGTTGTCGAGCATGAAGGCGACGACATCCTCATGGCCCAGCCCGTGCGAGCGGAAGAGCTGCGCGGCGCGGTTCGACGCCGCGTCGAGTTCGCCATAGCTGATCGTCTCGCCGGTCTCGGCGACAATGATCGCGGCTTTGTCAGGATTGCTACGCGCGTGGACTGAGGGGTGCATCGGGCATCATCTCCGGGAATCGTTGCTTTCTTTATGTCGAAGATGAGTAGCAACCTGAAACTTTTGGTCAAGCAAGCTGCGGCGCGTGACAGGATCCGGAAAAATATGCGGGAGACCCATGCCGGTAAGGGGGAAGGACCTGCATCGACGGGACATGGACGCTGCGTATCAGACAACTTCGCACAGCGACGGCAAACTGCCGTTCGCTCCTCCCTGTGGCGAAGCCATGGGGAGGTGGCAGCGCGCAGCGCTGACGGAGGGGCTGATGGCGTGAGGTCCCCAAATCCGACGCCTGCAAAAAAGGCCTTTCCTACATTATCCAGCCGTGCCAGCCTTCGTCCCGGCTCTTTCTCCATGTCGGCAAAAGCATGCGTTTCCCGGCTTATGGATGCGCGCACGAACCGGACGCGGCCTCACCGCCGAGCGCGACAAATGGGGGCTGCACAAGGCTGACCTTTCCTGACCTTTGGAATGACCGCGTAGCCGCCACGCTAAGGTGCGGGTGGTGTCGATACATATGTTGGAGGGGTTTGGGGCGCGGGTATCCGATGCCGCCACCGACCTGCATGGCGCGGTCGGCGGCGTCGAGACGAGACGGTTCCAGCGCGGGCTCGAACTGCGCGCGCTCCATCATCCCCGGCACACCGCATCGTCGAACGCCTTTGGCCGCGTGGATTGCTGTATATGACAGCTTCGGGGCTTGCCCTGCTCGCCGACGATCGGACGGAAGTGAACCAGCCCCTGATATCTGCCGTTAGCCGGCGATCCACAGGCCACCGGAGAGCACCAGGGCCGCCGTGCCGTCTTCGAGAGACCCCGGGGTGAACCCCTTTTCAAACCTATTGGATCGCTCGGGAAAATCGGTCAACCTATGGCACCGTAAGAGGCATAATCCTCGACATGTGCATTGGGGCGGCGGAAGCTGGTAAAGCTCATGCTCGCCGACAGGTCGAGCGCTTCGACCTGATGCCACCAGCCGACGGGCAGGAAAATCGCCTCGCCGGGACCGATGATCGTTTCGAGTACCGGCGGCGTCCCCGTATCGCCAGTACCGGCCGGCAGCACGTCATTGCCCCAGTCGGAGAAACAGTGGCGGCTGTTGCGCATCCGCGCGAACGCCCAGGGCGGCGCCATCCGCACCCGCTTGCGTCCGACCACCTGCACGAGCAGGTTGTTGGTGAGATCGTGGTGCCAGGGCGTAAGCGTGCCCTTCGGGCCCAGCCAGAAAAAGCCGTCGCGCGTCCGCGTCCCGTCAAGCAGGTCGATCGGTGCCATATCGTCCCACAAGGGCGCCAGCGCCGCGGCGTTAGCCCCGCTGTTATAGGCGGTGAGGTATATGTCGTTGCTCGCTTCGTCCTTGCGGAGCCAGTCGATCAGGTCGACGAAGCGGACGAGGCGGCGGTGGTCGTCCTTTGCAAGCTCATAATCGGGATCGCTTTCGCGCTCGACCTGCGCCTCGACGATCGCGTCGCCCGAAACCCGTGCGAAATGGTCGAGCGACCAGCGCGCCAGTGCGGGCCAACGCTCGACGAGCCCGGCGATCTTGGCCGGCCGGTTCGCCTCATAATAATGGCGATAGAAATGATCGGGATCGGGCCGCTCCAGCGTATCGAGCGCAAAGCCGCCATCGGCTTCGAGCGCGAGCCGCTGCTGGTTGTCGAGCAGCCAGCCCTGCTTCGCCGTGCGGGCAGCCTGCCGCCGCAGCATCGCTGCCATCGGGTCCTTCGCCAGCCGGTCGACCTCATATTTTGCCGCCGCCGCCGACACACCGGCGGCGACGAGCCGCGCATGGAGCGCGGCATCGTCCTCGCCCGCGGCGAGGCCTTCGGCGAGCAGGCGGCGTTTATCGGTCTGCGACATCGGAAACTCCTCGGACCCGCTCAAGCGCGTGTCGATGACCGATATATGACAAATCTAGTCGCCCGCGGGTCCCCGATAATCCGGTCCGTAGACCGCCGCCCGGAAATCGCGGTGGAGCGTGCCGTCATAAGGCATCGTCTGGACGAAGAAGACCGCGGTCAGCTTGTTGGCCGGATCGACCCAGAACAGGGTCGAAGCGGCGCCGTCCCAGAAATACTCGCCGGTCGCACCGCGATTCTCTTCCGGACTTTGCGGTGGTGACTTGCGTACCGCGAAATCGAAGCCGAAGCCGACCGCGCCCTTGCTCGGCAACCATGCGCGCTCGGTGATGGCGGGATCGAGCTGATCGGTCGCCATCAGCTGGACCGTGGAGGATTTGAGAATGCGCACGCCGTCGAGTTCGCCCTTGCCCAGCAGCATACGCGCGAAACGCGAATAATCGTCAAGCGTCGAAGCGAGGCCGAAGCCGCCGGGAGTCAGCGCATGATCGCGAAAATTCAGCGTCTGCGCCTCGGCCGCCGATTGCTGAACCAGCTTGCCCTCCTTCTTCACATTCATCGCCGCGAAGCGCGCCAGCCGCGCATCGGGCTGGCGCCACGCGGTGTCGGCCATCCCCAGCGGCTGCAAAATATTGGCGCGAACATAGTCGGCGAAGCGCTCACCCGACAGTTTCTCGACAAGTGCCGCCTGCACATCGACCGCGATGCTATATTCCCACTGCGCGCCCGGCTGATAGAGCAACGGCACTGTGGCGAGGCGCCTGCTCGCCTCGGATAGCGGGATCGTCAGCGCAAGCGGGTCGGCGGCGACATAGGCGTCGTGCGCGGGCGTCGGCCCCGCGCCATAGGCGAAGCCCGCCGTGTGACGCATTATGTCGCGCACGCTGATCGGGCGCGCAGCCGCCACAGTCTGCGGCCGACCCGCCGCATCCTTGCCCGCATAGACGCGCATATCCGCATATTCAGGTAGATATTTGGCGAGCGGATCGTCGAGGCGGAATTTTCCAGCCTCCCACAGCTGCATCAGCGCGACGCCAGTGACGGGCTTGGTCATCGAATAGATCTGAACGATCGCATCGCGGCGCATCGGGCGCTTCGCCGCGCTGTCGGCCATGCCCGCCGCGCCAAAATAGACCTCGCGCCCGTCCTGCCAGATCAAGGCCGACGTGCCGGCGGCGCGACCGTCGGCGACCATCGCCTGAAGCGCGGCGTCGATCCGCGCCTTGTCGATTTTCACCACTTGGGCGGGTGCGGTCCGCGCATGTGAAAGCGGCGGTGCAATCGCGACGCCCGCGCACGCCATCATCATCGCCAGTGCCAATCGCTTGCCGCCCATAGAGTCTCCCCCTGCCCGCCATCGCTCGCCGATGGGCGCCCATCCCATGCGATCGGGCGCGGCTGGTCAACCCGAATAGGTCTGCGGCTGGTTATTCGGCCGCAGGCGCTTCCGCAGCCGGCGCTTCCGCTACCGTCAGCACGCCATTCTGGATCAGCCATTGCGGATAGTTCGCCTGCACCGACGACATGATGCGGTCGATCGCGGCCGCGACCTGTTCGCCTTCCGCCTCGCGGTCGCGTTGGACAACGACGCGGCGCGCCTGCGCGTCAACCAGCACCCGCTCGCGCGGCACCAACTCGCCGACGGTGAGCCCCGCGATGATGTCGCGGCTGTCACCCTCGCGCTGTTCGAGTGTCGTGACGCGGCGGTTCAACTGTTCCTCGACCTGCGCAGCGGCGTTGGTCTGTTGCCGGAGCTGGACGATGTTGACCCGCACCGAACGCTTGAGCTTGCGTTGGACCTGCCGCGCCAGGTCGGGATTGAGCTGCGCGGCATATTGATCGACCAGCACGACGCCATCGACTGAAACATCCTCGCCGTCCATCCGCACATTGAGGCTGTCCACGCGGTCGCTGGGGTCGAGCAACCGGTCGAGTTCGGTTTGCACCGCGTTGCGCGCGCCGATCTCGCGGACGATGGCGTTGAGCGAGAGCGCAAGCGGGATCGACAATATGCCCAGCGTCACGACAATCCCCGCGACCTGCATCATCGTATGCTGCGCGGTCAGCGACGGCCCGAAACGGTTGACGCGCGCGACGATCGTCGCTGCGAAAGCGATGGCGAGCGTGTTGGTGAGGAAGAGCAGCGCCGAACCAAGCGCGAAATCGAAGCGGCCGGTCGCTAGACCGAAGCCGATAGTCGAGAGCGGCGGAACGAGCGCTGTCGCGATCGCAACGCCGACCATCACCCCCGACAGCTTGCGCATGATCGCGTAGACGCCGGCAATGCCGCCTACGACTGCGACGCCGAGGTCGAGCAGGGTCGGCTGCGTCCGGGCGCGTAGTTCGGGGGTGACGTCGTTGATTGGCGACAGCCAGATGATCAACATCGCGACGAGCACGGCAACCGCCATGCCCGCCGCCATGGTGATCAGCGATCGTTTGATAAGATTGCTTTCGAGCGTCGCGAGGCCGAAGCCGACCCCCATGATCGGGCCGAGCAGCGGCGATACGAGCATCGCGCCGATGACGACCGCCGCCGATCCCTGAAGCAGGCCCAGCGTCGCGATCGCCGCCGACAGCGTGATCAGCAGCAGGAATTTCTGGTTGAGCCGTGCATCGCGCGCGACGCTCGCGAGAATGAGAGCGCGACCGTGGACGTCGTCTTCGCCGACGCCATTCTCGTCATCGCCCGTTTCGCGGCCGGGTCCGGGGCGTGCGGACCGGCGACCACCGGCGTTAAACGGCGCGTCGCCCAGTCCGGGCACCCCGGGATGATTGCCGGCCATATGGGCAGACTTTTAGATCTTGCCAGTCAGTTCGGGCACGGCGCTGAACAGGTCCGCGACCAGGCCGAAGTCGGCAACCTGAAAGATCGGGGCGTCTTCGTCCTTGTTGATCGCGACAATCGTTTTCGAATCCTTCATGCCGGCAAGGTGCTGGATCGCACCCGAAATGCCGATCGCGAAATAGACTTCGGGGGCAACGATCTTGCCGGTCTGGCCAACCTGATAGTCGTTGGGGACATAACCCGCATCGACCGCAGCGCGGCTGGCACCGAGCGCAGCACCGAGCTTGTCGGCGAGCGGGACGATGACTTCCTCATATTTCTCGCTCGAACCGAGCGCGCGGCCGCCCGACACGATGATCTTCGCCGAGGTAAGCTCGGGACGATCCTGCTTGGCGATTTCTGCGCCGACGAAGCTCGAGATACCAGCATCGCCGCCCGCTGAAACGGCCTCGACCGCACCCGAACCGCCCGAAGTGGCGGCCTTTTCGAAGGCGGTTCCACGGACGGTGAGGACGAGCTTCGCATCCGACGATTCGACGGTCGCGATCGCGTTGCCCGCATAGATCGGACGCGTGAAGGTCTTCGGACCTTCGACCGACAGGATTTCCGAAATCTGCATCACGTCGAGCAGCGCGGCGACGCGCGGCGCGATATTCTTGCCGGTGGTCGTGGCGGGCGCGACGAACGCGTCGTGGCTGGCCATCAGTTCCGCGACGAGCGGCGCGACATTTTCGGGCAGGTTATGACCGAAAGCGGCATTGTCGGCGACGTGGACCTTGCCGACACCGGCGATTTCCGACGCGGCCTTGGCGACGCCGTCGACGCCGTCACCGGCGACGAGCAGGTGGACTTCGCCGAGCTTCGAGGCAGCGGTCACCGCGGCGAGCGTGGCATCCTTGACGGCGCTGCCGTCATGTTCGACCCAAACAAGCGTTTTCATGAATGCACTCCCATCGCCTTCAGCTTGGCAACCAGTTCATCGACATCGGCGACCTTGACGCCGGCCGAGCGGACGGGCGGTTCGGACACCTTCACCGTCTTGACGCGCGGCGCGGTATCGACGCCGTAATCGGCGGGCGCTTTGGTATCGAGCGGCTTCGACTTCGCCTTCATGATGTTCGGCAGCGAGGCATAGCGCGGCTCGTTCAGACGCAGGTCGGTGGTGACGATCGCGGGAAGCTTGAGCTTCACCGTCTCAAGGCCGCCATCGACTTCGCGCGTGACGCTGACATGATCGCCCTCGACATTCACCGCGCTGGCGAAGGTGCCCTGCGCCCAGCCGGTGAGCGCGGCGAGCATCTGGCCGGTCTGGTTGTTGTCGCCATCGATCGCCTGCTTGCCGAGGATCACGAGGCCGGGCTGCTCGGCGTCGCCGATGGCCTTCAGGATCTTCGCGACCGCCAGCGGTTCAACCTCATCATCGATCTGAACGAGGATCGCGCGGTCGACGCCCATCGCAAGCGCGGTGCGCAGCGTTTCCTGCGCCTTCGCCGGACCGACGCTGACGGCGACGATCTCGGTGGCAACACCCTTTTCCTTCAGTCGAATCGCTTCTTCGACCGCAATTTCGTCGAACGGGTTCATCGACATCTTGACGTTGGCAAGATCGACGCCCGTACCGTCGGCCTTCACCCGCGGCTTGACGTTATAATCGAGAACCCGTTTTACGGGGACGAGGATTTTCATGGGCTCAAAGCTCCTCTCAGCAAATTGTGCACTGCGCCATAATTGGCGTTTACGTAAACGTCAACCAGCAGTCCCCGGTTACCTTCTCCCTTGCGGGGAGAAGGACAGGGAGCCTTATCGCCGCAGGCGACTAGGCAGACTTGGATGAGGGCGAGCGGAGCAGAGCTCAGCGCGAACCTTTTGGCTCGCTTACCCTCACAGCTTCGACTAGCGAGCAAGCTTGCTCGTCTCCGCAACCTTCTCCCTCTGGGGAAGAGGGTCTAATCTGTTATCACGCCGCCTTGGCAACCTCGGCGACAATTTTCTTTGCCGCGTCGCCGAGATCGTTCGCCGCGACTATCGGCAAGCCCGAATTGGCGAGGATGTCCTTGCCCTGCTGGACATTGGTGCCTTCGAGGCGAACGACGAGCGGGACCGAGAGATTCACTTCCTTTGCCGCCGCGACGATACCATCGGCGATGATGTCGCACTTCATGATGCCGCCAAAGATGTTAACGAGGATACCCTCGACCGCCGGGTCCTTCAGGATGATCTTGAACGCCGCGGTGACCTTTTCCTTCGAAGCGCCGCCGCCGACGTCGAGGAAGTTCGCCGGGAATGCGCCGTTGAGCTTGATGATGTCCATCGTCGCCATCGCGAGGCCCGCGCCATTGACCATGCAGCCGATGTTGCCGTCGAGCTTGATATAGGCGAGGTCATATTCCGACGCCTCGACTTCGGCGGGATCTTCTTCGGTCAGGTCGCGTAGTTCGGCGATATCCTTGTGGCGGAACATCGCATTGCCGTCGAAGCCGAGCTTTGCGTCGAGGACAAGCAACTCGTCGCCATTCGCGCCTTCGCAGACGGCAAGCGGATTGATCTCGATCTGCTCGGCATCGGTCACGAGGAACGCATTGTAGAGGCCGGCAAGGACCTTGGCGGCCTGCTTGGCAAGATCGCCTTCGAGTTCGAGCGCCGCAGCGACGCTACGACCGTGGTGCGGCATCAGCCCGGTGGCGGGATCGATGACGATCGTGTGGATTTTCTCGGGCGTGTTGTGCGCGACGGTTTCGATGTCCATCCCGCCCTCGGTCGAAGCGACCACCGCGATCCGGCTGGTGGCGCGGTCGACGAGGAGTGCGAGGTAGTACTCCTTCTTAATGTCGGCGCCGTCGGTAATGTAGAGCCGGTTTACCTGCTTGCCGGCTTCGCCGGTCTGGATCGTCACCAGCGTGTTGCCGAGCATGTCCTTGGCATGCGCCTCGACCTCTTCGAGGCTCTTGGCGAGGCGGACGCCGCCTTTCGCGTCGGGGCCGAGTTCCTTGAACTTGCCCTTGCCGCGGCCGCCCGCGTGGATCTGCGACTTCACGACATAGAGCGGCCCGGGGAGTTGCTTCGCCGCCGCGACGGCCTCCTCGACGCTCATAGCCGCGATGCCCTTGGGCACTGCGACGCCAAATTTCGCGAGCAGTTCTTTCGCCTGATATTCGTGGATGTTCATGAGGTCTGCCGGGCCTTTCGACTCTGGAGCGGGGAGATATCGGCGCCGCCTAAGCACAAGTTGCGCGGCAAGGCTACCCCTACCGCTCCCAGAAATAATTGAGACGTCAAAAGCGGAAGCCCCCGTCCTCAGCGCAGCGCGCAGAGCGCCGCCGAGCTTGTCGAGACAGTCAGAATTTCGGGATCCTTGAGCGCGCGGACCTTATGCAGGAACTGCGCGAGCGACAGATCGGTGATCTGCCTGTCCTTCAGGCTGCCGAGCGCCGACAGCCGGCGGAGTTGGAGCAGCGACAGCCGATCGACCATCCGTTCGGCCATGCAGGCCGACATCGCTTTCGACAGACCGGCATTGTGGAGCCCGGTGCGCAAGCGCGTCTCCGGCGTCGCGCAGCCGGCGAGCGACAGCGACAGCAGCAGCAGGACCAGAGGCTTCATATCGCTATTTCCCGTGAAATTCGGCGACCGCGCCCGACACCGCTTGCATCAGCGCCATACGCGACGGAATGCTCGACGTCGTGCTGCCCAGCATAACGACGATCGCATAGCGGGTACCGTCCGGAGCGGTCGCGATGCCGATATCGTTGTAGCCCGCGGTCATACCGTTAAGATCCTGCCCCGTCCCGGTCTTGTGAACGAATGTCCAACCCGCGGGAAGGCCGGCCTTCAGACGTTTCGGACCGCTCTTCGTGCGGCTCATCACGCCGAGCAGATAATCGGTCGACTCGGGCGACAACAGCGCCCCGCGCGCGAGCCGCGTGAGCGCGCTCGCGATCGCCGAAGGGCTTGCGCCATCGACGGGATTGGCCAAATAATTGTCCATCGCCGCGCGGCGCGTCGCTGGCGCGAGCGCCGAGCGCGCTGCCTGGAAATTCCGCCCGATCGAATAGCTTTGCTGCCAGGTCAGTCCTGCTGTGCCGCTCTGCAACAGCCGTTCTCCGGGGCCGAAGCGGATCGATCCCAGATTCATTTTCGAAATGAAGGCGCGAACAGCGCCGGGACCGCCGACAGTGCGCAGCAGGCTGTCGTTCGCGGTATTGTCGCTGTGGGTGATCGCGGTTTCGATGAGTTCGCGCACGGTCATCTTGACCGAACCTTCGGAGCGCACACGCGCGGCGATTGGCTGATGAAACAGCGTCAAATCCTCTGGGCCGATGCGCACCGGCTGATCCATGCGCAGCCGGCCCTGGTCGATCGCATCGAGCACCGCCAGCGCCACCCACAGCTTCGAAACGCTCTGTTGTGGAAATAATTCGTCGCCGCGCTGCGACAAGGTCCATTCGCCGTCGATGCGTTGCACCGCAATGCCCGTCTTGCCGGGAAAGGCGCGCCATAGATTGAACAGGCGGTCGTTGAGGCCGTCCGGCGCGCGGCGAAACCCTGGATCGATCACGCCGCGCGGGGCAGGCATGGCCGAGCGCACGGGCTGGCCGATCGGCACAGTTACCGAGCCCGCGGAGCCGCGCGCGGCTGCCGGCTGCTGCGCACGCGGCGGCGGCACGATCGCGGCGCTGCTGACGCAGCCGGCAAGCACCGCCGCGCTCATCGTCACGGCGAGAAGCGCCCTGCCCGAATACTCAAACTTCATTCAAACCCCGCACTCGCGATTTTTATATTATCCCACGGCGTCCCTCTCGCAGGCGGGCGCAGGCGACCAGCGATTTGCGATGAACGATTCTTCCGCCACGACCAGTAGCGGATCCTCAGGGGGCGGGGGCCGCGCGCGCCATGGCAGGGAAAAGCCGCTTCAGCGCCGCAAGCTTCGGCGCGTCCCAGCGCAGGATATAGCCGTTGCGCGGATTGCGGCGCATGAAATCCTGGTGGTTCGTCTCGGCGCGATAGAAGCGCTTGTAGCGTTCGATCGGCACGACGACCGGTTTAGCGAAATAGCGACCACGACCGATCTGCGCCAAATAGGCGGTCGCGACCCGCCGCTGCGTCGCATCCATCGGCACGATCGCGGCCCGATATTGCGAGCCAACGTCGGGGCCCTGCCGATTTTTCAGCGTGGGATCGGCGACCACCGAAAAAAGAATGCGAAGCAGGCTGCCGTAGCTGACCTGGCTCGGGTCGTAGACGATGCGCACCGCCTCGGCATGGCCCGAGGTCCCGTCGTGGGTCAGGTCGTAGCGTGCGGTCGCCGCACTGCCGCCATGATAGCCCGATTCGACCGAAATCACGCCTTTGACGTTCGAAAATACCCCTTCAACGCCCCAGAAACAGCCGCCGGCCAACACCGCCGTCGCGCGCTTCGCCTTGACTGCGGGATCGACCGCCGCGGCGGGCAGTTTGACCACATTTTCGGCCTGCGCGGGCGCGCATTGCACAACGACTGCCCCGACCGCCAGCGCCGCAATGGCTCGGAGGGTAAGCAGGCGTCGCGGCGGCGGGGTCATGCGGGGATCGGCAGCGCCGGTTGGTTGAGCACGATGTAGGTCGCGCCAATCGCGAAACCGGCGAGCATGGTCAAAAACCAGTCGGAGCGGAGCATGGAGAGCATAGGGGCCTCGTATCATATTGTCTTGTTCGCGGCCGGAGCCGCTCTGGTTACACCGGCAATATGACGCGCCCCTTGCCATCCGTCGGTGATGGCGGTCACTCTATACGAGATGACTGACCATCCGGTGAACCGGGCACTTAACCGGCGTTCAGGTTCAGATAGACTGCCCCGCCGGTATTACAAGACCGATCGGTATAAAATTCCTATGCAGCGTAAACGGTCGCTTAACTCAGCGCGGCACAGGCCTGCTGGATGCGTACGCACGCTTCCTTCAGCACCGCTTCCGACGTCGCGTAGGACACGCGGAATGCCGGCGACAGGCCAAAAGCGCCGCCATGCACAGCGGCCACCTTGGCTGCGTCGAGGAAATAATCGATCAGTGCTTCGTCGCTGTCGATCACATGCCCCGCGGGCGTTTTCTTGCCGATACAGCCCGACGCATCGGGATAGACATAGAAGGCGCCGTCTGGGACCGGGCAATTCAGCCCCGGCGCGTCGTTGAGCATCGCGACGACCATGTCGCGGCGCTTTCTGAAGGCGGCGTTTCGGTCGTCGAGGAACTGCTGCGGCCCGCCGAGTGCGGCAGCGGCCGCGGCCTGCGCTATCGAGCAGGGATTCGACGTCGACTGCGACTGCAGCTTGCCCATCGCCTTGATTATCCACGCGGGGCCGCCTGCATAACCGATGCGCCAGCCGGTCATTGCATAAGCTTTCGAACAGCCGTTTACGGTCAGGATACGGTCGGCGAGGTCGGGGCAACGCTGTGCGATCGTCGTGAATTCGAAATCGGCGTACCAGACATGCTCGTACATATCGTCGGTCATCACCATGACATGGCTGTGGCGACGAATTACCTCACCGAGCGCATCAAGTTCCTCGCCTGAATAGGCGGCGCCCGACGGGTTCGACGGCGAATTGAGCATCACCCAGCGCGTCTTCTTCGTGATCGCGGCCTCAAGCTGCTCCGGAGTGATCTTGTAATTTTGGGCCGCGGTCCCTTCGACGATCACCGGCGTGCCGCCGGCAAAGGCAACGATATCGGGATAGCTCACCCAATAGGGCGCGGGGATGATCACCTCGTCGCCCGGATCGACCGTCGCGACGAGCGCGTTGAACAAGGTGTGCTTGCCGCCGACATTGACCGAAATCTGGTTGAGTCCGTAATCGAGACCATTGTCGCGGCGAAACTTGCCGCGGATCGCTTCCTTCAGCGCCACCGTCCCGTCGACAAGCGTATATTTTGTCTGCCCGGCCCGGATCGCCTCGATCGCCGCTTCCTTGACGAAATCGGGAGTATCAAAATCGGGCTCGCCCGCGCTGAGCCCGATAACATCGACGCCCGACGCTTTCAGCGCCGACACGCGCGCGGTCATCGCGAGCGTTGCCGAGGGCCGGATCCGGTTGAGGGCGGCGGAGACATGGGGCTTCAGCGACATGACGATATCTTCCGTGGCTTGCGCGGGAGGGCTGCAAAAGGACAGGAAATTGCGCGGGGCCGCGCCTAAAGCCTCCGGCCGAAATTCGCAAGCGCGCTGCTTGATAATTTACCTATGCACGGCCCAACTACTCTCACTCACCACAACCTCATCCCGGATCAGGCCGGGGTCTCACCGGGGCGTCATCGAGGATAGGTCGAGATCCCGGCTTTTGTCGGAATGACAGACAAAGGAAGACGGATCAGGTTGCGTCCGCAAGCCGCGCCGGCACCAGTCCGCGTAAGCTGTTGCCGATGAAGAAACCGCTTTCGAGATCGGCGAGACGCAAGTGCGATTCGACCGCGCGGCCCTTTTCGATCAGTTCGGCGCGCAGCACGCCGGGAAGCAAGCCCAGCGCGAGCGGCGGTGTCAACAACTGCCCGTCGCGCTCGACGAAAATGTTACTCCAGCTGCCCTCGGTCACGAACCCCGGCTCGTCGACGAAAACGACTTCGGCCGCACCCCTCTCGTGACGCGCCGCGTCATAGGTGTCGCGCAGGCTGGTCTTGTGCGTCAGGCGGAAATCGCCCGCCGCCATCGGCGCAGGACATATGGCGACCGGAACCGGCAGTTCGGCAAGCCGCGGCAGCGGCGACACCTCGACCGCGAGCGCGCCCGACCGCGCCAGCCGCATCCGCACCCGCGCCGCGCTGCGCAAGCGGAAGGTCGCCGATTGCAGGCTGTTACGCGCGCCGTGCCGGTCGAAGATGAAACCGAGCACTTCGGCGCTTGCCTTCATACGTGCCAGATGTCCCTCGAGTCGCTGGACGCCCTCGACGGGATCGAAGAACATCGTTTCGATCAGATCGAAACTCGCCCCCGCTGCAGCCACAAATTCCCCCTTCGCCAGACATTCCCGCCATTCCTCAACCGGTTCGCTGTCGGCGACGATCCCGGAGCCCAATCCAAGCGTGGCGCACATCGCGCCGTTCTGCAAGCCATGGCAGGGCGGAAATACCAAAGTCCGAATCGCGACGTTGAAGGCCGCATCGCCGCCGGGCTCGATAAAACCGATCGAGCCGGTATATAGTCCGCGCGCGCCCGCTTCCAGCTCGTCTATGATCTCCATCGCACGAACCTTCGGCGCGCCGGTGATCGAACCGCACGGAAAAGCGGCGCGCAGCACGTCGACCGCCCCCGCGCCATCGGGCAGGCGCGCCGCGACGTCGGACACCAGCTGGTGGATCGTCGGAAAGCTCTCGACACGAAACAGGTCGGGCACCGCGACCGAGCCGGGCACGGCAACGCGCGACAGATCGTTCCGGATCAGATCGACGATCATCAGATTTTCGGCGCGCTGCTTCGCGTCTTCGGCAAGCCCCCGCGCCGCGCGCCGGTCGGCCTCGGGTTCGGAGCGCCGCTGCGCCGTGCCCTTCATCGGGCGCGCCATCACCTCGCCCCCGCGCAGCGCGAAAAACAGCTCCGGCGAATGCGAGACGATCGCCTGCCGGCCCGTCCATATTACCCCGCCATAACCCGCGCGCGCCGTCTGCCGCAGTCGCGCATGGATCGCGAGCGGGTTGCCGAGCAACGACACGTCGGCACGGAAGGTCAAATTAACCTGATAGACGTCGCCGGCGCGGATATAGTCCAGAACGGCCTCCACCGCCGTCAGATAGTCGGCGCGCCGCACGCGCGGCACCACGGCGCCGATCCACGCCGCCGCCGGGTCGGGCAGCAGGTCCGGCACCAGTTCGGGGTCGATCCGCTCGACCGTCTCGAACAGCCCGAACCAGCCGAGCGGCGTTTCGCCGGCCGCATCATCGGCCACCGCATGATCGGCAGGCCCGCGCCAGGCCGGCGCCAGGCCCTTGCCGGCTTCATAGGCGAGGTAGCCTGCGGCATGGAGCCCACGTGCGCCTGCCGCCTCCAAGGCCCCCAACAGCGCGGGTATGTCGCCCGCCCTTTTCGCGACGAGCGTTCCGACGGGGTCGCGGAACAAGCGCGCGGGCGCAGCACCATCCGCGCGCGCGTCCTCGAGAAAAACGAAGGGCGCGGCGCCTTCGCCGATTGGCGGCATGCTTAACATCCGCGCCCGTCCGCGCGACCAGCCAGGCCCCCGTGGCGTCGTTTATCTCTCGCGGCGAACACGAATGGAAGGACGCCCCTCGAGGCTAAGGAAATAGGTTCCGAACGACGCTGTCTTAATGAGGATTTTCTGTCCCGGTCGCGGCGCGAGCGGCATGCGTTTGTTGTCGATCTGGACCCAGACCGACCCGTCGGCCATTTCGATGCGATAGCCGCCATTGACCGTGTTCGACGTTGAGGCGACCGTCGTCTCCACGCTTTTGACCTTATCCTCATCGCCGCCGCCGAATATGCCAAGGTCGGGCAGGTCGAATCCGAACAGGCCGCGCCGCGTCTTCTTGACCGTTTCCTTGTCGGCAAAGGTAATTTCGCGCTGAGTATCGGCCGCCTGCAATTCGCCGACTTCGCGATCGAAACAGGCGAGGCGCGCCGCGGCGTCGCTGATCTCCCGGCAATCGTAAAGCTGCTGGATTTGCGCCGGGCGCGGCATCGGCGCCTTGTCTTTCGCGGCTACCGGTACGGCGGCAGCTGCAAGAAGGACGAGCGCCACAGCGAAGCGCGATGACAATTGCAACATGGCAGAACCCCTTGGGCGATGACGATGGCCCTGACTAGCGGGGGCGGCGATGCGCCGCAAGCGAGCCCGGTTGCAAATCACAGCTTACTGACCCAAGTGTAAGGAACCCCCTCTGTTCACAAGGACATCCGCCTGCAATGGATAGCCGCTTTTCCTGGTCGACCGATTATCACCATCCTACCGCCTGGAATCAGCGCTTTCCTCCGCTCTCGCTTCCCGACATGCTTGCCGCCAGCGTCGCGCGGCGCGGCGATGCGCCGATGCTCGATTTTCTGGGCCGCCAGTTCGGTTACGCCGAAGTCGCGCGCGGTGCTGCACGCGTCGCCCGCGGGCTTCAGCAGCGCGGGATCGGCAAGGGCAGCCGCGTCGGCCTGTTCCTGCCCAATGTGCCCCATTATGTCGCCGCTTATTATGGCGCACTCGCCATCGGTGCGACGGTGGTCAATTTCTCGCCGCTTTATACGGTTGCCGAACTCGAGGCGCAGGTCGAGGACTCGGGCACCGACCTCCTGTTTACCATTAGCGCGGCTGCGCTGCTACCCACGGCGCTGAAAGTGCTCGACGGGTCGAGCCTGAGCCGGCTCGTCGTTGGCTCGGTCGCGGGCGGCCTGCCCCCCGCAAAGTCGATCCTCTACCGCCTGTTCAAACGCAGCGAAGTCGCAGCCTTGCCGGATGACGAGCGCGTCATCCGCTTCTCGGCACTCACCGACAACGACGGCAGGCCCGATCCCGTCGCGATCGACGCTGAAAAGGATGTCGCGCTGATCCAGTACACCGGCGGCACCACCGGGACGCCGAAAGGCGCCAAGCTGACCCACCAGAACCTCACCGCCAATGCGCGGCAGGTGAATGCGATCGATCCCGACCATGATGCCGAGGATCGCATTCTAGGCGTGCTGCCCTTCTTCCACGTCTTCGCGAACACCTGTGTGCTTAACCGCACGATACTCAATGGCGGATCGATCACGATGCTGCCGCGCTTCGATGCGAAGCAGGCGCTCGAAGCGATTACGCGCACGAAGACCACCGCCCTTCCCGGCGTACCAACGATGTATCAGGCGCTGCTCGACCATCCCGGCCTTGCAAAAACCGACTTCTCCAGCCTGCGCGTCTGCATCTCGGGCGGTGCGCCAATGCCCGCCGAACTACGCGAGAAGTTCGTCGCCGCCACCGGCGCATCGCTCGTCGAAGGCTATGGCCTTACCGAAAGTTCGGGCGTCGTCGCGACCAATCCCTATGAAGGCCCGGTGCGCGCCGGCACGATCGGCCAGCCGATCCCCGCAACGCACATCCGGCTGCTCGACAAGGAGGATCCGTCTAAGGAGGCGCCCGACGGGGAGCCGGGCGAACTCGCGGTCAAGGGGCCGCAGATCATGCAAGGTTACTGGAACCGCCCCGATGCCGACAAGGACAGCTTTACCAACGACGGCTGGCTGCGCACCGGTGACGTCGCGGTGGTTGAGGAAGGCGGCTATATCCGTATCGTCGACCGGTTGAAGGACATGATCGCGGTCGGCGGGTTCAAAGTCTACCCCAGCGTGATCGAGGCGCATCTCTACGAACATCCTGCAGTCAAGGAAGCGATCGTGCTCGGCGTCCCCGATCCTTATCGCGGCGAGGTCCCAAAAGCGTTCGTGACGCTCGAAGACGGTTTCGACGTCAGCGACGAAGCGCTCGCCGCCTGGCTCAACCCCCAGCTCGGCAAGCATGAGCGGGTGAATGCGGTCGAGGTGCGGTCGAGTTTGCCGAAGACAATGATCGGCAAACTCGACCGCAAAGCGCTCAGGACCGAAGAGGGGGCCTGATCCCCCTCACCCCCTGCAAAGGCGGGCTCACGGGTTTGATCCAAAAAATTTAGGTCGCAATGAGACATTGTAACCTCTGTCATGTTATGCCATATCAACGATCGCAATTGCTTCAACGGAGAATCGGGTGACCCACGTCGCCAGCCAAGCCCCTACCCTGACGCGCCTCGGCGCGGTGGTTCGGGCTGCGCGTGATTCGCGGCCGCTTACCTCGCTGTCGGGCGACCAGCTGGCGATGGGGCTGTCGGGGCTCTGCCTCGTCCATTGCCTAGCAACGACCATCTTTTTTGCGTCGGTCGCGTCGGTGGGCGGCGTCTTCCTCGACAACCACCTGTTCCACGAGATCGGTCTGATCATCGCGATCGGCTTTGCCCTGATCACACTCGTTTCGGGCGTCCTCAGCCATGGTTATATGATGCCGTTCGCGGTCGGCAGTTTCGGGCTCGGCATGATGGCGGGCGCACTGTCGCGGCCGCATGACGGCAGCGAAGTGGTCGCGACAATGATCGGCGTCGCAGTCGTCGCATTGGGCCATGATCTCAACCGTCGCGCGCACGGCTGACGCGTTCACCGAAACGGACTGGTCCGCGGCTTGCGGGGATCCCATAAAGAGCCTACATTGGCCGATAGTAGCGCGGCATTACTCGCGCCTGAGGAACGCCAATGGGCAAGCATGACCATCCGCACGTCGAGGCCAGCGGCGCTTCGCTCGCCAGGGCTGCGCAGACCGCGCTCGAGGGCGCGGGCGAAGCCTGGACCGATATGCGCGCCGAGATTTTCGACGCCGTGGCGGAAATCGGCAAGCCCGCGAGCGCTTACGAGATCGCCGACATCGTCTCGCAGAAGCGCGGCAAGCGCGTCGCGCCGAACAGCGTCTATCGTATCCTCGACCTCTTCGTCGCGAACAACCTCGTCCGCCGCGTCGAGAGCGCCAACGCCTTTGTCGCGAACAGCCATCCCGGTTGCCTCCACGACTGCATCTTCCTGATCTGCGACAGTTGCGGTACCGCAGTGCATGTCGACGACGATACGCTATCGATCGGCGTTCGCGCCGCCGCCGAAAAGACCGGCTTCGCCGCTGAGCGTCCCGTCATCGAAGTGCGCGGCAAATGCGCCGAGTGCCAATAAGGTGAGCCGCCGCGCTCCACCGGACGGTTGAATGCCGGTCGGGGGGCTCCAGCATTGGATCGAGGAACAGCGGACTCGACCGCCCGCGCCGACGCGTGCCTGGTATTGGACGCTAGCGTTCGGTATCGCAACCCTGCTCTTCGGCCTCTATCTGGGTCAGGTCTTCCCGCAAACGGGCCATGACATCGCCCCCGGCTATGGACGGCCGGTGCTCGCGTTCGAATTCGCGGGGCGCCAGTCGGACCTAGAGGCGATCTTCGGCTTCTATACCGATCCGCAGCAAGTGAAGCGCCTCGCCGCAATGCGCATCGGCAACGAGCGCGACTATCTTTATATGCTCCTTTATGCGGCCTTCCTCACCGGCGGATGCCTTGCGCTGTGGCGCGAGCTCCGTCTCCGCGCGCTTCTTGCCGCGGCCGTGCTGCCGATCGCTGCCGCGCTATGCGACGCGTGGGAAAATTACCTGCTGTTCGACATCCAGGCGGCTTTCACGCTCGGCGACTATTCGCCGGCAATGGCGAACCTGCCCTATCCGGTCGCCGCGAAATTCCTTCTGCTCGCGGCAACCAACGTCATGATCGGCGCGGCGGCGACGCGGCTCGGCCGCTGGTGGGCGCTGTTCGGGACCGTCGCTATCCTTGCCGCGATCCCGACCGCGATGGCGATCATCACCCCCGCCGCCTTCGCCTGGGCGTTAATCCCATCGACCGCAGGCGGCTGGCTGCTGCTTCTCGCGCTGGCGACGGTCGGCACCTGGCAGGCCGCCGCACGCAAAAGCCCGCTCGTCGATTTCGGCGATGCGGCGCCGCCCGCACCTGCCATCCCAGAGCCCGCGCCGCCCGCCCGCAGCGTCTTCGGCCGCCGCCGCACCTGACCCCTTTCCACCCCGGCAACGCGGGTCTAGGGAAGCCCGCGAATCCCGAAAAAGGGCGAAAGGCTGCACATGAACACCGTGATCATCCGCGAAGACGATCTGATCGAAACGATCGCCGACGCGCTCCAGTACATCAGCTATTTCCATCCGATGGACTATATCCGCGCACTCGGCGCGGCGTATGAGCGCGAGGTGTCGCCCGCTGCCAAGGACGCAATGGCGCAGATATTGTCGAACAGCCGCATGTGCGCCGAGGGACACCGCCCGATCTGCCAAGACACGGGTATCGTCACCGTGTTCATCAAATGGGGCATGGACTGCCGCCTCGATTCGCCCCGCAGCTTGCAACAGGTCGTCGACGAAGGCGTGCGCCGCGCCTATCTCCACCCCGAAAACAAACTGCGCGCCTCGATCCTCGCCGACCCGGCATTCAGCCGCGTCAATACAAAGGACAATACGCCCTCGGTGCTCAACGTCGAAATGGTCCCCGGCGCCAAGGTCGTAATCGACGTCGCCGCGAAAGGGGGCGGCAGCGAGAATAAGTCGAAGTTCAAGATGATGAACCCCAGCGACAGCATCGTCGACTGGGTGCTCGAAATGGTGCCGCAGATGGGCGCCGGCTGGTGCCCGCCTGGGATGCTCGGCATCGGTATCGGCGGAACCGCCGAAAAGGCGATGCTGCTCGCGAAACAGTCGCTGATGGACCCGATCGACATGACCGAGCTGCTCGCGCGCGGGCCGGCGAACCCGACCGAGGAACTGCGCATCGAGCTGTATGAAAAGGTCAATGCGCTCGGCATCGGCGCGCAGGGGCTGGGCGGCCTCGCGACCGTGCTGGATGTCAAGATCGCCGATTGGCCGACGCACGCCGCCTCGAAGCCCGTCGCGATGATTCCGAACTGCGCCGCGACGCGCCACGCGCACGTCACCCTCGACGGCAGCGGTCCCGCCTTCCTCGAACCGCCGGTGCTCGCCGACTATCCGCAGATCGACTGGCAGCCCGACACCGCGGCGATCCGCGTCGACCTCGACAATCTCACCCCCGAAGTGGTGGCAAGCTGGAAACAGGGCGACCGCCTGCTCCTCAACGGCAAGATGCTCACCGGCCGCGACGCCGCGCACAAGCGCATCGCCGAGATGCTCGCCAAGGGCGAAGAATTGCCCGTCAGCTTCCGCGCCCGCGTCATCTATTATGTCGGCCCCGTCGATCCGGTCGGCGAGGAAATCGTTGGCCCAGCCGGTCCGACCACCGCGACGCGCATGGACAAGTTCATGGACATGATGCTCGATCAAGGCCTGCTCGCCTGCGTCGGCAAGGCCGAACGCGGCCCCGCCGCGACGCAGGCGATCGCCAAGCACAAGAGCGCGTACCTCATGGCGGTCGGCGGCGCGGCGTACCTCGTCGCGCGCGCTATCAAGGGCAGCAAGGTGGTGGGCTTCGCCGACCTCGGCATGGAGGCGATCTACGAGTTCGAGGTGAGCGACTTCCCGGTGACGGTGGCGGTCGACAGCGAGGGCCAGAATGTCCACGTCAACGCGCCGATGCTGTGGCAGAAGCGGATCGCCGACGAAGGGTTGCTGGAGAAGGCATAACCTCCAGCACATCCGATCTTCACCCTGTAACGGCAAGTCCCCGACGCCCCCTTGCGTTTCGCCGCCGATGCGGCACATTGCTTCGCATTCGAAGCAGCAGGGGACTTGTGATGGATTTCCGGGAGCTTGACCGGCTGGATCGCCGCGACATGCTGCGCGGCGCCGCGATAGTCGGCGCGGGCGCGGCGCTCATGCAGCCGATCCCGCTTTGGGCGCAGTCGGGAAGCATGGCGGACATCCGCAAGGCCGCCGAAGCGGGCAAGGCCGCCTCGATCCAGCGCATCCGCGACTGGATCGCCCTGCCCTCGATCGCGGCCGAGAACCGCAACATGGTCGAGGGGGCGGCCTTTATGGCCGGACTCGCACGCGATGCAGGCTTCAACAACGTCGAGATCGTGCCCACTGACGGCCACCCCGGCGTGTTCGGAACGATCGACGTCGGCGCGCCGCGCACGCTCGGCATCTATTTCATGTACGACGTCAAGCAGTTCGACCCCGCCGAATGGTCGTCGCCGCCGCTCGAAGGCAAGATGGTCGAGCGTCCCGGTTTCGGGCAGGCGATCATGGGCCGCGGCGCGGTGAACCAGAAGGGTCCCGAAGCGACCTTCCTCGCCGCACTCCACGCGATCCGTGCCGCCGGGCGCAAGCTGCCGGTGAACATCGTGCTCGTGTGCGAGGGTGAGGAGGAGATCGGATCGCCGCATTTCCGCCAGATCGCGACCAAGCCCAACATCCTCGCCGCGCTCAAGAAATGCGAGGGCATCTTCATCCCCTTCGCCTCGCAGGGGAAGACCGGCAATGTCACGGTCAACCTCGGCTCCAAAGGCATCATCGAGCTCGAACTCGTCGCGAGCGGCGAAAAATGGGGCCGCGGACCGAAGGGCGACGTGCATTCCAGCCTAAAAGCGATGGTCGATTCGCCCGCGTGGCGGTTAGTGCAGGCGCTCCAAACGCTCGTCACCCCAGACGGCAACAGGCCCGCCATCGAGGGCTGGTTCGAAAATGTCCGCCCGCTTACCGACCGCGAAAAGACGCTGATCCGCGAGGCCGCGAAAGCAGGCGACGAGGCCGCGCAAAAGCAGGCGCTCGGCATCACCCACTGGATCGATAACCTGTCCTATGACGACGCGCTGATCCGTCTTGCGCAGGAACCGACGGTCAATATCGAAGGGCTGGTCGCGGGCTATACCGGCCCCGGCGGCAAGACGATCCTGCCCGGCCGCGCGGTCGCCAAGCTCGACCTGCGCCTCGTCCCCAACCAGACGCGCGCAGAGGCCGAGAAGAAGCTGCGCGTGCACCTCGACAAACATGGCTTCCCTGATGTCGAGGTGAAGGTTTCGGGCGGTTACGACCCGACCGAGGTCGCTGAAGACAGCCGCCTCGTCCGCTCGGAACTCGCGACCTATAGGTCGCTCGGCGTCGCGACGAGCGTCAACCCGCGCATGGCGGGGAGCTGGCCCGGCGCGACCTTCACCGCGCCGCCGGTGTCGATCCCCGCGGCGCATTTCGGCATCGGCCACGGGTCGGGCGCGCATGCTCCCGACGAATATTACCTGATCGATTCGACCAACCCCAAGGTTGCGGGGCTGGTCGACGCGACCATGGGCTTCGCCGAATTCCTCTATGTTCTCGCGGCGATAAAATGAGCGACCTCAACGGCGTTGCGCACGTCATCTTGACCGCGGGCGACTTCGCGCGCTCGACCGCCTTCTGGCGCGATGTCATTCGCTATCTCGAATTGAAGATCGTACTCGACAACGAACATATGCTCTATGGAGTCGGGGGTCGCACCGCGATTGGTATCCGCACGGGCAACCCTGAAAACGAGGGCAAGCGCTTCGATCAGGGCGCGCCGGGGCTGCACCACGCCTGTTTCCGGATGCGCGATCGCGCCGCGGTCGACCGCCTTTACGCCTTTCTGAAGGATCGCAGCGACATCCGCCTCGTCCACGCGCCGCAGGAAGAGCCTTGGGCGCCCGGCTATTATTCGACCCTGTTCGAAGACCCCGACGGCATCCGTATCGAGTTCAACCACGTCCCGGGGACAGGCCTACTCGCCGAGGGCGAACAGATCGGCGGCGCGAACGCGTTCGATTAAAAGCCGTAGACCAAGGTAAAGCGCGTCTGCGTGTCGACGCTTTCGATCCCAGGCGGCGGGCTCGTATCGATCTGCGCCGAATAGGCGATCCGTGCCGACAGCGCGCCAGTCAGCTTGGCGTTGAGCGCGGTCTGCGAGCTGGTCGAACCATTGGCTTCGCCGATGATCGTCGACGCGACCTGCGTCAGCCGCAACGTCGGCGACAATTGCCAGCCGAAATCGAGCCCCGCGAGCGCTGTCAGTTCGGTGTCGTTGCCGCCATCGACGAAATCGGTCTGGCGGAACGCCGGGCCGCCTTTCAGGCTAAGCGTCATCTTCTTGCTGTCGATGACCTTGTAACCGAGCCCGCCCGACAGGTTCCAGCGCGTGTCATATCCCAAAATCCGGTCATGTTCCCAGCGGGTCAGGCCATAGGCAAAGCTGCGGTCGTCGATCCGGAACTGCGGTTCCAGCTCCGCCAGATAGCGTTCGACCGACGTCTTCCCATTGGTGCGCTGATAGTCCGCCTGCGCGCGCAGCTTGTGGGTCCAGTCGATCCCGCTGCGCGCGAGTGCAATGCCAGCACTGAGCCCAACCGATTCGGTGTTGCCGCTGCTCTGCGACGCGCCGATCTGCCCCTCGCCCTTCCAATTCTGCCAGAATTTCGCTGCCGCCAGCTTCGCGCGCGCCGCCGCCGCCGCTTCCTCCTTCAGCCGTTTCCGCTCGGCGCGATAAGCGACCACCCGGGCTTCGATCTCCGCTGCATTTTCAGGGTTCGCCGCCTTTGCCAGCTTTGCCACGGCTTCAACATCGGCGTCCTTGCCGCTCGCGATTGCGGCGACCAGCATGTCGCGCACCGGGTCGGGCGGAACCACCGGCGCATGCCTGTTCCGATAATCCGCGAGCAACGCGTCGATCTCCCGGGCGCTATAGGGATTGGCGAGCTTGGCGACCTTGACCACCGCTTCGACATCAGCATCCTCGCCGCTCGCCATCGCCGCGTCGATCATGTCGCGCACGTCATCGGGCAGCATGGGATGCAGCGGCACGATCTCCATCGGATAGGGATTGGCGAGGACCGGGTCGGCGAGCACGGGATTCGGCTGCGGCGGGTTCGCAGGCTCCTGCGATGCATATGCCGGCGAAACGGTCACCCCAAGCACAAGGGGCGCGAGCGGCAGACAAAGCGCAGCCGGGCGGGGGAGAGATGCCATCGAAGACGTCCTTCTTTGGGGGGCCGTATCCGGGGTTCGATCGTGAAGCCGGCCGAGGCCCGCCGCTTCTTGTCTCGTCTATAGGCCGAAAGATGCTGGCATTTCCACCCCGCTGCCTCCATTTGCAAACCTATGTATATCGCAATCATCGCCATTTTCTGCGCCGGTATCGGCAATTTTGCGATGCACCGCGCCTTCATGGAAAGCGACGACCCTCTGGTCCAGCAGATGGTAAAGCCGCTTGCCGACAAGGTCGGGCCGCACATCACCTATATTTTCGAGTTTCTTCTACTCGTCGGCGCGATGGCGATCGCGACGCGCAACTGGTTCACCGCGCTGATGCTCTACGGCCTTTATACAATCTTCAACGCGATGGCATTCAGCTGGATCATGCAGCGGCCGCGCTGAGCGGCGGCGAGCGAGTGTGGCATCTCCTTCGTCGTCATCCCGGCCCTCAGACAAGCTTATTCCAGATCCGCCGCCGCGATTGCCGCGAGCGCGCTTTGAAGGCGCGCATCGCCTGCGCCCTCGACCCACGCCCAATTGAGTCTGCGGCGTTCGAGTTCGGCGATCGCAACCTCCATGAACTGCTCGCGCGCGAGTTCGCTGCCGAACAGGCGTGTTCCGTCTTCTTGCCAGGGCAAATCCATCGCAGGGACGAGATAGAGGTCGGCGACATCGTCCCAATGGTCGATTTCGAGCAGCCGGCGGCCGAGCAGCATGATTGCCCACGCCTGCGTCATCAGCGGGTCGGTGTCCGATACAAGCCATTCGGGGCGCTGCGCCATCGCTTTGCGCGTCGCGGCAAGATGACCGTCGAAGATCGCGAGCAGATCGATCTCGTCGAGGTCGGTGCCGTTCGCTTCGGCATAGGTACGGCCATATTCGGGAACGACGAGCCCGCCTAGTTGGAGCGCAAGGCGCGGTGCGAGCGTCGACTTTCCCGTACTTTCGGCGCCGTGAAGGCAGATGTGGCGCGTCATAGCGCGAGCCTGCCCGTCGCTGCTGCGCGGCGCCACTGTATCAGGCCGTCGATCGACAGGCCGAGCAGCACGACATAGACCGCGCTGGTCGCGTAAAGCCCACGCGATGCGAAAAGCGGCACCGCGATCAGGTCGACGAGTATCCACAGGAACCAGCTTTCGACGCGGCGCCGCGCGAGCAGCCATTGCGCGGTGATGCTGAGCATCGCGATCGCGCCGTCGAGCCATGGCGCGACCGCATCGGTATGGCGGTCCATGACGAAGCTCCATCCAAACCACGCCGCGATCGTCGCAATCCCCCAGCCGACGCGCGACCGACGCGTCATCCAGCCGACCGGCACGCCGCTGTCATCGCGCGCACGCATCCAGGCCGCCCATCCATAAAGGTTGAGCGCGAAGAAGAACCCCTGAAGCAGCATGTCGCTGTACAGCTTCGCTTCGAAGAAAACGAAGGCGTAGAGCGTTACCGCGACGAGCGCGAAGGGATAGTTCCACACGCTGCGCAGCGCGACGAGCGCAACGTTGACGAGGACGAAGGCGGCGGCCGCCCACTCGATGTAGCTCATTCGCCTGCCCCGTGGCGCTCGACGTGTCTGGGCCGCGTCCACAGGCCGTCGCGGCTGATCCGCCGTTGCGGCGGGCGGCGGAGCACCGACCAGCCCGCGCGCGCGACCCAGCCGAGCTTGGCACCGAGCGAACTCGACGCGCGATGATCCCAGGCATGGTCGCCGCGAGCGCGGACTTCGCGCGCGATATCGCCATAGATGCCGGCGGCGGCAAGCACTGCCCAGCGGCTGCGCGAGCCAAGCTTGCGTGCGCCCCACCGCGCCGACGCCTCATATTCCTCGGCCATTTCGGCCAGCCATCGCGCCATCACCGACAGGCGCGACCGAAAAGCGGGATGCATGTGCTGGCCCGGCGGGATGTCGAGTTCGACCAGCCATTCGACGGGGAGGTAGCAGCGGTCGGCCGCCGCATCCTCGGCCACGTCACGCGCGATATTGGCGAGCTGGAAGGCAATGCCGAGGTCCGAGGCGCGGTCGAGCGTCGTCTCGTCGGCCGGATCGACCCCCATCACGAGCGCCATCGCCACCCCGACCGCACCCGCGACATGATAGGAATAGCGCAACAAATCCTGCTCGCTGCGCGGACGCCAGTCCTTTGCGTCGAGTTCGAACCCCGCGACGATGTCGTCGATCACCCGGCGGGGAATCGCGACCTCGGTGAGCAGGAAGCCCAGCGCATCGAACGCCATGTCGCCTGTCGGCTCGCCGGCAAAGGCTTTGTCGGTCTGCGCGCAGATATAGGCGAGGGCAGCCGCCGGATCATGATTCGGCGTCATGGCACCGCCATGATCCTGTCCGTCGGTCAAGTCGTCGGCGGCGCGGCACCAGGCATAAAGCAGCCAGACTCGTTCGCGCGTTTCGCGGTCGAAAAGCTGGCTGGCGAGCGCGAAGCTTTTCGATCCGCGCGCGATGCTGTCGTGCGCGAAACCGTGGAGGGCATGTGCGTCATAGACCCCCTCCGGCGTCATTACAGATTTTCGGCCTTCATGGCGAAAATCGTCTTGTGCGGGGCATAAGAGGCCATTTTGTCCAGCAATTCGTCGAGCCCCGCGTCGACGATCATGATCCCCGCATGCGCGGGCCGGATAAAGCCGACGTCGACCATCTTGCGGTTGAAGGCGATCAGCTCGTTGTAGAAGCCGGCGGCGTTGAGCAGCCCGACGGGCTTGGCATGATAACCGAGTTGCGCCCAGCTGATCGCCTCCCACAGCTCGTCCATCGTCCCGACGCCGCCGGGGATGGTGAGGAAACCGTCCGAGAGGTCGGTGAACATCTTCTTGCGTTCATGCATGCCGCCAACGACGTGCAATTCCGTGCAGCCGCGGTGCGCGACCTCGGCCCCGACAAGCGCGTCAGGGATGATGCCGATAACTTCACCGCCGGCTTCAAGTGCGCTATCGGCGACCGCGCCCATCAGCCCCAATCGGCCGCCGCCATAAACAACGCCGATACCGCGTGTCGCAAGCGTGCGGCCGACATGGCGCGCGGTTTCGATATAGATCGGATCGTCGGGGGTCGCGGACCCGCAATAGACGGCAAGGCGTTTCATCACTTGGTGGCTTTCAAAATTCCATAGGGGAAGGCTGTCCAGGCCCGCTCCATATTCTGCGGCTTTGCAGGAAGAACGATCCTTCGACAAGCTTGGCCAAGGTATAGTTACTCCAACATCAAGGCAGCGGTCGCCTTCGCGCTGCCGACAACGCCGGGGATCCCGGCGCCGGGATGTGTTCCCGCGCCGACGAAGTAAAGGTTGGAAATCCGGTCGTCCCGGTTGTGGGCGCGGAACCAGGCGCTTTGCCACAACACCGGCTCGAGGCTGAACGCGCTGCCGACATGCGCCGCGAGGTCGCGGCCGAAATCGGCGGGCGTGTAATGAAAGCGCGTAACGAGGTTGGCGCGAAGGCCAGGCGCCACGCGGCGCTCGACTTCCTCGAGGATCGCTTCGGCATAATGATCCCCGAATTCGCCATCCCAGTCGACCTTGGCCTTGCCGAGATGTGCGACGGGGGCGAGCGCGTAAAAGGACGAATGGCCGGGCGGCGCCATGCCGGGATCGGTGATGCTGGGATGGTGGAGATAGAGTGAGAAGTCGTCCGGCACCGTGCCGCCATAGATATCGCCCAACAATCCCTTGTAGCGCGGACCGAAGAGAATGCTGTGGTGCGCGATATCGGGATAGTCGCCCTTCGCGCCGAAATGAACGACGAAGAGCGAGGGCGACCAGCGCTTGCGCGCCAGGCCTCTCGCGACTTTGGCGCCGCGCTCATGATCGAGCAGGTCGCGGTAACTGTGCATCAGGTCGGCGTTGGTCGCGACCATGTCTGCGTCGGACCGCCAGCCGCTTTGCGCCGTGACGCCGGTGACGCGGTTGCCCGAGGTCTCGATCTTCGCCACAGGGTCGCCAAGACGCAGCGTCCCGCCGAGCCGTTCGAACAATCGCACCATGCCGCCGACGAGCGCATTGGTGCCACCGCGCGCGAACCAGACGCCGCCGTCCTTCTCGATCGTATGGATCAGCGCATAGATCGCGCTGGTCGTCATCGGATTGCCACCGACGAGCAAGGTGTGGAACGACAAGGCCTGCCGTAGTCGCTCATCCTTCACATAAGACGAGACGATAGAATAGACGCTCCGCCACGCCTGATATTTCATCAGCGCCGGGGCGGCCCGGATCATCGACGCGAAATCGAGGAAGGCGACAGCGCCGAGTTTCACATAGCCCTGTTCGTACACGCCCTTCGAATATTCGAGAAAGCGGTCGTAGCCCGCAACGTCGGCGGGATGGAGCCTAGCGATCTCCGCCCGCAGCGCCGCCTCGTCGTTCGAATAGTCGAAATTCGTCCCGTCGGGCCAGTTGAGACGGTAAAAGGGTGCCACCGGGACGAGCTCGACATCGCTCGCCATATTTTGCCCGCTCAGCGCCCATAATTCTTCGAGGCACGGCGGATCGGTGATGACCGTCGGCCCGGCATCAAAGGTGAAGCCGTCCTTTTGCCAATGATAGGCGCGGCCTCCAGGCTTGTCGCGCGCCTCGACGATCGTCGTCGCCACGCCTGCCGATTGCAGGCGGATCGCGAGCGCGAGACCGCCGAAACCGGCCCCGATGACGATCGCGCTGCGGTTCATTTCCAGTCCAGTCCCGAAAGCGCCGCGATCGCGCGGCGTACGGACACGGGCGGCTTGCCCGAAAGGATGCGCAGCTTGTCGGCGCCGGTCGATCGGCCCGCATAGAAACGCGCAATCAGTCCAGGCGCGAGGCGGTAGAAGCGCTGGAATATGCGGAACCGCTCGCCCGGGTTTGCGGCGCGGAACAACATCGCGCCGAGCATGCGGTAAAAGCGCTGACGGCGCCACGACGCGGCTGCGCGATCGCGCAGCCGTTCGGCAAGATCGGCGCTGGCGGCCAACGCGGGCAATGCCGTCGCGGTACGCACCGCATCGGGCAAGGAATAACCGGTCATGGCGTGAAAGGCCCCCGCGCGCGCGCCGATTCGCGCCGTCCGGTCGGACGACGGCCACAGCCGCTCGAAATCCCCCGCGATCACGACCGCGAGCGCACCGGTTTCCTCGCGGCCCGTGGCCGTCACGTCCCAGCCTTGCGCCGCGGCATAGGCCGCGATGCGTTCGCGAACGACAGGCAGGTCGAGATCGGAATCGTCGCTATAATAGGTATCCTCGACAAAGATCGTCCGGTCATCGAGGGGAAGGAGGTAGACGAAGCGGTAGCCGTCCAACTGATCGACGGTCGCGTCCATCACGACCGGATGCACGATGCCGTGTCCCCCCTTCACCGTCAGCGCTTGTCCGACGAATTTCTGCCAGCCGCTTGTCAGCGTCGGAAATCGGCCTGCACCGCGCGCGTCGATGACATGCTTCGCCGACAATCGTCCGCCGCGCGACAGCAGGACATGGTCGGGGGCGACATGCTTCGCCTTGTCGGCGATGACATGCCCGGCCGGCAGCGCCGCCTCGACCGCTTCGGCAAGCGCTTCGCCGGTGATACTCTTGTACCCCATGCGCAGGCTCCGCGTATGTGCAGGGAAACGGACATCGTAGCGTAGCCAGTGATGGCGGACGAGCGGAGCGACGAGCCAGCGATCGCTTTTCGCGATATCGCTGTCGAAAAAGGACCAGATATGATTGCCGCCGACCGGCCCTGGCTCAACCAGCCTGACGTCGAGGTCGGGCCTCTTCGCCGCAAGCGCGAGCGCGGCAAGCCCTCCGGCGAGCCCGCCGCCGACGATCGCGATGTCGCATCTATCGTTATTCTGCCCCACCATAGCCCTGCCCTAGCCGCCCGCGGCGCTCGCGCAAAGCCATTGCAACGCAGCGACGAGCGGCTAGCCTTGCGCGATGACCGGCTGGGCGATCCTTTTCTCCGCGCTTGCGATGACCGCGATCGTCGGGGTGCGCTATCTGATCACCAGCGGCGCCTTTGCCTTCGCTACGCGGCTGAAGCATCCCGGCCTCTATCGCGGGCTCGAACCGCAGATGCGCCGCGAGATCGGCTGGAGTCTCGCGAGCGCCGCCATTTACGGCATTCCAGCGGGCGTCGTCGCCTGGGGCTGGCAGGCGCACGGCTGGACGCGCATCTACACCGATATCCACGCCTTTCCGCTGTGGTATCTGCCTCTCAGCCTTTTCTCTTACCTGCTGGTCCACGACACATGGTTCTACTGGACGCATCGCTGGATGCACCGGCCGCGCTGGTTCCGCATCGCGCACAGCGTCCATCACGACAGCCGCCCGCCGACGGCCTGGGCGGCGATGAGTTTCCATCCGGTCGAGGCGATCACCGGCGCCCTCGTCATTCCCGTCCTTGTCTTTATCATCCCGATCCATGTCGCGGTGCTGGGGACGGTGCTCGCGATCATGACGGTGATGGGCGTCGGCAATCATATGGGGTGGGAGATGTTTCCGCGCGGGCTTGTTCATGGACCAGCAGGGCGATGGCTGATAACCGCTACGCATCATCAGGCGCATCATGCGTCGTACCGGGGGAATTATGGACTTTATTTCCGCTTCTGGGACAAAGCGTGTGGCACGGATATCGGCTTGGGCCGCTTTGGCGGCGATGTTGCCGCTGCTGCCCCCCGCTGCGAGCGCGCCGACGACCGCGCCGACGGTTGATCTCAGCATCACCGGGCTGCGCAGCACAAAGGGTCAGGTGCTCGTCTGCCTGACCACGAACCGCAAGGCGTTTCCCGATTGCAGCAAGGATGCAGGCTCGGTGCGGATGGCGGTGAAGGCGGCCGAAGCGGGAAATTTCGCGGTCCATGCGCCCGCGACCGGCACCTATGCCATCGCGGTGGTGCATGACGAGAATGGCAATAACAAGATGGATACCGCGATCTTCCTGCCCAAGGAAGGCTTCGGTTTTTCGCGCAACCCGACGATCACCGTCGGCCCGCCCAGCTTCAAATCGGCAAGCTTTGCGGTCACGGGCGATGTGCACCAATCGATCAAGATGAAATATATGCTGTAAGGGCCTGGCCGGCCGGTGTTGCGGCGGTTTTGGGGAAGGGAGCGGACGCATCGCATTTCCAAAGTTCAGGAAAGATCAGCCCTGTGGCGTGCCCCGATCAGCTCTTGCTGCCGTATCAATATACTGTCCATGCCCGATCCCGCAAATCGAACGGCAACCGTTTTGGGCCACCGGAGGAAGGAGCCCGAATCGACGCTGGCACGGCCCGATATTTTAGGAAAGGGCTTTTTTCCTGTGCCGACCCCGCAGCGACCCGCAATGGGTGTATACCGCCTCGCCCTTTCACCATGCTCAGTCGCGGCGACGCGGCCGAGCGCCATTGTGGGCGCGCCCCGGCCCGGCTAAGGCAGCGCATGTGACCGCGCCCTTCCCCCGCATCGCTGCTTTCGCCGACCGCTGGCCCAAGCTTGTTGCCCTGTTGCTGGGCGCCGTTTCGGCGACGGGTTTCGCGCCGCTTGGCCTGTGGCCGCTGACCCTGGTCGCGCTGGCGGGCTGGATGGCGCTGGTCGCAAGAGCCTCGCGCGGCTGGCGGGCATTCGGGATCGGCTGGGCGTTCGGGGTCGGGCATTTTGTCGTCGGGCTGAACTGGATCGCGACCGCCTTCACCTATCAGGCGGCGATGCCCGCATGGCTCGGCTGGATCGCGGTGGTGCTGCTGTCGCTCTATCTGGCGGTGTATCCGGCGCTCGCTGCGTGGGGGGCGTGGCTGGTCCGATCTCTTGCAGGTCCGGCCCTCCCCTTGCGTCGCGCAAAGGGCGCGCCTCGATCGCTCCCTTTCACCGCGATCACCACCTCTTATCTGTTGAGTTTCGCCGGGATGTGGATTCTCACCGAATGGTTGCGCGCATGGCTCTTCACCGGTTTCGCTTGGAACCCGCTCGCAGCCATTGCCCTTGCAGGCAATATTTCGGGCATTCTCGGGGAAAATTATCTTGAGCTGATTGGCACTTACGGGGCCGGCGGGTTAGTGGTGATGTGGAGCGCCTTGATCGCCGCCAGCATCGAGCAATATCTGGTCCTGCGCGCATTGAAGGCGCGCGGCATTGTCGATCCGCGCGAACAAGACGACCTCCGCGGTGCGCCCCTGGAAGATTTCGACAATCGCCGTTTTGCCAAGGTGCTTGCTGTCGGGACCGGCCTCGCATTGTTGATGATGGTTGCCGGAATCTTTCCTTCGCCGTCGCGCGACTATCCTTCAACGCCGCCGAAGGGTGAAACGCTTGAAGAAATGGTGGCCCGCATCAAGGCCCAACAGGGCATCCCCATCACCGTCGTCCAGCCCAATATCGGCCAGCAGGACAAATGGGAGGGCAGCAAGGCCGACGCCAATTTCGCCAAGCTCGCGCGGCTGACGAGCCCGAAAGACGACACGCCGCGCCTGATCCTGTGGCCCGAGGCGGCGGTTCCCGACTATCTCGAGACCGGCTATCCGCCCGTTTATTACGACCGATCGCCCGCCGAGGCGCGCGGCCGGATCACGAACCTGATGAACCCCGGCGACGTCATGCTGCTAGGTGCGCTCAAACTCGAACTCGACAAAAACGGCGACGTCGTCGGCGCGCGCAATGCGGTGATGACCGTCCATGCCGACGGCACGCTCGGCCCGCGATACGACAAGTCGCACCTTGTCCCATACGGCGAATATCTGCCGATGCGCCCGATCCTGTCGGCGATCGGCCTGTCGCGGCTCGCGCCGGGCGACATCGATTTCTGGCCGGGGCCGGGGCCGCACACGCTCGACCTCGGCGCCTTCGGACGGGCGGGGCTGCAAATCTGTTACGAGATCATCTTTTCGGGACAGGTCGTCGACCGCGACCATCGCCCCGATTTCATCTTCAACCCCTCGAACGACGCCTGGTTCGGGGCCTGGGGCCCGCCGCAACATCTGGCGCAGGCGCGGCTGCGCGCGATCGAGGAAGGCTTGCCTGTTGTGCGCGCGACGCCGACGGGGATCAGCGCGGTGATCGACGCCGATGGGCGCATCCTCGAATCGCTGCCGATGCACACCGCGGGACGGATCGATACCGTCATCCCGCCCGCGCACGCGCCGACGCTGTTCGCCCGCTTCGGCAACATACTGCCTGTCGGATTTGCGTTGCTGCTGCTCGCGCTCGCCATTGCCTTTCGCGGGCGCGGGCGCTAACAGCACCCCGACATAAAGCTTCCTTTATATACGATTTGCAGAAGGTTCTCCCATGCGCAACAGCTTCCTTTTCACCTCCGAAAGCGTGTCCGAAGGACATCCGGACAAGGTATCGGACCAGATCAGCGATTCGATCGTCGACCTGTTCCTTTCGAAGGATCCCGAAGCGCGCGTCGCGTGCGAAACGCTGACCACGACCCAGCTCGTCGTGCTCGCCGGTGAAATCCGTTGCAAGGGCGTGTTCGAGAATGACGAGTGGGCGCCGGGCGCGCTCGAGGAGATCGAAGCCACGGTGCGCAATACGGTGCGCGAGATCGGTTATGAGCAGGACGGTTTCCATTGGAAAACCTTCCGCTTTGAAAACAACCTCCACGGCCAGTCGGCGCATATCGCGCAGGGCGTCGACGAGAGCGGCGACAAGGACGAGGGCGCGGGCGACCAGGGCATCATGTTCGGCTATGCGTCGGACGAAACCCCCGACCTGATGCCCGCGACGCTCGATTACAGCCACAAGATCCTCGAGCGCATGGCCGCCGATCGCAAGGCGGGCACCGCGCCTTTCCTCGAACCCGACGCCAAGAGCCAGGTCACGCTGCGCTATGCCAACGAGCGCCCGGTCGAGGCGACCGCGATCGTCGTGTCAACGCAGCATGCGCCGGGCTATTTTTTCCATAATGGCGAAGGCGACGAAGCCAAATATACCGAGCTGCGCAAATATGTGCTCGGCGTGATCGCCGACGTGCTGCCCGCCGAATTGCTCACGGCGAACACCGTCTATCACATCAATCCGACCGGCCGCTTCGAGATCGGCGGCCCCGACGGCGACGCGGGCCTGACGGGCCGCAAGATCATCGTCGACACCTATGGCGGCGCCAGCCCGCACGGTGGCGGCGCGTTCAGCGGCAAGGATCCGACGAAGGTGGATCGTTCGGCGGCCTATATCACGCGTTATCTGGCGAAGAATATCGTCGCCGCGGGTCTTGCGCGCCGCTGTACGATCCAGCTCAGCTATGCGATCGGCGTCGCCGAGCCGCTGTCGATCTATGTCGACCTGCACGGCACCGGCACGGTCGAGGAAGGCCGCATCGAGGCCGCGATCCCGCAGCTCGTGCGCCTGACGCCCAAGGGCATCCGCACGCACCTCGGCCTCAACAAGCCGATCTATCGGCAGACCGCCGCTTATGGCCATTTCGGCCGCACGGCCGAAGGCGATGCCTTTCCGTGGGAGCGCACCGACCTCGTCGACAAGCTGAAGGCCGCGCTCGCCGCCTGACACGGCGCGGGGGCGCTTGCCGCCCCCGCTTCGCCGCGCTAACGGGCGCGCCATGACTGCGCATAAACCCGGTGACCCGACGACCCTCAACCGCCTCTACGGCCGTTCGAAGGGCAAGCCGCTGCGCGCGGGGCAGCAGGACCTGGTCGATACGCTGTTGCCGCAGATCGCGGTGCCGGAGGTTGGCGAAGTTTCTGCGCCGCGTCTGTTCGGGCAGGACTGTCCGCTCCATTTCGAGATCGGTTTCGGCGGCGGCGAGCATATGGCGGGACGCGCCGACATGCTGCCCGACCATGGCTTCATCGGCGCCGAGCCGTTCATCAACGGCGTTGCCCAGGCGCTGGTCCATGTCGCGGGCGATCATGGTGCGAAGTTGCCACTGGGCAATGTCCGTATCCACCATGGCGATGCGCTGGAGGTGCTGCGGCGGATCCCCGACGGCGCGCTCTCCTTCGCCTATCTGCTCCACCCCGACCCCTGGCCCAAGGCCCGCCATGCCAAGCGGCGGATGATGAACGACGGGCCGCTCGACCTGATCGCGGCGAAGCTGAAGCCCGGCGGCGAGTTCCGCTTCGGCACCGATCACCCGATCTACCTCCGGCACGCGCTGATGGTGATGCGCCGCCACCGCCACCAGTTCGAATGGCTGGCGCAGGATGCGCGCGATTTCCAGGTCCGCCCTGGCGGCTGGCCCGAAACCCGCTACGAGGCCAAGGCTCGCGCGCAGGGGCACGAGGTCTGGTATTTCCGCTGGAGGCGTAAATAAGAGAGCTATAGAGTTGAAAAGGCTAGTTTTTTATAGCCCCTCCCTATGCTATCTTTTCCCCAATTACGCGGCAATTTCCCTCACGGTGATTGCCCGGTGATTGCTGGAAACGCCGTATTGGGAGACCAATTTATGGCACGCGGAAAGATCACGAAACGCTCTATCGATGCTCTGATTGCGAGCAGAGAAAATGACATTCTTTGGGATGATAGCATCAGAGGCTTCGGCGCCAAGCGAACAAAATCTGGCACCGTTTCATACGTCCTGCAATTTCGAATGGGAGGACGAGAATCCAAGACCCGCCGATACACGATCGGCAGCCACGGCTCGCCCTGGACGCCAACCACTGCGAGAGCCGAAGCGGAGCGGCTGTTCATTCTCGTCGCCCAAGGCACTGATCCGGGAGATGCGGAGCGGCAACGCCGTCGTGAGGCGGTCGATCTGGCTTTCGACAATTATGCCGATCGATTTGCGGACGCGTGCGTCGGCGAAGGTTGGAGGCGCCTCGTGAACCGGAGCCTCCGGCTTCATGTGAAGCCGGTATTGGGTTCTAAACCCCTCCCGAAGCTGAAGCGACCCGATATCGTAATGGTCCTTGACCAAATGCCTCGAACTCAGATCGGCAATATCCGAAACGTCTTTGCAGTGATGCGCCGGCTCTTTCGCTGGGCTGTAAGCCGCGGGGACATTGAACGCAGTCCGATGGAGGGGATGGAGACACCGCCCGCCGTCAAGCCTCGCGACCGCTGGCTTTCCGACGAGGAACTTGGTCGTGCCTGGATGGCAGCCCCGCACACACACCCTTGTTTCGGGCCCATCCTTCGTCTGCTGATCGTCACAGGCCAGCGACGGGAGGAAGTTTCGTCGCTTCATTGGGAAGAGCTGGAACGAAAGGAGCTACTCTGGACGCTACCTGGCGAAAGAGCAAAAAATGGCGAGCCCAATCGAATTCCGCTCAACGACCTTGCGGTTGACGTTCTGGATGATGTCGCTGGATCGAAAGTCTGGCCGCGTAGCGGGCGCATATTCGCGACATCGAGAGGCGGACCTTTTACAGGATACAGCAAAGGCAAGAACAAGCTGGACCTGTTGATGTCGAAGGACGGTGGCGAACCGGTCCCGGACTGGAGATTGCATGATTTGAGGCGAACGCTCGCGACCGGATTCCAACGGCTCGGTGTCCGATTTGAAGTGACCGAAGCCGTACTCAACCACGTGGGCGGATCACGCGCGGGCGTCGCTGGCATCTACCAGCGGCACGACTGGAAGGAAGAAAAGCGCGAGGCCATGAAAGGTTGGAATGACCATGTATCGGCCATCATCCGCGCATCGAGGCGCTCCGAGATGACTGCGTAGTTGAATCGCGGAACCGCTCAATCAGATCCACTCGAAGTGGTGGGCCGTCCCTCTTTGCCGAAGCACTCCCTTGTAGCACTAGGGATCAAGCATGCTGATTGAACAGCGAAATCATTGTGCTCGCCGGCGCTGCTTGCTGAATTCCCGGTCGCCCGCGATGAAACGGTCGATCATTGCGGGCAGAATGCGCTCGGGTGGAAGAGGAGCGCCAAGGGCATTGAGACGCGCGTGCACCCGCGCATAGTCCATGATTTCGCGCATCAGCCAACCGGGCAGCTCAAGCGTGAGCTTGACCGGCTTTTCCTCGGCAACAGGTCCGAGTCTTAATTTCGTCATCGGGTTTCTCCGTCCAACGGCTCGAGGATGAGGTCACGGGTCACAAGGACGCGCAGAGCGAAGCCAGGCCGGATCGTGATCGTCGAGGGAAATCGAGCCTCGACTCGCCATCGACGATCTCCCGCGCCATCTGCAGTGCCTTTACGATACCAACCGGGATGGCGACGCCCAGCTCGGCGAGCACGCTGCGCATCATGTTGACCAGCTGCGTGCGCTGCTTGATCAACAGGCTGCGCACACGATGCAGCGACAAGGCCGCTTGCTGCTCGCGCGACTTGATCGGCACGAACCGCATCGTCTGGCGTGTGACCGCTTCGCAGATCGCTTCCGCGTCGGCGGCGTCGTTCTTGCCGCGCTTCACATAGGGCTTCACGTAAGCCGCCGGCATCAGCCGCACCTCATGACCCAGCTTGGTCAGTTCGCGCGCCCAGTGATGCGACGTCCCGCACGCCTCGGCGCCTACCAGGCACGGCGGCAGCTTCTCGAAGAACGGCAGCATCTGCGATCGCCGCAGCGCCTTGCGAATTACGACCTCGCCGGTCGCACTGATGCCGTGAACCTGAAAAACGTTCTTGGCCAAATCCAGGCCGATCGTGCTAATCTCCATGGTGGGTGGCTCCTTTGCTCGGGTTGCATGACAGCAACCCATCTTGGCACCTAGATGCCGTGAGCGGGAGCCATCCACCTCATCCGCTTCGGAGCGCAAGCCGAGAGAAGCAGACATTTGGCGGGACGCCAGTTCATTATGATATGATTGCGGCCAACACTTGCCGCCAAACTGGCAGTAACTTTTTCCGATATGGACCCATAGGCGAGTGATTTCTGCGTCAATTTGAGCCATATTGCCCGTGTCCTAACGAAACGGGGGTGACGATGGGGCCGAACATGGATCGAGATAGGTTCCAGAACGACGCCGGGCACGGCGATCCGATGGAACGAATGGATCGATTGCAAGCCGAAGTGGCGCGAATATCGCACCTCCTCGACGAACTCACCGGGGGCGGGGCATCATCTCCACGCCCGCGCTATTCGCGGAATGCCGGCGCGGATGAGTTGCCCGTTCCATTCCGGACACCGCATAGCTTTGCTCTGCATCCGCGAACTTTCGAGCCCGAGCAAAGGGTTTTGGAGCGACAGCGCGCAAAAGAGGTGCGACGAATGCTGCGCCAGCGCCGGATGCGCGAGCAATATTTCCCGGCAGACATGTTCGCTGACCCCGCTTGGGACATGCTGCTCGATCTTTATGCGGCCCGGCTCGATCGCCAGCCAGTCTCGGTCTCGAGCCTGTGTATCGCGGCTGCGGTCCCCGCGACGACGGCGCTGCGCTGGATCAAGACGATGACCGATGCCGGACTGTTTGTGCGCGAGGCCGATCCGAATGACGGTCGACGAATCTTCATCGCGCTTGCGGATGGAGCATTCAGCGGAATGGACAATTACTTCGAGGCGCTGGACGAATAGAGGCGTCAGTTATCGAAGTGCCGCCGAAAAAGGCGTTCGGTTTCGGCCGGATCATCTTCTTCGCCGAGGCGCGTGTTCAGTATCTCGATCGCCGAATTGAGCTCGATCGCCGCCATCTGCTCGCCGAGCCGGTCGAGCTTCTTCAGCTCCATGCGCAAGCGATCCCGGATTGCCCGGACGGCGACAACGTCCTTCGATGGCTCGGTCATGCAACCCCTTCCCCGGCCGCCCTCAGGCTAGCTGGCGCAGCGAAGGCGCGGAGCATGTAGCAAAGTCCGCCGGGCACGCAAATAGCAAAGCGTCAGCGAAGATCATTCGGATTATAACGCATCTTGGCGGCAAGATGCAGCACGCCACCCGCCATGTGCGCCTCGACGATATTGTCTTCGTGGACGAGGACAGCAAGGACGCGCACGATCGTGGACGGCGGGAAACCTGTCGCTTCTCTTATTGCGGCTATCGATGTCGCCCCCGCGCAGATCGAATTGAAGATTGCGAACCCTTTATGAAAGACCGCGGCCGGGCGAACGCTATGTCCGTTCATGAGTAGTCTTCTCGGCCCGCGCATAGAAAGCTGCGATCAGAATGATCGCCATCTGCCAGTAGGACCAATGTCCTTGAGCTGCCGAATAGGCGTCGGGAACAATCTCGGGGGCAGCGAGCTTGGTCAGATGCGTGGCGCAGGTTATCGTCTGGAACATCGGCAATAACATCGGCCAGTAGCGGCGGCTGACCAAGGCCCGAGCGAGAAACGCAACCAATACGGCCAGATCGATGGCGAGCATCAGCCAGTCGATGCGCTCGAAATATGAACCGGTAAATAGCAATGCTGCGAGCGTCAGTGCGGAGCCCGTAAGCAAGGTTGTGATTGCGAGCCGGCATTCCCGATCTCCGATCCAGAAAACCACCAGCGTGATCCCAACGATCAGCGCGATGTAGACATAGCCCCAGATCATGGTTCATCCCTTCCGGACAATATCCACGACCCGGGGCTTGCCTGACTTAAGCTGCTTCCGAGGATCGCGCGGCGATTGCGGCATCGTCGTTTCGTCCTTCGGGGCGCAATATCTTGCCGGCGTCGCCCGTTCCGACGACGCGGAAATTGCGGAGCCCGATGCCCGTCTTGACCTCGTCCAGCGCCTGATGAAGCGCTACCGCGTGGCTCCGTCCATCGAACAGGGCCGCGACCGTTGCGCCAAGATGGGTATAGGCGTCACTGCCGACGACGGCGGAGAGCTTCGCAGCCGCCTGTGCCTGGGGCATCGCCGACGCGAGTGCGCCGATAGCGACGATGGCGTGGTCGATCGCGGCTTCCGCTTCGAACAGTTTCGCGGCGACTTCATTTGCTGCTTTGCGACGTTCCGTGAGCATATTTCCCCCTTGGCCGTATTCGAGGCGGCCATGTCACGGGTCAGATAGAAACCTCGAAATTCCGAGAACGATGTTCACCAAGCCGCCGAATGCAAAAATGATCGCGATCGTGCCAGCAAAGATGAGCAGCAGTCTTTGTCTTTTCGAAAGCCGGTTCTCACCCGTGAAAAACTTGGCGAACGGACCCGATAGCTTCGGCCAAACACCTCCGTCGCGGGAATCACCAGATTCCGTTTCGTGATGGCGGCGATGTCCGAGATCGCCGGGGCCGTTGCCTTCCCCCGCCGATGCCGCCTTGTCGCCGCTTCCGGAAGTCGAGGAAAGCCCTGCCGTTTGGAGCACCAAATTGGTGGGGGTCGATGTTACCGTATCTTCCTGCGGCGAACTCCCGGCATCCGCGAGCAATTTTGCCGCGAGATAGCGCCCCTTCACATTGAGCTTCACGGCAGCCTGCTTCAGGCAAGTGTCGACATAATTCGGGGACAGACCCAATTCGCGCGCAATATCCTTTGAAGCCTTGCCCTCGTTGACGCGCAACAAACAATCCCGTTCGGTCGCATTCAGCCTCGCGATTCGGTCGAACAATTCCTTATGGGCGGCCTTATCATATACCATCTTGTCGTTTCCCGCCCCTTCCCCGGGTGCGATAATGCCGCCAACCTCATGCTTCAATCAAGCTTTGGTTTACGTCGGGGAAACCGAATATTTGCGGTGCGCGCTGTCATGACGCGAATTGGTCCTGTCGTCCGGCCGGTTCTGGCGCAGCCCCAAAGGCAAGATGACGTTAGGGACGGATTCGGTATCTTTGGAGTGCTCAATCGGCGCAACTTGGCAGTGCAATGTTGCTATTAAATCCGATGCGCGCCGCCTCAAAGGATTTCCAGCCGAGCGGCAATTACCTTCCAGATCGCGACGCCCGCGTCATCACCCGCGAACGCGAGCGCGCCGACGCTCGGCGACAAACGGCGGTGCGGCTTCGCCATGTTGCTTTTCGACAGCGAGGGCACATGCCCAGAAATGCTCGTCGGATGTGAGGGTCACGCCGTGTCGAACAAAGTGCCGATCGCGCCCCATGCCCCATAGAGCATCATGCCGATCGTGAGCAGCTGCGCGAACCAGAATTCCACCAAAAGCAGCATGCTTCGCCGTTTCGGTTTCAGATCCTCCATTACACCTTTATGCCTGCGCCTCAGGCCAATGAGAAGGCACAGATGGCCGCTAGCGGTCAGGCAGCTTTCGGACGCGGCCGTGGCAAAGCGGACGTTCGATCGCCGACCCTCTCGGTGTAAACGAGATGCTCTTGCCGATAACCATGGCTGGCCGGTTGCTTTCATCCCGCTTCTGGACGTTAATCGTAAGACCCGGACGTTGCAGGTAATGGACGAAGCACGCGTCCGCTCCCTCTCCCGCTTCATGCGCTCGCGTCGGCGCCCTCCCCCGTACGCCCGTTGATTTCGGACAGAAGATTGTAGACACTCGCACGGCTAATCTTCATGGCCCTGGCCACGATCATCACCGAATTTCGCGCTTGGAAGAGGCCATCCCTATCGACCTGCGCAATCAGCTCGATGCGCTCCGGGCGGGTCAAATTGTCAATCGGCTTATTGACCCGGATCGAATAGTCGCGAACCAGATAGCTGATATGTTGCTGGATATCCGTTCGGTAAATCGGCTCGGGCCGCTTCATCTCCGGCGAAGCGAAAACGGACATCAGCGCCTGCGCGCGATCCAGAATCGTGACGTCGAGGTTGACGCAAAGGAACCCGATGAGCGCTCCCCCATCGCCGCGCAAACCTGCGGTGATCGACTTGGTGCGACCCTGCGAGGGCAGAGCCTTTTCATACGGTCCAAGAATGGCCTGATCGGCGGGAAACATATCTCCCGCATTGTTCAAATTCGAAAGGTCGCCGGCCTGGCGATCGGTGAAACTATTCCAGATCCGCACGATACGTCCGGTACCAAGGTCATGGAGCACCACTTCGGCGTAAGGATGGAGCAGCGTGGCAATCGCTTCGCCTGTGGCGAAATGCGCGGCGAATGGATCGGACATCGCCGAGTTCGCAACGGCCTGTTTCACCATTGTCATACGCGTTCCACCTGCTTTTCGACACGCACCCGGGACATGGCTCCCCGATGCTACCTGAATCTTCTTTTGGGCAAATTGGTCATTTTGTCAAAGGATGCGGGGCGCCATCACCATGGTCATCGCGCCGCCGATTGGAACCAGATCCGACCTCCTCGCAAGCAGGTCAGCCAATATAATCCGGTGCTTGACGTCACCGCGGACGCTCGCCGGGCAATCGCCGCAAGACGCCCAAGCCGGCGATCAGGGCCAATGCGAGCCCCGGCGCCGCAAGCGCCGGGACCAGATTGGGGGCTACCCCGGCCGAGATCACCAGACCGGCCAGGAGCGGCCCCGCAACCGAACCGGCCCGGCCGACGGACACCGCGGTGCCGACGCCCGCGCCCAGCATGAAGGGCGGGTAGGCCATCGGGCCAAGGGCATAGAGGACAAGTTGCCCCCCGATGACAAAAAAGCCGACGGCGAATACGCCGGGGATGAGAAGTCCGTCGGGGCCGAGAGCGAGTATGAGCAAGGCCGCGACCATGCCGACATAGACCATCATCAGAACAATCCGCGGCCGACCCACATCGACCAGTCTTCCTAGGATGAGGCTTCCCAGAACGGCGCCGCCATTCATGATCAACGCGAAGCGCGCTGCCTCCGCGCCCGAGAAACCCTGCGAAACCAGGAGCGACGGCAACCAGTTGAGCAAGAGGTAGACGACGAGCAGCGTGAAGAAATAGGCAATCCAGAGGCGTAGCGTGACCGGTGCCCGCGCTCCCAACAGCTTTGCGTCGAGGCCGTCGTCAGACGGGCATGCAAAATCATTGGCTGGCCGCTGGATGCTGCGCTTCGCTGCCGGCAGGCCAAAGGCAATCGGGATGAGGAGTAACAGCGGGCCCAATCCACCGACCCAGAACACCATGCGCCATTCAGTGCCGCCGAGAAAGCCGAGCAGCCCACCGGCGGCAGCGCCTCCGATCGGAAGTCCGCAGTACATCAAGCTGAGCGCCGTGGCACGATAGCGGGAAGGCGCGGATTCGGACGTCAGGGCAATCAGGTTGGGGAAGGCTCCCCCAAGGCCGAGGCCCGCCAACAGGCGGACGGCGATCAGAAGGGGGAACGTCGATGCAGCGGCGGTCGCCAGCGAAAAGACCCCGAGCACGAGCATCGACACAAGGAGGACGGAGCGGCGGCCATATATGTCCGAAAACCACCCTCCCAGCGCAGCGCCGATCATCAAGCCGACAGTGCTTGCACTCATGAGGACGCCCATTTCGCCGGCCGAGAAGCCCAGCTCGCGCGCGAGACCTGGCGAGGCGACGCCCATCGACTGGATATCAAGGCCTTCAAACACCGCTATGAGAAAGCAGATGAAGATGACCGTTGCGACGCGCGGCTTATAAGTTTCCATTATCGTCCTTCCGCGGTGTTTGCAGATCACGCGCCGGCTTCAGAACGGGACGCGCGCGACGAGCGCCGAACGGTCCAGGCGTTCATGGATGGCGGCCGCAACCGCAATATCCTGCGCCACATGGCCGAGCGATTTATATACGGTGATCTGCGTCGGGTTCGTACGACCTTCGACCTTTCCGTCGAGCAGTTCGCCAATCTCTCCGCGCACATCCTTAAGACCGGCCCATTTTCGGTCAAGCGCTTGGCGCAATTCGCTCGCTTGCGCGAGCGCATGCTCGCGACAATCGACAAAGAAGCGGCTGAGAGCGACGATTTCTCCTCCGACCTCCTGCTCGTTGCGGGTGCTCGCCCCGACGAGATTTAAATGTTGTCCCGGCTCGAGCCAATCGACGGCGAGGATCGGAGTACTGGCATGGGTTGTCGTGCAGATGATGTCCGCGCTCCTGACTGCCTCTTTTGCCGAGCCTGCGATCACGACATCGTCGAAGTGGCTCAGATGCTGACGGACAAATTCGCGTGCCTTTTCCGGAGAGCGTCCCCACAAGCGAACCTGCGTGATCGGACGAACGAGCGGAATAGCCTTGGCGTGCCACCGGGCCTGCTCCCCATAACCCAGGATCGCAAGCGACGTCGCATCGGTACGCGCGAGGGCGCGCGTTGCGACCGCGCTGGCGGCCGCCGTGCGAAGGCGCGTCAGCGCGCTGGCTTCGATGATCGCGACAATCCGCCCGGTCTCGCGGTCGAACAGCAGCATGACTCCCTGATGTCCCGGAAGCCCGTTGTCGTCGGCATTGTCATAAAGACTCAGCAGCTTGACGCCAAAGAATCCGGAAAGCGCTGCGTTGCCCGGCATGATCGCCAGCCGCGCGCCCGCGTGAATCGGCATTTGCCAGCGCTGCGGTGCTTCGATGTCGCCAGCGGACAGGTCGCGCATTGCGCCGTCGATGAACTCGATTGCCTCAGCCATCGATATCAGGTCGGCAAGTGCTGCCGAATTGACGAGAGCGATCGTGCCCGGCGACATCGTCCCCGCAGCTGGCGGGATCGAAATCGTCTCCGTGCCGCTGCCATGGGCGCTCATCTTTTGCGATCGCCGGTCCGGCCGTCGGCCAATGAACGGATATGTGGAACGACAAGAATTTTTGCTCGCATAGGATATTCAACCAACATCAAATTCTGTCTCAAGGAGCGCTGCCCACGTAACGTTGCCTTCGTTGCTCATATTGCAGCGAGCCGGACGACGGCACGCGACGTCCATCGAATATATTTTGCGAACTTCCGGACATAAGCGGACGGAAAGCGGCAGGCCGGGGCGACGTGTCTTTTGCAACGCCCGAAACAACATTCCGCGGCGACTTCCTTTTTCAAAGTCGCCGCAGCGTCGCGTCAAAATTTTTGACTGAATGTCACTCCTAACGTTCGCGGCTGAACGATACTCGGCTGATAGAAGAAATCCGGATAATAGCCCGAAGACCCTGTCCATGCGCGCCGGTTCGTCAGGTTTTTCACGTAGAAGTTGACCGAGAGATTGTCCTTCTTGATCCCTGCGTGAAGCCCGATCATTGTATAGGATGGCAATGGGAAGCGCGTCAGATCGAGGACGTTGGAGGTGTAGGAGACCTCGCCCCCGATCGTGGCATCGAGATTGCCCACGGCAAAATTATAGTCTGCCGACGCGAGCGCCCGCCACTTTGGAACATAATACAGCCGGTCGCCGTCGAGAACGCCGGTGGCGGCATTGTCCTCGGTGAAACGCGAATCAGTATAGGAGACATTTCCGCTCAAGGTCAGGCCGCGCACGGGCATATAGCTCGCCAGCGCTTCGAAACCCCGGCTTCGCGCGGTCCCCGCATTGCCGCTGACGATCACCATATCGATTGGAATGAGCGTCTGGATATCCGACCAGTCGATCCAGAAGCCGGACAGCTCGGCAGAGAAACGCCCGTTCAGACCCGTCGCCTTCACGCCCGCTTCGTAGCTCCAAAGCGAATCCGACGTATAGAAATCTGCAAACCCCGGAGGCGCGCCCGGCGGCACACCGCGCGAAGCGCCGGGCCTGTAGCCGCTCGCGGCCCGGGCATAGAAGAGGATATTGTCGGTCGCCCGCCAGCGCAGTCCTGCGAGAAACGTGTCGGCATCTTCGGAAATACTGTACGCTGACGCGCTTTCGCCGAATAGAAGGCCAGAATCGCGGCGCGTGCCTTGTTGATCGATGCGGGCATGGCGATAGCCACCCGTCAGATCGAAATCTTCGGACAGATAGACGGTCGCGTTGACGAACGCGGCATATTCGTCGAGCTGCCCGTTGCGTTCAGCGAGGCCGAGGGGATCTTGCGTCGGGTCCGGGCGGAAGTCGGGGCCCATGAATTCATAGGCCTGGACGTCACTCAGCTTTTCATGAGTGTAATAGCCGCCGACGATAAATTCCACCGCACCAAGCCGGCTCGAGTTGAACCGCAGCTCTTGCGTAATCTTGTCCGTCGCGTGCCTTCTCCCATTATTGGAGAAGGGGTTGTCGAGCGCGACACCGAAAAAGCCGTTGTAATATTCGGTAAAGTCGGTGGAATCCTTGGGCCGACTTTGCGAAAAGCTGGTTGCGGATATAAGCGTGCCCGCGCCGGATTCCCACTTGATCTCAGCTGACAAAAGCAGGTTCTTCGCGGAGAAGGGTTCGGGCACATAGCGACGCTGCGACAGGTCCCTGTCGCGCGGCTCGAGCGTGTTCTGGTCGAGGTCGATTACTGCGAGACCGCCGTATTTCGACTGCTGATAGAGACCGGTCAGGGCAACCGAAACAGTCTCTACCGGCTTGAAAAAGAGTGAACCGCGAACACCCCAGGCGTCGCCCTTGTTGATATCGCGGCGGCCGAGTTGCAGGTTGTCGATATAACCCGCGTCGCGGCGATAATAGCCGCTTACGCGAACAGCCGCCTTCCCCTCGACGAGCGGGGTCGAAAGCGAGGCTCGCAGCTTCGTGCCGATATCGCCGCCTTCGACGACATAAAAATCCTCCGAGGCTCGAATTTCGGTGTCGGTCAGGCTGGGACGGCGCGTCACATATTTGATCACGCCGCCCATCGACGATGCGCCATAGAGGGTTCCCTGCGGCCCCTTCAGGACTTCAACCCGTTCTAGGTCGGCTGGGTCCAGATCGACCGTGTAGAAGTTCGACCGCACGGTAGAACTGGATGCGCCGACCGGGATCTCGTCGATATAGGTGGCGGTGGCAGCAGAGACATTTTGCGACGAGACACCGCGGATCTGGACCACGCCCCAGCCAGCCGCGCCCTGTGACTGGATCGAGATACCGGGTATGAGCGCAAGATAATCCTGCAGGCTGGTTGCGCTGCGCTCCTCAAGCTTGGCGCCGGACACCGCGACGACCGATCCCCCGACGCGGCTCACGCGTTCTTCGCGCTTGTTTGCCGTGACGACAATGTCGGTCGCGAGCGCCTCATCTGCGGATGGCGCCTCCTGCGCGGTGGCGGACGGTGCCCACATCGAAGCGGCGATCAACGCCGCGCTCGCGACGCCGACATGTCCGCCCAATTGGCTGGTCTTGATCTGCAGCTTGCGCACGTTTGTCCCCATCGTCTTGACTCCCCAATGCCGTATATCGAGGACATGCGCGCCAATGCGGTTTACGTCAATACTAAATGGACAATTTGTCACGCTCGGCTGATGATCTGCCTACAATGCATAAAAGGTCTCAATATCTTGAAATAAATAGATATTTCTGAAGTAACAGCTCATCCCGGCGCATAACCGGCGAGATAAATCACTGTAAAGCGTCTATACCTGACATAATGTCATAACAATTTTCTGAATGAGACGGAGCGAAAAGGCGTCGAACGAGCGACTCGCCCACCCGCACGCAGATGCTCACATCCAAAACGCGCTACCAGCGATCCGTGGCGCTGCCGTGCTCCGTCGCTGTGAGCGCTGATGCGTCCGGCTCAATCTCGCCGTCCTCGACGATTTGCCGCCGCGTCCATCACTCCATGCCTAGGACCAGACCGGAACGGCCAAGTCCGGCACAAAAATGGCAATCAATATTTTTGGCAGCCAGCCTCACCTCTGAGCGCCATGTCGAACCGGCGCCCCAATATCGTCTGCTCGATGCCGTCCAGGACGTAACGCGACATGAGCGCCTCCGGGGTCGTAAAATTCTCGGCGGCAACCCCTTCCAGCACGGCACGGGTTCCTGAAGGAAGTTCGATTGCGACGATATCCATCGTGTCTTTGGCGATGATCATGATGTCCTTCTTCTCATTTACCCCGTACGGTCGAAACCGACCCGAGGTGATATCCCCTCCGGCGAGGTCATCCTGTAGCAGAAGTCGGCGCGATCCGAGACGTTCGTTTGCGATGATGCTTCCCACCTATGCCCGTGAATTTCATATTGCTTTGGTGTCGCTTTGCCAGAGCAGCGATCGACAAATGGTCAGGCGCGACCTTCATGACTCCCGTCGACGGAACCGCTTCGGGCAAAACTGCGGAATGTCTTGGGGTGCCGCTCGCGGAGGGGTGACGAGCAAAAATGGACCGCGGGGCCTGGCGCTTCCGCCCGATCAGACGCTGAGAAGCCGAACCTCTTGCAAAGTATGCCCGCGACACTTAACAATGTGCTCCTCTGGACATTATGTCAGGAGCAGTCTGGCAGCCTTGGCGGTCGCCGATCGGTAATCAGACAGATTTTCTGGTGTTGGCTGGTTGAGGGCCGGCTGGTGCAGTCGCAGTCGACGGGGTTAGTTGATGACATTCGGTCTTTGGTCCTATGTTATCAGGCCGTGAAGTGGAGGCGATATGTTAACCAGGCGCGGGCTTCTTTACGCAGCGACAGCCGCGCCCTTAGGCGCATCTTCAGCCTTTCGCTCCGGCATCGCTGATGCGGGCGAGGGTGGAAAAACAAAGCTGCCGCTGCCCGATCGAACCGCCTTTTCGCATAAGGGCATTCACCTCAACGCCGCCTATACGCATGTTCTGCCAAATGTGGCGGCGAACGCCGGTTGGCGGCATCTGGACACCAGGCGAACAGACAGCTGGCACGATTATCCGGCTAACAATGACCGCGATGCAGCGGTGTCGGAATTTGCCTCTTTGATCGGCGCAGATCCACAGGAAGTCGCGGTCGTTCCAAGCACGAACGAGGGCGAGAATCTGATCGCGGACGCCCTCAATCTCGGGCCCGGGGCCGGCGTCGTCACGGACTCGTTTCACTATAGCGCTTCGCTCGCCATGTACGGGGAGCGGCACAAGCTCGGAATGCCATTGAGCGTCATCGCGCCGACGGGCGGTACGATCGACTATGACGCGCTTGAAACCGCGATCGTTCCTGGCACGCGGCTGGTAGCGATTACGCTTGTATCCAGCGTGACGGGACACACACATGACCTGCGCCGCGTATGCGAAATCGCGCATGCGCGCGGTGCGCTCGTCTTTGCCGATATCATCCAGGCGGCCGGGGCTTTTCCGATCGACGTTCGATCCTCTGGCGTCGATTTCTGCTGCGCCGGTGCCTATAAATGGTTGATGGGCGATTTCGGCACGGCGTTTCTCTATGTTCGCGCCGACCGACTGGCAGGATTGCGGCGCGTGCAGCTCGGCTGGCGCGGCGTTAAAAAATTCCAGATGCATGCCCTGCCAAGCCAGCCGCCCGGGCCCGCCGGCGGAGAGTGGGCGCTCGGAACCGATACGGCCAGCCTGTTCGAAGTCAGTACGCCGGCGTGGGGAAGTCTCACCATTGCCGTGGCCGCGATGAAATATATCAAGAGCATCGGTCTCGACCGGCTCGCGAAGCATCGGGCAGGACTGCTGGACCGCCTGCAGGAAGCTCTTCCGGACCTCGGCTATGCGGCGCTCACGCCCCGCGGCGCCGCCAGTCCTTTTGTCGTTTTCGAGAGGCCTGGATTGCGCGAACGGGTGCAGGCGAAACTCGCAGAGGCGCAAATTGCGGTCACTTTACAACCAGACAAGATCCGGATCGCGCCCTCGGTCCACAATGGCCGTGATGATATCGAGCAGCTTATCGACGTCCTTTCCAAGGCCGGTTGAAGGACAAACCTTGCTGCGAAACAGCTGATATTATGCGTACCGCGGGATGATGCCGAAGCCGAAGGCAGAGGGTGCCCTCGCCCCTTCCGGCAGCCCACGCTATGCGCATCGAAATCGACAAGAATGACTGAGGCCTGACAAAATATCCAATTAGACTTGACTGTCTAGCCTGAACTTGTCCTTATGGGCGGGTTCAGGAATGAGGCGAGGCAATAGCGAATGATGTTTTCCAGAAATCGATTGAACGCGCAGCCGCGCCTGGAATGCGACTTTGCCGCTGGACGCCAGGTGGTGGCGGCGCGTCGCAGACGGTTGGCCGGCCCGTTGGTCATGACTTGCCTGGCGATGCTTGGCGGCGAATTGGCCTTGGCGCAAACCTTGCCGGTCCGGACGATCGACCCGGTCGTTCAAGGTGACGAGCCGATCATCGTGACAAAGCACAAGATCGACACGCCGCGCGGTCCGCTCGCCTATGAAGCGCGAGCTGGTCGCCTTCCCATTCGAAATGAACAGACTGGTGAAGTGCGCGGGTACATGTTCTTTGTCGCCTATCATGCCGTCGGGCGTAAGGAAAATCGCCCCATCTCCTTCCTGTGGAATGGTGGCCCAACTGCCGCGTCGTGGAACTTCCATACGTTGGGAGCGGGCCCGAGAGTGCGAAGCGAGGGCGGTTTCGTGGACAATCCCGTCACATTGCTCGCGGACAGCGACCTGGTCTTCATGGATGCGATGGAAACCGGTTTCAGCCGTTTGGCGAAACCCGAGTTTGCTCCAGAATTTTTTCAGTTTCAGGGCGATGTCGCTTCGACGGTTGAGTTTATTCGCGCCTATCGGACGCGGTTCCGGGCGAATTCGCAGCCCCTGTATATCGGCGGGACGAGCTATGGCGTCTTTCGCGCAGCAGCCGTCGTCGATGAGCTTGGACAGCGTGGCGTGCCGGTTGCCGGAGCGTTGTTGATCTCGGGCGACATCCCCAACATTTCCCAACCGACGGAATTCTATAATGCGATGCATGTGCCCGCGCGCACGGCCACTGCATTCTTCTACAAAAAATTGCCGCCCGAACTCATGCGTGATCGCGCAGAGACGATGAGAGAGGCCCTCGACTGGGCGCGTAATGTCTATCAACCTGCGTTGGCGCGAATTGCACAATTGACCGACGCTGAGCGCGAGGCAGTCGCGCTTGCATTGGCGCGCTACACCGGCGTTTCACCCGAACTCGTCAACCGCAAGACATTGGTGGTTCCGGTCAATACCTATCTTGCGCAGTTCCTCGGGGGCGATCTGACCCGTCCTTTGAGCGATATCGACACACGCATTTCCGACGGCAGCGAAGATGTGTGGGCGGAAGGGCCGCTCGACGCCTATATGCGCGGCGAGCTGCAATATACGACCGACCTTACGTATCGCGGTATCGAACGCGGCTATATGCCGACGCCCGGACCGCCCGCCAAAACAACCCGGCAGCAATTTCACTACAACCAGCCGGGGATGACCGATGAAGCGATGCAGGATCTGATTGCAACCGGCGAAGTCACCAAGCTTGCCCAGTTGAATCCGCCGTGGATCGTCAATGCGCTGAAGCGGGACAAGTCGCTGCGCGTGCTCGTTATCACGGGCCGTTACGATCCGCTGAACATGTGCGAAGGCAATGAGATCGTGACCGCGACCCTTCCTTACGACCTTGCTCGACGCATCGAAAACCGATGCTATGAAGCGGGCCATATCGTCTACAGATATGATGAGCAGCGAGCCCAGCTGTCGCGCGACTTCGCAAAATTTGTTCGCGAGTCAGCCATCGAGAAATAGCTGGAATTCGCGGTGCTCCACGAGGTCAGATTTGTGGGGCGGAGCTGGGCACCTTGGACCAACTCTGACAACGTCACCAGCTCTATCGCTGGGCCGAGGCCGCAGCCGTCTTGCGCGCTGGCTTAACGGCCGCGCCGAGCGGAAAGCTCTCGTGTGACGGGCTGACGAACGCCTGATATCTGCGCGAAGCTTCTGCTCGAGCGGATCTTCTCCACCATATTAGGCCGCCGGCAGCGCCGTCTCGATGGCAAATCGCCACGGCCATTCTAAACGTCGCAAAGTCCGGCGCGGATCTATCCAATTAAAGGCGTATGCCTCGCGGCGCCGCCCAACGTCCGCGAACGACGTCGGGCGGCAGCGAAGATCGCGCGAAAGGCTATTTCATCAGGCTTTCGATAAAGAATGTGACCTGCGCGGCATGCTCTTTTGGATTGGCGAATTCGTTCGGGAAACCATGGCCGCCCGTGGGTCCTTCCAAAAGCAGCGAGTCCGCGCCGACGCTTTGCAGTTTTGCCGCGAAGCGGCGTCCATAGCCTGGCCCGACCTGTCCGTCCTCGGTCGACACCACGGTAAGGACATGCGGGTAATTCACGCCCGTGCGGATATTCTGGTAAGGAGAATAACCGAGCATGATTGACGCCTGCTTCGGATCTTTAGGATCGCCCGTCTCCGAGACCCCGCCGGCATCGATAATGCTGCCGTCGTCAACGCCGCGAAACAGGTCGGTGACGGGCACGCCAACAATAGACGCGCCGAACAGCTCGGGCTGTTGTGTGACCATATTTGCGGAGAGCAAGCCACCGAAAGAGCGGCCGAAGCTGCCGATCTTTCGTGGAGCGGTGAGACCCGATTTCACCATGTCCTCTGCAACGGCCGCGAAGTCGTCATACGACAGCTGCCGGTTGATGCCTTTCGCGGCATTTGTCCAAGCCGAACCACGTTCACCGCCACCTCGAATGGCCGCACGCGAGAACGCGCCACCGCGGTTTAGCCAGGAAACGAGCCCCAAGCCGAGATCCCCCGTGAAATAGCTTGGTTCCACATTGATTCCATAGCCGCCATAGCCGGCGAGAATGACGGGGGTCGGACCTGCTTGTCGTTCCTTCGGTCTGACGAGATAATAGTCGACCATCGTTCCGTCGCGGGACCGCGCCGAACGAATTTCCGTCACGAATTTTCTGGCGTCGACAACAGCCTTGCCTTTGAACAGCGCGGCGGGTTTGCGACCGGGCACCACGAGCTTGATTTCGGTCGGTGTCAGGAAACCCGTCTGCTCCACGATCAGGCCCGAGCCGAAGCGATCATAGCTAGGGATCGTCATCGCGACGCCGGGCGCGGCCGTAAGCGAACGCGTGATCGTCCACCCGCGCGCACTCGGCCGCGCAATGAGCAGTGTCTTTTGGAGATTGCGGGTCTCGACGAATGCCAACCCGTCTGCTGTTCCTGCAATGCCTTCGAACGGGTCGTTGACGTACGACCCGGCTTTAGGCGCAAACACCTCGGTGACTCGGCGGCCTGCGGGCTCGGTAGGATCATAGGATACAAGTGTGTCCGCCGCGTAGGTCCTGCCCTCAATCACGGCTGCATCCGCGAGCTGCACGACAAGCTTGCTGCCAGTCACGAAGGCGGTGCCGAAGTTTTGCATTTTGGTCGGAAGGTCGAGCCGCTCGACTGCGCCGTCCTGTCCCACGACAAGAAGTTCGAAGTTCGAATAGTCGAGCACGCGGTTCAGCAGAACTTGCTGGCTCGGCCCCGTTCCAATCGTCGTTGCGCTCACCATCGAGTCGGTAGATTTCGCAGAATAGACCGGCTTGGCCTCGGCAATCGGCGTTCCTCGCTTCCAGGCGACGATCGTTTGCGCAAAGCCGCTGTCCAAGCGGTCGCTGGGCTTGCCAATATAGCCGATCAGAATCGTGTCCGGATTGAGCCAGCCGAAGTCGCCACGGGTTGGCGGGCTGTGAAAACCTCCTTCAACGAACCGCCCCGCCGAAAAGTCGAACTCGCGATATTCCACCAGGGATGAGCCGCCATCACCAAAGGGAATAAGGCATCGGTCCTTCTGTGGCATGCACTGGACATTCAGGTTCAGGAACATGACCTCATAGCGTTTGCTCTCGCGTGCGTTCAGGGCATCGACGTCCAGCGCCAGACGCCAATCGATCGCCCCGCCCTTGGTGACAGCTGAGCGCGGTGCCACGTAAAAGGCACCGGCCCGATGTTCGCTGTTGCGCACGAAGCGGACGACCTTGTCTTGGAGAAGGTAATAGCTAGGCTTCGGCGAACTGGCAGCTCGCGCATCCCGGATTTCCGCCTCGACCTTCGCGAATTCCGAGCTGGCGGTCAGACGCTTCATGGTCTTTTTGGATTGCTCGGCCGCCCATTCCAACGCCTTTGGATCGCGCGCATTTGCTAGCCACGTAAACTGGTCTGGTGCGGCCGGGTCTTCCGCGCCCGGATCAAATGCCCAGGATGCTGTCGGCGACAGAGCAAGGACCGAAGCGGCAAACAAGGAACCCGTCAAGCCGCGAGAATAGGAGTATCGCCCCTCTGCGCTGATCGTGCGCCTCGCGTTTTGGTTTGTCGCACCCTGCATAAATATTCTCCTGTCCCCATGCGCTGAACTGCCCATATGACAATTCGTCCAGAATATCATAATGTCAACAGATTCGTGCGGACGCCGGCGCTGCCGCTCCGATCCGCAGCGCCTTATTGGGGGGGGGCGCACATTGCAGCCCGTCGATGGACATTGCTTGATCGGCACAAGGATTTCGGAGGAAGCGAAGGTGTCCTCGCCGACGCGGGGTGCGATTGCATCCCCGAATGGCCCGAGGGGCGCCCTCCTAAAAAGTGGAGGAAGATGCGAGCCGAATCCCGGCTCGATGGGATCACTAGCAACTCCCCATCGATCTTCGCCAGCAGGTTATCATGCCATTCGTGATCCTTTGCAGCAGGTCACCGGAAAGCTGATCAAGCCGCGCACGCTGCGTTTGCGGGGCCCGGCTAGGTTCTGCTCCCGACTGCACCAGTCCGCATTTAACAACTCGGTCCGCCGGGGCGCGATGCTGGACCAGCCGCTCCAAAGGCCTGCCAACCACCGTCCACCGGCAGAACTGCGCCGGTGATGTAACTTGCAGAGTCAGAACAAAGAAAAGCGACAACGCGACCTACCTCCTCCGCGCTTCCGAGGCGCCCCATGGGAATTCTTGCGGCCAGTGCATCGGAATCTTCGGAATTTCTGATCATCACATCGAGCATGGGTGCCTCGATCAGGCCTGGGGCCACCGCATTGACGCGAACTCTGCGCCGCGCGAGCTCGGTCGCTAGCGTCTTCGTCAGCATCACGACCGCAGCCTTCGATACGCCGTAAGCGTGCGAAGCCGGAAATCCTACGAGGCCCGCAACCGAGGCCACGTTGACGATGCATCCGCCCCGCATCACGGCCGCGGCAGCCTGACTCATCAAAAATGCGCCTTTCAGATTGACGTCGATAACATGCTGCCAATCTTCGGAGCTTAAATCCGCAAGAGGAACCAGCGGCGCCGCGACCCCGGCGTTGTTGACCAGGAAATCCAGATCGTGCCCACGATCAACCACGCCGGCAACAATGGGATGGGCTGCGGCCTCGCTCGTCACATTTCCCGGCACGGCGAAGCAATCGCCCCCAAGCTGCGCGGCGGCCTCTTCAGCTGGCACGGCATCAAGGTCGTTTACTGCAACCGTGGCGCCAGCTTCGGCGAGCATCCGTGCAATTCCGAAGCCGATCCCGCGTGCGGCGCCAGTCACCAGCGCGGTTCGTCCCGACAAGTCTATCACGACGGGCGCTCTGGTCCGAAGCGCGGTGGACGCTTTTCGCGAAAGGCCAACAACGCTTCACGATGGTCGTCGGAAATATTGGTCAGGCTTTCGTAGCCGAGGCCCACGTCCATAATCGATGCGGCGAGTTGTCGCAGCGCGACATTCATCGTCAACTTCGAATAACGAATGGCCTGCTGGGCACCCGACGCGAGCCGATCCGCAAACGCATCGACGCGTTGATCGAGTTCGTCATCATGTACGGCGTGATTGACGAGGCCCATTTGAGCTGCAGCAGGCGCCAGGATGCGGTCGCCCGTCAGAAGATATTCTTTCGCCCTGGCAAACCCGATGAGCTGCGGCCAGATGACCGCGCCTCCGTCTCCGGCCACCATGCCGACAGACACATGGGGATCCGAAATATAGGTGGACTGGGCCATGAAGCTGATGTCGCAGAACAGCGCGATCGTGGCGCCTAGACCGACAGCCGGACCATTGATCCGTGCAATCACCGGCTTTTCGCAATCGATGAGCCCAAATATGATTTGCCGCGCTTCGCGGACAGTCACCTCGAAGCGAGCTGGCTCGTCGTAGCCATCCTGTTGCCAGTTCATGTCTCCACCCGCACTGAACGCGCGCCCCGCTCCGGTCAGGATGATGATGTCGCTGCCGGGATCATGACTTGCGAAATCGATGGCCTTCGGAAGTTCCCTGTGGAGCGCCGCATCGAAAGCGTTGAGCTTGTCGGGCCGATTCAGCATGATCGTCAGAATTCGGCCGCGACGCGACATCTCGATTGTCTCGAACTCGGGAAGTATCATGTCAGCTCCTCCAATAACCTCGGTAATCGAACGCCAGGCTGGCTGCTAACGCTTCGTATCTGGGCGACAATTCACTGCGTAGGCCATCGGGCAATCGCTTCTCGCCCGTCCGGCTGCGCCGCGCGAACAGTGCCGGGCGTTCGCGAAAATCGTGGAGCCGACGCCGCCTGGACGAGGCCGTCGGCCTCTACATAGGTTTCTCGCGCGGCGAGATGCGGATGGCTGGGCGCTGAAGACAGTTCAATGACGGGCGCGAAGCAGGCATCGCTCCCCTCCAGCATCGCACACCACTCGGCGACCGTCCGCGTGGCGAATAGATCGGCCAATCGGTCCGACCGCCCGGCCCAGCCGCTTTCATCATTTTGCTGATCCAGAAGATCGGAAGGCGCGCCGCTCAATGCGATGAGCTCACGGTAAAATTGCGGCTCGAGCGCGCCGACCGCGATCTCGCCGCCGTCGGCGCAACGATAGCAGCGGTAAAAGGGTGACGCCCCGGCCAGCAAGTTGCTATCACGCGCCATCGAGATGCGGCCGTCGGGCAGCAGACCGGCGAACATCGTCATCAACGACGTCACGCCATCGACGATAGCCGCATCTATGATTTGTCCTCGTCCGGACGACTGACGTTCCCACAGCGCGGCCATGATCCCGAACGCAAGGAACATCGATCCGCCGCCAAAATCACCGACAAGGTTGAGCGGCGGCATCGCCGGTTGTCCGGCGGTGCCCATAGCGGCGAGCGCGCCCGTAACGGCGATGTAATTGATATCGTGGCCCGCCGCTTGCGCCAGCGGGCCTGATTGGCCCCAGCCGGTCATCCGGCCGTAGACAAGCCTCGGATTACGCTCGCACAGGATGTCGGGCCCAAAACCGAGCCTTTCCATGACGCCGGGCCGAAATCCTTCGATCAGGACGTCAGCCTTGTCTGCGGCCTCGTAGCAAAAGGCGCGTCCCTCTTCCGATCGAATGTCTATCGTCACGGTTGATCGGCCGCGATCGACAACGGGATTGGGCCAGCCATTCCCACCCGGCCGGTCGATCCGCACGACTTCGGCGCCCAAATCGGCAAGCAGCATGCCGCAATGCGGTCCGGGCCCGATGCCGGCGAATTCGAGGACGCGAAGGCCGGCGAGCGGACCGCTCATCGGCCAGTGCCTTCGATATCATCAAAGCGCTGGACCACACTCGCTGAGGTCGCATTGCAAAAGGTCGAGATGGTTGAGACGTTCACACACTGGCTTTCCGAGACTGGCCACTTTCCGCAGATGATCACTTACCCAGGTGAGGCATCGACTTCAGCTTCGGGCATGCGAAGGCGCGCGCCAAAATTGTGCCGTCTGATGCAGCCCTGGCTTATCGTGGCGCCATCCTGATAGCACCGTCGAGCCGGATCACTTCGCCGTTGAGCATGGGATTGCGAATGATGCTCTCCACCAGTAGCCCATATTCGGATGGCTTGCCGAGACGCGAGGGATGCGGGACCTGCGTGCCCAGGGAATCCTGTACGTTCTGCGGCAGCCCTTCGACCATCGGGGTCAGGAAAATTCCGGGCGCGATCGTCACCACCCGTATCTTGTGCTGCGCGAGATCGCGCGCGATCGGCAGCGTCATCCCGACAATGCCGCCTTTAGAGGCGGCATAAGCAACTTGTCCGATCTGGCCGTCGAACGCGGCGACGGACGCAGTGTTCACGATGACGCCACGCTCCCCGTCGATTTCGTCGGCGGCCGCCGCGCGTGCGGCGAATTTCGAAATCGTGTTGAACGTGCCGATCAGGTTCACCTCGATCGTACGGCGATAGGCATCGAGCGTATGCGGCACGAATTCCTTGCCGACCGTCTTCATGATCTGCGACACGCCCGCGCAATTAACGAGAATGCGGGCGACTCCATGCGCGCGCTCGCCAACGTCCAGACCCGCAGTCACGCTCGCGTCGTCGGCGACATCCACCTTGACGAAGACGCCGCCGATTTCGCCGGCCGCCTTATGTCCAACCTGCTCATTAAGGTCGAACAGGGTGACTTGCGCGCCTTCGGCCGCAAGCTTCTTGGCAGTAGCGAAGCCCAAACCTGAGGCGCCGCCCGTGACGATGGCGGCGAGACCCTTGATGTCCATTTCTATCTCCTAAAGATGATGAGTATTCCGACGCGGCCGGAGAACGCAGGAATTGAGCTCCGCGCATCGAATTGGGTGCCGGACCGACCGGTCAGACGGCCTGATAATGGGCGGCGATCTCGTCCATAAAGCCGAGGTCGATCTCGTCGCCGGTCACGGGGGCGAGTTGTTCAGGAAAAGCGCCGATGAGGTTGGTGAGGAGGACGACTGTAACGCCACTCGGATAGAAAGCCATCTGCGCCTTCGAGCCACCCGCGGGCGCAGAAAGGCGACCCGCCGCGCTCCGGCCGACAAGCCACCCGATACCCCATATCCCGGGTCGGCCATCAAATAGGGTGACGCCCGTACGCATCGTTTCGATATTCACCGGATTGGACAGGAGCGAACCATTTTGAAGCGCTATGGCCCAGTTTGCCAGGTCCTCTGCGGTACTATGCAGACCGGCGGCGGTACGCAATATCGGGTGCCAGTTAAGATGACTGTTGGACATCCTGCCCGAGGGTTTGCCGTTGACGTCCGTATTCATGTAGGTGTTGGCGCGGTTCGCGATGACGTCATAGTCGTTGAAGTAAAGTGTGTTCGGCATCCCGGCCACCGCGAACTGGCGTTCGGCGATAAACTCCTCGAAGGGTTTGCCGGCGAGGCGTTCGATAATTCTGCCCAACAGCGCAAAATTGGTCTGAGTGTAGCTGTATCCTTCGCCGACTGGATACTCCATTGGCGCCGAGTAGACGGCCTTCCAGGCGCCCTCGACCGTGCCATCCCCAATCAGGGCGGTCGAATTATCCGCCGTATAGACCATGATTTCCGGCACCCCCGAGGAGAGAGTCGCGAGATGAAGAACCGTAACGTTGCTCCACGCTTCAGGAAGATCGTCGAGATAGCTGTTGATCGGCGCGGAAAGATCGAGAAGCCCCGCTTCCACTAACTGCATCAGCGCGACACCCGTGAATGCCTTCGCCATGGAGTTGATCGAAAAGATCGACTTATGCGTTGCGGGAACCTCATGTTCGACATTCGCGTGTCCGAAAACGTCGAGCATTTCGATAGCTCCGTTGTTGACCACCGCCACCTGGAGGCCCGGGATAGACCGCCTATCCATGAGTTCGAGAAGATAATCTCGTACCGGGGCAGGCGCGGTTGCGCGCGAGAGAGGTTCGCTCATGGGATTCTCCTTATAAAACGGCGGCATCAAGCCGGCGAAGCCTCCTGCGAAAACATGAGCCGCAAGGCCTTCTTGTCGGGCTTGCCGACCGCGGTCAGCGGGATTTGGTCGAGAAACTCAACGCGCTTGGGCGCTTGGACCGCACCTTTTCGCTCGCGGACATAGGCGATCAGGTCCGAGGCTTCGACATCGCCATCGCGGCGAACAATGGCTGCGACAACAATTTCGCCCCACCGGTCGTCGGGCAGACCAAAGACACTGGCCGCTGCGACCGCAGGATGGGTTTCCAGCACGTCCTCGACCGCCCGCGGAAAGACGTTGAAGCCGCCGGTGATGACCAGGTCCTTCGCCCTGTCGACGAGCCTGAGGAATCCGTCGCCATCTCGGATCGCGATATCACCCGTATGAAGCCAGCCGCCCCGAAACGCCTCCGCTGTCTCCTTCGGTCGATTCAGATAGCCGCTCATCAAGAGAGGCCCCCGCACGCAGAGTTCGCCCGGTTCGCCATCGGGCACCTCGTTCCCGTCGGGATCGAGAAGTCGCACGGCCATTTCCGGTACGGGGCGTCCGCACGAACCCAGTCGCTCGTCCGATGTCAGGTCATGCTCGTCGCGGCGCATCACGGTGACCGTCGTGATCGCCTCGGCCTGACCGTAGAACTGAAAGAAGATCGGCCCGAAATGCGCAATGGCTTCGCGAAGACGCGCAGGCGATATCGGTGATGCTCCATAGAAGATGGTTTCGAGGCTCGATACGTCGAATTCGCTCAGGCGGGGATGATCGAGTATCATACCGATCATGGTCGGAACCATGAGCATGCACGTGATCCGTTCGCTCTCAATGAGAGATAGCACCCGGATCGGGTCGAAACCGCTCTCAACGAAGAGGCAGCCTCCGCGCGCAACGGTCGGCGTGAAGCAAACCGCCCCGACGTGGCTGAGCGGCGCAACCAGCAACTGCCGGATTTCGTCGGGCCATTCCCAGTCGGCAAGCTCGATGCCGTACATGGTCGACATGGCACGATAGCTTGATTGAGCGGCTTTCGGGACACCCGTGGTGCCGCCAGTGTATACAATCCGGCAAATCGCTTCGGGATCGATCGGCCGAAGTTCGATCCGGACGGCCTCTTCACGTTGCGCCCGGCCGACGAGATCATGCTCGCTGCCACCACCCAACGTAAATATACGCACCGAGCGGCGGGACAGGCGGGCGGCAGTTTCGATTTCCTGTCGCCGTGCCGCGTCGACGATAATGATATCGATCTCCGCGTCGCTGATCATATAGGCAAAGTCCGACGGCGCGCCCAAGGGATGCAGCGGCGTAAAAACGCCGCCGAGCACGCTGACGGCCTGTTGAATGAAGAGCACGCCAACACTGTTCCCGGCGAGCAAGGCTACACGAACGCCGAGGGAGACTCCTTCCTTCTCGAGCACCGCCGCGTACCGAGCAATCTCGCCTTCAATCGCCGCTCCCGTGTAAGTCTTGCCATCTGCCGCGCGCAACAGGACCGTATCGGCATGGGTCCGAAGCCCCCTCACTGTAAGGTCATTCAGATGCTCGAAAGTGCGGCCCGAGCAGTGCGCGCGCGCGACTTCGATAGGGTCGGTCATGATCAGACCCGCTCGAGGATATGGACTGCGGAAGCCGAACCATAGTCGGTCATGCCGCCGACGATATGCGCGAGGCCAATGCGCGCTCCCTCGACCTGACGCTGACCTGCCTCGTCGCGAAGGTGCAGGCAGATTTCGTAGAGGTTGGCTATTCCGGTGGCGCCCAGCGGATGTCCCTTTGACAGCAATCCGCCGGAGACGTTGACGGGCAGCCGGCCGCCCAGCGCAGTCTCGCCGCTGTCGATAAGAGCGCCGCTCTCCCCCTTCCCGCAGAGCCCCAGGTTCTCGTAATGGAGGAGCTCGGCGGTAGCGAAACAGTCGTGAAGTTCGATCAGATCGATGTCCTCGACACCAAGTCCCGCCGCCTCATAGGCCTGCTTGGCAGTTTCGCGCGTGACCTCGTTAAAGTCGGTCAGCCCGTCCTCCATGTCAGTAAACACGCTGGCGAGCATGGCGGCCGCGCGGACCCGTACCGCCCGGTTCATGAGGCCGTGCCGCCGCGCGAAGGCCTCGCTGGTGACGATCGCCGCGGCAGCGCCATCGACATTGATCGAACACATTAGCTTGGTGTTCGGATAGGCAATCATCTCTGACGCCATGACTTCCTCAAGCGGTGTCTCGCGGCGGATAAATGCCTTCTCGTTCAGCGTCGCGTGGTGATGGTTCTTCACCGAGACTTTGGCAAACTGCTCAAAGGTCGTTCCATATTCCGCACTGTGTATCACGCCAGCCTGCGAGAACAGGCACGGGGTCGTGATGGTTCCTATGGCGCCTTCTTCCTGAAAGTCCGCCGGCCGGCCGGGCATGACGATCAGTCCGCGGTCCATTTTTTCGACGCCCACCGCAAGCGCCACGTCATGGCGCCCGCTTGCGACTGCGAGAACCGCCTCGCGAAACGCGGCAGCGCCGGTCGCGCAGCCATTCACCACATTCAGGACCGGCATCATCCTTTGGCCGATCCGGCGCAGGATTCGCTGTCCGGGAAACGCGGTCGCCTGGAGCGCGCTACCGCAGTAAAATGCCTGAACGTCATGGATTGTCAGACCAGCATCGGCGAGCGCCATCAACGCCGCTTCGGCGCCAATATCCTCAAGGCTACGATCGGGAAAGCGTCCGAACGGAATCATGTCGATCCCGGCAATCACCGCGCCGCTCATGCTGCGGCCTCCAGCGGCCGGAAGACTTGGGAATAGAAGGCGCGGCCCAGCGCGTCGCGCTGGCCAGTATCTTCGACGCATATACGCACCGGTCGACCCACTTCTGCGACCGGGTCGGAAGGAATCGGACCGCGAAGCGTGCCGCGCACGACCCCACCTCCATCGATATCGATCACCGCCGCGATAAAGGGAACCGGAACGCCAGGATAGCTGCGATGGACGACGGTGCAGGTCCGTATGCGTCCCTTGTCGGACAGGCGGACTTGGGTGACGCTGTCGTTGGCGCCGCAAGCGGCGCATGCAACACGGCGACCAAGCAACGTCGCACCGCATTTGGCGCAGCGGCTACCGACAAGATGGTGATCACCGTCGCGGTCTATGATCACATAGGGTACTGCGGCGATGGGTTCTGCGATCGGATCGCTCATTGCTCTCTCCTTAAAATCAATTCGTCTATTCCGTCGCGTTTTCCGCGTCGTCTCACCAAGCCTGCAAGCCACGCAGCGCGCGCATCTGGGCGTCGAGTCCGTTTTCCAGAGCCTTCGTGCGCCACTCGGGATCTTCGGGATTCAGCCGGTCCATCATGATCCGGCGCATTTCTTCGCGCGGCATCGATGTGCGTCCGCGCCCGAACTTCAGCCAGCGATCCATGCGGATCGCATCACCCACCGCGATATTATCGTAGGTCCCGACCTCGATCAGCACGCCCGCCCACTCCGCTGCTGGCGCCGTGGAAGGGAGCCATGCAGAGAAAAGGCCTTCATAGGTAGGCACCTCGCCCCCGGTCACTTCGAACGTCGCCGCAAACGACGCGCGGGCTTCGTCGCCCATCCAGTGGAAGACCCGCTCGTATCCCGGAGAGCCGGCCAAGAGGCTGCACAAATGGCTGAGCTCGCCGAATTTTCCGAGACCGGTGTGCCATTCGATGAAGGCAATTTTTTTCGCTTTCGCGAATATCTGCGGCAGAAGTTCGGCAACAACCGTTCGCGACCAGGACGGACCCGTGCCGACAAAGTTAAGTCCCGTCGGCTCTATGGCTTGTCCCCCGGCGAGCACCGTGACCATCCGCTTGAAGCCATGGTCGGCAACGACCTTATCGCGAACCCCGCTCCAGTCGATCGTTTCTTCGGTCCAATCGTCAGGGCACATCGCGCGAAACAGCACGGGATAGAGCTCATCCTCCACGAGGTTCAACGCACCCTCGGTAAAGTTGCGATTGAGGTCGATATTCGCCTCGTCGGTGCGCGACAGATGCGAAAATCCCCAAGGGTTGAGCGCGTGAAGCGCCACGACGTTAACGCCGTCCGGGATTACAAGGTCGCGCAGGAAGGCGATCTGGAGCGCTGAGCCGAGAAAGCCTTCCTGCCCGTGCGTTCCCGAAACGAGAAACAGAGTCTTTTCCGCATCGGGATCGCCGAAGGTCGCGATATCGATCGCGAGCTCCTCGCCCTCAGCTCCGCGCTCGGTCGGGTGAACCGCCGAACTGACCATCGCGCCGCGCTCTGCGGCGAGCAGGAGAAATTTCCGCCGCGCCACCGCATAGGTTTCGCTGAAAGCCGGTTCGGGCGCGATTACCACCGCTGCAGTCCTTCAAGGAAGCTCTGCTGTGCGGCCAGTCCGTTCTTGAGCGCAGCCGCGCGCCAGTCGGGCGCCGTGGGGTAGAGCTTGTCCATCATCTTTTCCCGCATTTGCTCGCGCGAAAGATAGGAGCGTCCCTTGCCGAACTTCAGCCAGCGATCGATGCGGATGCCGTCCATGACCTCGACGACACCATAGGTCCCGGCCTCCATCACCATGCCGGCCCACTCGGCCTGCGGCGCGACGGTCGGCAGCCAGGCGGAAAACCAGCCGCGATAGTCGGGCGTCACACCATCGAAATCGCCCATCCCCTTTGTCCAGGTCGACCGCGCATCGTCCCCGAGCCAGTCGAACATGCGCTCATAACCCGGAGAGCCCGCCTCCATCATCGGGATGTGGCTGAGTTCGCCAAAGTCGCCGAGGCCGGTGTGCCATTCGATGAAGGCGATCTTCTTCGCCTTGGCGAAGAGTTTCGGCAGCAAGTCCTCGACCACCGAGCGCGACCAGGAGGGGCCCGTGCCGATATAATTCATGCCGGTGGGCTCGATGATCTGGCCGCCGCCGGCGGCCGAGACTAGGCGCTTCGCGCCATATTTGCGCGTCAATTCGTCGCGCACGCCGCTCCAGTCGGTCGTCTCCTCGGTCCAGTCGTCCGGGCAGAGCGCGCGGAAAAGCGGCGGATAAATTTCGTCTCTATTGGACGCGACGCCATAGTCGGTGAAATTTCGATTTACGTCGATATTCTCGTTATCCGTTCTCGAGAGATGCGAGAACCCCCATGGATTGAGGCCGTGCAGCGCGATAATGTTGATGCCCTCGGGTATGTCGAGGTCGCGCAGGAACTCAATCTGCAGTGCGGAGCCATAATAGCCCTCCTGCCCGTGGGTCCCCGAAACGAGAAACAGCGTCTTCTCCGCGTCGGGATCGCCGAAGATGGCGATGTCGATTGCCAACTCCTCGCCCTCTACGCCCCGCTCGCTTGGATGCACGGCCGTGATGACTTTCGCGTCGCGCGTCGACGCGATCGACAGGAATTTCTGGCGGGCTTCGGCATAGGTTTTGCTATAACTGTCGGACATCGCTTCTCTCCAAATTCGCCCCGATACCCCGCTCGGATTCAAATACGCTCGATGATGGCGGCGGGAGCCATACCGCCCCCGGTGCAGAGGCTTACGAGTCCCGTCGCCAGATCGCGTCGCTCGAGTTCGTCGAGAACGGTGCCAACCAGCATGGCACCGGTGGCACCGATCGGGTGACCCAGCGCGATGGCCCCGCCGACCACATTCACCTTGTCATGATCGATACCAAGTTCGCGCATGAAGATCATCGGCACGATCGCGAAGGCTTCATTGATCTCGTACAGGTCGATGTCGTCGACGGCCATCCCGGCCGAATTGAGCGCCTTTTGTGCGGCCGGTGCGGGCGCATTGAGCATCAGTTCAGGCGATCCGCCCGCTGTCGCGATAGCCCGGATGCGGGCCCTCGGCTTGAGACCGTTGGCGCGGGCATAGTCGGGCGAGGCCAGAACAACCGCACCTGCACCATCGACGATGCCAGAGGAATTGCCGCCGTGGTGGACGTGGCTGATTTCGACGCCGCCATAGTCGCGCTCGACCAGTTGGCGATAGGTCAGCCCCGTCGCGTCAAGCGGAGCGTCGAGCATGCCGTCGAACGCGGGCTTGAGGCTGGCGAGGCGCTCCATTGTCGTACCCGGCCGATTATATTCCTCCCGGTCGAGCGCTACGCTGCCGTCCGCATGCAGAACCGGAATGGTGCTGCGCGCGAAGGCGCCCGCGTCGATTGCATCGGCCGCGCGCCGTTGGCTTTCAAGCGCGAAGCTGTCGAGCTCCTCGCGACTGATCCCCTCCATCGTGGCGATAAGATCCGCGCAAATTCCTTGGTGCGTCTGCGCGTGCCTGGCGCGAAGCTGGACATTTCCGCAATCGAACAGTGTCGGCTGCGACACCGATGGCGTGCCCGACATCTGCTCGACGCCGCCCCCGATCACGAGGTCCTGCGCACCTGACCAGATACCCATGACCGCCTGGTTCACTGCGGTCAGGCCCGAACCGCAGTAGCGATTGACGGTGAAGCCCGGCGGCTCGCTCCCCCATCCCGCATCGAGTACGGCCTGCCGCGCAATGCAGCCCCCCTGGCCTTCGGTTTGCGAAAAGCAGCCGATGATCACGTCGTCGATGTCGGTCGTCTTCAGTCCATTGCGCTCGCCGAGCGCTTTCAGGACGGTCGACAATATCCGCTGCGGGTGCACCGCGGCCAGCGAGCCCTTGTCAGCGCGTCCGATACCACGTGGCGTGCGCGCCGCATCGATAATCCAAGCCTCACGCATTCATCGCTCCCAATTCGCCCGTGTCTGATCGACAGGACTGGCCGGAGCGCCGGGCGCGCTCCGCCGTCCGAATTTCCCGAAGAGGCACTCACCTATCCGCGGCCGTGCAGCGGCTATTCGTCTTCCGCCGCTTGCGCGCCGATCGGCCAGCAAGACCGTCCTACCAATCGACGCGGAAGTTGACGCCGATGGTTCGCGGCATCTGCCGGATTTCGACCTGATCAACGAAATAGGTCCGCGCGGCGATCCGACCTCGGCTGTTGGTGAGATTCTGGACGAACAGGCCAAGCTGGTAATTTCCGCTGCGCAGCGTCGCGCGGGCGCCGAGTTCGGAATATTTGCCGTAGCGCAGCGCCGCCGGGTTGTTGTCGTTGCCAAGGTCGCTGAAGCCGCGCCCCGTGTAGGAATAGTCCATGCGCAGCAGCAGCTTCGAGTCCGCGCCGACCGGCACTCCATATTGACCATAAACATAGGCCGTGAACGGCGTCGATCCGGGCAGCTGGTCGCCGACCTTCGCCCCAGGGACGCCAGGCTTCACCGACTTGAGCTTAGCATCGGTATAGGCGAGCGAGGTGCCGAGCTCGAACTGCTCCACGGGCCGCGCCACGACTTGGAGTTCGAGACCCTTCGACGTCGCCGACCCGGCGTTGTCCGTGTAGGGCAAGCCGCTCGGCGCGCGCACCTGGAGCTGGATTTTCTTCCAGTCGATGTAGAAGGCGACGAAATCGACAGTAAGGCGCCGATCGAACATCGCGAACTTGGTTCCGATCTCATAATTCCAGAGTGAATCCGGGTCGTAGGACTGAGGCAGCGGCTGGCCGGTGAACGGATCGATCGGCGCCACCAGATTCGAGTTGCCCGTCCGATAGCCTTTCGCCGCCAGCGCGTAGAGCATGAAATCCTTGCTCGGTTTGAACGAGAGGCTGACTTTCGGCGTCACCGAATTGTTCGAGGACTTGCGGTCGATTACCGCGGGCGGACCGTCGAACAGGGTCGTGCCCGAGATCGCAAAATCCTCGTGAACCTTAATCGAGTAGTTGCTGTAGCGCGCGCCGGCGGTGAGCATCAGGCTCGGGGTGATGTCATAAGAGGCCTCACCGAAGACCGCATAATCCTCGATCTTGGACTGGATTCCAATGTCTTCGAGAAAGTTGGTCCCGAAGACGCCGCCATAAGGTGAAGGCGTCCCCGCTACGCCTTCCTGCGAAATCGTCTCACGCAGCTTGAAATCGTAATTTTCGTAAAAGCCGCCGATCACCCATTTGAAAGGATGGTCCGAATCCGAAGCGAGCCGGACCTCCTGCAGGAAGTTTTTCGTCCGGAACTTGTCGATCAGGGGTGAGACCGTTGTGAGGCCCGTGAGCACATTCGCAAAACCGCTAAGGTCCATCGACGAATAGGCGCGTCGGCTGATGTGGCTCGTGGTGGACGTGAGGGTCGCCCACGGCAGCGAATAATTGGCGTTGAGGCTGAATATCTTCGACGTGTCGTTGTTGTAGGTCCGGACCCGGAACGTCGAGGTGTCGCTCCCGCTGCCGTACGGAACATAGGCCGAATCATAGGGCCGATTGGCCTCTATCCCTGCCGTTGCGACCAGTTCGAAATCGTCCTGCGGCTTCCACAGCGCAACGACCCGTCCGCCGTAGGATTCGCCGTGATTGGCTTCCTTCTTGCCGAGCGAGGCATTGTCGACCCACCCCGGGCTGTAATCATAGTGCCCGACGAGACGCAGCGCGAACTTGTCGGTCACGACGGGCGCGTTGACCATCATGTTCAGACTGCCGCCGATCCCGCCGTGCTTGGTCGAGGTCAAGACTCCTTCGGCCGCGGCCTCGACCTTCGTCGTATCGGGCTTGTTGTTGATGACGCGAACGGCGCCGCTGAGCGCTCCAGCGCCAAACAGGGTGCCCTGCGGCCCTCGCAGAACCTCGACGCGCTCCGCGTCGAACAGCTGAAGGCGCGGGACCGTCCACGGAATGGTAAGGTCGAGAACCGGTACATCGTCATAATAGAGGGCGACCGGCTGCTGCACGTTGCCGAACACGGCGCTCGTCTGGACGCCGCGCACAGCGAGCACAGCCTGGCCCGAGTTGACCTCGGTATAGGCGAAACCGGGAACCAGCCGGGCGACGTCTTTGGCCTGCAAAGCGCCGGCCTCCTGAAGTTGCTCTTGCGAGAGAGCCGAAATGCTGGCGGGGATATCGCGGATCGACTGGGACCGCCGCGTTGCCGTGACGACAATGTCCTGCACGCCGCCGGGTTCCGATGCCCCATCCGGGGGCGATGAATCCTGGGCGGCCGCCCCGGTCGCTATACCGATGGAACCGCCCACGATGATGGCGATGCGAGAAACCTGGCTGTAGGTCTTGGTCATCATGTCCCCTCCTCTTGTCAGTTCAGCCGTATCCCGACACATGCGTGAACTGCGACCGGCGTTGAACGGGATTTTGTTGCAAGGGGCAGTAGACAGATAGAATGTCCACGGCGTATAATTGAACTATTACGACATGAGGTATGCTGCCTGGGGCATCTGCGCCTGTAACGGGAGCGCGATCATTCGCACGGCGGCGATGCCATGGGTTTAGCACGCGAAGATCTCACCGGAAACGTCTGCCCATGTGACGACGCTGTGTTGAACTTTTGAGCCACCAGTCATGACATGGACCGGCTGGCAATCACCGAGGAGAGTGTGATGCCGGATCCGCAGTCCGAGCCGAAGAGGGAACCCAAGCTCAGGATCGGATTCATCCTGGCTCCGCAATTCACACTTGCCGCCTTCGCTAATTTCATCGACGCGATCCGGCTCGCCGCCGACAGTCGCGACCTCAGCCAACAGATCGATTGCCAATGGGCTGTCCTCGGCGAGCCAGGCGAACTGATCGAGTCCAGCTGCGGCCTGCGCGTCCAGCCGTGGGACTTGTTCGAAAGCCCGAAGCGGTTCGACTATGTCGTCGTCGTCGGCGGCCTGCTGCAGAGTCGCACGCGCGTCTCCGCCAACATCAATGCCTTCCTCACCGCAGCGGCCAATGCCCATGTTCCGTTGGTGGGTTTATGTACCGGATCCTTTATCCTTGCGCGCGCCGGTTTGCTGGACGGTTACCAGGTCTGCGTCAGCTGGTTTCATATCGGCGAGTTCAGGGAGGAGTTTCCTTCGCTCAAGGTGGAGTCGAAACATCAGTTTATCGTCGACGGCGACAGGCTGACCTGTGCTGGCGGGATCAGCACCGCGCATCTCGCGGGCCATTTGATCGAAAAGCATGTCGGCCGCGGCCGCGCGCTCAAGAGTTTCCGCATCATGATCGAGGAAGCGTCACTGCCGGCCAGCGCTTGGCAGCCGGAAGAGATCGTGACGCGATCATCACATGACAATCTCGTCAAGAAGGCGATGCTGCAGATCGAGCGGAATATCAGCGATCGCACTCATCTGCCCGCCTTGGCCCGTTCGCTCGGCATCAGTATCCGCCAGCTTCAGCGGCGGTTCGAGAAGGACATCGGCATTGGTGTGCGTGAATATCGGCGCAGCCTGCAACTCGCGCGCGCGAAATGGCTCGTGGAACATACCGACTGGCCAATGACGAAGATCGCACTCGACTGCGGCTTTTCCGACTCCGCCCATTTTTCGCGGACCTTCAAGGAACATTTTCATACGCTCCCCTCAATGAGCCGCAAACTAACCCGGACTCAAGCGCCAATGTCGTAACAATCCAATTGAGTGACGCTTTCTTTCAATCCATTCGCAGCCTTTCCCGGCGATAACTGCTCGTCTCGAGAGAAGCCGAAACCGGGTCGACCGACGGCATGCGAGATGGGAGGATGGACAATGGCGAGCGCGGCACAAATCAGCAGCGGGTCCGGAGCCGGCTTCTTTGGCGGACGCCTTTCCGCCGTCGATCCGGCTGTGCATGCGGCGCTCGAAGCCGAACTGGGCAGGCAGCAGGACAAGCTCGAGCTGATCGCCTCGGAGAATATCGTCTCGACCGCGGTGCTGCAGGCGCAGGGCTCCATTCTCACCAACAAATATGCCGAGGGTTATCCCGGCAAGCGTTATTATGGCGGGTGCGAGCACGTCGACACGACCGAGCAGCTCGCGATCGATCGCGCCTGCGAGCTGTTCGGCGCCAGCTTCGCGAACGTCCAGCCGCACTCGGGCGCGCAGGCGAACATGGCGGTCGCCTTTGCGCTCCTTCAGCCGGGCGAGACGCTAATGGGTATGAGCCTGGCGCATGGCGGACATCTGACACATGGCGCGGCACCGACCCTGTCGGGTAAATGGCTCAACGCCGTGCAATATGGCGTCCGCGAGGATGACCAGCGGATCGACTATGACGCGGTCGCCGAACTGGCACGCGAATATCATCCCAAGCTCATCATAGCGGGCGGTTCGGCCTATCCGCGCCAGATCGACTTCGCACGTTTTCGCGCCATCGCCGACTCGGTCGATGCCAAGCTGATGGTCGACATGGCGCATTTCGCGGGGCTCGTCGCGGGCGGCGCGCACCCCAATCCGCTCGCGCATGCGCATGTGGTGACCTCGACGACCCACAAGACGCTTCGCGGTCCGCGCGGCGGCCTTATTCTCACCAATGACGAGGCGCTGGCGAAGAAGTTCAACTCGGCCATCTTCCCAGGTCTACAGGGCGGTCCCCTCGAACATGTCATCGCCGCGAAAGCGGTGGCTTTCGGAGAAGCGCTGCGGCCCGGCTTCGCCGATTATGCGCGCAACGTTGTCGAAAATGCGAAGGTTTTGGCGGCCGCGCTGGAGCGCGGCGGATCCAACATCGTATCGGGCGGCACCGACACACATGTGGTCCTCGTCGATCTTCGGGCGAAGGGCCTGACCGGCAAACGCGCGGAACAGCTGCTGGGCGACGCGGGGATTACCTGTAACAAAAATGGCATTCCCTTCGATCCGGAAAAGCCATTCGTGACCTCAGGCATCCGGCTCGGTTCTGCGGCTCTCACCACGCGCGGCTTCGGCACGGCAGAGTTTGAAGAGGTCGGACGGCTCATCAGCCTCGTCCTCGATGCGGCCGCAGCCGGCGATGTTCCGGAGGCGTTGAACGGCGCGGTCCGCGCGGGCGTCGCGTCGCTGTGCAGCCGTTTTCCGATCTACGCGACGGCGCGCGGCTGAAGAGCGGCAACGGGGGACCGGCCATGCAAAGATTTTCCGCCTTCTCGCTCTTCCGTCAGGGCCTCGATCGCCAAAAGGGCTGGAAGAACCAGTGGCGCAAGCCCGACCCGAAGCCGGCCTATGACGCGATCGTCGTCGGCGGCGGGGGTCACGGCCTTGGGGCTGCTTATTATCTCGCCAAGGTTCACGGCATCCGCAATGTGGCGGTGCTCGAAAAGGGCTGGATCGGCGGCGGAAATACGGGCCGTAATACGACGATCATCCGGTCGAACTATCTCTTCGACGAGAGTGCGGCGCTTTACGACCATGCCCTTAAGATGTGGGAAGGGCTCAGCCAGGAACTCAACTATAATGTGATGTTCTCGCAGCGCGGCGTGATGATGCTCGCCCACAATATCCACGACATCCAGGTGTTTAAGCGGCACATCCACGCCAACCGGGTCAATGGTGTCGACAATGAATGGCTGACTGCCGAAGAGGCAAAGGATTTCTGCCCGCCGCTCAATATCGACCCGAATGTTCGCTATCCCGTGTTGGGGGCGGCACTCCAGCGCCGCGGCGGCACGGCGCGGCACGACGCCGTCGCCTGGGGCTACGCCCGCGCCGCCGACGCGCTGGGTGTCGATATCATCGAAAACTGCGAAGTGACAGGGATCAGACGTGATGCCGCGGGCGCCGTATCCGGGGTCGAGACGACGCGCGGTTTCATCGCTTCCCAGCGCGTCGGGGTTTCGGCGGCGGGACATAGCAGCGTCGTTCTCGACATGGCGCATGTCCGACTGCCGCTCGAGAGCTATCCGCTGCAGGCTCTCGTCTCCGAGCCGGTGAAGCCGATCTTCCCCTGCGTCGTGATGTCGAACACGATCCACGCCTATATGAGCCAGTCCGACAAGGGCGAGTTGGTCATCGGTGCGGGCACCGACGCCTATACGAGCTATACGCAGCGCGGCGGTCTCCACATCGCGACCGAGACGCTGGCGGCAATCTGCGAGCTCTTCCCGCAATTCCGGCGCATGCGGATGCTCCGTAACTGGGGCGGAATCGTCGACGTCACGCCCGACCGCTCGCCGATCATCGCCAAGACACCGGTGAAGGGCCTCTACGTCAACTGCGGGTGGGGCACCGGCGGGTTCAAGGCGACCCCGGGTGCGGCACATCTGTTCGCGCACACGATGGCGCGCGACGAGCCGCACCCGATCAACGCGCCTTTCACGATTGAGCGCTTCCGTGATGGTTATCTGATCGACGAGGCGGCCGCCGCCGCTGTCGCCCATTGAGGACGATGCGATGCTGATCATCCCCTGCCCCTATTGCGGCGAACGGCCCGAGCTGGAATTCTCCTATGGCGGCCAGGCGCATATCGATCGGCCGCTGGCGCCGAGCGATCTGAGCGACGAGGAGTGGAACAGCTATCTCTACGTCCGCGCCAATCCCAAGGGCCGGCATGCCGAGCGGTGGCGTCATATCCATGGCTGCGCACGCTTTTTCAATGCGGTGCGCGACACGCGAACCGATCATATCCTCGCGACCTACAAGGTCGGCGAGCCTGAACCGGAGATTCCCGCATGACGACCGGACACTTCCGCACGCCGAGCGGCGGCCGGATCGACCGGTCAAGGCCGCTGCGCTTCAGCTTCGACGGCCGGAGTTATTCGGGGTTCGAGGGCGACACAGTCGCCTCGGCGCTGCTCGCCAACGGCGTGCATCTCGTCGGGCGCTCGTTCAAATATCATCGGCCGCGCGGCATCATGGGTGCGGGGCCAGACGAGCCTAACGCCCTCATCGGCGTCCGGCGCGACCAGGGCCGATACACGCCGAACCTGCTCGCGACGCAGACCGAACTCTACGACGGTCTCGACGCGGTCAGCCAGAATCGCCACCCGAGCCTCGAGAAGGACCGCATGGCGGTCAACGACCGGTTCAGCCGCTTCATCCCGGCCGGATTCTATTACAAGACCTTCATGTGGCCGCGCAAGGCATGGGACCGCTTGTTCGAGCCCCGAATCCGTGCCGCGGCGGGGCTCGGCATCGCGCCTTCGGAGTCGGACCCCGACAGCTATGCCCAGCGTTATGCACACTGCGATGTGCTCGTTATCGGCGCCGGTCCAGCGGGTTTGACCGCCGCGATGGAGGCCGCAAAGAGCGGCGCGCAGATAATCCTCTGCGACGACCGCGCGGCGATGGGTGGCTCACTGCTCGCCGCCAATCAGGTGACGATTGATGGCGCGCCCGCCGCACGCTGGCTGGCCGGAATGTTGGATAGCCTGGCCGGCATGGCCAATGTCACGCTGCTGCCGCGGACCTCGGCCTTCGGCTATTATCCGCACAACTGGATCGGCCTTGCCCAAAAGCTGACCGACCATCTGGCCGATGCGGCGCCCGGGCAACCGCGCGAGCGGTTGTGGCAGGTCCGCGCGAAACAGGTTGTAATAGCGGCGGGTGCGATCGAGCGTCCGCTCGTCTTTCCCGATAACGACCGCCCCGGAATCATGCTCGCAGACGCGGCGCGCACCTATCTGCAGCAATATGGCGTTGAGGTCGGCCGAAAGGTCGTGATCGTGGCTGCGCACGACAATGGCTACCGGACAGCGCATGAGCTGAAGGATGCGGGCATCGATATCGCGGCGATTGCCGATATCCGCGGCGACTCGCCCGTCGCCGCGCGCGCGCGGCAAGCGGGCCTCCGCGTTTTGACAAACGCGGCCATCGACGGCACCACGGGCAAGCTTCGCGTCGCGTCGATCACGCTGACATCCGGGGGCAAGCGGGAAACCTTTGCCTGCGACGCGGTGCTGATGGCCGGCGGCTTTACGCCGAGCGTACATCTTTTCTCGCAGTCGCGCGGAAAGCTCATGTGGAACGAGGATCTTCAGGCCTATCTTCCGGACCAGTCGGCCGAGGCCGAACGCTCGGCAGGCGCCTGCCGAGGACATTTCGCGCTCGATGAGGCCCTCGCGGATGGCGCCGAAGCGGGCCGGTCGGCAGCGGAAGCGGCGGGCTATCCTTTCCGGCCCGCGATCATTCCGCTCGCCTGCGCCGTCGCGCATCCAGTCGGCGGCGGCGGCCACATCGGCGCTGCGCCGACCTCCGACCCGTCCAGACCGAAGGCCTTCGTCGACTGGCAGAATGACGTGACGGCCGCCGATATCCTGCTGGCCGCCCGCGAGGGCTTCCTGTCGATAGAGCATGTGAAGCGCTACACGACAACCGGGATGGCAACGGACCAGGGCAAGCTGTCGAATATCAATGCCCTCGGCATTGTCGCCGAGGCGACAGGCCGCACGATCCCCGAAGTTGGCCTCACCACCTTCCGCGCCCCCTACACGCCGATCAGTTTCGGTACGCTTGCGGGACGGGCGCGGCGCGACCTCCTTGATCCGGCGCGGATCACCGCGATCAACGACTGGGCGATCGAGCAGGGCGCGGTGTTCGAAGATGTCGGCAACTGGAAGCGTGCGCATTTCTTTCCAAAGAATGGCGAGGACCTCCACGCCTCCGTAGCGCGTGAATGCCTTGCGGTTCGCGAAAGCGTGGGCATCTTCGACGCATCGACACTCGGAAAGATCGAGATCGTCGGGCCGGACGCCGCCGAATTCATGAACCGCTTTTACGTCAACGCCTGGACGAAGCTGGGCGTCGGGAAATGCCGCTATGGCGTGCTGCTCCGCGAGGACGGTTTCGTCCTCGACGACGGCGTCGTCGGTCGCCTCGCTCCCGATCGCTTCCACGTGACGACCACTACCAGCGGGGCGGCGCGCGTGCTCGGCATGATGGAGGATTATCTCCAGACCGAATGGAGCGACCTCGACGTCTGGCTAACCTCAACCACCGAGCAATGGTCCGTTATCGCGGTCCAAGGTCCGAAAGCGCGCGAAGTGATCGAGCCTCTCGTCCAAGGTCTCGACCTTTCTCCCGATGCATTCCCGCACATGAGCATCGCCGACGCGCGGATATGCGGCGTGCCGATGCGGCTGATGCGCGTCAGCTTCACGGGCGAGCTCGGCTTCGAAGTCAATGTCCCAAGCGGCTATGGCGCGATGGTATGGCAAGCGATCTGGGAGCGCGGCCAGGCACACGACATGGTGGCCTACGGCACCGAAACGATGCACGTTCTGCGCGCCGAAAAGGGCTTTATCATCATCGGGCAGGAAACCGACGGCACGGTGACACCCGACGATGCGGGGCTCGCTTGGGCGATCGGCAAGGCAAAACCCGACTTTGTCGGCAAGCGCTCGCTGGCCCGTCCCGCGATGACTGATCCCGACCGCAAGCAACTTGTCGGCTTGCTGACCCGCGATCCGCGCATCGTGCTCGAGGAGGGCGCGCAGATCGTCGCGCCTGCGGCGGAAGACCGCTCGATCGGCCATGTGACGTCCGCCTATCATAGTTCGGTGCTCGGCAAGTCGATCGCGCTCGCGATGGTCCGCGCCGGCCGCGCGCGGCTCGGCGAGAGGCTTGAGGTTCCCATGCCGGGCGGCAGCATCGCGGTCGACGTCGTCGCGCCCGTTTTCTTCGATCCGAAGGGGGACCGGGTAAATGTTTGAATCGCGTATCGCCTCTCCATTCGCAGGCGAAAGTGACGCGATTGCGTCGCTGGGGCCCATTGGCCGCGCTGTCCTTCGCTGCCGCGAGGCCGACATCGGCAGCATTTCGGACAAGCTCGGGATCGCGCTCCCTCGCGCGGCATGCCGCTCGGAAAGCAACGGCCCGAGTAGCGCGTTGTGGCTTGGCCCGGACGAATGGCTGCTCCTGCACGCGGATTTACAGGATGACTGGGTGTCGCGGCTCGCCGCCCACCTCGAGGGTGAACTTTGCTCACTCGTCGATGTCAGCCACCGCCAGGTCGCGCTGGCAGTCCAAGGCGCGCGCGCCGCAGAGATCCTGGCTTCGGGCTGCGCGCTCGATCTGTCTCCTCGCGCCTTTCCTGTGGGCATGTGCACACGCACAATGTTCGCGCGGGCGGAGGTCGTTCTCTGGCGCACCGGCTCCATGAGCTTTCATCTCGACGTGTGGCGATCCTTCGCCCGCTATGTCGAGGCGTTGCTGCGGGAAGCGGAGAGCGAGAACTAGCCGTGATCGGCCTCGGGGACATTTTTCGCATCGGCATCGGACCGTCTTCGTCGCACACCGTCGGACCGATGAAAGCCGCCGCACAATTCGTCAGGAGCCTCGAAGGTCTGGATTTCGCTCGCGTCCGATGCGAGCTCATGGGTTCGCTGGCCTGGACAGGCGCCGGGCATGCGACCGACAAGGCGGTGATACTGGGCCTTGCGGGCTATCTGCCCGACACGGTCGATCCCGATCTGATGGACGTCGTCTCGCAGCGCGCCGCCTCGAAGAAAAGGCTGCGAGTCGCCGGGCGCGAGATCGGCTTTGACCCGCCAAGTGACATTGTTTTCGACCGCAAGAGCCGCACGCCGGTCCATCCCAACACGATGCACTTCGTGGCACTGGACAAGGGCGGCGACGAATTGCTCGCCGAGCGCTGGTGTTCGATCGGCGGCGGCTTCATTGCCCGCGAGGATCAGGTGGGCACGCCCGCGCCTGCCGAGGAGGTTGAAGTTCCCTTCCCCTTCGCTACCGCAGACGAACTTCTGTCGCTCTGCGAATGCCACGGGCTCAGCATCGCTGAGATCGGGAGTGCGAATGAACGCGCGCGCACGACCAGTGCCGAGCTCGAAGCCTGTCTCGACCGGATCGTCGAAGTCATGATGGACAGCATCGATCGCGGCATGCGCACCGAAGGCGTGCTGCCCGGACGGCTAGGCGTGCAGCGCCGCGCAAAAGGCTTGAGGCGAAAACTCGACGCCGACCGTTTTCGAAACCAGCAGGCGCCGCATGCGATCATGGACCATGTCAGCCTGTTCGCCATCGCAGTGAACGAGGAGAATGCCGCCGGCGGACGGGTTGTTACTGCGCCGACCAATGGAGCGGCGGGAGTCGTCCCTGCGGTCCTGCGGTATTACCGGGATTTCTGGCCCGGCGCGGATCGCGCGGGCATGCATGATTTTCTCCTGACCGCCACGGCGGTCGGGACCTTGACGAAATTGAACGCATCGATCTCGGGTGCCGAGGTCGGATGCCAGGGCGAAGTCGGCACGGCCAGTGCCATGGCGGCGGCGGGTCTTGCGGCGGCGATGGGGGGGACCAACGCCCAGGCGGAGAATGCGGCCGAGATCGCCATGGAGCATCATCTTGGAATGACCTGCGATCCTATCGCGGGCCTCGTTCAGGTCCCTTGCATCGAACGCAATGCCTTCGGCGCAATCAAGGCTATCAATGCGGCCTCGCTGGCGCTGCGAGGCGATGGAACCCATGTCGTCTCGCTCGACCAGGTCATCGAGACGATGATGCGCACGGGACGCGACATGCATAGCAAATATAAGGAGACCTCGCAGGGCGGCCTCGCCGTCAGCTTTCCGGAATGCTGACGCTGTTTGAAATTCTGAAGGTCAGCCCTTCCCGGCGGCGGCGATAACCGCCGGGATACCATCGACACAGGCGTGCATTCCCAGCAGACCGACGAGTTGGAAAACCTCCAATATTTCCGCCGGGCTAGCTCCCGCGTCCAGCGCGTGGCGCGTCTCGGTTCGCATCGCTTCGCGGTTGAGATGTGTCGGCGACGCAGCGAGCGCGAGACGGACAAGCGTGCGCTCGCGCGGCGTGAGCCCCGCATCGGCCTCGGCGATCTCGGCAAGATCGATCAGCGCGCGCGCGTAGCCGGGTGCCAGGAGTGCAACATGCGATAGCCAATCGGGACGATCGCCGAAGATCGATGCATAACGATCGAGGAGGGCTGTAGCGATTTCCCCGTCGCCCTCGAAGTCGCGCCCTGCCTCCTCGGCAAGGATGGCGACGCCTGCGACAACGCTATCGAGGCCCTGCACGGCGGAGATGAGCAACACTTCGATGAGGTCGGCAGCCGAGCAGTTCGCTGCGAGCGCCTTGCGGATATGGATTTCAAGACCCCGGGTATAGAGGTGAGTTGTTGAGGCATCGACAGCGACGAAGATGAGTTCTCGTATCCGCTCGCCGAGTGGACCTTCCTCCTGAATTGTATCGGCATAGGCAAGATGCGCTCGCAGCCAACGTGGATTGTGCCGCAACAGGCCGTCGTTGAACTCGACCCAATATCCGCGCGAGCGGATATAGGCTTCCTTGAAGCGCTCTTCATCGGGCGACAGCGTGATACTCAATTGGGATTCCTCAACAATATGTGCGTAATTCGTTCATGAAGCCAATGTCGAAAGCTTCGTCGCGATAGGCCGCGAGTTGCTCCGGAAAGGCGCCGATAAGGTTCGTCAGCACGACGATCGCCTGACCATCGGGATAGAGGGCAATTTGTGCCTTGCAGCCTCCCGCCGGCGCTGGCACCCGGTGACCTTCGACCTGGGCGACAGGCCAGCCGATGCCCCAGTTTTCCCATTGTCCGCTCGAGCGCATTCCAGGTCGCCACAGGGTCTCAAGGCTCGATTGCTCGCGCAGGAGCGTCCCGGCCTGAAGGGCGATCAGCCAGCGTGCCAGATCTTGGGCGGTGCTATGCAGACCGGACACCGGATGCAGGACGGGCGGCCAGTTCATATGGCTCTTGTAAAGGGCCTCGGCGGACGTGCCGTCGGGGCGCACGATCGAATAGCTGTCGGCGCGGCGCGAAATCAGGTCGCGGTCGTCCGAAAAGCGCGTCTCAGTCATCCCGGCGACGGCGAACTGCCTCGTCCGGATAAAGTCGGTGTAGTCCATTCCGGATAGGCTCTCGATGACCTTGCCAAGCAATGCATAATTGGTCCGCGTAAAGGCATAATCCGTTCCGGGCTCAAACTCGATCGGCAAGGCGAAGGCCGCGCCCCATGCCGCCTCCTCGTCGACGCCGATAAGCCCGATCGAGTTGCCGGAACCGTAGGAAACGATTTCGGGTAGCCCCGAAGACAAGGTCGCGAGCTGCCGGGACGTCACCCGCCCCCATGCTTCCGGCAGACCCTCCACATAGGTCGAGATGGCCGCGTCAATATTCAGCGCATTTGCCTCGACGAGCTGAAGGAGCGATATGCCGGTGAAGGCTTGGGCAATCGAGTTGATCGAGAAGACCGAAGCATTGGTCACGGGAACGTCATGCTCGATATTGGCGACGCCCAGGGCTTCGAGGCGCACCATGGCACCATTTCGAACAATCGCAGCTTGTAAACCTGGAATTCGGCGCTGCTCCATCAGCTCGAAGAGATGTGATCTCAGGTCCCGCGATGCCGCTGCGACCGCCATCGCTGCGCCCTCAGGAGAGCGACTGGGCATGTTCAGCCTTGATCGATGCCTCGATGTGATTGGCTGCGCGCAGCATGAAGATGCCGCCGATGATCATGACGCCGAACAGCATCAGGAGCGATGTACGGAGTCCTTCGGCCGCGCCCATCGTCGGCGCGAGGAAATCGCTGATCAGCCCGGTGACGAATGGTCCGAGGCCCAGGCCGACGAGATTTGCGAACAGCAGGACGATTGCCACGGCCGTGGCCCGCCGGTTCGGGCCGCAAACCAGATAAAGCGACGCGAACATCGGCGCCGACATCATGTTCAGGGCGACCATTGCGAGCGCGAGGGGTATCTCCATTTCCGCCATCGAGGATCGCGACAGCGCAAAAATGAAAAGTGGGACGGTCGCCATCATTGCGCATGCGGCCGTGCGCGGGAGGTTCGCGAGATTTTTGCGGGCGAGCCGGTTTGCAATCAGGCCGCCCGAGATATTCCCGACGATCGCGGACATCATCGTGATCGTTCCGAAAGTAGCGCCAGCGACCTGCACATTGACGTCGAAGAGGCGCATCATCGCGGAAACGATGAAAACCAGCGCGCCGTAGGACATGAAGAAATAGATGACGATGGCATAAAGGATGTTGCGGTAAGCGGGGACCTTGAAAAGCCCAATCGCCGCAGCGCGAAATGGTTCGGTGACGACTTTCGCCCGGAAGGCCTTACGCGGCTCCTTGAGCACCGAGAGGCTGATCGGTCCGAGGATGATCCCGACCACCCCGACGAGGAGGAACGCGCTGCGCCAACCGTAATGCTCGGCGACATAGCCGCCGAGAATGAGGCCGCCGCCATAGCCGATCGCGGACGAGGTCATGAAGACGGCCATTGCTCCCGCCCGCTTTGCCGGAGCGAAATAGTCTGCGATCAGGCTCTGCGCTGCCGGAAAGGCACCAGCCTCCCCCGCCCCGACGCCGATGCGCGCCGCGACGAGCTGCCAGAAGGACTGGGCGAGACCGCACAGCGCCGTCATCACGCTCCAGGCGACCAGCGAGTAGGAGAGGATGTGGACGCGATTGCCCCGGTCGGCCATGCGCGCCAGCGGCAACCCTAGCGTTGCGTAGAAGAATGCGAACACGATGCCGCTCAAAAGCCCGAGTTCCGTGTCGCTCAGCGCGAACTCGATCTTGATTTGGGGTAACAGCACACCGAGAATATTCCGGTCGATATTATAGGATGCGCCGACCAGGAACAGGACCAGGAGGAATGCGAGCTGCTGACGGCCCGAATAAAGAAGCCAGGGTGATTGGGAAGCGTCGTCACCCTGCAGCGCGGGATTTTCGGCTCCCGCAACATGATTTCCGGGCAACTTGACAATTTGCTGTGCAGCCACAATGCGTCCTCTCGCCCTCGAGATTGGTGATCAGTCCGGTTGCCGGGCAGGAGGCGCCTGCCCGGCAGGGAGATCGGCGCCCGTCGCCGTGTCAGAAGGTTCTCGAAAGCGATGCGCCGATGCTGCGCGGCTGAATATAGGTGAAAGCGCTGGGCGGGAAGCTCCCCGCTCCGCCGCCCAGCAGGCCGTGGGTATCGCCGATATTCCGGGCATAGACGTTGAAGGCCCACGGCCCATATTCGAGGCCGGCCCGCAGATCGATCTTGTTGAAGGCGGGATAGACCGAACGGTTTGGATTTCCGATGAAGGTACCGAAGCGCTTGCCGGTATGGCCGAAGGTAATGCCGACCGATCCCGTGAGATCTCCCGAAATCTCGAATTTCTGGTCGGCGGAAATATTGGCGGTGAACTTGGTGCTGAACGGCAGCCTCGCACCGGCAGGCGCAAAGGTCGCCGCATTGACGACCCCTTCGGTGACAACGGCGTGGTTGAAGCTCAGCCAGCCCGCAACGGTCAGGCCTCCGCCGGGCCGAAGAGTTGAGGACAGCTCGAAACCCTGGCTCTTCGCACGCGCCGCATTTGCGGTGTAGGCAATGCCGTTGTTCACGCTCACCAAGGTGATCTGGATGTCCTTCCAGTCGATGTGATAGAGGGATGCATCGAATGACAGCATGTTCGACAGCAGCGCCCCCTTGATGCCGATTTCATAATTTGTCGTCGTGTCGGCATCGGCCGCCCGCGGGACCGTGAGGTCGGGATTGAAGGAGTTTGACCGGCCGGGCCGGTACCCCGTCGCGACACGGCCGTAGATCATGAGATCGCGGTTCACCTTGAACTGCGGGGTGACCAGATAAGTGAAGACATTGGCCTTCTGTGTGATCGCAGGCAGCACGACAGGAGCGGCAAGGAGGCGGCCTTCCTGTCGGACGGAATCGAACGTCGCGTCCAGCCAGCTGTAACGCGCACCGAACTGGATGCTAAAGCGATCGAAAAGGTGCAGCGTGGGATCAGCGAATACCGCAAATTCCTTTTGCTTGAACGGGATGTCGAAATTCAGGATGTCGCCGAGAATGGCGCCGGTGGTGACGTTGGCGGCCGCGATCGATTGAAAGATCGGTGTATCTTCGTTGGAATAGAATGCGCCGACCAGCCAGTCCAGCGCCTCGCCGGTCTTGAATGTCGCGCGCACCTCTTGGGTGAAGCGGTCGACGCCGGCATTGAAACGCGACGAGGCGCCGGGCGTGCCGAACAAGAGCTGCGCGCGGGCGCCCCAGGGCGCGTTGTTGGTGTAATCCTGGACGCTGAAAACCTTGTAATGGCTATAGCCGGACACTGACGTGACATCGACCGCCCCAAACCCCGCGTTGATAATCGCGCTGTACGACTGGATCGTCTTTCCCGACTGCCCCGTGTTGGCGATATAGTTCTGCTGATAGTCGGTGAGCCCGAAGCCGTGAATCTCTTCGGACGAACCATCGGCCCGGCTGCGTTGATAAAGTGCGTTCAGTTTGACGGAGATATTGTCGGTTGCGTTCCACAGCGCCGAGAAGCGCGCACCTGTCGCCCGGAGCGAATTGACGTCTTCCCGCCCGGTGGTGGGATTGTCGATATAGCCGGGGTCTTCGCGGTTGAATGCGCTGATCCGCACCGCCAAGGTTGAGGATAGCGGCAGATTAAGCGAGCCCTTGACGCTGTAGCCCAGCTTGTCGCCGTGACTGATGGTATTGACACCGGCTTCCGCGCGCGCGCTGACGTCGGATGTTGACGGGTCCAGCGTGACGAACTTGACCAGTCCGCCGATGCTGCTTGCGCCGTAAAGGGTGCCCTGCGGCCCGCGCAGCACTTCGATCCTTGCGAGATCCGAGGGATCGACCTCGGGCGAAAAATCATATGTCACGGCGCCAAACGGGACTTCGTCGATCATGATGCCGACCGTCGGGTTCGCATAGGCACCCGATGACACGCCGCGGATGGCGAGCGACTGCTGGTTGCCGCCGCCCGGTGAAGGGGAAACCTGAAAGCTCGGAACGGTGTCGAAATAGTCGCGCAGCCGCGTCTGGTTGGCAGTCGCCAGCGTCGTGGCACTGAGCACCGAAACGGCAGCCGGCACGTCCTGGAGACGTTCCTCGCGTTTCTGGGCGGTGACTACGATGTCACCCTCTGCGATCACCTCGGCGGGCGCGGTCTGGGCCAAGACTGAAGTTGACCACCCGCCTGCGACGACACACGAAGAGAGAAGATACGTAAGTGCCGTGCGGCGCCGAATCGCGAGTTTCATTATCCATCCCCTTATTGACCACGCCCCACAGGTTTACCGATGGTGGCATGCGTGAGACTGGACGCTCGCTTCAGCCCGAGATTGATAAAAGGTGACATTGTCTTGTAGATTGACGACTCGCTGCCACTGCCGATATGATCCCGCTGCGAGTTTGACGGAGCGTTATGGCCGCTAGCGGACCGGCAGCTTCCAGGTTCCAATTAAAGATAGCGGACATATCACAGCGGTCCGCTCCCAAGCGCGCCGCTACGCGGAGGTGTCATGGGCCATAGCGCCCGGAAGCATCATTCTTGCCCCGCGATGCATGAGGCCAGCCATTGTTTGTCTTCGACCGAGAAATTGTCGATGAAACCTGCATCGCTCGAACGGTTCAAGCCCGCGCGTTCGCGGGCGATTCCGCATCCGACCTCCCCAGTGTTGTTGCTGACCAGCCTGCCGTTGCACAGCGCGAGCGAGGCTTCGGACTTGGTCCAGCCAATTGCTTCACCCGACACGTCGGAATCTCCAGGGCATTTCGAAGTATCCGCGCTTCCACCCTCGCCGCACACTTTCTCCAGCTTGGCTCGATCGCCCGTGGCCGTCGCAACAAAGCGGTCACGATATTGATAATTGGACGAGCTTTCTTCCGAGACTCCACAGACCCGCGTACCCCGTTGTTCCACGTAAATCAGTTCGCAAACCGCGACGCCAGTATCGTCATCGCACCTGGACCAGCCGCCGTTGAAGGCGCCCCGATCTACGGTTGCGCCATGTAGGGAACTCGCCGGAAGCGACGGCGATGCGGGCAAAAGCGCGAGCGCAAAGAGCGAGAGAACCGCGAGTGGTTTCAAGCCGGAATCCTTTTTCTTGATGGGGAGCGATAGCTCCGGCGTCATGGCATTTATGATCTGGTTTTCGCTGCGGTCGAAGACAAGACAAGGCGAACTCGTCCGAATTCAAATTCGTGCCTTTGTCCGCAGTGCTTCCGCCAGCCCGCGCGCCATGCGCTGGGCCAGCGAACGCTGCAACGGAACATAGTCGTCGGTGTCGGTGGCGTCGGCATATTCGCCCGTCCACAGCAGCCGGCCGTCCTCTTCGCGCACCAGAGTGACCGTCACCACCGTGCGGGTTGGCGTCTGCCGGACGCTGGTCTTGGCGCGCAGATCGGCTTTGGCGTCTGCGGCGACCACGGAATAATGCTCCGGAACACGGTGACTGACCTCGGCGAGGAAGCTCTCGCGCAAGCCGGCATTGAATTTCGGAAACAGCGTATATTCGCAAAGGCCGTTTGCAGCGCCGATCGCCAGACGCTGATGCGAGGGGAAGAATGCGCCCTGCGTCAGCACCCCTCCGCCGATCAACAGAAGGGCGAGCGCCCCTACGCCCAGCATCACACCGCGGCGCGAGTGCGTGGCCTCTCTGCCGGCCTCAGGAACGAGATTACCGATAAAGCGATACCCGGAGCGCGGCCGCGTCTGGATGAAGCGCGGCGTCTCGCTGTCGTCATCGAGAAGCGTCCTGATCCGGCGGATGCAGGTATTCAGGGCGGCGTCGCCGCCCGTTCCGGCGCGAGCCCAGAAGCGGTCGAGCAATTCCTGCCGCGTTACCGTCCTGTCGGCATGGGCGATGAGATAGGCCAGCACTTCTACAGCCTGTGGCGGCGCCTCGAGCCGATGTCCGTCACGGAATATGTGCAAGGCAGCCGGATCCAGCCGGAATGCATCAAAGACAATCATCATCGGCTTTCGTCGAACCAGTCACGTGGCTTCATCTGCCCTGCCGGGGCCGATGGACACAAGCGGGAATGCAAGATGTCAGCCCGCGTCACAAGATGTCATTGGTTTCCGGATGCCAGCCGCAATAGTCGAGACCCCACGAAAACGGCCCTGCCCGGCCGTCTGCGGGAAACAATGCTTTGCAAGACAGCCATCACAACTTCGGCCGGCGGCAGATGATCGGCCTTACGCTTGCGGGCCTCGCTACATCGCCGCTCGCGACGGTCAGTGCAAAGGCGTCGCCGGGGATTTTCGGGGAACTGGATGCACTTCTCGACACAACGGCCTCCAGCTATGGCACCATCGGCCACTCGGTGGCAGTGTTCCGGCGAGGCACGCCTGTCTATGTCCGTCATGCGGGGCTGGCGGATCGCGATTCCGGGAGTCCGATCACCGAACGGTCGGTCTACCCCATCTTCTCGATCTCGAAACTCTTCCTCGTCGTCGAACTGCTGAAGCTGGTTCAGCGGGGCGACCTCGATCTCACTATTCCCATCGAAGATATCCGGCCGGACCTGCCGGAGACGTGGAGGGGAATAACGCTGGCGCAGGCGATCGCGCATGTATCCGGCCTGCCCGACTATATGCCCGATTGGGTTGCACCGACCGAAGACGCAGCCTTCGAGAGCCTCTACGACAAGCCGCTTCGCTTTCCGCGAGGAACCCGTAACGACTATAACCAGACCAACTTCCTGCTCGCCCGCGCGGCTTTGCAGCAGCTGACCGGCAAGTCGCTCACCGACCTCGTCGGGACGCAGTTCCGCGCGGCGCGCATGATCCAAACCGGTTATCATAGCGAATATCCGCTCGGGTCCGTCTCGTTGCCGAATCTGGTGACAAACTATCAACCGGTTCCCGGGCGCGCGGGAGCGCCGACGCCGTTCGCGCTCCCCTCCCGGCCGACCTACACCTTCGGTTCGGCCGGCGTCTTTTCGACGCTAAATGACATGATCCTGTGGAGCAGAGCCTTGCTCGGCGGCGCGCTGTTGCCGCCTGCGACCCTCCATAGCTCATGGACGCCCTTTCCCACGTCCACCGGCGCCCCGGCCTGGCATACGCACGGCTGGGAATATTATAGCCACGACGATGTTACGATCGTCGGCCATGGCGGCGGCGTTCGCCTGGTCTGGAGGCATTTTTTCCGGACCACCGACCCCGGAGATTCGGCCACCGTGATCTACCTGGACAATGGCGGACGATCGCATTTCGACCGCCACCGCGTCGCGGCACTACTTGCCGATCGGGTCATGCCCGGGGCCGCGCGCCGCGCCGAAATCGAGGAAGAACGTCTGTTCCGAGGCCTTGCTTCGAACCAGTGGGATGCCGCAGTCCAACGCCTTCAACGGGTTGCTCCCGCCGATACCGAGGCGATCGTGAACCGTGTCGGCTATGATGCCCTCAACATATGGGACGCCGAAGCCGCGGTTGCACCGCTCGCCTGGAACGCCCGGCGCTTCCCCAACTCGGCCAACGCGCATGACAGCCTCGGCGAGGCCTATCGCTCCGCTGGCCGGCTGACGGCCGCGCGTGACAGCTATGCGCGTGCTCTGACGCTGGCTCCCGGGGATGCGCGCATCCGGAAAATCCTGACCGAGCTGCCGCAATGACATTCGCAGCCAAGAGTAACATCGCATGGGAGCGTTATATGATGAAACCGGGTGTTCGCGTTGTTCTGGCAGCAGCGATGCTCTCGAGTGAATTTTCTCAGGCCATTCGCGCTGAACCCACGATCATAGAGGCGCGAACGATCGCTCGCGGAGCCAAGTTCCTCGGCGGGTTTCAGGCTCCCGTTCGCATCACGCTCACCGATGCCGACACCGGGGAAGTCCTTGCACGCGGCCAGACGCAGGGAACGACGGGCGACACGCAACGCATCATGGGCCGGGGAGCCGCAGGCGAGCAACGGATGGCGACCGAGGACTCGGCCGTCTTTCGCGCGATCCTCGATCTGGACCGTCCGCGACGCATCACCATCAGCGCAAGCGGCCCGCTCAGCCAGCCGCAGGCCGCGACGACCGTAACCAGTACCCAATGGATTCTGCCGGGCCGAGACCTGACAGCAGGGGACGGATGGCTGCTCGAGATGCCGGGTCTCATCGTCGATGTGGCAGCGCCAACGGCCTACCAACAGGTGAAGGCCGGTACATCGATCGGGCTGCGCGCCGGCGTGACCATGTTGTGCGGCTGCCCGATCTCGCAGGAAGGTCCGTGGCGCGCGGCGGATACCGAAGTCGAAGCCTATGTGACGCGGGACGGGGCGGCCCCGCAGCGGATCAGCCTGACTTTCGATCCGGAAGCGTCGGAGTTCGTGGCCGGCATCTCCGATCTTCGACCCGGATTGTACGAGGTCGAGTTTCGAGCTTGGGTACAGTCAAGCAACAACACTGGCGTGGCCCGTACGGCCTTTTTTGTCCGCTGAGCGAGCCCCGCATGTCGAGCACCGAAGCGCTGTGGAGTCGGTCACTGGAACCCGCCCCGTCCGAATAAACTTCCCTCTTGGGAACACGACGGTTGGAGGCCGGAGGCCTCGACTCTTCGAACTTTGTGATCGCAAGCATAGATTGGCTTTATTCGGAATCTAGTAACGCGAATAATTGCAGGTCATCGCACCGTGCAATCTCTGCCATTTGAGGAGTTCCCATGTTTTCCCTATATCCGATAGCACTGTCCCTTGCCTTGGCCACGGCAGCCACGGGCGGCTCGACATTCTGCAATCCCTCGGAGACACCTGTTTTCTCGTGCGAGCTTGGCCGGAAGCAGGTCTCGGTTTGCGCGGGTGATCGTCTTCTGACCTATCGCTACGGGACGCCGGGCAAGGCGCCCGAAATGCAGATCAGCAGCGATGGTAAAGACGGACGTGTTCACAGCGATGCCGTCGTCGGCGGTGGCGGCGGTCAGCAGACCAGCCTGCGCTTCACCAACGGAAACACGCATTACATCATATTCAGCGGCTATGCGGGCAGCCTCACCGACAGTCCGGGCAAGCAATGGTCGGGTCTCGACGTGCTCGATGGCACCGCCTCGACGAGCAATAGACAGTGCAGCGGTAAAATGCTGATCCCGCTTACGTCTTCGGCTATTCCGTCATTCGTTCCGGCGGACGAGGAAAATGGGCCGTTCAGCGGCTGGCGTTGAGCCTGATCGAACTTCAGCAAGCTTCGCTGTGCCGACGACACCGCGGTGCCATCATCGTCGTTCCATGATCGTATACGGCGCGGGTTCAGTCGACACCGGTTTTTCCGGTTGGTGCCGGCTGATCACTCGCCGCCTTGTCCGCATCTATCGGTATATAGCTTTCGAGCGTAGAGCCTTGAGACGTGTTGATCGTGAGCGTCCGCCCGCGGCATTCATAATCATGCTCCTCCCAGCTCGCCCGATCTTCGATTGTCCCGAATTCAGGGAGCGGCTTTCCGTTCGAATACCATATTCGCGCACCATAGCGCGCTCTGGTTTTGCTGGAGCGCTCGACTCCATCGGTCCTGAGTTCGACCGTCACTGCACGGCGATTGCCTTCGGCATCTGTGGTGAGCGGAGCTTCGCTTTTGCGGTCCTGTGCGGCCCTGTCCTCTAGAAAAGCATGGCAGGCCTCGAAGCTCGCCATTTTCTGTTGTTGCTCAGGCATGGCGACGCTGCCGCTCGCTCCAGCCATCGAAGTGTTGCACAGCAGCATGGCCGCGAGGCTGCCGGTCAGGATATGAATTCGAGACATTATATTTCTCCTTCTCCGGCCCCCTTCGATCGGGATCACCGCAGACCGCATATTCGGGAAATCCGATCAAAGAGCGGATATATCGACCGGATGGGACCTCGATGGACCTCGCACCGCCCGTGAATGTGGCATTCGTGTCCCTTCCTGGGGAGTAGGGTTACTTCTGCGGCGCTCTCACCTTGGCGACGACCTCGGTAATCGCCGCGACGACAGCGTCGGGCCGTTCCAACTGCACCACATGGCTCGAATCGGGCAATGTGCGGTGCGAGCTATCACTCGACCAGGCTGCTTGTTCGGCCTGCATCTCCGCCCACGCCCTTTCGTGGCGCTCAAATTGCTCCTTGCTCATGCCCGCGCGGGCTCGCTGCGCCGGACTGTAATCCTGCCACTGCTTTCCGTGCGACAGCACCGCCAGCGGACGGCGCCCCAAGTCCCGGAAGGGGCTGGCCTCCTGAAAAGTCATTGGCATCGCTGATGCTTCATCAAGTGCAGCGCTCAGCGATGGCGCTTGGTAAACCGCGACTTCAGCTGCCACGCGGGCGGGCAACTCGGGCAATTCCGGAACCGGCAGCAGAAAACGGGGAAGGCCGGTCCATGCGAGGTTCGCTAGCGCCCGAAAAACCAGCGGAGCAGGATCGTCTTCGACGCCCGACGCTTTCTCAAGTCGCGCGATCTGGTCGGGATGGGCGCCATCGACCAGCACGACGCCTGCGACGTCTTCCGGGTAGTGCCCGGTGTAGAGCATCACGAGCGGGCCGCCGAGCGAAGCGCCCACAAGGACATATGGGCCGGGTTCCTTCGCTACCTCCAGCGCCTTGTGCAGATCGGCAACGATGGCCTCGCCGTCGCGCGGAAGCGGGCCGGGATCGCTTCACATGAGACCGGCACGGTCATAGCTGCAAACGCGCGTCCGCTGCGAAACGGCCTGCGCCACGGGGTACCAGAGCGCCGATCCGCTCGTGTCCGCGCCGGCCTCCAGGATCACGATCGGCGATCCGCTCCCTTCGCAGTCGATATGAATGCGCCGGCCACCAATGTCGACGAGTCGGCCGGGCGGCGGAAATTCCCTCGCGGCGTTCTGGCGCGCAATCCATTCGTAACTGACACCGGAGCCAACGAGGACGGCCGCCGCCACGGCCACTCCGATGCCGATCCGGCGGCGAGCGCTCATACTTGCAAATCCGGGCATCTTTAATCTCAGGGGAACGATCCTATTCTGCCTTGGCCGCCGCGAAATCATGCACGAACAGCCCCGGCTTGCGGCTGTCGAACACCGCCTGAAGGTCGCACTTCTTGCTCTTCTGCTGCTTGCAATCCAGCTGCGCCGCTTGCTTCGCCCGCTGGGTCGAGGTTTCCGCTATACCGTATTCGCTACTGTCCATTCGAAACGCCTGGATAACCCCGTTACCGGTCCAGGTATTGATTTCGCATTTGCGCGATGTCGCATCGCTGCACGCCTTGATCGCCGCCGCGGACGCGGCCTCGTAGCTGCGATGGCCGCTCGCGACATAGAGCTTGTTATTATATCCGCTGCTCTTGTCGCCGATGACCCATGCCGAGACCGCATAATATTTGCGCGCCTCGGCGCCGGGATTGCGGATATCGGTGCTCGACCGGATCGTCGCGAACACTTCGCAGGGCAAAAGCTGCTTCGCCGAACATTCGGCCATCGCCTGCTTGCGTTGCCCGGCGTCGCCGCCCATCCACATATTGTAGAAATCGCCGTGGCTGTTGCGAAGGATCTTCATCGACGAATCCCACCATTTGCCGCCCGTCGCACAACCGCCGCCCATCACCCGGTTGCACATCTCGATCGAATTGGCTTCGGCGTCATTATATGCACCCGAATAATTGCCGTCGGCCCAGATGTCGGCGGCATCGGGGTGCCGTGCCATCGCCGCATAGCTGTTGCTGCCCGACGAACTCGGCGCCGGGGAACTGCCCCCGGAATAATCGGATATCGGAATGCAGGGCTGAGCCCCGCCCGGGCCACCTGGATTATAGGTCGTTCCCGCCGGGCAGCTCTGGGCGCTGGCCGGGCTTGTACCGATGAGGCCGGTCAAAAATGCTACCGTGAGCGCGATCTTTTTCATGCTTCCATCCTTTTCGTCTGTAAATCATACCGGGCCGGAGCCCCGGGACCGAAACCTGATCATTGCCCCCTTTTACGGATCAGCTGCTGCGTCACCGCCTTGTCTTCCTCGATGACCTGGCCTGCCATCGCGCGGGTGAGCGTGATGATGTCCTGGATGTGCTTGAGGCTTCTTTGGGTCTCTTGCTCGAGTTCTTCGGGCGTGCGCGTTTCATTGTGCGGCGGGCGCGTGCCGTCGGGCCATATGGCCTTCCACGTCAGGTCGGCGACGCCCTCGATCGAGAACTGGCCGAGATAGAGCAGGCCGCGCTCCATATTGTCGACCTGACGAAAGGCAGCGCGTTCCGCCTCCGTCTTCAGTCCCATTTCGCAGCCGAATTGGAGGAGCTGGCGCTCGACTGCATCTTTGGGCGCGCGCGGAGGTTGGTCCGGTGCCCGCTGCAACGGCCCGCCGCGCGGCGATATCTGGATCAACTTTTCCTCGATCGTTTTGCCGACGCAGTCGACGATGACGTTCGAGGTGATCCAGTCGGGGCTTTTTTCATTTTCGAGGATCGCGAGGGTCTCGAGCTTGAAAACCCCGCCGAAGAATCCGGCTTGACCGATATAATCCTCGTCGATCGCGACAACGAGCCGTGCCGGCTTCTCGCCGCCCATGAATACCAGCCACCATTCGTCGGCCATGGCCGGAGTCGCCGCCAAGGCCGCCAGACCTGCGGCGAACAAACCCAATTTTCTTGTTCGCACGGAAACTGTCTCCTTCTTTCTGCGATTGCTGCGGCCCGCCCATGCGAGGCTTCCTCAGCGGACAAAATCTCGTGAAACCCTGAGACCTGCTGGCCCGCGCCGGCCTCATTCGTAGCGAAGCGCATCGACGATATGCCCGCGCGCCGCCGCCCTGATCTGCGCGGAACTGACGAGGATCGCGACGAGGACCGTCGCTCCCGCCACCCCGGCCAGCAACCACACCGGCAGGTCGGTCCGCGCCACGAATTGTTCGAGCCAGTGGCGCATGACCGCGTAGCCGGCACCGAGACCCACGGCGCACGCGACGAGGACGGGCAGCAGAAACTGCCAGAGCAGCAGACGGACGATCTCGCCCGGCGATGCCCCCATCGCGCGGCGGATGCCGATCTCCTTGCGGCGCCGGTCGGCGGAAAAGGCCGATAGTGCGAACAGCCCCATCGCGGCGATCACGAGCGCGACGAGCGCGCAGGCCGCGATCACGCGCCCCTGCACGATCGTCGTGCGGTACCGGTCTGCCTCGATCTGCGACAGCAGTCGTGCCTCGAGCGGCCCGCTATCGCCCATCGCCTCCCACAGCCACCCTAGGCGCGCGCGCACGTCGGAGAGCGCTGCGGGGCTTGTTTCGACCGCGAGCACGCCCCATTCGGGCCGCGCGGCGCTGTAGATCAGTTCGCCCGCAGGTTCGAGCACGCTCGCCGATGCATCGCGAACCACGCCGATAACCGTATAGGGGGTCGTCGGCGGATTGGGTCCGACCTGCAGCGAAATGCCCAGCGGCTGGCCGATGGCTGCCTGCGGCGATGCGAAGCCGAAATGGCGGGCGGCGGTCTGGTTGATGATGACTTCGCCGCGGCGGACATCGCTGTCGCGCGAGGGCGCGAAAGTCCGGCCGGCAAGCGGATCGAGCCCGGCGAGCGCAAAGAAATACGGATCGACCTCGACGAAACCGGGGGTGAAGCGTTGCCCTTCGCGGTTGATCGCGGTGACCGCGCCGTGCGGCGCAAGGTTGAAGGCACCCGCGGCCGAACAGCTTGCGCGGCGCACGCCGGGCAGCTCGCGCACCGCCTGCGCCAGCCCCGACCGGCATTGCGTCGCGACTGTCAGCACCGGCCCGCGTCCGGCGCCCAGCGCACGATCGATGGCGAAATCGGTCTGCCGGTATACCGTGATCGCAGCGACGAGCAGTCCCGTCAGCGTCGCGAACTGGACAATCACCATCGTCCGGCCGATCCACGCTGGCGCCGACAGGCCGGTCGCTCCGCCGCCGAGCGCCGCCATCGGCCGGAGCGACGACAGGATGAACGCCGGGTAGAGCCCCGACGCCACCCCGATCACGAGCCACACGGCCAGCAGCGGCAGAAGCAACCCCGGCTCGCGCGTCAGATCGAAGGCGAGCGACAGGCCTAGCAAGCCGTTCACTGCAGGCAGCACCAGCTCGACGATCGCCATACCAAGGATCAGCGCGACAAGTGTGACGAGCAGGCTTTCGCCGAGGAACTGGGCGATCAGCTGCCCCTGCCCCGCCCCGCACGCCTTGCGCACCGCAACCTCGACCCCGCGACGGCCCGCGCGCGCCGTCATCAACGCGACATAGCTTGTCGACGCCATGAGGAGGATCAGCGCCCCGACCGCGCCGATCGCCATGACAACGGCCGGGTCGACGCTCGGCTTGCCGTGCGGACTGTCGTCGGGCGGTCCGAAGTGGATGTCGGCAATCGGCAGCGCATAGCCGCCGACCTTCGTGCCGCTGGCCGCCGCCATCGCCTGAAACGGGCGAATGACATCGTCGAGCGCGGGCTGAAGGTCGGCGGCGCGCGTCCCCGGCTTGCCGCGAACATAAGTCAGAATGGGCAGATTGATCGTCGGCACCGGACTGGCATCGGCGCGCGCGAGCGGCGACGCCGCGCCCAGACCCGAAGCGACGAACTGCAGATCGAGGTGCGTCCGCGCGGGCAGGTCGGCGAACACCGCCGTCACCCGCAACCGCCGGACCGCGCCGTCGGCACCCACGATCTCGATCGCCGCGCCGCGGGGCGGGGCCCCGCCGAACAGCCTTCGCGCGCTGCTTTGCGACACCGCCACCGTGTCCGGCTGGGCGAGCGCGCCGGCCAGCTGCCCGCTGACGGACGCAAGCGGCAGGACCTCGAAAATCGCGGGATCAGCCCAGACGAACCCCTGCGCGCGGATCGGCGGGGCATCGGCGCGCGCGCGGACGACCGGATTGTCCTGATAGATGCGGGCAATCGTCTCGATCCGGTCGCTCCGCGCTGCAAGCGCCCTCGCAAGGATCGACGGCGTCACCGCCGACACGCGCTCGGGCTGTCCCGGCTGGGCGACGGTGCCCGTCATCCGGAAAATGCGCTCATACCCCGGAATGAAATTTTCATAGGCGTGCTGCTGACGCACGAACAGCCCGGTGACGATCGCAGCGGCGAGCGCCAGCGCCAGCCCCGCGAGCGTCACGACCGCATAGAGTCTGCCGCGCGCAAGCTGGCCGCGGGTGGAGGAAAGGATGCTGCGCAGCACGGTCAGGCGCCCAGCTGCGTCTGGCTGACGACCCGGCCGTCGAGCAGCTGGATCTTGCGATCGGCGCGGTCGGCCTGCGAAAGCGAGTGCGTCACCATCACGACGCTGGTTCCCTGTCCGACCGCCTGCTGGAGCAGGTCCATCACCGCCTCGCCGTTCGCGGTGTCGAGATTGCCGGTCGGCTCGTCGGCGAGGATCAGACGCGGGTCGGACACGATCGCGCGCGCGACCGCCACGCGCTGCTGCTGGCCGCCCGACAGTTGTTTGGGCAGATGGCGGGCACGATGCGGCATGCCGACCCGGTCGAGCGCCAGCGCGACGCGTTCGCGCCGTTCGCGCGCGCTCGTACCGCGATAGAGCAGCCCCAGCTCGACGTTCTGCGCCACCGTCAGTTCGTCGACCAGATTGAAGCTCTGAAACACGAAACCGATCGCAGCGCGGCGCAGGCGGGTCAGTTCATGCTCGCTCGCGCGGCTCACATCCTCGCCGAGCAATTCGATGCGCCCGCCGTCGGGACGGTCGAGCAGCCCGAGGATGTTGAGCAACGTCGACTTTCCGCAACCCGAAGGCCCCATGATGGCGACGAACTCGCCTTCGCCGACGGTCAGCGACACATCGCTCAGCGCATGCGTGCGTACCTCGCTGGTCTCGTAATTTTTCGAGATGGTCTCCACGCGCAGCATGATTGTCTCCTATCGAAGGTTGATGCGCCGATACGCGTCCCAGCCGTCATAGCTGGACGTGATCACGCGGTCGCCGGGCACCAGCCCGGCCAGAATTTCGACCTGGTCGGCATTGCGCCGCCCGATCCGGATCGACCGGCGTTCGGCGCGATTGCCCCCGGGTGCCAGCACGAAGACCCACCGGCCGCCCGACGCCTCCAGAAAGGCGCCGGCCGGAAGCAGCAGCGCCGGACGATCGGCGCCGAGCGACAGCCGGCCGCGCACGGCCTCGCCCGCGACAAGGCCCGACGGCTCGCCGCGTACGAAATCGAGGTCGACGCGGAACGATCCGCCCGTCACCTGCGGATAGATACGCGACACCGCGAGTTCGCCGCGGCGCCCGTCGACCTCGGCACGCTGCCCGACGCGCACGCGCCCCAGATAATATTCGTCGACGCGCGCGGACACCCGAAATCCGGTGTCGAGCGCCAGCTCGCCCAGCCGGTCCCCGCGGTTGCGATTCTCGCCGAGCTTGACGTCGAACGCCGACAGGCGGCCCGCCGCGGGTGCCCGCACCGTCAGGTCGCCGAGTTTTGCGCGCGTCACCGCAAGGCTCCGGCCCAGCGTCGCGAGCTGCGTCTCGATCTGCGGCGCCTGCAGCGCGCTCAGCCGGCCCTGCCGCCGTCCGCGCGCCTCCTGGATCGCCTGCCGGTCGGCGACCGCGCGCTGTTCGTCCTTCAGGCTGTCGATCGTCTTTGCCGGCACGAACCCCTTCGCCGCGAGCGGCAAGCTGCGACGAAGGTCGCGCTCGACGCGCGTCCGGTCGTACCGCGTCAGCGCCAGTGCCTGCGCATTGTCGCTGCGGTCCTGTTCGAGCTGCTGCTGATACGCCTGAAGCTGCGTGATCGACTCGATCAGCCGCGCTTCCTGCGACAGGATATCGAGCTCGAGCGTCGTGTTCGTGAACTCGACCAGCGGCTGGCCTTCGGCGACATGATCGCCCGACCGGACGAACAGGCGGCGCACCCGCCCGCCCTCGGCGGCGTCAAGATAGATGATGTCGCGCGGTTCGATCTGCCCCTGCAGGCTCGTCATGTCGCGAAACAGGCCGCGCTCGGCGCGCGCGACCGCGACCTCGCCCGCCGGCACCGACAACGACGGCGTCGCGAACTGGCGTACGCCGATCACAAGGGCCAGCGCCGCGACCATCAGCCCCGACACCAGCGCAACTCCGCGGCGATGGCGCCGCAGCCAGTTTTGCCGCAAGGGTTCGTCCATGGGGTCACAAGCTCCTCATGCCCCTAGTATCGCGTGGCGAGGCAAAAACAGGAAATTCAACATTTCCAATAACTTGAAGGGATGGCTCCCGAATTCTCGGCCGGACGGGTGTCCGGGATCGGACAACGCCATCGCGCGATTCGCCGCCCGGCCCACGCAAGCGCCTGCTTTTGCTCAGGTTCCCTGCGCGCGCGGGCTCCGGTAAGATCGCGGAATGAAGAGCCCCCGAATCCTGCTGGTCGAAGACGACCAAGCCATCGCGCAGGCGATCGGCCTCGCGCTCCGCGGCGTGGCCGAGGTCGAGCATTTGCCCGGCCCCGAAGCGCTGCCCGACCCGGGATCGTTCGACGCCTATGCCGCGATCCTCCTCGACATGAACTTCCGCCCCGAACAGCGCGACGGCCGCGCCGGGCTGGGCGCGATCGACCGGCTGCGCGTCGCCGATCCGGCGCTCGCAATCGTCGTGCTCACCGTGTTCGGCGGCGTCGCGATCGCGGTCGAGGCGCTCAAGCGCGGCGCGTGCGATTTCCTGCTCAAGCCGTGGCGCAACGACCGCCTCGTCGCCGCCGTCGGCGCGGCGATCGAACTCACCGCGCGCCAGCGCGCCGGCGCTGCGATGAGCCTCGAGACGATCGAGCGCCACGCGATCGAACGCGCGATCGAGCGCGCCGACGGCAATATCAGCCGCGCCGCCGCGGCGCTCGGCATCACGCGCCCCGCGCTCTACCGGCGCATCGAGAAACATGGGCTCTAGCGGCGAACGCGGCGGTAAGCGCCACTGGTCGTTCGCTGCCGGGCTCGCCGCGCGCGGGCTCGTCGCTGGCTGTTTCGCGGCAGGCAGCGCTGCGCTGCTCCTCTCGGGCAGACCCGCGCTCGCGCTGATCGCCGGCGGAGTCGCAATCACCGCACTGTTCGCGCTCGTTCGCGCCGCGCGCCAGGCCGAGCGGACGATGCGCGAACTCGCCGATCAACTCGCGATCGCGATCGACGACCGGCCGTCGGCCCTGCCCTCGGCTTTCGCCGATCTCGACGCCGCGATCGTCCGCGCGGTCGATGCGATGCGGCAGCGCGAGGCCCGCCATCGCACGCAGGCGCATAGCGACGACGCCCTGCTCGACACCGTCCCCGCCGCACTGTTCCTGACCGACGCTGCGGGAGGCCTGCTGCGCACCAACCGCGCCGCGCGCGCGCTCGCGCCCGCCGCGCCCGCGCGCTTCGCCGATCATCCTGCCTTCGTGGCCGCCGACGCCGCGACACTGCTCGCCGGCCCGCCCGAAGCGGGCCGGCTATTGCGCCTGACCGACGGGCGCAGCGCGCACGCCTCGGTCGGGCTCTTCGACATCGCCGACGGATCGCGGCGTCGGCTGATCGCAGTGCAGACCGTCGCCGAACAGCTCGGAGCGGTCGAAACGGACGCCTGGCACCGGCTGAGCCGTGTTCTCGCGCATGAAATGATGAATTCGCTGAGCCCGGTGATCTCGCTCGCCGAAAGCCTCGCCGCGCTCGATCCCGCCGCCGCGCCCGATCGCGGCGAGGCCGCCGCGGCCGCCGCCACGATCGCGCGGCGCGCGCAGCATCTGATGGGCTTTGTCGAACGCTATCGCCAGTGCCTCGCCATCCCCCAGCCGCGCCCAGAGCCCGTCGACCTCGCGACCTTCGGCGCCGACATGGTCGCACTCGCGCGAGGGTTCGACCCGCGCGCCGCGCTGCAAATCGACGCCGCGGCGCCCGACGCAGTCGTCGCGATCGACCGCGAGCTCGTCGAACAGGCGCTGCTCAACCTGCTTAAGAACGCCGTCGAGGCGGCAGCGGACCGGCCACAACCCGTCGTAACCTTCGGCTGGGACATCGCCGGAGACATGCTGTGCTTCACCGTCGAGGATAACGGCCCCGGCCTTCCCCCCGACGCCGAAGACATCTTCCTCCCCTTCTACACGACCAAGGCCGACGGCGGCGGGATTGGGCTCACCATCGCGCGCCAGATCGCAATCTCGCACGGCGGCGCGCTGACCGCCGAGCCGCTGCCAGCCGGGACGAAACTGTTGATGCAACTGCGGATGTGATGCGAACGGAATGGCCGATTTAAGACAGGCAGGTTTTAGCGGAAAATCATGAAGAAGCAGACATTCGGAACCCAATAAGCTGCAGTTGCCGTTTGCGGGCCTGGGACGGGACACCCCGACCTTTCCGTCGCGGAGAATGGTCACGTTGCGTGCAGACCCAGCCAACTCGACCTCTGGGATCGCCAGAGACCATGCGGCATGCCATCGTGGAGATTATGCGCGATAATCGGGCTTCACTTGCGAGGAGTAGGGATATATGGCATGCCATCCGAGATGGGTGCACGCTTGGATGGATCAAAGCCCGGAGTATTAAATGAACATCACCCTCTATCAGTTCCCGGGCGCGTGCTCGCGCGTCACCATGAACGCACTCGAAGAGATCGGCGCCGATTATGGCGACATCCTCGTAAATTTTCGGGAGGGGGCGCAAAAGAAGGAAGACTATCTTGCCGTAAACCCGAAGGGAAAAGTTCCTGCCCTCATCGTGGATGGTCAGACTCTCACGGAGAACGCGGCGATCATCTGGACGCTGCACTGCCTCAAGCCCGAGGGAGGGCTGTTTCCCAAGGCCGACGGCCCCCTCGCAAGCCACGGCCAACGCGCGGACCTCGCCTGGTGTTCGGGCACGATGCATCCGACGGTGCGCCAGATTCGGATGCCGATGAGATGGACGACCGGCGAGACCGAGGGGGTGTGCGCCCACGGCATCGAGACCATGCTCGGCGAGTGTCAAAGATTGAGCAAACGGCTCGCCGGCGGATGGTGGTACGGCCCCGAATGGTCAATTATCGATACCTATCTTTATTGGGGTTATAGCACCGCGGAAAAGGGCGGTTTTCCGCTCGACCGCTTTCCCGTGCTTCTCGAACATGCAGAGCGCGTGCGGGCGCGGCCGAGTTTCCAGCGCGTGCTCGCGCGCGAACAGGCATCGCTGGACAAAACCGGCGTCGAGGGGATCATTCTCTGAGCCGGCGGCCGCGCGTCACCCTCATCAGCGCCCTCGCTGCGTCGTGCGGCCCCGCCAGCGCCGCGATGGCGAGCCAATGGCCCGACGCCTTCTGCACTACCCTTCTCGACGACTCGCTGTCGCGCGACCTTGCCGCCGACGATGCCCCCTCCTCCGGGATCATCGATCGCTTCCTCGCACTCGGCAACTATGCCGCACGGTCGCCGGGTGCGGAGGCGGATGCCATATTGTTCACCTGTTCGGCGTTTTCCGCGGCGATCGCGGCCGTCAAAGCCAACCTTTCTATCCCCATCGTGTCGCCCACCGAGGGCGCGATCGAAGAGGTACTCGACATTTGCGGCGCGGGCGCGGATCGTGGACGGGCGGGCCTCATCCTGACCTTTCCGGAGACGCTGCCTTCGCTCATCCACGAGCTTGGCGAGCGTGCCTCAGCACGGCAAGCGGCGACCCCCGATATCGTTAGCCTGGTCGTCCCCGATGCCCTCGCGGCCCTACAGCGCGGGGATGCCGCATTGCATGACGACCTTGTGAGCGCCGCGGCGGCCGAGCTTCCAAAGGTGGACGTGATCCTGCTTGGCCAGTTCTCGCTGGCGCGCGCGGCGGCGGCAGTGGCGCGCGCAAGACGCGAACCGATCGTGACCACGCCCGAATCCGCAGCAAGGCGGCTGCGCGACATGACAGCGGGACTCCCGGATTTCGCTGGTGCGCGGTGATGCATTCGAACAGAAACCGAAGGATTATTATGCCCGAACGCCCGACTGACGCCTTCGATCGCCGGATTCTCGCCGCGCTCCAGAACGATGGGCGGATGACCAATCAGGAACTCTCCGAAAAGATCGGCTTGTCGCCCTCGCCATGCCTCCGCCGTCTCAAGCAGCTCGAGGCGGACGGGGTGATTTTCCGCTATGTCGCCCTCGTCGACCCGTCGGCGGTTGGTCTCCCTGTGACCGCCTTTATTCGCGTGCGGCTCGACCGGCAAGACGACCGGCATCTGGCGCAGTTCGAAGAGCAGATCGCAAGCTTCCGCGAAGTGATGGAATGCTATCTGATGACGGGCGACGCCGACTATCAGCTGCGGATCGTCGTCGATTCGCTCGGCGCGTTCGAGAATTTCCTGCGCCAGAAGCTGACGAAGATCGAAGGGGTATCGCAGGTTACGACGAGCTTCTCGCTAAGGCCGGTGGTTTATCGCACCGAGCTGCCGATCCCGGCCTAGGCGATGCGGCTGTTATCCGGCACCGGCGGATGCCTCGGCGGCGATGCGGCGTTCGAGATTGCGGCGGCAGCGTGTGGCCGCAAAATCCGTCGGCAGATACACCGGCTGAAGGGAAAAGAATTCCTCGCCGTCCATATAGTCCTGGCAAGCGGCGATCATCGGTTCGTCCTCATTGGTGAAGGCGTTGGTGATGATGGTCTTCGTCTGCGCGTCGATCGCATCGTCTTCGATCAGCCGGTTGCGCGAATGAAGCCAGAAATAATGCGTGGATGTTGCGGTTTCCGGCGTGATGAGATGGGCGTTGCGGGTGGTCGCGCCGTCTCCAGGTTCGCCGCCGACGTCCGTCATGGACAGTCGCTGGCGCAATGTGGCGGGGAAATGCCACTCGATGCGGGAATGAAAATCGCCCCGCTCGCCATGGAAGAACAACAACTGGCTGGACGGGGTGGACACGTCGCGCATCACCGCATCGACGCGGATGGTGTCGGGCTGCGCATCATAGGTGGCATCGCGGCGCGCGCGTTCGGGCGCCAGCGTTCCGGCGTGGAGGAACATCGCGTGGCTGAGGTCCATCAGATTATCGAGCACCAGCCGATAGTCGACATCCATCGTCAGATGCCCGCCCACCGGCCGCCTGTCCCCGCGGTCGACGAGTTGAAGCGGCGTGATGTCGTCGGGGTCGGCCTGCGACGGCTCCCCGGCCCACAGCCAGATCACGCCATCGCGCTCCCGGACCGGAAAGGAGCGGACCTGCGCCGCGCCGGGTATCTTGCCGTCACCATGCGGGTTGAGCCGGCATTTTCCTTCCAGGTCGAACCCAAGACCATGATAGGGACATTCGATCGTCACGCCGTCGAAGACGCCGCGATGGAGCGGCGCGAAGCGGTGCGGGCAGCGATCGCCGATCGCCCGGACTTCACCCTCTTCGTTGCGCACGAGCAGAATCGGCAGGTTCAATATCCGGCGCATGAAGGGAACATGCGTCACCTCATGGGCAAAGGCGGCGCAGTACCAGGCGTTGAAAGCAAAGGACATGATCAACTCCATTTCATGTGATTATATTCGGCAGGCAATGCTAACGAGGGCGGCACTAGTTTTGTCTTGCCGGGCTTCGGCGCCGCGGCGCGAGACGGGGATCGAGCGCCCCGTCAAGGCGGCTGAAGCGAATAGGATGAGATCGCGAGGCAGCGGCGGCGCGAACAGGAGGAACAGAATGTCGACCCGAGTTGAAAGCGTGACCCTGAAGCTGCGCGAGATGATCATCGCGCACGAACTTCCGCCGGGCTCGCGCGTTCCGGAACGCGACCTTGCCCAGGCCTTCGGCGTCTCGCGGACGCCGGTGCGCGTCGCGCTCGGCATTCTGGAGGCCGAAGGGCTTGTCGCCGGCGAGCCCAACCGAGGCTTCGTCGTATGCGATTTCAGCATCGACGACGTGCTCTCGGCCTTTGACGTACGCGGCGCGCTCGAGGGACTGGCCGCCCGCTCGGCGGTCGAGCGAGGCATCCCGCCGGACACAATAGCGCGCCTCGAGGCATGCGTCGCAGAGGGAGAAAGGCTTGTTGCCACGGGATTATGCGGCGCCGACGACATGCGATCCTGGTCGCTCGCCAATGACGAATTCCACCGCGCCATCATCGAAGCCTCCAAGCTGGGAACGCTCGAAAAAGTTCACGCCTATCTGTCGAAGATGCCGCTTGTCGCTCCGGTCGCGATCCTGTTCACCAACGATCAGCAGGACGACGCGCAATCGCGAATGCAAGAAGCGCATATCGATCACGTCCATATTCTGGACGCTCTGCGGAGCGGCGAAGGTGCGCGCGCGGAATATCTGATGCGCGAACATGCGCATCGGTCGCGCGATCATCTGGGGCGGCTGTTGCGCTCCGGGCGCGCCGCGCAGTCCGCGAACGAAGCCGCAAAGCCCGCGCGCCGGACGCGCCGGGCGCGGCCGACGGCAGGCGCGACGACGGACTGATCGCACGGCACGCGGCAAGGCGGCGGAGAAATCAACCGGCAAGGATCGACGCCCCGGTCGCCCGTTCCAGCATCGGCAGATCGACGCCAGGGGCAAGCTCGACAAGTCTGAAGCCGCCTCTTGCAGGATCGAGAACCGCGAGTTCGGTGTAGATTCTCTTCACGACCCCGAGGCCGGTCGCCGGCAGCGTGAGCGCCTCGACAAGCTTGGGACGGCCCGATGCGGTCTGATGCGACATGATAACCCGAACCTCGCGCGCGCCGGCGACGAGATCCATCGCGCCCCCTACCGCCGGGGCAGCATTGCCGCCACTCGACCAGTTGGCGATATCGCCGGAACAGGTCACCTCGAATGCCCCCAGGATGCAGACATCGATATGGCCGCCGCGGATCATCGCAAAACTGTCGGCGTGGTGGAAAAAAGCCCCGCCGGGGACAAGCGTGACAGGCTTCTTGCCGGCGTTGATGAGCTCCATATCGGTTTCGCCGGGCGCGGGTGACGCGCCCATGCCGAGGATCCCGTTCTCGCTGTGGAGAATGATCTCGCGTCCTGCCGGCATCAGGTCCGCAACGCGCTCAGGCTGCCCGATGCCGAGATTGACATAGGCGCCATCGGGAATGTCCAGCGCGGCGCGCGCAGCGATCTCTTCGCGATTCCAGCCGGTCATGCGGGCCGCGCCTTGTCGAGCGCCGCGAGATGATCGCTTTCGCGAACCGGATCGGGTACATGCACGATCCGGTCGACAAAGATCGATGGCGTCACGATCGTCTCCGGGTCGAGGTCGCCGGGTTCCAGAACATGGCGAGCCTGAACGATGGTGACCTTGGCCGCCGCCGCCATGACCGGCGCGAAATTCCTCGCCGCCTTGTTGTACAGGAGATTGCCCCAGCGGTCGGCCCGCTCGGCCTTGATCAGGGCAAAATCGGCAGAAAGCGCGGTTTCGAGCAGATAGTCGCGGCCGCCGAACGAGCGCGTTTCCTTCCCGCGCGCAATTTCGGTTCCGACGCCTGTCGGCGTGTAGAAGGCGGGTATGCCGGCTCCCGCCGCGCGGATGCGCTCGGCCAACGTGCCTTGCGGGACAAGTTCGAGTTCGATTCTGCCGGCACGGTAGAGTTCGTCGAAGACGTGGCTGTGCGACCCCCGGGGAAAGGAACAGACGATCTTGCGCACGCGCTGTTCCTTGAGAAGAAGAGCGAGCCCGATCTCCCCGTTTCCCGCATTATTGTTGACGACGGTCAGGTCCCGCGCGCCCTGTTCGATCAGCGCGTGGATCAATTCGGTCGGGTTTCCCGCCTCGCCGAACCCGCTGACGAGGATCGTCGCGCCGTCGGGGACGTCGTGGAGCGCGTCGAGCGCCCTTCTGAAGCGCTTGTCGATCATCGTACGATTTCGTCGGGACGGATCATGATCGAGGCGACGGGCTCGCCCGACGCCAGCCGGCGCCGCAAATCCCCGACCTCGAAATCAATCCCGATCGGGTTGGCGGTGAAAGCGGGTCCCTTCATCCATGCCTGGGCGTCGCGGGCATTATCGAACCGGTCGACCTGTAGCTCGACGTCGTTGCCGTCGGGATCGGTATAGTAAAAGGAAATTGTCGGCCCGTGATGGATCGTGCGGCGCGGGGTGATCCCGAGACCGCGAAGGCGGTCGTGGGTTTCGAGCAGCTCAGTCAGCCCCGCGTAGGTGAAGGCCGAATGATAGAAGCCCACGGTGACACCCGGCGGCTTGGGCGCAATATTCGGCGGCGCGATCAGCGCGATCCTGTGATGCTCGTCGTCGTAGGTAAGAAAGGCGATGAAATCATTGCCATTCACAACCTCCGCGCCGAGCACGGTGCAATACCAGTCGCTCATCCGGCGGAGATCGGCGGTGTAGAAGACGATATGCGCCAGGCGTATGGGACGCGTGATCATCGCTCCTTCTCCTCTTCGATAATGGTGTTGGCGAGAATGCCGAGCCGGTCGATCTCGACCTCGATCCGGTCGCCGGGCCGCATCCACAGCTGAGGTTCGCGCGCCGCGCCGACGCCGCCGGCGGTGCCTGTCGCGATGACGTCTCCGGGGCGGATTTCCCAGATCTGGGACATATAGGCGATCAGCGCCTCGACGCCGAACAAGAGGTCGTCGATGCCGCTCTGCTGCATGATCCGGCCGTTCAGGCGGGTCGTCAGCGTCAGCGCATTGACGTCGCCCGCCTCGTCCGGCGTCACCAGCCAGGGCCCGAAGCTCCCCGAACGATCAAAATTCTTGCCGGGCATGAACTGCGACGTGTGGCGCTGGAAGTCGCGGATCGACCCGTCGTTGAAGCAGGCATATCCCGCCACATGGTCGAGGGCACGCGCGGCGGGGATGTGCCGCCCGCCTTTCCCGACGATCACCGCAAGTTCGCCTTCGAAATCGAAACGCTCGGACACACGCGGCTTCACGAGCGGAGCGTCATGCCCCACGAGCGACGAGGGATAGCGGGGAAAGAGGATGGGATAGGGCGGCGTCGCATTTCCGGTTTCCTCAATATGCGTCTTGTAGTTCAGCCCGACGCAGACGATACGCCCCGAATTCGGCACCGGGGGCAGGAGCGAGACGTCCGACAAGGCAACATCGGGCGACAGGGCCGAAAGCTCGCCGAGCCTGGTCAGATCGGGGAGAATCGCTTCGAGCGGCTGTCCGCCGAAGCGGGCACCGGCATCGATGATGCCGCCATCCTTGACCAGCCCGTAGCTGACGGTTTCACCATCGATAAAACTTGCAATTCTCATATCGGTCCTCGTTCGCTGTCGGGGTGATGAATGGAAGCATAGCGCCGCGCATATGCGGACCTGCCGTTCAGGAGGAACAGGATCCCGGCCGCGGCCATCACGACCAGCGTTATGGCAAGCGCGTCACCGATGCGGGCAGGGTCGCGAAACAGGCTGTCGCTTATCAACGGCGGGAGCGCCGGGCCGAGCGTCATGCCTGCGATCGATATCGAGATCAGATAGAGCGCCGAAATCTGTCCCCTGAACCGGTTCGGCACTACCAGCTGCAGCGCTGCCGCGATCGTCCCGATGGGGGCCGCCTGGAAGAACATGGCTGCACCGAAGAAGGCGAAGGTGAGTTCCGTCGAGCCGCCATAAAGTGCCGCCAGTGCGCAAAACAGCATTCCGGCCATCGCGGCGAGTCCCATGACGATCGGCGTGTCCTGCCGGCCGCTGGCGACGAGCCGGTCGCTGACAAGCCCGCCGCTGAGCAGCCCCAGAACGCCCCCGACAGCCGTGGCCAGACCCAGCTGGGTCCCGAACTCACCGGGTGACAGGCCGTGGACGCGTTCGACAAAGGTCGGCATCCAGCTCAAAAGGGCAAAGAAAATACCGTTGTGAAACGCGAAGCCGAAGATCAGACCGGCAAATAACCGGCGTTCCCGGATAACGAGCTCGACGGTTTCGCGGATCGACGGTGCCTCCGCCGCAACCGCACCGCCGAACTGCCGCCGCGGCGGCTCGGGCAGGAGCAGCATGATCGCGGCCATCGCGATGCCGGGCGCACCAACCAGGAAGAAGACGAGCCGCCACGGCTCGGCCCCCGCCATCCACGTCGCGGCACCCGAATGCTCGATCCAGTTCAGAAGGAAGCCCCCGACCAGAAGCGCCAGCCCGGCCCCCACATGAACCCCGGAGCTGTAGAGCGCGAGCACGAATGACAGGCGGCGCTTCGGCACCATATCGGCGATCATCGAATAGGCGGCAGGCGAAAGTGCCGCCTCGCCGATGCCGACACCGGCCCGCCATGCGAAGAGCGCGAGGAACGACTGGGCGGTCCCGCACATCATCGTCATCACGCTCCACATCAATATGCCCGCAGCGATCAGGTTGCGCCGGCTGCCGCGATCGGCCATGCGGCCGAGCGGAATTCCAAAGCCGAAGTAGAAGAGCGCGAACGCCAGTCCCTGGATCAGGCCGAAGCTCGTATCGCTTATTCCAAGGCTGTCCTGCACCGGCTCGACGAGCAGGGCCAATATCTGACGATCGACGAAGGACAACGCGTAGGCGGTCATGAGCGCCGCCACGACGAGCGCAACGCGCAGCGACGAGAGCGGCGGCGGCACCTGTCCTTCGGGCGCGCGCGCCCTCATGGCCGTGAGACCTCGAGCACGACTTTCCCGAAATGGCGGCGGCCTTCGACATGGGCGATCGCGTCGGCGGCCTCCTCGAGAGCAAAGCTGCGATCGACCATCGGATCGATGCGGCCGGAGCAGACATGCGGCCAGACCTGTTCGACGAGTTCCGCGACGACGCGCGCCTTGAACGCATCGGAGCGGGGCCTCAACAGACTGCCGCCGACCCGCAGACGCTTGCGCATGAGTTTGCGGATATCGAGTTCGGCCGCAAAGCCGCGCGCGCCGCCGATGAAGACGAGCCGGCCGCCTTCGGCAAGCGCATCGATATCCTTCGCCAGATAGTCGCCCGCCACGATATCGAGGATCACGTCGACCCCGCGATTGCCGGTCAATGCCATCACGACCTCGGCGAAATCCTCGGTCTCATAATCGATACCGCGCGCTGCCCCTAGCGCCTCGCAGCGCCTTGCCTTGTCGGCGCCGCGCGCGGTGGCGAAGACGCGGCGACCGAGGCTATGCGCTATCTGGATCGCCGCGACGCCGATGCCGCTGGTTCCGCCGTTCATCAGGAAGGTTTCGTGTGGGCCGAGTGCGCTGTCGATGAAGACATTGCTCCAGACGGTACAATAGGTCTCGGGCAAGGCGGCCGCCGCGTTCCAGTCGAGATTGACGGGCATCGGGAAGATATTGCCTTCGGGGGCGACGGCATATTCGGCGTAGCCCCCGCCGCGCAGCAAAGCGCAGACGCTCTCGCCCACCGACCAGCGCGCGACCCCCGCGCCGAGCGCAACGATCTCCCCAGACACTTCGAGGCCCGGAATGTCGGTCTCGCCGGGACGAAGCGGATGACCACCCGCGTGGAGCTGGTGAACGTCATGGCCGTTCACGCCGGCGGACCGGACCGCGATCAGGACCTCGCCGGGGGCGACTTCCGGAACGGGACGCAGCGTCGGCGACGCGACGAAATGTCCCGCCTCCCTGCGAAATTCGACTGCGCGCATCATGTCCGATCCGCCGCTCATGCCACACGCTCCTTCGGCACAGGTCCGCTGGCGCGGCCGGCGATATGTCCCAGCGCCTCCTCGAGCGCGGCGGCCCGGTCGGCCAGTCCGGGCGGTTCGATCCAGCCGATGCGTCCGTCGGGGCGAACGAGGACCGCGAAGGGATCCTGTCCCCAATAATCGGCGACGCTCGCCTGGTCGCTTCGCATCGTCCCATCGAGGGCGATAATGTCCAGATCCAGATAGTCGCCATCGATCGCGCCGGCGGCGGCCCGCCATGCCGCCTCGGTTTCGGCGGGGACGAAGAGCGTGAAAGCATCGAAGCGCAGCGCGTCGAGCGCGGCACGGCCCGGCGAAAGCCAGAAATGGGGCACATGGTTTCCGGGCTGAAACGAAGGCTGAAAGCCTTCCAACGGGAGAACCGGCGTTGGCACTGTACGCGCCGGCGGTACGAACGCCCCGTTGGTGAGGCGCGCCGCCATCTCAAGTTCGAGAAACGCGAAATGGTCGATCTGGTTTTCCACCGCCGCGTGCAGCGTAGCGAACTGCGGATGTGCTTCGTCCCCGCGGAGTTCGCCAATCGTCTCGGCAAGGACGGTGTCTCCCCGGTCGCCGCCGAGCGCCGTTTCAATGATCTGCATCCGGTCATTGTTGCGAACCGACTGCTCGGTGTTTCGGATGGCGATCGGCCGGCATTCCTGTTCATAGCTGTCGAGCAGGTCGATGCCCGCCTTGCCGCGGATGACGGCATTGAGCTTCCACATCAGATTCTCGACGTCTTCGACGCCGGTATTGAGGCCGAGCCCGCCGGTGGGCGGAAAACGGTGCCCCGCGTCGCCGACGAGAAGGGCCCGCCCTGCGCGGTAGTGCCGCGCGATCTGCGCCGACATGACCCAGTTGCCGACCGAGGTGATCGAATAATCATGAGCGCATCCGATGACGCGGTCGACGATTTCACGGCACTGTGCTTCGTCGAACCCTTCGGGAGGATCAATCTCCGGGTCGATCCGGAGCATGAAAACCTGCGACCCGACGGGCTGATGAACGATGAAGAAGCCGCTGAGCCCCGGCGCGCGGACGAAGAAGACGACGCCCGGGTGGCGCGCAAGAATCGGCATTGCGTCGGACCGGATATGGATCGCGAGGAAATGGGCGAGCGCCGGCGGGCCGTCCATCGCGATACCCGCGCTCCGGCGGACGCTGCTGCCGGCACCGTCAGCGCCGATGATATAACGCGCGCGCAACTCGCACGTGGTTTCGCCGCATTGGACCCGAGCCGACACGCCTTCATCGTCCTGGGAGAAATTGACCAGACGGTGACCAAATCGCACCGGATCGGAACCGTGGCGCTCGACGAGACGCGCCTTGAGAAGCGGCTCGAGGATATTCTGCGGCACATTCGCCGAATAGACCGGGCTGATCCGGGTAAATCGAGGAGACAACCCCTTCTTTCCGCTCAGATCGAGGCGACCGTAGCACAGACCCGTGAGGCTTTCGCACCAGACGATGCAGCGCTGCAGCTCCTCGGGCGTCGACTGGGCGAAAATGGCGTCGGCGATGCCTATCCGGCGATAGACCTCCATCGAATGGGTCTTGAGAACATGGGCCGACGGCTCGGGGTGGAGGCCGTCCCGCGCCTCGATGATTTCGAAGCTCAACCCCAGCTGCGTCGCGATGATGGCGGCGAGCAGTCCCGCGGGACCGGCGCCGACTATGAGAATATCGGTTTGGTGCGACATAGGTTGAACTGCGAGTCCTTTTCTTGGTTGGCGGCACGACAGGATGGGCCGCGTTGTTCATGCGAGGATGCGCCGGGCTCCGCTGCGCGGCGTAGCCCGGCGGGGCGATCAGAATTTTCCGGAGAGCTGGATCCCGATGCGGCGGCGCGCTTCATAAGCAGGCGCCTGGTAATAGACGCCGAACTCTTGCCGCACGCGGGACACGAAATGCTCGTCGAAGAGGTTGCGGACGTAGAGCGCTACGGAGATATTATCGTCCGCGGTCTTGAAGCCGATGTTGAGGTTCGCAAAACCATATCCGTTCTGCACTTCCAGCGGATCGCGCCGGGCTTCGTAGACAACGCTGCTCCGCCACGAATAGGTCGCATTGACGAACGCGCTGAAGTCCGGGGAGATCGGGGCTTCGTAGCGCGCCGATGCATTGAAACTCCACTTGGGCGAGACCGCGAGGCTCCAGCCATCGAGCGTCTGCACGCCGCCGACGCACACGCCTGGCGCGAGCGGGCTGCCCGCAGGCAGGGTCGGCTCGTTGTAATAGCAGGCCGCATTGTCGAAGTCGGTGTAGCGCGCGTCGATATAGGCACCGTTGAGACCGAGGCTGAGCCCCTGCGCGGGGCGCGCGTTGATCTCGAGTTCGACGCCGGTCGACTTCAGCTGCCCGGCATTCTGGATCACGAAAGTCGGCGGATTGGTCGGAAGCCCGACGGTCGTCTGGAAATTGTCGAATGTCGAATCGAAGGCGGTGAGGTTGAAGGTGAGACGCCGGTCGAAGAATTGCGACTTGATGCCGATCTCATAGGATTTGGCGATTTCGGGAGCCACGCGAGCATCGTCGATGATCGACGCGGGCGTGCTCGTCTGGGTCAGATTGAAACCCGGCCCCTTGTAGCCGCGCGACGCGGTCGCATAGAGCATGACGTCGGGCGCCACATCGAATTGCGCCCCGAAGCGGTAGGAGACCGCGTCGTAGCTTACCCTTTTCGTAGCATAGGAGAAGACCGGGACATTGCCCGGAATAATCCCCGTGTCGGTGCCGACGCGGGCCCGGTCGAAGGTTGCCGACGTCCGGTCGTTCGAGATGCGGATACCGCCGATCAGCCGAAGGCCGGGCGTGACGCGGTATGTCAGTTCGCCAAACGCCGCGACGTTCCGCAATTTATCGGTCACCGTGTTGACCCGGTAGAAATTTGATATCCCCGGCTGGACCAGACCGAAGAAATTCTGGTCCTGAACGTCCTTGACCTTGAACTGATAGTAGAAAAGGCCGGCAACGAAGCTCAGCGGCTTCTCGGAGGGCGATGCGATGCGCAGTTCCTGCGTGAACTGGTCATAGTCCTCACGGTCCTCGAGGCGGGTCAGATGGAGCAGCGGCGAGCTGGTCACGAAGGGATCCATATGGCCCTCGACCGAAACCGACCGGTAGGAGCTGACCGAAGACAGCGTATAGCCCCCACCGAGATCCGCATCGACCAGCCCGGTCAGATAATAGTTGTTGCCCTTGGCGTAGGGGCTGGCGAAGAATTCGCCTTGCTCGTTACGCGGTCCGGGGGTGATGCCGCGCGAGCGCGCCCAGTTTTCGACGATGATCCCGAACGGCGTCGTTGCGGTGAAGAGGCGATGGGTATTCGCGTTGGCGCGTTCATCCCGGCCGTCATATTGGCCGATGATCGTGACCGTAACGTCGGGGGCTGGCTCGATGGTCAATCCCGCGCGGATGCCGTAGCTGTTCTTCTGGTTATAGTCCTGGCCGTCGGGCCCTTCGATGAAGCCGTCATGGCCGTATTTCCAGGCCGTGACGCGGAGCGCGGCCTTGTCGCCGAGCGCAACATTCGCGACGCCGTCGATATTGAGCTCATTGTGCGAACCATATTCGACGTTGAACGCCCCTCCGGTCGTCCCGATTTCGGGTTTCCGGTTGACGATGCTGATCAGGCCGGCGGTGGCGTTCTTGCCGAACAGCATGCCTTGCGGCCCCTTGAGGACCTCGACACGCTCGACATCGACCATGTCGGTGATACTTCCTCCCACCCGCGCCAATGGCACGCCGTCCACCGCGACCCCGACCGAGGATTCAAGGGTGGCTGTCAGCGCGTAGGTTCCGACGCCGCGGACATTGAAGCTGTTAAGCTTTGCTTCACCGGCCGGATTGAAGGTCAGGCCGGGGACAAGCTGGGGAAGTTCGCTGGTGCTCGCGATCCCTGCCTGGTCCAGCGCCACGGGCGACACCGCGATGACCGAGATCGGCACGTCCTGGATGCTCTCGGCACGCTTGTTTGCCGTGACCACGATTTCGAATGTGTCATCCGTTTGCGCCGGCGCCGCGTTCGCCGTTGCTTCGCCGGACTGCTGGGCCAGCGCCGCCGGGGCCCACATCAAGGCCGTGCCGGCAAGCAACCATTGTGACAATCTGCAAGCGCGCGCAGCTCCGTTCGACATCTCCACTCTCCCTCATGAATGCCAATCTTTTGGCTGGCGCCTAAATGGCATGCCAAAAATGATTCTTGCAAGCGGAAATGTGCCACAATCGCTAAGCCATTGCCAATTTGGCATGCCAATATCTGCTTTTTGTGTTCAAGATGCTGCCCGAAGAGATGGGTTGCGCAATATTCCGCCAGGATGCGCCGGATCGCGGCAGATTATGCTGTTCCACCCGGCTTTCGCGGCGATCTTCGCAAGGATTTGCGCCGGGTGCCCGCGCTATAGGGGCGGCTGGAGAAGAGGTGAGACTATGAAGCCGACCATGTCTGATGATCGCGATGTGCTTTTTCGCGGGTTGAAGCGGATCGACGCACGCCTTCTTATGGCTTACCTCATGGATGATCCCCAACGGCACGATCGTGTGGGCCACCGCCGGTCGTTTGGCTCGCCTTATCGCGGACCTTGTTTCGAAAATGACGCCCAGGATAGAAGCCGGCGATCTTGCCGTCGCGCGCTACGCCTGACTTCGGACCAAATCGCCGCGGAACACATCACCTTCGGCATCACTACATAGCTGGAATGGACATCCCGATGGCATCCGCCGTAAAATCTGATCGATCGCAGTTGATCCACGCGCTCGAGATGCTCGACACGCGCCTTTTGTGGTTGTCATCGTGGATGATCCATAATGCGAACAATATCCGTCCGAAGCGGGACGGGCTGAAGGTCGGTGGACACCAGGCGAGCTGCGCGTCGATGACGGCGATCATGTCGGCGCTCTATTTCCATGCGCTGCGGCCGCAGGACAAGGTCGCGGTGAAGCCGCACGCTGGACCAGTGCTACACGCGATCCACTATCTGATCGCCGAGCAGTCGCGCGAGGCAATGGAAAAGTTTCGGGGCCTCGGCGGCGTGCAAAGCTATCCCAGCCGCACCAAGGACGCGATCCCGGTAGACTTCTCGACCGGCTCGGTCGGTCTTGGCGTAGCGATCACCGCCTTCACCAGCCTCGTGCAGGATTACCTGATCGCGCATGGCAAGGTCGAGGAGGAGGAGGTCGGGCGCATGATCGCGCTGATGGGTGACGCCGAGCTCGACGAGGGCAACATCTATGAATGCCTGATCGAGGGTTACAAGCACGATATTCGCAATTGCTGGTGGGTCGTCGACTATAATCGCCAGTCGCTCGACGCGACGACTGCCGAGCGTATGTTTCGCCGGTTCGACGATATCTTTGAGACCTGCGGCTGGCGCGTCGTCACGCTCAAATATGGCAAGCTGCAACAGGCAGCGTTCGCACGTCCCGGCGGCAAGACGCTGCAGCAATGGATCGATAGCTGTCCCAACGCAGACTTTGCGGCGCTGACCTATCAGGGCGGAGCGGCGTGGCGTGCCCGGTTGATGGCCGACATCGGCGACAAGCCCCATCTGAAGAAGCTGCTGAGCAGCTTCGACGACGACGGTCTTGGCGCGCTGATGACCAATCTGGGGGGGCATTGCATCGAGACGATCGTCGAGGCCTTCGACGGTGCGAACGACGAGCGTCCGACGCTGTTCATCGCCTATACGGTGAAGGGCAAAGGCCTGCCGCTCGCGGGACACAAGGACAACCACTCGGGCATGATGAATGCGGGGCAGATCCATCAGTTCCGCGACAGTATCGGCGTTCCCGAAGGCAGCGAGTGGGACAAATGGGGCGGCCTTGGCGACAATGTCACAGCGACCCTGCAGGCGTTCGTCGATGCAAGCCCGATCGCTCGTAAGCTGCGCGAAGAGGCTGCCGAAGCGGTCCCCGTCCCCGCCGCGCTGCCGGTGCCGGACGGCGCCGAGCAATCGACGCAGGCCGCATTCGGTCGCGTACTGCTCGATCTCGCCAAATCGGGCGAACCGCTCGCCGACCGCATCGTGACGACCGCGCCCGACGTGACGCAGACGACGAACCTCGGTGCCTTCGTGAACCAGCGCGGGCTATTCCGGCGCCAGGAACTTGCCGACGTCTTCCAGAAGGCGAAGATCCCCTCGGCGCAGAAATGGACGCAGCACGCCGCGGGCCAGCATATCGAACTCGGCATTGCCGAAAATAATTTCTTCCTGCTGCTCGCGTCGCTCGGACTTGCCGCACCCCACTTCGGGACGCGGCTGCTGCCCGTCGGCACGGTGTACGACCCGTTTGTGTCGCGCGGGCTCGATGCGCTCAACTATGGCTGTTACCAGGACGCGCGCTTCCTGCTCGTCGGCACCCCGTCGGGGATCACGCTCGCGGGCGAAGGCGGCGCACACCAGTCGATCAACACCCCGCTGATCGGCATGGGGCAGCCGAACCTCGATTATTATGAGCCGGCCTATGCCGATGAGGTCGCGCTGCTGATGCGCCACGCGTTCGCGCATATACAGCAGCCCGGCGGCTGCTCGGTCTATCTTCGCCTCTCCACCCGGGCAATCGCGCAGGCCAAGCGCAGCGACGACGGCTGGCAGGCTGATGCCATCAAGGGAGCCTATTGGCTGAAGCCGCCTGCCCCAAACGCCGAGGCGGCGATCGTCTTCACCGGTGTGATCGCCCCCGAAGCGCTCGCGGCATGGGAAATCCTCAGCGAGGACTTGCCCGGCATCGGCCTCCTGAATGTCACATCGCCCGACCTGCTGCATCGCGGCTGGTCGGAGCGGCGCGCGGCTCGCTGGACTGGAAATACGCCGGCACCGAGCCACATTGAGCAGCTTCTTGGGCAGCTCGCCCCGGGTGCGGGGCTCGTCACCGTGCTCGACGGGTCGCCCGGCGCGCTGTCGTGGATCGGCGGTGTCGCGGGTAGCCGTGTCAGCCCGCTCGGCACCGACCGGTTCGGACAAACCGGCGACGCTCCTGACCTATACAGCCTTTACAGGATCGACGCCGAAGCGATCGTCGACGCCGCGGCTGAGCTCTTCTTGGGGAACTGAGATGGCAACAGAATTGACGATGCCGGCACTCTCGCCGACAATGGAAAAAGGTACGCTCGCCAAATGGCTCGTCAAGGAAGGCGACGCCATAAAGGCGGGCGACCTCATCGCCGAGATCGAGACCGACAAGGCGACGATGGAATATGAGGCGGCCGCGGATGGCCGCATCGCCAGGCTGGTGATCGCCGAAGGAACCGACGACGTCGCGGTGGGAGCGGTGATCGCGCTGCTCGCGAGCGGAGACGAGGCGGCGCCCGAGCTTGCGATGACCGATGTCGTGCCCACGGAGGCTCCGGCGGTTGCGCGCGCCGAAATCCCGCCGACGCCGGCACCCGTGGCACAGCCCGTGGCGCCCGCGCCCGAACCGATGCGCAAGCGGCCGTCGCCCGCCGACCGTATCAAGGTCAGTCCACTCGCCGCGCGCATCGCTGACGCCAAAGGCATCGACCTCGAGGCGATCGCCGGAAGCGGGCCCAACGGCCGCATAGTCCGTGCCGACCTCGGCGTCGCATCGCTGCTCGCCATCCCCGCGGGACCGGTGGCGACCGCCGTCATTGCGGCGCCGGAAATAGCGCCGCCGCCTGCTGGGGTGCCGGTCGAGAGCGTCAAGCTCGGCTCGATGCGCAGAATGATCGCGCGCCGCCTGACCGAGAGCAAGACCAGCGTACCGCACTTCTATCTCACGGCGCGCTGCAATCTCGATCCGTTGCTGGCCCTTCGCGGTCAGCTCAATGCGGCGCTCGAAGGAAGCGGCGTCAAGCTGTCCGTCAACGACCTGTTGATCAAGGCGCTCGCGTTTGCGCTCCAGGAAGTGCCCGATGCGAATGTTCAGTTCGGCGGCGAAATGCTGCACCGCTTCGGCCGCGTCGACGTGTCGATGGCGGTTGCGATCGACGGCGGGCTCGTCACCCCCGTCCTGCGCGACGTCGGCGCGAAGTCGCTGTCGGCGATCGCTACGGAGAGCAAGGCGCTCGCGGCGAAAGCGCGCGACGGCAAGCTAGTCCCCGATGACTCTGAGGGCGGCACCGTGTCGCTCTCCAACCTCGGCATGTTCGGCATCGACGAGATTATGCCGGTGATCAACCCGCCCCAGGCCTTGATTCTCGGCACAGCCGCCGGCATCGAACAGCCATGGAAGGTCGATGGCGGGATCAAGCTGGCGACGATCATGGCCGCGACCGCCAGCTTCGACCATCGTGCGGTCGACGGCGCCACGGGTGCAGAGTTCTTGCGGAGCTTCAAGACGCTCGTCGAAAACCCTCTGCGGATCGCCGCATAGGATCGTATACTGGCCGCTAGTTGACTGTCCGGTTTTGGGCATGGAATGATGAGAGCGGACGTTTGAGATGGATTCTCACAGACGCCCGCTCTCCCGGTTATCTCCACGTCTGGATGGTATAGACCGCTAGATTTTGGCGCCTCCCGCCAGCATCAACGCGTATTCAACATCGACACCAAGATAGCGTACCGGGGTTGTCGGCTGAGCCTCCGCGTCGCTCAAGCTAAACGAGCAAGCGGCCGCGAGCATGGGTCATCAACTCGAATTGCACGGTCGATCGATCCTCTGTTGAATTACGATCGCCCGCGTGCGCATCTCTCTGCCGGTGACGAGATCGCCAATCTTGATTTTTACCACATCGCAGCCCTGCAACTTACAGTCGATCGCAAGGTCGAACCGCGCTCGGTCCCGAAGCCTTTGCTCGCGATCGAGAAAGAAGTGTATCGCCCAGATCACCGACCTTTCTTCCAGCGTTCCACGCGGGGCGCCGAGTTGCACAGTCGAATTCTGACCTTCCCATGATTGTTCTCCTATGGCCAGCATGGCCAACATAAGAACGGTTGAGATTTGCGGATCATCGACGGCGAGCAGCGTGATTGGGGTGAATCCACACGAGCACAGGCAATCATCACGTCAGCCGGGGGCGCAATTCCCATTGGCGCTCAAAAATCGACCGAGGCCGTCTCCACCGTGCGATAGGGAATGAAGTTGTTAGGTCGTGTTGACAAAAGACTTCAGCCATAGGCGCGTTGCGGCGAGGTTGAGGAAGCTCTCGAACGAGAGCAGGGTTTTGTCATAGCGGGTGGC
>NZ_JACHDA010000008.1 GCF_014207235.1 Sphingopyxis sp. JAI128 | reverse complement strand
TCTCGGTGAGGAGCCTGAATGATGAGTGATTTGTATTGGCTGACGGACGAGCAGATGGCGCGTCTTCAGCCCTATTTTCCGAAGAGCCATGGCCGGGAGCGCGTCGATGACCGGCGGGTTTTGAGCGGCATCATCTTCGTCAACCGCAATGGGCTGAGGTGGCGCGATGCGCCGAGGGAATATGGCCCGGCAAAGACGCTCTACAATCGCTGGAAGCGGTGGAGCGACAAAGGCATCTTCATCCGCATGATGGAAGGTCTTGCGACGCCGCAGGCTCCGGATAGCAAGATGATCATGATCGACGCGACCTATTTGAAGGCCCACCGCACGGCGTCGAGCCTTGGGGTAAAATAGGGGGTCCGGGACGCCTGATCGGCCGTACGAAAGGCGGCATGAACACCAAGCTGCATGCCGTGACCGAGCGAATGGCCGTCCCATCAGCTTCTTCATGACCGCTGGCCAGGTCAGCGATTACACTGGCGCGGTAGCTTTGCTCGACAGTTTGCCCAAAGCGCAATGGATGCTCGCCGACCGGGGCTATGACGCCGACTGGTTCCGCGGCGCATTGCAGGAAAAGGGCATCACGCCCTGCATCCCGGGCCGAAAAATATGCAGCAAGACCGTCAAATACGACACGCGCCGCTACAAACGCCGCAACCGCATCGAGATCATGTTCGGTCGGCTCAAGGACTGGAGACGCGTCGCCACGCGCTACGATCGGTGCCCGAAGGCCTTCTTCTCCGCCGTAGCCCTCGCCGCTACAGTCATCTTCTGGCTCTGATCAATGAGTCCTGACCCTAGTCGCTTGCAAGATGATGGCCCCAACCCTGCCGTTCGCCCATGTCGGATACCCGATGGAGCATAAATGACCAGCGACGATGATTATGTCTATGACGAGGAAAACGGCGAGTGGATGCCGGCGTCCGAACTTGCGGCCCGAAGAGCAGCTGCCGGGCATGTCGAGGTGCGCGACGCAGTCGGGAACATCCTCCAGCACGGAGATCAGGTGGTTCTCGTCAAGGATCTCGACGTCAAGGGAGCCGGCAAGACGCTCAAGGTCGGGACGGTCATCAAGTCGATCCGACTGACGGGCGATCCGCAGGAGATCGATTGCCGGCACGAAGCGATCAAGGGGCTGGTGCTGCGTGCGGAGTTTGTCCGCAAGCGCCAAGCTCTCACCGGCCGTGCGGTTGCCCCGTCCGCAGACAAGTCCCGGTCCGGATCGCCGTCTTGATTGCGCTGGGCTGGTCGTCTGACGTCCTGGGGCTGAGGCCGTACAACTTTACGCATTGCGCCCGGAACGGACGTGCCGATCCGGTCGCTGGCAGCGTTCCAGCGGGTTTTCCTGAAGGCGGGCGAGACGGGGCATGTGAGCTTCGATGTCGATCCAAAGGTGCTCAGTATGGTCCGCCGACCGGAGGCAACTGTCACATGATCTTTTCGAGTTTCACCAGCAACACGTCGTTGGTTCGAAGCGGGATGCTGCGGCGCAACTTTCCGTTAGCGCCCACCTTGACGGTCCGGTCGATTTCGGGGGCATCCTTCGTCAGATCCTGCAAGGTGGCGATCTGTGCGGGGGTCAGCGCGTCGGGGCGGCCCCATTCCATATACCGGGTATAGGGATCATTGGCCTTGTAACCCGTGCGATAGACCCGCAACCGGTAACTGCCGGGCACAAGCGAGGAGAGGTTCAGGTCAACCGGCGCCAGCTTCGCGGCCGGGTGGATCTTGGTGAAGAAGGGGCGATTGCTCTCCTTCTGGTCGGGGATCGTATAGTTCCAGATCACTCCGGCGAAATTGCCGCCCTCGCGCGTCAGCCAGGATTCCTGGTCGCTGTTGCGCAATTCCTGCGAGCCAAGCGCATTGAGATATTTATAGGCGAAGAAGGCGGATTTGCGGATGCCTTCGCGGTTGACGAGACCAAAGCCGCCATGGAACGCCGTGGGCGGCGGGCCGGGTTCCTCGAACAGGTCGGAATAGACCCAATAGCTCATCGACTGGGCGTCCTTTTCGGTGCCCTTCAGCTTGTTGAGGATGAACGGCGCGCTCAGATAGGCGTCGTGAATGGGATCGCGCGGATTGTAGCTGGTGCTCCATTCGGTGATGTAGAGCGGCAGGCCGGGCTTGGAAGACGCCTCGATCTCGCCGCGTACTTTCCTGATGTCGCCGATCACCGCGTCGCGATCGGGCACCAGCTTATTGTCGCCCTGACCCTTCTCGTCGAGGAAGCCGCCAGCCACGCCGTAAGTATGGGTGGCGATGAAATCGACGGGAACGTTGTTCGCTTCGGCATAAGCGATGAATTCGGGAACCCACGCCACGCCTGCGGTCGCCGGGCCGCCGACCTTCAGCGCGGGGTTCACCCCGCGTATGGCCTTCACCGTGGTCTCATAGAGCCGGAAATAGGCCTGCTTGTCCGCATTGACCCAGAAGCCGTCGAGATTGGGCTCGTTCCAAACCTCGAAGCGCCAGCTTTCCACCTCTTCCCTACCGAAATTCGCTTCCAGATTCTGGACGAAGGCGGCGATGAAATCGGACCATTTGCCCCAGTCCTTGGGCGGCGAGACATTGCCCTTCCAGTAAAAGATGGTCTGGTCTGTCGACGCCAGATCGTTGGGCATGAAGCTGACTTCGATCATGGGCTTGAAACCGGCCTTCAACACCTCGCGATAGACGTGGTTCACCCGGTCGAAATTATAAAAGGGCCGCCCGTCAATCTCGCGATAGGCATCGGTGTAGGTCGTGAAAATGCCGTGGAAGCGGATATATTTGAAACCGGTCTCGTCTTGCACCAGGCGCATCTGGTCCTGGTTTTCCTTGCGCAGCAACAAACCGGCATGACCCGAACCCACGCAATCCTGCCACGCCGTGCTCATGGGCCCGGCGATTGCGTTCATGTCGGCGGCGATGGTGCGGGCATCCTGCCCTGACGCCTGAACAGAGGTCAGCGAGAGGATCGCTGCCATCGATACGACCGTCAGTTTTCCGGCGAGAGATTTCATTGGAGAGACCTTCCATTCGTTCGCTTGGTCACATGGCGCCGACGATATGGTCGAACACGGCCGATCCAGGCTCCGAGACCATGTTGGCGACGCCCGGATCGGGGAAAAGCGCCGCGCCGTCGCCACTATAGCCGACGGTGTCGCCTAGCTTGTCGATCTCGCCGCGCTGGGGCGGAACGGTGCGGCAGGGTGATCGCCACCAAGCCATATCAAGCAAGTGTCAATTGAGGCGCCTTGCAGTGGCCTTCAATGAAATCCCGATGCGACGTGACCGCTTGCGCCGAACGCATGATCTCCTCGCGACGCAGTTTCATGCCGGTACGGATCTGCTCTAGCGGATGTATGTCGGCCGACACCGCGTAACGAGATGGTATGAGATTGTTGCCCAACAGGATGGCTACCCAGCTCGGCTCCATATAGGATTCGGATTCCCCAAGCGCGATCTGACCGCTGGCTTTCCAGACATCAAGCTTGTGCTGAAGGCTGTCTGGTATCTCCATCTCGCGGCACGCCGACCATAATGGCTCGGGACGGCGCGACAGGTAATAATGCGCGATAATGAAGTCGCGGATGCGTTCGATCTCGCATGTGGAGAGCCGATTATATTCATCGCGTAAAACGGGATCGATGGTCTTTTGGGGGAAAAATTTCAGCAGCTTCAAAACCCCCAGGACAATCAACTGTATCCCGGTCGATTCCAAAGGCTCGAGAAAGCTGGAAGCAAAACCAATCCCCACACAATTGCGGTTCCAGAACTGCTTGCGATGCCCGGAGGTAAAGCGGAACAGCCGTGGATCGGCCAGCGGTTCGCCGTCGATGCTGCCTAGCAGGGCTTCGCGCGCCGCGTCGTCGCTCCATAAATCCGAACTATAGACCATGCCATTACCGCTGCGATGTTGCAGCGGGATCGTCCATCGCCAGCCCCCGGCGTGCGCGGTGGACCGCGTGAACGGCATGGGCGCGCCGGCGCCAGCGGACGGCACGGCAAGGGCGCTGTTGCAAAGCAGCCAATGCGACCAGTCGACAAAAGGCGTGTCCAACGCCTTTCCCAGTAACTCGGACGCGAAACCGGTGCAGTCCAAAAAAAAGTCGCCGGAAACGCTATCGCCATTGGCAAGATGAATAGCGGTAATATTGCCGGACTCGCCATCCAGATCAAAGTGCGTCATCTTTCCTTCGATACGCTGCACCCCAAATTCGGTTGCGACGTCACGCAAATAGCGGGCGTATAGTGCGGCATCGAAATGATAGGCATGGTGATAGCGTGAGTTCAGCGGATCGCTCGGGGCGAAATTGTTGTTCTTCGCGACGGTATAGGCGAACGAATAATCGTCGATGGGAATATCGTCACCAGATTGCCGCATTCTCAGCCAATAATGATGGGTCGATACACCTTCGACCGGGTGACCATAATCGCTGAAGGCATGGAAATGCCGGTTTCCAGAAACGCCCCAGTCGCAGAATTCAATGCCCAGCTTGAAGGTGCCCTGGGTGCTGCGAACAAAGTCGAATTCATCGATGCCGAGCAAGGCGTTGCACTGTGCCAATATCGGGATCGTTGCCTCCCCGACGCCGATGATGCCGATTTCCTCCGATTCAACCAGCGTGATGCGCGCTTGATGAGGGTCAAGCCTCTTGGCCAGCAGCGCAGCGGCTATCCAACCCGCAGCGCCGCCGCCCAGAATGACGATATCCTGTTGACGGCCACTGTTCATAAACATGCCTCGTCATGAATGCACCCGGCGCCGTGTCTGCCTAACGGGCTTCAGGCGGATGCGGCGGAGGGATGCCGGTTAACGCACGCGCCAAGCGGCCGTGTCCGTGACATGCGACCGGCATGAGCCGGCCGCAACATAGTATTCGAAAAGAGGAAGGGCTCTTCATCAAGAAAGGCCTTCCTCTTTTCAGCTAGTCAGAAACGCATCCTTACGGACAGGTCGAAGCGCTGATCGCTGACGTTATAGTCATAGGGCTGGAACACACCAGGAATAGGCTCCTGATAGGTTCGCGAAATCGTGTTGAGCAGGTTGTTCGCGTTGAACGAGAAGGAAAGGCTGTCGGTCACCTTGAAGTCAACGCCCAGATCCAGATAACCGGCCGCTGCCATCCACGCCGGAACCATGTTGTAAACGGGCCAGGAATGATCCGCGTCAAAGTTGGTCGGGCTGGTGTTGAGCGTGTAAGGATTGCCGCCGCTCGTCGCATATGACAGCGGGTTGACGTTGGTCGAGAGCAATGCCTTGTCGCGCCAGTTGTACGCCAGACGGACATTGAGCCTGTCGCGACTGTACAGCAACTGGACGTTGTAAGCCCATTTCGACAATCCCGAATAAGGAAGATTCGGATATGTTTGCGGCACCGTGCCGTCCGGATTAAGACCACCATTGGCCGTGGCCGGGCTCAACACATGGTTGGCCTGCTGCGCGGGGTTACTGCTGTCGATGAAGGTCAAATTGCCCTCGATACCCAGCCCGCGAAACAATCCCGGCAGCTTGTCAAAGAACTTGCGACCACTGATCTCAAAGCCCTTGATATAGGCTTTTCTCGTCGAAGATTTGTTCTGCAAAAAGAGCCACGGCAAATCCAGCGTTGTCGGCGTCCCGAGCGAGGACCCGTCCGGCTGCGTGGCCGTGGACACGCCATCGGGAAATGCCAACGCCGGAATAGGAAGATTATTGGCAACGAACGAGCTGAACAGCGGATGGTCCTTGATCTGCTTGGCGAACAGATTGAGGGCGATAAAGCTGGACGACGAGGGGTAATATTCGAACGCCAGATCCTCGCTGGTGATCATGGTCGGCTTCAGGTTTGCACCGCTGTCTCTGGCAACAACCCCCGTAAGAATCCCGGGCGCTTGCGAATTGGTGGGGTTGGCAAGCGAACGAGCGTCGATGTAACCGCCCGCGCGAATGTCATTAAGATTCGGCGGAGCGGTTGACTTCGATGCCGCACCACGAATGATGAACTTGTTCGTGACATCAAACTTGATGTTCATCGAGGGTAGAACCCGGGTGTATTCATATTCGCGGGTCTGCGGAGTATACGCCTGAACGAACTTGTAGAGCGTCGGATATGCCGGCGATGTGCCCGGGTCGGCCTGTTGCGCGTTGAAATATGCCGTGCTGTCCTCTTGGGTCAGCGCCAGGGCTCCCGAGTCCGGCGTTCTCAGCAGACCGGTCGCATGCAGGGAATCGCGGAATATACGGACGCCGATATTGCCCGAAAAGGCTGGAAGGATTCCGACACGGTCGTGCGCGAAGCTGGCCTGGACATAAGCAGCTATATTCTTGATGCGGCTCTCTGTCTTGTTCAGGCCCTGATCGATATTTGCCGTCCAATACTGGTCCCGCGTTCCATCAATGATGACCCCGTTGCTGTCCCTGATGGGCACATTGCTGCCAGCTGCGGTTTGGCGCAATTGACCATTATATGTCGTAAGCAAACGGTACCAGTCATAGCTATGCATAAGCGACGAGCTGGGCACGAGAAGCTGCCCCGGAACGGACGCTTTGCCTCCAAAGAAATTCCGCATTTGGGCAACTTGATAGTCCGATGCCGGCACATTCGGGTTGGTGAGATATTGAATATTGCCTGGCCCATAATTCGGGTCATTCGGGCTATTTCCCCACTTATTCGCCGCCCACGGCTGACCAAGCGGAGCGAAATAGGTCCCCACAAAATTATCGTTCTCGGTGCGCCTTGCGGCACGGGCACCAACGGCGATCTTGCGCAGGAATCCCTCATCGCTGACCCTATATTCGAGGTCGATATTGCCTGCCAGCATCTTCCCGCGGTTCCGGGGTGCGTGATAGGCAAAATTGGCGAGATACGCCTTACTCGGATCGAGCATGCCGGCATTGGACAAGCCGGACAAGACGGGCAGCGGCCCGGTCAGGTCGACATGCATCGAATTGACCTGCGGACTGGACTGATTGAGGCCGACATACATATCTTGCCCGCTCATGCGGGAAGATACATATTGCGCGGCGCCACGCACCGCCACCCGGTCACCCGGGGTCCAGACGAAGCTCTGCGAAATATCCAGCGTGGAATTCTTACTGTGCGATACCCCCGCCGAGCCGGTGGGGTTTAACGTGGCCGCAGGGCCGCACTGCGCCAGCCGGCGACCATTCCAACCGACAGGAGGATTCGATGGATCTATATTGCCGTCCGCCGACCAGTCCCACTGAATTGTCGAGGCGGGAGCGCCATAGCTGGCACCGCAATCAAGCTGATACCAGGGGCGTAACCAGCTGACATTCTTGGTGGTGTTCGTAAAATCCACTGCCTTGCCGGTAGATCCGACCGCGAGCGTTCCCTTCCGGAAGGCGCCATTGGCGTCATATTCAACCGGACTGCCGACAGCGGGCATGACCGCGGCTGCCGCGGATGGGTTCGTGCCCAAAGCACCGGTGTTCGACTCTCTATCCTCGACATATTGCGAGAAGAATAGGGTGTTGGTCAGCGTAAGGTTCGAAGCCGGCTTCCACTGGATGGCCTGATAGGCACCGTACCGATCGCGCTTGCTCTTGCTGGTGCCCCACCTGAACGAGCTGGGAACAAGGGCAAGACCATCGTCACGCGTGGACGTCGGCACATATTCGCCAAACATGGCGCCAACCTGCATATTGCTGCTCTGTTGGTGCAGACTGCTATAGGCCACATCCCACAACACGCCAATTTCGCCAATGCCGGTATCGAAACGCTTGGAGAACAGGGCGGAAACGCGGGGCGAACTCTTCTTCGCCTGATCGCCATAACTGTTGCCAAGACTGACGTTGAACTGGGTATCGTTGAAATTGAACGGTACATGGGTGCGAAGATTGACCATGGACGCGCCGCCCTCGATCATGTCGGCACGCGACGCCTTGTAAACATCGACCCCGGCCATCAACTCTGGCGTGATTTCGTTCCAGCCGAATGAACTTGCGCCGTTGGCGCTAAACAACTGCCGCCCGTTGAGCATGCTCGAATTGAAGGGAAGGCCGCGCACGGTGATCCCCGTACCCTCGATCTGGAATGCGGTACTGCCGCCGTTTCCACCAGTGAAGCGCGAGATCGAAACACCCGACACGCGCTGAAGAACTTCGGTAATCGAATTGTCGGGAAGCCTGCCAGCCTCGTCCGCAGTCACCGAATCGACGATCGTATCGGAGTCTCTCTTGATGCTGATCGCGTCTTTCAGCGCCTGCCGCCGCGCCGTAACGATGATAGCGTCGTCGATGCTTTCTGCTTCGGGCGTGGCGGCGGGATCGGCGTCTTGCGCATAAGCGGGCACCGCCAGTCCTGCGCCACACACCGCGAGCGCAACGCCGCTGACTCCCACGGAAAATTTCTTTGCAAACATGCCGTCCGCCTCTCCCAGAATGTTAATTTGCAGTTCCGTCTTGATGCGGAACAAACTTGTCATCCTGCTATTTGTCTGACTAGTCAAGATGAAATCTGATAGCGGTAACAATGGTCCCTAAACGACTGAACAATCCCCGGTTTTGGCGGGCATATCGCGGGGTTTGGTCTGTCGACTACTGTGGCGGCCGTCTCGGCACCTGCGCGACTCGACCAGCGGCGATAGTGTCGGGGCATATCCGGGCGAAGCCCTTGCCCCCGGCGGTCGTGGACCAAATGCCGGGTCAGGATCCCGGCGCGGCCGGCCGCCCCGCAATCACGCCGCGGCCGTGCGGTGCGATATAGAGCGTGCCGGGCTCGATCCAGTCGCCTGCGATCGCGCGCAGTTCGCCGTAACGATGGGCATCGTCGTTGATCCGCACCCAGCTTGCGGCCTTGTCGTCCGACCGCCACAATCCCTCGACCCCCTTGACCTTGCCCCACAGGAAAATGGCGGGATAGTTGCCTTTGACCGTCGGGGCCCCGAACGAAATGAGCCAAGGCTCGTCCACATTGCGTATCTGGACCATCTTCGACTTGCTGTCGGGTGAATGGAACAGGCCGGTCGAGGTCGCCAGCCACAGGTCGCGGACGCGGGTCGGCACGACGGCGAGCTGGACATTTTGCCATGGTTCGAACGTGGGAAGCCCTTCGACGAGGACATTGAACTGCGCGCCGCCGTCGCCGCTCGCCAGGATGCGCGAAGTGGACCGGTCGAAGACATAGAAGATGCCGTCGGCGACTTTGTCGGCGATGGGCCGCAGCGACTGGTCGGTCGGCCATCCGGCGGAACGCTGCCAGCTCGTGCCGCCATCCTTCGAATAATAGGCACCGTCCTTTTCGGGAGCCCAAACGAGCGAGGATCCTGCAGCAGAGATCGCGATCGTGCCTGCGCTGCGCCAGCCTTCGCCCTGCGCAGGCCGCCTGTAAGGCGTCGATACGAAGGGTTCCCAGTTCTCGCCTCCGTCCTGCGACGTGAAGCCGTTGGTCGGTGAATTCGCGGTAGTGCGCACGACCATTCCGGGCTTGAGGCCGGCATAGTCGATGCTGAAATTATTCTCGTTGTTCGGGGTGAGGAGGCCTATACGCGGTGTGCGGGTCAGATCGTCCCAGGTGGCGCCACCGATATCGCCCATTGCCGCCATAACCCTGGCGCCGCGGGTCGGCGACACCAGCTGCAAGGTTGCCGTCTCCTCGAGGTTGTTGACCGCAAAGTCGAATTCAACCTTCTGATCGGCCTGCACCGACGCAAGATTACGGCTCATCCATACGCCGTAACCGGTGCCGTAGACCATCTCGTCGGGATTGAACGGGTTGAACTTCAGGTCCGAAATCCAGTGCCCCATCTTGTCCTCACCCTTGAGGTAATCGACCAGCCAGGGATAGGCTGTCGACAGATGGCGCGACTTTTCCTGCAAGCCGGTCCAGCTCTCGCCGCCATCGCGGGACATGTAGACTTCATCGCCCGGATGCCAGCGGTTCAGCGTCGACACGGCGACGGTTCCGTCGCGCGAGACATCGATGCCAGAGTAGCCGCCGCCGACGTTGGGGAAGGGGCCTTTCGGCGTGACGTCGCGCCATTTGCCGGAGTTGCCGTCCCGCTTCCAAACGGCGCCGGTCCTGGCATGGCTGGGGTTGACGACGACTTTTCCTTCGCCCTTGGCGAAAGCGACATAGAGCGACCCGTCGGGAGCGAAGGCCAGGCGCTGGGGCACCATTGCGGGGGGCCCCTGAACCGGCGCGAAGGATTGGCCGCCGTCCGTGCTCAGCAAGAGGGCGCCTTCGCCATCGGCTGTACCGGCCCACAGCGTGCCGCTTTTCGAAGGATCGGCTGCGACGAGGCTGAAGGTGCGGGTGGAGGCGGATGTGCGCGCGAAACTCTGCCCGCCGTCCGCGCTCTTCCACAGGCCGTCCTCGTTGGAGCCATAATAGACTATGTCGGAATTGTGCGGATCGACGATGAGGCGTTCGCCGCTGCCGCGCCCGTCGGAATTGCCGCCCACATGAATGGGAAGATCGACCTTTTGCCAGCTTTGACCCCGGTCATTGGACCGGAGGATCGCGCCCTTGCGCGACCATTGGCCGAGATAGAGGCCGGTCGCCGCATAGACTTTATCGGGATTGGCGGGATCGAGCGCGATGCTGAGGACGCCCATAAGGTCGCCATCCTGTCGGTCCAGATGATCGGTGAGGGGGATCCAGCGCTTCGCCGAATAATCATAACGATAAAGCCCGCCGATGTCGGTTCGCGTATAGAGAAGACCCTTCTCGCGCGGGTGATAGACGAAACCATCGACATAACCGCCGCCGCCAAAGGGCACCGTCTGCCACACATAAGGCGCCGCCTGCTGCGCCGCGGAAGGGGAGGGCGTAAAGAGTGTGCCGGAGAATAAGAGACAACAGCCCAGCAAAGCCGTGGCTGACCAGCGGCCGGTACGTCGAATATTCATCACATGCTCTCCCCTTATATTATTTGATCGTTCGGCTCGTTCCGTATCGTTTTCGGCGGGCAGTCGAATTGCTGCCATTGGGTTTGATTTCTCGAAATACCGGGAAGGAGTTCGGCGTCATCGGGGCGGGCAAGACTTCGCCCCTGCGTTCATCAGCAGGTCAATGACGCCGGAAGCTCTGGATGGCTGTTGCTCCGTTCACTCAATCGGCATTGAAAAGCCGGTCGCCGGCAGTTCGGCCTCGTTGTAAAGATTCACGATCGGGCTAGCCTGCCAGAGATAGCGGACCTCGCGAGCGCTGGAATCCGCCGGCAACAGAATGGTTTCGCCCTCCAGCTCGCCGTCCACAAATCGGCAGTTTGCCGCAGCATCGCACAGCTCAAATCCGATTGCCGACGCGCCGCCCACCAGCTTGAGCGGGCCATGGGTGAAGCGAATCGCGATACCTTTTGCCGTGCGTCCAATGGAAACCGGGGCCGGTCCGCGGTCTTCGACGTCCTCGCCGAGGGCGATGTGCCGGGCCGCAAGGGCAAGGCGCTTGCCGACGTCCTGCTTGTTGGTCGGATGGATATCGGTGACCTGCCCGATGTCGACGGCGCTTGCCATGCCGACCTGCGGATCGGCATCGGCGACACGGCGTTGGACATCGCGCAATTGCCCCCAGGAAGCGTCCGACGGGGTAGAGGCAAGCGGCCCGAAATTGGCAAGCTGCACCATCAGGAACGGGGCGGCGCCAAATCGCTTGCGCCAATCGGCGATCAGCAAGGGCATCAATTCGGCATATCCCTTGGCGTCGCCCGCATTGGCCTCGCCCTGATACCAGGCGAAGCCCGTCAGGGGATAGCCGTGCAGCGGCGCGATCATGCCGTTGTAGAGCGTTGTGCGGCCAGCGCCGCCGGCCCACGGCACGCTGGGCGGCATCTCACCGTTTTCGAGCGGCCGCCCTTTGGCGAAGGTCCAGTCGGAAAGCGGCAGAATCGTGCCGTCGCCGAGGGTGAGCGTACGCGCAGCTTCACCCACCAGGCCACCGCCACCGCCCGTGTCGACGACCGTCACGTCGATGAAATTGTCACCGGCCTTCAGCACGCCTGCGGGCACCTCATAATCCCGCTTTTTTTGCCAGCCCTGGTCGGCACCCACGATCTTGCCGTTGATCCGCGTGACATCGATGTCGTCGACCGCTCCGATCGCGATGCGCGCGGGCTTTCCGGCCTGTGTCGTAGTCAGCTTCACACGGGCGCGGTAATAACCGACTCCGTCGAAGGTCGCGAGCGCGCCGTCCCCCCATTGTTCCCACATCTGCTTGTTCGGGACCGCGCGCCAGACCGCCTTGGCGGACGCAGTGGCGTCGCCGCCCAGCCACTGCTGCAACAGCTTTGCCCAGCTGTTCGCGGCGTTACCTGGATCGCGGGCATATTGGTCCATCAGCGCAAGGTCGGTCCGATAGCGCGGCAGCGTCTGCAACGCGTCGCGGCTGATCCATTCTTCGATCGGCGACCCGCCCCAGCTTGCCGCGATCAGACCGATCGGTATCTTCTGCTTCGCCTGAAGCTCGCGGCCCATGATGTAGCAGGCGGCCGAGAAGTCTACCGCGCTTTCCGGTCCGGAACGCTGCCATTCGGTCTCGGCCGAAAAACGCTGCTGGGGCGCCGGGGTCGACTGGCGCGGCACGTTCAGAAGCCGCAGCATCGGGTGGGTGGAGTAAGGCACCTCAAAGGCGGCGTTAGTGGCATAGCGCAGCGTGAATTCCATGTTCGACTGGCCCGAACAGAGCCAGACATCGCCCACCATGATATCGTCGAGCCGCTTCTCCTCGCCGCCGCTGCTGATCGTAAGGACATAGGGGCCGCCCGCTGCGCGGCTGGGCAGATTCACCTGCCAGCGCCCGTCGTTGCCGGCTTTGGCGCTGTGCGATTCGCCGTCGAAAGTGACGTTGACGACACTACCTGGCTCCGCAGCGCCGCTGATCGGAATCTCGCGGCCGCGCTGAAACACTGCGTGGGAGGTATAGGCCGGGTCCAGAACAAGCGGTGCCGCATTGGCGGCAGCCGGCAGCGCCGCCAGAACAAGTGCCGGAATGATCTTCATGTTGCGCCTTTCCATATGGGAGCGCGGCCTGGCCATTCGATCGCGGCCTGCACGCGTCCCAATCCTCTTCCTCTTCTTAATCTTGTATGGTAGCGTTACCAAAAACGCTCATCCGCACGCAAGCGGAAATTCGAAGGAGAGGATTAAATGTTGAAGATTGGTCGCCGTGGTATGATGGCGGGCGCTCTGGCGATGCGCGGCGCGGCGTCCGCGAACGCCTCGGTGTTCAAACCAAACTGGTCCTCCATTGTCGCGGGCTGGGAAACCCCGGAATGGTTTCGCGACGCCAAGTTCGGCATCTGGGCGCACTGGGGACCGCAATGCCAGCCCGAGGCGGGCGACTGGTATGGGCGCTTGATGTATGTGCCCGGAAGCGACGCCTACAAGCATCATCTCGCCAATTACGGGCATCCCGCCGATACCGGCTTTATGGAGATCATCGGCAAGTGGAAGGCCGAGGCGTGGGACCCCGCCGCGCTGCTGCGCCGCTACAAGCAGGTCGGCGCAAAATACTTCATGGCGATGGCCGGCCATCACGACAATTTCGACCTGTACGATAGCAAATATCACGCGTGGAATTCGACCCGGGTTGGCCCGAAGCGCGACATCGTGGCGGGTTGGGAAAAGGCGACCCGGGCCGAAGGGCTGCCCTTTGGCGTCAGCAACCACGTCAGCCATGCTTGGCACTGGTACCAGACGGCCTATGGCTATGATCCCGAAGGTGCCAGGTCGGGGCAGCGCTATGACGCATTCAAGCTGCGCCGCGAGCAGGGCCACGGCAAATGGTGGGACGGGCTCGACCCGCAGGAGCTCTACACCGGCCCCAGCTTCGTGGCGCCCGACGGGATCGCCAGCAACGCGTCCATGGAGGCGTGGCACCAGGTGCATGACGGGCGCTGGCTGGAACATGCCGCTTCACGGAACCCGGCGTTCATCCAGAAGTGGCTCCTCCGCCAGAATGACCTGGTCGATAAATATCGGCCGGACATGGTCTATTTCGACGACACCCAGATACCGTTCGGAACCGTGGGACTGGAGGCCATCTCCCATTATTACAATCGCGCCGTCGAATGGCACGGCAGCCCCAATGTCGTGCTGACGTCGAAACTTCTGACCGATTATATGCAGCGTGGGCTGATGAACGACGTGGAGCGCGGCTTCTCGCCCGTGATGCGCGCACAACCGTGGCAAACCTGCACCTGTATCGGCGACTGGCATTATAATCGGGGGCGCTATGACCATAAATATTATGTCCCGGCGCAGAAGGTCGTTCAGCGCCTGTGCGACATTGTGTCGAAGAACGGCAATCTCCTTCTTTCTGTCCCGCTCCGGGGCGACGGCACGCTCGACAGCGAGGAGGAAAAGATCCTCGACGGCATCGCGGCCTGGTTGCGGGTCAACGGGGATGCCGCCATTTTCGGCAGCCGCCCATGGCGGATATTCGGCGAAGGGCCGACCGACCTGCCCGGGGGCAAGATGGAGGAGGACAAGGCCAGCGATTTTACCGAGCAGGATGTGCGCTATACCGTCAACAAGGGGGCGCTGTATGCGGTTCTGATGCTATGGCCCAAGAGCACGCTGCGTATCGCGTCGCTGGGGCTCCGTGCGCTCTCCGGCGCGAAGATCGTGAAGGCCGAAATTGTCGGCGGCGGCAAACTTTCCTGGAAACAGCTGGACGATGCGCTGGTACTGACGCTGCCCCCCGCCAAGCCGGGCCAGATGGTTCCGGTTGTCCGGCTGCGTGGGGAGGGGCTGGTCGGCCAGGCCTGAATTCAGGTCTTCAGGATCAAATGAAAATGAAGGAGCCGGGCGCGACAGCCTCGCACCCGGCTCTTTCACTGCATATGAGTTGCAGGAGGCTGGCGGGACGTCGCCGGCGCGACATCCCGCCGTTTGCCCGTCTCAGGGCTTGCGCACCGTGACGGCGGTTCCGTCGTAGACGATCGAGGTTTTCCCATTCTCCGCGAAGTCGATCGGCCGCGCGGTAGCGCTGTCATAGAAGCGGACGGAAATGCCGCGTTTGAAGATCATGCCGGCGTGGCCGCCTTCGCGCTTGCCGATGGTCAGCTCGCCCTTGGCTTGGTTCCACCGGATGGGAATTCGGGTAAATTCGCCGCGCTTATAGCCCTCGCTGGTGCCGTCATCCTCATAGAGCGAGAAACTGCCGTCAGCGCCGGTAAACACGTGCAGCACGATGGGGCCATCGGGTTCCTCGCGCGTGTACTCGATCTCCGGTCCCGTCGGTACGATCGCACCGGAGCGCACGAACAGAGGCATGCGTTCATAGGGCGCATCAGCGACGATCTCCTGCCCGCCCTTGTAATAGGCGCCGCTGCTGAAATCATACCAGCCGGCGCCGGCGGGCAGATATACCTTGCGGCTGCGGGCCTTGAACTCGGTGACGGGCGCCACCAGGAAGGCGCTGCCGAACATATACTGATCGTTGATGTTCCGCGCCTTGAGATCGGTCGGGAAGTCCATGACCAGGCCGCGCATCATCGTGCCGTCCTTCTGCCACGTATCGCCCGCCAGCGTGTAGATATAGGGCATCAGCCGGTAGCGTAGCTTCAGATACCATTCCATTGAGGAATACATGGGCGACCCTTCGGGCGCGATCTCGTAGATTTCGCGCTTGGGGGTTTCGCCATGGCTGCGGAACAACGGCGAGAAGGCGCCGAACTGGAACCAGCGCAGGTTGAGCTCGCGCCACTCATCGATATGCGCGGGATCCTGCCTGGTATAGCGATCTTCGAGCGCGAAGCCGCCGATATCGTGTGTCCAGTTGGGTATGCCCGACATGGAAAGGTTGACGCCCGCCGAGACCTGGTCCTTGAGGTCGTCCCAGCGGGATACGACGTCGCCGGACCACAGCGCCGTTCCCGCGCGCTGGATGCCGCCGAAGCCGGAGCGCGAAAGGATGAACGGGCGCACGTCGGGCTTCGACATCAACTGGCGCTGATAGACGCCTTCGCTATGCACGAGCGGATAGCTGTTGAAGAAGGCTGCGCCGGGGCCTTTCGCCGTCGGACCCATGCGATAGGCGCGCTCCTCGACCGAAAGATTCGAGTGGGCATCGGGCTCGTCCGCGTCGAGCCACCAGGCATCGAAGCCCAGATCGCCCAGATTTTCGCGGATCTGCCGCCAATAAATGTCCTGCGCCTTGGGATTATAAGGGTCGTAAAAGGCGTTGGCATAGCCCGGACCCACCCAGTCGCGGTACATCTTCGCAATATATTTCGGATCGGTCGGCTCATCGGGGCGCTGTTCGACCATGCGGCGATAGATGCCGCCGATCTTGTCGAGTTCCTTGTAATTGTCCGTGGCCGGATAGAATTTTGGCCAGACCGAGACCATGATCCGCGCGTTGAGGGCATGGACTTCGTCCACCATGCCCTTGGGATCGGGAAAACGCTTGGCATCGAAACAGTGGCATCCCCACTTGTCGTCTTCCCAATAACGCCAGTCGAGCACGATATTGTCGAGCGGCAGGTTACGGCGGCGATACTCGCGCACGACGCCGAGAAGTTCGTCCTGCGTGTCGTAGCGCTGGCGGCTCTGCCAGAAGCCATAGGCCCATTGCGGCAGCATCGCCGACTTGCCGGTCAGCTTGCGATAACCGGCGATCGCGCCGTCCATATCCTTGCCGGCCGTCACATAATAATCGACGGCGTGGCCCAGATCGGACGCAAAGGCGAGCGAATGGCGGTCCGCGTCGGGGATGGGATCATTGTGGACGAGCGCGATATAGCCCGCGTTGGGTTCCCATTCGATGCGAATGTCGGCGGCCTTGCCGGCCTTCATCGGCACGTCGAAGTTATGATACCAAGGGTTCCAGTTCTGGCGCCAGCGCTCCAGTACCTCTTTCCCGTCGACGAACACCTTGGCATAGCTCGACGAATAGAGCCGGAACCGGTGGAGACCGCTCGTGCCTGGCGTCACCTTGCCAGTCCAGATCACGCGCTGCGTCTGGACGGCGTTGCCGGCGGTGTTCTGCCCGGCGGTCGAGGCGACGGTCTGTGCCTTGGCTTCCTCCGGCCAGCGCATATTGTCGCGGATATATTGGTAGTTGATGACCTGTTCGTTCTGCGTGACGGCAAGCCTGTCGCCCAGATAATATTGCGCGGTCCAGCCCGGCTTGCCATCGGTCCCGGTGATCTTCAGGCCATCGCCATCGCCGCCTGCAAAGGCATAGGGCTTGGGGTTGCCGAAGCGGGTGATCGAATTATTGTCCCAGAGCAGCCCGTAATTGCGCGTTGAAACGACGAATGGGACGCCAATGTCCATATTATGCTGGGCGAGTTCTACGTCCTCGCCATTATAGTTCATCTGCCCATTCTGATGCTGGCCGAGACCGTAGAAGCCCTCGTCGGTATTACGGTTGAACTGTTGGCGAACGCCGAGAAAGTTATGTCCTTCGACCGTCTTCGGTTCGAACGCGGCGCGGGACGATTCGCTGAGAATGGCCTTGCCGCTGGCGTCCAGAAAGCTGACTTGGCCGCTGGTCAGATTGACCCGCGCCGTTACGGCAGGCAGCTTCAGCGTGACCATGCCCTTGCTCTCGCTGATGACCGGGTTGCCGTCCGGTACTGCCGTGACCATGAGGCTGTCCGGCACGGCCTCGAAATTTTCGCCCGGAATGGCGGTGACGCGGAAGGCTTCGTCGCCAAAGGCGAGGATGCGGACGCGTTTCGCCGGACCTTCATCGGGCGAGACGATGATCCCGTTGTCGACCTTCTGGAAACTGCCTGCAAGCGCGGCGGTGCTGGAGGTTGCCAGCAGCGCACAAAAGGCAAGGCGGGAAAAAGTCTTCATGATCTTGCTCCGGTTATTCAATTGGGGTTCCCGACGGGGATGGGCGGCGTGCCCTTGTAGGTCGCGAGCGTGACCCGCAGGATCTGCTCGCGGTCGGTGAAATTCAGGCCATAATCGATGGAATCACCGTTCCACACGCGGCGGAAGACCCATTTCCCCTTGTCGAAATAGCCTTCCTCCACCCGCAGCATCATCATCGATTCAAACGGCGCGGGCTTGCTGAGGCCGAAATAGACGCGGGAATGGAAACCGGTGACGAGGAACTCGTTTTCGCCTAACTGAGCGACCGCCACGCCGCCCGACGGCTCCGGGTTGCCGGTGGGCTTGTCGGTCCCGAACTGCCACTGACCGAAGGTAACGGTCATATTATACTTGCCCATGTCGATGCGCTGGGTGTGCTCGGCCTTCGGGTCGGTCGGCTCGGCGACGCCCCAGGTCTTGCCCTGTGCCGCCCAGCCTGCCCATTCGCGCTGCATGGGCGCGAACAGGCGGTAATTGCGCGCGAAGGGTTCCATCGTCTCGTCATCGAGCGTCTTCGCGCCGAGCGGGAAGTTCTGATAGCCGGTATAATCCATGCCGAACGGCGCCCAGCCGATCGCCCCCTTGCCGACGGCGGGGAAGAAATATCGGGCGAAGTCCTTGTCATTCCCGGTTTCGGGCACGAAAAGCGCGTTGTCGGGCCGGTCGTAATAGTCGAGATAGGCCATATAGGCCGCGTGATCGCGCGCGTAGATGTCCGGCGCGACGATATCGATCGCCGGGGCGGCCGCCTTGTAGACGTCGATCACATGGTGCACGGGGCCGCCGCTGGCATAGGTGGTCGCCGGCTGGCGGCCGAAGGCGGCGGCGAGCGCGGCGTTCATATACATGGGGAGGGGTTTTACCGCCTTGCCGGCGGCCGCGATTTCGCTGGTGTAGCTGGCGATCGACCAAGCGTGGAAATATTCGTCGGCGTCGGACCCGAACACCTGGCGCCATGTGCCAGGCTTCTTCTTCATCTGCCTCAGCAGGCGCGCGGGAACCTGACCATCGAACAGCTTTTGCGCGACGGGCGAGAAGTCGCGGACGCTTCCGTAGCTGCCCGGCTCATTCTGCGGTTGAACCATGATCACGGTATTCTGGGGATCGTTTTTCCTGAGATACTCCATCAGCTTGACGAAGGCGCGCTTGTCCGCCTCCAGCGTCGCGCGATGGTGCGGCGAAAGCGCATAATGCACTTCACCCTTGGCATTGATCATGCGCGGAAAGCGCTTCTGGTCGAGCTTTACCCATGCGGGCGTGTAGCCGGGCGCCGTGTTCTTCCAGGTACCGAACCACAGCAGCACCAAGCGTACATCATGTTCGCGCGCCTGGGGCAGCAGCGCGTCGAGAAAGGAGAAGTCGAACTTTCCCTCTTCCGGCTCGACCTGTTCCCAGCCGACAGGCACTTCGACCGTGTTGGCGTGCATCTTTTCGATCGCCGGCCAGACCTCTGGCAGTATGGCCGGATAGTTGGCGCTGTTGTTGACCTGCGCCCCCAGCATCAGAAAGGGTTTGCCATCGACGATCAGGGCATGTTGGCCGTTGCGGCTCTCAAGGCGGGGAAGCGCATTGCCTTGGGCCGCTGCGGGAGCAGCCGCCATGGACAGGGCGGCAAACGGCAGCAGCCAGCGGGTCAGTCGGTGCACAGGAAACCTCCCTTGCTGATTTTACAGCTTTGCCGGACAGAGGCCACCCGGCGCCTGCGTCGCGAGGCCGATCTCCGAGAAGGAGACCGTCAACGGCCCCGTTGCGGACAGCGCCCACACCGGACGCAGATGCGCCATATCCGCGCCGCTTTCGGCAAAGCATTTCAGCGGAATACGCACCGTTCGCCAGCCTTCACCGCCCTTGAAGATGTCGGTGACGTCGACTGTGCCGCTCCCCATCGTCAGGCCTACCCGGCCGGTGGCTGGCGCATCGACGCGATAGGTCATCTGCAGCATCATTTCGGCGCTGGATTCGAAGCGCAGATCGACGGCCTCGTCCGCGATGCTCGCCTTGGCGGTCGCCCCCGCCTTCCACCCAAGCTGCATCGCACCTTCCTGCCTGCTTGGCGAATCGACCGGACGCTGGGTAACGCCGGTGCCGAGGGTCAGCGAGAAGGGGGTGTGCACCCGTCCGTCTGCGAAATAGCGGCTCTTGTTGGCGGGCGTGGCATCGATGCCGGCCACTTCGCTCAGCCGTCCGAGGGCGCCGGGGTTGGCATAGCTCAGCCCGTAATCGAGCGCGAACAGCGGATCGTAACCGGGACCGCCCTTGTTCAGCGTGAATTGCGCCGCTGTTTTGGGCCAACTGAAGGAAAGGCGGCCGGTGAAGTCGTTGCGAGGCTTGCCCTGCGCATCGCCAATCAGCACGTCGGCAATGCCGCCGCCCTCGCTCCCGGGAAGCCAGGCCGCGACGAATGCGTCCGACTGGTTGAGTTCGGGATTGACCCACATCGGGCGGCCCGACAGGAACACGGACACCACCGGAATGCCTGCCGATTTCAGTTTCTTCAGCAGCGTCAGCGATTTCTTGTCGCCCGCCTCGAACTCAAGCGTGTGAAGGTCCCCCAAGCCCTCTGCATAGGGCTGTTCGCCGAATACGACGATGGCGAGGTCGGGCTTTTCCGTGAAGCTGCCGTCAACGCTCAGCGTCGCGCTGCCGCCGCCAGCCTTCATCGTCTCGGCAATGCCCGCATAGATCGACTGGGCGTTGGGGAAGTCGGCGTTCGTATTGCGGTCGCCCTGCCAGGACAGGGTCCAGCCGCCCGACTGCTGCGAAATATTGTCCGCCGCATCGCCCGCGACCAGAATGCGCGCCGAACCTTTCACCGGCAACACGCCGTTGTTCTTCAGCAGGACCAGCGACTTGCGCACTGCCTCGCGCGCTAGCGCCCGGTGTTCGGGCGACCCGATGACGTCGGTGCGGGCTTCAAAGGGGCGGGCAGGATCGAACAGGCCGGCCTTGAACTTCACGCGCAATATGCGGCGCACGGCATCGTCCACCCGCGCCATCGGGATCACGCCCTCGCGGACCTGCTTCACCGTGTTTTCGAACAGCCCCTTCCAGCTGTCTGGCGCCATCGCCATGTCGAGACCCGCATTGAAGGACTGCGGACAGTTGGTGGAGGTGCAGCCGGGGATTTGCGCATGACCGTTCCAGTCTCCGATGATAAAGCCGTCAAAGCCCATGCGTTCCTTGAGCACGCCGGTCAGCAGGCTCTTGTTGCCGTGCATCTTGACGCCTTGCCAGCTGTTGAAGCTCGCCATGATGGTGCGGGTGCCGGCCTCGATGGCGGGCGGATAACCGGCGGAATGAAGGGCGATCAACTCGTTTTCCGGGATGTCGGCATTGCCCTGATCGACGCCGTTCAGGGTGCCTCCGTCGCCTAGAAAATGCTTCGCGCTCGCGGACACATAGCCGTGCTGCAGCGTGCCCTTGCCCGGCGCACCCTGAAGCCCTTCGATCATCTGCGCGGAATAGGAACGCACGAGTTCCGGGTCCTCGGAATAGCCTTCATAGGTCCGGCCCCAGCGATCGTTCCGGGGCACCGCAAGTGTCGGCGCAAAGGCCCAGTCCATGCCGGCCGCGGCGGTTTCCCGTGCGGTGGCTTCGCCGATCCGGCGGATCAGGCCGGGATCATGGGTCGCGCCAAGAGCGCTGTTATGCGGAAACAGGGTCGCGCCGACGACATTGTTGTTGCCGTGCACCGCGTCAATCCCGAACATGATCGGAATGGGCACATGGCCTGGCCGCTTTTCCATCGCGATGGCGTTGAAGGCGCGGACGGTTTCGATCCACGGCCCGGCGGGCGAGCGGTCGGGCGCATTCAGCGGCGGCGAACTGCCGCCCGCCAGAATCGACCCCAGCGGATATTTGAGCAGATCCTCCGGTTTGACCGACGCCGTGTCGGCCTGGATCATCTGCCCAACTTTTTCCTCGAGCGACATGCGCTTCATCAGGGTCGTGATGCGCGCTTCGGTTTTTGCGTCGATCAGGCCCTGGCTTTTCGCCACAGGCCAGAGTTCCGGATGGGCAGTGCCCGGTTGCGACGGCTGCGCGCCGGTAGGAGTCGCGAAAAGTGCCAGAGTCACCGCGGACAAAGAGGTCCCCAAAAAAGCGGTTTGCGCTCGATTCAACAACATTTCACTCACTCTCCCTTGAGCGTCTTCTGTTCAATTGCCATTACTCATACATATTAAATGGGAGCGCTATCAACCCCAAAAATCTGGATCGATCCGCGTTTATCGCTCTTCGGGGGTAGGGTGCTGGCCAAAAGCGGCTGCGAACGATAGAAGATCGCGCATGACGAATGGCAATGGATCGGTGCGCGGGTCGAGGCGCGGTCGCGGCGAGGTGACGATCAGCGAAGTCGCTGCAAAGGCTGGCGTTTCCCCAATGACGGTATCGCGCGTCATCAATGGCGGCAAGAATGTCCGGTCGGCGACGCGTGAATCCGTAGAGCGAGCGATCGCTGAACTCGACTATTCTCCCAATATTGCTGCGCGGCGGCTGGCGGCTGGCGGGGGGGTGCGGATCGGCTTGCTCTACAGCAACCCCAGTGCTGCCTATCTGAGCGAATTTCTCGTCGGAAGTCTTGACGAGGCGCGCCGGAACGATGTCCAGTTGATCGTAGAGAAATGCGATGCCGGGGGCGAGATCGCTGCCGCCCGACATCTGCTCGACAGCCGGATCGACGGCCTGATCCTGCCGCCGCCCTTGTGTAACTCGCCGGAACTGGCCGATCTGGTGCGCAGGGAGAAAATCCCGGCGGTCGCCGTCGCTTCGGGTCTGCCGATCAAGGGTATATCGTCAGTGAATATCGACGACTTCGATGCGGCACGCGCCATGACCGATTATATTCTATCGCTTGGCCACAGGCGGATCGGCTTTATCGAGGGCAGTCCGGATCAGGCCGCGAGCGGCCGTCGACGCGAAGGCTATGTCGCGGCTCTGACCGAAGCGGGGATCGACGTGGATCCCGCGTTGATTGCACCGGGCCTGTTTACCTATCGGTCCGGTCTCGCCGCCGCCGAGCGTCTGCTCGACCTACCCGAACGCCCCACGGCGATCTTTGCAAGCAACGATGATATGGCAGCCGCAACCGTCGCCGCGGCACATCGCAGGGCCATCGATGTTCCGCGCCAACTCACCGTTTGCGGTTTCGACGATACGGCCCTGGCAACCACCATATGGCCGGAGTTGACGACCGTCCGCCAGCCGATTTCGGACATGTCGTGCGCGGCGCTGCAAATCCTGATGGCGGATATCGCTTCGCGCAACGGCGACGAGCCGCTCGAGCGGTGTGAAATCGTGGACTTCACGCTGATCCCGCGTGAGACGACCGCGCCGCTACAATAGAAGGCATTGCGGGGACATTGCCCAATCCGTGGTAGCCCCCGCCGCGCTCCGTCCTTTACTTCGTAACCGCCATTATCCGTTCGATCGCTTCGGCGTCTTTCACCGCCCCGGTGTTTCGGCCAGAAAGTCGCCCGTGTCCCGATACATCGGTACCAGGCCGTGCTGGAACGCCGACTGGGTGACATATTGAATCCAGTAAAGCCGGTCCGGATCCACGGCGTCGATAAAAGTCTGGTTATAGCTGCGATGGATGGGGCAATTTTCGGGTGGTCGCCCCCCGCCGGAACCGGCAGCGCCAATCCGCGCATGGCAAGCTTTCTGGTAGGCAGGTCGCGACCCGCGTCAGCCATCTGCTCTTTCCCTCTCCCTGGTCCGCGTTATCGGCCGGCGGTCCGACCGTTTGGACTGATGGACATTATATTTGTCTGATGATAGCGATAACAAAATGAGGTTGCGGTCACGCCTGTGTTGGGAGCGGCATCCTTCCATTCGCCGGCGCCATATCGAGAGCGACAAAAAAGCCCGCAGAAGGGTCTCGGGAGATAAATAATCGCTATGTTCAGCAGCATTGCCAATTTCACGGTCCGGCGGCTCACGGCTCCGCTATGGACCTTTCTGTTCATTCTCGGCTTTTTGGCTGCAGGCCCGGCCCAGGCAGCGGAGCGCGGCAGGACACCGATCGACGGCGTCTGGACCTTCCATCGCGCGGATGCGGCAGACGCCGGATCGCCCGATTATGACGATAAAAGCTGGTCCCGCGTCACATTGCCGCACACGTTCAACGGCAGCGATGGCGATGATGGCGGGGACTATTATCGCGGGCCTGCCTGGTATCGAACCCATGTGACGATGCCCGCGAAGGCGCCCGATCGCCGCTACTTCCTGGAATTTGACGGAGCCGCGCTGGCAACCGATCTCTGGGTCAACGGACGCAGCATCGGCCGGCACGAAGGCGGCTATGCCCGTTTCCGCTTCGATATCACCGACGCCCTGCAAGCGGGCAGCAACAGCATCGCCGTCCGCGTCGATAACAGCCGCCTGCCGGACATAGCGCCGCTGGGCGGCGATTTCACCGTATTCGGGGGCCTGTACCGCCGCGTCTGGCTGGTATCGGCGGACGCGCTGCATTTCGACATGAAAGATAATGGTGGCCCGGGCGTCTATGTCTCGACGCCCAAGGCGACGGCTGACGCCGCGCAGATTCGTGCGCGTCTGCGGCTTTCGAACGATACGAAGGCCAATATGCGCGTGCGCTATCGGATCAGCCTGCAGGATGCGGCGGGCCGGGAAGTCGCCCGGGCCGAAGATCGGGCCAGCCTGCCGTCCGCTCGTACAAGCGAAGTAACCGCCGAACTGGCCCTGTCGAACCCGCGCCTGTGGAACGGCATCGTCGATCCCTATCTCTACAAGGTGGTCGCGACGCTGTCCGATGCGAAGGGGAGAGTGCGCGACCGCGTCGAGCTTCCGCTCGGCATCCGTTCGATCGAAGTGACGGCTGACAAGGGGCTGTTGCTGAACGGCAAGCCCTATCGAATGTATGGCGTGAATTATTTCCATGCTCAGCGGCCCGGCAAGGGAACCGCCGTTTCCGACGAGGAAATATCGGAGGATATGCGGATCATCGCCGACATGGGCGCGACGGGCGTTCGCTTCGTGCATTATCAGCATCCGCAGCACGCCTATGACGAAGCGGACCGTCTGGGCCTGCTGGTGTGGACGGAAATCCCGCTCAACGGCGCGATCGACGCGGGTGAGGCGTTCGAGCGCAATGTCGCCGGGCAGATGCGGGAATTGATCGCGCAAAATGCGCACCATCCGTCGGTCGTCGTCTGGGGACTCGGCAATGAGGTCTATGAGGTGAGCGACGATGTGCTACGCGTGCTACGCACCGCGCAGGCGACGGCGCGCGCCGCCGATCCGTCGCGTCCGACCAGTTACGCGCATTGCTGCCAGAATGACGACAACCCCAAGGCGTTGGTTGCCGATCTAAGCGCCTTCAACCGCTATTTCGGCTGGTATCCCGATCAGAAGGGTTCGCTGGGCGAATGGGCGCGGAAATTTCGTGAGCGCTTTCCCGAGCGCGCCTTCGCGGTGGGCGAATATGGCGCGGGCGCGGGCATCCGCGCGCAGGAGAGCAACCCGGCACCGCCGGTGACGACGAGTGCCTGGCATCCCGAACAATATCAGACGGCCTATCATGAAGAGAATTGGCGGGGGATCCGGGACCTGCCCTATCTGTGGGGTTCCTTCATCTGGGTCGGCTTCGACCTCGCCTCCGACGGGCGGAGCGAAGGGGATCATAATGGCATGAACGACAAGGGCCTTGTGACTTATGATCGCGCGGTGCGGAAGGATGCCTATTATTGGTATCAGGCCAACTGGTCCGATCGGCCGATGCTGCACCTGACCGAGCGCCGCCATACGTACCGCACGCAGGATCGGGTGACGGTCCGGGCCTTCAGCAATCAGCCGTCGGTTCGCCTGACGGTGAACGGACGCACCCATCCCGAAGTGCCGGTGATCGACCATGTCGCGACCTGGACCGATGTGGCCCTGACGCCGGGAAGCAACCGGATGGAGTTGTCTTCGGGGGATCTGCGGGACGAGGCCGTCTGGACCTACGACCCCAACGCTCCGCTTCCCGACCGGCCGGCCGGGATAGCGGGGGAATGATCAGCGGCGCTGCCGCGTCGCCGCGTCCCGGCAGATGATTGCAAGGGACGAAATGAAGGCGGTCGTGCTTACCGAGCGCGGCGGCCTTTCTCGTTGCCCCGAATTTATGTCAGGATGCGGGTTTGATATGGATGGCGGTACCGCCGCCTGCGCTCATCTGGATGGACAGCGTATCCCGGCTTGTGACCTGTCGCGTCGTGCGTTCCACGTCGTTTGGGGAGGCGCCGTCCTGCCATATGGTTGCTTCAAAGCGTCCCGATCCGAGCAGCGAAAGCGGGATATCTACCCGGCGCGCCGCTTCGTTTGTCATGGCGCCGATATACCAGTCCTGCCCCTCGCGACGGGCAAGGACGACATGGCTTTGCGGCGTGCCTTCGATGAAGCGGGTTTCGTCCCACGCGGTCGGCACCTGCTTGATGAAATCGAAGCCGCTGGCGTTCGCATAGGCTTCGGGCTTGTCGGACACCATTTGCAACGGGCTGTCGTAGACCACGTACTGGGCCAGCGCCTGACCGCGCGTATGTCGAGTGGTCGGCATAGAGCCGTCGCCCGGACCGGCCGCCTTCGCGCCATTGCGGAAGCCGCCCGGCGTATAGTCCATCGGCCCCAGCAGCATCCGCGTATAGGCCAGCTTCACATTGTGCGTGGGGGTTACCCGGCCCCAGCCGAACTTGTTCCATTCGGCGCCCAACACACCTTCCTGCGTGATGTAGTTGGGATAGGTGCGTTGAAGACCCGAAGGCGGGAAGGCACCGTGCATGTTGAGCAGCAAGTGCCGTTTTGCCGTCGCTTCCGCAGCGCGCACATAGAAATCGATCATCTGCTGATCGTCGCGTTCCATGAAATCGACCTTCACGCCCTTGATGCCCCAGCGCCGGTAAAGGTCGAGCGCCTCGTCCATGCGGGCATCGAGATGGGCCCAATGCGTCCAGAGCAGCAGGTCCACACCCTTGCCCTTCGCATATTGCACGAGGGCGGGAATATCGATGCCGGGTTCGGCGCGGGTGATGTCGGTATCCGGGTTCGGTTCGACACCGCAGCACTCGCCAGAATTATACGCCCAGCCCGCGTCGACCATGAAATAGCGAAAGCCCGATTGCGCCGCAAAATCGATGAAGCGGCGATAACGCTCCATGCTCGGTTTTTCGGAAGTCGACGGGCCGGACCACCAGTCCCATGCGGCTTTACCCGGCTTCACCCAGGAGAAATCACCGCTGGCCTGCCGCGACAGATTGCCGATGAGGGGTGAAGCAATCAGGTCGCCCGCGCGATCGCCGGCCATGATGACGCGCCAGGCGCTGCGCAGGCCGTCGGGGGACTGGACCGCCAGACCGGGGTTGTCGCGGGGCGACAACAGTTGAACCTGTAAACCGCCGTCGACCGGCTTCAGCGCGGAGCTTGCATAGCCGTCGATCCCTGCCTGGGCGAAGGCGAAACTGGTCCGCCCGGAGGACGTCGCGCAGAGCATGGGCAGGTCGTAAAGCTTGGCCCGGTCGAGCGTGGCGATCGTCACCGAATTCCACGCCAATTCGTGCGAACTGCTGAATTCGGTCACCTCGCAGCGTGTGTCGCCGGTCATGCGAAATCCGGTTTTCTCTCCCGCGACGGCAACCGGCTTGCCGCCCGGCAGCACGTAACGGAACGCAACGCCATCGTTATAGGCGCGCGCTTCTATCGCCATCGTTCGCCCGTTCGTCCCCCTTTCGCGAAAGTGGATGACGGCGCCGTTATAATGATCCCTGGCCTCGTTCGCCTTCGTGGCGGTCAAGGGGATGGTGCGGTCGATCGATCGCTTTTGGGCACCGGTTTGTTCCCGCCCGGAAAATTCCGGGGCATTCGCCATGACCAGGCCCAATGGCGCGTCGCGGACGATATCTTCTCCCTTACGGGTCACGGAATATGTATTGCCGTCGGCCGCGATGCTGATGACGATGCTTTGATCGGGTGACGCGACTGCCAGCGGCGCTGCCGCCGCGAGAAGGATCGGGATCATTTTTCATCTTCCTTGATGATGCGGTCACCGATTGTGACGGCGATTGGTTGTCGGTTTCCGCGATCTGGAGGGCTGCCGGACGGCTCCTCAGCCTTGCATCTCCTCGAGTTCCAGTCCCCGCGTTTCGTGGACCATCGCCCGCACGAAGAAGAAGGAGATCAGCGCCGATACGGCATAGAAGCCGTAGGTTACGACGAGCCCGATCGAGGCTGCCAGCGCGGGAAAGCTGACGCTGATCCCGAAATTGGCGATCCACTGCGCGAAGCCCGCCACGGCAAGTCCCGATCCCCGGATCTGGTTGGGGAACATTTCGCCGAGCATCACCCACATGACGGGCCCCCAGCTGAGATTGAAGAAGATGACATAGAGACTGGCGGCGATCAGCGCGATCATGCCGACATTGTCAGAAAGATGCAGCGTGCCGTTTTCGAGCGTTCCGCTGGAAAAGCACAGCGCAACGACCGACAGGGTCACTGCCATGCCCGCCGAGCCGATGAGCAAAAGCGGCTTGCGGCCGATCCGGTCGATGAGGAAGATGGTTGCAATACAGGCAAGGATCGACACCGTGCCCGAAACGATGTTGATCTGCAGCGCGTCATTCTCGCTGAAGCCGACCGATTGCCACAGCACTGCGCCATAATAGAAGACGACGTTGATGCCGACGAGTTGCTGGAAGACGGCGAGGCCGATACCCGTCCAGACGATCCTGCGAACCTTGCCCGTCGACCGGTCGATCAGATCGGACAGTTTCGGCCGGTGATGATCGACCGCCAGCGACGCGTCGATTTCCTTGATCTTGCGGTCGGCTTCGGCGGCGCCGAACAAGCGCGTCAGGACGGCGCGGGCGCGATCCTGTTGTCCGCGCGCAACAAGGTAGCGCGGGCTTTCGGGGATGAAGAGCAGCGCGATGAAATAGATCACGGCCGGAATGCCCTGCATCCAGAACATCCAGCGCCATGCGGGATAGCCCAGCCAGAATTCTGCCTGCGATCCTCCCGCCGATGCGGCCAAGGCATAGTTGGCGACAAAGGCACCCGTAAGGCCAGTGATAATCATGATCTGCTGGATGCTGGACAGGCGTCCGCGGATCGAGGCCGGCGTCACCTCGCTGATATAGACCGGGGAGAGGACGCTCGCCGCGCCGACGCCGAGCCCGCCGATCAGACGGGCAAGGATGAAAATCGATGATGATGGCGCAGCGCCCGCAGCGAGGGCGCTGATCAGGAACAGGATCGCCGCGATCATCATGACGCTTCGCCGCCCGATCCGGTCGGCGAGGCGGCCGGCGCCAAACGCCCCGAAAGCGCAGCCGACCAGAATGGCCCCGACATTGAACCCCGTTCCGAGCTTGCTCAGATCGAAAGCATGTTCGAGCCCGTCCTGCGTCCCGTTGATGACGCCGCTATCGTATCCGAACATGAAACCGCCGATCGTCGCCACCGAAACGATGGCGGCGATAAAGGCCATGTTGACTTGTGCTGATGCGTCTTCGCGCATGTCATTCCCTCTCCCTTGTGCGCGCGCCATTCTGTCCGGACGTCGCGCAACGATTCTGATCTAACTGGTGGTCAGCGACGCTTTCGGTGCCGGAAGGCCCGGCACGTCGACACGAAAAGTAAAAATATCGCCCGCATCGGGTTGCTGCCCGCGTTCGGCCGGCGACAGGCCCTTGTGCGCCGTTGTCGCATAGGCAGAGCAAAGATCCGCGCCCCCGAATGCGATCTTGGTGATGTTGGCCACAGGGAAGCTCACTTCTTCGAGCAACTGGCCCGTCGGCGTATAACGATGGGCTTTCCAGCCGCCGAAAAGGCCGATCCAGATGCAGCCTTCGGCGTCGACGGACGGCCCGTCGGGATAGCCCTGCCGCGTGTCGATGGTGACGAGGCGGCGGCTCGAAACGGGCAGACCGCTCTCATCGAGCGTATAGGCGTCGATCGAGCCGCCCAGCGTATCGACATGATAGAGCGTGCCGCCGTCGGGCGACAGCGCGGGCCCATTCGTAATCGCACATGGCGGAATGGCGGTGGCGACGACCTCGCCGTTGGCGAACCGATAGATACGGCCCGTCGCCCGCGTTTCGCCATCGTCCATGCTGCCGAACCAGATGGCGCCCGACCGGTCGGTGATGGCGTCGTTGAGGCGGTTGCAGGGTTCCGACGGCTCGGGCGTCGCGAGCAGGTCAAAGCCGCCGCTTGCTGGATCGAACAGGTGAAGGCCGCTTTGCAGGCCCGCCACCATCCGGCCGCATTCGGTCGGGAATATCCAGCCGGGCTGCGCGGGCGCGTCCCAGCTGTCGAGCTTATCGGCCCCCGGGTCGAAGCGATGAATCTTCAATCCCTTGATATCGACGAACCAGAGTTGCTGTTCGGGGGCGGACCAGCACGGTCCTTCGCCAAGCTCGGCGCCCACCTTGCAAGCGCGTTCGGCCGGTCCCGCCATCACCGCCAGCCCGCGTCGACGAAATATTCATGGCCGGTGCACATACGTGCATCGTCGGAGGCGAGGAACAGGGCAAGCGCGGCGACGTCGTCGGGCTGGATTCGGGCCTTGAGGCATTGGGCCGAGACGATCTCATCCTCGCCCTCCGGCGTGTACCATCGCATCTGGCGCGGGGTCTGGACGTTACCGGGAACGATCGTGTTGACGCGAATATTGTCCGGACCGAGGTCGCGCGCCAGCGCACGGGTCAACCCCTCGATCCCCGCCTTGGCCGTCTGATAGAGGACGAGGTCGGCAAGCGCGAGATGCCAGCTGATCGACCCAAGGTTGATGATGGCGCCGCCGCCGGCCCGCCGCATTGCCGGAAGGACCGCCTGCGCGGCGAAGAACAGATGGCGCAGGTTCACGGCAATGCGCTCGTCCCAATATTCGGGTGTGATGTCTTCGATGCTGTGGCGGTCGTCATTGGCGGCGTTGTTGACCAGAATGTCGATTCCGCCGCTCTGCTGCTCAAACTCGGCGATCGTGCGCCGGACCGCGTCGATGTCGCGCAGGTCGCAGTGACGGTAAAGGGGAGCATGGGCCGTTTCGGCGCTGAGCCGTTCGACAAGATCGCGCGAGGGGTCGTCCACAATGTCGACGAACAGGACGCGCGCGCCCTGACGGGCAAAGGCCTCGACGAGCGCCTCTCCGATGCCCGCGCCGCCGCCGGTGATGAGCACATGCTTATCCTCCAGGCTGGGATATACGGCGCGTGCCGTGGTTGGGGTCTTCAGCTTCAGCAATGATGGTCTCCGGCAAAAACGGGGAGGGGGAATCGTCGGATCGCGCCCATGTCAGTTATATTCCCGCACGGTTTGCGGTTGCAGCAGCCCGCGGCCGGCGAGGTTTGCCATCAGCGCGGTAATGCCCTCCGTCCACGGCGGCGCGGCCTTCGACGTCGTGACGCGATTGACCAAGGTGCCGAGGCGCCGCGAGGAAATTCGCACGACATCGCCCGCCTTGTGGGTAAAGCCGCGGCCAGGTGCGTCGCGATCCTGCGTCGGCGCGAAAAGCGTGCCGAGCATGAGCGCGAAGCCGTCGGGATATTGATGCTCGCTGAGCGCCTGACGGACGAGTTCCTCGGGATCGCGGCTGATCTCGCGCATCGAGGACAGGCCGGCCAGGTGATAACCGTCGCCGCCCGCGATGGTCAGCTCGACCACCGCCTCGCGCACATCGTCCATCGCGAAGCCCTGGTCGAACAGGCGGATGAAGGGGCCGAGCGCGCAGGACGCGTTATTGTCCTTTGCCTTGCCCAGCAAAAGGGCGCTGCGCCCCTCGAAGTCGCGCAGGTTCACGTCGTTGCCCAGCGTCGCGCCCATGATCCGTCCGCGCGGGTCGACAACCAGGACGATTTCGGGTTCGGGATTGTTCCACGACGAATCCGAACGCACGCCGATTTCCGCGCCCCAGCCGACGGTCGAAAGCACCGGGGCTTTGGTGAAAATCTCGGCGTCCGGGCCGATCGCCACTTCCAGATATTGCGACCAGAGTCCCTCGTCGGCGAGCGCCGCTTTGAGCGTCGCGGCTTCTGCAGTGCCCGGAACGACGGAGCGGATGCTGCCGCCGATCCGGTCTTCCAGTTTCGCGCGCACGCTGGCTGCGGCGTTGGCGTCACCGCGCGCGCGTTCCTCGATCACGCGCTCTACCGCCGACACCGCAAAGGTTACCCCTGCGGCCTTGACGCATTGCAAATCGACCGGCGACAGGAGGGGCAGGTCGGACAGCAGCCCGTCAAGCGCGCCGAGGCATTCTCCGGCGGCTGCCGTGGGGTCATCCATAGCCAAAAGCGCGGACACGGTCGGCGCCGTTGCCGCCACGTCATAGACCATGCCGTCGCGGATCAGGATCGGCGAGGGACCCTCCGGCGTTGCAATTCGTCCGACAAATGTTGCCGACCGCCAGTCGGCGCACAGCAAATCTGCCGCTGTGGAAGCGTCGCTCACCTGCAATCCTCTCTCAATGCACGTTATGATACCGCTACCATTCCGCGCGTAGGTTGCGCTTGTCAAGAGAATTTCGACCGTATCGCCGGTGCGGTTCTGCCCTCTGCGCTAGCGGCCGAGGGCGAACGTTAGAGCCCCGTCTTGCGGCGCCCTCCGTATCCGACGCACGGTCAGGACGTACGTGTCTGCCCGGCGATCAATCGTTGGAGTTTAGGCGCTGCCAACGGAATGGTGAGCATGGTGCTGGCGATTGCCATCAAGAGCAGGGCGGTAAAGGTTTCTGGCGAAATGATCTGCCGGTCCAGCAGGATATTGGCAAAGATGATCATGATGAGCGCCTTCGTCTGTAACAGCCAGCCGATGAGGCTTGCTTCGCCCTTCGGCCATTTCAGTATCCGGCCCGCGAACCACAGGCCGAGCAATTTGCCGCCGACCGAGGCCAGCAGGAGCAGCGTGGCGGCCCCGAATACCGCGGCACCGCCCACGTCCCACTGCGTCTTCAACCCGGTGCTGAGGAAAAAGACCGGCATGATCGCAAGCAGGATATGGTCGCGAAAAAGATCCATCCGCTCCTGATGGAACCACTCCGCTTCGAGTACGGCACCCGCGAGGAAGGCGCCGACCATGAAATGCAGCCCGCACCAGTCCGCGGCGAAACCGCATGCGGCCAGCCAGATTAGCGCGCCGAACCAGCGGTCGCGCTCGGGCAGGCGCGGGGTCACCTTGCGGACCAGCCAGGCCACCGCAGCGAAGGTCGCGACAAATATGGCCTGCCGGCCGATGCGATCCCAGTCCAGCAGGATCAGGGCCAGGACGCCCCAGATGGCGATATCGTCGAGGCTGGCATAGCGCAGGATGCGCTGCCCCAGTGCGTCTCTCAAGATTCCGAACTTTTCCATAAGCAGGACCAGGATGGGAAGCGCCGTCACGGCGCACGCCATGCCGATGCCCAATACGACCTGCCAACGCGTGCCGCGCGGCCCGGCCCAACCTTCGTCAAGCGCGAGCAAGGCGAGCGCCGCCATGCACCCGAAGATCAGCGGGACGATCAGCGCCAGCCCGGCGGTCACTCCCGTTTCCATCCGGCGTTGCCATGCATCTTTCAGGTCGAGCTCAAGGCCCGCGATCCATACGAAAATCATCACCCCCCACCAAGCGATGCCATTAAGCGTCGCCACGACCTCGGGGTGAAATACGAAGGCATAATAGTCGGGGAAGGCGGCGCCGAGCACGCCGGGCCCCAGTACCACTCCGCCGATGATCTGCATGACGACAAGTGGCGCGTAATAATCGATTCGGGTCAGGCGCCAGACGAGATAAGGGACAGAGAAAATGATCAGCAGCGCGATAAGGAAGACTTCCGTTGTCGACATGGTCCCGTGCACGCGCGCCCCCTTACTCAAGCCATTCGCTCGACCCATTGCCGATAGCTTGCCGCCGAAGGCGTCGCTCCTGTCGGCCGGGCTTCGAATCGGCTCGTTATTTCTCATACAAAATTGATCGGGTGGATGGTATCAAGCCTTTTGTTACGACGGCGCGGGGCTTTGCCTCGGCATGGAAGGGCGTTAAGCTATGAGTATGGACGATCTGACTGCATCGAAAGGCTTTCATCCCGCCCCGGATGGCAAGCGTCTGCGCATCCACGGGTCGGTGGCCCGCGATCTTGGCATCGCGATCGTATCGGGGCGTTATTCGCCCGGCGAATTGCTGCTGGGCGAAATCGAGGCGAGCGAGCGGCTCAAGATCTCGCGCACGGCCTATCGCGAGGCGCTCCGGATATTGTCCGCGAAGGGTTTGGTGGAATCGCGGCCGAAGACAGGGACGAAGGTCAGTGCGCGTTTTAAATGGCACATGCTCGATCCCGATGTGCTGCAATGGATTTTCGAACTGGAACCCAGCGACAGCCTTTTGGAAAGTCTCTTCGAATTGCGCCGCGTCGTCGAGCCGGAGGCGGCGGCGCTGGCCGCGAAACGGCGAGCCGACGATCATGTTGCCCGGATGGACAAGGCGCTGGAAGCCATGAAAGAACATACGCTGGCGACCGAGGCAGGTCGCCAGGCCGACCAGGATTTTCACGCCGCGCTACTCGAGGCGTCGGGTAATCCTTTCCTGATTACTCTCACCAGCGGCGTGGGCGCGGCGGTCGCTTGGACGACGGTGTTCAAGCAGCGCCACGCGCCCCTGCGGCGCGATCCCATTCCCGACCATCGCCGGGTGTTCGATGCCGTGGCGGCGGGCGATTCCGAGGCGTCGCGTGCCGCAATGACCGACCTGGTCAACATGGCTTTCCACGACACGCGCGGCGCGCTGATGGCCGCGTCCGCGCCCTGACCCTGGATTGGACCGGCTACGATTGTGGCAGGAATGCGCAGATAAGGGCGCGTCGCGGCTTGCATTATAATGTCTGAGTTATTATCCCGGCGGTCGTAAACACCTCTGGGAGACGAATGTGACACTTACCGGCGAACTCTTCATCGGACAGGGGCGCGTCGCCGCTGGCGAGCATTTTCGCGGGATAGAGGCCGAAACGGGCCATCCGCTGGAGCCCCCGTTCGGCGCCGCGAATCCGGAGCATGTGAGTCGGGCCTGCGTGCTCGCCGAGGCGGCGTCGAGGGACTATGCGACGCGGCCGCTTTCCGACCGCGCGGCTTTCCTCGAGGCGATCGCGGACAATATCGAACGGCTCGGCGATGAACTGCTGGAGCGTGCACATCTTGAGACCGGCCTGCCGCTCGCCCGGCTTGCCGGCGAACGCGGCCGGACGGTGGGGCAACTCCGTCTGTTCGCCGCAGAGGTGCGCGACGGGGGCTGGCTGGGGCTGCGCGTCGATCCCGCGATACCCGACCGGCAGCCCTTGCCGAGATCCGACCTGCGCTCGCGTAACGTCCCGCTCGGCCCGGTGGCAGTGTTCGGCGCGTCGAATTTCCCGCTCGCCTTCTCGGTGGCGGGGGGAGACACGGCCTCCGCGCTGGCGGCGGGCTGTCCGGTGGTCGTGAAGGGGCATCCGGCGCATCCCGGGACGTCGGAACTGGTGGCGGGCGCCATCGCTGGCGCGGTGGCTGCCTCGGGCCTGCCCGAGGGCGTTTTCTCGCTGCTGAATGCGGTATCGAACGATGTTGGCGCGGCGCTTGTGGCCGACCCTCGGATTCGCGCGGTTGGCTTTACCGGTTCGCGGGCGGGGGGGCTCGCCCTCATGAATATCGCTGCCCGGCGTCCCGTTCCGATTCCCGTTTATGCGGAAATGAGTGCGATCAACCCCGTCCTGCTGATGCCGGCGATGCTGGAGGAGAAGGCCGAGGCGCTCGGTGCGGCCTATGTGGCGTCGCTTACGATGGGTGCGGGCCAATTCTGCACCAACCCCGGCCTCGTTCTTGGATTGGAAGGACCGGCGCTCGACCGTTTCGTGGCCGCGGCCACGCAGGCCGTCACCGAAGCGTCTGCCGCGACGATGCTGACGCCGGCGATCCATGCCGCTTATGAAAAGGGTGTCGGGCAATTGATCGGCAATGCCCGTGTCGCCGCGCTCGCGCGCGGCAAGGACGCGCAGGGCCCGCATCAGGGGCAGGCGGCGCTGTTTTCGATCTTGGCCGATGACTTCCTGACCGATGAGCATGTGTCGCAGGAAGTGTTCGGCGCGTCGTCCGTCCTTGTCCGCTGCGCTGACGAGGCGGCGCTGGCGCGGGTCGTCGCGGGGCTGGAAGGGCAACTCACCGCGACGGTCCATTTCGCCGCGGCCGACGAGCCCCTGGTCGCTCGTCTCGTGCCGCTGCTCGAAGAGAAGGCCGGGCGCCTGATCGCAAATGGCTGGCCGACCGGCGTCGAGGTTTGCCACGCGATGGTGCATGGTGGTCCGTTTCCCGCGACGTCCGACGGCCGCAGTACTTCGGTGGGCACGCGCGCGATCGAGCGGTTCCTGCGCCCGGTCTGCTATCAGGACTTCCCGGCTAGCCTGCTGCCCGATGTGCTGAAACCGGGGGCGCAGCAAGGCCTTCCGCACCGGCTGGACGGCCGGCTTATGGCCGAATGAAACAGGACGGGATCGCGGGATAATGACGATGGCATTGCGATTGGTGCAACTGCGCATGGCCGACGGCCGACGAACCCTTTCGGCCTGCGATGGTCAGGGCGCGCCATTCGAAGTGAACGGCGTGCCCACCAGCTATGAATTGGCGCGGCTGGCACTGGCGGACGGTGTATCGCTCCCCGACGCCGCGCTGGCGCGGAAGGGCGTGGCGGTGGACCTCGGCCAGGCGTTGGAAGAAGGGCGTATCCTGCCGCCGATCGACCATCCCGATCCGGCCCACCTCTACCTCACCGGCACCGGCCTGACTCATCTGGGCTCAGCCGAGGGGCGCGACAAGATGCACAAGGCGGCCGCCGACGGCGCGACGACCGACTCGCTGCGCATGTTCCAGATGGGTGTCGAGGGTGGCAAACCGGCCGACGGCCGACCCGGAGCCCAGCCCGAATGGTTCTACAAGGGCGACGGCAGCTGCCTGGTGCCACCCGGTGCGCCGCTCCTCTCCCCCGACTTCGCGCTCGACGGAGGCGAGGAGCCGGAGATTGCGGGCATCTATCTGATCGACGGCGATGGGGTGCCGCGACGTCTCGGTTTCGCTCTGGCCAATGAATTTTCGGACCATGTGACGGAGCGGGGCAATTATCTGTGGCTTGCCCATTCCAAATTGCGTCAGGCAGCGATTGGCCCCGAATTGCTGACCGGCCCGCTGCCGGACGATGTGCAGGGCGTCAGCCGCATTGTTCGCAATGGCGATACGCTATGGGAAAAGCCCTTCGTCACGGGCGAACTCAACATGGCCCATTCCATCGCCAATCTGGAATATCATCATTTCAAATATGGCCTGTTCCGTCGCCCCGGCGACATTCATGTCCATTTCTTCGGGACCGCAACTCTGTCCTTCAGTGACGATGTATCACTGATCGACGGCGATATATTCGAGATTTCGGCTGCGCCCTTCTCTCTGCCGCTGCGCAACCCGCTTGGCCGGGCCGCACCCGCGCAAACCAGCGTTTTGCCGCTATGAGCGCGCTGCCGATAGCGCTTGCCGGGATCGGCAAGATCGCCCGCGATCAGCATGTCCCGACGCTGGCGGCGAGCACCGATTTCGAACTGGTCGCCGCGGTGACGGGCCATGAGCCTCCGCAGGGCGTGCCGGCCTTCCGGACCATTGGCGCGATGATGGCAGCCATGCCGCAAGTGAGGGCCATTTCGATCTGCACGCCGCCGCGTGGACGGCTCGCGCTTGTCGAGCAGGCGCTGGCACATGGGCTGCATGTCATGATCGAAAAGCCCCCGGCGGCGACATTGAACGAAGCGGAAGCGTTTGCAGGCATGGCGGCCGAGGCTGGCCGGACGTTTTTCGCGTCCTGGCACTCGCGTGCCGCCGCTGCGGTCGACCCTGCGCTCGCATGGTTGAGCGACCGGACGATCCATAAGGTCACGATCAACTGGAAGGAAGACGTCCGCGTGTGGCATCCGGGGCAGGAGTGGATCTGGGAACCGGGCATCGGCGTGTTCGACCCCGGCATTAACGCCCTGTCGGTGATCACCCGGCTGCTGCCCGACACTTTGATGCTCGAGCAGGCGGAACTGCGCTTCCCCTCGAACCGGCAGGCGCCGATCGCCGCCGACCTGCGCCTCGACAGCGGCGGTGTCCCGGTTCATGTCGCCTTCGATTTCGACCAGCGCGGTCCGCAGACCTGGACGATCGACATAGAAACCGATCGCGGCCTGCTCACCCTGGCCGACGGCGCGTCGCGCATGGCGATCGACGGCGCAGCGGTCGATGTCGGCGATGAAGGCGAGTATCCGCGGATCTATCGCCATTTCGCGCAGCTCATCGCCGAAGGGCGTCGCGATATCGATCTGACCCCCTTCCGCCTGGTGGCGGATGCCTTTCTGTTGGGCCGGCGTGTCGCCGTCGAGCCGTTCGAATGGACGTGAAAACGATAATGAGGGAGAGGGAAGAGTGAAGCTATTGAATCGCGCGCTGTTGGCGGCGTCCGCCATGCTCATGGCTTCCGGCGCGCAGGCGCAGGTCGATGTGAACGTGACCATCGACACCAGCAAGCCGGGACCGAAGATCGAGCGCGCCGTCTATGGCCATTTTGCCGAGCATCTGGGGCGCGGCATCTACGAAGGTATCTGGGTCGGTCCCGATTCAAGCATTCCCAATACCAAGGGTTATCGCACCGACGTCGTCGAGGCGCTTCGCAAGATCAAGGTGCCGATGGTGCGCTGGCCCGGCGGCTGCTTTGCCGACGATTATGACTGGCGCGACGGCATCGGCCCGCGCGACAAGCGCCCGGTGCGATTGAACAAATTCTGGGGCGGGGTGCCCGAAAGCAATGCCTTTGGCACCCATGAATTCCTTGATTTTGCCGAACTGATCGGCGCCGACGCCTATGTCGCCGCCAATATGGGATCGGGTACGCCCCGCGAGATGGCGCGGTGGCTGGAATATATGACGGCCGACGGTTCTTCCGCGTTGGCGCAGGAGCGCCGCGCCAATGGCCGCGAGAAGCCCTGGACCGTGAAATATGTCGGCGTCGGCAACGAAAGCTGGGGCTGCGGCGGACAGATGCGCGTCGAATATGCGGCGGATCTGACGCGCCGTTTCAGCTCCTATGCCGGGCTGCATGCGCCAAGTACGGTACGGGTCGCGAGCGGCGCGAACGCCGATGATTACAACTGGACCGAAGTGCTGATGCAGCGCGCGGGGACGCAGGTGGAAGCGATCAGCCTCCATTATTACACCATTCCCAAGGACTGGGCGAAGAAGGGGCAGGCGACGGGTTTTTCCGAAACGGAATGGGCCAGCACGCTCAAAAATGCGCTGCGGATGGATGAGTTGGTTACGCGGCATAGTGTCATCATGGACAAATATGATCCCGAAAAGAAGGTGATCCTCGCGGTCGACGAATGGGGCACCTGGTACGATCAGGAACCGGGATCGACGCCAGGCTTCCTCTATCAGCAGAATAGCCTGCGCGACGCGCAGGTCGCCGCGCTGACGCTCAACATCTTCCACCGCCATACCGACCGGGTGCGGATCGCCAATATTGCGCAGATGGTGAATGTTCTTCAGGCGATGATACTGACCGACAAGGACAAAATGGTCCTCACCCCGACCTATCATGTGTTCGACATGTATGTGCCTTTTCAGGGTGCGACGCCGTATCCGGCGCGCGCGACGGGGCCGAATTATGTGCTGGGCGATGTCAGCATTCCTTCGGTCGATGTGTCGGCGGCGCGCGGAACGGATGGCAAGCTCTGGCTGGCGCTCGTGAATGTCGATCCCGACAAGGCGGCGCGTGTCACCACCAACCTGACCGGCAAGGCGAAGGGCAGGGTGCTGAGCGGCACGACGATCGACGCGCACAACAGCTTTACAAAGCCCGATGCGATCAAGCCGGCGAGCTATTCGGGCAAGCTGGCAGGCGGTAAGCTGGCGTTCGACCTGCCTGCCAAGTCGATCGCGGTTGTCATGGTGGAATAAGCGCGAACCAGCCGCGCCCCCCCGGGCGTGTCGCTCCCGACCGGGGTGGCTGGTGTCGGATATACCCAAGAGAAAAGGGGGCCCGGCGATCTGTTCGCCGGGCCTATTTGATCGCCGCCTTCATATGCGGCACGGGGGAGCCTGTTCGCTTTTAGTGATTGTGCCTTGGTACGCCGACGGTCTGGGCCAGCCGCTGATATTTGACCGCCGTTTCGAGCACCGCGCCGGTTTCGACCTGACCGACAACGGCGCGCTGCATTTCCTGCCACGGCGTCTGGTGGGCCGGATAGGAATAGCCGCCCGCGGCCTCGAGCTCCGCCCGCCGCCGCGCCAGTTCTTCGTCGGAGATCAGCATATTGGCCTCGCCCTTCCGCAGGTCGATGCGAACCCGGTCGCCCGTTTTCAGCAGCGCGAGGCCGCCGTTCATTGCCGCTTCGGGGGAGGCATTGAGGATGGACGGACTACCCGAGGTGCCGGACTGCCGCCCGTCGCCGATGCAGGGAAGGGCATGGATGCCTGCCTTGATGAGATACGCCGGGGGCCGCATGTTCACGACCTCGGCCGCGCCTGGATAGCCGACCGGTCCCGCCCCGCGCATGATCAACAATGTGCTCGCATCGATCCCGAGCGCCGGATCGTCGATGCGGTCGTGATAGTCCTCGGGGCCGTCGAACACGACCACCGGCCCTTCGAACGCATCGGGGTCGTCGGGGTTGGACAGGTAACGCTCACGGAATTCGGGCGAGATCACCGATAGCTTCATGATGGCGCTGTCAAACAGGTTGCCGCGCAGCACGGAGAAACCGGCAGCGGGCTTCAGCGGCTGATCGAACCGGCGGATCACGCGCTCGTCCTCGATCTCTGCTTCATGGCAATTCTCGCCGATGGTCCGCCCGTTGACGGTGAGTGCGCGTTCCTCGATCAATCCCTGTTTCATCAGTTCGGCGACAACGGCGGGCACGCCGCCCGCGCGGTAATAATCCTCGCCCAGATATTCGCCCGCGGGCTGAAGATTGACGAGCAACGGAACTTCGCGGCCGAACGTCTGCCAGTCGTCGACCGACAATTCGATCCCCAGATGGCGCGCGATGGCGTTGAGGTGAATGGGCGCGTTGGTCGAGCCGCCGATCGCGGAATTGACGCGGATCGCGTTGATGAAGGCCTCGCGCGTCATCACGTCGCTCGGTTTGCGGTCGGCCGCAACCATCTCGACGATCTGGAGGCCGGTGCGATAGGCGCATTCCTGCCGGTCGCGATAGGGTGCGGGGATCGCCGCCGATCCCGGCAGCGACATGCCCAGCGCCTCGGCTAGCGAGTTCATCGTCGTCGCGGTGCCCATGGTGTTGCAATAACCGGTCGACGGCGCGGAGGAGGCGACGAGCTTGATGAAACCCTTATAGTCGATCTCGCCTGCTGCCAGCAGTTCGCGCGCCTTCCACACGATCGTGCCCGATCCCGTGCGCTCGCCCTTGTGCCAGCCGTTGAGCATTGGGCCGACCGACAGGGCGATCGCGGGAATGTTGACCGTCGCCGCCGCCATCAGGCAGGCCGGGGTCGTCTTGTCGCAGCCGATGGTCAGCACGACGCCGTCGAGCGGATAGCCGAACAGCACCTCGACCAGCGCGATATAGGCGAGATTGCGGTCGAGCCCGGCGGTGGGCCGCTTGCCGGTTTCCTGGATCGGGTGGACCGGAAACTCGATCACGATGCCGCCCGCCTCGCGCACACCCTCGCGAACGCGTTCGGCGAGCGTGATGTGATGACGGTTGCAGGGCGACAGGTCGCTGCCCGTCTGCGCGATGCCGATGATCGGCTTGCCCGACTGGAGTTCCTCGAGCGACAGGCCGAAGTTCATATACCGCTCAAGATAGAGCGCGGTCATGTCGGCGTTGGCCGGGTCGTCGAACCAGGCGCGCGAACGAAGCTTTGGCCGCTCGTTGGAATTATTGTCTGTCATAATCTTCGAAAACCTTCTGCGGTGATCATTTGCCTGACGAGGAAAAGCGCAAAACCATCTTGTTCACATATGTCTGTCCGGGATCGAGCCGTGCCGACGGGAAATCGGGCTTGTTCGGCGCATCGGGGAAGATTTGCGGTTCCAGACACAGTCCGTCGCCCTGACGGTATATGCGACCGTTCCGCCCCATGACGCTGCCATCAAGGAAGTTGCCCGAATAGAATTGCACGCCCGGCGCAGTGACGAACATGTCCATCACCCGCCCCGACAGCGGATCTTCCAGTCGGGCGGCGGGGCGCAGCGTTCCTGCCGTCCCGTTGATAATGAAATTATGGTCATAGCCCGTGCCGATACGGATCTGGTCGTCGCGGCCGTCGCGGACGCGCGCGCCAACCGGTGTGGGCCGACGGAAGTCAAAGGGCGTCCCGGTAACCGATCGCCGTTCGCCGGTAGGGATCAGCGTCGCATCGACCGGCGTGAAGCTGTCGGCCTGGAGCGTCAGCTTGTGATCCATCACGCCGCCCGGCGCGGTGCCGGCCGACAGGTCGAAATAGGCGTGATTGGTCAGATTGACAATCGTCGGCTTGTCCGTCGTCGCGCGATATTCGATCGAAAGTTCGTTCTTTTCGTTCAGCGCGTAGGTTACAGTGGACGTCAGCGTGCCAGGATAGCCGCCTTCGCCGTCGGGGCTGACATAGCGCAGCACCACGCGCGCCTCCGACCCGTTCTTCAGCGACTCGACCGTCCACATCCGCTTGTCGAAGCCGTTGAGGCCGCCGTGAAGGTGGTTCGGACCGTCATTGGTTTCGAGCACATATTCCTTGCCGTCGAGGGTGAAGCGGCCCCCGCCGATGCGGTTGGCAAAGCGGCCGACGCTGACGCCGAAAAATTGCGGCTTGACCAGATATTCCTGCGCCGTGTCGTGGCCGAGGATGACGTCGCCCGGTTTGCCGTCGCGGTCGGGCGCCATCAGCGACTGGAGCGTTGCGCCGAGCGTGATGACGCTCGCCGAGACGCCATTCGCGTTGGTCAGGGTGATGCGTTCGACCGGTGTTCCGTCCGCGAGCGATCCAAAGGACTGCTTGCTTGCGGTGGCGGCGAATGCGGGCGAAGCGATGCCGACGGCCATTGCGATTGCTACCTTTCCAACGGTGCCAAATGTCGACGCCATATATGTCTCTCCCGATCGTTTCAATATACTCAGACAAATTACCGATTACGCGCCGATAAACAAGCGGAATATCTTTCGCGCGCCGCGGATCAGGCGAGCGCCACGGTCAGATCGCGCGCAATCCGGCCAATGTCTTCGGCGGTCCGGCCCGGACGATAGAGGCTGCCCCCGGCGGCAACCCCGGCGGCACCGGCGGCCATCCACGTGGCAGCGTTGGTTGCGTCGACGCCGCCCACCGCCCAGACCCCGACATTTTTCGGCAAGACTTCGCGCATCGCCTTGAAATGCCCGATGCCGAGCGATCCGGCCGGAAAGAGCTTGAGCCGCCGCGCTCCTGCGGAGAGGGCGGCGAAGGCTTCGGTCGGCGTCATGCAGCCCGGCATGACCTCCAGACCGCGCTCCACGGAGTGCGCGATGACGTGGGGGGCGGAATTCGGCGTGACGATCAGGCGCGCGCCCGTGTCGGCAACGGCATCCACCGCCTCGACCGTCAGCACCGTGCCCGCGCCGATCAAAACGCGCTCGCCAAAGCGTTCCTGCATGGCCGCGATGCTCGCCAGCGGCTCGGGGGAGTTCAGCGGCACTTCGATCATGCGAATGCCGGCGTCGACCAGCGCCGCCGTCACACCAAGCGCTTCATCGGGCTGGATACCGCGCAATATCGCGACAATGGGCGGAGCGCCCGCCGCCAGCAGTTCATCAATCATAGGCATCGATCATCCTTAATCCGGCGAGGGTGCAGGCGTCCGCATCGAGTCGCTCGGTACCGGCTCCGAACCGGGCCAGTGCCGCTGCATAATGCTCCGCCAAGCCTGGCGCGCCGATGATGCGAACCAGCGCAGCGGGAGGGGCAGTGCCGGTCATTTCGACGCATTCGCTTCCGATTAGAAGGCCGGACAGAAAGGTCGATGCCCATTCGGGCGACTCCCCCGCGTCCACCTGCGCGGAGCGGGTGAGAAACAGATTGCCGAGCAGCCCGCCATCGCGTGCCGCCTCAACGCCAGCGGCGAAAGCCGCCTCTTCGCCGCCCGGCGCACTCGCGGGCTCGGGCAGAAGGCTGGATCCCCGGAGCCGGGCGAACAGTTCCCCGGTCAGAAAGCTGCGAAAGCTGGCGATGCGGCCATTGTCGACCACGGCCCATTTGCTGTGCGTGCCCGGCAATATCAGCAGATGCCGGCCCACCGTCAGCGCTGGGTTCAGCGCCATTGCGCCGAACAGTTGCGTTTCCTCGCCGCGCATCAGGTCGCGAAAGCCGCCGCCGCGGTCGTGCGCGCATCCGGCGGCGATACGGACGGCAAGGCCGTCAAGCGCGAAGGCAGCCGTCCGCTCTGCCCATTGGGGGGCATCGAGAGGGCAGGGGGCGTAGCCGGCCTCATAAAGGCCGCCCCGCGCGCCCGCCATGCCGCACAGGGTGACGCGCCTGGCGCCATCCGCACGCCAGGACGCGATCGCATCCAGCAGCACATCGGCGGGAGCCAGTTGGAGGCCGATCACGCCAGGGCCTTCGCGCCTGTCCGTGACCTGGCCTTCCTCCAGGCGCCAGAGCCTGAGGCGCGTGCTGCCCCAGTCCCCGACGATGCGCGGTTCGATCATCGCCTGAGACCCGGCCGGTTATGCCTGTTCCGGATCACTCAGTTGTTCCGGCGGCAGGGCGTGGGTCGGCTTGCTGCCCCACAGCGCGTAGAAGATGATATAGACTTCACAGACGACGGTGAGCCAGAAGCTGTTCTGCAGACCCACGGTGTCGGCCAGCCAGCCCTGCACCACGACCAGCGCGCCGCCGGCGATCGCCATGATGAGCAGGCCCGAGCCCTCTTCGGTCAGCGGCCCCAGACCCTTTATCCCCATGGCGAAGATTGCAGGAAACATGATCGAATGACAAAGGCCGACGAGGATCAGGCACCACATCGCCAGCGGCCCGTGCAGTGTGGCGGCGCCGATCATCACCAGGAAAGCGGCGGACGCATAGACGGCGAGCACCTTGTCGGCGGGAAAGGCGCGCATGATGAAGGCGCCGGCGAAGCGGCCGACCATCATGCCGCCCCACAGTAGCACCAGATAATTGGCCGCCTGCGCGGGCGTGATCCCGGCGATCTCGGGCAGGATCGCGAAGTTGATGAAGAGGTTTGCGACGCCGATTTCGGCGATCAGATAGATGAAGATCGCAGGAATGCCGAAAGCCAGGTTGCGATGCTTGTAGATGGGGTGCGCCCAGACCTTCCACAGCGGGATGGTTGTCCGCTCGGATGCATGGGCTCGGCGGGTGGCCGCTCCCAAGGCGGGCAGCTTCGCGCGCCAGAAGACCAGGGCGATCAGGACAAGCACCCCCGCGACCATGACATAGGGCAGTTGGGTCGCCTGCGCGTCGGCCAGCCGCTCGGCATGGGTGAGTTGGGCACCCTCGAGCGACGTCCCGCCGGTCGTCCGGCTGAGGATGAGGTAGCCGCCGAAATAGGGAGCGAAGAAGGTGCCCATCGAGTTGAATGCCTGCACCAGCGTGAGGCGCGATTCCGACGATTCCGGTGGCCCGATCACGGCCACATAGGGATTGGCGGCCACCTGCAGCAGCGCGATACCGCACGCGATCACGAACAGCGCGAGCAAAGTTATCTCATAAGAGGGGAGGCGGGCGGCGGGGACCATGCCGAGCGCCCCCGCGGCCATGACCAGAAGGCCGATGATGATCGCCTTCTTGTAGCCGACGCGCTCGATCAGGAACGCTGCGGGCATGGACGCGACCGCATAGGCGATAAACCAGACCGATTCGATCAATGTGGTCTGCGTATAATCGAGTTCGAACACGCTGCGCAGGTGCGGTAGCAGCGTGTTGTTGATGACCGTGATGAAGCCCCACATGAAGAAAAGACTGGCGAGCAACGCCAGCGGCTTTCCATAGCCGCCCGATTTTTCGTGCGGCGGAGCAGGGGTATGGGTTGCTTGGGGAATGGCAGGCATGCGATTCAATCCTCTCCTGAATCTTATTTGTATGAGTATATAGGGCACGCCGGTCCGTCAATATTCGGATTGCGTCCAATCCATGTCGCGCGCCCGCCGGGCTTATCGGCGATCCGCCACTGCGACCGCTTTTGCCAATCCGCCGGGCCTGCCGGGTTCATTCTCTACCAGAAGCGTCACGATCCGCTCGGCATTGCCTGGCGGCAGAGGAGCTTCCAGTGCGGCCTCGCCATATCCCTGCTTGTCGGCGATTCGCTTGCCATCGAGCCAGACTTCCGCGCGTCCGACGATCCCGCTGAACTTCAACGTGCCGCCACGCGCCTGGGCGCGGTGGCGAGGGGTGAAACTGGTTCGCACGACGACCCAGCGCGCCTCTTCCTGCGCCGCATGGAGTTCGCCCGTGTTCAGCCACAGCCAGCTGTTCATGTCGGTATCGGACGGTTTCATGTCGGGATCGGGCTTTTCGCGCGACGGGGGCGACTGGCGCCAGCCCTCTAAAACCTGCACCGACGGCGTTGCCGGAACCTGCTCGCGCGGCGTGGCCGGCAGCCGGTGCAGGTTCACTCGCGCCGAACGCAGGCCCGCCGCGCTTGCGGTCACCACCAGCGGTCCTTTGGCGGCATCCGACCGCACGATCAACTGCGCGAGGCCGTTGAACAAGCGGCGGTGGTTGCCTTTTTCAGGCTCGTGGCTGTTGGGATCGCCATTACCGTGCCCGATGATATCGCCGCCCGAAATCGCGAAGCTGACCGGTAGGTGGGCGGTGGCGACGTGGCGTCCCTTGGCATCGACCGCGTCAATCGTGACCGGCTGAACATCCTCGCCATCGCCGGCCATCAGCATCCGGTCCGGCGTCAGGCGCAGCGCCACGGGCGCGCCGGTGGTCTCTACCACCGCGCGTGCGACCTCGCGTCCGCCGCGATAGCCGATCGCCTCGAGCCGGCCGGGCTCATAGGGCACTTGCCAGCGCGGCATATCGAACCGATCGACCGCCTCTTCCCCCACGGTCTTGCCGTTGAGGACGAGCCGGACGCGCTCCACATTGGTCGGGACCATCACCGTGACGGGCTGTCCCTCGCGCCCCGCCCAGTTCCAGTGTGGCGCGATGTCGATCAGCGGCCGGTCGTCCACCCACTGCGCGCGATGCAGCAGGAAGGCGGTCTTCGGAAAGCCACACAGGTCCATGATGCCGAAGAAACTCGACGCCGAGGGCCACTCATAAGGCGTTGGCTCGCCGCGATAATCGAACCCGGTCCACACAAAGGCGCCCGCGACGAAAGGGCGTTCGGCGATCGCCTTCCATGCCTGGCGATGCGTATTGCCCCAGTCGGAGCGTGTGTCATCATAGGATGCGATGACGTGCTTCTCCGGGTCACTTTCGAAGGCCCCGCGCGTCATGAAGGCGCTCGTATCCTCCGAACTGATCAAGGGTAGCTTCGGATTGGCGGCGTGGAACCGGTCATATTCGCCCTGCTGGTAGTTGAACCCGACGACATCGACCGCCTGGCTGACATTCTTCGGCGCATAGAGGCCCGCATTCATCGCCGCGGTGACGGGTCGGCTGTCGTCCAGCGCCTTCACCTCGGCGGCCATGCGGCGGACCATCTCATAGCCCGCTCCGGTTCCCTGCATTGGCTCTTCGTTGAACACCGACCACATGAAGACGCTGGGCCGGTTGCGGTCGCGCCGGACCAGCCAGCGCAGCTGCGCCATATAATCGGGGCTGGTGTTGAAGTTGCGGTTCTCGTCCATCACGAGCATCCCGAGCCGGTCACAGGCATCGAGCAGTTCGGTGGCGGGGGCATGGTGAGAGCAGCGGATCGCGTTCGAGCCCATCGCCTTCAGCCGCTGAATGCGCCATTCCCACAGCGTATCGGGCATCGCGACGCCGACCCCGGCATGATCCTGGTGATTGCAGGTGCCCTTGATCTTGAGCGGCTCGCCGTTGAGGAAAAATCCCTGGTCGGCGTCAAAGCGGAAGGTGCGAAAGCCGATGCGCATGGTGCGCAGGTCGTCGTGCTGGCCCTCGCGCGTCAGGCGGGCGCGCAGCGTGTAGAGGTTCGGAGTATCGACCGACCACAGCTTAGGGTCGGTGACCGCGAGGTCGAGCCGCGCCTCCTGCGTGCCGAGCGGCGGCACCGTCGCTTCGGCGCTTCCCCCCGCGATCAGGCGGCCCTCGGCGTCGGTCAGCTCTACCGAGACTGTCGCGCTTGCCTCTCCCTCGAGAATATTGCCCAGCGTCGCGGTTACCGGCACGGTCCAGCGGCCGTCCGGCCCCAGCCTCGGGTCGGCGTGGATGCCGTCGGTCTCGATATAGACCGGCGGACGCTTCGCCAGCCACGCATGGCGATAGATGCCGGCGCCTTCGTACCACCAGCCTTCCATCTTTTCGGCATCGACGCGCACGACGATGGTGTTCAGATGATCGCCGAACCGCGCGGTGGGAGTCAGGTCGAGATTGATGGAATTGTAGCCGCTCCAATTATGCGCGATGACCGATCCGTTGAACCAGATCGTCGCATTGGTGGCGATCGCGCCGAATTGCAGTTCAATATATTTGCCGCGGTCCTCCGGCTCCAGCCGCAGGGTGCGCCGATACCAGGCATAGCCGCGCCGCCGATAACCCTGCGACGGGTTGGCGTCCTTGTCGAACGGCGTGTCGACCGCCCAGTCATGCGGCAGGTCGACGGTCTGCCAGTCCGAATCGTCGAAATTGGTCGCAGCAGGACCTTGCGCCTGACCCGCCTTGGCGCTGGAGTAGGTCCAGCCATGGCCCTTGATTTCCGGGAAAGGGATATCGCCCCGATGAAATTGCCAGGCGCGATCCAGCAGCAGACGGCCCGGCTCATCAGCTTCCTGGCGGGACGGCAGAACGGTGCGAGGGGCGGGCATGGGCAGGTGGTGATGCCTCCCGGCCTTAAGACTCGCGGCCTCGACTCCGACCGCTGGCGCCAGCGCGGCGACGAAGCCTGCCGACGCGATAAATTCCCTGCGCTTCATGGCGATCGGTGAATTGGGACTGGACACGACCTCTCCTCTCGAACCTGTTCTTGCCCTCTGGGCAGGGCGGACAATCAATTTTGTTGTTGCGCGAAAATTCGCTGCCTGGCGGCGAAGGCGGCGAACAGCTCCGGCCAGGCCGACGCGGGTTCGCTCGCGGGCAACCGCACGCCAAAGCCGTGCCCGCCTCGCTCGAAAATATGGAGTGCGGCGGGGCGAGCTTTCGCCTGCATCGCCTGAAACAGGGCGAGGCTGTTGGCGACAGGCACTGTCCCGTCATCGGCGGCGTGCATGAGGAATGCCGGGGGCGTGTCGGCCGTGACGCGGTGCTCTACCGAACGCGCTTTGCGAGACGCTTCTGTCGGGTTCTGGCCGAGCAAGGCGGCACGCGAACCCCCGTGGGTGAAAGGCGCATCGAGGCTGATCACCGGGTAGATGAGGCCGGCAATATCGGGCCGTGCCGGAAAGCGGTCGGCCTCATCGACAGGGGTATAAACGGATTCGGCATGGCATGTGGCCAGCGATCCCGCCAGATGGCCGCCAGCGGAAAAGCCCAGCACGCCGACGCGATCCGGCATGATGCCGAAATGCTGTGCCCGGGACCGGATCAGGCGCATCGCCCGCTGCGCATCCTGCAAAGGTACGTTTTCGCGCTGCTGCCAGCCTTCATTGGGCAGGCGATACAGCAGGATGAACGCGGTGATACCCCGCGCATTGAGCCAGTCGGCCTGGCTGATCCCCTCATTGTCGTAGGACAGGAACCAATAGCCTCCTCCCGGAACGACCAGGACCGCTGCACCATTGGGCTGCGCTGGGCGCCGGACCACCAGCACGGGCCGGTCGATCCCGCTGATCCAGCGGTCGGGTCTGGCGGGGTCGCGCGATTGATCGTCGACCTTGCGTGCGATGGACGCGTGCGTCGCGCCCGGCGGTGTTCCCGGCCACAGTTCGACGGTTTCGTCGCCCGAATTCGACAGGACTACATGCGGGGTGGAGGCAAGCGCGATTCCCGCACCCAACACCGCACGGCGGCTGAAATTCGACATGTCCTGGCCTCTCCCATTGCAACGCGGCCGCTGCCGATTCTAGAGCTGGCTGAAAATGTATGAGTATATATGGAGGAAATTTTGGTCAACATCGCACCTGTTTCTACCGCAATAATCACTGGTTGTGTGTGGATCAGCTTGAATTTTCTCCGGAACCAAGGCTATGTGCAGCCGAATAATACTTAGACAAAAGGAGGGGAGATGAAGGCTCGACGCCGCTTTTCCGTCGCTTTGGCTGGCTTGGCGGTCACTTCGGTGGGGGCCGCGTCGACCGGGAATCGGGTCACGGGCCTATCCGCAAACGGCCCCGTCGCGGGCGCCGATGTGCGTCCCTGGTGCGATTTTCGTCTCGTCGAACTGCGAAAATGCAGGATCGTCGTGGGCAGGAAAATGCTTTCAAACTAGCGGACCGATGCGAGCTACGGCTTTCTGAAAGGTTCGCCAAAGTGTCGGCCGCAAAGCCGGAAAACCAACGAGAGGAAACATGAAATTGAAGAACAGACCCTATTCCGGATCAATCCTGACAGCCATTGCTGCGCTGGGCACCGTCGTATCGGCGGCGGCATGGACCGGCGCTTCGCAAGCCGACGGCTTTCGCTGGGTATCCTCTCCCCCGCTGATCACGCCCCCGGCGGACGCCGTTCCGGGTTTTCATGGCGTGAAAGACCCCTCGATCGTATACCATGACGGCAAATATCATGTCTTTCTGACAACGGCGACGGACAAGGGCTGGGGAGTGGCCTATACCTCATTCAAGGACTGGAAAGACGCGTCGAAAGCACCGATTATCGGGCTGGAGAATTCGCCGATGGGGCCGGGCTATCGTGCCGCGCCGCAGGTCTTCTATTTTGCGCCGCAGAAGCTGTGGTACCTCGTTTACCAGGGCGGGGACCCGCTCTATTCGACGAGCAGCGATATTAGCGATCCGAGGTCGTGGAGCGCGCCCAAGCCCTATTACAGCGCAGTGCCCGAGATCGTGAAACAGCCGAACGGAAGGCCGGGATGGCTTGATTTCTGGAACATCTGCGACGACCGCAACTGCTACCTATTCTTCACGAACGACAATGGCAGTTTCTACCGCGCCGAGACGTCGCTGGCAGAGTTTCCCAAGGGATTCCGCAACACGACGCGCGTCATGGAGGGCAAGAGGGAAGATATATTCGAGGCCAGCAACACCTATAAGATCGCCGGAACGAACAGCTATCTGACGCTGATCGAAGCGATCGGTCCCAAGGGCCGCTATTTCCGCGCGTGGACCAGCGACAGCCTGGCCGGCGAGTGGAAGCCGCTGACCGCGGACCGCATGAACATATTCGCGGACTCGGACAATGTGCGCTTCAAGGGCCGCGTCTGGTCCGAAGGCGTTTCTCACGGCGAGATGATCCGCTCGACCAGCGATCAGACCATGGCAATCGATCCGTGCAAGCCCCTCCGGTTCCTGTACCAGGGGCTCGATATGGGGAAGGGTAAGACATATGAATATATCGAATTGCCCTACCGACTGGGGATCATCACTGCGAGCGGGGCCAATCCGATCTCCGGAATGTGCCGGAAATAATCGCCCCCGCATCGTACGACACCGGTCGACTCCACACCTTGGTGTCCGCCAGGATACGGCGGCCCATCACGCGCCGTGGCGGGCGGGGGCGCCGCAGGCACGATAGGCGCGTCTGTTCCGCTCGCCGACGGGCCGTGCGGGCTAGCGATTTGCGCTGTTGTGAGGTGTTGCATGACGACAAAGGATTACGGAATGCGGCGTTTTTTGATCGCTGGCCTGCTGGGATTAGCCTTTGCCGGCTCGGACGCCGCCGCCGCGCCCGAGCGTGATGGCGGCCTGTTCGTCGATCCGCGAAGCACGACGATCGAGGCTTCCGAAAAGCTGGAAGGGGCAGCGAAGCAAGATGCCCTCCTGCTTTCGCGCATTCCGTCGGCTTCCTGGTTTACATCCGGCACGCCGCAGCTTGTCGAGGGGCTTGTACGCGATACCGTCGATCGGGCTGCGGACGACAGGAAACTCCCCGTCCTCGTTGCCTATAATATCCCGTATCGCGATTGCGCCCTCTATTCCGCGGGTGGCGCCATGGACGGCCCCGCCTATCTTGACTGGATCCGGGGATTTGCGGCTGGTGTCGGCGATAGGGCGGCAATTATCATACTCGAGCCCGACGGTCTGGGGGTGATTCCGTGGCACCGCACGCTTGAGGGCGATTTTGAACCCTGTCGGCCCGAGGTCCTGGGCGAAGCCGCCGCCAAGGAACGTTACAAGCAATTGCGGGGCGCCGTGGCAATCCTGTCCGCCTTGCCCAAGGTGCAGATCTATCTCGACGGCACCGGAAGTAGCTGGCTCGCCCCCGGCGAAATCGCGAGCCGCCTCGTCCGGGCCGATGTCGCCAAGGTGACGGGCTTCTTCCTCAACGTCTCCAACTACGAAAGCGACGCGCGTGCGCTTCCCTATGCCCGCTGGGTCAGCGACTGTATCGCGCTTGTTACCCGGAGCGCGCTCGATCCGCGCGATTGCCCAAGCCAGTTCAGCTCTGCGACTTTCGGCGATCATCGGACCTGGAAGACGATCGATGCGGCTTATGATCGGCTGTTTGTTCGAAAGGGACTGAAGCGGGATCCGGCCCGGCAAAAACATGCCGTGATCGATACCAGTCGCAACGGCAAAGGGTCATGGAAACCGCCCGCGGACAAGTATCGCGACGCCGAGGTCTGGTGCAATCCTCCGGGTCGAGGTCTCGGGAGGCGCCCGACATTGGAGAGCGACAATCCTTATGTCGACGCCTTCCTGTGGATCAAGGTCCCGGGTGAGTCCGACGGACAATGCCTTCGCGGGACAGTTGGACCTGCGGACCCTGAAAGGGGCGTGATTGCGCCGCCCGCCGGACAATGGTTTCCGGCGCAGGCGCGCGAGCTCATTGAGCTTGCCGAGCCGCCTGTGCAACCGGAATGGTAATTTGCGAATGGTCGCGTGCCTCGATCCGGGCGCGTCGCTTTTTTCTGTCGAGATCAGGGGCCATCGGGCGGTCGGCGTATCCCTGAGAGCTGTTGGCATCGGCGCTTGGCGCCCTTTTCAACGGTGATGGACTATGTCACCAGCCACCCGGAAACCTAGTGCCGAGTGAGAGGCAGCGAACCGGTATCGCGGAAGATGGTCGAGCACAGTGCGAATTCCGCCAGCCGGAAACCCAGCCGTTGATCTGCCCCCGGTGAAGCGGAAAATTGACAGATCAAGGCCGGCGTCCGTCGAATCCCGAGCGTTGCGCCGTCGCACCAACCGCAGGGTAGCGGTTTCCCGGGCAGGCGCGCGAGCGAATTAGTTTGTGAGCCCGCCGGTTTCCGAGGATGGGCGGCGCCATTGCCGCGACCGGGGTCAGTCCATCGGGGGCGGTGGAGCCGTCGAAGCGCGAACCAGCAATTCATGTGCATGGTCATGCCGGGACGGCGCTGCGGAATTGCTTTCGCCATCGAGCGCGGCAATCAGCCGGTTCGCGGCATCCCAAGCCATTTCTCGAACCGGCTGGTTGACGGTCGTGAGCTGCGGCCAGGCGGTTCGCGAAACTTCCGAATTGTCGAACCCGGCCACCGAAAGATCGCCAGGCACGCTCAGGCCAAGATCGCGCGCGGCAGCTATCGCGGCAACCGCCATATCGTCATTCTGGGCAAGGATCGCCGTGGGGCGGGGGGAGTGGGCGAGCAGGGTTCGCGCTACGCGGTAGCCGACGTCGTAGGTGAAGTCGCCGGTGACAATCAGCCGGTCGTCGATCGCGCCCCCCGCTTCGGCGAAGGCGCGCCGATAGCCTTCCATGCGACCAAGACTGGCCGCGTGGGAGGGGTCGCCGAGGATGATGCCGATGCGCCGATGCCCGAGCGACAGAAGATGCGTTGCGACGGCATGGCCTGCGGCGACTTCGTCCATCGTCACGACGATGCCGCGCGCAAGCTCGCGGTGCGGAGTGACCCGGGCGTAGGGAAGCTTCTGCCGTTCGAGCACGTCGAGCAGTTCGGGTTGGTCGCAGGCCGGCGGCGCGAGCAGGACGCCGTCGAGCCCGGCGCGCAGCAGGAGCCTTCCCAGTTCTTCGGGCCGGCTTGCGACATGGTTGAAGGGGAGGACGACGAGACGGTAGCGCCCGTCCTCGAGGCGTCCGAGCGCGCCATTCTGCAGTTCGACAACATAACTCGGACTTGGACGTTCATATGTGAGGCCGATGAGAAAGGACCGGCGCGCAATCAAGCTCTGGGCGGCAAGATTGGGATGATAGTCGAGCTGCGCCGCTGCCTCCTTGACCCTTTTACGCACCGCCGCGCTCACATGCGGGGCGTCGTTGAGCGCGCGTGAAACGGTCTTGGGCGTGACCCCGGCGACGCGCGCGATATCGACGATCGTGGTTCGCCTGGAAATCTGCCCCTCCTATCCTGGTGCCGGTCGCTAGATACGGCGCGATAGCGCGCAATTTCATGCCTCATAGCGGCTCGCTTGACTTCTGTCGATGTGCGGCGGTAAACGTTGACCGAGAATCGGTAAACGTTGACAAAATGGGGAGGGGAGATGAACTTGCCGCGTGGGGCTGTCATGGCGCTCGGGGTCACGTCGCTTGCGGCGCTGGCCTCTCCCTGTTCGATTGCGAACGCGGCCAGCCTGGCGCCGGTTGGCGGCCCGGTGGCCAGCGCAGAAGCCGCTCCCGACGCCTGGCCCGCCCGCACCCCGGCTCAGTCTTCCGATCCTGCGGTCGAGCGGCGCATCGACGATCTGATCGCGGCGATGTCGCTCGAGCAGAAGGTTGGTCAGATCATCCAGGCCGATATCGCCAGCGTCACCCCCGACGACGTTTACCGCTATCATCTGGGCTCGGTACTCAACGGCGGCAATTCCGATCCGGGCGGGCGCTACAATGCGCCAGCAAAAAATTGGCTCGCCGCCGCGGACGCCTTTTATGCCGCCTCGATGAGACCGAACGGCAAGCTGCCGCGCATCCCGGTGATCTGGGGCAGCGACGCCGTCCACGGTCACAACAATGTCGTCGGCGCGACGCTTTTTCCTCACAACATAGGCCTCGGTGCCGCGCGCAATCCCGATCTCATCCGTCGTATCGGCGCAGTCACTGCCATCGAGATGCGCGTCACGGGGCTCGACTGGACCTTCGCCCCGACGCTCGCGGTTGTGCGCGATGACCGCTGGGGACGTACCTATGAAGGTTTCGGCGAAACGCCCGAGATCGCAACAAGCTATGCCGCGCCGCTGATCGAGGGTCTGCAGGGCAAGGTTGGCGACAAGGACTGGCTGCGCGGTCCGCACATCATCGCCACTGCCAAGCATTTCCTGGGCGACGGGGGCACGCTCGGCGGCAAGGATCAGGGCGACGCGCAGATGCCGGAAGCGCAGCTGCGCGACCTTTTCAGCCCGCCCTATCTTCCCGCGATCGACGCCGGCGTCCAGTCGGTGATGGTCAGCTTCTCGAGCTGGAACGGCGCCAAGATGCACGGCAACCGGTCGCTGCTGACAGGTGTGATGAAGGGGCGCTGGAACTTCGACGGGTTTCTCGTCGGCGACTGGAACGGCCATGGGCAGGTGGCCGGATGCACCGCCACCGATTGTGCGGAATCGGCGATTGCGGGGCTGGACATGTATATGGCACCCGACAGCTGGAAAGAGCTGTACCATACCACGCTCGCGCACGCGCGCGACGGTACCTTGCCGATCGCGCGGCTGGACGATGCGGTGCGCCGAATATTGCGGGTCAAAATTCGGGCCGGGCTCTTCGAGACCGGCAAGCCCTCGTCGCGGCCTTATGGCGGGCGTTTCGAATTGCTTGGCGGCACGGAACATCGCGCGCTGGCGCGCCAGGCGGTCCGCGAGTCCCTCGTACTCTTGAAGAATGCAGGGAGCCTGCTGCCGCTGAAGCCGGGGGCCAATATCCTCGTTGCGGGCGATGGCGCCGACAATCTCACCAAGCAGACGGGCGGCTGGACGCTCAGCTGGCAGGGAACCGGCACGAAGCGTAGCGATTTTCCCAATGCGCAATCGATATGGGAAGGCATCGATGCCGAGGTGAAAGCCGCGGGCGGATCGGCAACCCTGTCGGTCGAGGGCCGCTACACCAGGAAGCCCGACGTCGCGATCGTCATATTCGGCGAAGATCCCTACGCCGAGTTCCAAGGCGACCGGCCCGACGTCGGCTATGACGATGCGAAGAATCTGGCCCTGCTGCACACGCTCAAGGCCGCGGGGATCCCCACCGTATCGGTTTTTCTGTCGGGGCGCGCAATGTGGGTCAACCCCTTCCTCAATGCTTCCGATGCCTTCGTGGCGGCGTGGCTTCCCGGCTCCGAAGGCGGTGGCGTCGCCGACGTGCTTTTCGGAAAGTCCGATTTCCGCGGCAAGCTACCCTATAGCTGGCCGAAAGCGAGCGACCAGACTGCGGTCAATGTGGGCGACGAGAATTACGATCCGCTCTTTGCCTATGGCTTTGGCCTGACCTTCGCCGACAAGGGAGATCTTGCCCTGCTGCCTGAAACCCGCGCTGGCGTGGCCGCCGCCGACCCTGGTGTGCTGTTTGCTGCCGGGAAACCAGGAAGCGCGCGGCGACTGATGCTGGGAGCACCTGGCGCGCTTTCTACAAACCCCGGTCCCGAACTGATCCAGGCGCGGGGCGCCGATCGCGCCGCGCAGGAGGATTCGGTGCGTTTTCGCTGGACCGGTGCGGGGCCGGCGGTCGCCGCGATCGTCCAGGACGCTCCGGCAGACCTGTCGCGCCAGTCGAATGGCGATCTCGCGCTCGAACTCGAACTCAAGGTCGATGCACCGCCTTCGGCCGAGGTGAGCCTGCTAATGGGCTGCGGTGCGGGGTGTGCGGGCGGCTTCCCCCTGCGAGCCATGCTTGTCGAGGCGGCGAAGACCGCGAAATGGACTCGGATCGCGATACCGCTGCGCTGCTTCGAGAAGGCGGGTGTCGATATGACGCGCGTCGAGACGCCGCTCAGCATCGCCACGTCGGGAACGCTCGATCTGGTCCTGTCGTCGGCGCGGATCGTGTCGCCGACGGGAACGGCACTGCAATGCAAACAAGACTGAAGTAAGGGAGGATGAGATGGACAGGGGTAAATTGACGCGTGTGGCGCTGGTGGCGCTGCTATCGACGGCGGGGGCCTTGCCCGCCCACGCACAAGACGCAACGGCGGGTGACGGCGCAAGCGAAGACCGCGACGAGATCATCGTCACGGCGAACCGCCGCGAGCAAAATTCGCAGGATGTCTCAGGGGTCGTTCAGGCGCTCGGTGCCGACCAGCTGCGCCAGGACGGCATCACCGAGCTTCGCCAGCTGCAGGTCGCGGTTCCGGGGCTCAGCATCGCTAACCAAGAAGGCAATGTCGAAATCTTCATCCGCGGCGTTGGTTCGGCGAACAGCACCGAGCTGGGCGACCCCGGCGCGGCGCCGCATCTCAACGGCACCTACATACCGCGTCCGCGCGGGCTTGGGCTCATGTTCTACGATCTCGATCGTGTCGAGGTGAACAAGGGACCGCAAGGCACGCTCTATGGGCGCAATGCGCTTGCCGGCACGCTCAACATCATCACCGCCAAGCCGCGGCTCGGCGAGTTCGGCGGCTATATGCAGGCCGAGATCGCCAACCGCTCATCCTATGGCGCTGAGGGCGCCATCAACGTCCCGCTTGGGGATACCTTCGCGCTCCGCGCGGCGGGCTATTATATCAACCGCGACTATGGCTTCAAAAATGTTTCGACGGGGGCGCCGGCGAGCGGGCTCAAACCGGCGGGCCTCGAAGAAAATTACGCGGGACGCCTGTCGCTGCTCTGGGAACCGAGCGACCGGCTCAGTGTGTCTATCGTCGGCGATTACGGTAAGGAAACCGGCACCGGCTATCCGGGTGCTAATATTTTCAGCGCCGTGGCGGCGAGCGGCCTGCGGCCTGACAAGCTCAACCTCAAGCATGTCGTCTATCGCGGTCTCCAGGGCGACATGGAGAATGAACTCTGGGGCGTCCAAGGCAAGATCAATTATGATTTCGGGAGCTTCGGCGCCGAGTTGACGGGCAGTTACCGCTCGGTCGACTTCTATCAAGTGAACGCTGCCAGCGACGGCATCGATTATCCGGGCCGCGATCTGGCGGCAGTCCAGTATGACAATTATTCGGGCAATTTCTGGCAGACGAAGTCGAAGAGTCAGGTTTACGAAGCGCGAATCTTCGCAAATGACGACCAGCGTTTCCGCTGGAACCTGGGCGGGTTCTACTTCAACGAAGATCAGGCCGTCGGCTATCTCGCGCTCTCGGATCGCGGCTATTGTTGCTATTCGGCAACCGAATTCACGATGCCCGACGTCAAGGGCAAGAGCTATGCCTTCTATGCCGATGGCACCTTCGACGTCGCCGACCGGCTGCGAATCTTGGGTGGCATCCGCTACACCGACGAGAAGAAGTCTCGGTACGGCATCGGCGGCGACTGGGCGCTGACGCTCGGCGGCGAGGATTTCGCGTGTTGCTTCGCCACGCGCATCGGGACCGAGGGCTTCCGGCCTGCGCTGCTCGACCGGCCCAGCTTCGACGTAAGCAATATTACCACGCCGCAGGGCATGGCGCAGTTCCTGATCGAAGGAGTCAAAACCCCTGGTCTTCGAGACACGTTGATCGGCCAGATTGGTGCGATCGCGAACGGCACCAATCCCAACGGCACCTGCATCGACCGGCCCGACATCGACAATGGTTTCGTCAACTGCCCGGCCGGCGCCAATGGCGGTTTCAGCTATGCGAATTTCAAGATTCCCGGCCAGCAAATCGGCCGTTCGAAATTCAACTTCGTCGATTGGCGCGCGGGCATAGAGTTCGACCTAAGCGACGACAATATGCTTTATGCGAAGGTCTCGACCGGCCACAAGTCCGGCGGTTTCAACGACAGCTTCAATGGATCGGCGATCCCTGAGACCTTCAGTCCCGAGAAGCTGCTCGTCTATGAGATCGGCAGCCGCAACAGTTTCGACGTGTTCGGCCGCCCGGCGATCTTCAACCTCACCGGCTTCTATTATGATTATTCGAACCAGGTCTTTCAGGACCTGACCTGCATCGGTCGGGCGGCGCCCGATCCCGCGACGCCCAATGTGCCCGGAAATTGCAATAGCTACTCGCTGGTCAACCGCAATATCGGTGCCTCGCGCATTTATGGTGCCGAAGCCGAAATGCGGTTCAAATTGCCGGGCAATTTCGGTCTCGATCTCAATCTTGCCTATCTCGATACCAAGATCACCGAGGGCACTGTCGCGGACTCGCGGGCGCAGGACTACGGCGCCGGCGGGAACTCGCCGCTGATCAGCCTCGTGGGCAACCGCCTGCCGCTTGCATCGAAGATGAACATCAGTGCTCGGCTGTCGCAATGGTTCGATGCAGGACCGGGCCGTCTCGATTGGCAGGCGCTGCTGAACTATCGCTCGTCCTATTATCTTAGCCAGTTCAACGAGGACGACATCGTCTTCCTCGATGGAACGCGCCAGGCCGCGCCGGCTGCCGGCTTCCCGGACCGGCAGAAGGGGTATGCGACCCTCAACCTGGGGATCGGCTATACGATCGACAATTTCCGTCTCGAAGCCTGGGCGAACAATTTTCTCGACGAGGAAGTCTCGCAAAAGGCACTGGTCGGGTCGTCGCTCAACATCCGCTTCCTCAACGACGCGCGCAGCTACGGTCTTCGTGTTCGCGTGAACTTTTAGAAAAAAAAGGGGGGCAGCCGCCCGGACCGCGTCGCGATCCGGGCGGCTGCATATATTTCATCCGCCGAAATCTCGGCAGGTTCTGATGAGAGGAGGCGACATTGGGGCGCGGGGCCGGTGGAAGAGGACGCGCGCGATATGCTCCGGACTGCGCTCTCGACCGAAGCACCTCGCCGAGCCAATAATACCGCTTCGATCCGCGCGAGCCCGCGCGCAATCTGATCGACCTTTCGTGATCATCCTCGACGCCAATGTGCGTTCCGAACGTTTGCGCCCGGCTCCGCTCGAACCCAAATGCCAGACAGGCTCGCGGGGCTGCCCCCCAATTTGCCGTTTCTCGCCGTGACATCGCATCGTCCTATCCAACTCGCCGCGGGATAGGACGATGGACGCACCTCTAGAACTTGACACTCACGCCGGCGGTGACCCGGCGGTCGGTGAGACCCTGGAAGCAGAGCAGCGCCGTGTTGTTGACGCAATATTGGTTCTGGTCGCCGCGCAGCAGATTGATGCCCTCGACCCCGAGGTTGATATTGTCGGTGAGGTCGTAATTGATGCTCGCGTTGAGTTGTCCCCGCGCCCCGTTGATCAGCGGCAGGCCGAAGAAGAAGGGGTCGTTCGACACATAGCTCGACCGCCATGTGTAGCGCAGCCGCGCGTTGAGGCCGTATTTGTCGTAGAACAGCGTCGCGTTATACGCATATTTCGACAGGTTGGTCAGCGTAATGAGGTCCTGTGAGCCGGGATAGCCGAGCTGCGTAAAGATCGTGCGCGGGCCGTCGGCAGTACGATATTCGCGCGCCGAGCCGCCCGATTTCTGATAGGTGAAGTTCCCGATAAAGCCGAAACCCGAGGCAAAACCCAGCTTATCCTCCCATGCCGAAAGATCGTGCTGGAACGCGACCTCTATCCCGGTCTGGGTGGTGGTTCCGGGGACGTTGAAGGTCGAACTGCGCGGCACGCAGATGCCGACCCCCTGGATGGGGTTGTTGATGTTGCGGTTGGCGATCGGATTGTAAATGCCGCCGCCGGGGCATGCTGGATCGATCGAAATATTGAGATTTCCGTTTGCATCGAGATTAGGCGCCGGGTCCTCCTGTCGCTGCGCGAACAAGTTGGTGCGGCTCTTGTGGAAAAAGCCGATGCTGATCAGGCTCGACGGTGCGAAATAATATTCGCCTGACAGGTCGAACGACCACACAGCTTCGGGGACAAGGTCGGGGTTACCCACCGCAACCGGTGTATTCGCACCCGTCCCGAAGGAGAAGGAGGTTGATAACGTGTCGAAATTCGGGCGGCGGATATCGCGCGCGATGCCCGCGCGGACTAGGAAGCGGTCGGCGGGTTCGAGCACGAGATTGAAGCGCGGCAGCAGAAAATTATACGAGCTTTTGGCAACGGTCTGTCCCGTGACCTCGCCATTTGCGATATTGTTGCCGACCGACGACAGGCTGGTGTGCAGCCAGCGCAAGCCGGCGTTGCCGCGCACCGGCATGCCGGCGACCTCGCCTTCCATATTCGCCTGGAAATAGGCGGCGTTCGTCGTTTCCTTGATCTTGAAGAAGCCGGCGAAGGATTCGGTCGGCGTGGTCAGCGGCGCGACGGGCGGCCCCTCGGTCGCCGCGGCATTGCTCGCGGCGATCGCGGCGTTGAGCGCGTCGAGCACCTTCGCGGGATCGTCGAAAGCCAGCCCGCCGTCGATCAGCAGGAAGTCGGAAAAATAAAGCCGACGCCCGTCGGCCGCGTCGAAATTGCGGGGCCCCGGGATCAATATATCGGAAAACAGATCGCCTGATGGCCGGTTCCACGCGCTCGTCGTATTGGTCAGGCTGACATTTCGCGAAAATTCGTTGTTTTCCGCCGAAGTCCGGTTCCAGCGATAGCCAAAGTCGATCGAAGTGACGAAGGGGTTGAGATCGCTCGTATCATAGGAAAAATCGAGGCGCGCCGCCTTCTCCTGATTGTCGGTCGTGTTCGCGCCCTGCGCCACTTGCTGCAGCTGGTAATTGGCGGGGTCGAGCAATTGTGCCGTCGTCGGTGCAAAGGGGCTCGACCGGTCGATGCCGAATTGCAGCGTGCCGCCGCGCAGGTCGAATTCCAGCGGCACGCCATTGTCGATGCTGCGCCCGATTTGCGGCTGCGGGCCGTTGGGATTGATGAAATCGAGCGTCGTCGAGAAGTTCGGAAAGTCCGATTTCGAGGTCGATAGCGACACTTCGGCCCGCATCCCGAGCTTGTCGGTCACCTGCCATTCGGTGCCGAGATCGAACACGCGGCTTTTGGTGACGCGCGCCCCCGTGTCGCTCGACGTCCGCATGTTCGGGTCGATCACCGTTCCGGTCGCGCCGCCGATGCCGATAGTTCCCGCTGCGGTCGCATCGACGCTGCCGAGGTCGATCGGGCCGTCGGGTCCGTCGAGCGTGCCCCAGTTGACGGTCTCGAAAGCCGTGTTGTCGGTCGCATCGACGACCGACGGCGTCGCTGTGCCCGAAATCTGGACGCGGTGGCTCTGCTGTCCGCGCGTTTGGTTGTTCAGCGTCGCGTCGAAATAGAATTTCAGGTCGTCGTTCGGTTTCCATTCGAGCGCGGCGGTGCCGTTGTAGGTTTCATATTCGTAATTCTCCAATCCCTGCTGGAAGAACTGGACGCGCAGGAAGGGAAAAGCCTCGGCGCTCGGGCCCGATCCCGGCAAGACGACGGCATCGCGATCGACGCGCGGCTTGAACGCGGCGACATCCTGCCGGGCATAGCTGCCGCTCACCACGATGCCGATTTCGCCGATGCCGGTATCCCAGCGATTGCCGAGCGTGGCGGACAGGCGCGGCAGGGTCGATTTGGACAGGTCGCTGTTTTCGACCTGCGCGCGCGCCGCGATGAGCGGATCGCGCAGGTCGAGCGGGCGGATCGTGCGCAGGTTGATCGTCCCGCCGACCGATCCTTCGATCGTCTGCGCGGTCGGAACCTTCGTGACCTCGACCGAGGCGATCAGCGCGGCGGGCAGATCCTCGAAGCTGATGCCCGAGCGGCCCGCGCCCGACTCGACGGTCGATACGCCGTTGATTTCGGTGCGGTTGGCGTCGGTGCCGCGGATCTGCACCGCATTACCGACGCCGGCCTGGCGGGTGATCTGAACCCCGGTGACATTTTCCAGCACTTCGGCGAGGTTCTGGTCGGGCAGTTTGCCGATATCCTCGGCCTGAATGACTTCGACGATATTGTCGGAGGAGCGCTTTTCGCCCAGCGCGGTGGCAAGGGAGCTGCGTATGCCGGTGACGACAATCGCGTCATTGCCCGTTTCGTCGGCCGCAGGGCCGGCAGCCGCATCCTGCGCCATCGCGGGAACCGCACCCATTGAAAGCGTGGTCGTGCCCAGCAAAATCGCCACGAAATTCATCCTGCCGCGCGAAACGCGCACGAGGCTGCCCCGAATCATCCCACTCTCCCTCTTTGACTTGGTTTGGAGTGAGGCTCCTCCTGTCAGGCCAATATGTCAACCCATGATTCATACCAAAACCGGGTTGATATTGTCCTACCTCTTGTATAGTCCAATGGACAAGAATCATAAAACGGGTGAGGGAACGGTGCAGATAAGGGCTATTCTAACGGTCGCGATGCTGGTCTCGACGGCGCATACAGCGTTGGCGCGCGACCTGCTCGTGACTGATCAGGCGCAATATAAGGCTGCGGTAAAATTGGCCCGGCCGGGTGACACGATCGTCCTTGCCGACGGCGAATGGCGCGATTTCGAGATCGTCTTCGCGGGCGCCGGCACCGCTGAAAAGCCGATCGCGCTAACCGCACAGACCAAAGGCAAGGTGCTGATCACCGGCCAGTCGAACCTGCGCATGGGCGGAAGGCATCTGCTTGTCTCAGGTCTTGTCTTCAAAGATGGCGCTAGCCCCACCCGAGAGGTCATCAGCTTCCGCCGCGATTCCAAAACGCTCGCCACCGACAGCCGCGTTACCGAGACCGTCATCGACGGCTTCAGCAAGGCCGACCGGCGCGCCGAAGATATCTGGGTTGCGCTCTACGGCACGGGCAACCGTGTCGATCATTCGCATTTCGAGGGCAAGACCAATGCCGGCGTGACGCTCGCGGTGATCCGCCGCGCGGGCGACCCGCTCGATAATCGCCATCGCGTCGATCACAATTATTTCGGTCCGCGCCCGCCCTTGGGATCGAACGGCGGCGAGACGATCCGCATCGGCACCAGTGAGGAGTCGCTGTCCAATAGCCACACGATCGTCGAGCGCAACACTTTCGACCGCACCAGCGGCGAGGTCGAGATCGTCTCGGTCAAATCGGGCGGCAATATTATCCGCGAAAATCTCGTGCTCGAAGCGCAGGGCGCCTTCGTGCTGCGCCACGGCAACGGCAACCTCGTCGAGCGTAACATCTTCTTCGGCAAGGGCGTGCCCGATACCGGCGGCGTGCGCGTGATCAACCGTGACCAGATCGTGCGCGACAATTATTTCGAAGGGCTCGCCGGCAGTTCGTTCAAGAGCGCGATCACCGTGATGAACGGCGTCCCCAACTCGGTGATCAACCGCTATCATCAGGTCACAAATGCGCGGATCGAGCGCAACAGCCTCATCGATATCGCGCGCATCACGCTTGCGGCGGGCGCCGACGCCGAACGGTCGGCGCCGCCGGTGGACAGCCGGTTCGAGCGCAATCTGGTCGTCGGCGCGAAGGGGCAGGACCCCTTCCGCGCCGAAGGCGAGATCGGCGGCATCGCCTTCGCGGGCAATATTCAGGCAAAGGTTGCCAAGCCCTTGCTGACCGCCGGGGTCGAGCAGCGCGACGTGGCGCTCGAACGTGCCGCCAATGGCTTGCTCTATCCGACCGATCCCGCGCTGGCCGCCGTCGGCGCGCCGCGCGACCTCAAACCCGTCACCCGCGAAGAGGTCGGCGCGAGCTGGTATCGCGGCGATGCGCCCGAGGCCGCGTTCGGCGCCGGCGTCACGCGGCCGATCGCGGCGGGGGGCTCGCTTGCAGAAGCGATCGCCGAGACGAAGGCGGGCGACGTCCTGATGCTCGCCACTGGCACCTTTGACATCGTTGCGCCGCTGGCTGTGCGGCACCGGCTGACCATCGCCGGCACAAAGGATGCTAAGCCCGTGTTGCGCGTCGCCTCGAGCCTCGCGCGGATCGGCGGCGGCGGCGGGCTGCGGCTTGAAAATCTCGTGATCGACGCAAGCGCATCGCCCGGCGATGACACGTTGATTGCGGTCGCTTCGGGCGTCGCGCCCAATTACAGCATTGCGTTCGACGGCGTATCGGTGCGCGGTCCGGGCAAGGGCCGTTTCGACGGCATCGTCATGGCGCCCGGCACTTTCGCCGACGATGTGACGATCACGAACAGCGATTTTTCGGCAATGGGCGTCGTCGTCGCCGCGACCGGCGAGCAGGAACCGAAGGGTTGGTATCCGATGGAACGGCTGACGATCAGCAACAGCCGCTTCGCAGGCGTCGCGATGGTCGCCGACCTCTTGCGCAAGGGCAGTGACGAAAGCACCTTCGGCCCGTGGTTCGCGATGACCGGATCGAGCGTCGCCAATAGCGGCGCAAGCGGCGCGTCGCTGCGTATCTCGGGCGCCCAGCACACGGACATCGCGCAGAACAGCTTCGCCAAGTCGGACGGCATCGTCGTCATCCATTCGGTCGGCGCGCCCGAAACGCGCATTGCGTCGAATGCCTTTGCCGCAACGCCGGCGCCGCGCATCGAGGAACTGGCTTGGAAGGGCCAGCCGCGCGGGCAGATGATCGGCAATGTCGTGGAAGCGCGCCCGTGACCCGCAGGCTCGCGCTCCTGCTCGCCGCCGCCACGCTGCCGGCCGTCCCCGCCGCCGCGCAAGAGCCGCCCGCCGCTTCAGCGCAGGTCTACGCGCCGCTTTTCGCGGCCGAGGTCGAGCGCGCCCGGAGCGACGTCGATGCGTCGATCCGGGCGGGCATCAACGTGCCCGTGCCCAAGGATCCCGGCGGCGGCTTCACCCACGAGCAGCACAAGCGCAATTACCGCATTATTTTCGAGGGCGGCCAGCTCTTCCGCTTGACCGGCGAGGCGCGCTACCGTGATCATGTGCGCGATCTGCTGCTCGCCTATGCCGATCTTTATCCGGGACTCGGGCCGCATCCCGCCAAGGCGAACCAGACTGCGGGACGCTTGTTTTGGCAGAGCCTCAACGACAGCGTCTTCCTCGTCAACGCGGTGCAGGGCTATGCCGAAATCCGCGATGGACTCTCAGCCGACGAGCGCAAGCGGATCGACGACCGGGTGATCCGCCCGATGGCGCGCTTCCTGTCGGACGAATCGCCCGAGGTCATCAACCGCATTCACAACCACGCGACCTGGGCGGCGGCGGGCGTCGGCCTGTCGGGCTATCTGCTTGGCGACCGCGACCTCGTCGACAAGGCGCTGCTCGGGCTCGACAAGAGCGGCAAGGCGGGCTTCCTGCGTCAGCTCGATCTGCTTTTTTCGCCCGACGGATATTATGCTGAAGGCCCCTATTATCAACGCTATGCGCTGCAACCTTTCGTCGTTTTCGCAGCCGCGATTGCGGCGAACGATCCAGACCGCAAGATCTTCGAATATCGCGACGGCATCGTGCTCAAGGCGATCCGCACCGCGATCGACCTCACCCACGAGGGCTTTTTCCTGCCGATCAACGACGCGATGCCCGATAAGAGCCTGCGTACCGAGGAACTCTATCATGCGGTCGCCATCGCCTATGGCGCGACGAAAGACCCGGCCTTTCTGTCGATCGCCGACTGGCAGGGACGCACGGTGCTGACGCCTGCGGGACAGGCGATGGCTGCCGATCTCGCGGCGGGCAAGGCAAGGCCCTGGCCGTTCGGCTCCCGGCTGCTGTCCGACGGCCCCGACGGAAAGGGCGGCGCGCTCGTGATGTTGCGCACCAACGCCGATCCTGCGGGCCCGCTGCTCGTCGCCAAGAATACGGTGCAAGGCATGGGGCACGGTCATTTCGACCGGCTTGGCTGGCTTTATTATGACGAAACCGGTGCGGTCGTGACCGACTATGGCGCCGCGCGCTTCCTCAATGTCGAGGCAAAGCGCGGCGGGCGTTACCTACCCGAAAACGACAGCTGGGCGAGCGCGACGATCGCGCACAACACGCTTGTCGTTGATGAGCAAAGCCACTTCGCAGGCAACTGGAAAGATGGAGAAAAATCCGGAACGCGCCAGCTTGCCGTATCGCTCGAAGGTCCGACCCGTTACACGATCGCCGAAATCGACAGCGCCTATAAGGACGTCGCGATCCGCCGTTCCCTACTGCTGATCGAGGTCGAAGGCCTCGCCTATCCCCTTGCGCTCGATATCCTCCACGGAACTGGCAGCGGCAGGCATGTCTATGACCTGCCGCTGCATTTTTCCGGACATATTATCGACAGCGACATCGCGTTCGACCGCAATCTCGCCGAACGCCCGGTACTGGGGAAGGCGAACGGCTATCAGCATCTGTGGATCGACGGGATCGGGACCAAGGCCGGCAAGGCGCGGCTCACGTGGATGCAGGGCAGCCGCTTCTACAGCTACCATATGCTGTCGTCTGCGGGCACAAGCTTTATCCTCGCCGAAAGCGGCGCGAACGATCCCGAGTTCAACTTGCGCCGCGAACCCGCGTTGATCCAGCGCGTCGACGGCGCTGCCGCCGTGACCTTCATCAGCCTGCTCGAACCACACGGTGCCTATGACGCCGCAGCCGAGACCGTGGTTGCAAGCAGCGCGCGCGTCGTGGCGCTCGAGCATCGCAAGGAAAAGGGTGCCGAGCTCGTCCTCGTCACCCTCGTCGACGGCCGTCGCATCGCGATCGCGGTCGCCGACGACCTTGCCGCCGATGCACAGCACGATCTCACCGTCGACGGCCGCAATCTCGCTTGGACCGGCCCTGTTGGCCGCTTCGACCTCGCCAAAACCGGAGCGAAGAAATGAGCAATATCAAGGGCCGCTTCCGCTGGTCCGTCATCGCACTGATCGCGCTCGCGACCGTGATCAATTACATCGACCGCAACGCGCTTGCGGTGATGTGGCCCGAGGTGTCGAAGGAAATTGGCGCCACTAAGGAAGATTACGCGCTGCTCGTGACGATCTTCATGATCTTCTACGCTTTCGGCCAGTCGCTCTTCGGACGCATCTTCGACGCGATCGGCACGCGGATGGGTTTCACCATCTCGATCGTCGTCTGGTCGCTCTCGATCGCCGCGCACGCGCTGGTGCGATCGATGCCGCTGCTGATGGTGCTGCGCGCGACGCTCGGGATCAGCGAGGCGGGCAACTGGCCCGGCGCGGCCAAAGCGAACGCGCTCTGGTTCCCCTCACGCGAACGCGCGCTGGCGCAGGGCATCTTCAACGCCGGCGCGTCGCTGGGCGGGATCATCTCTGCCCCGTTGATCGCCTTGCTTTTCGTCCAGTTCGGCTGGCACGGAACCTTCCTTCTCATCGGCGTACTCGGCTTCATCTGGCTCGTGCCCTGGCTGTGGTTCTACAAGGCCGATCCCGACAAGCATCCGGGGATCAGCGAAGAAGAACGCGCCTATATCCTCACGGGGCGTACCGAAGCGGGGCAGGGCGACGACCGCCGCCTGCCTCTGGGCGAGTTGCTCCGCTATCGTCAGAGCTGGGGCGTCATCCTGTCGCGCTTCTTCCTCGATCCGGTCTGGTGGCTCTTCGTGTCTTGGCTGCCGATTTATCTCGCCGAAACCTTCGGCTTCGACGTCAAGCAGATCGGCCTTTTCGCCTGGGTGCCCTTCGTCGGTGCGATGCTCGGGAGTCTGTTCGGCGGCTGGCTCGCGGGGCGGATCATCGGCGGCGGCGGCACCGTCCATCGCGCGCGCATGACGACGATCGGCATCGGCTGCGCGATTATGCTTCCCTCGCTGCTCTTCACGATCGGCGCCAGCGAACCACTCAACGCGGTGCTGCTCATCGCGTGCATCCTCTTCGGTTTCCAGATGGCGATAGGCAATATCCAGACGCTGCCGAGCGACTATTTCGGCGGCGGCGCGGTCGGCAGTCTTGCGGGGATCAGCGGCACCGCCGCGGTCGCGGGCACGCTGATCACCACGTGGCTCGTCCCTGTGCTCACCAAGACGAGCTACGCGCCGATCTTCGCGCTCTCCGCGGCGATCGTGCCCATCTCCTTCCTGTGTTTCTGGCTGGTCGGCGGTCGCGTCGCCCCGGTCGCCACCCAACCCACCCACAACCAAGATTAAGGATTGAACTGCATGACTCTCCAGGGGAAAACCGCGCTCGTCACCGGCGGCGGCCGCGACATCGGCCGATCGGTGTCGATTGCGCTCGCCCGTGCCGGCGTCCGCGTCGCGATCAACTACAACAGCGGCCGTGAAGCCGCCGAGGAAACGCTGAAGACGATCAAGGACGCGGGCGGCGACGCCTTCCTGGTCCAGGCCGACGTCACTGACAGCGCCGCGGTCAAGGCGATGCTTGAAGAGGTCGGCGTCGCGTTCAGCGGTCGGCTCGACATCCTCGTCAACCTCGCGGGCGGCATGGTCGCGCGCAAGACGCTGAGCGAGATGGACGAGGATTTCTTCGACCATGTCATGACGCTCAATCTCAAATCGGCGTTCCTTGTCCTTCAGGCGTCGCAGCCCTTCTTTGGCGAAGGTTCGGCGGTGGTGAACGTGTCGTCGCTCGCGGGCCGCGACGGCGGTGGCCCCGGCGCGTCGGTCTATGCGACCGCAAAGGGCGCGCTGATGACCTACACCCGCGCGATGGCAAAGGAACTCGGCCCCCAGGGCATCCGCGTCAACGCGGTCTGCCCCGGGCTGATCGGCACCAGCTTCCACGATATCTTCTCGAAACCCGAAGGACGCGCCGCGACCGCAGGTAACACGCCGCTGCGCCGCGAAGGCCATCCCGACGAGGTCGCCGATACGATCGTCTATCTCGCTTCACCTGCGGCGAGCTTCCTCGCGGGCGTCTGCCTCGACGTCAACGGCGGGCTGGGTTTCTCGTGATGCGCCGGCTCATCGCAACTGCCGCTTGCGTCCTGCTCGCGAGCGGCGCGCAAGCCGAGACGCGCGAGCGCAGCGATGCGCCGCCGCTCGAGCCGTACAAGATCATCCTCGTCGGCGATTCGACGATGGCGCCCCACAGCGGCTGGGGCGGGGCGTTCTGCGCGCACCACGTCAAATCGTCGGTCGCATGCCTCAATGCCGGACGCGGCGGGCGTTCGACGCGCAGCTATAGGCAGGAGGGAAGCTGGGACATCGCGCTCGCCGAGGCCAAGGTTCCGGGATATCGCGGCATCTGGGTACTCATCCAGTTCGCGCACAACGACCAGTCGTCGAAGTCCGAACGCTGGACCGACGAGACGACGGAATTTCCCGCCAATCTTCGCGGCTTCGTCGAAGAGGTGCGGGCGGCGGGCGCGACCCCGGTGCTCGTCACCCCGTTGACGCGCCGCGAGTTCAAGGACGGCAAGCTGAAGAACACGCTCGCGAGCTGGTCCGATCAGGTGCGCAGCGTCGCCAAGGCGATGGACGTGCCGCTCGTCGACCTGAACGCGCTCAGTGCCGCGCAGGCGCAGGACATGGGCGCCGAGACGGCGACCAAGCTCGCGCAGGAGCCGCCGACGCCCGAGGAACTCGCTGCCGCGAAAGCCGGGACGACGCTGACCGCGCGCCCGGCGCCGCCTCCGCCGCCGCCGATCACCGGCGAGGGTGCGCGCGGACAAGTGACGCGCAAGTTCGACTACACGCATTTGGGCGATGTCGGCGCCGAAATTACCGCCAAGCTGGTGACGCAGGCGCTCGCGCGGGCGGTGCCGGGGCTCAGGAGCCAGCTCGTCCGCTGACAACGCGTGTATGGCAATATGGACTAACCAATATGCCATACATTGTGGTTGACAATAATGCTGCGATGTTCGAGAGCATTGGTCATAACAGAATCGATATCTGGGAGAGACGAAGTGAATTCTCGTAATCAAATCCGCGCGCGCTCGCTCCGCGCCGTCTTGCTGGCCGGCGCGGGCTCGACATTGCTCGTCGCCGCAATGCCCGCGATGGCGCAGGACGCGGCGCCCGACGACGAGGACGCGATCGTCGTCACCGGAATTCGCGAAACGATCCAGAATTCGATCAATACCAAGCGCGAGGAAACGGCGATCGTCGACGCGCTGTCCGCCGACGACATCGGCGACCTGCCGGCGCTGTCGGTCGGTCAGGCGATCCAGACGATCACCGGCGCAACGACCCACCGCGAAAAGGGCGACGCCTCCGAAATCGCGCTGCGCGGCCTCGGCCCCTTCCTTTCGAACGCGACCTTCAACGGCCGCGACGCGACGAACGGCAGCGGCGACCGCTCGGTCAATTTCAACCAGTTCCCGTCGGAACTCGTCAACAATATCAAGATCTACAAGACGCAGCAGGCGGATCTCGTCGAAGGCGGCGTCGCCGGCACGATCGAGATCGGCACGCTGCGCCCGCTCGATTTCGGCAAGCGCCGCATCCAGGGCGAGGTCAAGGCGCAGTACAACCCCTATGGCGACCGCATCACCGGGGGCTCGGGCGGTATCGGCTGGCGCGGGACGCTGAGCTATGTTGACCAGTTCGCGAACGACACGATCGGCATCGCGATCGGCGTCCAGCGCAACGACACCAACAATCCGGAAGAAACCTACGCCGCCAGCAGCACCTGGGTCGCATGCCGCGCCGACAATGCCGCCAGCGGCAATTGCGACGAACTCCAGCGCGAGGATTACGGGCAGGATCCCTATTACCTCGTCCCCAACTCCTATATCTTCCGCCAGATCAGCGAGACGGACAAGCGCGATGCGGCATTCGGCGCGATCCAGTGGCGCCCGTCGGACCGGCTCAACGTCAACCTCGACGTCCAATATTCGGACCGCACCTTCGTCGAAAGCCGCCGCGACCTCACGATTTCCGAGGCGCGGCGCGGCCTGACCAACGTCGAATATGACGAGAATGGCATCGTTCGTTACCTCGAAGGATCGAGCTCGCTTGAATCGAACGGCTCCGAACTATCGCGCTCGGAAGAATATCTCGGCGGCGGCCTGTCGGTCGAATGGATGCCGAACGACCGGCTGACGCTGACCTTCGACGGCAGCTATTCGCGCACGATCCGCAAGGAAATCGAACGCAATTTCCGCCTGCGTACGGACCGGAACGACGTGAACGGCGATCGCACTCCGGTGGGCGACCAGCGCGTCCCCTATATCTATGAACTCGCGCCGGGCAGTTTCGTCCCGACGATCACGATCGACCCGCGCTTCGACCTCAACAACCATGATCTCTTCTGGGACGACGCCCGCCTCCGCCGCGACGAGAGCAAGCGCCGCAACGAGATCATCGCAGGGCGCTTCGACGCCGCGTATGAACTCGATGGCTTCCTCAGCCGGATTTCGGCGGGCGCGCGCTGGTCCGAACTCACCTTTCGCGACTATGACCTGCGCAACGAGGCTTTCGAACTGACATCGGATATCGACGAAGAACGGGTGATCAACAACCAGTGCCGCCAGGCCTTCCCGCAAACCGGCTATCTGTCGGCGGCCGAGGGCAACAGCATCCACAGCTGGGCGACATTTGACGTCGATTGCATATTCGGCGGATATCTGGGCACCGTCGATCCGGGGCTGCCCGACGAACTGCGCGCGGCGGCCAACCGCGACGTCACCGAACGCACGCTCGCGGGCTATGTGATGGCCGAATATGATGCCGATCTGGGCAATATGCCCGTCCGCGGCAATTTCGGCGTCCGCGTCGTCCGGACCGACGTCACCTCGAACGGACTGCGCAGCGACCTCATCCTCGTCCCCGATGAAACCGACCCCGGCCGGTTCACGCTCGCAGAGACCAGCGATTTCCAGACGGTGCGGATCGAGAGCCGCAGCACGCGCATTTTGCCGAGCATCAACGCGATCTTCGAGGTCGCGCCCGACACGCTGGTGCGCCTCGCGGGCTATCGCGCGATGTCGCGCCCGAACCCCAGCGCGCTCGGCGCCGGGCGCACCTTCACGCTCGGCGACGGCGACGACGGCGGCTTCACCTCGATCGAAGAGGCCATCGAAAATGTTCGCGCCAACGGCAGCCCGGGACTGAAACCTTTGATGTCGTGGAACGCCGACGCCGCGATCGAATGGTATCCGAACAAGGATAGCATCCTGTCGGCGACCGTCTATTACAAGCAGTTCAACGGCGGCTTCCAGCCGGTCGTCTATGACGAGACCTTCACGATCAACGGCGAACAGGTCACCGTTCCGGTTACCCAGACGCGCAACAGCCCCGACAAATCACGCATCTACGGCCTCGAACTGACCGCCGCGACGCGCTTCAGCTTCCTGCCCAAGCCGCTCGACGGCCTCGGCGCAAAGGTCAGCTATAACTACGCCGATTCCAATTTCGAGAATCAGGACGTCAACCTCGGCGACCAATATGATCCCGAAACCGAAACCGTGTCGCCCGGCATCATCCCCGCGGCGGGCCTGTCGGGCTATTCGAAGCATGTGCTGTCGGCGCAGGCCTATTATGAGATCGGCCCCGTCTCGCTGCAGGCGATCTACAATTACCGCTCGAAATATTATCAGGACTTCGTCGGCGGGAACAGCCAGCTGCGCTATGTCGGGCCCAGCGAGACCGTCGACTTTCGCGCGTCACTGGACCTGATGAAGGGCGTGTCGCTGCGGTTCGAGGCGCTCAACATCTTTAACGAGCCCAAGGCGACTTATATGCCCGTCTATGGCAGCAGCCGCCAATATCATTATTATGGATCGAAATATTTCATCGGCCTGCGGGCGCGGATCTAGCCCGAATAGTGCGCGCGCTGTTCGCCTTGCTGTTGGTCGCCATGGCGGCGCCTGCCGCTGCGGCCGACCCGGCCGAACCGGTGCAAATCGACCGCGACGTCGTGTACCGGACGGTCGCGGGCACGCCGCTGCACCTCGACATCTATCGCCATGCGGATACCGTTGCGGCCCCTGGTCCGGTGTTGATCCACTTCCATGGCGGGGGCTGGTCGCGCGGCGCGCGGCCCGCCGACTGGACGGGCTTTCGCCCCTATCTGGCGGCGGGCCTGTCGCTGGTGACGGTGCAATATCGCCTCGCGGACGAGGCGCGCGCGCCGGCGGCCGTGCAGGATGCGCGCTGTGCGCTCCACTGGGTCTCCGCCAACGCGGCGCGGCTGGGCTTCGATCCCGACCGTATCATCGTCACGGGCACCTCGGCGGGGGGGCATCTGGCGCTGATGGCGGGGCTGTTACCCGCGGCAAATGATATCGACAGCGCCGAATGCCGCGGCGCTCCCGCGGCGGCGGCGATCCTTGATTTCTACGGACCGGCCGACCTGGCCGGTATCGCGTCGCCGTCCGGCGCGCGGCACCCGACGGTTGCGAACTGGGTCGGCGAGGGTGCGCAGGCGGCCGCGACCGAGAGGGCGATGTCGCCGGTCGTCTGGATTGCTAGGGACAGCCCACCGGTTTTCATCGCCCATGGCGATGCCGACCCGGTGGTGCCCATCGCCCAGTCGATCGAACTCAAGCGCCGCCTCGATGCGCTGGCGGTTCCCTCCGAACTGTTCGTCGTACGCGGCGGCGGGCATGGCAAGTTCGCCCCCGAACGGCGGGCTGAGGTGTCGAGGCAGGCCATTGCCTTCCTGTGCGGGCGCGCCCTGCTGGCCGTGGCCGCTTGCGAAACGAAAAACTGATGCGCGTCGCCGCGAGGCTCTTCAAACTTGTCATACCAAATTGTATGAAGCTATCCGCGATCCTGCGGGGAGACGATTGATCATGGCCGAACGCCGCCTTTTTGAAGATATTGCAGACGCGATCCGGCGTCTGATTCTGGACGGGACTTTCCCTCCCGGAACGCGGTTGCCCGGAGAGCGCGAACTGTCCGATCGGTTCGAGGTCAGCCGGGTGACGATCCGCGAGGCGGAGATCGCGTTGCAGGCGACGGGATGGATCCATATCCGCACCGGCGCGGGCGCCTATGTCGAAGCGGTGCTGCCGGGCGACAATGCGATCCTGCCCAAGGTCAGCGCGTTCGAACTGACCGAGGCACGATCGCTGTTCGAGGCCGAGGCCGCGGCGCTCGCGGCGCCGACGATTTCGAGCGAAACGCTCGAAAAACTCGACGAACTGCTCGTAGCGATGGCCGACGACGGCAAGAGCGAGGAAGAGATCAGCGCGATCGATCGCGAATTCCACATGACCATCGCCGCCGCGTCGAGCAACAAGGCGATCATCCATGTGATCGAGAGCCTGTGGCGGATGCGGATGGAATTGCCCGAGGTGCGCAGCAGCCATTCGCTGGTCTGCCGCAAGGATGGCGCGGCGCGCCAGGCCGAGCATGCGGATGTTGTCGCGGCGCTGCGCAAGCGCGATGCGACCGGCGCGCGGCTTGCGATGCGGCGCCATTTCAACCGCTTGATCGAATCGATGCTCGACGAGACCGAGGAGCGCGCGATCGTCGAATTGCGCCGCCAGTCGGCGGAAAGCCGCGAGCGCTATTTGCTGAGCGCAAAACTGGCCTGATGAGCGATCCATCGTCTTTACCGGCCGCACCGGACCCGGTCGCGGCGCTGCTCGAGGCGCGTCTGACGGGACGGGCGCTACCGGCCTTTCCGGACCCCGTGCCGGCGACGCTGACCGATGCCTATGCGATCCAGCGACGGCTGAGCGCCGCGCTGGGCGCGCCCGTCCTCGGCTGGAAGGTGGGGCGTATTCCCCCGGCGCGCGTGGATCGGCTCGGTGCCGAGCGGATCGCTGGTCCGGTGCTGCGCATGGCCGTGCTGGATGGCGATGCCCCAGGCGAAGCGGCAGTCTTTGCGGACGGGGCAGCCGCGATCGAGGCCGAGGTCATGCTGCGCCTTCGCGCGGTCCCCGAAGCGCCCGTGACGGGCGTGGACGACGGCGCCGCATGGATAGACGAAATCCGCGCCGGTTTCGAGGTCGCCAGTTCGCCCGCGCCCGACGTCCACGCGCATGCGCCCTATGGCATCGTCGCCGATATCGGGATCAACAACGGCCTTCTGCTCGGCCCGACCCTCGATATGGGCGATTTTACCGACATCGCCGTCGAAACGCGGATCGATGACAATATGGTCGGGGTGGGACGTCCGATCGATATTCTCGACGGCCCGTGGGGGTCGCTCAATTTCCTCGTCGAGCTCCATCGACGCGATATTATCGAACTGGCGGCGGGACAGTGGATTTCTGCCGGGGCCATTACTGGCGTCCATCCGATCGCGGTCGGCGAGACGGCGACGGCGCGTTTCGGCCCTTCGGTCCAGATTTCCTGCCTTGCTGTCGCGGAAACCGGATTCAAGAAATGATGCAGTCTCCTAGAAATATCGCCTGTTTTGGCGAGGTGGTCATGCGCGTGTCGGTGCCGTGCGGCGAACTGCCGCTGCAATCGCCGCGCTTCGACGCGCATGTCGGCGGTGCCGAGGCGAATGTTGCGGTTGCGCTCGCCGCGCTGGGCCGCCGCTCGACAATGATCAGCGCCATCCCAGCGGGCCCGATCGGCGACGGTGTGCTGGGCGAGATGCGCCGCCACGGCGTCGCTATGCAATCCGTGCTGCGCCCGGCCGGGCGCATGGGCCTTTATTATCACATCCCGGCGGGGCCCATGCGGCCCGCCGACGTCGTCTATGATCGCGCGGGTTCGGCTTTTGCCGAGGTTGCGGCGGACGATTGGGATTGGGGTCGCCTGCTGTCGGGTGCGGACTGGTTGCATGTGTCGGGCGTGACGCCGGCGCTGGGACCGGGCAGCGCCGAGGCCGCGCTCGCGGCAGTGACAAGCGCGCGCGCCGCAGGGATCGGCGTGTCGTTCGACGGCAATTGGCGCGGCCGCCTCTGGGAGCGCTGGCAGCCCGATCCCGCGGCTATCTTGCGGCCGATTATCGCGCAGGCGACGATGCTGTTCGGCAACCACCGCGATGCGGCGCTGCTGTTGGGACAGGAATTTTCGGGCGACGGCGAGGACCGCCGCCGCGAAGCGGCGCTCGCCTTGCTGGAGGCCTTTCCCGCGCTCGAATATGTCGCATCGACGGCGCGGGATATCGTCAGCGCGGACACCCACCGCCTGACCGCGCGTATCGATACGCGGACCGAGGGTGGCAGCAGCGAGCCGGCGCTCATTACCCCGATCGTCGACCGTATCGGCACGGGCGATGCCTTTGCCGCCGGGGTTCTGGACGGGTTGTGGCAGGGGCAGGGCCTGGCCGACGCCGCAACGAACGGCCTCGCGCTAGCCGCGCTCAAACATGGACTGCGGGGCGATTTCGCGCCCTTTTCCCGCTCCGCATTGATGGGGACATCCGCCGCCGCCCGGGATGTGGCGCGCTGAAAAGCTGCGCCGGCGGCCCGATCAGCCGTCGCGGGCGGGAATGGTGGGCGGTACGAAGGTCCAGATCGTGTCGCCGGGCTCCACGGTCGGGCGGTGGTCGGTAGAGAAGATCGCGACTTCGCCCGAGGCCCGCGTCACTGCGAGGCTTTCGCCACCGCTGTTTTTCATCCGCGCGACGAATTGCGCATAGGTGAATTTCTCGGTGATGCGAGTGCGGCCGAACGTCCACCCTGCTTGAAGGCGATCGAGCATCGCCTCGATGGGCAGGCCGCTGAACGTGAAGACCCGGCCGCGACGTCGGCTCGCCGAGCGCGATTCCCCGACCGTACGGCTCACCCGGTCGTGGCCGATTTCGGGCGCCAGCTCGCTGCAGACGAGCGCGTTGTAGCTGTCGTTGTCCGTCGCGGCGATCAATTGCTGAAACTGGCCCATGTCGATCCGGTCATCGTGCGTCTCCTCCAGAATATCTCCCTCATAAACGGGAATATCGGCGCGCCGCGCCGCACGGAGCGCAAATTTGCTCGTATCGGCGATCAGCACCGACCGGTCTTGCGCCTTGACGAATTCGGCGAACGCAATCGTCCAGCCGTTCGACCCCACCAGCAGGATGCCGTCGCCCTTGCCGCGATCGAGCCCCAGCCAGCGCGCAAAGCTCGCGGCGGTGAAGCCATGCGCGAAGATGGTCGCGATCACCACGCCAAAGCCGAGCGGCACCAGCGCTTCGGCCCCTGCAACTCCCGTCTCCGAGAGGCGCAGCGCAAAGAGGCCGGTCACCGCGACCGCGACGATCCCGCGCGGTGCGATCCACGCGACGAAGAGCCGCTCCTTGAACGGTATCCTGGTAAAGAGCAGCGCGGTCATGATCGTGAGCGGGCGGACCACGAAGAGGAGCAGGAGCAGGAAGACGACGAAACGCAACTCGAAGTTGCGCACGACCTCCCAGTCCAGCGTCGCGGCCAGGATGATGAAGACCCCCGACACCAGCAGGATGGTCAGATCCTCCTTGAAGCGCAGCAGCGCGTGGCTCGAATAGGTTTCGCGGTTGGCCATCACGACGCCCATCACCGTTACGGTGATCAGCCCGGTTTCGTGCATCACGAGATCGGACAGGACGAATACCGCGATCACTGTCGTCAGCAGGACCGGCGCCTTCAGATATTCGGGAACCCAGCCGCGCGGGAAGGCCCAGGTCAGCAAAAAGCCTGCGGCGGTACCGATAACGATCGCGAGCGTGCTGGCCGCAACGACATCGATCACGATCGACGCCGTGTTCGCCTCGGCCCCGCCATGAATGACATAGCTGTAGACGCCGACCGCGAGCAGCGCGCCGATCGGGTCGTTCACGATCGCTTCCCATTTCAGCATATGCTTGACGCGCGGTGCGATGTTCAACGAACGGAGCAGCGGCACGATGACCGTGGGGCCGGTTACGACCATCACCCCACCGAACAGCGCGGCGAGCTCCAACGACAATCCGGCGCCATAATAGGCCGCGGCTGTTCCGAGAGCCCAGCCCACGGGCACGCCGACGAAGACAAGCATGAAGACCGCGATTCCCGCATGTCTCAGTTCGCGGAATTTGAGGCTCAACCCGCCTTCGAAGAGGATGACGGCCACGGCGAGCTTGATGATCGGTTCGCGCAGGCTTCCAAAGTCGCGTTCGGGGTCGATCAGGCCCAATATGGGGCCGGCGAGGATCCCGGCGATCAGCATCAGCGCGATGGCTGGACGACCCGTGCGCCAGGCGATCCATTGCGCGCCGATACCGATGACGCCGATCAGGGCGATTTTAACGAGGAGGGAGTCGATAGCGAACATATGGTCAGCATATGCAGACTTAATGCGAAGGTTGCTTGTATTTCTTCCCGCGAGTTGCCGGCAGGTACCGTTTGGGCGCGGATAGGCTGTGAAATGCCTGCGGCTGCGGTTCGATCATGTTAGATTTGGACGCCTGCCGCAAGCGCGTCGCAATCCACGGGCGCGGACAGTATCTCGTTGTCATTCCCCGGCGGATTGCGCAAAAAAAGCCCGCGGGGCATGGCCACGCGGACTTTCCTTTGGCCCAGGAAGGATCAGTAACTGTTTTCGAATTCGTCGATCTCACGGTCGGCTTCATCCTGTGCCCGGCCGTATTTTTCCTGAATCTTTCCGGAAAGGATCTTGCGGTTGCCGTTGATCTGGTCGATCTCGTCGCTGGTGAGTTCGCCCCATTTCTTCTGGACGTGACCTTTCACCTGTTCCCAGTTACCCTTGATCGTGTCGCTGTTCATGGCCATTCTCCGTTGAAGTTCGTTCAACCAACGCCGGATGGTCGCCACTGTTCCGCCTTGCACCCCTATTTCCGTCCGCGGAAAATCGCTGGCATAACATAAGTCAATCTTATGATTTATCGGCAGCAATTGCGCCCGCGGTACGCCATCCGCCATCCGCATGTTTGCTTCGGCCGAATGGTGTGCCGGGACAAATGGGGGGTATGGGGGGAATCGGAGGTGCCGGTTGGCCGCTGCCTCTTCACTCGGCCCCGGACGCGAGGGTCGCCAGATTCCCGTTCGCGTCGACCGACGTCACCAGCAGCGTGTAAAGCAGTCGTCCCGCATCGTCGACGCACTCGACCCGCAGCAGTTGGCCGTGCCGCAGGATGTGCGGGTCGTCCGCGAGAAGGCTTCCGCAATAACGCACCGCCTCCAGTCTTGCAGCCGCATCGTCGAGAAGGTCGACGCCGACCTCGTCGATCTCCTTGTGGCCGTCGCGGGTGTGGAAGAAATAACGTCCCATCTCTTCTGCTCCTTCGGGGTCAGGACTGGTCGCGGTGGAGGTAGAGGTCTGAAAATTCCGCGGTGGCGATCAGCGATTTCAGATCGGCGATACGAATGCCGCGGCCGTCGCGGGCGATGCCACCCGAACGTTCCAGCGCCTTCAGCGTCCGGTTCACATGGACCGGGGTCAACCCGAGCACGTCGGCGAGTTGTTCCTGCGTGAGTGGCATTTTGCGAATGTCGAGCCCGCCCGATCCCGTGTCGTGCAGCCGGAAGTGAAGCTCGCAGAAGAGATGCGCCAGGCGCGCGAGCGCATTCCGGCGGCCATTGTTGAGAAGCCATTCGCGGCCGATCGAGGCTTCGATCAGAATATCGACCATGACGGCGCGCGCGATCGCTGGGCGCGCCTGCACCAGCCGTTCGAAATCGGAAATCATGATGACGGTAAGCTCGACAGCGGTCAGCGCCTGGAGGTTGTGATCGACCGTGCGAAGATACATCGATTGAAAATCGAGCGGATCGCCGGGAATCTTGATCGAAACGATCTCGCGCCCGCCGCTGGCGGTTATCTTCTGTCGGTAGGCAAAGCCCGACCGCAGCACCGGGCAGATGTCCGAGGGGTCGCCCTCGCGCAGGATATAGTCATTGGGTTCAAGATGCCGTGTCTGGTGCGGCAGCGCGGCGATGGCCGCCTGGTCCTCCGTCGAAAGAAGGCTGTGGCTGAGCAGTTTGGCAAGAAAGATTCCCATTCCCGGCGGGGCCGTGTCGCGATCGAACATGGTGCCAGATTCCTCCTGCTTTCCCTTGATGGTGCCCCGTCGGGCGGGCGGATTGCGCATTACCCCGACAGACGCAACGATCCGGCGCGCGGCAGGTTGCGAGCGGTGCGGACCGCTTCGGCAAAATTGCGCGCGCTGCGCTGCGCGGCTGGGGGGGCGAAGCCGCGAGCGTGTTCAATGACGCGAGGAGCATTGCGCGCGGGTCGCGGGAACGCTGGCGGGCTCGCAACCCGTTCGGAAGGCGCCGTCAGCACAAGACGACCCGATGCATAGCGGTCCAAATCCTGTTGGCCCTCATCGGGCCGCATCGGCTATAAGGCGGCCACACAGACTATCGGAGAGGGCGATTGAAACGACTGCTTGCGTTGGCGCTGCTCGCCGGAACGGCGCCGACACCCGGCGCCGCTTTTCAGATGCGCGAAAGCCTGGCGAGGGGCGATTCCTATTACAATCAATGCGTCGCGGGTTCGGAGGATTATAGCGCGTGCATCGGATATTTCATGGGCATCGCCGACGCCCCCGTCATAAACATGGGCCAGGCGCCCGAAGAGGCGATATATTGCCTGCCGCCGGGCGCCCCCTATGAACAGCATCGCGACCGGTTCCACACATTCCTGCGCGACAATCCTGCGATACGGCACATTTCGACGCACCTTCTGTTCCTGATGGCGATGAATGCCGCCTTTCCCTGCGAAAGTTCGCCCGTGTTGTCGATCGACCCCGCCACCGACGGCCTGTATATGTCCGCGCCCAAGCCGCGGTGAGTTCCCCTTGGCCCGGCTGCTCAGTTCCTCGCCGTCGCTGACTGTCTCGCGTCGTTCAGCAACTGGAGCGTCTGTTCGCGCATAGCGAATTTCTGCACCTTGCCGGTCACCGTCATTGGAAAGCTCTCGACGAACAGGATGTGGCGCGGGATCTTGTAATGCGCGATGCGGCCCCGGCAAAAATCGCGCACTTCTTCGGCGGTCAGGACGGCTCCCGCGCGCAGGATGATCCAGGCCGACAGCTCTTCGCCATATTTATCGTCGGGCACGCCGACGCATTGCGCATCGACGATATCGTCGTGCGTCATCAGATATTCCTCGATCTCGCGCGGATAGATATTCTCGCCGCCGCGGATCACCATGTCCTTGATGCGGCCGACGATCCGGCAATATCCCGCCTCGTCGATCGTCGCCAGATCGCCGGTGTGCATCCAGCCCTCGGCATCGATTGCTTCCGCCGTGCGATCCGGATCGTCCCAATAGCCGAGCATGACCGAATAGCCGCGCGTGCAAAGCTCGCCCGTCTGTCCGCGCGGCACGGCCTCGCCAGCCAGGTCGATCAGCTTGACCTCGAGATGCGGCTGGATACGACCGACCGTCGATACGCGCAGATCGAGCGGATCGTCGGTGTCGCTCTGGAAACTGACAGGGCTGGTTTCGGTCATGCCATAGGCGATCGTGACCTGGTCCATATGCATCCGGTCGATCACCTCGCGCATCACCGTCATCGGGCAGGGCGATCCCGCCATGATCCCGGTGCGCAGCGAAGAAAGGTCGAACCGGTCGAAATCGGGATGCGCAAGCGCGGCGATGAACATCGTCGGTACACCGTAAAGCGCGGTGCAACGTTCGGCCTCGACGGTTTCGAGAACGGCGTGCGGATCGAAGGCCTCGGCCGGATAGATCATCGTCGCGCCATGTACCGCGCAGGCCAGATTGCCCATCACCATGCCGAAACAATGGTAAAGCGGCACGGGAATGCACAGCCGATCCGTCGCCTTGAGCCCGATGCGCGCGCCGACGAAGGCGCCATTGTTGAGGATATTGCGGTGCGACAGCGTGGCGCCTTTAGGAAAGCCGGTGGTGCCGCTGGTGAACTGGATATTGACCGGCATGGCGGGATCGAGCCGGACATCCGCAAGCGGGCCCGTGTCGGCGCTGGCGAGCGCGTCGAACGGCAGGCAACCGGCATGGTCCCGGCCGCCCAGCGCGATGACGAGACGCAGGTCGGGCAGGCGCGCCGCGCGCAGCATTCCCGGGGTCGATGTCGGCAGTTCCGGCGCCAGTTCGCCGAGCATCGCGATATAGTCGCTGCTCTTGTGCGATGGCGCGAGGATCAGCGCCGTGCACCCGACCTTGTTCAATGCATAATCGAGTTCGGCGACGCGATAGGCGGGATTGATGTTGACGAGGATCAGCCCCGCCTTGGCCGTGGCGAGCTGGACGACGACCCATTCGGCGCAATTGGGCGCCCAGATGCCGACGCGGTCGCCGGGTTTCAGCCCGCGTTCGAGCAGGCCCGCCGCGACCGCATCGACGCGCGCCTTGAGCTCGCGCCAGCTCCAGCGCACCGACTGGTGGCGCACCACCAGCGCCTCGCTATCGGGATGGCGCGCGACGGTCCGGTCGAAACAGTCGCCGATCGTCATTTCGATCAACGCGGCGCCCGTATCTCCGCGAACGATGCTGTCGGTCATGCCATTCCATTCCTGAATTCATTGTCGCGCAATTCCTTGCGCCGAATCTTGCCGCTGACCGTCTTGGGCAGGCTTGCCACAAATTCGATCCGGCGCGGATATTTGTATGGCGCGGTCGTTCGTTTGACATGGTCCTGCAGCGCTTTCGCCAGTTCGTCGGACGCCTGATGCCCCGCCGCGAGAACGATGAACGCCTTGACCACCTCGCCGCGCGTCGGGTCGGGGCTCGCGACGACCGCGCTTTCGGCGACCGCCTCATGCTCGAACAGCACGCTTTCGACCTCGAACGGCCCGATGCGATAACCCGACGACAGGATGACGTCGTCGGCGCGCCCGACGAACCAGAAAAAGCCGTCGGCATCGACCGTCGCGCGGTCGCCGGTCAGGTACCAGCCATGGCGGAACACGCTCGCGGTACGATCGGGGTCGCCGCGATAGCCAAGGAAAAGCCCCGGCGGGCGCCCCTCGCCGACGCGCAGCGCAATGTCGCCTTCCTCGTTGGGCGGCAAGACCGCGCCGTCATGGCCGATCACCGCCAGGTCGATGCCCGGCGTCGGCCGCCCCATCGCACCCTGCCGCGCGGCGCCCGCCCGGTTGCAGCAAAGCAGCACCGTTTCGGTCTGGCCATAGCCATCGTGGATATCGAGCCTGGTTGCCTTCTTCCACAGGTCGATGACTTCGGGATTCAGCGGCTCGCCCGCGCTGACACAGTGGCGCAGATGCCGGAAAGTCCGCCGGTCCAGATCGCTGCGGACGAACATGCGGTAAGCGGTGGGCGGCGCGCAAAGCGTCGTCACGGGATGACGTTCGAGCAGATCCATCGCGGCGGCGGGATCGAAACCGGGGGCGTGGTGGACAAAGATCGCGGCGCCCATCAGCCAGGGCGCGAACAGGCTGCTCCATGCCGCCTTTGCCCAGCCGGTGTCGGACATATTCCAGTGCAGGTCGCCGGGGCCAAGATCGAGCCAGAAACGGCCCGTAATCTCGTGCGCGAGCGGATAGCCCGCGCCGTGGATCGTCATCTTGGGCTGTCCCGTCGTGCCGCTGGTGAAATAGCAGAGCGCGGGATCGTCGAACGCGGTGTCGGCGATCTCGGCGAGCGGCGCGGCGTTCGCCTTTGCGGCGCCATAGTCGATCCACCCGGCGCGCGCGCCGCCGACGTGAATCAGCGGGATCGCCGCGTCGACCGGCGTTTCATCGACGCGCGGCGCGACATCGACTCCCGCGACGATGCATCGCGCGTGCGCCGCATCGCAGCGATAGGCGATGTCTTTGGGAGTCAGCTGGACCGTACCGGGCGAAGCGATCGCGCCGAGCCGCAGGCAGGCGAGCATCAATTCCCACCATTCGATTTCGCGCGACATCAGGATCAGCACGGTGTCGCCGCGCCTCACCCCGGCGGCGTGCAGAACGGATGCGGCGCGCGCGCTATGCTCCGACAATTCGGCGAAATTGCGGTCGATCAGCGTGCCGGCGCCGTCGGTCCAGAGCATCGCGCGGTCGCCCGGCCGTTCCTTTGCCAGCCGGTCGATCGCGTCGCGCGCGAAATTATAGTGCGTCGGCGGATTCCAGTCGAAGGTCTCGTTCATCCGCCGCGCGCCACGTTGATCACCGACAATTGCGTATATTCGGCGAGCCCTTCTTCCGACTGCTCGACGCCGAGGCCCGAGGATTTTACCCCCGCCATCGGAATGTGCGGTCCGATCGCGACATGCTGGTTCACCCACACCGACCCGCTCTCGATCCGGTTCGCGATCGACACCGCGCGATCGACGTCGGACGACCAGACCGACGCGCCGAGACCGTAAGGCGACGCATTGGCGCGTGCGACGACATCGTCGATGTCCGAAAAACGGATCACCGGCAGAATCGGGCCGAACTGTTCGTCGTCGACGATCTGGTCGCCGTCGGTCACGTCGCGCACGATCGTCGGGCGCAGAAAATAGCCGGCGCGATCGATGATCTCGCCGCCCGCGACGATCGTCCCGTCGCGGCGCGCGCTTTCGAGAAAGGCCTTCACCTTCTCATATTGCGCCTTGTTCTGGATCGGCCCGATCTGCGCGCCTTGCGCCAGCCCCTCGTCGACGACCGCTGCCTCGGCGAGCCGGGCCAGTTCCTCGCACATCGCGTCATAGATGCTGTCGTGGACATAGGCGCGCTTGATCGCGAGGCACACCTGTCCGCAATTGAAGAAGGCGGCGTTGAAGATACCCTGAGCGACCTCGCGCACATCGACGTCGTCGAGTACGATGCCCGGGTCGTTGCCGCCGAGTTCGAGCGTCAGCCGCTTCAGCCCGTCGGCGGCGCTCGCCATGATCTTCTTGCCCGTAGCGGTCGACCCCGTGAAGCCGACCTTGGCGATGCGCGGGTCGGCGGTGAGGTAGCCGCCAAGATCATTGGCATCGGTGATGATGTTGACCACCCCGGCGGGAAAGATGCCCTGGCACAGCTCGCCCAGCATCAGCGCGCAAACCGGTGTCGTCGGCGCGGGTTTCAGCACGATCGTGTTGCCCGCGATCACTGCCGGCCCGATCTTCCAGCAGGCGACGAGCAGGGGGAAATTCCACGCGATGATTCCCGCGACCACGCCGAGCGGCCTGCGGCGGACCTGGATCAGCCCGCTCGCATCGTCCTGAATCGTCCGCTCGGCGATCTCGAGGGTCGCATAGTGCCGCAGATAACCTTCGGCCCATGCGATCTCGCCCTGCGCCTCGGCGAGCGGCTTGCCCTGTTCCTGAGTCAATGCGCGTGCCAGCCTGTCGGCGTTGGCGGCAATCGCATCGGCCAGCGCGCTGACCTTCGCCTGCCGATCGGCCATCGGCACTTCGGCCCAGCCCGGAAAAGCGGCCGATGCCGCCTCGATCGCTTGGTCCGCCTGCCGTTCCGACGCTCGCGCCACAGTCGCGAAAATCTCTTCGGTCGCCGGGTTGACGACGTCCATCGTGTGATCGCCCTCGACCAGCTCGCCGCCGATCAGCATCTTAAAGTCAGACATGCCGCTCTCCGTTCAGAATTTCATGCCCACGGTCACGCCATAGGTTCGGGGCGTTCCGACATGGTTATAATCGAAACCGAAGCCCGCGAGCAGGTCGACACGCGAGGTGAAGTAGAATTTGTTGGCGAGATTCTTGCCCCAGATCGATGCGTTCCAGCGACCGTCGGCCGATTCCCAATCGATATGCCCGGCGAGGAGGACATAGCTGTCCTGCCGTAGCCGCGCGATGTTGAGCACTTCGAAATATTGGTTCGACGCATAGTTGATGTCGCCGTGAAGGCTGAGCTTGCCGCTCGAGCCATCCATCACGGTTGCGTCGAACCCGCCTGTAAAGGTTAGTTTCGGCGCGTTCGACAGCCGGTTTCCGCCAACATCCACGCCGCTGACGGTTCCGCGCTTGATCTTGGTGTCGAGCAGCCCGATCCCGCCGCGCAGCGTTACCATGTCGGTCGCACGCACGGTCAGTTCGGCCTCGCCGCCCAGGATGCGCGAACGGGGGATATTCAGCAACGTCTGCGCCGCGCTCGCGGGATCGATGTTGATGAACTGCTGGTTGCTGTAGGTATAGCGGAACGCCGCCATGTTGAGCGTGACGCGGCGGTCGGCGAACTGGCTCTTCAGCCCCAGCTCGAACGCATCGATCTTTTCGGCCTTCGCGACCGATAGCTCGGACGGGTCGAAGAATGCCTGAGCGTTGAAGCTTGGCGCGCGGTAGCCGCGGCTGTAATGGCCGTAAACCATTACATCGGGATTGATCTTGTAATCGGCGCCGATCTTTCCTGACAGATTCTCCTGGCTATATTCCAGCCGCGACGGGGGGATCAGGTTTGCTACCAGAACGCCGTCGACGCCAAGAGCGTTCGACTCGAAATTGCTCTGGACGCCCTTGTCGTGCGTGAAGCGAAGGCCTCCGCGCAGCGTGAACCGGTCGTTGACCTCGAAACTCATGTCCGAATAGAGCGCATAGCTTTTCTTGACCTGGTCGAAGCTGTTGCGGAACAGGCAGGCGAGCGGAAGGCCGGCCGCGCAGTCATCGACGTCGATCACGCCATTGCCGTCGACATCGATATCCTTGCCGATTTCGAAGGTCGTTTCGTTATAGACCTTCTCGCGATTGAAATAGGCGCCGAGGATGAAGTTGAACGGGCCGCCGAAGTCGCTCGTCAGGCGCAGGTCCTGCGCGAATTGGGTCGCCCGGTCGGTATAGGGGATTTCGAGCAGCTCGCCCGCCGTCCCGTCGGTATCCTCATAAAAGTTCAGCCGCCCCTTGTCCCAGGATGTGACGCTGGTGATCGCGAGCGTATCGCCCAGATCGACCGTTCCGGTCAGCGATACCGACCAGGTCCGCGCACGGCGGCGCTCGGTGACGTTGGCCTCGATCTCGCGGCGGCCCAGACCCGGCCGGTTCAACGCTTCGGGCTGGGCATAAATGCCGTAATTACGCGGGTTCTGATAGCTGGTCGACGCACGCAGGACGAAGCGCGCACCGGCGCTCGGTTCGAAGAGCAGACTGCCGCGGACGCCATATTCGCGCACGCTCGCAAGGTCGGGTTCGCCCGGTAGCTGGTTCTTGAACCAGCCATCGGCGCGCGCAAAGGTGAAGGCGACGCGCGCCGCCAGCGTCTCGCCAAGCGGCACGCTCACGGCGCCATTGGCCTCATAGCGGTCGTAATTGCCATAACCGAGGTTCAGATATCCCTCGGTGTCGCCGAGCACGGGCGTGCGGCTGATCAAATTGACTGCGCCGCCGGTCGTGTTTTTCCCATAGAGCGTTCCCTGCGGCCCGCGCAGGACCTCGACGCGTTCGAGGTCGTACATCGCGACGCCAAGGAAAGCGAAATTGCCCTTGTAGACTTCGTCATAATAGGTCGCGACGGGGCTCGCCTGGTTCAGGCTGTAATCCGACATCGACACGCCGCGCAGCGCGAAGATCGGGGTGTTGTCGCCGACGGTCGAGGTGAGCTGCAGGTTGACGATCTTGCCGGCCAGCTCGTCGGCCTGCGTTACCCGCTGCCGTTCGAGCGAGTCGCCGCCGATCGCGCTGACTGCGATCGGAACATCCTGCAGGCGCTCGGACCGCTTCTGCGCGGTGACGACGATGTCGGTTCCGTCGACCGTTTCGGCGTCGGCGGTTTCGGCGGTGCTTTCCTGCGCCAGTGCCGGCATCGACACGCCCGCCAGCAGCAGCGCGAGCGTCGAACGGGCGGCACGCCGCATCATTCCCTTGGTCATCGAAATCCTCCCCTGTTCCTATTTCCGTTATCGTCCTGCGCCATGCGGGCGATCATGCCCGCGCGTATCGTCATCGCTTCCGCGCGCAGCGGCTTCAGCCGCAGCCGCCCGACCTCGACGGGAGTGTAGGGCTTGAAGTCCGCCGGAAGGTTCGCAGCGTCGAAGCGCACGAGCGACCAGTTCACCACTTCGGCCAGGTCGGCGTCGGACAGCGCCGCCGTCGCGACACCCGGCACCTGCACCAGATATTCGCGCCCGCCCGGCACCTCCAGGAAGCGTGCGACGAAACCCGCCATTGTCGGCGTCGTTTGCGGGGTTCCGGTCGCGTCGGCGCGGTGGCAGCCCTGGCACGACAATATCCAGTTCTGCCGCGCGCGCGCCGCATTTTCGACGCCCGGAATGGCCTCGTTCCCGCTCCACGCCGGGGTGACAACGGCCGTTCCGGTCGCCACGATCAGCGCGGAAGCGGCCAGCCATTTCATTTCGGCTGCAACCGTCCGACGGCGGCTGAATTGAGCGCCGCGCTGCCCGCCCGATATCCCGCAATCTCTTTCGGCGTGAAGGCTTTCGCCGATCCGCCGCGCACCACATGGTTGAGCACCGCGGCCACCTGTGCGTCGTTCAGCCCCGCCTGCGCGGGCATCATCCCGCGATAGGTCTTGCCTTCGACGGTGATCGGTCCCGATACACCGCGTATCACGACCAGCGCGAGATAGCGGCGCCCGGCGGGGGTTGCCGCCAGCTTGCGGACATCGTTCTTCAACGGCGGAAAGGCACCCGGAACCCCGGCGCCATTGGCCAGGTGGCACGCGGCGCAGCGCTTATAGATGGTCGCGCCGTCCTGCGCACCAGCGGGCACTGCGGTTGCCAGTCCGCCCAACGCGGCAAGGATCACAAGCCCCCGCATCATTGCTGGTCCAGCGCGACGCCGAGGATCACCGCGGTCGAGCAATTATAGATCGCACTCTCGGTCCCGAGGCACCAGTTGATGTCGTTGTTCGCTTGCGGGCGCACCATCGGCCGGTCGCGCTCGTTGCGGTTGCACAGGCACCGCCCGCACGAGGATTTGCCGCAGCAATCGTTATAGCTGATGATATAGGCGCGATTGTCGGCCGGGTTGTGACAGGTGCCGATCCACGTGATCGGCGACATTTCGGTTCCCGGCGGGCAACTGCTCGCGGTGCCGCCGCAGCAACTGCATAAAAAGCCGTCGATCGCGCAATAACGCCAATAGTCACATTGTGTCTGGTCGCCGGGATCCTGCGGATTGCCCGTCGGTTGCGGCGCGATCGGATCGCCGCCGCCGCCATGGCCGTGTCCTTGCGCCTGCGCGCGCGACACCGGCAGCACCGGGATCACCGCCGCGCCGGTCAGCGCGCCGCCGATCAGCGTCAGCAGGCTGCGCCGCGACGTCGCGCGCGCAACCCGGCGGGTCACTTTCTCCGAAAATTTGTCCAGTCCCGACATATCCGTCCCCTTCTTGTCGCGGTGTGCGGGATCAGCCGCGCGCGAGATATTCCTGGATCGATGCGACGCGGCGCTCCTTGGCCTCGAACAGGCTTTCCAGATGCTCGCGATTGTTGACGAGGCCGAGCGACGCGATGCGGCCTTCCTCGTCGATCAGCACCGCATAGGGCAGCTTCGAGACGCCGAGCGCCCGGCCGAGCTCTTCGGACAAGACATAGTCGAAGCCCGCGAGCCCCTCGGCCATCACCAGCCGGCGATGCGCCGCCGCGTCGCCGTCGCTGGCGAGCACGACGTCGAGCCAGCCGCTCTCGGCCCCGCTCGCCGAGCGGACGACCGGCAGCAATGTCTTGCACACCGGACAGTCGGGCGAGAGGAAGAAGATCATCTGGCCGCGGCGCGCGCGCTTGCCGCCGATCGCGACCTCTTTTCCCTCCAATGTCCGTAGCGTCATTTCGGGCGCCTTGTCGCCGACATTGACCTTTTGATGCAGCGTCAGTGCGCCGGCGGGTGCGATGCGTTCGTGCAGGACCCCGACCTGCCGCGCGAGCGCGGCGACGAGCACCCCCAGAATGGCGACGGCGATCCACAGCAGGATTTGCGAGGCGAGGAAAAATCCGGTCATCGGGCAGCACTCCGGCGCGTGGCGGGAAGATGGGCGATTTCGCCGGCGGCAAAGAGCAGCGCGACAAAGGCGAGGGCGGCGAAAACCGACTGGACGTCGATACCGCCGCCCCCGGCGGGAGAGAGGGGAATGAGTGCAAGCGCGGCGAGGGCGAGCGCCAGCGGGCGCGCGATGGCAAAGCGGCCGATGCCGCTCCGCCGCCTACCGAAATCGCAGCCGCAATCGAGGCCGCCGTCGCCGCGGCGCCGCGCGGCGATCAGCGCGGCGCCATATCCGGCCCAGACGAGGGCCGCGAGCAGCGCGCCTGCGACGCGCGACGCCGGAAAAAACAGGGCGAGCGCAGCGGCGAACTCGACGGCGGCCGCCGCCATTGTCACCGGCGCGGCAATGGCAGGGGCGAGACGGAGCAGTCCGGCGGTCGCCGCGGCCAGCCGCGTCCGTTCGGCGAGCTTGTGCGCCGCCGCAATGGCGAGAACCAGCGCGAGAAACAGCGTGAGGGCGGATGCGATCACAGGCATCAGCGGGCTGCCGTCATCGTCATCGGATCGTGCGCAACCCGCGCCACCGTGCGGACGAACGCGCCGGTCGCCGCGTCATAAACGTCCAGCGAGCCGTCGGAGCGTGACGCGACCAGCAATGGCGTTTCCTGCTGCGTCGCCTCGATCGAGACGCTGTGATTCTTGAGCGCGATCCGCCGGACGAGAGTTTTGGCCTTGGGGTCGATCACCCAGGCTTCGGTGCCGCCATCCTTGTGCGACCCTTCGCCGCCTTTGGGGTTCATCAGCACATAGAGGAGGCCGGCGCGGTCGGCCGAGATCACCTGCCAGCCGCCGGGGCGCCATTCGGGGTCACGGCCCGCCTGCGCCGGAATGGCGAAGCTGTCGAGATCCTTTGCCGCAGCGCCCGAAAAGTCGATGGCGCGCAGATTGCCCTTGAAGCTGACGAACCAGCCGGTGCGCCCGACCATCGCGGGGGTCATGAACAGCGGATCGTCGTCGATATCGTTGAACGCCTCGCTCGTCACGGAGGCCCCGGGCTTGCCCGCCGCGTCGAGCGTGATGCTCGTCATTGTGCCGTCGGCGCAGAGCGAGGTGAAGCCGCGCGCCCCGGTCGGATAGACGAGCGAGCAGCCCGGCAGGTCGATGTCTGACAGGATCTTGCGGCCGTCGAGGTCGACCACCGTCACCGACGATCCGGGGGTGAAGTTGAACACCAGCGCCCATTTCTCGTCATTGGTGAGTTGCAGGCTGTTGCGCAGCGTGACGAACAGCCCGCGCTTGCCGCCGGGCAGGACAATCTCGCCCTTCGGCGCCAGGGTCTTCGTGTCCCAGATGGTGATGACGTCGGTGCGTTCGCCGCGGGTCAGCCGCGAATAGAAGGTTTCGCCGACATAGATTTCGCCGCGCGTCGTCGAAGGCAAGATGTTGCCGAACTGCGCCACGGGAATCTGGCCGCGCAAATGATGGCTTTCCGCTCCAACATCGACCAGCGCCGCGCGCCCGTCGGGCAGGCTGTTGAAATGCAGGTCGTGCACGAAGACCCAACTCGCGGGATAGCGTTCGGGCAATTCGGTGACGGTCGGAACCGGCTCTTCGGGCAATGGCTGCGGATACTCGGCCGCGCCCGCCGCTCCGGCCGACCACATCAACGCGGCAAACGCCGCCCCTCTCAGAATGCTCTGCATCCCGCACTCCCTCGTTCGTGCTGACAACGGGCTCTGACGGCCGATTCGAGCTGATATTGATCGCTCGTCCAATTTTAGTCAAGCGTCAAAATTAGGGCACTTGTCCAAGGTCGCCAACGCGGTTACCTAGACCGCGAAGGATGCTGAATTTTGACGAATTTCATTGTGCCGGACCTGAAGATCACCCCGCGGCCGGGGGGCTATGCGCGCGGCCAGGACGGGTTCGAACATATTCTCCGCTCGGCGCTGTCGCTGCTCGTGAACCATGGGTCGGCGGCCCTGACGCTTCGGCGGATCGCCGCCGAATCGGGAATGAATGTCGGGAACCTCAACTATTATTTCCGGTCGAAGGAGGAACTGATCCGCGAACTGCTCAACGCGGTGATCAGCAGTTACGAGGAATCGTTCGACGAGATCATTCACGAACCGGGCGCGAGCGCCGAGGCGCGACTCGAGAATCTGGTCATGCTGGTTCTCGAGGACATCACGACCAAGAAGACGACGCGCTTCTTCCCCGAACTGTGGGCGATGGCGAACCATGACCCGTTCATTCACGACCGGATGAGCGAGCTTTACGATCGCGCGCGCGTGTCGCTCAGCGAACTGATCGGGGAGATCAATCCCGAGCTGCCGAGCGACCAGCGCGAGATATTGGCGTTGTTCATATCCGGCTCGATGGAAGGCATGACGGTCTTCGCTGGCTATCAAAAGCCGTGGGTCGCCCAGATGCCGATCCTCAAAACACTTGCCAAGAAATCCTTCGTCCAGCTGGTAAAGTCGTTGCGCGCCGAGGATTTTACGGCGTCTTAGGTACGGACCGGGCCGATATTTTCGCGGTTGGACAGCGTCGTTGCTTCGCGGCCCAAAGGCGCGATGAAACGCCTGGCGACCCGGACCGACACGGATCGGGCTATCGTCGGAGATTCAGCCAGGATCGCGAAAAGGCGAGCTCCGGCTTTTGGCTGTCACGCTTACGGATTCCTTCCGGCCTTCTTGGCCCGGTCGGCGGCTTCATCGGCCTGTTCGAACAGGACTGTGGCGGTCCCGGCGGCGGCCGGCGTCATCGCCGCGACGCCGACGCTGACCGTCACCGGGGCGGGCAGGTCGGCGGCCGGTTCGTTCGTGAAGGACGCGACCGTCGTCCCGATTCGTTCGGCGACGCGCGCGGCGGCATCGCCGTCCGTGTCGGGCAGGATCAGCGCGAAGGACTCGTCGTCCAGCCGAGCCGCGAAATCGGTCGCCTCGCGCGCGCTGCCGGCGAGCACGTCGGCGACCGCCTGCAAGCAAAGATCGCCTGCCGCGGGGCCGAAATCCTTGCGATAGATGTCGAACGCATCGATATCGATGACCAGCAGCGCGATCGGACGGTTCAGACGCGCTGCCATCGCCCAATGCAGGTCGAGCCGTTCGTCAAAGGCGCGGCGATTAGCGAGCCCGGTGACCGGATCGGTGCGGCCCAATTCGGCCGCCTGATCCCGCAGCGCGTTGGAAAGCCTTGCATTTTCGGCTGATAATTGCGCCGCGCGTAATGCCTCACGCCCGAGCCGGCGTCCGGCGACTGCTACCGCGCTGCAAAGGATAGCCGCTGCGATCCCGACCTGAAAATGGCCGCTGCGCCCGCTGGTCAGCCATCCCGCCGCCGCGATGGCCGACGCAGGGACCTGGAAGGCGAGATATGCCGGCCAGTAGCGCAGCGATACCGCGCCGATAACCATTGCGCCCAGCATAACCGCTGTCGCGACGAGCAATTGGGGATCGCTCGCGGCGCGCGTGGCCCAGAGCAGCATCGCGCCCCATGCGAGGCCCGCGATGAGCATCAGCGCGCTCACGCCGCGAAGCCATGTCGCGGGCTGGCGGCGCCTGTGCATGCGATACAGCGTGCAGGCAATCAGCCCGACGCCCAGAATCAGCGTCTCGGCGACGACGAAGATATCCATGCCCGCCTCCGCCGGCGTCCCGAACATCGTCGTCGCGACCAGCACGGCGCCGGCAAAGCCGATGACTGCGTTGAGTGCGGCGGCGGGGAGCAGGGCGTCGGTCCGCGCCGCGGCGATGCTGTCGTTTGTTTCCCCTGCCTCTGACACCCGCCCGCTCCTGTTTCGCCCTGTCGCCAAAGGCCGGTAGCGCGATCCTTGGTCCGACTGCAACTATCGCGAAGCGGTCCAGCCGCCGCCCATTGCCTGAAAGAGCTGGATGCGCGCCGACAGAGCTTCGGCGCGCAGCTGGATCAGCGACAGTTCGGCGCCGAGCAGGCCGCGCTGTGCATCGAGCTGTTCGAGATAGGGCGAATAGCCTTCGCGGTAGCGGTTGGTCGCGAGGCGCAACCCTTCGGCGAGCGCGTCGCGCTGCGACCGTGCGAACAGCATCTGCCGGTCGATCAGCCGGACCGCCGCCAGCGCGTCCTCGACCTCGCGGAACGCAGTAAGCGCCGTGCGCCGGTAGGCGAAGGCAGCCTGATCGCGCTGCGCGCCCGCGACATCGGCCTGCGCGGTCAGGCGCCCACCCTGGAAGATCGGGGCCAGGATGCTGCCGCCGACCGACCAGATCGTGACCGGATCGGCGAGCAGGGTCGAAAAGGCCGCGCCCGCCGCCGACGTCAGCCGCAATTGCGGCAGGAAACGCTTGCGCGCCGCGGCCAGGTTCCGGTCGGTCGCGGCGAGCTGATATTCGGCTTGCGCGACATCGGGGCGGCGGCGCAGCAGTTCGGACGGGAGGCCGTCGGGCACCGGCGGCACCGTCAGCGCGGCAAGCGTATCGCCCCGGCCGATCGCCCGCGGCGTATCGCCGACGAGCAGGCTGAGCGCGTCTTCGGTGCGTGCGATCGCGAGTTCGATCTGCGGTACGATCTGTGCCGTCGCGTCATATTCGGCCTGCGCCTGCTCGAGCTCGAGCTTTGGCGAATAGCCCGATCCGACGCGCGACTTCGCAATGCGCAGCGATTCCGCGCGTGCCTCCACGGTCGCGCGCGCGACCTCCAGCCGCGCGTCGAGGCCGCGGAGCGTGACATAATTGGCAGCCGCCGCCGCCGCGACCGAGAGCCGCACGGCGTCATGCGCAGCCTCGCTGGCGAAATACTGGTCGCGCGCCGCCGCCTTCTGGTCGTCGAGGCGACCGAACAGGTCGACTTCATAGGCGACCTGAACCTGCGGCTGCGCGAAATTCTGTTCGCCCGGCTGGCCGAAGGGATTGACCGATCGCGACCGCCCGCCGCCGAGCGTCGCGTCGATCGCCGGAAGCGTCTGGGCGCGGGCCAGCGCGACATTGGCGCGCGCTTCGCGCACGCGTGCGGCGGCGACGCCGATATCGCTGTTGTTGGCGAGCGCGCGTTCGACCAGCGCCGCGAGCGCGGGGTCGCCGAACGCCCGCCACCAGTCGCGTTCGAGCGTTGCGGTCGGTCCGGCGGCGGTGCGCCACGCCACTGGCGGTGCGACGGGCGCCACCGCGGTTGTCGCGACGTGCGGACCGGCGCAGGCGGCGAGGGGGATGGCCAGCAACGAGGCCAGCGCCGGATTGCGCCGCATCACCGCCGCGGTCCGCTGTTCGTATCGACATGGGCCTCGACCGACATGCCGGGGCGCAGCCGTCTTGCCAGCGGCTGCTTCGGGTCGATGGCGATCCGCACTGCGATCCGCTGCGCGACCTTGACGAAATTGCCCGTCGCATTGTCGGCTTTCAGCACCGCGAATTCCGACCCCGCCGCCGGCGAGAGATTTTCGATCCGCCCGGTCAGTTCGGCGCCGCCCAGCGCATCGACGCTGAACCGCGCGCGCTGTCCGACCGCCATCTTGCCCGTCTGTGCTTCCTTGAAATTGGCGATCACCCAGACATTGTGCGGGACGACCGACAGCAACTGCGTGCCGGCGCTGACATAGGCGCCCTGCCGCACCCCGATTTCGGACAATTGGCCGTCGGTGGGGGCCCTGATGACGGTGTTGTCGAGATCGATCTGCGCGAGGCGGAGCTGCGCCTTGGCGGCGGCCACCGAGGCTTCGAGCCCGGCGCGTCCGACGACGACGGTGCGCACGTCCTGCGTGCCGATCGCACGGCTGGCGCGCGCCTGTTGCAGTGCCGCCTGCGCGGCGAGCAGCGCCGCGCGCGTCTGGTCGAACTCGCGGGTCGAGATCGATCCGTCGGCGACAAGCTTGCGGGCCCGGCGCATGTCGGCTTCGGCGCGCGTGAGTTGCGCCTGTGCATTGGCGACGCCAGCGTCTTGGCTGTTCGTCGCGACCTCGCGCGAACGCTGCGCCTGCGCCGAATTGGCGAGCGAGGCTTGCTGCGCCGCGACATTGGCTTCGGCCTGCGCGACGCGCGCGCGATAGATGCGGTCGTCGATCGTCGCGAGGACCTGTCCCGCCTTCACTTCGGCAAAATCCTGGACGGGCACGCTGGTGACATAGCCGCTGACCTGCGGGCTGATGACGGTCACGCGGCCGCGGACATAGGCATTATCCGTGCGCTCCGCGCCGCCGGCGAAGGGCGGCAGCTTCCACGCAAACAGCACCGCCAGGACCGCGACGAGTGCGATCGCGACGATCGCGATGACGGTGGTTTTCTTCTTTTCGGGCGGCCGCCACGACGAGGGCGGGGGATCGACCTGCGGGTCGGGTTCAGGCTCGGCAGGCGTTGCCTCGGCCGCCGGGGCGCCGGCCGCGACGGGATCGGCCGGCAGGGGCGCGCTGTCCTTTTCGGGCGGCATATCTGCCTTTTCGTCGTTCATCTCATTGCCCCTGTTTCATATTTGTCTGCGCCTGCGCCTGCGCCTGGAGTCGCTGGACCAGCATCAGCACCGGCGACGGCTCGCCTCGCCGCCGGATCGACCAGCTTATGACGAAGCCCCAGATCGCCGTCAGGATGGCAAGCACGCCGACGAGCAGGAAAACATCGTTATACGCCAGTATATTGGCCTCGCGCGTGGTTTGCCGGCTGAGCAGCGCAGCGCCCTGGGCATTGCGCAGCACGGGATCGCCGACCGTGCCGGCGACCGCCCGGCTGCCCGCGCCGAGGCGCGCGGCGACGATTGGATCGGTCGCCACGATCTCCTGCACCAGTTCGTGCGAATGATATTTCTCGCGCACCACCTGAAAGGTGCCGAGCAGCGTTCCGCCGGCGAGCCCGCCGATGCTCTGGCTCATACTGAAGATCACGACGAAGCTGATGAAATTCTTGCCCCCAGCCAGCAAGGTCCGCGCGATGCCGATGACCATCGCCTGCGCAAGGAAGAGCAGGGAGGCGAAGCCGATCAGCGCCTGGCTGAGATAGAATTGGGCGGGCCGTGTGAGATTGTTCGAATTCGCGTCCATGAACGACCCGATGACGATAAGGATCACCGCGGCGAGGATCGGACGCGTCAGCTTGTCGGGGCGAAAGGTCAGAACCGCGGTGGCAAGCCCCGCGATCGATGCGAACACCACGATCAGGTTGAGGGTGACCATCTGGTCGTTGATCATCCCGACGGCGCTCAGGAAACCGACCGAACCGAATGCCTGTTCGGACAGCAGGATGCGCACCGATGCCGCCACCGCGATCAGGCGCAACATCTCGCGCGTGCCAAGCCAGCGCGTGTTGATCAGCGGGTTTCGGCGATGATGCTCGACGAGGAGGGCGGCGGCGATCAGTGCAATGCTGGCGGCGAGCGACCAGCCGATCCACGCTCGTTCGGTCCACCACTGGATTCGCCCCTGCGACAGGACCGCGATCAGCAGCCACAGTCCGGGTGCGAACAGCGCGAAGGTCAGGAAGTCGAGGGGCTCGAACACTTTTTCGCGTTCGCTCGGCGGAAGCGGCTGCGCCCAGACCGCCGCCAGTGTCGCGAGCGCGAGCCCGAATTCGAACCAGTATAGATTGTGCCAGTCGCCCCATATCAGCAGCCCCGGCGACAGTACGCGCGCGAGCGGGGTTGCGATCTGCGGGATGCAGATGCCGATCATCACTGCGGCAAGCCGTTTGGGCGCGGGAAGCGCCTGAAAGAAATAGAGGATGGTGAGCGTCGACAGGCCGCTCGCGGCGATCCCGCTCATTGCCCGTACCGCGACCGAGGTCCAGAAATCGTGGATGAACAGGTGCATCAGCGCCGTCACCGCATAGGCGACCAACGTGTAGCGGATGAACGGCTGGAGCCCGAACTGCTGGCGATATTTGACGAGCAGCAGGTTGGCGGTGACGTTGGTCATGAAATAGGCGGCGGTGAGCCACGCCGCCTCGTCGCTGTCGAGCCCGAGCGTGCCTTGCGCGAAATTGAGATTGACCGTGACGAGCGCATTGCCCAGCCCGCCGGTGATCCCGATCAGGCAGCCGATCAGGAAATGGCGCACCATACGCGACGGCGGATGATCGGGGTTCGCCGGCGACCCCGGCAGCGTCGGCCGTTCGTGCGGTTTGAAGACATAGTCCGCCATCGCGCGTCAGCCCCGGCCGGCAATCATGCGGTCACCGATGGACAGGCGCGGCCGTCGTCGGGAGTCGGCTTGATGAACATGCCGCCGCCATAGCGCATCGTTCGCGCGCGCGCAGCCTATTCGATAGGTGTGAACGGCTTTGCGCAGGGCATAGTTCGGTGGCGGTCGCACGGTTTCGCGGAGGGGAAGCAACTGAAAACAAGCCATCTTGAATTATCGGCGATAGCGGCCCATCTTCGCTTCATCGTCAACAAGCGAAAGGAGGTGGTCGAATGTCTCATTGTCACACGCCGCATGCGGCAGGATCGAGCATGACCGTCTTCGCGGGGGCCATGCCCGGCTAAGCCGCCCGCGTGCAGCAGGACAATGGAAGGGCCGTCCCCGCGGGGGCGGCCCTTTGTCGTTTCGGCGCAATCGGCGTCAATCGTCGCCGACCCACAGCGGCGGGGTGTGCCGCCACCATCGGGTCGCCGTTTCGAGCTGATAGGCGAGCGCCAGCAGCAGCGCCTCGCCCCCGGGGCTTGTCGCGAACTGGATGCCCACCGGCAGCCGTTGTCGCTGAAGCCCATCGGCGGCGTGATCGCGGGCGTGCCGGCGAAATTGTCGATCCAGCAATAGCCGGCATAGTCGATCAGCGTGTCACGCTGGTCGGGCCAGGCGACGTCGGGGCCGAACACCCCGATGCGCGGTATTTCGGCGCCGAGCGTCGGGGTCATCCAGATGTCGATCGCGTCCAGCCGTTCGAGATAGGCCGCGACCAGCCTTTCCATCGAGGCCCAGGCCGCGGCGAGACGCGCATCGTCGATCGCGGCGCCGGCGGCGATCAGCGTAGCCGAGCGATGTTCGAGATCGGCCGCCGCGACCGAAATCCCGCTCACCGCGTGAGCGAGGGGAGGTCGAGACCTTTCTCGCGCGCGCAGTCGATCGCGATGTCGTAACCCGCGTCGGCGTGGCGCATGACGCCGGTGCCCGGGTCGTTCCACAGAACGCGCTCGAGGCGCTTCGCCGCTTCGGACGTGCCGTCGGCGACGATCACCATGCCGCTGTGCTGCGAATAGCCCATGCCGACCCCGCCGCCATGGTGCAGCGACACCCAGGTCGCGCCCGAGGCGGTGTTGAGCAGCGCGTTGAGCAATGGCCAGTCGCTGACCGCATCCGACCCGTCGCGCATCGCCTCGGTCTCGCGGTTGGGCGAGGCGACGGAGCCTGAATCGAGATGGTCGCGGCCGATGACGACGGGGGCTTTCAATTCGCCCGACGCGACCATCTCGTTGAAGGCGAGCCCCAGCCGGTGGCGGTCGCCGAGCCCGACCCAGCAGATGCGCGCGGGCAGCCCCTGGAACCGGATTTTCTCGCGCGCCATGTCGAGCCAGTTGTGGAGATGCTTGTTGTCGGGCAGCAGTTCCTTCACCTTGGCGTCGGTTTTGTAAATGTCCTCGGGATCGCCCGACAGCGCCGCCCAGCGGAACGGCCCGATGCCGCGGCAGAAGAGCGGGCGGACATAGGCGGGGACGAAGCCGGGGAAGTCGAAGGCGTTTTCGACGCCTTCGTCCTTCGCCATCTGGCGGATATTGTTGCCATAGTCGGTCGTCGGCACGCCCGCTGCCTGCAGGTCGAGCATCGCCTGCACATGCACCGCCATCGACGCCTTGGCGGCTTTCGCGACCCCTGCCGGATCGCTCTCGCGCTTTGCGAACCATTGATCGAGCGTCCATCCCGCCGGTAGATAGCCGTTGACCGGGTCGTGCGCCGACGTCTGGTCGGTAAGCAGGTCGGGGCGGATGCCGCGCCGGACCATTTCGGGCAGCACCTCGGCGGCGTTGCCGAGCAGGCCGACCGATACCGGCTTGCCCTCGGCATGGCTTGCTTCGATTATCGCGATCGCTTCGTCGATGCTCGATGCTTGCTTGTCGAGGTAGCCGGTGCGCAGGCGCATTTCGATGCGGCTCGGCTGGCATTCGATCGCGAGGCAGCTCGCGCCCGCCATCACCGCCGCCAGCGGCTGCGCGCCGCCCATGCCGCCAAGTCCGGCGGTGAGCAGCCAGCGGCCCGACAGGTTGCCGCCATAATGCTGGCGCCCCATTTCGACGAAGGTTTCGTACGTGCCCTGAACGATGCCCTGGCTGCCGATATAGATCCAGCTCCCGGCCGTCATCTGGCCGTACATCATCAGGCCCTTTTTATCGAGTTCCCCGAAATGCTCCCAATTCGCCCATTGGGGGACGAGGTTGGAATTCGCCAGCAGCACGCGCGGTGCATTCTCATGGGTGCGGAAGACGCCGACCGGCTTGCCCGACTGGATCAGCAAGGTCTCGTCGCCTTCGAGCCGTTTCAGCGTTTCGACGATCTTGTCGTAGCTTTCCCAGTCGCGCGCGGCGCGGCCGATGCCGCCATAGACCACCAACTCGTGCGGCGCTTCGGCAACGTCGGGGTGAAGGTTGTTCATCAGCATCCGCATCGGCGCTTCGGTGAGCCAGCTCTTCGCGCTGATCTCGGGGCCGGTCGCCGGGCGGATCACGCGGCTGTTGTCGAGACGGGTCATTTACGTCCTTTCGCAAAATCGAGAGCCGCGGCGATCACTTGCTCCAGCACGGGTCGGATCGCGGGGTTCGGGTCGAGGGGGGCGGGCCAGTTGGCGTGGGTGATCGTATCGGGTTCGGCCATATAGCCGCGCTGCGCGAGCTCCATCTGGATCGCGTGGATGCCGTCGTCGGGGCGACCATAGTGGCGCGTCGTCCAGCCGCCCTTGAAGCGGCCGTTGACGACATGGCTATATCCGCTGGCGCCGCAGATGTTCGCGACGATCGTTTCCAGTTCAGGCGCGCATGTCGCGCTGTCGTTGGTGCCGATGTTGAATTGCGGCAGTTCGCCGTCGAACAGGCGCGAGACATGGCTGCGGATCGAATGCGCGTCGTAGAGGACGACGCGGCCGTGCGCGGTTTTCAGGCGGTCGAGTTCGGCGGCCAGCGCGTCGTGATAGGGGCGGTGATAGAGGTTGAGCCGCTGCATGGTTTCCGCTTCGTCGGGCAGGTCGAAGCGGTAGAGCGGTTCGCCGTCGAAGGTCGTCGTCGGGCAGAGTTCGGTCGTCGCTTGCCCGGGATAGAGCGATGCGCCCGACGGATCGCGGTTCATGTCGATCACGCTGCGCGAGATGTCGGTTGCGACCAATGTCGCGCCAAGATTGGCGGCGAAGGCATAGAGGTCGGCGATCCACCAGTCGGTGTCGATCTGTGCGTGCCAGGGCGAGACGAATTGCGCCTCCAGCCCCGCGAGGTCGGTTCCGCCGTGCGGAAAGGCGATGACGAGCGGCGCGTCGCCGCGATGGACGCGCAGCCAGTCCATCAGCCGACGCCCGGCAGGCCGGCGGGCACGGCGACGACGAGGCTGCCGGTGCGGATCAGTGCCGTCGCGGCCTCCATGTCGGGGTGGAAATGCCGGTCGTCTTCCAGCGTCGGCACGGCAGCGCGGAGATGCTTGTGCGCAGCCTCCAGCGCGTCGCTCGATTTGAGCGGCGCGTGGAAATCGACCCCTTGGCACGCGGCGAGCAGTTCGATACCGATCACCGCACTCGCATTGTCGGCCATGTCGAGCAGGCGGCGCGCGCCGTGGGCGGCCATCGACACATGATCTTCCTGATTGGCCGAGGTCGGGATCGAGTCGACACTCGCCGGATAGGCGCGCTGCTTGTTCTCGCTGACGAGCGCGGCGGCGGTGACCTGCGGGATCATGAAGCCCGAGTTGAGCCCGGGGCGCGGGGTCAGGAAGGCGGGCAGGCCCGAGAGCGCCGGATCGACCAGCATCGCGATGCGGCGCTCGGCAATCGAACCGATCTCGCACAGCGCCATCGCGATCATGTCGGCGGCGAAGGCGACCGGTTCGGCATGGAAATTGCCGCCCGACAGCGCCTCGTCGGTGTCGGCGAAAATCAGCGGGTTGTCCGACACGCCATTGGCTTCGATGCCGAGCGTCGTTCCCGCCTGCCGCAAGAGATCGAGCGCGGCGCCCATCACCTGCGGCTGGCAGCGCAGGCAATAGGGGTCCTGCACGCGTGGATCGTTGAACGCGTGCGACGCGCGGATCGCCGATCCCGCCATCAACCCGCGCAGCGCATCGCCGACCTCGCGTTGCCCCGCATGGCCGCGCAGCGCATGGATGCGCGGATCGAAGGGTACGTCCGAGCCTTTCGCTGCTTCGGTCGACAGCGCCCCGGTGATCAGCGCCGAACGAAAAACGGTCTCGGCGCGGAAGAGGCCGGCGAGCGCATTGGCGGTCGAGAATTGCGTGCCGTTGAGGAGCGCGAGGCCTTCCTTGGGGCCGAGCTCGAGGGGGACGAGCCCCGCCTGCGCGAGCGCGTCGGCGGCGGGCAGCGTCTTGCCGTCAACCTCGATTTCGCCGACGCCGATCATCGCCGCCGCCATGTGCGACAGCGGCGCGAGGTCGCCGCTCGCGCCGACCGATCCTTGCGATGGGACGACGGGGGTGAGGCCCTTGGCGAGCATCGCCTCGAGCATCGCAACCGTCTCGCGCCGGACGCCCGATGCCCCCATGCCGAAGCTCGCGAGCTTCAGCGCCATCATCAATCGCACGATTTTCGCCGGCGACGGCGCCCCGGTACCCGCGGCATGGCTCAGCACGATATTGCGCTGGAGCGTCGCCAGATCGTCGTCGGCGATCCGCACGCTCGCGAGCTTTCCGAAGCCGGTGTTGATGCCATAGACGGGCGCGCCCTTTGCGACGATCCGCGCGACCGCGGCGGCGCTCGCATCGATCGCGGTCCAGGCACCGTCGCTCAATTCGGCGCTCGCGCCCTCATGGATTTCGCGCCAGTCGGCGAGCGAAATATGCCCGGGCTCGATGATCATTGTCCGTCCTTGATACGTTGGTGAAGCGGGTTGAAGCCGATGCGGTAGACCAGCTCGGCGGGATCGCCGACGTCCCAGATCGCGAGGTCGCACGCCTTGCCGGGTTCGAGCGTGCCGATCTCGCCGCTGAGTCCAAGCGCGGCGGCGGCGTTGACCGTCACCCCGCGCAGGGCCTCGACCACGGTCAGCCCGAACAAGGTCGCGCCCATGTTGAGCATCAGCAGCAGCGAGGTGGTCGGCGAAGTGCCGGGGTTGTTGTCGGTCGCGAGGGCGATGCGCGTCCCGTGGCGGCGCATCGCGCCTACCGGCGGCAGCTTCGTCTCGCGCATGAAATAATAGGCGCCGGGCAGCAGTACCGCGACGGTGCCCGCCGCGGCCATCGCGCGGACGTCGTCGTCGGTCGCATGTTCGAGATGGTCGGCCGACAGCGCGCCGTGGCTCGCGGCGAGCGCGCTGCCGCTTAGTGCCGACAGTTGCTCGGCGTGGAGCTTGACCGCGAGGCCGTGCGCCTGCGCGGCTTCGATCACGCGCGCGCATTGCGCGGGCGAAAAGCCGATGCCTTCGCAAAATGCGTCGACCGCGCTCGCGAGGGGCGCGGCGGCAGGGATCATTTCATCCACCACAAGGCCGATATAGGCGTCGCTGTCGCCCTTATATTCGGGGGGCAGCGCGTGCGCGCCGAGGAAGGTCGGCTCGACGCGAATATTGCGGTGTCCAGCGAGCGCGCGCGCGGCGCGAAGCATTTTGAGTTCGTCGTCGGTCGACAGGCCGTAACCCGACTTGATCTCGATCGTCGTCACCCCTTCGGCGATCAGGGCGTCAAGGCGGGGGAGCGCGCTGGCAACCAGCTCTTCCTCGCTCGCCGCGCGCGTCGCGCGCATCGTCGACACGATGCCGCCACCGGCGCGGGCGATCTCCTCGTAGCTCGCGCCTTGCAGCCGCATCGCCCATTCGTTCGCGCGATTGCCGCCGTGGACGAGGTGGGTGTGGCAATCGATCAGCCCCGGCGTAATCAGGCGGCCCTCGCAGTCATGGATAGATCCTGCGGCCACAGGCGCGCCGCTCGCCGGACCTGCGTAGGTGATCCGGCCCTCGTCCGCGACCACCACGCCATCGTCGATCAGGCCGAGCGCGTCGTCGGCCATCGTTGCGAGTCGGGCGTTCGTCCAGCGTTGCTCCATCTGGACAGTCTCGCGCCGGTGCGTCATTATGTCTAGACATAATATGAGGACGGATGATGGTTTCGCTCTGGTTCGAACGCGCGTGGATCGACGATCGCTGGGAAAGGAAGGTGCGGCTGCGCATCGCGGACGGCCGCATCGCGTCGGTCGAAACGGGCGTCGCGGCAGGCGCCGGGGACGAGCGCCATCGCGTGTGCCTTCCCGGTCTCTGCAACGTCCACAGCCACGGTTTCCAGCGCGGTATGGCCGGGCTTTCGGAGCGCCGCAGCCGGCCCGATGACAATTTCTGGAGCTGGCGCGAGATCATGTACCGCTTCCTCGACCGGCTGACGCCCGAGGATGTAGCGTCGATCACCGCGCAGGCCTATGCCGAGATGCTCGAAACGGGCTTCACGCGCGTCGGCGAATTCCATTATCTCCACCACGACCCCGCGGGCGCGGTCTATGCCGACCCGGCCGAAATGGCGGGTGCGATCGCGGCGGCGAGCGACACGACCGGAATCGGCCTGACGTTGCTTCCCGTATTCTACGCGCACGGCAATTTCGGCGCGGCGCCGCCAAGCCCCGGACAGCGGCGGTTCCTGAACGATATCGACGGTTTCGCCGCGTTGCTCGACGCATCGCGGCCCAAGCTGCCCGGCGATGCGAATATCGGCGTCGCCCCGCACTCGCTCCGCGCGGTGACCCCCGACGAACTGGCGGCGCTGCTGCAATTATCGCCCGCGGGCCCGGTCCATATCCACGCCGCCGAACAGGTGAAGGAGGTTGCCGACTGCGTCGCTTGGAGCGGCGCCAGGCCGGTCGAGTGGTTGCTCGATAATGCCGGGGTCGACGAACGCTGGTGCCTGATCCACTCGACGCATCTCGACGACCGCGAAGTGCCCCGCCTCGCCGCGAGCGGTGCGGTCGCCGGGCTCTGTCCGGTTACCGAAGCCAATCTCGGCGACGGTATTTTCCCGGCCGTCGAATATTTCGCCGCGAACGGTCGCTTCGGGGTCGGCACCGACAGCAATATCCTCGTCGATGCCGCGCAGGAACTGCGCGCGCTCGAATATTCGCAGCGGCTGGCGCATCGCGCGCGGGCCTTGCTGGCGAGCGAGGCGGCGCCCTTTGCCGGCGCCCATCTCTTTGCGCGCGCGCTGCACGGCGGCGCGCAGGCGCTCGGTGTACGCACAGGGCTCGCCGTCGGGAATCCGGCCGACATCGTCTCGCTCGACCTCGATCACCCGGCCTTTGCCGGCACCGACGATGCGACTTTGCTCGACCGCTGGATTTTCGCCGCGCGCGCGGGCGCGATCGACTGTGTTTGGCGCGCGGGCATCAAGCGCGTCGCGGCGGGCCGCCACGTCGACGGCGATGCGATCGCTCAGGCCTATCGCGCCTGCGTCGCGCGCATCCTCGCATGACCCCCGCGCGGCGTATCCGCGACGAGATCGCCGGGCGGATCCGTTCGGGCGCGTGGCGGCCGGGGCACCGAATCCCGACCGAACAGGAATTGGCGGCGCAGTACGGCTGCGCCCGTGCGACGGTGAGCAAGGCGCTCGGCGAACTTGCAGCGTCGGGGCTGATCGAGCGCCGCCGCAAGGCGGGGTCGTTCGTCGCGCACCCGCCCGTCCATTCGGCGGTGATGACCGTCCCCGACCTTGCCGAACTGATCGCGGCGCGCGGCGAGGATTATCGCTGGCAGGCGCTGTCGGTCGAACCGGCAAGCCAAGGTGACGGCGCGATTCCCGGCCCGGCGCTGTGCGTCGCCGGCCTCCATTTGGCGGCGAACGAACCCTTCGCGCTCGAACGACGGCTGATCTCGCTTGCCGAGGTGCCCGACGCGGGCGATGTCGACTTCGGCCGCGAAGCGCCCGGGACCTGGCTGCTCGCGCATATCCCCTGGACCGAGGTGCGGCACGTGATCCGCGCGGTATCGCCGACGCGCCGGGAAGCGGCGTTGCTCGGGGCCGGCGGGGCGATGGCGTGCCTCGAACTCGATCGCACGACCTGGCGGAGCGGGCGGGTCGTAACGCACGTCCGGCAATTGTTCCGCGGCGATCGCTTCGACCTGGTCGCCGAATTCAAGGCCGGGGTTCCGGGCGAGGGGTGACCGGCCGAGGACAAAGATCCTTCCGGTGCCGCAGGCATGGGGAGGAGGACCGTCGCCGTAGGCGATGGTGGAGGGGCGGCAACCTCGCGTCATGAGCCCCTCCGTCGGCGCTTCGCGCTGCCACCTCCCCATCGCGGCGCGACAGGGAGGATGAAGGGCATTTTTCGGCCGCTTTCCGCCGCCCACGATTTTACCCCCGGAACAGCTTCGGGTCGATCCGGTGGCGCTGCATCTTGTCGTAGAGCGTCTTTCGCGGGACGCCGAGCCGCGCCATCGTTTCGGCGATATTGCCCTGCGTCTGCGTCAGCGTGTCCTGGATTATCGTCGCTTCGAACCGGCGGAGACGTTCGGACAGCGGTGCCTCGCCGGCTATCGGCGACAAGCCGGGATCCGACGGCAGGTCGAGTACGACGCTGTAAGCGAAGTTCTTGAGTTCGCGGACATTGCCCGGCCAGTCGTGCTCGACAAGGTGACGGCGCACGCTGTCGTCGATCTGGAAGCCCCTGAGCCCCATTTTTGCCGCCGCTTCGTCGAGGAAATAGGCGAAGGTCTGCGGAATGTCCGGGCGCCGCTCGCGCAGCGGCGGGATGCGCAGCTTCACGACATGGAGGCGGTAATAAAGATCCTCGCGGAAGGCGCCGGCGCGCACCGCGTCCATCAGGTCGGTCTTCGTCGCCGCGACGACCCGCAGGTCGACGGGCTCGGGGGCGGCGGCGCCGATCGGCTGGACTTCGCGTTCCTCGATCACGCGGAGCAGTTTCGCCTGCACCGCGGGGTGCATCGTGTCGATCTCGTCGAGGAACAGGGTGCCGCGATGCGCGCTGCGGATGCGTCCGGCCTGGCCCAGCTTGCCCGTCGTACGGTCGACATGGTCGCTTCCGAACAGCTCGGCCTCGGCCAGTTCCTGCGGCAGCGCGGCGCAATTCACCGCGACGAGCGACGCGGCGCTGCGCCGGCTCTGGCGGTGCAGCATATGCGCGACCAGTTCCTTGCCCGTGCCCGTTTCGCCTTCTATCAGGACGTCGATGTCGGCCTGCGCCAGCTGCGCGATCGTCTCGCGCAGTCGCAGCATCGCGGGGCTTTCGCCGATCAACGGGCTGTCGATCGCCGCGGCCGCCGCGGTCAATCGGCGGTTGTCGAGGATCAGCGCGCGGTGCGCGAGCGCGCGGCGCGCGGCGCCGACCAGATGGTCCGCGGCAAAGGGCTTGGCAAGGAAATCGAACGCGCCGTCGTGCAGCGCGCGGACCGCCATCGCGACATCGGCGTGGCCGGTGATCAGGATGACGGGAATGCCGGGGTCGATGGCGTGGATCGCCGCGCGCAGTTCGAGCCCGTCCATGCCGGGCATCCGGATATCGGTGACGATCACCCCCGAAAAATCGGCATCGATCCGGGGCAGGACCCTCTGCGCATCGGGGAAAGCCTCGACCGCCAGCCCCGCAAGATCGAGAGTCTGGACATTCGCCTCGCGCAGCGCCGCGTCGTCGTCGACGAAAAAGATAGGCTGATCGCCGGTAAAAAAGCTCATGCGGGCCTCAGCGTCAGACGGAACCCCGCGCCGCCGAGCGGCGAGGGGATGAGCGTCAGCGTGCCGCCGAACTCGCCCATGATGTCGCTCGCGATTGCGAGCCCCAGTCCCAGCCCGTCGGGGCGGCCGGTGATGAAAGGCGTAAACAGTTGCGGCAACAGGTCGGCGGCGATGCCGGGGCCATTGTCGCAAATGTCGATGAACACCGGATCGCGGCCATGGACGCGGAGATCGATCCGCGACGCGTCGCGCCCCTGCAAGGCGTCGGCGGCGTTCTGGAGCAGGTTGACCAGGACCTGTTCCAGCCGGATGCGGTCGGCATGGACGGACAGGCCCGGATCGTCGATCGCGATGTCGAGCGCGATCCCCTGCGCGCGAAGCCGGTCGCCGACCAGCAGGTTGGTGCCTTCGATCGCCGATTGCAGCGCTACCGGGCCGAGCGGCGTCGGCTTGCGCCGGGCAAAATTGCGCAGTTCGTTGGTGATTGCACCGACGCGCGCGGTCAGGTCGACGATATGCTCCAGATTGCCGCGCGCCTTGTCGGGCTGGGCGCGCTCCAGGTAGCGCAGGCTGTTTTCGGCGAAGGTGCGGATCGCGGCGAGCGGCTGGTTGATCTCATGCGCCACCCCGGCGGTGATCTGGCCGATCGACCCGAGCCGGCTCGCCTGCGCCAGTTCCTCGCGCGCGGCGCGATAGCGGCGGTCGGCTTCGGCCTGTCGTTCGGCCGCCTGTTGCAATTCGGCATTGGCGCCGCGCAGCTCCTGCGTTCGCGCCGCGACCTCGCGTTCGAGCGCAACGTGCGCCGCCTGGCGAAGCGCCTGCCGTTCGACGAGGCGCAGCAGCGCGAGGATCGCCGCGCCGACAAGGATCAGCAGGATCAGGAAAAGCACGCGCGCGGTGGCGTTGGCGCCATCGCGTGCAGGCTGCGCGGGCTGCAGGACGTGGAGCCGGCTGCCGGGAAGCGACACGCGCTGGGCGGCCTGGCGATAGAGCGTCGCGCTACCCCCGTCGGCAATGCGCACGTCGCCGTCGGCCTGCCGGGTTGAAAGCGGCGCCAGCGGCGCGTCGCCATAGCTTCGCGTCCCGCGCAACCGTTGCTGCGCGGCGGGCGAGATCGGGCCGAACGACCGGAAGCGCCAGCCGGGCTCGCTGGTCATGATGACGATCCCTGCATCGTCGGTAACGAGCGTCGTCGCCGGGGAATCGCTCCATTTGGCCTCGAGCTTGTCGAACTCGACCTTGACCACGATCACGCCGAGCGCGCGCCCGTCGGCGGCGACTCGGCGCGCGAGGAACAGGCCGGGGCGGCCGCTGACGGTGCCCAGCGCGAACAGTTCGGCTTCGCCGCGCTGCATCGCGCCGCGAAAATAGGGGCGGAAACGGTAATTCTGACCGACGAAACTGGTCGGCGCCTGCCAGTTGCTCGCGGCGATCGTCGTGCCGTCGGCGCCGATGACATAGATCACCGCCGCATCGGTACGCCCCGCAAGCTGCTCCAGTTCACGGTCGAGCCGCCGCGATGCCGCAGCGCTCTTGTCCGCCAGCGCCAGGCGGACATCGGGAAATTCGGTGAGCACGCGGGGCAGCAACCGGAATTTCTGAAGCTCGCTTTCGAGCAGGCTGGCATGCGCGCGCGCATTCTGCCGTGCGTCGGCGTCGGCGCGGGTCCGCGCATGTCCGGCCGCCCATTGGGAAAGGCCCAGCGCGGCGACGAGCAGGATCAGCGCCCCGGCGATCGCCGCGAACAGCAGCCGCCGCCGGTCGAGCCGGGGCAGGTCATGGCGCGAATCGGGAAGCGATACCATGTGCGGATTATTGCACAGTTTTGCAGACCTCTATGCGGAATTTCACACATTTTCCGACGACTTTTCATCGTCTTGATGATAAAATATAATATAATCAGTCAGTTAAAAATGGGCTACTGCGGTTTGACCGCCCTTCGTTGACCAGCCTAATTTCCCTTCGAGGCCGAATAACGGCCGCTGATATGGGGAGAGGCCGGTGGCCGCCACGATCGATATGAATGCAATGCCGAAGGCCACGGGGCGACGTCCTTGGTGGTCGCACCTCTATGTGCAGGTGCTCGGCGCCATTCTCGGCGGGGTGCTGCTCGGCCATTTTGTCCCCGAAGCCGGCGTCGCGCTCAAACCGCTGGGCGACGGGTTCATCAAGCTGGTCAAGATGATCATCGCGCCGGTGATTTTCCTGACCGTCGCCACCGGAATCGCTTCGGTCGGCGAAGCCAAGACGCTTGGCCGCCTGACGGTCAAGACCTTTGCCTATTTCCTGTTCTTTTCGACGCTCGCGCTGATCGTCGGGCTGATCGTAGCCAATCTGGTCCAGCCGGGCGCGGGGATGAATATCGATCCTGCGACGCTCGACGCCGGGGCGGTGTCGCAATATCAGGCGAAGGCGCACGAAGCGACGCTCACCGCCTTCCTGCTCGAAATCATCCCGACGACCTTTGTTTCCGCGCTGACCGAGGGGTCGATCCTGCAGGCGCTGTTCGTCGCGATCCTGTTCGGCATCGCGCTGTCGCACACCGGCGCCGCCGGGGCGCAGGTGCTGGGCATGCTCGAAAAGACGTCGGTCGTCTTTTTCCGGATCGTCGCGATGCTGATGCGCTTCGCTCCGATCGGCGCGTTCGGCGCGATGGCCTTCACGATCGGTAAATATGGCGTCGAATCGCTCGCCAATCTGGGGGCGCTGATCGCGACCTTCTATCTGACCTCGCTATTCTTCGTGATTGTCGTGCTCGGCGCAATGGCGCGCGTCGCAGGGTTCTCGATCTTCCGGCTGATCGCCTATCTGAAGGCCGAACTGTTGCTCGTGCTCGGCACATCTTCGTCCGAAGCGGCGCTGCCCAGCCTGATGGAAAAGCTGGAAAAGGCGGGATGCGCCAAGTCGGTGGTCGGCATGGTCGTGCCGACCGGATACAGCTTCAACCTCGACGGCACCAACATCTACATGACGCTGGCGGCGCTGTTCGTCGCGCAGGCGACGGGGGTCGACCTCAGCCTGGGCGATCAGGTCGCGCTGCTGCTCGTCGCGATGGTCAGCTCGAAGGGGGCGGCGGGCGTGACCGGCGCGGGCTTCATCACGCTCGCGGCGACGCTGACGGTGGTGCCGTCGGTGCCCGTCGCGGGGCTCGCGCTCATCCTCGGCATCGACCGGTTCATGAGCGAGTGCCGCGCGCTCACCAATTTCATCGGCAACGCGCTCGCGGCGATCGTCGTCGCCAAGTGGGAAAATGCGCTCGACCGCGACGCGCTGAACCGTGCGCTGAGTGGCGAACCCGCGCCACTGGCAGCGTCACCGGTCGAAACCGACGCAGATTGATCGAAGGCCGGCGCTCCGGCCCCACCGAATAAAGACAGATATGGGGAGTGAGATTATGATTTCGACCAAAGCCCGCTGGGCCCGCCACAGCAGCCGCGCCGCGCTGGTTCTCGCGGGCGTCGGCGCCCTTGCCGCGCCGCTCGCCGCGCAGGAAGCGCCCGCAGACGCCGCTGCCGCGGCGCCGGCCGCAGAAGCGATCGTCGTCACCGGCAGCCGCATCGCGCGCGAAACCTACGACACGCCGGCGCCGGTGATCGGCGTTTCGGCCGAGGACCTCGTCGAATCGGGCGACAGCGAGCTCAGCGAAACGCTCGCCGACCTGCCGCAGCTGTCGTCGGCGACCAATGATTCGACGGTTACCGGCAATACCCAGAATTCGGGGCTCAGCTCGATCGAACTGCGCAACCTCGGTTCGAACCGTACGCTCGTCCTCGTCGACGGCCGCCGCACCGTGTCGAACAGCGGAATTTCGAACCTCGTCAGCCTGTCGACAATCCCCAGCGATTTCATCGAGCGGGTCGAGATCATCACCGGCGGCACCTCGTCGGTCTATGGCTCCGACGCGGTCGCGGGCGTCGTCAACATCATCACCAAGAAGAATGAGCGGGGGCTGACCCTGCGCGCGCGCACCGGCATCACGTCGGAAGGCGACGGGCAGGAACTGACGCTCGGCGCGACCTATGGCACGCGTTTCGCCGATGGCCGCGGCTATTTCCTGATTAGCGGCACCTATGACCGCGACTGGGGCATCCGCGCGATCGATCGCGAATGGGCGGTGCGGCCGGTCTCTTACGACTATGATTTCGAGAATGGCATCAACGAGTTCGAGGGCGTCTATATCAATGCCGACGGCGCGCCGGCGAACGGATCGCGACCGGCGTCCGAATTCCCCCCGCTGGTGATGAGCGACCTCAGCAGCTTCATCCCCGGCGGCGTGTTCTCGGGCGTGAGCTCGCGGCGCGACCGGTTTTACCGCAACGGTGAACTGGTTCCGCTTGGCCCCGATGTCCAGACCGGCGAGCCGATCGACGTCGGCACCACAGACGACGGTAACAGCGGCTATTTTCTTCCCAACCGAGATGGATACAACCAGCGCACCGGCCGCTCGCTGATCCTCGCGCGCAAACGCTATCTTGGCGCGGCCAAGCTCGAGTATGAATTTTCGGACGCGATCGAAGCCTTCGCACAGCTCCAATATTCGCGGATCACTTCGGGCGAGACGCGCGAGTCGGTGGGTATTGGCTGGGATTCGACCTATCCGCTCACCGACCCCGTCACCGGCGTCACGACCGAGATCGAATATGGCAAGATCCCGTGCTTGCGTAACGGCCCTTGCAATCCCTTCGTCCCCGCCGAACTGCGCGGCAACGAAACGCCGTCCTCGGGCGCCGGCATCGCCTGGGATCGCCGCTTCGACGAGGTCGGCGGCCAGATCACCGAAAACAAGCGCGAGACGATCCGCAGCTGGGCGGGCCTGCGCGGCAAGATTTCGGACAGCTGGAACTGGGAAGCGAGCTTCGGCTACGGCCAGTACAAGCAGGACCAGTGGCGCCGGAACGAGATCAACGGCGTCAACCTGTCGCAGGCGCTCAACGCCGAAATGGGACCCAACGGGCCGCAATGCGCCGATGCCGATGCCCGCGCCGCGGGCTGCGTCGCGATCGACCTGTTCGGCGAGGGGGCGATCACCCCCGACATGGCTGCCTGGATCCGCGCCGACCTGCACCAGCAACTGACGATCCGCCAATATACCGGCCAGGCCTTCGTCACGGGCGAGCTGTTCCAGCTTCCCGCCGGCCCCGTCGGCGCCGCCTTCGGCGTCGATTACCGCAAGGACAGCCAGGACCTCTCCGGCGATCTTCTGTCACAGACGGGGGGCACAACGGGCAATGCCGTGCCCAATTTCGGCGGCTCGATCCGCGCGCTCGAGGGTTATGGCGAAGTCAGCGTGCCGCTGCTCCGCGACGCGCCGGGCGCCTATCTGCTCAGCGTCGATGCCTCGGCGCGCGTCGCCGACTATAGCATCGACCGGGTCGGCACCGTGTTCAGCTGGCGCGGCGGCGTCCAATATGCGCCGATCCCCGACATCCGCGTCCGCGCGCAATTCGCCCGCGCCCAGCGCGCGCCCGACATCGCCGAGCTCTATTCGCCGCCGCGCGGCAATTTCGAAGCGGCGAACGACCTGTGCGACGGCGTCACACCTACGACGACCGGACGGATTGCCGCCAGCTGCCGACTCGACCCCGGCATCCAGTCGCTTTTCGCGCAGCAGGCCAGCGACGGCGTGACGCAGCGCTATTCTCAGGCGGGCAACAGCCTTTACAGCCCCAATGGCGGGAACCTCGACCTCAAGGAAGAAACCGCCGACACGCTGACGATCGGGGCCGTGCTCGCGCCGCGCTTCGTGCCGGGCCTCACGATCGCGGTAGATTATTACGACATCAGCATCAAGGATGCGATCGACGCCTATTCGAACCGCGACATCCAGCTCCAATGCTATGACACCGACGTGCCGCAGGCGGACAATCCTTTCTGCGCCGATATTACCCGCAACGCGAACAACGGCCAGATCGTCGAGCTCGTCCAGCGGCAGGTCAATCTGGCGCGTTTCGACACGCAGGGGATCGACGTCGCGTTCAACTATCGCTTCCGCCTCGACGACGCGCTCGGCATTCCCGGCCGCTTCGACCTGCGTTACGACGGCACGCATGTCCTGAAACAGAAGGTCCAGTTTCAGGGCGTCGACGGGACGGTCACCAACGACCTTGCGGGGGATCTTGCCGAAGGCAGCTTCAAATATCGCGCGCGCGCATCGCTCGGCTGGCGCCTCGACAATTTCCGCATCCGCTGGACGACCACCTATTATGGCAAGATCAAGGACAGCAATTCGCTCGCCGACCAATATGCCGCGCTGCTCGAAACCCTCCCGAATGCCGAGGTACCGATCTTCCTCAATATCGGCGACGTGTGGGAGCACGACCTGTTCCTGTCGTTCGACCTCGATACGGGCGGCAAGGAATTCCGCCTCTATGGCGGGGTGAACAATCTGTTCAATTCGACGAGCCCCTTCCTGCCGAGCGGGACCGAGAGCGGGCGCTTGACCAACCAGAACGGCGTCTATGATATTGCCGGACGCCGCTTCTATGTCGGCGCTACGGTGAAATTCTGATGCGAAACGAAAAACAAGGAGCTTCGGGGCTTCGATCGACTGGACCCCTGAAGGCCATGTCGGGCGCGGTGCTGCTGATGCTGGCAGGGTGCGCGCCCGGCCAGGCGGTCGCCAGCACCGCCCCGCATGGTGACGCCGCCGCGGCGCCCGTCGAGGCCAAGGCCGCGCCGAAAACGATCCTGTTCATCGGCAACAGCTTTACGCAGGGCGCGCATTCGGCAGCGCGCAACTGGCGCGCGGGGTCGGTCACCGACCTCAATAACGCCGGCTATGGCGGCGTTCCGGCGCTGTTCAAGCTGTTCACCGAGCAGGCGGGGCTCGACTATCGCGTCAGCCTCGAAACGCAAGGCGGCAAGTCGCTCGGCTTTCACTATGACGAGCGGCGCCAGCGGTTCGACCGCGCGTGGGATTTCGTCGTGCTGCAGGAATATAGCACGCTCGATCGCGAACGGCCCGGCGATCCCGCCAACTATATCCGCGACGTCGGCCGCCTCGCGGCACTGTTCAGGGCGCGCAATCCAGCGGTCGATATCCGACTCGCGGCAACCTGGTCGCGCGCCGACCAAGCTTACAGGCCCAAGGGCCATTGGTATGGCAAGCCGGTGACCGCGATGGCCGAGGACCTGCGCGCCGCCGCCGATCGCGCGCGCTCCGCCACCCCTGCGGTGGCGGGCGTGCTGCCGGTGGGGCAGGCGTGGAACCGCGCCATGACGAGCGGGGTCGCCGACCCCAATCCCTATGACGGCATCGGCTATGGCCAGCTCGACCTTTGGGCCTACGACCATTATCACGCCAGCGTCGCGGGCTATTATCTCTCGGCGCTCGTGACCTTCGGGGCGATCACCGGCATAGACCCGACGACGCTGGGTCCGAAGGAAAAGGGTGCTGACGAACTTGGCCTTTCGGACACGCAGGCGGCGGCGCTTCAGGCGGTTGCGCGCGATACGCTGGCCGAACAGGTCCGGCGATAAGGGATTTGCTTATACTGTGTTGCGGCTTTAATACGGCCGCAGCGCATGACTTGGTTCCGTAAATCCATCAGCCCCGATACCGCGCCCGCACTCGCGCCGATTCCGGGCGATCCGGTCGTCGATACGCCCGCGCCGGCGGTTCCCGAAACGCGCGCGCGCAGATGGATGCGCCGGATTTCGCGCGGCTTCGCGGTCTTTGCGATCCTTTTTATCCTGCTCGTCGGCTGGCTCGCGCTGACTGCGCCCTTGTCGAAATCGCTCGAACCGATCGCGCCGCCGCAGATCACGCTGCTGGCCTCCGACGGGACGCCGATCGCGCGAACCGGGGCCATCGTCGACAAGCCGGTGAAGGCGAAGGACCTGCCGAAACATGTCACCGGCGCCTTTCTCGCGATCGAAGACCGGCGCTTTTATACGCATTGGGGGATCGACCCGCGCAGCATCGGGCGCGCGGTGTGGAGCAATGTGACCGGCGGGCGCACGCAGGGCGGCAGCACGATCACCCAGCAACTCGCGAAATTCACATTTTTGACGCCGAAGCGCACGCTGGGCCGCAAGGCGCGCGAGGCGTTGATCGCCTTTTGGCTCGAGGCCTGGTTGAGCAAGGACGAGATCCTCGAACGCTATCTGTCGAACGCCTATTTCGGCGACAACACCTATGGGCTGCGCGCGGCCTCGCTGCATTATTTCTATCGCCAGCCCGAAAAGCTGACCCCGGCGCAGGCGGCGATGCTCGCGGGACTGGTGCAGGCGCCGTCGCGGCTCGCGCCGACCAAAAATCCCGACCTGGCCGAAAAGCGCATGAAGCTGGTGGTCGATGCGATGGTCGACACCGGCTATATGACAGCGAACGAGGCGAAAGCGATCCGCACGCCGCGCATCGACGTGCGGATGCGCAACACGCTGCCGACCGGCACCTATTTCGCCGACTGGGCGCTGCCCGAAGCGCGCAAGCTGAGCGACGTCGGCTATTCGCGCCAGACGATCACGACGACGCTCGACGCCCGGTTGCAGGGGATCGCGCGGCGCGTGACGGGCCGCGCAGGGCTGGGCAAGGCGCAGGTCGCGCTCGTTGCGATGCGCCCGAACGGCGAGGTCGTCGCGATGATCGGCGGCAAGGATTATGCGGCCTCGCCGTTCAACCGCGCGACGCAGGCCAAGCGCCAGCCGGGTTCGACCTTCAAATTGTTCGTCTATCTGGCCGCGCTCGAGGACGGCTGGAATCCCGGCGACCTGATCAGCAACGAAGCGATCGACACCGGATCTTACCAGCCCAAGAATTCGGGCGGCGCCTATTCGAAACAAATCACCCTCGAGGACGCTTTTGCGTCATCGAGCAATGTCGCGGCGGTGCGGTTGCTGCGCGAAGTCGGCGACGACAAGGTGATCGAGATGGCCCGCGACCTCGGCGTCACCGCGCCGATGGCAAAGGGTGACCCCAGCCTGGCGCTCGGTACGTCGAGCATGACCTTGCTCGAACTCACCGCCGCTTATGCTGCGATTGCGGCGAACAGCTATCCGGTCGAACCGCACGCGTTCAAGGGCGAAGAGCGGGGCTGGTTCGAAAATCTGATTTCGGGCCCCAGCCGCTTCGGGTCGGACGAGCATGAGGATATCGAACGGATGCTGCGCGCCGCGGTCAATCGCGGCACCGGCCGCGCCGCGCGGCTGCCGCAGGCCAATTATGGCAAGACTGGCACCACGCAGGACAATCGCGACGCGCTGTTCGTCGGCTATGCGAACGGCCTTGTCGTCGGTGTCTGGATCGGCAACGACGACAATACGCCGCTGCAGGGCATTTCGGGCGGCGGCTTGCCCGCGCGCATCTGGCGCGATTTCATGATCGAGGCATCGGGGAAGAAAGCGGCGCCTCGCCCGAAACCCGCCGACCCCGCCGGCCCGGTCGAACCGCTCGACATTCCCGACATCGGCAACATCCCGGTGGGCGACGGGACGCGCGTCGGGATCGAAGGGGGCGACGCGGTGATTTCGACCGAGATCAATGGCAGCCGCATCGACCTGCGTCTGCCGATACAGGACCGGAGCACGCCGCCGCCCGCCGCCCCCGAACCGCAGCCGCCACCGGGTAACTAGGCCTCAGCCGGGCAGGATGTCGAACGCGCTTTCGGCCATTGTCTGTCCATTGACGATCAGTTCGACCCGGTGCCGGCCCGGATAGTGACGGCGGGTGCTGAAATCGCGGATCGTCTGCGATATTGCCAGCCTCGTCGTTTCGCCCGCCGGAAGTTCGAAGCTTTTGAGTTTGAATACCTTGGGCGCGGTCCGGCCTTCGGCGCGCGCGTAATGGATGCGATAATCGACGACCAGACGCTGCCCCGCCGGTGCGTCCGAGGCGAGTTCGGCGGCGATCGCAATCCGGTCGCCCAACCGCACCGCCTGCGGTTCGACAGTGAAATCGCGCACGGTCACGGCGGCGCCATGGCCGACGCCGATCAGCGCCAGCGCGCGCGGTTCGCCCTGTTTGATCAGCGTGCGGAGCGCGTGGCGGACGATCCAGGCGGTGCGCGGATCGTCCTGCGGCCAGCCGCCGAGGCGATCGAGCAGCCAGTCGGCGCGGTCCTTCGCGATATCGTTCAAATGGTTCGCGACCGATTTGCGGACATAGAGGCTGGGGTCGGCGCGCAGCGTGTCGAGGATCGGCGCGGCGAGCGTCGGGTCGGCCTTCAGCGCGGGGACGCGCGCGGCCCAGGGAAGCCTTGGCCGCGCGCCTTCGCTGGCGAGCCGCCGGACATGCTCGTCGTCGCTGCCCGTCCATTCGGTCATCGCCGCCAACGCGCGCGGCGTGTCCGCCGCAAGGAACGGGCGGATGGCAAATTCGGCGGTGCCGAAACGGGTGAGGTCGGCGAGCGCGTCCATCGACCGGTCGAAATCGGCAAGGCCGTAACGTGCGACATATTCGGTGACCGCCATCGCCTGAAAGCCATGGGTCAATTGCGGTGCCATCGCGCGGACGACGTCGAGGCCGGTCGCATAATCGCCGGGCAGCGCGCCATGGAGCGCGTCGGCGATATGGCGCACGCGCTCCATGATCGACAGGGCTTCAAGGCCATCCGACGCGGTGGCGAGGAAGGCGCGCCGGTCGAAACGCCGCGAAGCGGCCGCGCCGGCGTCGGCGATCGTTTCGAGCGCTGCCGGACCGAGAATATCCTTGAGCAGGGCGGCGGGCGGCGCGTCGGTCGTCATGCAGCGGGCATAGCAATCGGCGGGCCCGACCGGGAGGACTTTTTCCCACCGGCACGCCGGCCGCATCGCATCCGAATTTTCATTCACACACGCGAGAGTGAATATTGACTCGGCGCATGGCGCGATGCATAGACGCCGTATGCCGACGGTCGAGCGGCGATGAATTGGGAGAGGGCAAGATGAGGGCAAAGCTGTTTGCATCCGCGTGCGCGGGCGCGCTTTTCGCAATCCCGGCAGGAGCCGCCGCGCAGGATGCGGCCGAGGCGTCGCCGCAGGCCGACGCGGGACAAGAGTCGAACGACATCATCGTCACCGCGACCCGCCGCGAGGAACGCATCCAGGATGTGCCGATCAGCATTTCGGCCTTTTCGCAGGAAGAGCTGACCGACAAGGGCATCGTCGGTTATGAAGGCATCGGGCGCGAAACGCCGGGCGTCGTGCTCAACAAGCCGACCGCCAACTTCAACAATTTCACCGCGCGCGGCATCGCGACCAACGGCTATAACGCCAATCTGCAAAGCTCGGTCGCCATCTATATCGACGAGCTTCCGGTTTCGACGATCGGCAACACCACCGTCGTCGACCCCAATTTGTTCGACGTCGAACGCGTCGAGTTCCTCCGCGGGCCGCAGGGGACCTTGTTCGGATCAGGCTCGCTTTCGGGCGCGATGCGCATCCTGCAAAAAAGCCCGGACCTCAACGATTTCGATACCGCGGTTCTTGTCGATCTGGGCCTGACCGGATCGGACAGTTTCCGCCAGCGCTACAACGCGATGGTCAACATCCCGCTGGCCGAGGACAAGCTCGCGCTGCGCGTCGTCGGCTTCTACCGCGACGAGGAAGGCTATCTCGACAATGTCGGGACGGGGGTGAAGAATTCGAACACGCTGATCGATTATGGCGGCCGCGCGACCTTGCTCTGGCGCCCGACCGATCGCCTGTCGATCAAGCTGCTCGGCAGCTATGAATATAGCAATCCGAAGGACAGCTCGCTGACCAACCCGTCGCTCGGCCGCAACAAGCGTATCTCGGACGAGCCCGACCGCTTCACCGGCAAGCAGTTCATCGCCAATGCGACGATCGACTATGAGTTCGATTTCGCGAAGCTCACCAGCTCGTCGACCTATTCGGATTTCGACCAGCGCTTTTACGTCGATCTCGCCGGCACCTTCCCGCCGGGGTCGTTCGCGGGCGCGCCGATCGCCTTCGGGCTCGACGCCGATGCCTATGACAAGGTCTTCGTGCAGGAAACGCGCCTCGCCTCGACGCTGGACGGCCCCTTCCAGTTCGTGATCGGGGGCTTCTACCTCGACCGCCGCCGCGACGTCGACTATCTCTATCGTTCGAACCCCGCCTTCCTCGCGGCACGGAACATCACGGGGCTTCCCGACAAATATTTCCAGAAGCTCTACACCCACTCGCTCAGCAAGGAGCTCGCGGGTTTCGGCGAGCTGACCTATCGCTTTTCGGACAAATTCTGGCTGACCGGCGGCATGCGCTATGGCGAAACCTCGGCGCAGGCGTTTACCGAGGCGGGCGGCTATCTCGCGACGGCCTTCGGCTTCAACTATTATGATTATGCGCTGCTCGGCCTGCCGGTCGATTTCGACACATTCACCCCCTATGCCGCAGCCGAGGGCGTGAAGGCCAGGGGGTCGAAACCGTCGTGGAAAGCGAGCGCGACCTTCAAGCCGAGCGATGCGCTGACGACCTACGCGACCTTCTCGACGGGCTTCCGCGCGCCGATCGTCAACGCGCGCGCCGGCGCGCCGAGCCTGGTCGACGACAACGACATCATCATCCCCTATGGCGCGAGCTCGGACAATCTCAAAAGCTATGAAGTCGGCGCCAAGGCACGCTGGCTCGACGGGCGTGTGTCGATGAACGTCGCCTTCTACCTGATCGACTGGAAGAATATCCAGGCACAGGCGAACCGCCAGTCGGATTCGGTCCAGTTCGCGACCAACATCGGCGCCGCGCGCAGCAAGGGGTTCGAGTTCGAGATCGGGGTGATCCCCGCGACGGGCTGGGCGATTGGTGTCAACGGCGCCTATAACGACGCAAAGATCACCAAGCTGTCGGCCGAGGAGGCTGCGATTTCGGGCGCGGTGCTCGGTCACCGCCTGTCGGCGCCGCGCATCCAGGGCTCGGCCTATATCGCCTACAGCTTCAACCTCGCCAGCGATGTCGAGGCGACGCTCGCCGCCAATGCGCAGCACATCGGTTCGTATAACAGCAGCTTTCCGAACACGCCGGGACGGCCCAATGTGCCGCTCTCGACCTTTGGCAAGACCGACGCCTACAGCAATGTGAATCTCAGCCTCGGACTGAAGAAGGGCGATCTCTCGGCGCAATTCTATGTCGAAAATCTCTTCGACGATCATTCGATCACCTACATCCACCCCGAAGCCTTCCTCGTGAGCCGCTTTGGGACGATGCGTCCGCGGACCTTCGGTGTCCGCCTCGGCTACAGCCTGTAGGTCATGGCGACCGGCGCCACCTCCGTGTCGGGTACGAAGCCGGCCGCGCGGCCGGGCTTCGTGCTGGGGATGCTCTGCTTCGTCTATGTGCTGAACTTCCTCGACCGGCAGTTGCTGTCGATCCTCGCCAAACCGATCCAGGATGCGCTTCAGATCAGCGACGGCCAGCTCGGGCTGATCAGCGGGCTCTATTTCGCGATGTTCTATTGCTTCATCGCGATCCCGGTCGGCTGGTTCGCCGACCGGACGAGCCGCGTCGGCGTGCTGTCGCTCGCCTGCGCAATCTGGAGCGGCGCGACGGTCGCGTGCGGCATGGCGGCGAATTATACCCAGCTCGCCATCGCGCGCATGGTCGTCGGCTTCGGCGAGGCGGGGGGCGTGCCGCCTTCCTACGCGATCATCACCGACACCTATCCGCCGGGCAAGCGCGCTGCGGCGCTCGGCATTTTCAACCTGGGCCCTGCGATCGGCGCGGCGGCGGGGGTGGCGTTCGGCGCGGCGATCGCCGAAAACTTCGGCTGGCGGATTCCCTTCATTGCCGTCGGCATGATCGGCATCGTTACCGCGCTGCTCGTCTGGCTGACGGTGCGCGAGCCGGCGCGCGGCGCAACCGACATCGCGGGTCCTGCCGTCGTGGAACAGGCGGCATTCTGGCCGACGGTGCGCATGTTCCTGTCGCATCCCGTCTTGATGCTCGCGGCACTCGGCAGCGGGGCGACGCAGTTCGTGACCTATGGCCTCGGCAATTTCGCGGTGCTGTTCCTGATGCGCGAAAAGGGCATGGCACTCGGCGACGTCGCGGTCTGGTATGCGCTGGTGCTGCTGGTCGGCATGGGCGGCGGGATGATCGTGTCGGGCCGCGTGATCGACCGCATGGTGCGCAAATCGCGCACGGGTTATGCGATCGCGCCGGCGGCGTCGCTGGCGGTTGCGATGCCCTTCTATCTTGGCTTTATCTGGGCGCCGGGCTGGCCGCTGGCGCTCGCGCTGCTCACCGTCGTGATGATCTTCAACTATTTCTACCTCTCGGCCTCGGTCGCGCTGGTGCAGGACGAAGTGAAGCCGGGTCAGCGCGTGCTCGCGGGCGCGCTGCTGCTTCTCATCATGAATTTCATCGGCTTGGGGCTGGGGCCGACATGGGTCGGCTTCGCGAGCGACGGGTTCACCGCGCGCGGCGATGCCCATGGCCTCCAGACGGCATTGTATACATTGACGCCCTTTTACCTGATCGCAATCGGGCTGTTCCTGGGGCTCGCTCGGCTGCTGCGCCGGCAGGAGACGAAGGCATGAAAACGCTGCGCACCCTATTGACGGCGACCGGGCTTTTGATGGCGATGCCGGCCGCAGCCGCCAACCCGGTGGTCCAGGCGCCCGCCGGTTCGGTCGAGGGGAAAACGGTCGGCAATCTCGATGTGTTCAAGGGGATTCCCTTTGCGCAGCCGCCCGTCGGGCCGCTGCGCTGGAAAGCGCCGCAGCCGCTTCCCGCCTGGCCCGGCGTACGCAAGGCGCAGAGCTTCGGCGCGGCCTGCATCCAGCCGCGCCCGACCGCGATCGGCATCTACACCAACCCGCCCGCCAAGATGTCGGAAGACTGTCTGACGCTCAATATCTGGGCGCCGGAACGGGCGAAGGACGCGCCGGTGATCGTGTGGATCCACGGCGGCGCCTTGCTCAGCGGCTATAGCCATGAAGCGATGTACGACGGCGCGAAACTCGCCGCACGCGGGGCCGTCGTCGTGTCGATCAACTACCGGCTCGGCGCGCTCGGCTATCTGGCGCATCCCGAACTCAGCGCCGAATCGCCCGACGGCATTTCGGGCAATTACGGGCTGCTCGATCAGGTCGCGGCGCTCGAATGGGTAAAGGCGAATATCGGCGCGTTCGGCGGCGACGCGGGCAATGTCACTATCGCGGGCGAGTCTGCCGGTGCGCTCAGCGTCCTCTATCTGATGACCGCGCCCAAGGCGCGCGGACTATTCCACAAGGCGATCGCACAGAGCGGCTATATGATCTCGACCCCGTCGCTGCGCGAGGCGCGGCATGGCGAGGTCCCCGCCGAGACGATGGGGACGAAGGTCGCCGCCGCGCTCGGCGCCGCCGACCTCGCGGCGCTGCGCGCGATGGATGCGTCCGCGCTCAACGACGGCGCGCTCAAGGCGGGCTATTTCCCCTGGGGCACGATCGACGGCAAAATCCTGCCGCGCCAGATCGCCGACAGCTTCGACCGCGGCGAACAGGCGCCGGTGCCGATGATCGCGGGCTTCAACATCGGCGAAATCCGCTCGCTGCGCGTCCTCGCGCCGCCGCTGCCCGCCGACGCCGCCGCCTATGAAGCGGCCATTCGCGAACGATATGGCGACCTCGCCGACGCGTGGCTGAAACTCTATCCGGCAAAGGACCTTGGCGAGGCGATGCTCGCGGGCGCCCGCGACGCCATGTACGGCTGGACGTCCGAACGGTTGGCGATCCGGCAGACCGCGCTCGGCCAGAACGCCTATCTCTATCTGTTCGATCATGGCTATCCGGCGGCGAGCGAGGCGGGGCTGCACGGCTTTCACGCTGCCGAAATCCCCTATGTGTTCGGGACGATCGGCGACACGCCGCCCTATTGGCCCAAAATCCCCGACAGCGTGGGCGAACGCCGTTTTGCGACTGCCATGGGCGATTATTGGGTCTCGTTCGCGAGGACCGGCAGGCCCGAGGCGGCGGGGCAGGCGCCGTGGCGTGCTTACGGCACGGACGCCGCCTTCATCGCCTTTGCCGATGTGCCGCGCGGCGGCACGCGGCTGATGCCCGGCATGTTCGCGCTGCACGAGGCCGCGACCTGCCGCCGCCGTGCGGTGGGCAACCAGCCATGGAACTGGAATAGCGGCATCCTGTCTCCGGTGCTGGAAAAGAGCGCACATTGTCCATGATCGACGGCAGCATTCAGGATTTCCCGCTCACGCTGAACAAATTTCTCGACCACGCCGCGCGTTGGCACGGCGATAGCGAGGTCGTGACCGCGCGCGAGGACGGCGGCGTCGCGCGGATCGATTATGCGGGCCTTCGCGCGCGCAGCCTTGCGATCTCGTCGTTGCTCGCGCGCTTCGGCATTGCGCGGGGCGACCGCGTCGCGACGCTGGCGTGGAACAGCCAGGCACATGTCGAAAGCTGGTACGCCGTCATGGGCATCGGCGCGGTGTGCCACACGCTCAACCCGCGGCTGACCGGCGCGCAGCTCGCATCGATGGCGGTCCAGTCGAGCGCGCGCATTTTGATAGCGAGCGCCGACCTCTTGCCGCTCGCGCGCCTGATCGTCGAGCGCGCGCCCGCGATCGAACGGGTGCTGCTGATCGACGGCGCGGCGGGCGAATGGCCGGCGGTCGCGCCGCCGCTTCAGTTGCTCGAGCCGCTGATCGCCGACGCCCCGGGCGGGGCGATCTGGGGCAATTTTGCCGAAACTGCGCCCGCGGGGCTGTGCTTCACATCGGGGACGACCGGGGCGCCCAAGGGGGTGACCTATACCCATCGCGGCAGTTTCCTGCACACGCTCCGGGCGTTGCAGGCCGACGTCATGGCGTTCACCCACCGCGACGCGGTGCTCGCGGTCGTGCCGATGTTCCACGCCAACGCCTGGGGTTTGCCGTTCGCGCTCCCTGCGGTGGGTGGCAAACTCGTGCTGCCCGGGCGCCATGCCGACGGGGCCAGCCTTGCGCGGTTGATCGCCGCCGAAGGCGTGACGGTGGGGGTCGGCGTGCCGACGGTTTGGCTGGGCGTTGCCGAACATGTCGAGCGGACCGGCGAGGCGTTGCCGTCGCTCGAACGCATCCTTGTCGGGGGCGCGCCGATGGCGCCCGCGTTGATGGACCGGATCGAACGGGTGCTCGGAGTCGCGGTGCAAACAAGCTGGGGCATGACAGAATTGTCGCCGCTCGGTACCATCGCGCCGCCCGGCGATCCGCATCGGTCGGCGGCGGTGTCGGGGCGCCCCGCGATCGGCGTCGACCTGCAACTCACCGACGCCGGGGGCACGCCGCTCGCCGAACAGCGGGGCGGCGAGGGCCATCTGCACGTTCGCGGATCGGCGGTCGTCGACCGCTATTTCGGGCAGGACGAGCGCGCGACCGATCCCGACGGCTGGTTCGCGACCGGCGACCTCGCGCGGATCGATGCAAGGGGCAATCTCGTCATCACCGGCCGCGCGAAGGATTTGATCAAATCGGGCGGCGAATGGATCAATCCGGCCGAGATCGAAGCCGTGGTCGGCGCGCTGCCCGCGGTCTCGCTCGCCGCGGTGATCGGCCGCGAGGACGCCAAATGGGGCGAACGCCCGGTCCTGCTCGTCGAACTGCGCGCGGGTCAGGATATCGACGATGCCGACCTGCTCGCGCCGCTCAAGGGGCGCGTCGCGCCCTGGTGGATTCCGGATGCGGTGGTGCGGCTGGGCGCCATGCCGCTGGCGCCGACCGGAAAAATCGATAAGATTCGCCTGCGGAACGAATATGGCGCGGGTTGAATCGGGGCTGGGCGCCGAGGAACGGGGATTGAAGGTCGATATCGTGACAAACCAGGTGAAAACGCGTCGGCGCTCGACCAAGGCCGAGCAGCGCGCCGAAACCATGGAGCAAATCCTCGACGAAGCCGAGCTGCTCTTCTCGCGGCACGGGCTGCACGGCGTGACGCTCAAGGACGTCGCGAAACGCGTCGGCGTCCACCACACGCTGCTCAACTATTATTTCGAGGACAAGAAAAAGCTGTTCGACGCGGTGTTCGCGCGCCGCGCGATGGTGACCAGCACGAAACGGATGCAGGTGCTCGACGAATATGACCGCGCCAGCGGGGGCAAGCCCACGATCGAGGGCGCGCTTCGCGCGTTCCTCGACACCGACCTCGATCTCTACATCCATGGCGGAGATGGTTGGAAAAATTACGGCGCCCTCAGCGCCCAGGTCGCCAACACCCCCGAATGGGGCGCCGAACTGATGGACAGTCATTTCGATCCCGTCGTGCTGCGCCTGATCGACCTGCTCAAGCGCGCGATGCCCGATTGCGCGGAGGAGGACATCTTCTGGGGCTATCATTTCGTCACCGGCGCGCTGATGGTAACACTCGCACGCACGGGACGCATCGACAAGCTATCGGGCGGCCTGTGCAAGTCGGAGGATTTCGAGGCCATCAAGGCGCGCATGGCGTCCTTCATGGCCGCGGGCTTCATGCAAATCTGCAACAGAAAGGCTTAGGCGGAAGAGCGCGAGCCTTCTTTCGCCTTTCGCTCACTCATAATATTAACTCACTAGAGAGTGAATGGAGGCTGATATGGGAAATGAGACATTGCCGCTGCGGGGTCGGGTCGCCGTCGTCACCGGTGCGGGCGGCGGACTGGGCCGGGCCCACGCCCGCTATCTCGCAAATCGCGGCGCGCGCGTTGTCGTGAACGATCTGGCGTTGTCCGCCGCCGAGCAGGTCGCAGCGGAGATCGTCGGGCAGGGAGGCGAAGCGCTGGCGATCGCTGCCTCCGTCACCGACGAAGCGGCGGTGGGCGCGATGGTCCGCGATACGCAAGGTACATGGGGCCGGATCGACATCCTCGTCAACAACGCCGGCATCCTCCGCGACAAGAGTTTCGCGAAGATGAGCATCGACGATTTCCGGCTCGTCGTCGACGTGCATCTGATGGGTGCTGCCATCTGCTGCAAGGCGGTGTGGGAGGTGATGCGCGCGCAGCAATATGGCCGCATCGTCATGACGACCTCGTCGTCGGGGCTGTGGGGCAATTTCGGGCAGGCCAATTATGGCGCGGCCAAGATGGCGCTCGTCGGGCTGATGCAGACGCTTGCGATCGAGGGTGAGAAATATGGCATCCGCGTCAACAGCCTCGCGCCTACCGCGGCGACGCAGATGACGCATGGCGTGCTGTCGGACGCCAGCCTCGCATTGCTCGACCCGGCGCTGGTCAGCCCCGGCCTGCTCGCGCTCGTCGGCGATGATGCGCCCACGCGCGCGATCCTCTGCGCCGGGGCCGGGCATTTCGCGGCCGCCGAGGTCGCGCTGTGCGAGGGGCGCTATATCGGGTCCGCCGCCGATGCAGGCGAGCAACTCGTCCAGCATTGGAACGAGGTTTCCGACCGCGATGGCGCGATCGTCCCCGCTTATGGATTCACGCAGGCCGAGCGCGAGTTGACGAACGCCGGATCGGGGCTGCCCGCGATGGCGGTGGCGCGCTGAACCGGCCGGGCGCCGCGATCAGCGGCGCTCGACCAGCCCACCGCCGAGCGCGACATAGAGCGTCACCAGATTGTCGACCTGCGCCCGGCGGAGTTCGATCAGCGTCTGTTCCGACGCGAACAGATTGCGTTCGGCGTCGAGCACTTCGAGATAGGTCGAGACCCCCTCGCGATACCGCTTGCGCGCAAGGTCGGCGATGCGCCGCGTCGCTTCGGTCCCGCGCTCCTGCGCGTCGACCTGCTCGGCAAGGTAGCGGCGCCCGGCCAGCGCGTCCGCGACTTCGCGGAACGCGCCCTGCACGGTGCGTTCATAGGTCGCGACGGCGATATTCTCGCGCGCCTCGGCGACGGTCAGATTGCCCTTGTTGCGCCCGAAATCGAAGATTGGCAGCGTGATCGACGGACCGAAGCTCCAGCCGAAGCCGTCGTCGCTGAACAGATTGTCGAGCGACCCCGACGCGAAACCCAGATTACCGGTCAGCGAAATCGACGGGAAAAAGGCGGCGCGCGCCGCGCCGACATTGGCGCGGGCAGCGCGCAGCCGTTCCTCGGCCGCGACGATGTCGGGACGCGCGACGAGCAGGTCCGACGGCAGGCCCGCGGTCAGTGTCGGCGACTTTCCCTGCGCGACGAGCGGCAGCGGCGCGGGCAGGGGGCCCGTCACCGGGCCACCCGTCAGCACGGCGAGGAAATTGTCGGCCTGCGCCTTGCCGAGCTTCAGGCTGGCAAGCTGCGTCTCGGCTTGCGTCAGCAATGTTTCGGACTGGCGATAATCGAGTGCCGAGGTAACCCCGGCGTCGAGCCGGCGCTTGGCGATGCGCAGTCCTTCCTTGCGGCTCGTCACCGTCGCTTCGGCGAGCTCAATCTGCTCCTCGGCGCCGCGCGAAGCGAAATAGGTCGACGCGACGTCGCGGACGAGCGTCAGGCGGAAGGCGCGTTCGGCCGCTTCGGTCGCGAGATACTGGCTGCGCGCCGCTTCGGACAGATTCTTGACCCGCCCCCAGAAATCGAGCTCGAACGAGGTCACGCCGACCCCGAGCGAATAGCGGTTCGTCGTGTCGGGGCCCGGTGCCGTCAGCGACGGCCCGCGCGTCCGCGCCGCGTCGGCGCTTGCGCCCACGGTCGGCAGGCGGTCCGCCGCCTGGATGCGGTATAGGCCGCGCGCTTCCTCGATCTGCGCGACCGCGACGGCGAGGTCGCGATTGCGTGCGATCGCCTGTTCGATCAGCACCTCGAGCTGGGGGTCGGCGAAGAAGTCGCGCCATGCGACCTCGTTCGCCCGCTGTCCCAGCGTCACGTCGCCCGCGAACTCGGCCGGATAGTCGGCGGCGGTCGAGAGCGGCGGACGCTCGTGTTGCGGCGCCATGTTGACGCATCCGGCAAGCGTCGTCGCCGCGAGCAGCGCGATGAGGTTACGCATGGCCGGGTTCCTCATGATGGCCTTTCTCGGCAGGGGCGGGGGGGCGCTTGCGGCTCAGCCATTTGCGCACCGACAGATAGAAGAGCGGAATGAAGAAGATGCCGAGCAACGTCGCGGCGATCATCCCGCCCATCACGCCCGATCCGACCGCGATGCGGCTGGCCGCGCCCGCTCCGCTCGCGATGACGAGCGGCACCATGCCCAGGATGAAGGCGAGGCTGGTCATGATGATCGGGCGCAGGCGCAGCTTGACCGCTTCCATCACCGCGTCGAGCGTCGGCTTGCCCTCGGCTTCCTGCTCGATCGCGAATTCGACGATCAGGATCGCATTCTTCGCCGCCAAGCCGATGATCGTGATCAGCCCGACGTTGAAATAAATGTCCGCCGACAGCCCGCGCAGCATCGAAAAGAGCACGGCGCCAAGCACGCCCAGTGGCACCACCAGCAGCACCGCGACGGGCACCGACCAGCTTTCGTAAAGCGCCGCGAGCAACAGGAAAACGACGACGAGCGACAGGCCGAGCAGCATGCCGATCTGGCCCGCCGACTGCTTTTCTTCGTACGAAATGCCCGTCCATTCAAAGGCGAAACCCGCGGGCAACTGCGACGCGAGCCGCTCCATCTCGGCCATCGCCTCGCCCGTCGATTGGCCCGGTGCGGGCTCGCCCGAAATCGTCATCGCGGGATAGCCGTTATAGCGCTGGAGCTGCGGCGCCTCGGCCGACCATTCGGCCTTGCTGAACGAACCGAAGGGAACCATGTCGCCGTTCGCGCTGCGCACGCGCAGGTCGAGCACGTCCTGCGGCGTCATGCGGCTCGCGGCATCGGCCTGGAGCAGCACGCGCAGCACGCGGCCCTCGCGGGTGAAGTCGTTGGCATAGGCGCTGCCAAAGCTGATCGCGAGCGTCGCATTGACGTCGCCGATCGACAGGCCGAGCGCGCGCGCCTGGATGCGGTCGATATCGACCTTCAGCACAGGCGCATCCTCCTGCCCCTCGGGGCGGACATTGGCGAGCAGCTTGCTCTGCATCGCGCCGCCGAGCATCTGGTTGCGCGCGGCGACCAGCGCGTCGCGCCCGTTGCCACCGCGATCCTGCAGCTTGAAGGTGAAGCCGCTCGACGTGCCGAGTTCGGGAATCGACGGCGGGCTCAGTGAAAAGACGAACGCCTCCTTGATCCCCATGAACGCGCCCATTGCCTTGCCCGCGATCGCATCGGCGCCATCGCCTTCGGCCTTGCGTTCGTCCCAGGGTTTGAGCGGGGTGAACATGATCGCGTTCGCCTGGCCCTGTCCAAAGAAGCTGAAGCCGTTGACCGACACGACATTGGCGACCTGCGGCTGTTCGGCGAAGAAGGCCTTGACCTGCTTCGTCGCCTCGTTGGTGCGCTGCGTCGTCGCGCCTGGCGGTGCCTGGATGACGGTGATCAGATAGCCCTGATCTTCCTGCGGCAGGAAGGATCCCGGCAGGCGGAAAAACAGCAAAGCCGTCACCGCGACCATCGCCCCAAAAACGCCGAGCCAGCGTAGCGGTGCCGCGAGCATCTTGCCGACGCCACCCTGATAACGGTCGGTCGTACGTCCGAACCAGTCGTTGAAGCGGCCGAAGAACCGATCAAAAAACGCGCCGATCCGCCCCTTGCGCTCGCTATTGTCGTGCGGCTTCAAAAGCGTCGCGCAAAGCGCCGGGGTCAGTGTGAGCGCGAGTAGCGCCGAAAAGGCGATCGAGATCGCGAGCGTCATCGAAAATTGGCGATAGATGCCGCCGGTCGATCCGGGGAAGAAGGCCATCGGGATAAACACCGCGATCAGCACCAGCGTGATGCCGATGATCGCCGAGGTAATCTGCCCCATTGCCTTCACTGTCGCCTCATAAGGCGGCAGATGCTCCTCGTTCATGATGCGCTCGACATTTTCGATCACGACGATCGCATCGTCGACGAGGATGCCGATCGCAAGCACCATGCCGAACAAGGTCAGCACGTTGATCGAGAATCCGAACATCCAGAGGCCGAGGCACGCACCCGCGAGCGCGATCGGAACGACCACGGTCGGGATCACCGTCGCGCGCCAGTTCTGGAGGAAGAGGAACATGACGAGGAAGACGAGCAGCATCGCCTCGCCCAGCGTCTTTACGACCTCCTCGATCGACAGGCTGATGAAGGGCGTGGTGTCGTAAGGGATCGACCAGGTGATGTCGGGCGGAAAGCCTTTCGACAGCTCATCCATCCGGGCGCGAATGCCCTCGGCGGTCGACAGCGCATTGGCCCCCGGGGTCAGCTGGACTGCAAGGCCCGCCATCGGCTTGCCGTTGAGTTCGGATGAAAAGAGATAACTCGCCGCGCCCAATTCGACGCGCCCGACGTCGCCCAGCGTCACCGCCGAACCGTCGGGATTGGCGCGCAGGATGATGCTTTCGAACTGCTCGGGCTTGGTGAAGCGGCCCTGCGTCGTGATCACAGCGTTGAGCTGCGCGCCCTTGGCGATAGGTTGGTCGCCGAGCTGGCCGCCTGGCGTCTGGCTATTCTGTTCCTGCACCGCGCCCAAGGCCTCGGCGGCGGAGAGGTTATAGGACGCGAGCTTCTGCGGATCGAGCCAGATGCGCATTGCATATTCGGGGGCAAAGGCCTGAACGTTGCCGACGCCGTTCACGCGGCGGAGCTCGTCGAGCACGCGCGTGTTCGCGAAATTGTTGACCTCCATCGGGTCGGTGTTGCCGCTCTTCGACGTGATCGCGACGATGAGCAGGAAGCCCGAATTGGCCTCGGTCACCGAAATGCCCTGCCGACGCACATCTTCGGGCAGCCGCTGCTCGACGCGGCGCAGGCGGTTCTGCACTTCCATCTGCGCATTGTCGATGTCGGTCCCGGCCTCGAAGGTCAGGGTGATCGACGCGGTGCCGTTCGATTCGCTGGTCGAGGCCATGTAGAGGAAGCCCTCGACCCCGTTCAGTTCCTGCTCGATGACCTGCGTGACATTCTGTTCGAGCGTGCTGGCGTCGGCGCCCGGATAGGTGACGCCGATCGTCAGCGACGGCGGCGCGACCGACGGATATTGTTCGACGGGCAGGCTGCGTAGCGCGATGATCCCGGCGAGTAGAATGCCGATGGCGATGACCCAGGAGAAAATGGGCCGGTCGATGAAGAAGCGGGGGGTCATGTCGGATCAGCGCTTTGCCGGGGGGGTGGAGGCGGTTCCCTTGGGCTGAGCGACGCGCACCGGCTGGCCGGGCTGCACTTTTTGCAATCCATCGACGATCACCCGGTCGCCGGGTTTGAGCCCGTCGAGGATCGCCCATTGGCCGGCGACCATCGTGCCGAGCTTGACCGGGCGCGGGGTCGCGACATTCTTGGCGTCGAGCACCATGACGCTGGCATTGTCGGCCGCCAGCTTGACCGCGCGTTGCGGGATCAGAACACCATCGGCGCGGTTGCCGGCGAAGATGCGCGCGCGCACGAACTGGCCGGGCAAGAGGGCCGAGTTCGGGTTCGGGAATTCGGCGCGCAGCGCCGCGGTGCCCGTCGCTTCGTCGATCGACAGGTCGAGGAAGTCGAGATGGCCGATGACCGGATAGGCGCTGCCGTCCTCGAGGATCAACTGGACCTCGACGCGTTCGAGCTGCGGCGCGCTGACCTTGCCCGACCCCATGTCGCGGCGGGTCGCGAGCAGGTCCGAACTCGACTGGCCGAAATTGACGTAAACGCGGTCGATCTGTTCGATGGTCGTGAGCAGCGTGCCTTGCCCGGCGCTGACCAGTGCGCCTTCGGTGACCTCGGCGCGGCGGGCGCGGCCGGAAATCGGCGCCGTGACCGACGCATAGCCAAGGTTGAGGCGCGCCGATTCCAGATTGGCCTGTGCCTGCTGCACATCGGCCTCGGCGGTGCGCTGCGCGGCGACCGCGGCGTCATATTCCTGCTTCCCGATCGCCTGGTCGGCGAGCAGCGGCTGATAGCGGCCGACGACCTGCCGTGCATTGGCCGCCGTCGCCTGCGCCCGCGCGAGCTGCGCGCGGGCGGCATTGGCGGTGGCGATCAGCTCGCGTGGATCGATCCGGAACAGCGGGGTCCCGGCGCGAACGAAGCTGCCCTCGTCGAACAGGCGGCGTTCGACGATGCCGTTGACGCGGGCGCGGACTTCGGACGTGCGATAGGCCTGCACGCGGCCGGGCAGTTCGATCACGTTCGGGACGGCCTGCGTCCGGATCGTGACGATGTTCACCTCGGGTGGCGGCGGTGCGGGCGGCGCTTCCGAAGAGCAGGAAGCCAGCAACAGGGCCAGCGCGGCGCCGGCGGCGCAGCCGAGAGGACGAAAGCGACTCATAAGGACCCCTGAAAAATCGCAGTTGTGCGGGAGCTGTATTTGCGCAAACGCTTGCGCTGAGTGGCCGTGTAATTTAAATTACAAAAAAGAGCAAGTGAGAGGATCTTCGATTGGGCACGCCGGAATCGGATATATGTCAGATAGATAGGCTGTCGCCGCGCAAGCGGCGGCTAAGCGCGATCCTCGACGCGGCGGAGTCGCTGTTCCTCGAACAGGGCTATGAACGCACCAGCCTGGCGGAAATCGTCAAGCGGTCGGGAGGCTCGCTCGCCACGCTGTACGAACTGTTCGGCAACAAGCAGGGACTGCTCCGCGCGATCGCGACGCGCTGGTGTGACGAAGCGATGCTCCGTTCGTTCGACGACGATGCGACGAAGGGATTGTCGAGCGTCGAAATCCTGAAACGCTATGCGCATCGCCAGAAAGAGCTGATGGAATCGCCGCACGCCGTTGCGTTGATGCGCATGCTGATCTCCGAAAGTTTGCGCGATCATGAATTCGCAATGCAAATCTACCTCGACCTTCATGTGCCCGCGCTCGAGGAATTGATCGACCTGTTCGCCGAATGGGCGGTCACCGGAAAGGCCGCGATCGACCGCCCCGACGCCGCCGCGCGCCTGTTCTTCGATATCGTCGTCGGCGACTCGATGCTGAATACGTTGATGGGGATCGAGGTCGAATGGCTGGACGCCGAACAGATCGACTGGCGGCTCCAGCCGTTCCTTTCGCATTTCCAGATTCGTTAGGTGAGCAAAATCATGCGCCGCTCGTTAAAATGCGCCAGCATCCCAGCACCATCAGCCTGTTGACATGGTTGTAAATAACTGAAAGCTTGCGGCCTCCGTTTCGGGAGTGTCGCATTCTGGCCAGCACCGCCCTGCCATCGGCCGCACCGGTCGCCGATACCGCCGCTCTGCGCCCGCGGACGGTGGCCGCCTATGCCGCGACCGCGGGGCCGACAGTGATCCTCGGCCTGCCGTTCAGCGTCTACCTGCCACCCTATATCGCGGCGGGCGGGGCGATTCCGGTGGCGCTCGTCGGACTGCTCTTTTCGCTGACGACGATATGGGACGGTATCGTCGATCCGCTGATTGGTACGATGGTCGACCGGGTGCGAACGGGCGTCGGCGCACACCGGCGCTGGATGCTGGTCGCGCTGCTTCCCTTGTCGCTGCTGCTGTTCGCGCTGGTGACTGTCGGCGACCAGCTTCCCTTTGCCGCGCTCTTTCTGATGATGGTGCTCTTCTATTCGAGCTACAGCCTTTACGAGGTCGCGCAGCTGTCATGGGGATCGGCGCTCGTGCGCTCCCCAGCGGACAGCGCCCTGCTTTACGGCATGCGCGACTGGTTTGCGAAGATCGCGCTGATCCTGGCCTTCGCCGCGCCGGCGGCGGCGCAATTGCTGTTCCCGGGGGTCGGATTGCAGGGGCGGATCATGGCCTATGCCAGCCTGTTCCTGCTGATGGTGCCCATCGCGCTGTTCGCGATCCGCCGCGTCCCGCCGCGTGATGTCGTCGCCGAACCCGGCATCGGCTGGCGGCATGAAATCCGCGTGTCGCTGTCCTTCCGGCCGCTGATGCTTCTGCTCGGCGTCCAGTTCCTCAACAGCTTCGCCTTTGGGTCGCTCACTTCGCTGTTCATATTCTTTGCCGCCGCGGTGCTCGATCTCGACGGGCAGAGCGCGGTGCTGCTCTTTGCGAGCTTCGTCGGCGGGGCGTTGGCGTCGCCGGTCTGGACGCTGCTGGCGCGCCGGTTCGGAAAACCGCCGATGATGATCGTGATGGGACTCCTGATTTCCGGGCTGCTGGTCGCGACGCTCGCGCAGGAACCGCGCGGACTGGGGCAGGCGGCGGGCTTTTCGCTGGCGCTGGGCACCGGTTTCGTCGGCCTGCTCTTCACCTATTCGATGCTCGCCGACCTGATCCCGCGCGATGCCGAACGGTGCGGGCGCGGTCGTTCGGCCTTTCTGTTCGCGCTGCTCAACCTGATGCAAAAGTTCGGCGTCGCCGCCGCGATCGCCGTCAGCTACGCCGCGCTCGACCTCGTCGGGTTCGATCCGCAAAACGGGAAGGCCGCGGCGCGCGAACTGCACCTGCTCTTCGCCGTCCTGCCGACGTCGAGCTGGATCGTGATGACCGGCCTGCTGCTCTTGATGCAGCGCGAAATGGGTCGGACGGCCGCTCTTGCAATCGCCGCGCCGCGCAAGTAAAGGCCGCTTTCATTCGGACAGATGCGCCGTTTTCCTTCCGCCCTTCGCCGACACGCTCGGGAAGGGTGGGCGGACTATTGCCCGAAACGCGCTTGACGCGTGCGGGACGGCAACCCATCTGGCCCGGATTATAGACGCTATAAGGACAGGACGATCGATATGGCGAAGACCAGCCCCGGGCAGTTCATCAATCAGGTGAAGGACGAAGCCCGCAAGATCGTGTGGCCCACCAGCCGCGAAACGGTGCAGACGACGATCATGGTGCTGATCATGACGACGATCCTTTCGCTGTTTTTCTTTGGCGTCGACACGGTTTTCAACGCGATCGTCAGCTGGCTGACGTCGCTCGCGCGCTAACGCCCGCGGCACTACAAACAGGATACGGACACATATGGCGCGCTGGTACATCATTCACGCCTATTCGGGTTTCGAGAACAAGGTCCGCGATTCGGTGCTTGCCGAAGCCGAACGTATGGGCCTGACCGATTTTGTCGAAGCCGTCGAAGTGCCGGTCGAGACCGTCACCGAGGTAAAGCGCGGCAAGAAGGTCCAGGCCGAACGCAAATTCTTCCCCGGCTATGTTCTTGCCAAGCTGACGATGACCGACGACGTCTATCACCTTGTTAAGAACACGCCGAAGGTCACGGGTTTCCTCGGCTCGATGGGCAAGCCGCAGGCGATCAGCGAAGCCGAAGCCGCGCGCATCCTGAACAGCAAGGAAGAGGCTGCGGCGCGTCCGAAGACCGAAATCCGCGTCGATTACGAAATCGGCGATCAGGTCAAGGTTCTCGACGGTCCCTTCGCCAGCTTCAACGGGCTGGTCGAGGAACTCGATTTCGAAAAGGCGCGCGTCAAGGTGTCGGTGTCGATCTTCGGTCGCGCGACCCCCGTCGAACTCGACTTCGAACAGGTCGAACGCTTCAAATAACGTCGCGGCGCGCCTTTGCGGGCGCGTCCCAGCCATCGGATCGAACCTATGAGCCTCACTCCCGAAGAGATGCAGGCCCGTCTCGACCGCGTACGCGAAATCCAGGCGAGCTTTTCACCCGAAAAGGTCGTGCGTGGGGTGACCCGACTGTTCGAACTCGACCCGGTGCCGGGGCTCGAAGACGAGTTCACTTTCCCGGCGTTCGACAAGCCGACCCGCCAGCGTATCTTCGGTGGACAGGTGATCGCGCAGGCGCTTGCTGCCGCCGCGCGTACCGTCGATGCGAACAAGCCGGCGCACTCGCTCCACGCCTATTTCCTGCGCGGCGGAGACGAAGCGAAGCCGCTCCATTTCCGCGTTCATCGCGACTTCGACGGGCGCAGCTTCGCGAACCGGCGCGTCGTCGTGCGCCAGGACGGCAAGGTGATCTTCAACCTCACTGCCTCCTTCCACGCGCCGGAGCCCGGCGCGGCGCATCAGGCGCCGATGCCCGACGTCCTGCCGCCCGAGGAATGCGCCGAACTCGTCGAAAATCTGGCGGCCGACCCGAATGTCACCGATGCGCAGCTCGAACGGATGGCGCGGCTGCGGCCCTTCGAGACGCGTAATTTTCGCCCGTCGTCGACCGAACGCGGCACGACCCATTATCAATGGTACCGGCTTGCGGCGCCGATCGGCGACGATCCGCTGCTCCACCGCGCCTTCCTCGCCTATGTGTCGGACATGGGGCTCCTGTCCTCGTCGCTGCTGCCGCATGGCTTTACCTGGTCGACGCCGGGGCTGTTTTCGACCAGCCTCGACCATGCGATGTGGTTTCACGGCGACATCCGCGTCGACGACTGGTTCGTCTATGTGATGGACAGCGACTGGACGGGCGGCAGCCGCGGGATCAACCGCGGGCTGATCTATCGCCGCGACGGGACGCTGATCGCCTCGGCGATGCAGGAAGGGCTACTGCGCATCACGCCGCCCGCGCCCGGCGCATAAAGCTTGTTTTTGGCGGCGTTTGCGCTTATGCGCGCCGCTTCGCGTCAGACAAGGGCGTGATGCCGCGCGGGAGGAAGGGGTGATGCCCTTCTGTTCGACCGCTTATTTTGAGCCCCGGATCCGTCCGGGGCGACAGAAAGAAAGGAGGCCATCATGGCCAAGAAGATCAGCGGCTACATCAAGCTGCAGGTGCCTGCCGGCACCGCCAACCCGTCGCCGCCGCTCGGGCCGGCGCTCGGTCAGCGCGGCGTCAACATCATGGAATTCTGCAAGGCGTTCAACGCCGCGACCGACGGCCTGGAAAAGGGCACGCCGACCCCGACCATCATCACCGTGTTCGCCGACAAGAGCTTTTCGTTCGTCACGAAAACGCCGCCGGCGACCTACCTGATCAAGAAGGCCGCGAATCTCAAGTCGGGTTCGAAGGAGCCGGGCAAGATCAGCGGCGGCAAGATCGCACGTTCGAAGCTGACCGAAATCGCCGAGATCAAGATGAAGGATCTCAACGCCAACGACCTCGAACAGGCGACGAAGATCATCGAAGGCAGCGCCCGCTCGATGGGCCTCGAAGTGACGGAGGGCTGACCCCATGGCAAAGCTGACCAAGAAGCAGAAGGCCCTCGAGGGCAAGGTTGATGCGCTGAAGCTGCACACCGTCGACGAAGCGCTGAAGACCGTTCGCGAGCTGGCCTCGGCCAAGTTCGACGAAACGCTCGAAATCGCGATGAACCTCGGCGTCGATCCGCGCCACGCCGACCAGATGGTCCGCGGCGTCGTCACGCTCCCCGCCGGTACCGGCAAGGACGTCAAGGTCGCCGTCTTCGCGCGCGGCGACAATGCCGAAAAGGCGCTGGCCGCCGGCGCCGACAAGGTCGGTGCCGAAGACCTGATGGAAGACATGCTCGCGGGGAACCTCGACTATGGCCGCGTCATCGCGACGCCGGACATGATGGGCATCGTCGGCCGCCTCGGCAAGACGCTGGGCCCGAAGGGCCTGATGCCGAACCCGAAGCTGGGCACCGTGACCCCGAACGTCGCCGAAGCCGTGAAGGCCGCCAAGGGCGGTCAGATCGAATTCCGCGTCGAAAAGGTCGGCATCATCCACGCCGGCCTCGGCAAGCTGTCGTTCGGCGAGGAAAAGCTCCGCCAGAACTTCGACGCCTTCGTCGATGCGATCGTCAAGGCACGGCCGGCCGGCGCGAAGGGCAAATATGTCCGCAAGATCGCGCTGTCGTCGTCGATGGGCCCCGGCATCAAGGTCGACACGGCCGACGTCGCCGGCGCCTGATTTCAGGCACGAAGAATTAGGGAAGGGCCGGGGGAAACTCCGGCCCTTTTTTATGCGCTATGGCTGCTTTGGGGTGGTTAGCTGTCACAGTCAGCTCCGCCCTCGTCACCCCGGACTTGATCCGGGGTCCATGACTTCGACGCCGCGATGGGTCCCGGATCAAGTCCGGGATGACGGGGGGTGGAATATCCTCCCTGTGGCGCAGCCATGGGGAGGTGGCAGCGCGAAGCGCTGACGGAGGGGCCAATGGCACACCGTCGCAGCCCCTCCACCACCGCTTCGCGGCGGTCCCCCTCCCCATGGCCGCGCCACAGGGAGGACTTTATGTCCGCGACCGGTCGCTATCGGACGCCCCAAAAAACTTCTTTCCTAAAATTCGTCGCCATGATCTACGATATTGGATGACAGGGTCGCTTGCCTCGAACCGCGCGTCACGACCCTCCCGCACCCGTCCCACGCTTAAAGCCACAAAGGACACATTTTCGACGCATCCATGCGGGGCTTTTGTGTCTTTAAGGACAAAAGCCGTCCGCCGTTCTCCGTTCCGATCAACGGAATTCAATCAGGTCCCACTTGTTGCCGTAGAGATCCAGAAATACCGCCACCGTGCCATAGTCTGCCTCCAGCGGCTGGCGCTCGATCCGCACGCCCTTGTCGAGCAGGCGTTGATAATCGCGCGCGAAATCGTCGGTCTGCAGGAACAGGAAAACGCGCCCGCCCGATTGATTACCAATGAACGCCGCTTGTTCCTCGTTCGCCGCGCGCGCCAGCAGGATCGTCGCGCCGCCTTGGGGATTGCCCGGCGGGGCGACAAGCACCCAGCGCTTGTCCCGCGCTGGCTGATATTCGTCGGCGACGAGCGTGAAGCCGAGCGTAGCGACATAGAAGTCGATCGCCTCGTCATAGTCGCGCACGACCAGGGCGACATGCGCGAGAGACTGACGCATCATTCGCGCAGCCCCCTGAGCGCTGCCCCAGCCGCGAACGGCCCGATCACCGTCAGCAGCAAGCTGGTCGCTGCCAGCAGCTTGACCGCGCCCCGCCCCGACGGATCGAGCATCCCCGCGCCGAAGATCAGCATGGGCACGGCGAGCGGCAGGATCAGCAGCCCGCCGATCGCGCTGCCGCCCTTGTGGTTCGCGGTCAGCGCGGCGCTCAACACCGCGAGCGAGGCGAGCGCGGGGACGGCGATGGCGATGCCTGTCGCCAGCATCTCGACGCGCCCGCTATCCTGCGCCAGCAGCGCTGCCGCCGGAAAGAGCGCCACTATCAGAGGCAATCCGAAACCAATGGCATGCGCGCCGATCTTCACGGCGGCGATCACCTCGTCAGCGAACCCGCGCACTGCGAGTTGGTCCAGCACGCCGGCATCCTTGTCGGGCTTTACCAGCCGGTCGATCGGCAACAGCGCCGCCAGCAGCGCGGCGACCCAGACCATCCCACCGCCCGCGCGGCGCAGCAGCGGGGCGTCGGGCCCTACTGCAAAAGGAAAGGCGGTCGCGACGAGCAGGAAGAAGAGTATCGGCAGCCACAGCGCCCCGCTGCCCCACGCGCGGCGGAGGTCGCGCCAGAAAAGGGCGATGAGCGCGGTCACGCGAGCGCTCCCATGTCCAGTTCGGCCAGATCGGGCACGTCCAGCGCGAAGTGCGACGCCAGCAGCACCGCGCCGCCGTTCGCGCGGTGCCTCGCAATCGCGGCGACCAGCCGCGCCTGCGCTGCATCGTCCATGCCATTGGCGGGTTCGTCGAGCAGCCAGATCGGCGCGCCGCTCGCGATCACGCGCACCATCGCGGCGCGCTTGCGCTGCCCGGTCGACAACATCGAGATCGGCACTTCGGCCAGATTGTTCAGCGCCATTTCGTCCATCGCGCGGTCGACGCTATACCCATCGACGGTGTCGACCCGCGCCCAGAAATCGAGCGCGCGGCGCAGCGGCAGCTCGGCGTCGAGCGCCGCCGTCTCGTCGATCAGCGCGACGCGCTCGCGGCGTTCGACAAGGCCCGCGGCGGGGCGCAGCAATCCGGCGGCGAGGCGGATCAGGCTCGACTTGCCCGCCCCGTTCGGCCCGCGCAGCCACAGCGCGCCGCCGCGGTTCAGCGCGAGCGACAGCCCCTCGAACAGCAGGCGGTCGCCGCGGATACACGCCAGCTGGTCAATCCGCAAAAGCTCGGTCACGCCATATCCTCGAGCGCGTGCATGTCATCGTCCGAAAAGCCGAAATGATGGCCGATCTCGTGGATCAGTACATGGCGTACCAGCCACTCGAGCTTTTCGCCCGTCTCGATCCACTCGACGAGGATGGGGATGCGATAGAGCGTCACCCGGTCGGGCATGCCGCCGCTTTCGCCGATGCTGCGCTCGGTCAGCGGGCGGCCTTCGTACAGGCCGGTCAGGTCATAGGGATGCTCGATGTCGAGCGAGGCGAGCACTTCGTCGTCGGCAAATTCCTCGACCGAAATCACGACGCCCTCGATATGCGACTTGAACACGTCGGGCATGGTTTCCAGCGCCGCTTCGGCCATCGCGAACAGCGCGTCGGCGTCGGGGGCGGTGCCGGTCCATCCGGCTGGCAGGCTAGGCTTGTCGCGCATCGCTGGCATCCTTATGGCGAGCGCACGGCCTTGACCAGCGGGAGAAAGAAAATGGTCCAGAAACTCGACGACGCACAGCGCGCCGCGCTGCTTGCCCGCTTTCCCGAATGGGCCCACGAACCGTCGCGCGACGCGATCATCCGCCGGTTCTCCTTCGCCGATTTCGCACAGGCCTTCGGCTTCATGGCGAGCGTCGCGATTATCGCCGAAAAGATGGACCACCATCCCGAATGGTCGAACGTCTATAACCGCGTCGACATATTGCTGACGACGCACGACGCCGATGGCTTGTCGGACCGCGATGCAAAGCTGGCCGAGGCGATCGAGGCCTTGCTGTAGCGTCGAGAACGCTTGTTCTTATCTTGCGCTGACGCCTCATGTCATTACAAGCGATGCGACATTCAGGGGGAGCCGCGACATGACCGACAGCCTCCTACGCCGCAAGGATATCGTTCCGAAGCAGGCGGAGGGCCAGGGACTTGCCCGCACGCTCAGCTGGCCGCACCTCGTCGCGCTCGGCGTCGGGGCGATCGTCGGCACCGGCATATTGACTCTGATCGGCGTCGGCGCCGCGAAGGCGGGGCCGGCAGTGATCCTCTCCTTTGCCATCGCGGGGCTGATCTGCATCTGCGCCGCGCTCGCCTATGCCGAAATGGCGACGATGATTCCCGCGTCGGGCAGCGCCTATACCTATAGCTATGTCGTCATCGGCGAACTGGTCGCATGGGTGATCGGGTGGAGCCTGATCCTTGAATATTCGCTGGTGGTCAGCACCGTCGCCGTCGGCTGGTCGGGCTATGCCTCGCCCCTGTTAAAAAGCTGGATGTCCTTTCCCGACTGGCTGACCCATGCGCCCGTTCTGGCCGGGCATTTGAGCGACGGAACGCTTGCGGTCGCACGGGCCGGAATCAACCTGCCCGCCGTCTTTATCATTTTTGTCGTCGCGGGGCTCCTGATCGCAGGCACACGCGAAAGCGCGACACTCAACGCGACGCTGGTGCTGGTCAAGATCGCCGCGCTGATCGTATTCGTCGTGGTCGCGCTGCCGCATTTCGATGCCGCCAATCTCGATCCCTTCATGCCGAACGGCTTTCCGAAAAGCGGCCTTCCCGGTCAGGAGGTCGGGGTCATGGCCGCGGCGGCGATCATCTTCTTCGCTTTTTACGGCTTCGACGCCATCGCGACCGCCGCCGAGGAGACGAAAAATCCCGGCCGCGACCTGTCGATCGGCATCGTCGGGTCGATGCTGATCTGCGTGCTGATTTATGTCGCGGTGGGCGTCACCGCGGTGGGGGCGCTGAATTACACCCGCCTTGCCGGAAGCGACGAGCCGCTGGCCTTCATCCTGCGCGAGATCGGCCAGCCGGGGGCGGCGCGCTATCTGGGCCTGTCGGCGGTTATCGCGCTGCCGACCGTCATCCTCGCCTTCTTCTACGGGCAAAGCCGCATCTTCTTCACCATGGCGCGCGACGGCATGTTGCCCGCCCGCCTCGCGAAACTGTCGCAGCGCGGGGCGCCCACGCGGATCACCTTGTTCACGGCGATCGTCGTCTCGGTCCTCGCGGCCTGCATCCCGCTCGACGAACTGGCGGCGCTCGCCAATGCGGGAACATTGGCGGCTTTTACCGCTGTCACCGTCTGCATGTTGATCATGCGGCAGCGCGCGCCGGATGCGCCGCGCACCTTTCGCGCGCCGCTGCCCTGGCTGATCGGGGTCGTCGCGATCGGCGGCTGCCTTTATCTTTTCTACAGCCTGCCCGCGAAGACGCAGCTGTGGTTCGGCATCTGGAATCTCGCCGGGTTGGCCGTCTATTTCCTCTATGCCCGGCGAAACGCCATCGTCGCCTGATCTTAGGCCGCGCGCCAATCAAAGATCAGCGGCGCCTCGCGAAAGGCGAAGCGGTCGAGGTGGCGCGCAACGACGCCCTTCATTGCCTCGACATGGTCCTCGCTGCTGGCGTCGATGCGGACCAACAGCGTGTCGGATCCGGCATCGAAGGTCATGAGCGCATCCCCCGCCCAGGTCGCGCCGCGCGCATCGCGGGGGAAGGTCACGGTGCCACGGTCGGGCGTGAATTCGACCGCAAGATTATGCTGCCAATGCTTGCACAGCTGCTGCAGATATTTGCTCGCGTGCGCCGTGGGTACGCTGGCAATAGCCGCCGCGCTCATCAGAGGCGCTCGATCTTTTGTGCGGCCTCGTCGATCAGCGCGACGATGCCGTGCAGCGTTGCTTCGTCGAGATCGCGGTCGCCGAGCCGGTTCATGAGGACGGCCTTCAAATTGCCCATCGCACGGCGGACCGATGCGCTGTCGGTGCGCTGTCGTTCCTCGCCGACGTCGGTGAGCCGGGCGATGAGGCGTTCGACGCTGTCCTTGTTCGCGTCGAGCTCGGCCTCGCCGGCTTCGGTGATCGCGAACAGCTTCTTCGCGCCCTCGCTGTCGGTCGCCTCGATCAGCCCCATGTCGTCCAAAAGGGTGAGGGTCGGGTAAATCACGCCGGGGCTGGGCGCATAGGCGCCGCCGGTCAGTTCCTCGATCCGGCGGATCAGGTCATAGCCATGGCGCGGTTCGTCGGCGATCAGCTTCAGCAGCACGAGCCGCAGTTCGCCGCCATCGAACATCCGGCGCCGCTCGCCACGTTCGCCGCGGCCACCGCCACGCCGGCCGCTGCCGAAACCGCCACCAAAGCCGTGGCCGAACCCGCGCCCCCCCCCCGGTGCATAGCATGGCGCCCGCCGCAGCCGCTGCGATCCATTTTTGCATAGAATATCATTTTCATTCCTTAGACTATTCGAGATGCATCTAAGACATATCTGGAATCCAAAGTTGCAAGGGGCGCCGGTTGCGCTGCGCGGCACTTTCGATAACTTCCGCGCGCGTCGGCGCCGCGGGTCAGATTTGCGAACCGAAGCGCAAGTGGATCAAGGGATAGGGGCGGCCCTGACCGTCGCGGGCCGATCGACCGGTCGCTTCGAACCCAAGCCGTTCGTAAAAGCCGACCGCCTGGACATTCTGTTCATTGACCTCGGTCGTGAGGACGGGGTGGCGTTCCAACGCATGTTCGACGAGCGCGCGCCCGATCCCGGCGCCGCGATAAGCGGGATCGATGAAAAGCGCGTCCATGCTCGCCCCGTCGAGCAACATGAACCCGACCGGACGGTCCCCGGCATCGACTGCAAGCCAGAGCGGGGCGGCAGGCAAAAAGGCCTGGACCTCGGCTTCGATCGCCGCACGGTCGGCTGCAGTCAGGAAATCATGCGTCGCATCGACGGCCTCGCGCCAGATCTGGACGACGCGTTCGCCGTCGGTGGGCGTGGATTGTCGGATGCTTGTCATGGCGGTGCGCCTTAACCGTCGTCGCGGGGCCAGCCAAGCGGGATATGCGGCGCTTCAGCGGGAATCGGCCTTGACTCTGCGACCGTCGCTGCTATTGGCCCGCCCGTGTTGTCACGGGTTCGCGCTTTGCGGATTTGGGGCAATTCCGTCCGAGACAGTTGGTGAAGGGAATATGCCCTTCTTAATTTCCAGCCGAGACGGGGAACAGTCTTTTATCGGTCGCCCGCCTGCTTGTGCAGGCGCCAGCGGCTTGACCGACCCCATCGGACATCGTTGCGTGAAGGACAGGTGAGCCTTGGCTCGCATGGCTTTTGCGTGTGTTAGCAGCCCGGCCGCATGCGTTCGCGCATGTTTCCGGGCATGAGTGGAGAAACAGGCATGGATCGTGCTGAAAAGGCCGAAGCCGTATCCTCGCTGAACGCTACGCTGTCGAATGCAGCCTCGGTTGTGATTGTTCGCAACCTGGGTCTTACCGTCGCCCAGTCGACGGTGCTTCGCGAGCAGATGCGGACTGCGGGCGCGAGCTTTAAGGTCGCAAAGAACCGCCTGGCCAAGATCGCGCTCGACGGCACGCCCTATACCGGTATCGGCGAACTGCTGACCGGCCCCACGGCAATCGCTTCGTCCACCGACCCGGTGGCAGCTGCGAAGATCGCGGTGGAATTTGCCAAGACCAACGACAAGCTTGAAATCGTTGGCGGCGGCATGGGGGATGTGGTCCTCGACGTGGATGGCGTGAAGGCGCTTGCATCGCTGCCGTCGCTTGACGAACTGCGTGGCAAGCTTGTCGGCCTGCTCCAGGCTCCGGCCACCAAGGTTGCCCAGATTGCGGCAGCCCCGGCTGGTCAGCTGGCGCGGGTCTTTGGTGCCTATGGCGCCAAGGAAGCGGCATAAACTTTTACCTACCGTAACAATTCACCGGGCTTTCCCGGTTCTGATGGAGAATGAAAATGGCTGATCTCGCAAAGATCGTTGAAGACCTGTCGGCGTTGACCGTTCTGGAAGCTGCCGAACTTTCGAAGCTGCTCGAAGAAAAGTGGGGCGTTTCGGCCGCCGCTGCCGTCGCCGTCGCCGCTGGCCCGGCGGCTGCCGTTGGCCCGGCTGCTGAAGAGCAGACCGAATTCGACGTCATCCTGACGGGTGACGGCGGCAACAAGATCAACGTGATCAAGGAAGTCCGTGCGATCACCGGCCTGGGTCTGGGCGAAGCCAAGGCGCTCGTCGAAAGCGCGCCGAAGGCCGTCAAGGAAGGCGCCAGCAAGGCGGAAGCTGAAGAGCTGAAGGCCAAGCTGGTTGCTGCCGGCGCGACCGTCGAACTGAAGTAATTCGGTTCGGGGAGCCGGCCGGTTCGTCCGGGCGGGTTCCAGCAAAAAGAAAAGGGCGGTGCTGCGAAGCGCCGCCCTTTTTCGTAAGATACAATGTCGCCGTTTAGTTGCGGGCAAAGCCGGGACGAAGATCTGGACGACCGCGCGCGGGTTCGGGACGGCGGACCTCTTGTTCCGGAACAATGGGGGCGGCCGGACGCTGGGAGATCTCCCATGCACTCGCTGGCTTGCGGGTCGTGTCCTTCTGCTGCGCCAGCGTCGCCTCATAAGCGAGGCGGTCCTTGCGATCGAGGAAGCGGGCCCGCTTGAGCCGCTTGCTTAGCGTGACGAACGGATTGTCGGGCGTGGGACCGGCCATGGCCATCGCTTCGTGGCGACCCATGCTCCCGCTAGGGACAGCGGCAAAAGCCGGAACGGTTCGCGATGCGATGTTTTCGCGGGGAGCGTAGGCCGGCGTCACCCAAGGACGGGCTTCGTCGATCGTCGGCGCAGCCTCGGACTCATGGACATAAACGGGCGCGTCTTCGGCGATCATATCGTCAACCCTGCGGCGACGTGCGAATGCGAGACCGGCACCTGCGGCGAGGAGCAGGGCGGCGGCTCCGCCGAGCAGTTCCCAAGGTAGTTCGCTACCAGTCGAAGCCGATTTTGCGGCCGGGGGCGGCGTTGCTGCCGCGAGCGGTTCAACGGGGGCTGCGCCGGGCGCGGTGATTGGGGCCAGTGCATCGGTTGACGGTGCTTCGGTCGTTGCGGTCGGCGCTGCGGCGGTTGTCGTCGCGGCGGTGGGGGCGGCCGCTACGGTCGCGGCCTTTGCGCGTGGTGCCGCACGTTCGGCGCGTTTGGGAGCGGGCGCAGCGCGCTCGGCCGCCTCAGCAACTGGTGCGGTTTCGGCCGGTGCGATATCCAGCGGCACACGGATCACCGGCTTGGGGGTGGCCGGCTGCGTGGCCTGCGGAGTGGCGACGGGTGCCGTGGTGCTCGGTTCGGCGGCGGTCGGGGGGGGCTGCGGCGTCGAGGCGGTGGGTGCGGTCACCGGCGGCGTCATCGTGATTGTAGGGACTTCCTGCGCAAAGGCGGCAGGGGTGGACAGGACCAGGAACGCGGCAATCGCGCTCAGGGCGGGGCGGGAGAGGGCGATATTTCTTGTCATAGTGAAGGACGAACGAACAGGCCCTGAAAAATGCTGCCAGTTGAGCGTCGTTTCCACGATGAATCGTGTGCGCTGAACGACGCGGCGTTAATTTGGGCACCTTTGGTCGCGCGTGCGATCGGTTTTGCGATCGGGCGAAAGGCCGGCAGATGACAGCGGGTTTGCGCTTTTGCGTCGAGCCGCGTCACCAATTCGTCATCCCCGCGCAACCTTCGCATGCTCAACGCCGCGCATGAAAACGACCGACCTTGGGCCCACCCGACTGCCCGACGAATTGCGCGATACGCAGCGGCTTTTGTTCATCGCCAAACATGCGCGCTGGAGCGGCGGATTGCACGCGGACGACGGCAATCACGCATCCTATCATCGCGAGATGCGCGAGACGCTCGAAGGGCTAGGCATCGCGTTGCTGATCGCCGACAGCTATGCGGCGCTCTTCGATCGGCCGGCCGCCGATTTCGTCTTTCCGCTGCTCAATCGTGGCGGTTTCTTCAATTCGGAGATGCTGTTGCCCTTGCTGTGCAACCGGCATGGCCTGCCTTATCTGGGCGCATCGCCGATCGTGCGCGGCCTGTCCGACGACAAGCATCTGACGAAGCTGGAAGCGACCGCGCGCGGCGTGCCGACGGCGCCGTGGACGCTTTTCCGTCGTGGAGCGCCAGTCGACGTGTCGCGCTGCCCGCCGGCGCGGCGCTGGGTGATCAAACCGAACAACAGTTCTGCCTCATGGGGCGTTCGCGACGCGCAGGACCGGGGGCAACTGGCGCAAGCGGTCGCCGAAATCCATGCGCTCGACCATGACGCGCTTGTCGAGCCCTTTATCGACGGCAGCGATATCGAGGTGCCGGTGATCACGCTGGATGGCGAACCCGCGATGTTGCCGATGATGATCTTCGAACAGGACGATCCGACCCAATTGCGCACCTATCAGGAAAAGCGCGATCTGGTGGACAATGTCGGATATTGCATCAAGCCGTTCGACGACCGGGCCATCGCCGACCGGATAATCGATTATACCGCACGGATGGCTGATATATTTCGTCCGTTCGACTATGGACGGTTCGAGTTTCGCGTCGATCACAAGACCGGCGACGTCCGGCTGCTCGAGGTCAACCTCAACTGCAATCTGTGGTCTGAAAAGCTGTTCTCGCGATCTGCTGTCGCGGCCGGCTTCACGCACGCGGCGCTGATCGAGACGATCGTCGCCGAAAGCATGATCCGCCAGATCCTGCCGGCGGCGGTGCGGCGCGACGCGGCATGAGCGGGTCGATCCTGATCCTCGCGGGGCGTCGACCCGGCGCGGCCGACCCGCTGGCCGAGGCCTATGATGTCGCCGATAAATGCCTTGTCCCCGTCGCCGGGCGGCCGATGATCGCGCACGTGCTGGAAAGTGCGGCCGACAGCCAGGCCAGCCGAGTGTTCGTGTCGACCCACCATGGCGCGCTGCTCGACCACCTGAACGACCCGGTTGTCGACCTCCTCGGTCGCCGCCTGATCATTGTTCCCGCCGCTGACAATCTGGCGGACTCGGTTCTTGCGGTTGCGGGCGTGGCGGACTTTCCACTGCTGGTGACGACCGCCGACAATTGCCTGCTGACGCCCGCGACGATCGCCGAGGTTGGCTTGGAGGCAGAGCGGTTGGGTATCGATGCCGGCGTGGCGCTCGCACGGCGCGAAGATGTGCTCGCGGTTCATCCAGAAGGGCAACGGCGCTTCTACGAATTTTCGGACGTCGCGGTATCGAACTGCAATGCTTATTGGATCGCCCATCCCGGGGCGTTGCGCGCGGTGGAGGCGTTTCGCGGCGGCGGGCAATTCGTCAAGAAGCCGCTGCGCGTGTTACGCGCCTTTGGACTCGTCAACCTGCTTCGCTTTCGTTTTGGCCTCGGACCGATCCACCATGTTTTCGGGCGTCTTTCGCAGCGGCTGAAAGTCGACATCGCCCCGTTGCTGGTCGGCGACGGGGCGACGGCGATCGATGTCGACAACGAGCGGTCGCTGCGGGTTACCGAGGCGCTGATGGCGCGCCGCGATATCGTCAGTCGGCGATCCAATTCCCGTGAAAACCCGGGGGAATGCGATGCGGCAGGTGAACGACGGCTTGCGGTGACCCGGTAAAGTCGTCGGCGTTGAGGATGACGAGCGCCGTCGTCTCGTCATTCATGTCGACGACAAGGCCGATCAACCAGCCGTCGTCTTCGGCGCCATTTTCGCTGCGCGGGACGAAGACGAACTCACCGGGATGGCGACCCGGACCGAAATCGTGGATCGCGGTCGTGCCCTTGTCGAGGTCATGCTTGAACAGCCTTGTATCGGCAAGCGCCCATTCGGACGAGACGCCGTCGGGGATCGCAACCGAATAGGCGTAACGATAGGGCTTTGTCGTCAGACGCTCGTCATAGCGCGGAAATTCCTGCGCATGATCGTGGATAATTGCACGGGTCGTCGTCCCGGCGGTCGGGTCGATCGTCCAGCGTTCCATGCGTGACTTTTCGCTGTCGGGGCCGCGCTTCGACTGCGCGAACATCGTTTCGTGCGCCACGACGTCGACGATCACATTGCCGTCCGCGGTTTCATAGGCGTTGGCGGGGTGGAAGACATAGCAGGGCTCGACCGGCACCCAGACGATGCTGTCGCCGCGGCCTCTCCTGGGGAGGAGGCCGACGCGTGCCTGATGTGCGTCGTTCCACGCATAAGGAAAGCGATAGCCGGCGAGCAGCATCTTCATCGAGAAGGTTACGGGCAGGTCGAAAACCAGCACATGATTTTCGGTGATCGCGCAATCATGGATCGAGGGGCCGTCGCTGACGGCGATGGCTTCCTCGCGCACGACATGGGCGTTTTTGTCTAGCACCACATGCCAAACCTTGTTCGGCTCGTCGCCACGATAGGTGATCGCGTGCATTTCGTCGTTAACGGGGTCGTGATGGGGATGCGCGGTGTAGGCGCCGGCGAGCGTGCCGTCGAAGGGGTTATGCGCGATCGTATCAAGCTCATAGCCGAGTTCGACCGGCTTGCCACCGGCCTCGACGATCGCGAAGGTGCGGCCGCCCAGGCCGACGACATTGGTGTTCGGCGCGTCGTTGGTCGGGTGACAGGGGCCGGGGGGCACCTGTTCGCCAAGCATCTCGCAGGCTTCGGCGCCTCGGACCCAGCGGTTGCGGTACCACGCGGCCCTGCCCCCCTCGATCCGGATGCCGTGCACCATGCCGGTGCCGGTGAACCAGTGATAGCTGGCGGGGTCGGGCGCGGCGGCGGGGTTGGGGCCGTTGCGCAGGTAGCGGCCAGTCAGCGCGAGCGGGATCTCGCCGTCGACGCGCAATTGTTCGAGCGTGAATTCTTCGGTCATCGGTTTGTGAATGCCGATGAGGAAAGGGTGCGCGTCGGTGGGGCGGGGGAGGCGCTTGCGGTTGAAGTCGGCGAGCTTGACGATGCCTTTGGTGACGGCGCCGCGGATGAGGGTTTCGACGTTGCTTGCCATGGCGATGCTCCTTACGGAAGTTGGCGAAGGTGCCGCGCAGCGTGGGGTTGCGCCGGCGAATCGATATGTTTACAGTGACAACATATGGCGAGCAAAGATAACAGTGTCAACATAAAAGGCGAGCGCGCGAAGGCGTCGGGCGCCTATCATCATGGCGACCTGCGCGCGGCGGTGATCGCGGCGGGGCTGAAGCGGCTCGAAGCGGGCGACGGCGCCGAACTGGGGCTGCGGGCGTTGGCGCGCGACGTCGGGGTCAGCGCGACCGCGCTCTACCGCCATTTCCCCGACAAGGAGGCGCTGCTCGACGCGCTCGCCGACGAAGGGCTGCGCCGGCTCGGCGCGTTGCAGGCGCAGGCTTGGCTGAAGGCGGGCGGCGGCGTTGCGGGATTCAAGGCGACGGGCACCGCCTATGTCCGCTTCGCGCACGACGAGCCCGCGCTTTTTCGTCTGAGCTTCACGCGCCAGATGTCCGATCGCAAGGAAGGGGGGGACGGCGGCGAAGTGGCCTATAATCTGCTCCGCGCCGGCGTCGGCGAGGCGCTGCCCGGGGTCGAGGACCCGGACACCGCCGCGCTTCACGCCTGGTCGCTGGTCCACGGCCTCGCCATGCTGGTGCTCGACCGGCGGATCGAATGGGACGAGGCCAAGGTCGCCGAAGTTGTCGGCTTGACCTTCGGCGGGGTCGGTTGACGCTGCCGGCGCGGCGCTGCGAACATTATTAGCGGTTTATTTTCCTGTTTTCGGTTAGCTGGGGACATGACCCGGTCGCTATCCCCCAGAGTCGAAGCGGTCTTTTGGTTCCTGCTCACCGCGGTGGGATATTTCCTGCTTGCGAGCCTGTCTCTCTATGCCACCAAGGGTGAAGACAATATCGCGGCCGTCTGGCCGCCCAGCGGATATTTCCTCGCCCTTTTGCTGTTGATGCCCGCGCGTGCGCGAATTGCCGGTTTCGCCGGCATGGCGTCGGCAAGCCTGGCAGCGAACTTCCTGGGGGGCACACCGCCCTGGACCTGCGTTGCCTTCACGTTGTCGAACGGCTGTGAAGCCGCGCTGGCGCTGTGGCTGCTGGGTCGCCGCGAGACGGGCGATCTGTCATTCATGGTCCCGCGTTCGGTTGCCAATTTCTGCTTTGCGGCGTTCGTGTCGGGCGTCGCAAGCGCCAGCATCGCGTGGCTGTTGACGGGGAACGGCGCGGATTTCTTCCTGTCCTGGCTGTCGACGGTGCTGCTCGGCATGCTGATCGTGACCCCGCCAATCGTGATGCTCGCCCGGATGGTCGACGCCAATATGTTCGACAATGCCCCCGATGGCATGAAGTTGGAAGCGACCGCGATCCTGACCGTCGCAGGTCTCGTTTCTATAGTGGCCTTTTCGCAGTCGCAGTTCCCCGCCACCTTCCTGCCCTGCATTGCTGTCGTCGCCGCCGCATACCGGCTGGGCCCCTTTGGCGCGGCTGCGGGAATGCTTATCGTAGCGATCACGGCGTCGTTACTGACCGGACAGGGCTATGGTCCGATCGCGGCGATCGAGGGTGAGCAGAAGCTCCGCGTCTTTTTCCTGCAATTCTATTTGCTGGCGCTGTTGTTCACGACGCTGCCGCTCGCTGCGATGCTGATCGTGCGCCAGCGGCTGGCGAAGCGGCTGGAACAGAGCAACCGCTTGCTGCTGCAGGCCGAAGCGGCGGCGCTGGTCGGCCATTGGCGCGTCGATCTGGTCCGATGGAGGATCCAATGGTCGGACCAAGCCTATCGCATCCACGGTCTCGAACCCGGCAGCCCGGTCGACGTCAATTACAGCGTCAAGCAATATGTCGCCGAGGACGCCGCCCAAGTACGGCGGATATTGGAACAGGCGGTCCAGTCGGGCGAACCCTTCGAGTTCCAGGGACGCATCCGGCGCGCCGATGGTGAAATCCGTCACGTCAAATCGCACGGATCGATCGAAATCGACCGGAGCGGGCGCACGGTCGGCATCTTCGGCACCGTGCAGGACGTCACCGAGACGGTCGAAAATGCCCGGATATTGGAAGCGGCGCGCAGCGCGGCCGAACGGATTGCCAACACCGACATGCTGACCGGGCTGCCAAACCGGCGGCACACGTTGGCGTTCCTCGAAAAGGCGCTGGCCGGCGCGCGCGAGCATGGCGCGCCGCTGGCGGTCGCAATCTTCGATATCGATCATTTCAAGCAGATCAACGATGCGCACGGCCATGCCACCGGTGACCAGGTGATCCAGCGCGTCGCCCGGCGCGCCAAGGCAGCGCTGTGCGACGAGGATCTGGTCGGACGCATCGGTGGCGAGGAATTTGTCTGCGTCCTCCAGCGATCGAGCGCCCGGTCGGCCGAGATCATCGCCGAGCGCGTGCGCAAGGCGGTCGAAACCGCAGCGGCGGCCGAAGATGCCATCCCCGACGCGACGATCAGCGTCGGGCTGGCGGTGTTCGACGGCGAACTCGATATCGAGGAATTGCTGCACCGCGCCGATCAGGCGCTTTACGCCGCCAAGCGCGAAGGCCGGAACCGGCTGCGCAAGGCGGCGTAGGGGTGGGAAGCGGTCACCCGCTGTCTTTGGCAACCGGCCGGCCCGCAGCGCGATCATCTTGAAAGAATCGGCCGCAGCGCCCATATGACATGCATCGTTGGCTTCATCCTGCATGTCGGCGCCTGAGAGACAATAGCGCTCCCGCAAACGGGAGGCTGATATGGATCTCAACCAACTTCTCTATCATCACCAGATGGCGCTCATGACGGTGAGCCACGCACGGCGCGATGGTGACTTGCTCCCGAATTTCGACCTGCCCCGCTATTATGCGAAGCGGATTCACGAATATCGCGAGCGGCGCGGGCTGGCGGACGACCTTTCCGGGGTTGCCGAGGAAGGTGAGGGTCTGTCGGCCGTACCCCCGGTTTCCGAGCCGGCGGCCGACTATCCGTTTTTTTTGGGCGACACGCTGATTGCCGAACTGCTCGTCAATGAGGCGCTGGCGATGACGGAGGAGGAAAGGGCGTCCTTCGGCCTCGAACATGTCGTCGGCCGGCTTGCCGCAGTCCAGGAAGAAATTTGGGTTATCGGACGCGACATCTATCGCGCGCTTGGCTTCGATGAGGACAAGCTGGCCAAGCTGGCCGCCAAATTGCCCGCCTTACCCGATTTGCATCGACCCGATGCAGTACATCTCCAGCCATTCCGCTCGCTATCGGAAGCCGGCATTGTTCACATATATGCGGAACAATTCCGAGTCGGACCGTTCCGATATTCGAGTATTGATGACGCGCGCGCCGCGCTCGGGCGTGAAAGTTCCGCGAACGGAGCGAAAGGGGGGCAGGCCAATGACAGCTGAGCAGGTCAAACCCGGCCCCGCCTTGGCGAGCGCGCGTACAAACCCGTTTCGGCGAAATCGGAACGTCAAGCCGCTTGCGCAGGACGATGCGCAGCGGCAGGGAGCGATCAGCGCGCTGGCGTTCGAGCTGCTCGGCGGACGGGACGCGGCGCTGGACTTTCTCAACCGCGAGGACGCAATTTTAAGCGGGCGTCCCATTGCCGTCGCGACGCAAAGCGAGGCCGGCTATGCCAGCGTCGAGCGTGAGCTTCGCGCACGATCCTCCGTTCGGGATACGCCCGATGGAGGATGAGCGCGAAGGTGCGCACCATATTGTGCGTTGCTGGTTCGAGTGGGAGATCGACGGTCTTGCGCGAAAGGTCATTCTTGTCGTCGAAACCGACCTTCCCATGCAGCCCGACGAAAACGGCTACGAAGTCATCGCTCTCGATGAACTTCGCGCCGCCGCCATCGCCCGGTCGCGCGCATCCCCCGGCGCTATCGATCGGATTCGCATCATTCCGGTTCGCTACTAGATCTCCCGCGCAAGAGGATCTGACGTCAACACATGACCGACTATGAGATTGTCGCCGTCCGTGAGGGTGCCGGTAATGGCCGGACGCATCATATCGCCGCTGTGAAGGTGGGCGAGAGCCTGTTCCTCGCCGATCAGATCGTCCACTGGATCAACGCCGGAACCCACCGGTTCTGGTTGTGCTTTCAGAATGAAGAGGTTGATGTGGTCGCCAAGGAACAAGGGACGTCGCGACGCTTCTATTTGACGATAGCAGGCGGAACTTTCCCGCCCGTTGCCATGTTGACCCTGCCAAGGTTTTGAAACTTTCATGATCGCAAACCATGAAATCAACATCCGCAAGCGGTCGAATCTGGTCCTTCTGGACAGTAATTGCGGATGAAAAAATGGGGCGCAGACCCATAGGTCGGCGCCCCATTCCCTTATTCGGGCCGGTTAGTTGGCCGACTTTTGCGCCGGGGCCGGCGCCGCATCGGTTGTCGCTTCAGTCTGCGGCGCGGGTTCACCTGTCGCCTGCGCCACGGCGGCGGCGAATTGTTCGGCCGTATAGGCGGCGGCGAGGCCCGCGGGCGACATCAGGAAGGCACTGCGCGGGAGGCTGACATCGTCGCCTGCGGCGGTGGTGACGACGACCGTGTCGGCGCTGGCGGATTTGACTTTGCCAAGAACGGCGGCCCCTTTAAGGCTACGCACCTCGGCACCGGGGTTGAGCGCGGCGGCCACCGCGGCGTCGTCCGCGGCGGCGGCGGTGTTCACTTCCTGCATCGCAGCCGCGAATTGTTCGGCGGTAAAGCTGGTCGCGAGACCGGCCTGTCCGACGAAAAAGGCGTTGCGGGGCAGTTTTACGTCGCCGGTCGGGGTGGTGAGGACCACGCCGTCCTGCGCGACGAGCTTGACCTTGCCGAGGATCGTAGCGCCGCTGACGCCGCGCACGTCGGCGCCGGGCTGCAAGGCTGCGGTGAGCTTGGCTTCGCTCCCGGCATTGGCCTGATCGACCGCCGCGACGACCTGCGCCTTGGTGGCGCCGATAGTCGGGCCTTTTTCAAGCTGTCCGAATGCGTTGGAAGGGAGGGTAACCTGTTTGCCTTCACCCAGATCGACAACGACGTTGGCGCCCGCGACGCTGGTAACGGTGCCGAGTTCGGCGCCTTCGGAATCAAAAACCTTGGTGCCCGCCGTCAGGTTGACGGTCGCGGCGGCGGCATCCTGCGCCAGGGCGGGGGCGGCGGCGATAGCCGACATGCCAAGAGAAATGGTTGCAACAAAGCCTGCGAATTTCCGCATCGCTTTCGGTCTCCTTTGGTGTTGATGGAACGCTTGTCCGTTCAACGCGCGGAAGGGCGCAAGGGCCACGCCAAGGTGGACGAGCCGTGCGTTGGACGCGATGAGCCGAGTTGATCGGGTCGGCACTCCAAGCTCGAGCCGCTTTTTCGTGCCGTTTGGGGCCGTGAGCGCGCGGCCGACGCCCCGCCTTTTCAGCGCGGGGCGCCCGTCGCGAGGTCGAGCCCCTTTTTCATGGCCGCGTGGCGGGCGGCGACGGCGTTGCTGCCCGCCATGGTCAGCGCGAGCAGGCCGACGACGAGTGCGTCGAGCAGCAGCAGCGGCCCGTCGAGGGTCGCAGGGCCGAAGATTGCGGCGAAGCTGAGCGCATAATGTGCGATCATCAGCGGCAGCGCCCCGGCGAGGATCAGCAGAACGGTCCGCCAGAAACTGCCCGCCACGATCCGGATCGAGCGGATCGGGCCGATCGCGCTATTGCCGACCGTCCACGCCACGGTCCACGCCACGAAATAGATACCGGCGACGGCGCCGAGCAAGGCGAGCGCATAGCCCGTCCATTGCGCGGCGACGCCGGTCAGGCCAAGGAGGCCGGTGAGCGAAGGGCCGAACAGCGTCCACCATTGTTGCAGAGCGTTGGGCGTGAACAGGATGAACCACAGGCCGATCGCTGGCCATTCGATGCGGCGCGCGCGCGCCGCGTCGCGGTTGAACAGCATATAGCGGGTGAACCAATAACCGGGCAGCAGGATGGCGAGCGTCTTGGCGAAGCCGAATTGCAGGCGCAGCGGGTCGGCCTCGGCGGCCTTTGCCCCGGCGACGCCGTCGTACATGCCCGCGCGCCATTCGACGACATGCTGCGCGAGTTCGACGAGTGCCGGGATAAGGAAGAGGAGCGGGCAGGCGAGCGCAAAAGCCCGGGCGCTGCGATAGATCGATGCGATATCAGTCTTCATCGGGGGCGCCTTCGGGATGGAAAAGGATGAGTTCGCCGGGTTGGCATTCGAGGACGCGGCAGATTGCGTCGAGCGTCGAGAAGCGGATCGCCTTGGCCTTGCCGGTCTTGAGCACCGACAGGTTGGCCACGGTGATGTCGACGCGCTCGCTGAGTTCGGTCAGCGTCATGCGCCGCCGCCACAGCATGTCGTCGAGCTGGACCCGGATCGTCATCAGATCGTCTGCTCCAGCTCGTCTTGCATCGCCGCGCCGCGCTCGAAAATGCGCGCGAGGATGAAGAGCATGAGTATGGCGAGCCAGCCGGTGAGCCCGAAACTCCAGCCGAAATATTCGCCCGTGCGCTCGCTCGCGGCAATGCTGACGAAACCATAGGCGAGGTCGAGGAGCTGGATACCGAGCAGCGCCCAGGCGATGTGGCGGAGGCGCGCCGCGTTGGCGCCGGCGAAGGGCTTGCCCGCGCGCACTTCGTCGATCATCGCGATCAGCCGCGTCAGAATGACATGCGCGAACAGGATGACCGGCGCAGTGATGACCATGACCCATCGCAACCACGTTACCGCGGCTTCGGGATGCTTCATCTTGCCGTGGAGCGCCGCCGCCAGCATGTCGGGTGCGGCAAAGGCGACGAGGGCGATCGTCGCGAGGATCAGCAGCCCGGCCACCCAGTTCAGAATATTCAGCCCCGCAAGTAACCTCCGGCTCCACCGAAGCATCGCGAATCTCCCCGATTATCGATAATGTTCATATCGATAATCAATATTTTCTATATTGCAATACGATAAAACGCGGCGGCGGGCATCCTTGCTCCTCTGCGGCGGCAGGACCGTTGACACCTCGCACCGCCGATCCTATATGGCCATCATACCCGATCATCCGAGATAGAGCCTGACTTTGCGCGGCAGGTTGTACGGATAGGGCGTTCGGGATTTCGAGATGCGTTGGAAGCTGCGGTAAACCGGCAACGGTTGCTCGCGGCCTTTTTGCGTCTCTCCTGCGCTCGCAAGCTATTTTTTCAAGGCGAGACAATCACTTATGGCGACCAAGGCGAAGTCGGTGGGCAAGGCCCTCGAAGCAACCGCAAGCAAGCGAATCCGTAAGCTGTTCGGCAATATCCATGAAGCGGTGGAGATGCCAAACCTCATCGAGGTGCAGCGCGAATCCTATGAGCAGTTCCTGCGTTCGGACCCGTCGATCGGCTATGTTTCGGGTCTCGAAAAGACGCTGCGCAGCGTGTTCCCGATCCGTGATTTCGCCGGCACCGCCGAACTCGACTTCGTCCATTACGAGCTCGAAGCGCCGAAGTATGACGTCGAGGAATGTCGTCAGCGCGGCATCACCTATGCGGCGCCGATGAAGGTCACGCTGCGCCTGATCGTCTTTGAAGTCGACAGCGAAACCGACACGCGTTCGGTCCTCGATATCAAGGAGCAGGACGTTTACATGGGCGACATGCCGCTCATGACCGAGAACGGCACCTTCTTCGTCAACGGGACCGAGCGCGTTATCGTGTCGCAGATGCACCGCTCGCCTGGTGTTCTGTTCGACCATGACCGCGGCAAGACCCACTCGTCGGGCAAGTTCCTGTTCGCCGCGCGCGTGATCCCCTATCGCGGATCGTGGCTCGACTTCGAATTCGACGCCAAGGACATCGTCAACGTCCGCATCGACCGCAAGCGCAAGCTGCCGGTGACGTCGCTCCTCTATGCGCTGGGCATGTCGGGCGAGGAAATCCTCAATCATTTCTACGACCGCCTCGTCTTCGAGCGCGCCGAAAACGGCTGGAAGGTCCCCTTTGTCGTCGAAAACTGGCGCGGTTCGAAGCCCGCCTTCGATGTCGTCGATGCCAAGACCGGCGAGGTCGTCTTCGCCGCCGGCCACAAGATCAGCCCGCGCCTTGCCAACAAGGCCGCGAAGGACGGTCTCGACACGCTGCTGATTCCGACCGAGGAAATCTTCGGCCGTTACAGCGCCTATGACCTGATCAACGAGTCGACCGGCGAGATTTACATCGAGGCCGGCGACGAAGTGAGCGCCGACAATCTCGAGAAGCTCGACGCCGCGGGGATCGACAAGCTGGTGCTGCTCGACATCGACCACAACAACACCGGTCCGTGGATCCGCAACACGCTGAAGGCCGACAAGGCTGAGGATCGCGACCAGGCATTGAGCGACATCTACCGCGTCATGCGCCCCGGCGAACCGCCGACGCGCGAAACCGCCGAAGCCTTGTTCGGCGGGCTGTTCTTCGACGCCGAGCGTTACGACCTTTCGGCCGTGGGCCGCGTCAAGCTCAACATGCGCCTGGGCCTCGACGCCGAGGATACGGTGACCACGCTGCGCAGCGAGGACATACTCGCCGTGGTCAAGGAGCTGGTGAACCTGAAGGACGGCAAGGGCGAGATCGACGATATCGACAATCTTGGCAACCGCCGCGTGCGTTCGGTCGGCGAGCTGCTCGAAAACCAGTATCGCGTCGGTCTGCTCCGCATGGAGCGCGCCGTTAAGGAGCGGATGAGCTCGGTCGACGTCTCGACCGTGATGCCGAACGACCTGATCAATGCGAAGCCCGCGGTGGCCGCGGTGCGCGAATTCTTCGGTTCGTCGCAGCTGTCGCAATTCATGGACCAGACCAACCCGCTGTCGGAAGTGACGCACAAGCGCCGCGTGTCGGCGCTCGGGCCGGGCGGTCTGACGCGCGAGCGCGCGGGCTTCGAAGTCCGCGACGTTCACCCGACGCACTATGGTCGCATCTGCCCGATCGAAACGCCCGAAGGCCCGAACATCGGTCTGATCAACAGCCTCGCGACCTTCGCGCGCGTCAACAAATATGGCTTCATCGAAACCCCCTACCGCCGCATCGTCGACGGCAAGGTCACGAACGAAGTCGTCTACCTTTCGGCGATGGAAGAGCAGAAGCACACGGTTGCGCAGGCGAACGCCGACCTCAACCCCGACGGCAGCTTCATCGACGAGCTGATCTCGGCGCGCGAAGCCGGCGAATTCCTGATGGCGCCGCGCGACCAGATCACGCTGATGGACGTGTCGCCGAAGCAGCTGGTTTCGGTCGCGGCATCGCTGATTCCGTTCCTGGAGAACGATGACGCCAACCGCGCGCTGATGGGTTCGAACATGCAGCGTCAGGCTGTGCCTTTGCTGCGCGCCGAGGCGCCGGTCGTCGGCACCGGCATGGAAGAAACCGTGGCGCGCGATTCGGGTGCCGCCATCGCGGCGCGCCGCGGCGGCGTGATCGACCAGGTCGATGCGACGCGTATCGTTATCCGTGCAACCGACATGGTCGAACCCGGCAAATCGGGCGTCGACATCTACCGCCTGCAGAAATTCCAGCGGTCGAACCAGAACACCTGCATCAACCAGCGTCCGCTGGTGAAGGTGGGCGAAGTGGTCCGCGCCGGCGACATCATCGCCGACGGTCCGTCGACCGAACTCGGCGAACTGGCGCTCGGCAAGAATGTGCTCGTCGCGTTCATGCCGTGGAACGGCTACAACTACGAGGACTCGATCCTCATCAGCGAACGTATCGTGAAGGACGACGTCTTTACCTCGATCCACATCGAGGAATTCGAAGTCACCGCGCGCGACACGCGCCTTGGCCCCGAAGACATCACGCGCGACATCCCGAACGTCGGTGAGGAAGCGCTCCGCAACCTCGACGAAGCGGGCATCGTCTACATCGGCGCCGAGGTCGGCCCGGGCGACATTCTGGCCGGCAAGATCACCCCCAAGGGTGAATCGCCGATGACGCCGGAAGAAAAGCTGCTGCGCGCGATCTTCGGCGAAAAGGCGAGCGACGTGCGCGACACCTCGCTGCGCCTGCCGCCGGGCGTGTCGGGCACCGTCGTCGAGGTCCGTGTCTTCAACCGCCACGGTATCGACAAGGACGAGCGCGCGATCGCGATCGAACGCGAAGAGATCGAACGTCTGAAGCAGGATGCCGACGACGAGCGCGCGATCCTCAACCGCGCGACCTTCTCGAGCCTCAAGGAACTGCTGATCGGTCAAGCGACCAGTGCAGTGCCGAAGGGCCTGAAGAAGGGCGATATCGTCACCGAGGAAATGCTCGTCGATCTCGACCGCGCCGACTGGTGGAAGCTGGCGGTCGTCGAAGACAATGCGCAGGCCGCATTGGAAGCGATCAAGGCGCAATATGACGATGCCATCAAGCGGATCAGCGCGAAGTACGAAGACCGCGTCGAAAAGCTGCAGCGCGGCGACGAACTCGCCCCGGGCGTGCTCAAGATGGTCAAGGTCTTCGTCGCGGTGAAGCGCAAGCTTCAGTCGGGCGACAAGATGGCCGGCCGTCACGGCAACAAGGGCATCATCAGCCGCATCCTGCCGATCGAGGACATGCCGTTCCTCGAAGACGGGACGCATGTCGATTTCGTGCTCAACCCGCTGGGCGTGCCGTCGCGCATGAACGTCGGGCAGATCCTCGAAACGCACCTCGGCTGGGCATCGCGCGGTTTCGGCCGCCAGATCACCGCGGCGCTCGAGGACTGGCGCATGGCGAACCCCGACCCCGAGGCGGGCGCTCCGCCCGAAGCGGTGCGCGAGGCGCTGTTGCAGGCCTATGGCGACGAATATGCCGACGAGATCAAGGCGCGGACGACCGAAGAGGTCGTCGAACTTGCCGGAAACCTGTCGGTGGGCGTGCCCTTCGCAACCCCGGTGTTCGATGGCGCGCGCGAAGGCGATGTGTCGACGATGTTGGAGCGCGCGGGTCTCGACCGGTCGGGCCAGGTCGATCTCTACGACGGCCGCACGGGTGACCGCTTCGACCGCAAGGTGACGGTGGGATATATGTATATCCTGAAGCTGCACCACTTGGTCGACGACAAGATTCACGCGCGTTCGATCGGTCCCTACAGCCTCGTTACCCAGCAGCCGCTGGGCGGTAAGGCGCAGTTCGGTGGCCAGCGCTTCGGGGAAATGGAAGTGTGGGCTCTGCAAGCTTATGGCGCGGCCTATACGCTGCAGGAAATGCTGACGGTGAAGTCCGACGACGTGATCGGCCGCACCAAGGTTTACGAAGCGATCGTCAAGGGCGACGATACCTTCGAAGCCGGCATTCCCGAAAGCTTCAACGTGCTTGTCAAGGAAATGCGTTCGCTGGGCCTCAACGTCGAACTCTCCTCCTATGCGGACGAGGATGACGAAGATCCGGACGCGCTGCCTGAGGCTGCCGAATGATTGGGCGGGGTGGTCGGATACCGATCTTTGTGGGCATGATCCTGTTGTTGCAAGGTGCCTATGTGCTGATCGACGGTCCCGAAACCACCCTCCGAATGTTCGCGGTCGTGGCGCAGGTCGTGGCAGCCGTGATCCTGATCGGCACCGGCCTCGTGATGCGCCGCCACCAAGACGATTGAATTTTCGCCCTTAACGAGGGAAATAGAGATGAACCAGCTTACCAACTTCATGAACCCGGTCGCGAAGCCCGAAACCTTCGACATGATCAAGATCGGCATTGCGAGCCCCGAGCGTATCCGCTCGTGGTCGTTCGGCGAGATCAAGAAGCCCGAAACGATCAACTACCGCACGTTCAAGCCCGAGCGTGACGGCCTGTTCTGCGCGCGCATCTTTGGCCCGATCAAGGATTATGAATGCCTGTGCGGCAAATATAAGCGCATGAAATACAAGGGCATCGTCTGCGAGAAATGCGGTGTCGAAGTCACGGTGACGAAAGTGCGCCGTGAGCGCATGGGGCACATCGAACTGGCCGCGCCGGTTGCGCACATCTGGTTCCTGAAGTCGCTTCCCAGCCGCATCGGCCTGCTGCTCGACATGCAGCTCAAGCAGCTCGAGCGCGTCCTCTATTTCGAAGCCTATATCGTTCTTGAGCCCGGCCTGACCCCGCTCGAAAAGTTCCAGCTTCTGACCGAAGACGAGCTGCTCGACGCGCAGGACGAATATGGCGAAGACGCCTTTTCGGCCGGCATCGGCGCCGAGGCGATCCGCGTGCTCCTCGAAAATCTCGATCTGGAGCAAGAGCGCGTCGACCTGATGGAAGAGCTCGCGACCACCAAGTCGGAGCTCAAGCCCAAGAAGATCATCAAGCGCCTCAAGGTCGTCGAAAGCTTTATCGAATCGGGCAACCGTCCCGAATGGATGATCCTCGAAGTCGTGCCGGTCATCCCGCCCGAACTGCGCCCGCTGGTGCCGCTCGACGGCGGCCGCTTCGCGACAAGCGACCTTAACGATCTTTACCGCCGCGTGATCAACCGCAACAACCGCCTGAAGCGCCTGATGGAACTGCGCGCGCCGGACATCATCGTCCGCAACGAAAAGCGCATGCTGCAGGAAGCCGTAGACGCGCTGTTCGACAATGGCCGCCGCGGTCGCACGATCACCGGTGCCAACAAGCGACCCCTTAAGTCGCTGTCCGACATGCTGAAGGGCAAGCAGGGCCGCTTCCGCCAGAACCTGCTCGGCAAGCGCGTCGACTATTCGGGCCGTTCGGTCATCGTGACCGGCCCTGAACTCAAGCTGCACCAGTGCGGCTTGCCGAAGAAGATGGCGCTCGAACTGTTCAAGCCCTTCATCTACGCGCGCCTCGACGCCAAGGGTCTGTCCATGACCCTCAAGCAGGCGAAGAAGTGGGTCGAAAAGGAGCGCAAGGAAGTCTGGGACATCCTCGACGAAGTCATTCGCGAGCACCCGGTCTTGCTGAACCGCGCGCCGACGCTCCACCGCCTCGGCATCCAGGCGTTCGAACCCGTGCTGATCGAAGGCAAGGCGATCCAGCTCCATCCGCTGGTCTGCGCCGCGTTCAACGCCGACTTCGACGGCGACCAGATGGCGGTCCACGTGCCGCTGTCGCTGGAAGCGCAGCTCGAAGCGCGCGTGCTGATGATGTCGACCAACAACATCCTCAGCCCCGCGAACGGCAAGCCGATCATCGTTCCGTCGCAGGACATGGTTCTCGGCCTGTATTATCTCTCGCTGGAACGCGAAGGTGAACCGGGCGAGGGCATGTTGCTCGCCGACATGGCCGAAGTGCATCAGGCGCTCTACACCGGCGCCGTCACGCTTCACTCGAAGGTCATCAGCCGCGTGCCGCAGACCGACGAGCAGGGCAACGAGTATTTGAAGCGGTTTGAGACCACTCCGGGCCGCATGCTGATCGGCGAATGCCTGCCGAAGTCGCACACCGTCCCCTTCGACGTCGTCAACCGCCTCCTGACCAAGAAGGAAATCGGCGACGTGATCGATCAGGTCTATCGCCACACCGGCCAGAAAGAGACCGTGCTGTTCGCCGACGCCATCATGGCGCTGGGCTTCCGCAACGCGTTCAAGGCGGGCATCTCCTTCGGCAAGGATGACATGATCATCCCGGCGTCGAAGGAAGCGATGGTCGACGAGACCCGCGCGCTGGTGAAGGATTTCGAGCAGCAGTATCAGGACGGCCTGATCACGCAGCAGGAAAAGTACAACAAGGCGATCGATGCCTGGTCGCAGTGCGGCGACAAGGTTGCGACCGCGATGATGGACGAAATCCGTGCGACGCCGAAGCTCGACGACGGCCGCCTGGCCCCGATCAACTCCATCTATATGATGGCGCATTCGGGTGCGCGTGGTAGCCAAGCGCAGATGAAGCAGCTTGCCGGCATGCGCGGCCTGATGGCCAAGCCGTCGGGCGAGATCATCGAAACGCCGATCATCTCGAACTTCAAGGAAGGCTTGACTGTTCTCGAGTATTTCAACTCGACGCACGGTGCACGTAAGGGTCTGGCCGATACGGCGCTCAAGACGGCGAACTCGGGTTACCTGACCCGCCGCCTGGTCGACGTCAGCCAGGACTGCGTCGTGATCGAGGAAGATTGCGGCACGACCCGCGGCATGGAAATGCGTGCGATCGTGCAGGGCGGTTCGACGATCGCCTCGCTCGGCGAGCGTATCCTCGGCCGCACGACGCTCGAAGATGTCGTCGACAAGGATGGCAATGTCATTGCGCCCGTCGGCACCTTGCTCGACGAAGCGACAACGCAGCGCATCGAAGATGCCGAAGTCCAGTCGGTGAAGATCCGTTCGCCGCTGGTCTGCGAAGCGACGCTCGGGGTTTGCGGCAAATGTTACGGTCGCGACCTAGCGCGCGGTACGCCGGTCAACATCGGTGAAGCGGTCGGCGTCATCGCCGCCCAGTCGATCGGTGAGCCCGGCACGCAGCTGACCATGCGTACCTTCCACATCGGTGGCGCTGCGCAGGTCAACGAACAGTCGAAAGCCGAAGCGATTTCGGACGGCACGATCGAATATCGCGACATGGCGACGATCGTCGACCAGCGCGGCCGCCGCCTGGCGCTGTCGCGTTCGGGCGAACTCGCGATCATCGACGCCGAAGGCCGCGAGCGCGCCACGCATAAGCTGCCCTATGGTGCGCAGATCATGCACAAGGACGGCGAGAAGGTGAAGAAGGGCGACCGGATTGCCGAATGGGATCCGTTCACCATGCCGCTGATCACCGAAAAGCAGGGCGTCGTGAAGTATCAGGACTTGCTGGACGGCAAGACGCTGGTCGAACAGGTCGACGAAGCGACGGGCATCGCCCAGCGCGTCGTGATCGAATATCGTTCGGCAGGCCGCGCCAAGAAGGAAGACCTGCAGCCGCGCCTGACCTTGCTCGACGACCAGTCGGGCGAAGCCGCGCGCTATCTGCTCGCGGTCGGCACGATGCTGTCGGTCGAGGACGGCCAGGAAGTGCAGGCGGGCGACGTTCTGGCGCGCGTCAGCCGCGAAGCGTCGAAGACGCGCGACATCACCGGCGGTCTGCCGCGTGTTGCCGAGCTGTTCGAAGCGCGCATTCCGAAGGACAACAGCGTCATCGCGAAGATCAGCGGCCGCATTGAATTCGTCAAGGATTACAAGGCGAAGCGCAAGATCGCGATCGTTCCGGAAGAAGGCGATCCGATCGAGTACCTCATTCCCAAGTCGAAGGTGCTGGAAGTGCAGGAAGGCGACATGGTCAAGCGCGGCGATGCGCTGATCAGCGGTTCGCCGAACCCGCACGACATCCTCGACGTCATGGGCGTCGAGGCGCTGGCCGAATATCTGGTCGCGGAAATCCAGGAGGTCTACCGTTTGCAGGGCGTGAAGATCAACGACAAGCACATCGAGGTGATCGTTCGCCAGATGCTGCAGAAGGTCGAGATCACCAATGGCGGCGACACCACGCTGCTGCCGGGCGAACAGCTCGATTATCTGGAGATGATGGAATATAACGCCAAGCTGCCGAAAAACGGTGTTCCTGCGGAGGGCCGTCCGGTCCTGCTCGGGATTACCAAGGCGTCGCTGCAGACCCGCAGCTTCGTTTCGGCCGCATCCTTCCAGGAGACGACCCGCGTCCTCACCGAAGCGTCGGTGCAGGGCAAGATCGACTCGCTTCAGGGCCTCAAGGAAAATGTCATCGTCGGCCGCCTGATCCCGGCGGGTACCGGCGCTGCCATGAACCGCGTCCGCGTCACCGCCTCGTCGAAGGATGCTGCGCTTCGCGCCGCCATGCGCGCCGCGAACCAGGAGCATCTGATCGCTCCGGCAACTGCCGCCGAGGAGCATGAAGCCGAACTGGCGCAGGGTCCCGAGGCCGCGATCGGCGACGATCCGCTGGCGGCTGTCGAGGGCGAAACCCACGGCAGCGATGCCGATGCCGGCGATTACCTGATCAAGGGCGACGAGGCGTAAGCCTCTCCCCTCGGGTAGCGACACCGAAAAGCAAGGAGCCCCGCCGGAGCGATCCGGCGGGGCTTCTTCTTTGGCCCAAGCTGATAGCATGGCTTGTTCAATGGTGAGGAGATAGCGATGCGTATCGGTATGATCGCGGCGGCGATGCTGGCGGCGGGCGCTCCTGCTGCAGCGCAGGACAATAGCAATATCATGGGGGAAGTGGTTGTGACGGGGCAACGCGCCTCGGCCGATTATCTCTCCGACGAACAGACCGTCGTCGGCTTGCGGCGGGCGGCCGACAGCGCCATCCAGCCGGTTAAATTCACTTCGGATTCGCGCGACGCCGACGTCCGCAAGCGCGAGATCCATGCGATGATCGAGAGCGCGATCAGGCGTACCGACGCCGCTGGGGTTGAACTGGTCACCGGCGAATTCGAGCTGACCAAAGTAACGCTTGCCAACTATAGCGACCTCGCCTTCCGGAGCGGGGGACGTCCGGATACCAGCGAGATTGCGGTCTATGTAAAGGCGAAGCTGGGCGGATCGGTCGGCAGCGCGCAGTCGCGGATCGACAATTTCATCAAGGTCGTGCCGGCCGAAGGGCGCGCGCTGATCGAACGGCGCGGCGCCATTACGCTCACGATCATCAACCCCGACCAGTATCGGCCCGAGATCGTCAAGCTGGTCGCGGACGAGGCGCTCAAGACCGCCGGCGCCTTCGGACCCGACTATGGCGTGAGGTCGCGGGGCTGAATGAGCAACTGATCTGGGCGCAGGCGAGCGCGACCGAGGTGTTCCTCTATATTCCTTACCGTTTCACCGTGCGCCCCAAATGAAAAGGGCCCACCGGTCTGGCCGGTGGGCCCTTGGTCCTTGGAAATATGCGGGCCGGTGCGACTGCGCCTGTAAGGCGGCCGGCCCGGGCTGTCCTAGGGCGCGAGGATCGCGACGGCGAGGTACAGCAGCAGAGGCAGGCCGAAGCCTAGAAGCGTCAGGGCGACAAAGCCGACGCGCGTCCACAAGACGTCGATACCGAACTGTTCTGACATTCCGGCGCACACGCCGAAGATCATCCCGTCGCGACGATTCTTGCGAAAACCCTGTTTCATTTCTTTCCTTTCCATCCCGGCTCGGGGCCGGCGTTATCGAAGGCTGGTGGGGTTCGCCGATCAAACGACCAGCGAACCGACCTGCGCACCATTCTGACCGACGATTGCGAGCAACATCACCGAGGCATAGACTGAAGCGAAAGCAGCAAGCGCGTAGCTCTTGACGGCGTGAACGTTGAAATGAGCCATGATTTTATCCTTCCTTGAACCTTCCATCCGGCCATCCGGTGGATGCCAGCAGTTATGCATGGGGCGTGCCAATTTCATTAATTGGCGGTTAAGCGCCATTTTCTGAATCGCGACCCGATATTCAAACGGGAAATTTGCGCATGAATGGTGAAAATTGCCATTTGACGAAAAATATTCTTTCGAAAGATGCGCGCGTCGGGCTGGTGTCGTTGCGGGCGCTGCGGTAGGCGCAGAAAAGGATGACGCTGACCCGCCTTTCGTTAACCGATTTTCGCAATCACGCCGGCGCGGACATGGCGGCCGCAGCGGGGCTGGTCGCGCTGCACGGCAACAATGGCGCGGGCAAGACCAACATATTGGAAGCGATCTCGCTGCTCGCGCCGGGTCGCGGACTGCGGCGCGCGGCGCTCCTCGACATGGTGCGCGACGGGGCAAGCGGGGGCTTCGCCGTGTTCGCTGAACTCCAGGCTGGGGTGGACCTGCCGCCGGTCGCGCTCGGTACCGGGACCGAGCCCGCGCATTCGGGGCGCCGCATCGTGCGGATCAACGGCGCTGCGGCGGCGGCGACTGCGCTCGGCGAATGGCTTGCGATATTGTGGCTGACTCCGGCGATGGACCGGCTGTTCGTCGAAACCGCGGGCAACCGCCGCCGCTTCCTCGACCGGCTCGTGCTCGCGCTCGACCCGCGCCACGCGCAGCACAGCAACCGCTATGAAGCGGCGCTGCGCGCGCGCGGCAAATTGCTCGTCGACCTGCCGGCCGCCGATGCGGGGTGGCTCGCGAGTCTCGAAGCGCAGCTCGCCGAACATGGCGCCGCGATGGACACGGCGCGCCAGCATATGCTCGCCGCCCTATCGGCCGAACTCGCCGCGCTGCCCGATGCGCCCTTCGCCCGCCCGCTGCTGACACTTGTCGACAGCGAGGGCGATGCGCGCAGCGCGCCGCACGAGGTCGAGGCGCTGAAGGCGCTGTTCGCGGGCCGTCGCCGCATCGACGCCGCCGCCGGGCGCGCGACCGCAGGGCCGCATCGCGACGACCTGTCGGCGGTTCATGCCGCAACCGGCCGCGCTGCAGCGCGCTGCTCGACCGGCGAACAGAAGGCGATGCTGCTGTCGCTCGTTCTGGCGCACAGCGATTGCGTCGCGCGGCTGCGCGGACAGCGGCCGGTGCTGCTGCTCGACGAGGTTGCGGCGCATCTCGACCCGCTGCGCCGCGGCGCACTCTACGAACGGCTTGCGGGGCAGGGGGGGCAGGCGTGGCTGACGGGCACCGAGGGGGCGTTGTTCGACGACATGCCGGGACCGGTGACGCGCTTTCATATCGCGGACGGGCGGATCGGGGCAGGATAGCGGGCCGGGCGGGCGCCTTGCCCATCATTTGAGTCTGTGCAATAGGCGCCGCCCGCGCCGGCCTCGGCTCATCCCCACAGGTATCGTCATGAACAGCAACCAGGCCGCGAGCGCGCTCGGGCTCGATTTCGGCACCACCAACACCGTCGTTGCGCTGGCCAACGGCAGCGGCGATACGCAACTCGTCGAATTTGCGGGTGATGCGGCGACCGGCGGCGTATTCCGCTCGGCGCTCTGCTTCTGGGAAGAAGAACGCGCCTGGCAGGGAGTCGCGCATGAAGCGGGGCCGTGGGCGATCGAAGAATATCTTCAGTCGCCGCTCGACAGCCGTTTCGTCCAGTCGTTCAAGAGCGTCGCGGCGAGCCCGTCGTTCGAACGCGCGATGATCTTCAACAAGCCGTACCGCTTCGAGGATATGGGGCGGCTGTTCCTGCAGCGGCTGGTCGCGCATGCTGGCGGGCGGCTCGATACGCGGCCGCGGCGGGTGATCGTCGGTCGTCCGGTCGAGTATGCCGGCGCGCGGCCCGACGCGGCGCTGGCGCGGCAGCGTTACGACCTGATGCTCGAAGCCTTCGGTACCGAAATATATTATGTGCACGAACCGCTGGGAGCGGCGCACAGCTATGCCTCGCGCCTGACCGAGCCTGCGACGATCCTTGTCGCCGACTTCGGCGGCGGCACCACCGACTTTTCGATCGTCCGCGTCGCTGCGCCGGGAAGTGCGCGCCGCTGCGTCCCGCTCGCATCGTCGGGGATCGGCATCGCGGGCGACCGGTTCGATTATCGCATCGTCGACAGGCTGGTGCTGCCGCTGCTGGGCAAGGGCGGTACCTATCGCTCGTTCGACAAACTGCTCGAAATTCCGGGCGGCTATTTCGCCGATTTTGCCGATTGGTCGCGCCTCGCGCTGATGCGCAATCGCCGTACGCTGGGCGAATTGCGGCGGCTGCAGCGCGATGCGGTCGATCCAGAACCGATCGGGCGCATGATCGCGCTGATCGAGCATGAACAGGGTTTTCCGCTCTACGACGCGGTCGGGCGGCTCAAGCGCGCCCTGTCGGGCGCCGACCAAGCCGAATTCACTTTTACGGGCGATGGCGTCGACATCCGGGCCGAGGTGCGCCGCGCCGATTTCGAACGCTGGATCGCCGACGACCTGCGCCGCATCGAAACCGCGATGGACACCGCGCTGGCGCGGGCGGGCGTCGCGCCGGCGGCCATCGACCGTATCTTTCTGACCGGCGGTTCGTCGCTGATCCCCGCGATCCGGGCGCTCTTCGATCGCCGCTTCGGCGCCGACCGGATCGCGACCGGGGGCGAGCTGACCTCGATCGCGCATGGCCTTGCCTTGATCGGCGAAGAGTCCGATCCAGCCGAATGGGCCGCATGATGACAATGGGGAATGACGCAATGACGGGCGAGGGCAAGTGAAGGTGCGCGAATTGATCGGCACGGCGGCAGTGCCCGGTGGCGGCGAGCTTCACCTGTTCCGGCGCGGCGGCGATTTCATCATCGCGATCGGCGGTAACGAATTGATGAGCAGCCGGATGAGCGGGTCCGAAGAGGCATTGGCCACGATGAGCTATGCGCGTCTGGCAGGGCGCAAGGCGCCACATCTGCTGATCGGCGGTTATGGCATGGGCTTTACCCTGCGCGCCGCGCTCGCCGCGCTAGGGCCCGACGCGAAGATCACGGTGGCCGAGCTGGTTCCCGGCATCATCGACTGGGCGCGCGGGGCGATGGCCGAGCTGGCGGCGGGCGCCCTCGACGACCCGCGGGTCGAACTCGTCGTCGGCGACGTCGCGGCGGCGATTGCCGATGGTCGCGGCCAATATGACGCGATCCTGCTCGACGTCGACAATGGCCCCGATGCGTTGACGCATGAAGCCAATGACCGGATATACTCGGCCGCCGGCCTTGCGGCGGCAAAGGCAGCGCTGACGCGAGGCGGCATATTGGCGATCTGGTCGGCGGCGCCCGATGCGCGCTTTACGCGGCGGCTGGCGGCGGCGGGATTCCGGGTCGACGAGGTCGGCGTTCGCGCGCGGAGCAACGGCAAGGGTGCGCGGCATGTCATCTGGTTTGCGACGGCGGGGTAAGGGCAGGTTTTGTTGCGGCGATCCCAAGCCGACTTCTTAACAGCAACACAAGGTTTCCGTCATAGGCTGCCTAATTCGGGGGCGACCAGCTTGGACTACGACGGCAAAATCATATGGTATAGCTTCCAGCGGCTTTCGCGGGGAGACCAGTCGTGTCTTGCGCAGATGTTGGCCGAGCCCGGCCGTCAACAGATGACGGCGTCCAAATCGGCTCATAGCGAATTCTACCATGTCCTGCACTCGTTCGGCATGGCCGAGCCCGGCACGATCGATGAAGGCTTGAGCGCGTTAGGAATGGAGGAGTGGGTGCTCACCGAGCACGGCCATCAGGCCATTCGTGTGTATCTGGCGCAGGGCTTTGCCAAGGCGGACATCGTTGCCGGAGAAGGCAAATCGGTGCGCGGGATCGCCCTTCGCTTCCTGTCGGGTTACGCTCCCGTGCAGTTGGCAGGCGGATTGCTGGCCTATTTTCTGACCCGGTCAGGCGTCGACATCTCAGGCACTGCAACCTTCAATCTGGCGTTGCTGACGATCCTTTCCTGCCACGCAGGTGTACGGTGTGCCATGCGGGCGCGGCGACCAATAGGCGGATTGGCTCTCATCCAGCGTCTCGAACAGCTGAGGTATATCGATCAACGCCGTGGCCTGTACGCCTATGGCATGGTGATCGCGGCATTCGCGTTTCACCTGCCGGTCGCGATCGCGCACGATGTCATGCTGGGCGGGTTGACCCAGATGGCTTTGGTCAGAGCTCTCTTTTCCGCAGCAATTGCCGGGCTGTGGGCCTATTTTGCCCTGCCGCACGAACTGGAACGCGTGTTCCGCAAAACGCGCAAGGATGCCGGTCTGCCCGATCATGCCGACGAGGAGGAAGAGGCAGAACCATTGCCGCTGTAACGGTCGCGAAACCGTCAGAGGATTTCGTGCACCCGGTCCTGCGGGCGGCACAATCGCACGCCCTTGTCGGTTTCGACGAATGGGCGTTCGACATAGGCGGGATTTGCGGCCATCGCGGCGATGATCTCGTCCTCGTCGGCGTCGTTGAGCCTGCGTTCCTCGGCGTCGGTGCCGCGCAGGCGCAGCGCGTCGCGCGCGGTGAGGCCGGCGTCGGCGAACAGCTGGCGCAGCTTGTCGGCGCTGTACGGATTTTTGAGATATTCGACGACGGTCAGCGCGACGCCGGGCGTCTCCTGAAGGATCGCCAGCGTCTTGCGCGAGGTGCCGCAAGCGGGGTTGTGCCAGATGGTCGCGTTCATGGGATGACGTCCTAACGCAGCCTTATCGCGGCGTAAACGCGCTATTCATGGCATATATGGCACATCCTCCCGCATGAAGGGGAACCACCTGCTTGCCTTTCGCGGCCCGAACACGACTTATGCAATGTCGAGGGACCGCCAAAGGGCGGCCATTGCGGGGTTGCTGTTCAAGTGCATGAATTGATCGATCGCAGGGCGTTGTTGACGGGACTTGCAGGAGCGGGGGCACTGGCCGCCGCACCGGCGCGCGCGCAGCTGCCTAATTGGATTCAACAGCCGGCGGCGCCCTTGCCGCCGCCCGTCGATTATGTCGCCGTCGCGAAGAAGCAGCTGGCGATGCAGGGGCGCAATATCCCGCAGAGCGACCGCGTCGGCGTCGTCGATTTCGGCCTGCCGTCGTCGCGCCCGCGCTTCGCGCTGGTCGATATGGTGGCGGGCAAGGTCGACATGTTCCCGGTGACGCACGGGCGCGGGTCAGACCCGCAGCACGACGGCTGGCTCAAGAGCTTTTCGAACCGCGTCGGCAGCCTCGCGACGTCGCGCGGTGCCTATCGCACCAGCGATTATTACTGGGGCGCCAACGGATCGTCGATGCGGCTTGCCGGGCTGGAGCCCGACAATTATTCGGCCGACGTGCGCGCGATCGTCGTGCATGGCGCCTGGTATGCCGATCCGTCGCTGATCGCGACGCAAGGCAAGTTGGGGCGGAGCGAAGGCTGTTTCGTGTTCGGCGAGGAACTGTTGCCGATGATCCTCTACAAGCTGGGGCCCGGCCGGTTGCTCTTCGCCGACCGGCTCAGCGCGCCGCCGCCGATGCCCAAGCCGTTCGATCTGCCGCCGGCCGATCCGCTGCCCGGCACGGAGAATCTGCGCCGCGCGAGCAGTTTCAGCGGGACGTTGCCCAAGACGGCGGACTGATAATGCGCCGCCGGTTTTTGGCGTGGGAACCTGCCACCGCCTGTAACGCCGTCCAAAGGTCAGTAAAAGTCAGCCTTGTGCGCCGCCCGATTTGACGCCGCAGGGGTACGGGATGCGCCCAGCCAGACCGCCTGAGCAAACGAGCCAGCAACCGCTTTTATCTACCGGGTGAAAGAGCCGGGGTGAAGGCTGGCATAGCCGGATATTGTAGGAAAGCGCTTTTTTTTCGGCGTCGGCTTTGTGGCGAAGAGAAAGTCCTCCCTGTGGCGACGCGATGGGGAGGATTAATGACACCATCGGTCGTTAGCCGGCGCTCAATAAATTCCGCTTGTCTCCGGCGTCGTCGTGACCGTCGGCACGACGGCGGGCGGCGCCGGCGCGACGATCGTCGCGGTCGGGCGGCCGGGCTTGGCGAAGCTCGCGACCACGGGCGCGTCGCGGCCATAGATGTCGGCGAGCTTCTTTATGCCGCCCTTGCCGTCGGGAACGACGGTCCAATAGGCGACATAGACGGGAAAAGGCTGGTCGAAGCCGAATCGCGTCGTCTTGCCGCTCGCGATCGCCTCACCGAATTCCTCGGGGCTTTTGCCCGCGAACATCACCGCCATCAGGCCCGAGAAATGCAGCGCGCGCTCGGTACGGATGCAACCATGGCTGAACGCGCGCGCGGCGGCGTTGAACGCCCCCTTTGAGGGCGTATCGTGGAGATAGATGGCATGCTCGTTGAGCATCTCCATCTTCATCACGCCGAGCGCATTGTTGGCGCCGGGCTGCTGGACCACCGACAGCGTCTTTCCGCTGCCGGTCCAGGTATAGCCCTGCGCGCGCGCGGAGCCGGGATTGCGCGCGATCGTCGCGCCGATGCCTTCGTTGATGATGCTGCGCGGCAGTGTCCAGGTCGGGTTGACGATGATCCCGGTCGCCATCGGGTTCAATTGCGGCGTCGGGGTCGCATTCTTGCCGACCACGGCCTTGTGCGTCGCGATGACCGTGCCGCCGTGGACGACACGGGTCAGATATTCGGGCACGTTGCTGACGACATAGCGTTCGCCGAGGTTGCGCGGCATCCACCGCCAGCGTTCCATGTTGACGCGGATCGCATTGGCTTCGGCCGGGGTTTTCGCCTTCGCGAGCGACGCCTTAAGGGCTGCGAAATCGGGGTGCACGGGATCGAGCGTTGCAAGCGTCTCGCTCACCGTTCCGGCGCCCAGCGCGCCGGCGAGGAGCGAGAGCAAAGGTTCGCTTTCGGCGTCGCTGTCGACCATGAACCATTGCTTGCGCGCAGCATTGGGCGTGCGGCCGTCGCGCAGATGCGTCGCGAGCAGCAGGAAGGTGTCGGTCGCGACCTTGTCGAGCCGGGCCTGGTCCTCGCCCATGATCGCCGCGGCGAGCGCGTCGGGATTATAGTCCTTGGCGAACAGGCCTTCGGCGCCGATGCCTTCGATCGACACGAGCAGCGCCTCAGCATTCTGTTTCGACCAGCTTGGCAGATTCGCTTCGGCGGCGGTTTCGACGACGGGCGCGTCGTCCTTCACCTTGTCGGGCTGGAGGATGACAGAATCTTCCTTCACCGCCGTTTGGGCGAGGGCGGGCGCCGCGAGCAGGCTCAGCGGGAGAAGAAGCGCGGTGGCGGGGCGCGCCGAAAAAGGAGAGTTTTTGACCATGATTAGAGCCCATAGCCAAAAATCAACCGCAGTGAAAGTGAGCTGCCGCACAGTTCGGCGCAAGAAAAGACGTCAGGCTTTCGCCTCGTCATCCTTTCGCGCGAGCCATTCTTCGAGCCATTTGATCGTATAGTCGCCGTGGATGACGTCGGGGTCGGCGAGCAGCGCCTGGTGGAGCGGGATGTTCGTCTTGACCCCGCCGATCACCATTTCGTCCAGCGCGCGGCGCATCCGCATCATGCAGCTTTCGCGGCTGCGGCCATAGACGATCAGCTTGCCGATCATGCTGTCGTAATAGGGCGGAATCGAATAGCCGGCGTAGAGCCCGCTATCGACGCGGACATGCATGCCGCCCGCAGCGTGATAGCTCGTCACCTTGCCCGGCGAGGGCAGGAAGTTGCGCGGATCCTCTGCATTGATGCGGCATTCCATCGAATGGCCGCGGAACTCGAGGTCTTCCTGTTTTACCGACAGGCCCGCGCCGCCCGCAATGCGGATCTGTTCGCGGACGAGGTCGAAGCCGGTGATCATCTCGGTCACCGGATGTTCGACCTGGATGCGCGTGTTCATCTCGATGAAGAAGAATTCGCCATTTTCCCAGAGGAATTCGATCGTCCCGGCGCCGCGATAGCTCATCTTTGCCATCGCGTCGGCGCAGATACCGCCCATGCGCGCGCGTTCCTCGGCCGAGATAATCGGCGAGGGGGCCTCTTCGAGCACCTTCTGGTGGCGGCGTTGGAGCGAGCAGTCGCGCTCGCCCAAATGGATGGCATTGCCCCGGCCGTCGCCGAACACCTGGAATTCGATGTGGCGCGGGTTGCCGAGATATTTTTCCATATAGACGGTCGGATCGCCAAACGCAGCCGCCGCCTCGGACGAGGCCTGACCCATCAGGCTTTCGAGGCTGTCCTCGTCGGGAACGACCTTCATGCCGCGCCCGCCGCCGCCCGAGGCGGCCTTGATGAGCACCGGATAGCCGATGTCCTTGGCGAGCTTCTTGGTCTCCTCGCTGAAGGTCACCGCGCCGGGCGAGCCTGGAACGACAGGCAGGCCCAATGCGACCGCGGTGCGCTTGGCCTCGACCTTGTCGCCCATCGTGCGGATATGCTCGGGCTTCGGGCCGACGAAGATCATGTCGTGCGCTTCGATAATCTCGGCGAAGCGTTCGTTTTCCGAGAGGAAGCCATAGCCCGGGTGGATCGCGTCCGCGCCTGTGATCTCCGCCGCCGAGATGATCGCGGGAATATTGAGATAGCTGTCCTTGGCCGCCGGCGGTCCGATGCACACGGCCTCGTCGGCAAGGCGGACGTGCATCGCGTCGGTATCGGCGGTCGAGTGGACCGCGACCGTCCTGATACCCATTTCATGGCACGCGCGGTGGATGCGCAGTGCGATCTCGCCACGGTTGGCGATCAGCAGTTTCTCGATAGCCATGGGCTGACTTTATCCGATGGTGAACAGCGGCTGGTCGAACTCGACCGGCTGGCTGTTCTCGACATGCACGGCCTTCAGCGTGCCTGCGGCGGGCGCAACGATCGGGTTCATGACCTTCATCGCCTCGATGATCAGGATCGTCTCGCCAGCCTTTACCGCCGATCCGATTGCCGCGAAATTGGGCGCACCGGGTTCGGGGGCGAGATAGACGGTGCCGACCATCGGCGACTTGACGGCATCGGCGAAGCTGTCGGCGGCGGGCGCCGCTGCGGCTGGAGCGGCGGCGGGAGCGGCCGGTGCCGCGGCGGCAGGCGCTGCGACGGGCGCCGGCGCGAAGGCGACCGGCGCGGCAGCGGTCAGCGTGCGCGCGACGCGGACCTTGCGGTCGCCGTCCTCGACCTCGATTTCGCTGAGCTGCGTGTCGTCGAGCAGTTCGGCGAGCGCGCGCACGAACGCCGGATCGATATTGATGCCATTGTCTTTATGGTCACCCATGAGAATTTTCCTGTTGTTGCGGCGCCGTTGGTCGAACGCCTGACCCCGTTTTTTGATGGGCCCTATTGTCAGAGACGGGCGGCGGCGTCCAGCGCCAGCGTGTAGCTATCCGCGCCGTGGCCGGCAAAATGCTGCGCCGCGGCCATGCCGACATAGCTCAAATGCCGGAACGCTTCGCGTTTCATCGGGTCCGACAAATGGACCTCGATCACCGGAACCTTGATCGACTTGATCGCGTCGTGGATCGCGATCGAGGTGTGCGTGTAACCGCCCGCATTGAGCAGCACGGCTTTCGCGCCGGCGATATAGGCTTCGTGCAGCCAGTCGATCAGCACGCCTTCGTGATTGGTCTGGCGGCATTCGACGCGGAGGCCGAGAGCGGTGGCCTGTGCCTCGAGCCGGGCATGGATGTCGTTCAGCGTATCGGTCCCGTAAATCTCGGGCTCGCGCGTGCCGAGCAGGTTGAGGTTCGGGCCGGAGAGGACAAAGACGGTCGGAAGTTCGGGCAAGGCGCGGGCTTTCGGTTGCGGCGAGGCTCGCTCCCCCTATATGGGCTGCTCGGCAAAAGGCAAAGCGAGGCGGATTTCTTGATCTCGGTCATTCTCAACGGCGAATCCCGGCAGGTGCGCGAGGGCAGCATCGCCGATCTGGTCGCGTCGTTAGGTCTCGACGTGAAGAAGGTCGCGGTCGAGCGCAACCGCGAAATCGTTCCCCGCTCGACCCTTGCCGATGTGGCGCTCGCGGAAGGCGACGCGCTGGAAATCGTTCATTTCGTAGGAGGCGGCTGATGCCGGTCGCACGGATAGTCCCCAATCGTTACGCGGACGATCCGGGAACGGGCAAGGGCTTCTTCAACGAAGTGTTGGGGCTCGAGACCGCGATGGCGATGGATTTCATCACAACCTATCGCTCGGCCGGACAGCCGCTGGCGCAGATCAGCATCCTCAGCAGCGATCCGTCGGGGTGGGGCCCTGCCTATTCGGTCGGCGTCGATGACGTCGATGCCGTGTATGCGCGTGCGGTCGAGGCCGGTCACGAGATCGTCTATGCCCTGCGAGACGAGCCATGGGGTGTCCGCCGCTTTTTCGTGCGCGATCCGCTCGGCGGCGTTGCGAATGTGGTACAGAATAAGGATTGAATGTGGACAAGATCGATAGCTGGAGCGTCGCCGGCCGGACCTTTACGTCGCGCCTGATCGTCGGCACCGGCAAATACAAGGATTTCGAACAGAATGCCGCGGCGGTTGCGGCTTCGGGTGCGGAGATCGTCACCGTCGCGGTGCGCCGCGTCAACGTGTCCGATCCGACGGCGCCGATGCTGACCGACTTAATCGATCCCAAGAAGATCACCTATCTGCCGAACACCGCGGGCTGCTTCAACGCCGACGATGCGATCCGCACGCTGCGGCTGGCGCGCGAGGCGGGCGGCTGGGACCTGGTCAAGCTGGAAGTACTGGGCGAGGCGAAGACGCTGTATCCCAACATGCGCGAGACGCTGGAGGCGACCGAAGTCCTTGCCAAGGAAGGCTTCCTGCCGATGGTCTACTGCGTCGACGATCCGATCGCAGCGAAACAACTCGAGGACGCGGGCGCGGTCGCGATCATGCCTTTGGGCGCGCCGATCGGCTCGGGACTCGGCATCCAGAACCGCGTCACGATCCGCCTGATCGTCGAGGGGGCGTCGGTGCCGGTGCTTGTCGACGCGGGCGTCGGTACCGCTAGCGATGCGGCGGTGGCGATGGAACTGGGTTGCGACGGCGTGCTGATGAACACCGCGATCGCCGAAGCGAAGGACCCCATCCTGATGGCGCGGGCGATGAAGCGCGCGGTCGAGGCCGGGCGCGACGCTTACCTCGCGGGGCGCATGGGGCTGCGCAAATATGCCGACCCGTCGAGCCCGCTGGCGGGTCTGATCTGACCGACGAGCTCGCGCGGCGCTTGTCCGGCCTGGTAACCGGGCATCCGGCGGTTTCGTCGATCCTGCGCCGGTGGGGCGAGATTGCGCTGCCCGACGCATGGTTGACCGGCAGCATCGTGGCGCAGGCCCGGTGGAACGAGCATTTCGGTTTCGACCCGCATCACGGGATCGCCGACGCCGATATCGTCTATTTCGACGCCGGCGACTTGTCGGCCGAAGCCGAAGAGCGGACCGAATTGCGGATCGCGTCGCTGTTCGCCGACCTGCCCGTGCGGTTCGACGTCAAGAACCAGGCGCGGGTCCACCTGTGGTACGCCGCCAAATTCGGCCATGCCATCGTACCCTATCGGTCGGTGCCCGACGCGATCGGGACTTATCCGACGACCGCTGCGGCGATCGGATTGCGCCGGGCAACGGACCTTGAGATAGTTGCGCCCTTCGGGCTGGCAGATTTGCTGCGCCCCGTTGTGCGGGCCAATGCGACGCAAATCACCGAAGCCTATTATGAATTGAAGTCCGCGCGGTGGCGGCAGTATTGGCCAGATCTCGAAATCCTGCCATGGGGCGAAGCGGTTTTGCGCCGCTAGCCCAGCCCGTCGATCAAGGCAACGCCTATGAACATCACAACCTTCCTCGCCGCCGCCCTGCTGCTCGTCCCGGCGGCCGCGACCGCCCGGCCGGTGTTCGACAGCCATGTCCACCTGTGGGACGGCGAAAAATCGCTCGGCGAATATGAGGCGCAAGTGAAGGCGGCGGGGCTGACGGTGAGCGGGCTGGGCGTGATGTGGTTCGGGGGCCCGAACCAGGCGCGCGCGGGCAATCCCGCGGACATTAGCGCGCGCAACGATGCGCTGATCGCGCTGGCGGCGAAGCATGGGGGCGTCGTTCCGATCGCGACGGTGCATCCTTATGACGGCCCCGCGGCGCTCGACGAGTTGGCGCGCGTCGCGGGGCGCGGCGTCAGGCTGCTCAAAATCCATCCGCACACGCAGCGTTTCGACCCCGCCGATCCGCGCGTGCTGACGCTGGTCAAGCGCGCGGGCGAACTCGGCGTGATCGTCGTGATGGACAATGCGAACATCGTTCCCGGCGGCGACAGCGAAAAATTGTTCAACCTGGCGCTGTCTGCGCCCCAGACGAGATTCGTCTTCGCTCATATGGGCGGGCCGAACTTTCGCTTCTGGAACATCCTCAAAATGGCGCGCACCGCCGAAGGATTGTTAGGCGACAATATTTATTTCGATATTTCGGCGACGGTAACGCTGGCGGCCGATGCGCCGATCGAGGAAGAATTCGTCTGGACGATGCGCAATGTGGGCATCGATCATATCCTGCTCGGGTCGGACTATCCGCAATTCTCGCTGGAGCAGACGACCGAAGCTCTGGAACGGCTCGATCTTACTCCCGAGGAGAAGGAGAAGATACGCCAGGGCAATGCAGCCCGGCTGTTCGCAACAAGGCCTTAGCCAGCCGTCTTTTCTCCTGAACGCCTTGTCCCGTCGATCGGAACGTCATCGCGAGCCCGCCCGTTGCGGGAGCAGAGGCATCCCCTCCGCCTCGCTAATCCGAAGGAGAATCCCCATGGGCGAACTTACCGAAAAAGCGAAAGGCATTGCCAACGAAGCCGCCGGCAACACCAAGCAGGCGATCGGCAAGGCGAGTGACAACGAACGACTGCGCGCCGAAGGCGAAGCGCAGGAGCGCAAGGGCGAAGCCCAGAATCTGAAGGGCAAGGTCCAAGGCGCGCTCGGCGACAAGATCTGATCCTTGCTTGCCCCGAAGGGCAAGAAGAAGGCCCCGGGATCCCTCTCCCCGGGGCCTTTTCACTTTGTTTGCGGAGGGTCTATTTACCGCCGGAAGCGACGAGATCGACGTCGGTCATTCCCCCATCGCGGCGCATGAACAGCACATAGGCTAGATCGCCCTTGGTGCCGCCGAGCATATGCTCGCTGCCGTTGACCCGGTGATCGCTGGTGTAGCCTGCGCGGACCGCCATCGTGTGATAATAGTCGAGCACCGCCTGCATCGACGCCGCCGTCTGGAAATTGACGACGCGGATATTGCATTTGCCGCCGGCCACGCCGGCCGCCTCGCGCAGCGTGGCGCGCGGGTAGATTTTGAACGCGGCGGGAAGGCGATCGGCCCATGCGTTGCCATAGGTCAGCTTGGCATCGCAGCTGCCCTTTTGCTGTTCGCGGGCGAGCGCGCCGATCGTGACGGGACGCTTCTGGGCATCGCAGCCATCGCATCCCGCTTCGAACGGCAGCGCCTTGGGCGCGGTGAGCAATTTGCCGGCCGCTTGGGCCGCCGCCGCTTCGGCCGCGGTTGCCGCCTTGCCGCCGGCGACGCCCGGAACACCGCCGTTGACGGGCCTGTTGCCCGGACCGACAGCATTCTGGTTCGACTGGCCGGTCAGTTTGGGGTCGACCATGATCTTGTCTTCGAGCGAGCCCTTGATGGCGGGATCGGCGCCCGCGAGGCCGTCGTCGAGCGGTGCCAGCTCGGCCTTGGCATTCGGATTGTCCCGGCAGCCGGCGAGCGGCGCCGCCACCATCAGCAACCCGGCAACAAGCCATTTTCCGCGCAACATCATCGCTAACACTCCCTTAATCCTTTACCGGGAATGCCCGATTTTGGTCAAAAAGGCCCAAATAAAATGCGTTAACGGGCAGGGGTTTATCAACCGAAAACTGTCTCGGAGCGAGACGCTTTGGGTGCGCAGCGGATCAGGCGCGAGGTTTCGACCGCCGCCTGACGATGGATCACGGCCTCGCGATAGACGGGGTCGGTGACCATCTCCATGAAGGCGGCGCTACCTGGATATTCGGCGATAAAGACCGCATCCCAACGTTCGTCGGCGGGCCCGATCACCATCGCTTCCATCGTTCCGCTCCAGACGACGCGTCCGCCGACGCGCGCGAATACCGGGCCGCTGCCCGCGCCGTAATGGCGATAGGCCTCGGCGCCCGTCAGATCCTTGGCGGCGAGCGGGTGGCCGTCGGGGTAGATCGCCCGGTCCCGGAAGCGGACGAGGTTGAGCATATGTATGACCGTATCGCGGGGAAGCGCTTTGAACGCATCGAACTGGGCGCGTTCGGGGTCGATATGGCGGTCTGTCATGGCATAAACTCCTTGCGCTTGACCCGCCAGGCGTCGGCGCTCTGCGTCCAGGCGTCGACCGGTGCATTCTCGAAGGGCGCGGGCAGGCGCGTCGGGCCGCTGTTCGTCGCGCCGAGCCGCCTGGCAAGCGCCTGCGAGCGCGTGTTCGCGGGGTCGATGCTGTGCATCAGTTCGGGCCATTTCAGAAATTCGACCGCGAAGTCGCAGGCAGCGACGCTGCCCTCGAGCGCATAGCCTTTTCCGGCAAATTTGGCGCGCACCCCGTAGCCGATTTCGGGCGCGGGCCAGCCGTCGGGTTCCCATGGGCCGAGGCGCCCGACCCACTCGCCGGTCGCGCGTTCGATGACGGAAAACATGGAAAATCCGCGAATATGCCAAGCGCCGGCAAGCGTGCACCACATGCGCCAGGCCGCCGAGCGCGGGCAGGTGCCGCCGATGAAGCGCATCGTGTCTTCTTCGGCGCACATTTCGGCGAAGCCGTCGAAATCCTCGGTGGCGGGGGGGCGCAGGATGAGCCGCTCGGTGACGAGCAGGGGGCCATTTAACATTTGTCTCTCTCTCGCAGCAATCGGCCCACGCTTTTGCGGCAAGAGGGTGGTCAGGGCAAGGGCGCACGCTTGAGGGCACCGGCGTTGAAACCGGTGCCCTCTCCATCAGCGCGTACGGGTGGAGGGGTCTCAACCCGCACTCGAGACGGTTTCTGTCTCTTTAACGGCAGCGATATTTGTCGCGATCGATTTCGCGGCCGAGCAGCGCGCCACCTGCGGCGCCGAGCACCGTGCCGAGCAGCTTGTCGCCACTCCCGGCGATTTCGTGGCCGGCGAGACCGCCGACAGCCCCGCCGATCAGAAGGCCGGTCGTGCCATTGTCCTTCTTGCAGCGATAACGGCCGTCATTGTCGCGCCAGATGCGCGTGTTGCGATTGATGCGCTCGTCACGCGCATAATAGCGGCGATCCTTGCGCTTGCGGTAGAAGTCCGACGACTGTTCGAATTCGTGATAGCCCGGCGCCTTGGCGGGGGTCGTCACGCCCGCGTGCAGCGGCGTGGTGCCGAGGACGCTGGCGGCGGCGAACGCGCCGATCAGGCCTTTGGTGATGATACGCATGATAAATCCTTTCCTGGTTCCGCGCTCCGTCCCCGGAAGGTTCAGGCGCTTCGAGGAGAAAACGAGCCTGCTCCCGATCGCGTTGCATGAACGCAAGGCAACGAGACGAAGCGAGCGCATCCATCGACGAACCGAAAGGGTCTTGCCGCATCGCGGAGGGCGTGCGAGAACCGCGTCCATGCTCAATATCGGATCGCTCATCATCGGCGCCATCGCCTTGGTTCTGGCTGTTTTTGCGTTCATTCCGCTGCTCGGCTGGGCGAACTGGGTGATCATCCCCTTTGCCGTCATCGGGCTCGCACTCGGTGCGATGTCGGACAAGACGAGCGGGCGGAACCTCAATATCGTCGTCATCGTGATCGGCGTCATTCGCCTGATGCTCGGCGGCGGCATCATCTGATCCCCTAGACGGCCCAGAGCGCGATGGCACAGACACCGGCCCCCGCGGGGAGCAATCAGGGCGGATTGCCCTTTGCGCTCGCCGCCTATGGCATCTGGGGCTTCGTCCCGCTGTTCTTCAAATTGCTGAGCAGCGTGCCGCCGGTCGAGGTGCTGGCACAGCGGATCATCTGGTCGCTGCCGCTCTGTTTCGTCATCATGCTCTTTCGGCGGCAGATCGGCGAATATCTGGCGGCGCTGAGGGACTGGCGGACGCTGCGGCTGCTGCTCGCGAGTTCGTTGCTGATCGCGGTCAACTGGCTCGTCTATATCTATTCGATCTTCACCGACCATGTGCTCGCGGCGAGCCTCGGCTATTATCTCAACCCGCTGGTCAATGTCATGCTCGGCATGATCTTCCTTGGCGAGCGGCTGTCGAAGTTACAACTGCTGGCGGTGGCGATCGCCGGGGTCGGGGTCGCCATCTTGCTCGCGGGTGCGCTCGATACCTTGTGGATCAGCCTGACGCTCGCCTTTTCGTTCGGCATCTATGGCCTGATCCGCAAGGTCGTTCCCGTCGGGGCGTTGCCCGGGCTTTCGGTCGAGACGACCGTGCTGCTGTTGCCGTCGCTTGCCGTGTCCGCCTGGTATTTGTGGGCGGGCGACGGGCGAGGTTTCGGAGCGGACGGATCGATCAGCCTGCTGTTGATGGCGGGGGGTGTCGTGACCGCGGTGCCGCTGCTGCTCTTTGCCACCGCGGCGCGGCGAATGAGCTATGCCGCGCTCGGCTTCGTCCAGTTCCTCGCGCCGACGCTGCAGTTCGTCCTGAGCCTGTTCGTCTTCCACGAGCCGCTGAAGCCCGCGCAGTTCGCCTGCTTCGTACTGATCTGGGCAAGCATCGCGGTGTTCAGTTTCGACATGCTGCGCAAGATGCGCGCCGAGCGGATGATCGAGGTGGCTTGATGATATCCTCCCCATGGCTGCGCCACAGGGAAGATTTTCAGACCAGCCGCCAGCCCAGCGTTTCGCCCGCGTGGAAGGGGACGACCTCGCCGATGCGGTCGGGGACGAGCGACTCGCCGCGTTCCAATGTCACCGTGCCCTCATTGAGCGGCAGGCCGTAGAAGCGCGGGCCATGTTCGCTGGCAAAGCCCTCGAAATGGGCCAGCGCATCATCCTCGTCGAACGCCTTGATATAGCTTTCGAGCGCATAGGGGGCGTTGAATATGCCCGCGCAGCCGCAGGGCGCCTCTTTCGTGTGCGCCGCATGCGGCGCGCTGTCGGTGCCGAGGAAAAATTTGGGCGAGCCCGAGGTCGCGGCGGCGCGAACTGCAAGCCGGTGATGCTCGCGCTTGGCGACGGGCAGGCAATAAGCGTGCGGGCGGATGCCGCCGACGAGCATCGCGTTGCGGTTGATGTGGAGATGCTGCGGGGTGATCGTCGCTGCCACGGTCGCGGGCGCATCGGCGACGAACTGCGCAGCCTCGGCGGTGGTGATATGTTCGAAGACGATCTTGAGCGCGGGAAGCGCGCGGACGAGCGGTTCCAGCGTGCGTTCGATGAATACCGCCTCGCGGTCGAAGATATCGACGTCATGGTCGGTGACCTCGCCGTGGATGAGAAGCGGCATGCCGATCTCCTGCATCCGTTCGAGTACGCCCATGATGTTTGCGACGTCGGTGACGCCGTGCGCGCTGCCGGTGGTCGCGTGCGCGGGGTAGAGTTTGGCGGCGGTGAAGACGCCGTCTTCATGGCCGCGCGCCATCTCGTCGGGGTCGCTGTGATCGGTGAGATAGGCGACGATCAGCGGGGTGAAGTCTAGCCCGGCGGGCACCGCGGCGTTGATGCGGTTGCGGTAGGCGCGGCCCTCCTCGGCGGTCGTCACCGGCGGCGACAGGTTGGGCATGACGATCGCGCGCGCGAACTGGCGCGCGGTATATTGCGCGACATGGTCGAGCATCGCGCCGTCGCGCAGGTGAACATGCCAGTCGTCGGGGCGGCGGATCGTCAGGCGGTCGGTCATCGGAAAGACTCGTTGATAGTGGGCTTGGCTTTGGCTGAGGCGTCCCTAAATTATCGTCATGTCCAATACCACCCTCCACGACCGCGCCCTCATCCGTCTGTCGGGGGAGGATGTTCGCGGTTTCCTGCAAGGTCTCGTCACCAACGACACGTCGGGCAATTTGCCGGTGTGGGCGGCGCTGCTCACTGCGCAGGGCAAGGCGCTGTTCGATTTCCTGATCTGGGCCGACGAGCAGGATGTGCTGATCGATTGCGAGCGCGATGCGGCGGAGGCGCTGGCGAAACGCCTGACCCTCTATCGCCTGCGCCGCGCGATCACGATCGCATTGGAGCCCGAGCTGGCGGTGCATTGGGCGCCCGGCGGCGATCTGGGTGTCGTCGATCCGCGGCTGCCCGACCTCGGCCAGCGCTGGCTTGCGCCCGCCGGCGAAGGCGAGGGGGCCGACGCCGCCTGGCGCGCGCACCGGCTCGCGCTGGGTGTAGCCGAAGGCCGCGCCGAGCTCGGCGACGGGACGACGTTGTGGCTCGAATGCAATGCGGCCGAACTGAACGGAGTCAGCTTTACCAAGGGTTGTTATGTGGGGCAGGAAAATACCGCGCGGATGAACTGGCGGCAGAAGGTGAACCGCCGGATCGTTGTCGTCCCGGTCGCCGAGGCCGACGAGAAAAGGCAGGTCATTGCCTATCCCGAGCTTGGCTGGTCGGTCGAGCATCGGTGGACCGAGGCGATCGACCCCGCCACCGCCCCGGCATGGATGCGCGAGGGGCTCGCCGGCGGCTCATGACAGATGCAGCCTTTGCTGCTAGAATCCGCAGCATGCGCGCTATGCCGATTTCGTTGGCGCTCGTCGCCATTCTCGCATCCCCGATTGCCGCAGTCGCGGCGCCGGCGTCGCTGTTGCCGACCGAGCCCGAGGCGGCGGCGCCACGCGCACAACTTGTTCCGCTCGCAGCGGATTCGGTGTGGACGCCGCGCTTTGCGGCGGCGGCCGACGAATTGGCCGCGGCGCTCCGTTCGCGCGATGAGGCGGCGTGGGCACCCTTGCTCGGCGGGCAATGGCTTTCGGCCGCCGACCGTGCGTGCGTCGAAAATCTTCTCGGCGATCGTCACGGTCCTTTCGGGCACGCGCTTTTCTCAGACCGCGTCACGCACCGCGCGATCCTGGGCTGGCGCGCGCCCGCTTCGCTGGGCGCCGATGAGCGCGCCGCGATCGAAGCGGGAAAGGAGGCCGAGGCGATCGTCTGCTGGTCCGCGGGTGATGACGGCGCGGGGCCCTGGCCCGCGACCGCGACAGATGCCGACAACCGTCATGGACGTTCCTATGCCTGCGCGCGGATCGTTTATTCGATCCGCGGGGCGATGCCGGTCTGGCGGGCTTTCATCGAACAGGCCCCCGCTTAACCAATATCCAACCTGTGTTTGCGAAAAGGCGCCACATGATGGGGCGTTTTCTTGGCTTGGCCGCGGTGATCGCGGTGGCGTCGATCGGTATGGCGGGGATCGCCGGTCGGTCGGCCAGCGATGCGCGCGCGTCGGCCGAAAGCGCGGATGACGCCCACGGCAACTGGACGACGCAGCGCGACCGGCGCGGCGGATGGTCGTCCGAACCGTCGCCGGCGTCCCGATCGTCGGGTGGGGAAGTGCGGCTTGGCCGGTCCGGCGACTCGCATTTTTACGCCGACGCCGAGATCGATGGGACCAACGTCCGCATGATGGTAGACAGTGGCGCGTCGATCGTCGCGCTGACGCGCCGCGATGCCGAAGCGATCGGGATCGATGTCGACGACCTGCCGGTCAGCGGCATGGCGCGCACTGCGGGCGGCGACGTGCCGATGCGCACGGTCATGCTCGACAGCGTCGAGGTCGACGGGCTCGAAGTACGGCAAGTGCGGGCGGCCGTTGTCGATGCCGACATGGGCGTATCGCTGCTCGGCCAGAGCTTCCTGGCGAAGCTCGATGCGGTCAATGTCGAAGGCGACACGATGACATTGCGCTGAGGTTTTGGGCTGGGAGAGGAGGTTAGCGGCTGTCGGTGGTTTCAGGACCCCGCGCGGCCACTGCTTCCGATGCGGGCCGATCAGCCTCCGGCGCGCGTCTTGGCTGCCGCGACCGCTTCGCGCGGGTTGTCGCTGAACAGCCCGTCGATGCCGGTTTTCAGATAGGCGTCGATTTCCGCCGCCAGATCGCCGTGGCCGGCGGGATTGATCCCGCCCTTGTCGCCGAGCGGCAGGAAGTAATTTTCACGGCGAAAGGTCCAGGGATGGACCTTGAGCCCCGCGGCATGCGCATCGCGCACAAGGTTCGTCGGATCGCCGAGCCGGCCCAGCGCGCCGCGCGGAATGACCATTTCCTTATACGGCCCGATGCCGTCGGCATAGGCGGCGATTGCGGTGAGGCCCGCAGGCGCCGCCATCGCGGCATAGCTGGTGCCCGGCGTGTCGGCCGGACCGCCTTCGCCATCCATCAGCTGGATCAGCGGCAGGTCGCTCTTCGCGCGCAGCGCCTTCAAATTGCCGACTTCGAAACTCTGGATGAACACCGGCGCCGCACGTCCGCGGTAACCGAAGCGATCGAGCATCGCGAGCAGCGGCCCCTCGTGCGGCAAGCCGATCGACGCGAAATAGGCGGGATGCTTGGTTTCGGGATAGACGCCGACGGGCCGCTCGCGCCCCTTGTTGGCTTCGGCAAGGAAGGTCAGGATTTCCTCGAAGGTCGGGATTTCATATTGCCCGTCGTAATCGGTGCTGCGCAGTTTCGGCAATCGCTCGCGCGCGCGCAGCGTCTTGAGCTCGGCCAGCGTGAAATCCTCGGTAAACCAGCCGGTGACCTTTTGCCCGTCGATGGTCTTGCTCGTCTTGCGATCGGCAAATTCCGGGCGGTTCGCAACATCGGTGGTTTCGGAAATCTCATTCTCGTGCCGTGCGACGAGGGTGCCGTCCTTGGTCAGGACAAGGTCGGGCTCGATATAATCGGCGCCCAGTTCGATCGCGAGCTTGTATGCGGCGATGGTATGTTCGGGCCGCTCGCCCGACGCCCCGCGATGCGCGATGACGATTGGCGGCTGGCCGTCGAGGGTTGCCTGCGCGGTCACGGGCTCAGCCGCGCAGCCGGCGGTAAGCATCAGGGCGAGCAGCGCCGCGAAACGCCGCATCATTTCGCAAAACGAGCCTGCCATTCGTCGGGCGAAAACCCGACGCCGACCCCGTCCGCCGCTTCGACTACCGGCCGCCGGATCATCGCCGGCTGCTCGAGCATCAGCGCCTTGGCCGAAGTGGCGTCGAGGCCGTTCTTCTGCGCGTCAGGCAGCTTGCGGAAGGTCGTGCCCGCCTTGTTGAGCAGCTTTTCCCAGCCCAGCGCATCGATCCAGCCATCAAGCCGCGCGGGGTCGAGCCCGTCCTTGCGGAAATCATGAAAGCGATACGCCACGTCCCGCTCGTCGAGCCAGCGGCGCGCCTTTTTCACCGTGTCGCAATTCGGAATGCCATAGAGAATCAGCGTCATGCCCGAGGATTAGCAGGACGCGATTACATATTCGAGGCGTCAGATGCGGGCGTCGCTTTCGAAACAAGGGGCCGCTCGGCGATCCGCGTGTTCGCGCTCGCCAGCTTGCCGCGCAGCGCGCGCGCAAAGCCTTCGTGGAGCGCCCCGGCGAGGTCGGGATTGGCGGCGAGATAGGCACGCAGCGCCGCCGCCGGGACGAACCACAGCCGCGCGTTGCTGCCCAGCACCACCGTGCCGGTCGCATGGGCGCCGCCGAGCACGGTCGCTTCGCCGATCAACGCGCCGTCAGACAGACGCGCGATCTCGGCGCCGTCGCGCTGGACCGAAGCGAGCCCTTCGGCGAGATAGAAAAGGCTGGGCGCTGCCTGATTCTCGCGGATCAGCACCTCGCCGCGCTTTGCCGAAATCCAGTGCCCCTGATCGATGAGACCGCGCGCGGCGAGGGGACCGAGCCGCCCGAAATGCTGACGGCGCAATTCCTCTTCCTCCGCCGAAAAGCGGACATTTGTCCCGTGCAGCCACAGCCGGGTCAATATGCCGATGTTGACGACCAGGATGGCGAGCACGAGCAGGCCATAGCCGACATCGGGGTCGCGGAACAGGACGAGCGGAAGCGCGACGAGCGCGGCGGCGGCAAGTCCCATGCGGACATAATCGATGCGCACGACGAAACTCGTCGCCAGCAGCAACAGCAGCACCCCATAAACGAACCATGCGGAATCGAAATTCGCCATAGCCAATCGCTTCACGTCGGGGCCCAAATCGGGCCGCGGATGTATAACGTTACCGATAGCCGAATGCCTTGATCGCGCTCCTACCGTCGTTTCAAAAGCTTGTAACAAACTATCAGTTTTTGGGGTCCAAGAAAAGCATAGGTGCGCAAAGGTCACGATAATGCTAATTTTCTCGTTTGATCGTGCCGGAAACATTGCTTCCGCGCGGTATAGGCGCCATGTGGCGCTCGATTCGAACGCGAAAAGACAGGCAGATGACGAAAAATTGGCAACCGCATAGCTGGCGCTCGCACGAGGCCCGCCAACTCCCCTCCTATCGCGACGCCGATGCGCTCGCGGCGGCGGAGCGCGAGCTCAGCAATTATCCGCCGCTGGTGTTTGCGGGCGAGGCGCGCGACCTGACCGCCGAACTCGGCAAGGTTGCCGAAGGCAAGGCGTTCCTGCTCCAGGGCGGCGACTGCGCCGAGAGCTTTGCCGAATTCCACCCGAACAATATTCGCGACACCTTCCGCGTCCTCCTCCAGATGGCGGTCGTGCTGACCTTCGCGTCGAAGATGCCCGTGGTGAAGCTCGGCCGCATGGCGGGCCAATTCGCGAAGCCGCGCTCGGCGGACATGGAAGATATCGATGGCGTATCGCTGCCGAGTTACCGCGGCGACATCATCAACGACATTGCGTTCGAGGAAACGGGCCGCGAGCCCGACCCCGCGCGCATGGTCAAGGCGTATAACCAGTCGGCGGCGACGCTGAACCTGCTCCGCGCGTTCGCCGGCGGCGGTTATGCGAACCTGCACCAGGTCAACGCCTGGACGCACGATTTCATGGACCGCAGCCCGTGGGCCAAGAAATATCAGGAAACCGCGGCACGGATTTCCGAGGCGCTCGCTTTCATGGAAGCGTGCGGCGTGACGCCCGAGACGGTGCCGCAGATCAAGGGCACCAGCTTCTACACCAGTCATGAAGCGCTGCTGCTCCCCTATGAACAGGCGCTCACCCGGCAGGACAGCCTGACCGGCGGCTGGTACGACACGTCGGGGCATTTCCTGTGGGTCGGCGACCGCACGCGGTTCGAGGGCTCGGCGCATATCGAATATCTGCGCGGCATCGGCAATCCGGTCGGGATGAAATGCGGCCCCAGCCTCGAGCCCGACGTGCTGTTGCGCCTGCTCGACACGCTCAACCCCCATCATGTCGCGGGGCGCATGACGCTGATCACGCGTTACGGCCACGACAAGATCGAGGCGCATTTGCCCAAGCTGGTGCGCGCGGTGAAGGAATCGGGCCACCCCGTCGTCTGGTCGTGCGACCCGATGCACGGCAATGTCATCAAGACGCCCAACGGTTACAAGACGCGCCCGTTCGAGCGTATCCTCGCCGAAGTGCGCGGCTTCTTCGCCGTCCACCGCGCCGAAGGCACGCATGGCGGCGGCATCCATATCGAGATGACCGGCCAGAATGTCACCGAATGCACCGGCGGCGCGATGGACGTCACGCAGATGGACCTCGCCGACCGTTACCACACGCATTGCGACCCGCGCCTCAACGCAGGGCAGAGCTTGGAACTCGCCTTCCTGCTGGCCGAAATGCTCAATCAGGAAATGGCGGATCGCGCGAAACAGGCCGCTTGATTTAACGGCGATCCTGTCTTTCCAAGCCTGCGCCAAGAATGGCGGCTTTCGACCGATTGCGGACGTTCAATCCTCCCTGTGGCGAAGCCATGGGGAGGTGGCAGCGCGAAGCGCTGACGGAGGGGCAAATGGCGCGAGGTCGCCGCCCCTCCACCACCGCCTG
>NZ_JACHDA010000007.1 GCF_014207235.1 Sphingopyxis sp. JAI128 | reverse complement strand
TCGTCCGTCAGCCAATACAAATCACTCATCATTCAGGCTCCTCACCGAGACCCTGAATCACAGCCGTCACACCAAATCAATGGGTCCTGACCCTAAGCGCGGTGCGAGGTAAGATGCCGTTGACGTGATAGACTGTCGTAAGTTCCGCGCGATCGGTCAGCGGCGGGTGCCAAGCGCCGCAAGGCGGCGCGGGGCGGAAGTCCGCCTCAATCGGCCGGGTTCCAGATGATCGCATAAGCGTCTTCGCTGTCCTGGCCGGCGGCGCGGCCGAGATTGGCGTAGATGCGGCGCGGTCCGAACTCCGGTGCTGCCAGCGTCAGCGACACGAAGGGCTTGCCCGAGGCTTCGCCAATGCGGACCCAGCCGGCACCGATTTCGACGCCTTCGGAATAGACCCGGTAATCGGGCTGGACGTCGCCGTTCTTCGGGGGGGTTGGGCCGGATTTCGATCGCCGCGGATCGAGAGGGTCTTGAGCTGGCCCACGAAGCCTTTTTCCATGGTGGCGTTCACAAAGCCGATAGCTGCCATTGGTCGTCTCCTTGAATGTGCCGCGGGACCATCCCTGCGACATGGGCGGACCAGGGCCCGGCGCATGAGGTGCTCCGCGAACCCGAGGGGCCGCAGCAAAGCGGAGGAGTGCGGCGGCGCGAATATTTGCAGCGCAGCGTCTGCGAGGAGCGTGCGCAGCACGCGGGGAAATAATCGCACCGCCGCACTTTCGCGGGGCGCCGCGCCGGTCCAGGTCATCTCGCCCGTCGCCGGGGATGGTCCTGCAGGACAGCTGGAGCGCACCCCGCACTATCGTCCGGAACGATCAATCATCGCAATTTAAGTGGGGCAAACGATCAACGAGTGCTCCGCGTCGTCCGAAGCATCACCGCCCGCGAACATCGGCGACCCTTCGCACCCGTCCCCGTTTTCCGTGGAGCAAGAAAATCGCGTCAATGGGTTTCGATTTGGCGTTTCCATACAATCCAATTGCCGACGACGACACTAACGGGCGCGGCACCCGCCGATCCGATGTGCCGGATAGCGACCCAAGGCACGTGACGGACGGTGGGACGATGGATGCAGCATCCTTCGGTTGGGGCGGCGTGAAGGCAACTTCGCGCCGCCTTTTTTTTGGGAAAAGCGTCCTCCGCGCCGCCGCCGCTTGCGGCGGCGGCGCGCCCGAAACGAACGACGCCGCGCCGCCCTCCAGGGCGGCGCGACATTTTCGGGCCGTATAAAAATGGGCGGGCGACCGAAGCCGCCCGCCCTGACGTCACGCTGCCAGCGGCGTCTCGTCGCCATCGGACGCGTCGCCCTGCGGGGTAGCATCGGCATCGGCGCTCGCGGAAAGCTCGAACGCCACCCGCGCCGCCGCCTTCACGCTGCCGACCCCGCCACGCGACGTGTAGGCGGTGGGCGGAAAGTTCATCCACCCGCGGCATCCACGGCTCGGCCTTGGCGCGACCATTGGCGCCCGCAAGGCTATCGGCGATGATCGATTTCAGAGCCTTCGCCTTCTCACCGGCGTTCGCCGCCGCGACCTCGGCGCCCGCAACCTCGCCGGTGATGGCGAGCAGCACGTCGCGGTCGCGCAGCTGGTCGAAGAACGCCGCGTCGGCTTGCCAGCGCTGGCGCATGTCGGTGCCGAGATGGAGGCCGATCATTTCGACCGCCTCGCTGCCCGCCGCCAAGGTCTCGCCCATGACGATCGCCACGATCTCCAAAACCACCGGATCGGGCAATTCGAGCAGCCGCTGGAACAGCGGAGCAAAAGGGGGACGTTGCAGCGGCCTTCCCGTGACGGTCGGGCTGTCCTCGTCAAACCAAAGCACTGCCAGCACCGCGCGGCGCTTCTCGTCGAAGGCCGTCTCGGCGGGGCAAGTCTCGACGCTCTCGGCGATGTCTTCCTTCGGCGCGCGCTGGCTTTCGACATCGACGCGCCACAAGTCCGCGCCAGCAATGACATGCGCAAGCATCGCGCGCAGCGCAACGCCGCCGTGGCTCGCCAGATCGGCGCGCACCGCGGCATGGCGGTGAAGGTCGATATAGGCGTTGAGCGGACCCGACACCTCCGGACGGCTCGGCTTGTCGGTGACCGCAACGCCGTCGCTGCCACCGCCCCCGCTCGAAAGCCGCTTCGCTTCCTTGGTGGTCATATAGCCTTCGTGGAAGCTGACCTCGCCGCTCTCGCGGACCTCGACATAAATACGGCCGCCCTTGCGCTTGCTCGCATGGACAAAATCCCACGAACGGAACCAGTCACCGCGTTCCATGATAACGAAATCGGACCATCCCGCTTCGAGGTAGGCATCCTTGCGCGCATCGATGGCCGCCATCTGCGCCGACCAGAAAGCATCGCTGTCGGCAAAATAGCTTTCCTCGCCGAACAGGTCGGACACGATGGCGAGCTTCGCCCCGTCAATATCGAACAGCGCGTGTTTCACCGCGATGGCGGTGCCACCGAACAGCCATGCTTTGAGCTGGTGGCCGGTCGGGCAATAGCTGTCCTCACTGTCGAACAAGGCAAGCCATGCCTTCTGCTGACTTTTGGAAGCCAAGGTCAGGTGGCGTACGGTGGCGGGATCGATCTCGCCGCGCCGATAGAGGGTGCGGATGCGGGGCAAGAGATTGCCGAGCGCAAGGATGCGCTTCACCGCCGACGGCTCGAACCCGAACGTATCGGCCACCTCGTCCACACTGCGCCCCGATTTGACCAGCGCGACAAACGCTTCCCACTGGCTGACCTCGTCAGGCCGGACCCGCGCAAGATTTTCGAGCATTGACGCTTCGAGAGCATCGGCATCGTCGCCCTCGTCGAGGATCGCACAGGGGATCGGCTTCACCGCCCCGCCCTCGCGCGCCACGACGTTCACCGCGGTAAAGCGCCGACGCCCCGCGACGATCTCGAAATGCCCTTCGGCACAATTAGGACGAACGAGCAGGGGCACCAGCACCCCCCGCGCGCGAACGCTGGGGAGCAGGTCTGACACATCGGGATCTTTGCCCTTCCCGCGCATATTGGTCGCTGCAATCGACAGATGGTCCACATCGATAAAATCGAGCTTCATGACTTCTTCCTTTCCTTCAATCACACCCGGCCCCGGACGGCGGGGCGGGCGGCGAGGAAAGGCGACGGGACCGCGCCCAAGGACGGCGCGCACCCGAGAGGGCCGCAACGCAGTGGAGGAGCCGGGGCGAAGACCCGGCTTGCGCACCGGCCGAGCGGTCCCACAGCCGTGCGCCGACTGCCACGCTGTCCGGGCCGGCCCACCAGCAACGCCGCCGCGCAATCAGCGCGGCGTCATCATCGGACAACAACCGCGCCATTGTCGCAGCCGCAGGCGCCGCGGCGTGCGCGGACCGGTGGCGGGTCGGGTGCGGCAACGCCGCGCCCGGAGCAGCGCCCCGCGCTGCTTGCCCGCCGCAAGGGCCGCGCGCCCGCGGCGTCAAGGAGCGAGACAAGAGCGCTGCGCGGCCAACCGTACAGATGCGCGACCTCTGGCGGCGCTTGCCGCCGCCAGTGTGCGCTCATTTGAGGCCGCGCTCGATTTGCGGTGGCTCAGGCGGCCAACGCGCGCATGCCCCTCGCCTCGGCCTCATCGATATAGTCTGCCCACCACTGCATCATCGGCCGGCGATGAGCGAGATAGCGCGCCGAATTATAGGCGGCGCGCACGCCGCGCGGCTGATGGGCAAGCTGGTTCTCGATCCAGTCGGGCTCGAACAATCCACTCTCGTTGAGCACGGTACTTGCAAGACCACGAAACCCGTGCACGGTCGCCTTCCCGCGCAGGCCCAGACGATACATGATATCGAGCATCCTGTTGTCGCTGATGACCCGCGACTTCGAATGCGCGACCGGAAACAGGTAGCGGCCCAGCCTGTAGTTCCCCACCTTGCGGTACACGTTGAGCTCGCGGATTTCTTCGAGCAGAACGAGAGCCTGTCGCGGCAGCGGAACAAGATGCTCCGAGCGCATCTTCATCCGGTCCGCCGATATCCGCCAGAGCGGTTCGGGACCGTCGAGGTTCTCGAACTCATCCCATTCGGCAAATCGGGTTTCTTGGGTACGTACCATGGTGAGAATCGTCCAGCGCAGCGCGAGATGGCTCATTCGCTCGGCGCCGTCGGCGTTCAACTTCGCAAAGAAAGCCGGCAGATCCTTTGCAGCGACTTTCGGGCGGTGCTTTACCGGCCGGGCTTTCGTCATCGCAGGGGTAAGGTCGCGACAGGGATCGCTCTCGCATCGCCCGTCCGGAATCGCGTATCGGAAGATTCCACTGCAATGGTTCTTCACCCGGTGCGCCATTTCAATTGCGCCGCGCGCCTCGATCTTGCGAACCGCCTCGAGCATCAGGCGCGGCGTGATCGTGCTGATGTCCAGTTTTCCGATAACCGGAAAGATATCGGCCTCAAGACGTCCCGACACGAGCGCGGCATAGCGGGGCGTCCATGCCAACGTGCGCGTTTCGAGCCATTCGCGCGCGACATGTTCGAACGTGCTATCAGTCTCGACCGGTATGTCGGTTGCCCTGGCTTTCGCCTTCTTGCGTTCCTGCGACGGGTCCATCCCCAGCGCGAGCTGATGTTTCATCATGTCGCGCCAGGAGCGCGCGGCCAAAAGCGTGGTCTGAGGAAAGGGTCCGCCGGATAGCAGCTTCTGCTTTCCTTCGAACCGATAGGCGAAGCGCCATGTTTTCACACCGTTGGGCTGAACCAGAATGAAGAGGCCGCCGCCATCGGACTTCTTGTACGGCTTGCTCGCGGGCTTGAGCGCCTTGATTGCGATGTTGGTAAGCATGTTGGTACCCTTTCCCCACGCGAACGGTTTCGGATCCCGAGCGCTGAAATTTGTTGGTAGGAGCAAAATCGCTACCAACAATTTGGGTAAAAATGGGGTGAGCTGCAAGGGCAGCGCCTGAGCCGCAACGCGATGGCGTCTCAAGATAACTCATTGTTTTCCTTGATTTGATCGAGGCGAACCGAGCGCCTCTGGGACGTTCTGGAAACACCGGCTGGCTGGGGCGGCAGGATTCGAACCTGCGCATGGCGGTACCAAAAACCGCTGCCTTACCGCTTGGCTACGCCCCAACGGCCGGTGCGAGGCGCGCTCTATAGCGCGTTGCGACCTAATGCAAGGCGGGTCGGATCAGAGCCGCGTTACCCAGCCGTGCGGATCGGCGGCGCGGCCACGTTGGATGTCGACGAGCTTGCCTTTGAGCATTTCGGTAACCTGGCCGGGGCCGCCCGCGCCGATGGTGAAGCTGCTTTCGCCGCGCGTCACCTTGCCCACCGGGGTGACCACCGCAGCCGTGCCGCAGGCGAAACTTTCAGTGAGCTTGCCGCTTTCCGCATCGGCCTGCCATTGGTCGATCGCATAGGGCTCCTCACGCACCGTCAGTCCCGCATCCTTCGCCAGCGTGATGATCGCGTCGCGCGTGATGCCGGGCAGGATCGTGCCAGTCAGCGGCGGGGTGACGATGCTGCCATCGCCGAACACGAAGAACATGTTCATACCGCCCAGTTCCTCGATCCAGCGATGCTCGGCGGCGTCGAGGAAAACGACCTGATCGTGCCCCTTCGCGATTGCCTCGCGCTGCGCGACGAGGCTGGAGGCATAATTGCCGCCGCATTTGGCGGCGCCGGTTCCGCCCGGCGCGGCGCGGGTATAGTCATCTGACACCCACAGCGAAATCGCAGGCGCGCCCGACTTGAAATAATTGCCAACCGGCGAGGTGATGACGAGGAATTGATATTCGGACGCCGGCTTGACGCCCAGGAACACCTCACTCGCGAACATGAAGGGGCGCAGATACAGAGCCCCGCCGTCGACAGGCGGAAACCATTTTGCATCGGCCGCGACGGCTTCTTTTACCGCCGCGATGAACATGTCCTCGGGCAGTTCGGCCATCGCCATGCGGCGCGCGCTGGCGTTGAAGCGCGCGGCGTTGGCCTCGACGCGGAACAATGCCATCGAGCCGTCGTCGAGGCGATAAGCCTTCAGCCCCTCGAAGATTTCCTGCGCATAATGAAGCACCGCGGTCGCGGGATCGAGCGTCAGCGGCCCGCGCGGCATGACCTGCGCATCGTGCCAGCCCTGCCCCTCGGTATAGCGGATCGACACCATATGGTCGGTAAAGACCCGCCCGAAAACCGGATCCGCAATCGCCGCCGCCCGTACGTCGTCCGCCACCGGATTGGGGTGCGGAAGATGGGTGAAGGCGGGAGCGGACATGCGAAAACACCTTTGCTTTGCAGGTTTCGGGAGCGCGCCTCTTGCCAAAGAGCGGCACGGCGCGCAACGGTAGCGACTATGCCGGATGAAAATTTTCTTTCACAAGTACCCGCAGCCTCTGCCCTTTTCTTGCGCGAAGAAGAGGTCCGGCGCGGGATCGAATTTCTGTTTTTCGCCCACGCGTCGCTTTGGCGCGCGATCGATGCCCGGCTCGCGGAAAGGGGGCTGGGACGCGCCCATTATCGCGCGCTCTATTTCATCGCGCGGCAACCGGGGCTGACGATTTCGGATCTGCTGGCGCTGCTCGGCATCACCAAGCAGTCGCTCGGCCGCGTCGTGAAAGAGTTGGAGGCGCGCGAATATTTGACGACGCGGCCCGGCAATCGCGACCGGCGCGCGAAGGAACTGCGGCTGACCGACGCCGGCCGCGTGGCCGAGCGCGAGATATTCGCGGCGCTGCGCGATACAATGAGCCGCGCCTATACGCACGCAGGGCAGCAGGCGGTGACCGGCTTCTGGCAGGTCAGCGAAGCGCTCGTCCCGCCGCGCGAACGCCGCAGGATCGCGGAACTCGGGAAAGCTCCGGCCTAGATCAGCCCTCGCCCCGCGCGATGTCTGCCAGTTCGCGCCCGCGATCGCGCGCCGCGCGCAGCACATTGGTAAGCAGCGCGGCAAGCTGGCCGTCGCTGTCGAGCACATCGAGCCCCGCCTGCGTCGTGCCGCCCTTGCTCGCAACCTGCGCGATCAGCACGCCGGGCTTTTCCCCGCTGTCGGCGAGCAGCGCGGTCGCCCCGCCGAACGTCGCGGTCGCCAGCGCGAGCGAATCCTCGGCCGACAGACCCAGTCGCTCGCCCGCCGCCGCATAGGATTCGATCAGGCGAAAAACGAACGCCGGACCGCTGCCGGTGAAGGCGGTGACCAGATCCATCGTCGAATCATCGGCAAGCCGCACCATCTTGCCCAAAGTACCAAGCAGCGCGTCGATCGCGGCATCGTCGGCGTCGCCGAACGTCGCGACTGCCGACACGCCGGCGCCGACGCGCGCGGCGAGATTGGGCAAGATGCGGACCTGCGCGCCCGCATCGGGAAAGCGCGCCGCGAGATCGACCAGCGACACACCGGCGAGGATCGAAAGCAGATGGACCTGCCCCGTGGCCAGCGGGGCCAATATCTCGGCGATGTCGCCAAGCTGCTGGGGCTTCATACCGAGCATGATCCAGTCGGCGGAGCCGCCCGCGGCCTGCCATTCACCGAGCGTCGCGTGTTGGACGATTCCCGCCCGCGGCGCCGCAAACGGATCGACGACCGCGACCTGCGCCGGGTCGAGCCCAGCGGCCAGCCAGCGATCGAGCATTGCCCCTGCCATGTTGCCGCAACCGACCAGCAGGAAACGGTCCGGGAAATTCTGTAATGCCTTGGTCATAGGTCCTTCTTTTCTTGTCCTTTACCGGCAGCTGCTCTCGGCACCCGGTAACAGGTCGAGACAGCGGCCATCGATCTTGCTGGCATCGACCGGCAAACCGATCAGCGATGCGAGCGTCGGCATGATGTCGACGGTCATCACGGCGTTGGGCTGTTCGAAACCGGCCAGCCCCTTGCGCCAGAAAAGGATCGGCACGCGGCGGTCATAGTCCCACACCGAGCCGTGCGTTGCGACATAGCCGACTCCCGCTTCGGGAATCGGGGTGACCCGCGGCTTGAGCGCGATGATGAAATCGCCCGAACGCTGCGGATTGTAAGAGGCCCGCAGCTTGTCCATCAGGGTCCACATATCGGGTGCGCGCTTGGAAATCGGATGCGCATCGAGTTCCTCGCGCGTCGCCACCGCCTCGACCTGCGGGTGTACGCGCAGGCGCGGGAGCAGCTCGGCGAGCACGGCCTGGCGCTGCGCTGAGGTCAGCGTTTTCGCCAGATAGTAATCGCCGCCGTGTCCATAGATTACAAGCTGCGGCAGGCCGAGCTTTTCGGCGACCGCCTTGCCCATCGCTTCGGGATCGAGTGCCTTGTCGACGCGCTGAGCATCGGGCCATGCATTCTGGCGATTGCGTTCGGGCAGGTCGTGGCCGCCGTGGTCAGCGGTCAGCGCGACCGCATAGTCGATTCCCGTCGCATCGAGCCGCGCGAAGAAATCGCCAAGCTCACGGTCGAGACCCGCCATCTGGAGGCACATTTCGCTGCCTTCGGTGCCGGTGCTGTGGCCGACATAGTCGGTCGCCGACAGGCCAACGATCAGAAGGTCGGTGCTGCTGCCTTCGCCCATCCTGCGCGCCTGGCGCAGCGCCGCCGCGGTCGCCAGCACGGCACCGTCAGCTTCGGGCGATGCCATGAAACGGCGGAAGTCTCCGGCATCGCGTGCCATCCTGCCGGTGCCGACCGTCGCGCCCTTGTCGCCGACCGGGATCGCAATATCGCGTGCCGCGCAATCGGTCGGCAGAGTCAGCCCGGGGCGCGGCTGGTTGATTGCCGCCGCGACTGCAGCACTCGCCTGCTGCGCGGTCGGCGACAGCGTCGTGCCGCGATAGCTGGTGAGGCCGGTGGGAACGAGCCACAACAGCTCGTCGGCCTGCCGCCCGCCCATCATGATCGCCGCACGATCCTTGCCCGACACCGAGACCACTTGCGTCTTGGGGTCGCGTGCCTTCATCAGGTCGCCGAGCGTCGGGACGAGCAGATGCGTTACCGAGGGTGCATAGGCGCCGCTTTTCGACGTCGTGCCCGCGACACTCTCATCCTCGGCGCAATAGACGCGCTTGTCGGCGCGCGCGATCGACAGGTCGAAATAATTATTGGCTACGATGCCCGTATGCGCCGGATGATTGCCCGTCAGGATCGTCGAATGGCCGGGACATGTCTCGGTCGCACCGTGCGCCTGATAACCCGACGGAAAGACAACGCCCGACGCCAGCCGCGCGAGGCCGCCGGTGAAATGGCTGCGATATTCGGCGAACAGGTCGGCCGAAAACTGGTCCACCGCGATCATCACGACAAGCTTGGGAGCGGGTGTCGCGGCCGTAACCTTCTGCACCGGCGGAGCCGAATTCTGCGCAAGGCCGGTTCCGGCGGCGGCAAGGCAAAGCGCGGTGGCGAGAGTGGCGGACAGATATTTCAGCTTCACGGACGGCTTCTCCAACTCAAGGGTGTCAGCGCGGGCTGTCCTCTCGTCGAAAGCCGCCTATATGGCAAGCCTTCGAGAGACGAACGGGCGCGAGCTTAGCCATGAATTTTGAGAGTGAGGCTTTTGTGACACGGGTAATGCGCGCGGTGCTGATCTTGCTCGCGCTTGCCGCGTTCAACCCCGCGCACGCGCAGTCGACGCATATCCAGCCCAAGCTGATCGCCGAGTCGGCGACCCCAGCACCCGGGGGCAGCACGACGCTCGCACTCACCATGACGCCCGAAAAGACGTGGCACGGCTATTGGGCGAATGGCGGCGACGCGGGCTTCGGCCTGTCGGTCGAATGGAACGCGCCCGAAGGCGTCACGATTGCGCCCTTTCGCTATCCGGTACCCGACGCGCTGATTCTCTTCGGCATGATGAATCACGTCTATGAGCATCCCTACGCGATGCTCGCCGATGTGACAGTCGATAAGTCGGTCGCGCCTGGAACCGACCTGACCGTGTCGGGGGTTGCGAACTGGCTGGCCTGCACCGACAAGGTGTGCGTCCCCGAAAAGGCGGTGATCTCGGTCGCGCTGAAGGCGGGCGACGGCAAGGTCGCGTCTGCCGACCGTACCCGCTTCGACGGCTGGCGCGCGCTGCTGCCGCAGCCGCTCGACCGTCACGGCACATGGGAGCGGCGCGGCGATATGGTGCGCTTTGCCATCCCCCTTCCCGCGAGCACGGCGATCGACGCGCCACACCTGTTCGTCGAGACGCAGGATCTCGTCGATTATGCCGCACCGCAAAGCTTCAGCCGCAACGGCGACCACATCATTGTCGAAACGCGCATGAAGGGCGAGAAGGCGGGACCGGTCGCTGCGCTGCTGAAGCTTGGCGGCGGGCGCGGACTGTCGCTGACCCTCGAACCCGGCGCGGTGCCCGCCGGAGGCGAAGCGATCGCAGGGAAGGCCGCCGGTATCGACATCGGCCTGTTCTGGACCGCACTCGGCGGCGCGATCCTCGGCGGCCTGATCCTCAACCTCATGCCCTGCGTCTTCCCGATATTGAGCCTCAAGGCGCTCAGCCTCGCGCGGTCGGGCGGCGATGCGCGGACCGCCAAGGTCGAGGCACTTGCCTATACTGCGGGCGCCATCGTCACCGCGCTGTTGCTCGGCGGGGTGTTGCTCGCACTGCGTGCAGTGGGCGAGCAGGTGGGTTGGGCGTTCCAGTTGCAACATCCGGTGAGCGTGCTGATCTTGCTGATTCTTGCATTGGTGATCACCCTCAATCTGCTCGGCACCTATGAACTGCCGAGCTTCGGCAAAGGGCACGCGCTGACCGAAAAGAACGGCGCGGCGGGCGGCTTCTGGACCGGAGCGCTGGCGGCTTTTGTCGCAACGCCGTGCAGCGGGCCGCTGCTCGGCGTGGCGTTGGGCGCGACGCTGGTGCTGCCAGCCTGGGCGGCTTTACCGATTTTCGGTGGCCTCGGGCTGGGCCTCGCCCTGCCCTTCCTTGCCGTCGGCTTCATCCGGGCGTTGCGCAATCGCCTTCCCAAGCCGGGGCCGTGGATGGCGACATTCCGCAAATGGATGGCGCTGCCGATGGGGCTGACGGCGCTGGCGCTCGGGTGGCTATTGTGGCGCCAAACGGGTGGAGAGGGTTGGCCCTATCTCGTCGGCGCCATCACGATGGTCTTGTTCATCATCGTTCAGATCGGCGCTCAGCAGCGCGGCGAAGGCGACAGGCGGCTTTTCATTGTCGCCTTCGGATTGTTGCTCGCGCTAAATATGGTACAGTTTATCCGGACATTCGACGATTATGAGTCCACTGCCGCTATCGCTTCGGCGAATGGCGACGCCTTCTCCCCCGGCGCGCTCGCCAAGGCGCGCGCTACCGGCAAGCCCGTCTTCGTTTACTTCACCGCCGACTGGTGCCTGTCGTGCAAGGCGAACGAAGCCGGCGCGATCAATCGCAAGGCCGTGCAGGAAGCGTTCAAGGCGGAGGGCGTCGTGACGCTGGTCGGCGACTGGACCAACGGCGATCCCGTCATCACGCGCACGCTCGCCGAGCATGGCCGCAACAGCGTGCCGCTCTATCTCTGGTACGCGCCGGGCGCCGCGAAGCCCGACATCCTGCCGCAGATTCTGACGCCGGGCCTGCTTACCAGCAAGGCCGGCGGTTGATGGCCAAGCAGCGCGCCGATCAGTTGCTCGTCGACCGGGGCCTCGCCGAAAGCCGGACGCGCGCGCAGGCGCTGATCCTTGCCGGGCTCGCCTTTGTCGGCGACCGCAAGATCGACAAGGCGGGGCAGCAGATCGCCGACGATGCCAAGATTATCGTCAAGGGCCGCGATCACCCATGGGTGTCGCGCGGCGGGATCAAGCTCGACCATGCGCTGACGCATCTCGGCTGGGATGTGACGGATGCGGTCGCGATCGACGTCGGATCGTCGACGGGGGGCTTCACCGACGTGCTGCTGAGCCGCGGCGCCGCGCGCGTCTATGCGGTGGATTCGGGAACCAACCAGCTTGCATGGAAACTGCGCCAGGACGAGCGCGTCATCGTCCATGAGCAAACGAGTGCGCGTATCCTGACCCCCGGCCACATCCCCGAGGCCGTCGACCTGATCGTATGCGACGCCAGCTTCATTGCGCTCTCCAAGGTACTGCCGGTGCCGATGGGCTTCGCGAAAGCGGGCGCGCGGATCGTCGCGCTGATCAAGCCGCAATTCGAGGCCGATCGTCATGAGGTGGGCAAGAAGGGCGTGGTGCGCGACGCCGCCGTGCACGCGCGCGTCTGCGCCGAAGTGCGCGATTGGCTGACCGCCGAAGGATGGGACGTGATCGATCTGGTCGCAAGCCCGATCACCGGGCCCGAGGGAAATGTCGAATTTCTGATCGCCGGACGCAAGCGAGCGGCTTGACGCTGCGCCGCACAATCGCGACACCATGCAACGGATTCGCGTGTGGGGGATAATGCGGACATGACCGAAATCGCAACGCCAGGCCAGCTTCGGATGTCCTATCTACGTTGGGCGCTCGTTACCGTGCCCGCGATCGTGCTGGTCGGCAGCCTGATGGGCCTCTTGTCGAACAGTGGCTACGGAAATCGCTGGTTCGCCGCGCTCGACCTGCCGCCTATCACGCCGCCGGGCTGGGTGTTCGGCACCGTCTGGCCGATCCTCTACGTCATGCTGGGCCTGTCGCTCGCGATGATCCTGCACGCGCGCGGCGCGAAGGGTCGTGGCTTTGCGCTCCTGCTCTTTTTCGTCCAGTTGATCGCCAATTTCGCCTGGTCACCGCTCTTCTTCGGCCAGCATCAGGTGACGACCGCGCTCTATCTCATCATTTTCATCCTGATGGTGACGATCGCAACTGCCTTTGCCTTTGCGCCGATCCGAAAGGCGGCGGCGTGGCTGCTCGTCCCCTATATGGCGTGGCTGAGCTTTGCCGCGATCCTCAATTTCCAGATCGATCAGCGCAATCCCGACGCCGAAACCCTTGTCCCCGCCGCCGCCAGCACCCAAATAAGGTAAAGGCAAGGGGGCAGCCCCGACGAAGGAATATCAAAAATGCAGAGCGAAAACCGCTTTTTCGACGACCTCGCCAAGATGGTGAACGGCATTGCCGGAACCGTCGCGGGCGCCGGCCGCGAAGCCGAAGCCGCGATGCGCGACCGTGCGAAGGAATTTGTGGGACGCATGGATTTCGTCAGCCGCGAAGAATTCGAGGCGGTGAAGCAGATGGCCGCCACCGCGCGCGCCGAAGCCGAAGCGCTGAAAGCGCGCCTCGACAAGCTCGAAGGTGCGGCGAACCCCGCAGCGACACCGAAAGCTGCAACAAGGCCCGCCGCCAAACCGGCCGCGCAAGCCGCACCCAAAGCTGCGCCGCGCAAGCCCAAGGCCTGAAACGCCGCGCGCCCTGGCCGCCTTGTGCACAGATTATTCCCCGGGCGGCACGGGCCGCGGACTCGCGTCTGCCGGCCATCCGGGCTAAGGCGCGGCCATGAGTGACGATATTTACGACGACGAAGACGGCCAAGAGGCCGCGCCGATGGAAATGCTGGCGTCCTATTTCGCCGCACACGACTGGCCGCACGAAATGGTCGGCGAGGACGAGATCGTCGCCACCGCGCAAGGCAGCTGGACGACTTATGAATTGCGCGCGGTGTGGCGCGCCGAGGACGGGGTGATCCAGCTCCTCGCCTTTCCCGACATCCGCGTCGTCGAGGACAAGCGCGCGGTTGCGCACGAAGCGCTCGCGCTCATCAACGAACAATTATGGCTCGGCCATTTCGAACTCTGGTCGAACAGCGGGACGATCCTGTTCCGTCACGGCATGCTGGTCGGCGCCGACGCGTCGCTATCGCTCGACCTCACCGAGACGTTCGTCGAAAGCGCGATCGACGAGTGCGAACGCTTTTACCCGGTATTCCAGTTCGTGCTGTGGGGCGGCAAATCCCCAACGGAGGCGCTCGCCGCATCGCTCATCGAAACGCGCGGCGAGGCGTAAACGAACCTCGTTACCGCTTCTCGAACTTGGCCAGCCCCGCGCCCAGTTCGTTCGTCCCGATCGCCAGCGCCTCGCCGCTCCAGTCGGCGACGAACACCGACCGGCGGTCGATGCCCGCGGGCAGGCTCGCCCGATTGCCCTCGATGACGAGGCCACGCGACGGGTTTTTGCGCTCTTCAGCCGCGACGGCGATAAAAGCCGAATAATTTTCCTTGTCTCGCCCCTGCACCAGCAGATTGTTCGCAATGCGCCCGACCGAGCCCGAGGACAGGTCGATCATGTAGTTGGTCGCCTTTCCTTGCGTGTCGTCGAAGCTGTTGTCGTCGATATCGACCCGAATTGCACGCGTTTTGAGATAATGGCCGCCGTTGCCCTTCTCGAAGCGGGTGCGGGTCACGACGAGGCGACCGTAAATCCCGGTATAGACGCTGTGCGCGCAGCTGAGGCCGCGGTCGCAGCGCCCGAGACGCGAAAAGGTCGAACGATCGATGGTCAGCGTCGCTTCGGGGTCGTCGGCGGTCAATATGCCTTCCTCGCTGTTGCGGAACAGGCTGTTGACGACCGCGAGATCGCTCTTTTCGAGGCGGATACCGGCACCGTTACCGTCGGGCACGCGCATATTCTGGAACACCAGCCCGTCGACTCTAGCGCCAGCCCCGCGGAGCACCAGCGCCGCCTTGCCTTCGCACGTCACACCTTCGAAGATCGCCCGGCCGGGCTCCGCCGCGACGAATGCGATGCGTCCAACCGTCTGTACCGCGCAATCGCGGTGGTAGCCGGGGGCGATGCGGATTGTTCCCTCGCCTTCGCCGATCGCATCGACCGCGTCCTGAAGCCGCCCGAAGCTCCGCCCCGATTCGACGACGACATAGGGCGCGCCGCCCGATTGCGCCGGCACCGGAACCGGCGCGAGCAACAGCGGAAGGACGAGCAGCGGCAGCATCGGCCGACGGAAAATAGTCTGTACCATGCGCCGCCATATAGCGGCATTTGTGGCCCCAGTCGTTTGCGAAGGCGGTTAACCGGCGCACCGTCCCGTTATCGGACAGCACGCCACCGAAAAGTTAGGGCCGTTCCGGCGCCGCAAGCGCCAGCGCGAGACCGAGCGCGGCGGCGCGTCCAATATGTCCGCGCACCAGATATTGCCGTGCGATGGTGGAAAAGGGCAGCGGCGAATGCGCTTCCATGGCCGCCCTGTATCGCCCGACACCTATTCGCAATTGGGCCCACGACGTTTTGCGCCCGCGCACCAAGCGCTTCGCGATCTTGACGAACTCGCGCGACTGAAAACACCGCGGGCGACATCCAGCATCGTATTGCGGGCGGCGCTCGGTCCGCTATTTTGCGCATGGCGCAGCAGCCGGATGTCGGCATGGCTGGCAGCGATGAACGCCTCGCAAATTTCGGCCGATCCATCGGTCGACCGGTCGTCGAGCAGAATTATTTCGACGTCGGGCCGACCGTCGAGTTGCGCACATATCGAATGAAGGCATTCGCCGACAAAAGGAGCGACATCGTAAACGGGCACGAGGATGCTCAGCCAGGGCGCCGGCCCCGTTTCGGCGATTGTTTCTGCATGGGCGCTCATGCAAAGGGCTAGTCGAGGTTCGGGCGCAACCAGCGCGTCGCGGTTTCGAGATCGACCCCGCGCCGCGCCGCATAATCTTCGAGCTGGTCGCTACCGATCCGCGCCACCCCGAAATACTGGCTTTCGGGATGGCCGAAATAGAAACCGCTGACCGCCGCAGTGGGCAACATCGCAAAGTTTTCGGTGAGCACCAGCCCGGCATTCTCATCGGCCCGTAAAAGGTCGAACAGGATCGGCTTCAGACTGTGGTCGGGGCAAGCCGGATAGCCCGGCGCCGGGCGGATGCCGCGATATTCCTCCTTGATCAGCGCCTCGTTGGTCAGCTGTTCGCCCGGCGCATAGCCCCAGAGCGTCGTGCGGACATGCTGGTGCAGCCGTTCGGCGAAAGCCTCGGCGAAACGGTCGGCGAGCGCCTTCAGCAATATGTCCGAATAATCGTCCTTGTCGGCTCGGAAGCGCTCCGAATGCGGTTCGATGCCGTGGATGCCGACCGCGAAGCCGCCAATCCAGTCACCCGCGGGGTCGATGAAATCGGCGAGGCACATATTGGCGCGATCACGGCTCTTCTTGATTTGCTGGCGCAGGAAGGAGAGTGTGACATGGCGTTCCTCGTCGGCGAGATGGATGACGACATCGTCGCCGTGCCGCGCGCAGGGCCAGAAGGCGCAGACGCCGCGCGCGGTCAGCCATTTTTCCGCGATGATCCGGTCGAGCATCGCTTCGGCGTCGGCCTTGAGCGCCACCGCCGTCTCGCCGACTACCTCGTCGTCGAGGATCGAGGGATAAGTGCCGTGAAGCTCCCACGCCCGGAAGAAGGGCGTCCAGTCGATGCACTCGCGCAGGTCTTCGAGCGACCAGTCGTCGAAACGGTGGAGTCCGGGCTGCAATGGCGGCGCGGGCTTGTCGCTCAAATAGGCATCGTAATAATTGGCGCGCGCTTCTTCGAGCGTGTGGAGCACGCTCTGCCCCTTCCCGGCGCGAACGTCGCGGACGTGGGCATAATCATCCTTATACCCCTGAACATAGGCGTCGCGCCCGGTGTCGCTGACAAGCGCGGTCGCGACCCCCACCGCGCGGCTGGCGTCGAGGACGTGGAGCACCGGCCCCGTATAGACCGGGTCGATGCGGAGCGCGGTATGCACTTTCGATGTCGTCGCGCCGCCGATCAGCAGCGGCATCGTCATCCCGGCGCGCTGCATTTCCTCGGCCACCGTCACCATCTCGTCGAGCGAGGGGGTGATGAGGCCCGACAGGCCGATCATGTCGGCGTCATTTTCATTCGCCGCTTCGAGGATCTTCGACCAGGGCACCATGACGCCCAGATCGACGATTTCGAAGCCGTTGCATTGGAGCACGACGCCGACGATATTCTTGCCGATGTCGTGAACGTCGCCCTTCACGGTCGCCATCACGACCTTGCCCTTGCCCTTCGCGCCCGGCTCCTTCGCGGCTTCGATGAAGGGCAGCAGGTGCGCGACCGCCTTTTTCATCACGCGCGCCGATTTGACGACTTGCGGCAGGAACATTTTTCCCGACCCGAACAGATCGCCGACGACATTCATCCCGTCCATCAACGGGCCTTCGATCACCTCGATCGGGCGCGGCATCAACAGGCGCATTTCCTCGGTATCGTCGACGACATGCGCGTCGATGCCCTTGACCAACGCGTGTTCAAGCCGCCTTTCAACCGGCCAGCCGCGCCATTCCTCGGCCGCCTTTTCCTGCGCCGGATTGCTGCCCTTATAGCGCTCGGCGAGGGCGATCAGCCGTTCGGTGGGCGATTCCGCCTCCCCCTCCATCTTGCGGTTGAGGATGACATCCTCGCACGCATTGCGCAGTTCGGGGTCGATGGTGTCGTAAACGTCGAGCTGGCCGGCATTGACGATCGCCATGTCGAGCCCGGCGGGGATCGCATGATAAAGGAAGACGCTGTGCATCGCGCGGCGCACCGTCTCGTTGCCGCGGAACCCGAACGACAGGTTCGACAGTCCGCCCGAAAAATGCACGTGCGGGCAGCGGACGCGGATTTCCTTCACCGCCTCGATAAAATCGACCGCATAATTGTCATGCTCTTCGAGGCCGGTGGCGACCGCGAAGATATTGGGGTCGAAGATGATGTCCTCGGGCGGGAAGCCGATGGTCATGAGCAGCTTGTAGGCGCGCTCGCAAATCTCGATCTTGCGCTCCTTCGTGTCGGCCTGCCCGACCTCGTCGAACGCCATCACGACGACCGCGGCGCCATAGGCCATGCATTTGCGGGCGTGGACGAGGAAGGGCTCCTCCCCCTCCTTCATGCTGATCGAATTGACGATCGGCTTACCGGGCACGCATTTCAGCCCCGCCTCGATCACATCCCATTTCGAGCTGTCGATCATGACCGGCACCCGCGCGATATCGGGTTCGGCGGCGATCAGCTTCAAAAAGGTCGTCATCGCATATTCGGCGTCGAGCAGCCCTTCGTCCATATTGACGTCGATGACCTGCGCGCCATTTTCGACCTGCTGGCGCGCGACCTCGACCGCCGCCGCATAATCGTCAGCGAGGATCAGTTTCTTGAAGGCCGCCGACCCGGTGACGTTGGTGCGCTCCCCGATGTTGACGAAATTGGCAGAGGCGGCGGTGGTCATCGAAAAATCCTGAACATGAATATCAAGCGGCGAGCGGGCGGGCGAGGACGAGGTCGTCATAAAATTTGCCGCCGACGTTGAAGCGGCGGGTCGCCAGATCGACAAACCCCTGTTTGCGGTAGAAGGCGATGGCACGGTCGTTGCGCACATAAACGCCGAGTAGCAGGCGGTTATAACCGCTTGCGCCGTCGAGCGCCTGCCTCATCAGCGCCGCGCCGAGCCCGCTGCCGTGAAAGCGCGACAGCGAATAGATGCGTTTCAATTCGATGTCGCCATCGCGGGCGGCATCGAGATCGGGCTTGGCGAGAAGCGCATATCCCACCGGGGCGCCCCCCGGCTGCGCCTCTGCAATCCAAGCGCGGCCGCCGTCGGCCAGACAGGCGCGATAAGCCGCGTCCCGATGCTGCGTGGCGCAATGAGCCACGATCGCATCGCCGTCGAGAATAGCCGCGAAAGTTTCGAGGAAGGTCGCGGCGCCGATCAGCGCGAGCGCCGGCGCGTCGTCCGCTCCGGCCTCCCGGACGGTCCATTCGGCGATGTCCGCCATGGATCAGGCCGCCATGGTGAAGGGTTCGAGCCCGGCGAGCCGGGTCCGCACCGGAACGTCGGGAAGCTGCCGCGCGGGCAATCCCGCCACCGCCTTTGCCATCGCGGCAATATGCGCGGGAGTCGAACCGCAACAGCCGCCCAGAATATTGACCTGTCCATGTTCGGCCCATTCGCGGACCAGCGCGGCGGTCGTTTCCGGCAATTCATCATATTCGCCCAGTTCGTTGGGCAGGCCGGCATTGGGATAAACCATCACCAGCGTATCGGCGAGATCGGACAGGACGCGGACATGCGGGCGCAACTGCGCCGCGCCGAAGGAACAGTTGAGTCCGATCGTCAGCGGGCGCGCATGACGGACCGCATACCAGAACGCCTCCACCGTATGGCCCGACAGGTTGCGGCCCGACAGGTCGGTGAGCGTCATCGAAATCATCAGCGGGAGTTCGCGCCCGACCTTCGCCTCCGCCTCCAATGTCGCGGCGATCCCCGCCTTGGCGTTGAGCGTGTCGAAAATCGTTTCGATCAGGATGAAATCGGCGCCGCCCTGGGCCAGCGCGACAACCTGTTCGAGATAGACATCCTTCAACTCGTCGAAATCAATCTCGCGAAAACCGGGATTGTTAACGTCGGGCGACAGCGAAAGCGTCTTGTTCGTCGGTCCGACCGCGCCCGCCACGAACCGGCGGCGACCGTCCTGCGCCTCGAACTTGTCGGCGGCCTGCCGCCCAAGCCGCGCACTATGATGGTTGATGTCGGCGACGAGCGCCTCCGCACCATAATCGGCCTGGCTGATCCGGTTGGCGCTGAATGTATTGGTCGAAACAATGTCCGACCCCGCCGCCAGATAGGCTTCGCCGATCGCGGTCACGACATCCTGCCGCGTCAGCGCCAATATGTCATTATTGCCCTTTTGATCGTGGCCGAGACCGAGATCGCCGGCATAATCCGCCTCCCCCAGCTTGCGGAGCTGAATCTGGGTGCCCCAGCCGCCGTCGGTCAGGAGGGTGCGGTCCTTTGCCGCCAAAAGCAGTTCTTCGCGGGCGTTGGTGGTCATGCGGCTTTCTCCGTCGCTGGGGCCGCCGCCGGGCGGAGGCCCAGCAAATGGCAAATGGCGTAGCTGAGTTCGGCCCGGTTGAGCGTGTAGAAATGGAAATCGCGCACCCCGCCCGCATAAAGACGGCGGCACATTTCGGCCGCGATCGTCGCCGCAACCAGTTGACGCGCGCCGGGATGGTCATCGAGCCCGTCGAAGAGCGACGCCATCCACCCCGGAATCTGCGTTCCGCACATGTCGGCCATGCGCCGCGTCTGCGACACGTTCGACACGGGCAAGATGCCGGGAATGATCGGCGCGTCGATGCCCGCCGCCGCCGCCGCATCGCGAAAGCGCAAAAAGGAGTCGGGCGAAAAGAAGAATTGGGTGATCGCGCGGGTCGCGCCCGCATCCATCTTTCGCTTCAGATTATCGAGATCGGCCTGCGGACAATCGGCGTCGGGGTGGACTTCCGGATAGGCGGCGACCGAAATGTCGAACGGCGCGATCGCTTTCAGTCCCGCGACGAGTTCGATCGCATTGGCATAGCCGTCCGGGTGCGGACGATAGGGCGCGCCGCCCGGAACATCGCCGCGCAGCGCGACGATATGCCGCACCCCCGCCTCCCAATAAGCGCGCGCAACCTCGTCAATTTCCTCACGCGACGCCTCAACGCAGGTCAGGTGCGCGGCGGGGGCCACATGGCTTTCGGCCGCGATGCGCGCGACGGTCGCATGGGTGCGTTCGCGCGTCGATCCGCCGGCGCCATAGGTTACCGAAACGAAGCGCGGACCGAGCGGCTCGAGAGCACGGAAAGTGTCCCACAGCTGAGCCTCCATCTTTTCCGTCTTGGGCGGAAAAAATTCAAAGCTGACGCCAATGTCGCCTTCGAGATCGGCGAAGAGCGGCGACGCCGCGGCGCGGCGCGCCTCCGCCAGCGAATTGAGATTCGAGGTCATGCGGCAAGCCTTTTGCTTTGCCCGTCGCCCGCGACGGGGGATTGATCTTCATCGCTGCGGCGGCGACCGAGCCAGAGCTTCACGGCAAGCTCGCCGCCTTCGAGCGTCTGTGTCGTTTCGAGCAACAGCCCTGCCGATGCGAACCAGCCGCGGATCTGCGCATCAGAGAAGCCGAGACGCGCATGCGCCGCAAGGGTGCGCAACGCTTCGTCCTCATGCGGTGCGAAATCGACGATCAGCAAATGACCGCCGCCGCGAAGTACCCGGCCCGCTTCGGCGATCACCCGGTCCGGCTCGTGCGCGAAATGGAGCGCCTGATGGATCACAATGCTGTCGATGCTGGCGTCGGCCATCGGCAGGTTGAGGAAATCACCCTGCAGCAGATCGATCGGTAGCGGCTGTCCTTCGAGTTTAGTGCGCGCGATACGGAGCATTTCCGGGCTGCGGTCGAGCGCCGTGATCCGCCGGGCGGTCGGCGCGAAAATTTCCGCCATCCGGCCCGTGCCAGTACCAATGTCGAGCAAATGCCCCAGCCGGCGATTGTGCATCATCGCCAGCATCGCGGCCTCGACCTCGCTCTCGGCGATATGGCGCGACCGGATGGCGTCCCATTCGGCAGCATGGTCGGCAAAATATCGCGCGGCAGCGGCGGCGCGCTCTCCCCGGACCGCGGCCAGCCGCCGCGCGTCATACGCAATGACGCGGGCTTCCCGCGCCGAAAAAGGCCATTTTTCGGCCTGCCCGATAATTTCGGCGATAGGCCCGCCGGCCGCGATCCGCAGGAAAACCCAGCTACCTTCGCGCCGGCGCTCGACAATTCCGGCCTCAACCAGAATGCGAACATGGCGCGAAACGCGCGGCTGACTTTGATCGAGCACTACCGCCAATTCGCCGATCGCCAGCTCCATTTCGCGCAAAAGCGCCACGACTCGCAATCGCGTCGGGTCCGCCAAGGCTCGGAAAATGTCGATCAGCTCGCTCACCGGGTAACATATAAAGCTTTCTTTATATCTGGTCAACCAAGCGGTGCGGCACAATTTTCCGCGGCGCGCGAACCGGCCTGGAAGGAATCGGAACAAAACGCCCGCGCTGTTGGAAAAAAGGGCGTTGCACCCCATTTGCCGAGGGGGTAATTCTGCGAGCGATTGGCAAAATCCGGGATCGATCCGTTCCTGCGCCGGTCCATCAGTTCAAACCGAGAGGGGTATTCCCAATATGAAGAAATCGATCACTCTGTCGCTCGTCCTTGCCGCTTCGCTGGGCCTCGCCGCCTGCGGCGAGAAGGCTGCCGACGACGCCGCAGCGACCACCGAAGACACGGCTGCGACCGTCGAGGGCGCTGCCGACGGCGCGATGGAAGCAGCCGCCGGCGCGGCCGACGCCTCGGCCGCTGCGGCCGGCGAAGCCGCTGGCGCCGCTGATGCCGCCGGCGATGCCGCCGCCGCTGGCGACGCTGCCACGGCCGCTGACAAGGCCACCGAAGCAGCCGGCGCTGCCAAGGAAGCTGCCGACGCTGCCAAGGGCGCGCTGGAAGAAGCCAAGAAGTAAGCGCTTTTCCGGTCTTGTGACCGGAGAATCGCGAAAAAAAGGGGAGTCACCGGTTCGCCGGTGCCTCCCCTTTTCCCTTTTGGCACGCCGATTTTGCGGCGCGGTTGCCAAGCCCCTGTTACGTCGTTAATTCTCGGCACCAATGGCCGGTCGCCGGCCATTATATTCGAAAGGACTTACCCATGCGCAAGATCATCCTCGCCTCGATGGCCGCTGCGGCCTTCAGCCTCACCGCCTGCTCGGAAAAGACGCAGGACGCCGCTGCCGACACCGCCTCTTCGGCCGCCGATGACGCCGCCGCCGCGGGCGATAACGCTGCCGATGCCGCCGCTGGTGCAGCCGACGCGACCGCCGACGCTGCCCAGGACGCCGGCAACGCCGTCGAAGGCACGGTGAACGCCGCCGGTGACGCTGCCGCCGAAGCCGGCGACAAGATCGCCGAAGAAACGGCGAAGGCCGAAGCCAACGACAAACAATAAGTCGTCGGCACGCCTTCGGGCTGATAGGGGGGCTCCATCCGGCGAGGATGGAGCCCTTTTTCATGGGAGCACATGATGCAGAAAATGTGGCGAGCGGTCGCGATCCTGGCCCTGTTGGCAGGAGGATGCAGCCGCACCGACAATGAACCCGGCCCGGGCGGCGTGACGGTCAGCGAGGCGAAGGCGCTCGACGATGCCGCCGAAATGCTCGAAAGCCGCGCCGGCGCGCCCGCCGCCGACGACGCGAGCCCAAAAAAGGGCGCCGCCGAATAGCCTTTTCTTGCGGCGCCGATGCGAATAGGTTGCCGGGGTCCCGCAACTGGCGCTGAAGGTGGAGTCCCACCGGGAAGCGGGACCGATCGCCGATCGATGAAGCCGCGCGCCTGGGTGATCCGCCAAGAATGTGAGGGACCATCCATGCGCGACGCACCCGCGACCAACATCGTCTTCCTGCTCTTTCGGGGCATCACCCAGCTCGATTTCACTGCGCCGGCGCAGGCGCTGTGCCGTATGCCCGGCGCAGCCTTGGCGGGCGTCGCCGCGAGCCTCGACCCCATCGCCACCGACAGCGGCTTTTCCATCGTTCCGACGCATGATTTCGCGACCGCGCCGCAGGCGGACATTCTTTGCATCCCTGGCGGCCACGGCGTGACCGAAGCGCTCGGCGATGCCGCGACGATCGATTTCATCGCGCGGCAGGCCGCAGGCGCCGAGTGGGTGACGAGCGTATGCACCGGCGCCTTCCTGCTCGGCCGCGCCGGGCTGCTCGCGGGTCGGCGCGCGACGACGCATTGGGCCTACACCCATCTGCTGCCGCTAGTCGGGGCTGAATTTCAACCCGCCCGGATCGTCGAGGATGGTCCTGTCGTGACCAGCGGCGGGGTAACCTCCGGGCTTGACTTCGCGCTGACGCTGATCGCGCGGATCAAGGGCGACGCGGTCGCCCAGGCGATCCAGCTTGCAATCGAATATGACCCCGCTCCGCCTTTCGCCGGAGGCCACCCCGACTGCGCGCCAGCGGCGGTGACCGACGGGCTGAAAGCGCGCGTCTATGACGCCGCGGCGACACGGATGGAGACGGCGCTAAAGCCCTAAACGCAACCGGAAAGCGCGATCTCGTAGAGCTTGGGCCAGTTCTTGCCCGTCACGAACAGGCGCTTTCCCTTCGCGTCCCACGCGATTCCGTTGAGCACGCTGTCGGGATCGGTCGCGCCTGCATCGGCCTTGAGCGTCGTGAGATCGACGAGCGAGACGACGTTACCGTTGGCCGGATCGATGCGGACAATGAAGTCGGTCATCCAGACGTTCGCCCAGATCTGACCGTCGATCGTCTCCAGCTCGTTGATCCGAGCGACGGGCCGCCCGGCGAGGCGCACCGTCACGCGCCGCCGCTCCGCCATCGTCGCGGGATCGAAGAAGCGGAGCGCAGGCGTGCCGTCGCTGAGCACCAGGTCGTCGCCGACCATCGTCACCCCCCACCCTTCGCCGTCATAGCGGAAGGTGCCCGTGGGTTTCAGATCCTTGATGCGCCAACGATGCCCGACGCCGCCGTGCCAGGTCACGCCGATGATCTGGTCGCCCCAGCGGGTGATGCCTTCGCCGAACTGGTCTGACGGCAGCGGGGTTTCCGCCAGCGCCTGGCCGGTCTGGAGGTCGAGTCGCGCGACGCGTGACCGGCCGTACTGGCCTGTCGCTTCGTAGAGATGCCCATCGTGCCAGAAGAGGCCTTGGGTGAAGGACGAGGTATCATGCGGAAAGGATTGGACGATCTGGTAGCCGCAGCGTTCGACCGACGGCGGCGCGGTGGCCGCTGCCGGATCAGGGAGCAGCGCGAGGGCAAGGACGAAGACCATCGCCGCCCTAGCTAGGTGGCATCGTCTGAACTGGCAATGTCCCGTCGCGCCAATTTCGTCATGTCGGACTTGATCCGAAAAAGCAAAGGGCCGGGGGATTGCTCCCCCGGCCCTCTTTTCGTCGGCTGTGCGCCGAGCGGTTTGGACTTAGAAATCCATGCCGCCCATGCCGCCCATGCCGCCGCCGCCCATGGGCATGGCGGGCTTGTCTTCGGGCGTTTCGGCGATGCCGGCTTCAGTGGTGATCAGCAGACCGGCAACCGAGGCGGCATCCTGCAACGCGGTGCGGACGACCTTCGTCGGGTCGATGACCCCCGCCTTGACCAGGTCTTCATAGACGTCGGTCGAGGCGTTGAAGCCGAAATTGCTGTCGTTCTGGTCGAACAGCTTGCCCGCGACGACACCGCCGTCGAAGCCGGCGTTTTCGGCGATCTGACGAACCGGAGCCTGCAGCGCGCGACGGATGATGTCGATGCCGCGGGTCTGGTCTTCATTGACGCCCGACATGCCGGCCAGAGCCTTGGTCGCATAGAGAAGCGCCGTGCCACCACCGGGGACGATGCCTTCTTCGACCGCAGCGCGGGTCGCGTGGAGCGCGTCGTCGACGCGGTCCTTGCGTTCCTTCACTTCGACTTCCGAAGCGCCGCCAACCTTGATGACCGCAACACCGCCGGCGAGCTTCGCCAGACGTTCCTGCAGCTTTTCCTTGTCATAGTCGCTGGTCGTCGTTTCGATCTGCGCACGGATCTGTTCGACGCGGCCCTTGATCGCGTCATGGTCGCCAGCACCATCGACGATGGTGGTGTTGTCCTTGTCGATCGTGACGCGCTTCGCCTGGCCGAGCATGTTCAGCGTGACCGATTCAAGCTTGATGCCCAGGTCCTCGCTGATCATTTCGCCCTTGGTCAGGATCGCGATGTCCTGCAGCATCGCCTTGCGGCGATCACCGAAGCCCGGTGCCTTGACCGCAGCAACCTTCAGGCCGCCGCGCAGGCGGTTGACGACGAGGGTCGCAAGCGCTTCACCTTCGATGTCCTCGGCGATGATGAGGAGCGGACGGCCCGACTGCACCACGGCTTCGAGGATCGGCAGCATCGACTGGAGGTTCGACAGCTTCTTTTCGAAGATCAGGATGTACGGATCCGAAAGCTCGACGAGCATCTTTTCGGGGTTGGTGATGAAGTAGGGCGACAGGTAACCACGGTCGAACTGCATGCCCTCGACAACGTCGAGCTCGAAATCGAGGCCCTTGGCTTCCTCGACGGTGATCACGCCTTCCTTGCCGACCTTTTCCATCGCTTCGGCGATCTTTTCGCCGACTTCGGTGTCGCCATTGGCCGAGATGATGCCGACCTGGGCGATCTCAGCGTTGCCCGAAACGGGCTTCGACTGCGCCTTGATCGTTTCGACAACCTTGTTAACCGCAAGGTCGATACCGCGCTTCAGGTCCATCGGGTTCATGCCGGCGGCAACCGACTTCATGCCTTCGCGCACGATCGCCTGGGCGAGCACCGTCGCGGTGGTGGTGCCGTCGCCGGCCTTGTCGTTCGCCTTGCTGGCGACTTCGCGCAGCATCTGCGCGCCCATGTTTTCGAACTTGTCCTTGAGTTCGATTTCCTTGGCGACGGTGACGCCGTCCTTGGTGATGCGGGGCGCGCCGAAGCTCTTGTCGATCACGACGTTGCGGCCCTTGGGACCGAGGGTCACCTTCACCGCGTCGGCGAGGGTGTCGACACCCTTCAGGATGCGTTCGCGTGCGTCGCGCGAGAATTTGACGTCTTTAGCAGCCATGTGCTTGTTCCTTTCAAAGGCGCAGAAAACTGCGCAACTTCACTCTCGATTCGATGAAATCGCTCAGGCGATGACGCCGAGGATGTCCGATTCCTTCATGATCAACAGCTCTTCGCCGTCGACCTTGACCTCGGTGCCCGACCACTTGCCGAACAGGATGCGGTCGCCCGCCTTGACGTCGAGCGGCGTGACCTTGCCGTCGTCGGCGCGGGTACCCGAACCGACCGAGACGACTTCGCCTTCCTGCGGTTTTTCCTTGGCGGTGTCGGGGATGATGATGCCGCCGGCCGTCTTTTCTTCGGCTTCGATACGGCGGACGAGCACGCGGTCGTGCAGCGGACGAAATTGCATGGATATCCCTCCAATAGTGCAATGGATGTCGCTTAGCACTCACAGGGCGCGAGTGCTAACAGGCAGGCATATGGGTCGAGGGCATGACAGCGTCAAGACAGGCGCGCGAAATTTTTGGGCGCTCCCGACGGCCTTCAGATGGGGCGCGTGACTGCCGTGTACAACGGCGTCGCCGCGCCGAGCAATCCCAGCCGTTCGCGCTGCATCCAGCGCGCGAGCATCAGCACCGCTACGATGCCGAGCCCCGTGGCAAGGCCGGTCCAGATGCCGACGCCGCCCCAGTCGCGCTCGAACGCCAGCCACGCGCCGACACCGATGCCGATTACCCAATAACCGAACAGTGCGAACAGCATCGGGACGAATGTGTCGTGCAGGCCGCGCAGCATCCCCTGCCCCACGACCTGCGCGCCGTCGGCAATCTGGAACAGCGCCGCGATGATCAGGAAGCTGACCGCAAGCTCGGCGACTTCGGCGTTCGCGGCATTGGTGCGGTCGATGAAAAAACCGGCGAGCGTTCCCGGGATCGCGAGCATGATAAGCGCCATCACCGCCATAAAGCCCGTGCCCATCGCAAAGCTGGTCCAGCCGGCGAGCCGGATATGATCGGCATCGGCCCGGCCATAGCCGATACCGACGCGCACCGTGGCCGCCTGCGCCAGCCCCATCGGCACCATGAAGGTAAGCGAAGCCAGTTGCAGCGCGACCGCGTGCGCCGCGACCGCCGCGGTCGAAATCCAGCCCATCAGCATGACGGCGGCCGAGAAAACGCCCGCCTCGAACGCATGGCTGATCGCGATCGGGGTGCCGATGCGCGTCATCTGGAAAAATCGCGGCCAGTCGCTGCGCCACCAGCGACCGAGCAAATGGTACCGGCGGAACCGCCGGTCGCGATAGACGACGCCGACCATCAGCAGCAGCATGACCATATTGGTCAGCACGCTGCCCACCCCCGCGCCGACGAGACCGAGCGCGGGCATGCCGAACTTGCCGAAAATCAGCGTGTAGTTGAACAGGATGTTGCCCGCGACGCCGACCACGCCGACGACAAGCGACCACATCGGCCGCTCGAGCGCGGCGAGGAAATTTCGGAACGCCAGGGTCGCGAGGAACAGCGGGATCGACCACATATAGGCGCGCACATATTCCTGCGCGAGCGTGGCGAGCACCCGGTCCTGTCCGAGCAGATTCAAGATCGCGCCGGTATTCCAGAGAATCAGCAGCATCGGCACCGCAACGACCGCGACGAGCCACAAGGTCTGGCGAAAGGTGCGCCGGATATCGCGCACCGAATTGGCGCGGCGCCCGATCTCGCTCGCCATCAGCGGCGATGCCCCCATCACCAGCCCCATGCCGAAAATTCCGAGCAGCATCGCGAGGTTGAAACCGAGCGACGCGGCGGCAAGCTGCGTCGGCCCGAGCCACCCGACCATCAGGACATCGGTCGCTCCGATCAGCGACATGGTGAGGTTGGTCAGGACCAGCGGCCAGGCAAGCGCCAGCGTCGCGCGAAATTCGGCGCGAAAACCCTGCGCACGGTGCGCGGTGACGGAGGCTGGCTGGTGCAGCATAGCCGGCCCGGATAAGCGCGCGCGTATGTCTGTTCAAGCGTGGCCGGCGGAACAGGACAAGATTGTTGGCGAGGGGTGGCAGAATGGCAACAGCGCCTCACCATGGCTAAGCCAAAAGGAGGATTATTGCGTCACGACCCCCACAACCGAGCCATCTCGCTCCCGAAGGCGACGAAGGTCAGCGTCAGCCCGACAACGAACAAGCGATAGGCATAGGCAAGATAGCGATATTTGCGCCGCGCGAGCACGATCCCGTTCTGATAGGTGTCGCGCAGCATTGTTTCGTAGATGTCCTCCTCGCTGCGCAGGCGTGCCTTGACCGCAGCGATATAATCGTCCTCGTCCATCTGCGCAAAGCGGCCGAAGAAGAGGATGTTGCTGTGATCCTTTCCGTCGCGGTACACGACCGGCGGCGCCTTTCCCACGCGCGGCAGCACCGCCGAGACCGCGAGCAGCGCCGACAGGAAGGAAAAGGTCGCGAGAATCGTCAGCGGCATCGAGAGGGCGCCGCCGCCCGAGCGCGCCTGCCCGACCGCGAGCGTGAAAACCACGAAGGTCGCGCCCATCAGGATAGATGCCTTCTGGTCGGCCATCTGCGACAATTGCATCGTGATCTGCTGCGTCGTGCGGACGAGATGGACCGCATTCGGAGGAAAGCCCGTTGCCGCCCGCTCGGCCGATGTCGTCTTTTCTGCGCTGTCCATGCCAAGCTGCCCCTGCCCCAATACCCTGTCAGCGCCCCCCACAGCGATGCCACGAAGTCCCGCGAGCGGCAAGATGCTGCCCTGTTCCCGCCGCATTCGCTTGCCAATCGGGAGCCTTCGCGGCATGCCCGCGCGCAACTTCATTCCTCTATGGGACGCACCACATGAGCACCGCCCTTCGCGACCAGATTTTCGGCCTGATCCAACCTTTCAACAAGAAAGGCGTCGAACTGAGCGACGCAACCACCTTTGCCGGCGACCTTGAATGGGACAGCCTGACGGTCATGGACTTCGTCGCCGAGGTCGAAGATACGTTCGATATCATCATCAGCATGAACATGCAGGCCGAGATCGAGAATGTCGGCCAGCTCGTCGCTGCGGTCGAGAAACTGCAGGGCTGAGATACTGTGCGCCCAGGCGAAAGCCGGGGCCCATGCGATATATAGTGCCATCTATCTGGACCCCGGCTTTCGCCGGGGCGCGCGGAAGAACCCAAATGACCGACCTCTTTTCCAAATTCGACCCGCTGATCCAGCAGCGCGAAGCGCTGCTCGCCACCGGCGTCACCGATCCGTTCAGCCTCGTGATGGAAAAAGTGCTCTCGCCCACCGTCGCCATGTGCAACGGGCGCGAGACGATCCTGCTCGGCACCTATAATTATATGGGGATGACCTTCGACGAGGATGTCGTTGCCGCGGGCAAGGATGCGCTCGACAAATTCGGCAGCGGCACGACCGGAAGCCGCGTCCTCAACGGCACCTATCAGGGCCACAAGGTGTGCGAGGACGCGCTCAAGGAATTTTACGCCATGGATCATGCCATGGTGTTTTCGACCGGCTATCAGGCGAATCTGGGCATTATTTCGACGATCGCGGGCAAGGGCGATTATGTCATCCTCGACATCGACAGCCACGCCTCAATCTATGACGGGTGCAAGATGGGCGACGCCGAAATCGTCGCCTTCCGCCACAACGACGTCGAAGCGCTCGAAAAAAGGCTCAAGCGCCTGCCGCCCGAGGCGGGCAAGCTCGTCGTGCTCGAGGGCGTCTATTCGATGCTCGGCGACGTTGCGCCGCTCAAGGAAATGGTCCGCATTTCCAAGGAAAATGGCGCAATGGTGCTGGTCGACGAGGCGCATTCGATGGGCTTCATCGGCGAGCATGGCCGCGGCGTCGCCGAGGCGCAGGGCGTGATCGACGACGTCGACTTCATCATCGGCACCTTTTCGAAGAGCGTCGGAACGGTCGGCGGCTTCTGTGTCTCGAACCATCCGAAGTTCGAGATCATGCGGCTCGTCTGCCGCCCCTATGTGTTCACCGCCTCGCTGCCGCCCAGCGTCGTCGCCACCGCCGCGACGAGCATCCGCAAGCTGATGCACGGGTCGAACAAGCGCGCGCATCTGTGGGAAAATTCGAAAGACCTGCACAAGGGGCTGCGCAACCTCGGCTTTACGCTCGGCACCGACGAGCCGCAGTCGGCGATCATCGCGGTGATCATGCCCGACCTCGAACGCGGCGCGATGATGTGGGAAGCGCTGCTTGAGGAAGGTCTCTATGTGAACCTCGCCCGCCCGCCGGCAACCCCCGCTGGCATGACGCTGCTGCGATGTTCGCTGTGCGCCGAACATTCGAGCGAGCAGGTGAGCGAGATCCTCGACCGTTTCGAGCGCGCCGGCAAACGCACAGGGATTATCGGCTGAACCGGGCCCGCGTGCCGACCAGCGGATTCCTTTTCGCGCCGAGTTGAAGCCATGCACGCTTCGACGCTTTGCTGCGTAAAGCTTGTCCGGTAAAGGGTAGGGCGTGTTCGAGCGGGATATCGACAGCGAAAACGAAAGCCGGAGGGAGCGTATCCGCTTCTGGTCGACGATCGTCCTCGGCGCGATCCTGACCGGTATCGTCGGGGCGCTCGTCGTTCTGCTGTCACGCGCCAACGACAATTACGACCGCTCGCTCGGCTGGCAGACGCAGAGTATGGAGGTCATTTCGCAGACCCGCTCGGTCGATGCCGCGATCGCGCGCGCCGAGGCCGCGCTCGGCCGTTTCGCGGTGGGGCTGCAGAAAGAGGATGGGCGCATCTATGAATATCAATGGGGGCGCGCGCGGCAGTTCCTCGGCCAGTTGCAGCGCAACGTCCGCGACAATCCGAAACAGATGGCGCTGGTCAAACAGCTGACGCGCGAGATGGACAGTCGTGGCGCCCAGCTCGGCGATGCCGCGCTCAGTGCCAACTATAACCAAACGGTCGCCGCCATCTCCAAATTTTACGCCGCCGGCAAAGGCGAAGGGCTCGGCCGGATCGACAAGATATTGAGCGAGATCATCGCCAACGAACGCGCGCTGCTGCGCGAGCGCAATCGCCTGACGGCCGCCGATCGCGCCAGCCTCAATCAGGCGATCCTGCTTTTCTCGCTCCTCGGCGCAACGGCGGCGGTCATTGCGATCGGGGCGACCTTCTCGCTGATCCGCACCGAAGGCGAGCGCCGTCTTGCACGCAATGAACAACTGCTCGAAAGCGACCGGGCGATGCAATTGGCCGCGGCGGTCGAAGAGCGCACCGCCGAGCTCGCGCATGCGAACGACGCGCTGCGCAGCGAGATGATCGAGCGCGAAGCGGCCGAAGCGCAGCTGCGCCAGGCGCAGAAAATGGAGGCCGTCGGCCAGTTGACCGGCGGCATCGCGCACGACTTCAACAATATGCTGGCAGTCGTCGTCGGCGGGCTCGAGCTCGCGCAGCGCTGGCTCCCCGGCAAACCCGAAAAGGCGCAGCGCCACCTCGCCAACGCGCTCGACGGGGCCAATCGCGCCGCCGACCTGACGCGGCGGCTGCTGACCTTCGCACGGTCCGAGCCCGCACGCCCGGAAATGACGATCGTCGACGAGTGTATCGCAAGCTTTGGCGAACTGATCGAGCGGACGATCGGCGACCGGATCGCGCTGACGCTCGACCTTCAGGCCGCGGGGCTCGCCTGCTGGGTCGACCGGCAACAGTTCGAAAATGCGCTGCTGAATCTCGCGGTCAATGCCCGCGATGCGATGAACGGACATGGTTCGCTGACGATCCGGACGATCGACGACGGCGAGGACAAGGCGCTTGCGGTGCAGGTGATCGACACCGGTTGCGGCATGTCGCCCGAAGTGCTCGAACGCGTCTTCGACCCTTTTTACACGACCAAACCCGCTGGCCAAGGCACCGGACTCGGCATGAGCCAGGTCTTTGCCTTTTGCCGCCAGTCGGGCGGGGAGGTGCAGATTTCATCGACCGAGGGCGAAGGCACCAGCGTCGCGATGCTGCTGCCCCTTTGCACGGCACGGCCTGCCGTCGCGGCAGAACCCTCGTCCCGCGAGGTTGCCCGGCCCGCCGCCCCCGCCGATGCACTCAACATCCTTGTCGTCGAGGACGATGCCCGCGTGCTCGCCGCAACGGTCGACGCGGTCAGCGAATTGGGCCATATGGTGGTCGCCTGCGGCAATCCGCTCGAGGCCGAGGCGCTCGTCGAAGGCCGGCTTGCCAAGGGCCAGAGCGGTTTCGACCTGATCCTGTCAGACGTGCTGATGCCCGAGCTGACCGGGCCCGAAATGGTCGCGCAGCTGAAGCAGCGCTGGCCCGAATTGTCCGTCCTGTTCGTGACCGGCTACGCCGGCGACGCGAGCGAAGATGCCGCTTTTGGCGACCATGACGTACTGCGCAAACCTTTCACGCTGACTGCGCTCGACCAGGCAATCCGGCGGAGCGGCGACCACCGCCCCGGCGGGCAGCGGCTAGCGAGTTGAACCCGCCACCCTTTTCCGGCTGAAAAATGCCTAACGGATTGCACCACTCTTCATCAGCCGCGGCACCAGCGTGATCGCGGCGACGAGCGGCCAGCGGCGCTGCCAGGGCTTGATCTCGATCCGCGTTCCGGCATGCCGGTTGATCTTCCACGCGAGATAGTCGATGCCGCCCGCATAAGTCAGGCTGGCCTTCGCAAGCCGCGCGATGCTGAGAAATTTGCCCTCGAGGCGCCGGCGCGTCCAGCCGCCACCCTGCGCGCCCGCCGGGATCGCGGCGATCGCCGGCGCACTGAACCGTTCGTAGCGCACGGCATCGGCATCGACGACCGACTGCGCACGGCCCGACCGTTCGGCGCGCAGTTCGACCGAATAGGTCAGCGAGAAGGCGCGGCGCCACCAGTCGAGCGGCACCTCGCCAGCGACCATCCCCGCCGCCGCGAGCAAGGTCGGCGCGGCGCGCGACACAGCCATGATCGCCCGGTCGCGCGCGGTTTCATCGACCGCCCAGACCAACCGCGACGGCTGCGCGAAGCGCGCCCACACCGACACGTTCCGCGTCTCGGTGCTGTTGAGCCGATCGAAGTCAGCCTCGCTCAGCACCGCATATTTGGCGATCAGCCCGTCATGCTGGAATGGAAAGACGTTCGGCGGGATCAGCCGGTTGGCGATCGCCATCCAGCGCCTGGGATAGGCATCGCTATAATTGGATACGATCAGGTAGAAATCGAGCATCAACCCGTCGAGTTCGCTCATCCGCAGACAACTGCCGTAAAATAGCACCGCGCGCGCGCTGCCCGGATATTGCGCCGCGATCGCCTGCGCCATCGCAGTGACGCGCGGATCGACGGGAACCCCGAGTTCGTCGCGGACGAGATCGATCAATGAAGCCACGGACGGCTCAGGCGGCGAGGCGCAGGAAGGGAACCGGCTGCGTCGAGGTGAGGATGATCGGCGCGCCATTCTTCGCCTGGAAGATTTCGCCGTCGAGGATCACGTTCGACCGTTCGCCTTCGATACGGATTTCATCGCCTTGCTGGAAATGGACGCCATTGAGCTGTTTCTGCCCCAGCGTTCCGCGCCAGGTCGCGCCCAGCATGCGGAACAGCGCGCCGACGCTGCTGTCGGTCGCAAGCAGTTTCATATTGCCGTTCGTTCCATAGGCCTCGCTGGTGCGGATGCTCAGCAGCAATTTCTCGAGCGTCGTGACGATCAACAGCGAGAATTTGCCCTTGAACTCGCCTTGGCGGATCAGCGACACCGTCATCGGCTCGGGCTTGGGCGGCAGGCGCCCGCCGCCGATCCCGAAAATGATCGCGAACAGGCCGAGGATCGCTGCAAGGAAGTGCGACAGGCCATTGGGCAGCCCCAGCGGATAGATGCGATTGCGGCAATAGAGCATCACATCAGCGAGATAGGCGCCGCCGAGGAACATGCCCAGCACCGGGCGTTCCTCGCCGCCACTGTCGAGCGAAATCAGCTGGCGTTCGATCACATGATCTTCCAGATGGCCGCTTTCGACCAGATCGACGACGCGCTGCAGCGCCTTGATCGGATCCCCTTCGGCGCCGAGGTCGAGCGCGATCAAATTGGTCTTGCCATTGGGAAGCACCGCTACCGGCGGCGGCGATCCGCCGAAATGGCCGCCCGAGTAAATTTCGGTCAGCGCAGCCTGCACCGTTCCGTCGCCGCCGTTGATGACGACCACGCGCGGAGCGACCATCGCCATCGTGCGAATGGCCTTTTCGATCTGGTCGACATCCTCGACCTCATAATGAAAAATATCGGGGTGCGCCGCGCAATATTCGCGAACCCGCGGCAGCAGGGCACGGTTGCCTGTCGATCGTGGATTCGAAAGGAGCGCGACGCTGGCCATATCTTTACATATATTTCATCGTGATGGAGATCGCCTTGGGCGCATCCCCCACCGAAAAAGCCGTCTTTTTGTAACTCGGCTTGCCGAGGTTGAAGATGTTGATGCTGGGATTGTTCGACATCCCGCCGCCGTCCGAGCGCAGATCCGTCTTGCCATTGCCATTGACGTCATGACGCACGGCAATGCCATAGACGCCCGCTTCAGGCAGCGGCACGCAGACCGTCATCTTTCCGGCGCGCGCCGGCACTTCGACACGGGCGAGCCAGCGGCCCTTTTCAAGCCAGTCGGCCGCCGTGCCGCGATAGCTTTGCACGCGAATCTTGCCGGACGACGCCTTGACGCCGCTGATTTCGACCAGCGTCGACGGACCGCTTCTGCACTTCGACAGATCGTTCGAGATGACCCGACCTTCCGCCTGCGCCGATGCGGCAAAAGCCAGCACGGAAACGCCAAGCAGCGCGGATACAAATTTCGACATGACCTAAAAACCTCCAGAGGCTATAGCCGTGCCAGCATTCGCTGAAGCGCGTGCCGACACGGGTCCCTGTCGCCCTTGAATCGGCATATCGGAAACAACTGCGGCCAAAACATGGTGATGGGGCGACGAAAGATTGAATAAGCTGCCTGCCATCGACCGCTATATCGCGCGGCTCATTTTTTTCCCCATGCTTGGTACGCTGGTCCTGTCGGCGATGCTGCTGGTGCTGGAAAAGATGCTCCGTCTGTTCGACTTCGTCGCCACCGAAGGCGGCCCGGTCAGCGTCGTCTGGCGCATGCTCGCCAACCTCATCCCCGAATATCTCTCGCTGGGTATCCCTATCGGCCTGATGCTCGGAATTCTCCTTGCGTTCCGGCGGCTTGCGACATCGAGCGAACTCGACGTGCTCAAGGGTGTGGGGATGAGTTTCGGGCGGTTGATGCGCGTGCCCTACGCCTATGCCATCGCGCTCGCCGCGCTCAATCTGGCGATCGTCGGCTTCATCCAGCCGGTGGCGCGCTACGCTTATGAAGGCTTGCAGTTCGAGCTGCGTTCGGGTGCGCTTGGCGCTTCGATCAAGGTCGGCGAATTCACCAAATTGGGTGACCGCATGACGCTCAGGATCGAAGAAAGCTACGACGACGGGCGCAGCCTGCGCGGCATTTTCGTGCGCGGCGAGCAGAAGGATGGGCAGCGCGTGTCGGCGACGGCGGCGCGCGGACAGTTCCTTGCGACCGACGACCCGAACACGATCATCCTGCGCCTCTCGCAGGGAGTCCTGATCCATGAATCGCCCAAATTTGCGGTGCCCCGCGTCCTGACCTTCGACAATCACGATCTGCCGATCCCGCTGCCCAAGATCGAGGCGTTCCGCACCCGCGGCGGCGCCGATCGCGAAATGACGATTCCCGAGCTGTTCGTCGCCGGTAAAGACCAGAGCCAGCCAGAACAGACGCGGCTCGAATCGCGCGCCAATTTCCATTTCCGCATCGTCGAAGTGATGTCGATGTTCCTGATCCCGCTGATGGCGATCGCGCTCGCTATCCCGCCAAAAAGATCGACCTCGTCGCTGGGCGTCTTCCTGTCGATCGTGCTGCTGGTGACGCAGCACAAGATCAACCAATATGCCGAGGATCTTGGCGCACGCGGCACCATCGACCCGCTGATCGCGCTCTGGGTTCCCCTCCTCCTTTTCGCGGCGCTGGCGATCTGGATGTATTATACCGTTGCACATGTCCCCGGCGGCCAGCCGATCGGCGCGCTCGAACGTGTCGCGGCCAAGGCGGCGCAAAAGATCCGCGGAATGCTCACGATGTTTCAGCGCAAAAATCCCGCGGCGGAGCGCGTGACCTAAATGCACCAGCTTCACTTTTTCCCGTCGCGTACGATGGCGCTCTATGTCGGGCGCCTCTTCCTCGTCCGCTCCTTCTCGATCCTCTTCGCGCTGGTGCTGATCCTCCAGACGCTCGATCTGCTTGGTGAAAGCGGAAAAATCCTGGGCGTTGCCGGCAACAGCGACGCTGACGTCTGGCGTTATGTCGGCATGCGATTGCCGCAAATCGTCGAGACCTTCCTGCCCTTTTCCGTGCTGCTCGGCACGATATTGACGATGGTGACGCTGAACCAGAACAGCGAAGTCATCGCGATGAAGGCGTCGGGCATGTCGGCGCATCAGGTGCTCGCGCCGCTGTTCCTCGCCGCGCTGCTCGTCGCGGCGATCAGCTTTGCGTTCAACGAGCGCATCGTCACGCGATCGACCGCGGCGCTGAGCGCATGGCAAAAGGTCGAATATAAAAAGGTGCCGAAGGACAGCGGCATACGCACGAACATCTGGGTGCGCGACGGTGACGATCTGATCAACGCGACGACGGTCGATACCAGCGGCCCGACGATCACCCTTGGTTATCTGACCATCTATGAACGCACACAGGGCGTATTGTCGTCGATGCTGTCGGCCGACAGCGCGCGCGCGGTCGCGGGGGGCGGCTGGGAACTGACCAATGCGCGGCGCTTCATGCGCCGTTCGGGCACGCTCGAACCGCTCGGCAATATCGGTGCGATGAAAAATGTGCGGCCCGACCAGTTCACGCTGGCACAGGTTGACGGTGACGAGCTACCCTTCCTGAAGCTCAAGGCCGCGATTGACGATCTCGAGGCGGCGGGCCGGCCGGTCGACGCGCTGAAGGGCGTGTTGTGGCACAAGATTTCGGGGCCGCTGTCGGCGATTTTGATGCCGCTATTGGGCGCGGTCGCGGCGTTCGGGCTCGCGCGATCGGGCAAGCTGTTCGTTCGCGCGATCATCGGTATGGCCCTGGGCTTCGCCTATTTCGTCGCCGACAATTTCGCGCTCGCGATGGGCGACCTCGGCGCCTACTCGCCCTTTCTCGCGGCGTGGGGACCGTTCATCCTGTTCGCGCTGATCGGCGAGATGATCTTGATCCGCACCGAGGAATAGAGCCGGCATCAGCCGCTGGCCTGAAGCGGCCGTTCCCACACTTCGTCATCCCGCAAAAACGGGGACCCAGAGCGTGCGTCGGCGGACCCCACACTGGGTTCCCGCTTTCGCGGCAGTGACGAGTATTGGATATGTCCCCCCACCTGCGCCGACATCATGTGCCCGACATTCAGGCCGCGGCTCCCTTTGCCGAGCCCGCCACCAAATTCATCACCAGCTTGGGCAGGCTATCGTAATTCGCGCCATGATATTGCGAATCGGCAGGCAGCGCGTCCTTGAGGCGGCGGTGCGCCTCGGGCAGCGCGTGATAGGGCACGCCGGGCAACAGATGGTGCAGCGCATGATAGCGCAGGCCCACGGGCGCCCACAATTCGGGCAGGAGGCCCGGCGGCGGCACATTGACGCTGTCGAGGAACTGACCGGTCACGGTCAGCACGTCGCCGTCATTTTCCCAGAGGTGCGCGACGAGCGTGCGGATCTGGTTGAGCACCAGCGTCGCCGAGGCAATCGCGCCGAAGATGACCAGCGCGCGCAGGGGCACCCAGCCGAATACGCCCGCGGCGATCAGCAGGCTCGACCACGCCCAGGCGCCGCCTTCCTGCCAAGCCCACTGGCGGCGGAACTCGCCCTCCGGCGGCTTGCGGCGGAACAGCGGGTTGATGATCATCCCCGAATAGCGTTCGACGACGATCCGGCGGAGCGGCGGGATCAGGAACGACAGCGGGGTCAGCACCGCATAACGGAAGACGAGCGCGAGCGGCGCGAACGCCGCGGCGACGACGAACAGCGGCACCGTCCACGGCTTCATCAGCGCGAGCGGCAGATATTCGGGATCGTCGACCGTGCCATATTTGGTGCGGTTGTGGTGCAGGCTGTGAATCCCTTCATACATGAAAGAGGGGATCAGCATCGGCACGCCGACGAGGATGTTCCAGCCGAGGCGAAAGCCCGGCAGCGCATTCTTGCGAATATGCGTGAGTTCGTGGATGAAGCTGCCCGCGCGGTAGAGCGCAGCGACCGAAATCGCCGCGGCGACGAGCATCCACAGCGTCGACGGCGCAAAAATCGCCGCCGCGATGCCGGCATAGCCGATGAAGGCCGACGCCAGCATGTCGGTCCAATAGAGGCGTGCGCTTGGCTGCACGAGATCGCGCGTCAGCTCCGACGCCGCGCGGATCATTGCCATATCGTCCGCGATAGCGGACTTGGGCGCCTTTGGGGCCGACGGCGCGAAGGGCGTCGCGACCCGATCGGCGGGGGGATTGATCGTCGTCATAGCGAGTCCAGAACCATAGTTTCGTGGCAGCAAAATGGCCGAATGCGGGTCGTCAGCGCCCAATCTATGCCCTAATGCGTCGCCATCCATGTAGGGTTGGCATTTCAGGAAACCAGTATGAGCGCGCATAACGAAGGCCCGATCACGATCGTCCCGGTCAAGGACAAGGCCGATCTGCGCGAATTTGTCGAACTCGCCTATCGGCTCAATCGCGGCGATCCGGCGTGGGTCCCGCCGCTGAAGGGCGAAGTGTACGGCCTGCTCACCCCCGGCAAGAATCCGTGGTTCGAGCATGGCAAGGCGCAATATTTCCTCGCGCGCCGCGATGGCCGGACGATCGGGCGTATCTCGGCGCATATCGACGAACTCGCGCTCGCGCAGCCGGCCGAACAGGGCATGGGGCCGGGCACCGGCAACTGGGGGCTGCTCGACGCCGAGGACGAAGCGAGCGCGCAGGCGCTGCTCGTCGCCGCCGAAGACTGGTTGCGGACGCAGGGCATGACGCGCGCGCTGGGGCCGTTGTCGATTTCGATCTGGGACGAGCCCGGCCTCTTGATCGAGGGGTTCGATACGCCGCCGACGATCATGCTCGGCCATAACAGTCCGCTCTATCGCGGCTGGATCGAAGGCGCGGGCTACGCCCCCGCCAAGCAGCTTATGAACTATTCGGTCGCCATCGCCGACGGCTTTCCGCCGCTGGTCAACCGCATCGTCGCGGCGGGCGAGAAGAATGCGCGGATTCGCATCCGCAAGGTCGACAAGCGCCGCTTCGACGCCGAAGCAAAGTTGATCATGGGGCTGCTCAACGACGCCTGGTCGGACAATTGGGGCTTCGTACCGCTGACCGACAGCGAAATCGCCTATGTCGGCAAGAAGCTGAAGGACATCGTGTTCGAGGATCTGATCCGTGTCGCCGAGGTCGATGGCGAACCGGTCGCGTTCATGATCGTGCTGCCGAACATCAACCAGCTGTTGATCGACATGGACGGCTCGCTCCTGCCCTTCAACTGGGCGCGATTGCTGTGGTGGCTGCGCAAACCCAAGAGCCGCATCCTGCGCGTTCCGTTGATGGGCGTCGCAAAAAAGCTGCAGAACAGCCGCATGGCCAGCATGCTGGCGTTCATGATGATCGAGTTCATCCGCCGCGACGCGGTGCGCGACTATGACGCCAAACAAGGCGACATCGGCTGGGTGCTCGACGACAATCAGGGGATGAATGCCGTCGCCGAGGCGATCGAGGCGAAGGTCAATCGGGTGTACCAGATTTACGACAAATCGCTCTGATCGCTGGGACAGCTTTGCGACAAATGGCCGTCATCGTGCGTTTGGGGGCACGGAAAGGTTTGTCATGGCAGTCCAGTATCTTGCCGCCAACCGCTTCGGGCTCGGCCGCCGTTTCGACGATCCGGCGGCGGACGACCCGAAAGACTGGCTGATCCGCCAGATCGACGACTATGACCCCGCGCCCGCTGCCATCGCGGGGCTGGCGGGGCGCGAGGCGATCGCCACCGCCTATGCCGAATATCGCGACGAGCGGCAGGCGATGCGCCGCGAGGCGAAGAATGCGCAAATAGGCGGCGACGACGGTGAGGCCGAGGCGATGCGGCGCATGTCGCGCGCGGGGTTCCGCCGCCATTATGGCGAGGCCGCAAGCGCGCGCCTTGCCGCCGCGGTCGCGACGCCGACGCCCTTCGCCGAGCGCCTCGTTCATTTCTGGGCCAATCATTTCGCGATCTCGGCCGACAAGCAGACGGTCGTGGGCTTCGCCGGCAATTACGAGAATGAAGCAATCCGCCCGCATATCATGGGCAAATTTTCCGACCTGCTGGTCGCTGCGGTCCACCATCCCGCGATGCTGCTGTTTCTCGACCAGGCGCAAAGCTTCGGTCCCGACAGCGTCTTTGCGACGCGTGTGCGAAACCGCGGCAAGCGGCGGGCGCCGGGGCTCAACGAAAATCTGGCGCGCGAAATCATGGAGCTGCATACGCTCGGCGTGCGTGCCGGCTATACGCAGGCCGATATCACGAATTTCGCCAAGGCGCTGACGGGGCTGACCGTCGCCGGACTCGGGCGCGGGGCGGGACAGCGGCTGATGCCCGCCGACGCACGGCCGGGCGAGACCGTCTTCGTCGACCGGCTCCACCAGCCGGGAGCGCAGACGATCCTGGGCAAGAGTTACGGCCAGACCGGGGCGAAACAGGCCGAGGCGGTACTGCGCGACCTCGCCGCCCATCCCGCGACCGCGCGCCATGTCGCGACCAAGCTCGCGCGCCACTTCACCGGCGACGAACCGCCCGCCCCGCTCGTCGACCGGCTGGCACAGGATTTCGACCGCACCGGCGGCGACCTGCCCTCGCTCTATCGCACGCTCATCGCCTCGCCCGAGCCCTGGGCGGCCGAACCCGCGATGTTCAAATCGCCATGGGACTGGACGGTGTCGATGCTGCGCGCCCTGAAAACGCCGGGACTCGGCGAGCGCCAGAATATCGCCGCGATGTTTGTCCAGCTCGGCCAGCCGGTGTGGCGCCCCGGATCGCCCAAAGGATATGACGACATGGTGGCGACCTGGGCCGGATCGGCGGCGCTGATGCAGCGCGTCGAACTCGCCAGCCGCATCGCGGCGCGGATCGGCGACCGCGCCGATGCGCGCGCACTGGCCCCGCTCGTCCTCGCCGACGCGCTCACCCCCGAAACGGCACAGGCGATATCGCGCGCCGACAGCCCCGGACAGGGAATCGCGATGCTGTTCGCCAGCCCGGCCTTTTTGCGGAGATAGACAATGATCCTCTCGCGCCGTTCCATCATCCTGTCGGGCATCACCGTCGCCGCCGCGGGCGCGCTGCCCCGCTTTGCCTATGCCGCGGCGGGCACGCCGAAACGTCTCGTCTTCGTCATCCAGCGCGGCGCCGCCGACGGGCTGGCCACCGTCGCGCCGACAGGCGATCCGGCCTTTGCCGCCGCGCGCCGCGCGCTGGCCGACGAAAGCGCGGGCGGCGCGAAGCTCGACGCCATGTTCACCTTGCACCCGTCGCTCGCGCAGACGGCGAGCCTTTACACCGGCAAACAGGCGCATTTCGCGCATGCCGTCGCGACGGGCTATCGCGACCGGTCGCATTTCGACGGACAGAATATGCTCGAGGGCGGCGGGGCGCGGCCCTATGGCCGCGACGACGGCTGGGTCGGACGGCTGCTGACCCTGCTCCCCGCTGCCGAACGCGATGCGATCGCCATCGCACCCGCCGTGCCGCTGGCGCTGCGCGGGTCGGTGCAGGTCGGCACCTATGCGCCGAGCCGCCTGCCGCAGGCCGACGCCGACCTGATCGCGCGGCTGACCGCCATGTATGCGAACGACCCGCTGCTCCACCCGCTTTGGGACAGCGCGGTCAGGACGCAGGAGTTGGCGAGCGACATCAGCGGCAACAACGGCCGCAACGGGGCCGACCTCGGCAAGCTCGCCGCATCGCTGATGATGCCGGCCGACGGCGCGCGCGTGATGATGGTCGAAACCGGCGGCTGGGACACGCACAGCGGCCAGCGCGGACGTCTCGCCGCGCAACTGCGCGGGCTCGACCAACTGATCGGCGCGTTGCAGACGGGGCTCGGTCCCGTGTGGGGCGACACGCTGGTGATCGTCGCAACCGAATTCGGCCGCACGGTCGAGGTCAACGGTACCGGCGGCACCGACCATGGCACCGCATCGACCGCGATGCTGCTCGGCGGCGGGCTGGCCGAAGGCGGCAAAGTGTCGGCGGACTGGCCGGGGCTTGGCGCTGCGGCGCGATACGAGGGCCGCGATCTCAAGCCGACGCGCAGCCTGGAGAGCGTGATCGCGGCGGCGGTCGCGCACCATTATGCGCTTGATCCCACGCGGGTGATGACGACGCTGTATCCCGACGCGTGACGGTCGCTTCGGCAGTGTCGCCTTCCACGTCAGCGAAGGAAATTTACGCCAGCACCGCCCATGTCGGCGCGTGGTCGCTCGCCTTTTCGCGGCCGCGATGGTCCTTGTCGACGCCCGCATCGACCAGCCGGTCGGCGAGCGCCGGGCTCAAGAGAAGATGGTCGATGCGAAAGCCATGATCGCGCTGCCACCCGCCCGCCTGATAGTCCCAGAAGGTCCACACCCCGCCCGCCGGATGCCGGCTGCGGATCGCGTCGGTCCAGCCGTCGCCGAGCAGCCGGAACCAGGCATCGCGCGAATCGGGCTGCATCAGCGCGTCGGTCGACATCGCGCGCGGGTCCCAGACATCGTCGTCGTGCGGGATGACGTTGTAATCGCCGGTCAGAATGGTCGGGATTTCGGAAGCGAGAAGGAATTTCGCACGTTCGCGCAGCCGCGCCATCCAGCGCAGCTTGTAGTCGAATTTCGGCCCCGGCTGCGGGTTGCCGTTGGGGAGATAGATCGACGCGACGCGCAGGCCATGAACATCGGCCTCCAGATAGCGTGATTGCTCATCGTCAACCTCGCCCGCCAGACCGCGCTGCGTTTCGACCGGCTGCGTGCCCTTGGCGAGGATTGCGACGCCGTTGAAGCCCTTTTGCCCGTGATAGAGGAAGCCATAACCCGCCGCCTCGATCTCCTTGGTCGGCATCGTCTCGTCGCTCGATTTCAGTTCCTGAAGGCAGGCGATATCGGGCTGCGTTTCTTCGAGCCATTCGACAAGGCGCGGCAGGCGGGCCTTGATCCCGTTGATATTGAAGGTCGCGATTTTCATGGCCGCAGCTATGCCAGCAAGCAAGCGACGGGGAAAGGCGTCAGATCGAGAAGCTGGACCCGCAACCGCAGCCCGAGGCGGCGTTGGGATTTTCGACCTTGAAGGACGAGCCGCCCAGCGAATCGACGAAATCGACGATGCAACCCCGCACCAAGTCGATGCTGACCGAATCGACGACCAGCTTGACCCCGTCGGTTTCGGTGACGATGTCGTCGGGGTCGATGCTGTCGGCCAGGCCAAAGCGATAGGTGAAGCCCGAACAGCCGCCGCCATCGACGGCCAAGCGCAACGCTGCATCCGCCTCGCCCTTGCGGTCGGCGATCCAGCGGACGCGCGCCGCGGCGGCGGGCGACAGGGCGATATCGGAAAGCTGCGTGGCCATGGCGTCAAGATAGGGTGTCGGTTGCAAAAGAAAAGGGCGCCCCGGCATCAGCCGTGGAGCGCCCTCCTCTCCGACCCAGGAAAAGCCTGGTTAATTCCTATTCGGGACCGCCCATCGCGACATTCTTGCCGGAGATCGCGGCGATCGCCATCTGGTCCGAGCGAACGAAAGGCATCGGATTGACCGGCGCACCTTCGATGCGGACTTCATAATGGAGATGGTTGCCGGTCGAACGGCCTGTGGAACCGACATAGCCGAGGATGTCGCCCTTCTTCACCTGCTGCCCGGGGCGCACGATATAGGACGACATATGGCCGTAGCGCGTCTGGATCGCGTTGCCATGTTCGACTTCGACATAATTGCCATAGCCGCCGAGGCGCTGGGCGCGGCCCACGATACCGTCGGCGGTTGCGTAGATCGGCGTGCCGTGCGGCGCCGGAATATCGATGCCGTTGTGGCGTGCAACTTTGCCAGTGACGGGGTGGACCCGCATGCCATAGGAGGATGAGAGCGACATTTGCTCGATCGGGCGACGCGAGGGAACCGAAACGCCGATCGACGCCGTCAGGCCGGTGTCGAGACGCTTCCAGGCCTGGAAGATCGCGCGCGCTTCGCTGTCTTCGCCGACCGACGGAACACCCGCGGTGAAGCTGTCGTCATCGGGCTCGTCGGGAACGGTGATGCCGGTATCGGCGCTGGTTTCGACAGCGTGGACGGCCGGGGCGGCCAATCCGAAACTTGCTGCTACGCAAAGGATTGCGACTTGGTGCAACTTCTGCGCCAGAAGAGTGTTGATCAAAACGACGACCCCGCGTTTGCCATGTCGCCAAAGTCCATAAACGGGCCTTGGCGCCGGTGTTTCTTGGTTTGGATGATTGCTCATCCCCCGCGGAAGCCTGTGTGCTGTTCCAATCCTTACGAAGCAATAACAGCGTAGAATTCTTGCGTTAAACCGGCACGCTCACGCGCTGAGTCGTTGAACGGCGGCTTCAAACTGCCGCGAAATCGCGATTTTACGAGCGCCTGCCACGTCTCGACGACGTGGAATCCCCTTTCGTCGCACTTTTGCCGGAACCAGACTGTGCCCGCGCTCACATGACGGATTTCATCCTTGTAAATGCGCGATAAAACCTTCGCAGACGTCTCGTCGCCGGCACCCCGGAAGCGCTCGACCGTCGCCGGCGTGACGTCGAGACCTCGCGCTTCGAGCACCATCGGTACGATGGCGAGGCGCGCGAGCGCGTCGTCGGCGGTGAGCTGCGCCGCCTCCCATAATCCCGCATGCGCGGGCAGATCGCCATAGAAGCTGCCGAGCTGGCGCAGCCGCCGGTCGAGCAGCGCGAAATGCATTGCCTCATCGGCCGCGACGCCGATCCAGTCGTCGACGAAGCCGCGCGGAAATTCGCCGCCGAACCGGCCGACCAGATCGACCGCGAGGTCGATCGCGACGAACTCGATATGCGCGAGCGCGTGCAGCATGGCGATGCGGCCGCGGTCCGAGCCACCCTTGCGGCGGCGCGGCATCTGGCCGGGCGCGAGCAGTTCGGGCCGGGCGGGCCAAGCGGGCTGGTGGGGCATCGGCACATCGCAGCGATGGTCGATCTCCCCACGACGCCACGCCCGCGCGAGAAGGCGCGCCGCGCGGCGCTTGTCGTGGGGGTCCGGCGTCAGCAGGACAGCGCGCGCGGCTTCGCCAAGCGATTGCATCAAAGCGCCTTTGCGACCTCCAGCACGGCGTCGGCGTGACCCTTCACGCGCACCTTGCGCCATTCCTTGGCCAGCTTGCCGTCGCGGCCGAAGAGGAAAGTAGACCGTTCGATGCCCATATAGGTGCGGCCGTAATTCTGTTTTTCGACCCACGTCCCGAACGCCTCGCACACCGCGCCATCCTCGTCCGACGCGAGGCGGACGGTGAGCCCATATTTGTCGCGGAACTTGCAGAGCTTTGCCGGCGCGTCGCGCGACACCGCCAGCACCTGCGCCTCCAGATGCGCGAATTCGGGGGCGAGGCGGGTAAAATCCTGCGCCTCGGTCGTGCAGCCCGGCGTATCGGCCTTGGGATAGAAATAGACGATGAGCGGCGCGCCCTTCATCGCGGCAAGGTCGATCGCCGCGCCGTCGGCGTCGAGCAACTGGACCGGGGGAATGGCGTCTCCGATGGCGAGGGTCACGGCTTTATCTCCTGCTGTCCGGGGCGAATCGAGGCCCACCAATTTGCGATCTCCTGCCGCGCTGCATCGTGCGCGGCAAGCAGCTGCGGCCAGCCGGGCTCGCCGCACTGGCTGGCCACCAACTGCCGTGCCGCCGCCGTCGGCGGCTCGCCCTCGGGCGCGGTGAGGCGCAACATGACGAGCATCCGTGCGAGCAGGCCGTGCGCGTCGCACACAGCGGCGGGCGCCAGCCCGGCGGCCTTGAGGCACGCCAGCGCCGCCGCAATATTCGGATCGTGGCACCGGCCGCTCACAAGCTGCGTCACCTGCATCGCGAATTCCAGATCGACGAGCCCGCCCGGTCCGCCCTTGATATCGAGCGCGCCCTTCGCCGGCTTGTGCTTGGCGATCTTGTCGCGCATTCCGGCGGCGTCGGTGGCAATCTTCTCCGCATCGCGTGGGATGGCGAGCAGGTCGCCGATGACCGTCTGCACCGCCGCCTTCGTGGCATCGGAGCCATAGACCGGCCGCGCGCGGAGCAACGCCATATGCTCCCACGTCCATGCCTCTTCACGCTGGTAGCGTTCGAAGCTGTCGAGCGTGACCACCAGCGGCCCCTGCGCGCCTTGGGGCCTGAGGCGCGTGTCGACATCGTAGAGTTTGCCCGCCGCGGTCGGCACCGACATCGCCGCGGTCACACGCTGCGCGAGCCGGTTGTAATAGGTCGTCGCGCCGAGCGGCCGCGGCCCGTCGGATTCGGCGAGATGGTCGCCAGTGAACAGATAGATGAGGTCGAGGTCCGACGCATGCGTCAGCGCCCGCCCCCCGAGCCGCCCCAGCGCGAGCACCACCAACTCGCTGTCCGCGATCCGTCCATGCGCCTCGACAAATTCGGCGACCGTCGCGTCGGCCAGCAATTGCAACGCCGCCTCGGCGAGTTCGGAATAGCCGCACGCGATCGTCAGCGGATCGGTCGCCCCGGCGATCAGTTGCACGCCATAAGCGAAACGCCGTTCGCCGACGCGGTCTCGCACGCGGTCGAGCAGGCGCTCATAGTCGAGACCCGCGAGGCCAGCGGCCCATTCGCCGAGCAGGTCCGCCTTCGCCGCAGGCGCTTCGAACGCGCGCTTGTCGATCAAGCCTTCGATCAGTTCGACGCGCGCGCCGAGCGCATCGGCGAGCGTCGGCGCGAGCGAGAGGGTGCGCGTCGCGATCTTCGCCAGCTCGGGCTGCGCGGCAAGCAGGTGGAAGAAACCCACCGCGCTCGGCAGGCCCGCGACCAGCTTGTCGAAGCGCCTCAGCGTCGCTTGCGGATCGGGCGCAGCGCCGAGCGCCCTCACCAGTTCGGGAAGCACGGTTTCGAGCGCGTCGAGCGCCGCCGGACTGCGCAGCGCGCGCAGCTTGCCGCCGCGCCATTCGGCGATGGTGCGCAGCGCGGCGTCGGGCGGGTCGAAGCCCGCCGTCACCAGTTGCGCCGCAAGGCCGTCATCGTCGCGCGGAAGGCCGGTCGTCACCGCGCGCTCGGCGACGAGCCGGTCGTAACAGGCGCCGACCTCGGCGGCGACGGGTTCGAGCATCGCGAGCAGCGCCGCACCGTCGGTTTCGCCGTCGAGCCGCGCGACGCAATCGAGCGCCGCTTCCTGGGTGGGCAGGCAATGCGTCTGCTGATCCTCGATCATCTGGAGCCGGTGCTCGATCCGCCGGAGCGTCGCATAATGGCCCGAAAGCCGCGCCGCGGCATCGGGCTCGATCCGCCCGACCGCAGCCAACGCCGCGAGCGCGTCGACCGTCGCGGGAACGCGCAGCGACGGATCGCGCCCGCCGTAGATGAGCTGGTGGACCTGCGCGAAAAACTCGATCTCGCGGATGCCGCCGCGCCCGCGTTTGAGGTCGAACCCCGGCCCGAACGCCTGCCCCTGCGCGAAATGATCGCGGATCCGGTCGCTCATCGCGCCGATTTCCTTGAGTTGCCGGAAATCGAGGCTGCGGCGCCAGATGAAGGGCTGGATGGCCGCGAGGAAATTTTCGCCGAGCGCGCGATCGCCCGCCGAGGCGCGGCTGCGAATGAAGGCGGCCTGTTCCCACGCCAAAGCCTCGGACTCATAATAGGATATCGCCGCGCTTTCGGGCAGCACTATCGGCGTCACCTCGGGATGCGGGCGCAGGCGCAAGTCGACGCGCAGCACATGCCCGTCGCCGGTGCGCGCCGATAAAATCTCGGTCATCCGCCGCGCGATCCGCACCGCAGCCTCGCCTGGATCGTCGCGCGAACGGCGTGGAAGCGTGTCGGGGTCGAAGATCAGGATCGGGTCGATGTCGGACGAATAATTGAGTTCGTGGCTGCCGAGCTTGCCCAGCGCGATCACCGACAGGCCGCGCGGTTCTTCGCCAGGCACACGCTCGGCGAAGGCGGCGGCGAGCGCGGCGTCGCACGCCCGATCGGCAAAATCCGAGAGCAGCCGCGTCGTCGCCCGGACATCATGTTCGCCCGACAGGTCGCCGAGCGCGAGCAGCAGTGCCATCCGGCCGCGCCAAAGGCGGAGCGACCGCATGATATCGTCGTCGACGGGCGGCGGTGCGACGTCGGCCAGTGCCGCGTCGGTTCCGTCCGCAAGAAAACGCGTCACATCGTCGGGGTTGAGTTCGGCGAGCCGCGCGAGGAAAGGCGCATGGGCGGTAAGCCGGTCAAGCGCGGACTGGCGCGCGAAAGCGTCTGGTGCGGTCATCGACCGCTGCTATCGCCCGCCACCCCTGCGGTATCAACCCCTCGCCCGATATTCAGGCCGGGATCGTCGATTCGTCGAAGAACAGCACCTGCGAGATAGCCGCGCGGAGCGTCGCGGGCTGGTACGGCTTGGTGAGCAGGAAGGCCGGCTCGGGCCGGTCGCCGGTGAGCAGCCGTTCGGGAAAGGCGGTGATGAAGATGACCGGCACCTTGAGATCGGTAAGGATTTCCTGCACCGCCTCGATCCCCGAGCTGTTGTCGGCAAGCTGGATGTCGGCGAGCACAAGGCCCGGCTGGTGCTTCTGCGCTTCGTCGACCGCCTCGCGATGCGTCGTCGCGACGGCGACCACGTCGTGGCCGAGGTCGCGGACGATCATTTCGATATCCATCGCGATGATCGGCTCGTCCTCGATGATCAGGATGCGCGCGCGCGTCTGGCGGTCGATCTCGTCGGTCGCTTCATCGATCAGGGCGCGCACCGCTTCGGCATCGCGCCCGATGATCCGCCCCGTATCCTCGAAACTGAAACCTTCGACCGCGGTGAGCAGCAACGCCTGCCGCGCCAGCGACGGAATGCGGCGAAGCCGCGCGTCGGCAATGGCGATGTCGCTGTGCGCGATTTCCTCGCCGCCGGCCGTCTGTTCGGCCATCAGCCCGAAATTGTCGTGCACCATCCGGTAAAGCTGGATGCGCAGATCGCCGGCCGTATCGACCGCGCCGGGATTGACGACAAGCGTTTCGAGCAGGCGGGCGACCAGCGCGTCGCCATTCTTCTGGCTCCCGGAAATGGACCGGCCATAGCGCCGCAGATAGGGAAGATGCGGCGCAACCGACTGACCCAATGACATATTTTACCTCCTGAATTGTGACGAAATCAGTGGTGGAGCGTCCGGGAAAGGGACAGATTTTTTGCTCCCTTCCCATCATTCCGATATATTTCGACCCTTGGGAACGATTTAGCCGCAAATTGGTTTCATGGGAAAGAACCAAACGCGCCATTGCGCTTTGGTTCATGCGCGGTTAGCAAAAGGCCCCATGTCCCAGCGGATGCCCCTATAATGTCGTCGAAAACCGGTTCGCCGCGCGGTGAAAATTCGGGAAAGACCGTGGATAAGAAGCCATTCGCCAAGGGGCAGGATGTCAACGGCGCCTTGCGTCGCGCCTATGAATCGACCGTCGACGAGACAATTCCCCAATCTTTGTTGGACCTGCTGAGCAAGCTCGATTGAATCAGCGCCGGTAGCGCGCGTCGAAATCGCCCTGGAACGATGCGAAGGTCCCTGCGGCGATCGCGTCACGCATGCGCTGCATCAAATCCTGATAGAAATGCAGGTTGTGCTGCGTCATCAGCATCGCGCCCAGCATTTCGTTCGAGCGGACGAGATGATGAAGATAGGCGCGCGACCAGGTGGCGCACACCGGGCAGCCGCACGACGGGTCCAGCGGTTCGCGATCTTCGGCGAATTTCGCGTTTCGGATGTTGATCGGCCCGTCCCAGGTAAAGGCTTGGCCGTTGCGCCCCGACCGCGTCGGCAACACGCAATCGAACATATCGACCCCGCGCGCGACGGCGCCGACCAGATCGTCGGGCTTGCCGACCCCCATCAGGTAACGCGGCCTGTCGGCGGGAAGCTGGCCCGGCGCATAATCGAGGACCCCGAACATCGCTTCCTGCCCCTCGCCCACGGCTAGCCCGCCGATCGCATAGCCATCGAAACCGATGTCGGTCAGCGCCGACGCCGAACGCGCGCGCAATGTCTCGTCGAGCGACCCCTGCTGGATACCGAACAGCGCCGACCGCGCCGCATGCTCCTCGCCGGCATCGAACCCGGCGCGGCTGCGCGCGGCCCAGCGCATCGAGCGCTCCATGCTCGCCTCGGCGCGCTTCGCATCGACGCCGTTCGGCGGGCATTCGTCGAACGCCATCACGATATCGCTGCCGAGCAGCCGCTGGATTTCCATCGAGCGTTCGGGCGTCAGCATGTGCCGCGAGCCGTCGAGGTGGCTCTTGAATGCGACGCCTTCTTCGCTCTGCTTGGTAAGCGCCGACAAGCTCATCACCTGATAGCCGCCGCTGTCGGTCAGGATCGGCCGGTCCCAGCCCATGAAATCGTGCAGCCCGCCAAGCCGGGCCATGCGCTCCGCGGTCGGGCGGAGCATGAGATGATAGGTGTTGCCGAGGATGATGTCGGCGCCCGTGGCGCGCACCTCGGAAGGACGCATCGCCTTCACCGTCGCCGCGGTGCCGACGGGCATGAACGCCGGCGTGCGAATATCGCCGCGCCGCATCCGGATATTGCCCGTCCGTGCGGCCCCGTCGGTTGCGGCGATCGAAAAGGTGAATCTGTCGGTCATGGCGCGCGCCTATGGCGGGACGCGCACCGAAAGTCGAGGCCGGGAACTCAGGCCTTTGCGTGTTCGCTCGATGGTTCCTCGTCCGCCGCCTTGGCCTTTTCCTTCGGCTTCTCCTTTTCGAAAATCTTGACGAGTTCGCGCTTCTTCGCCTCCGACAGGCCCTTTTCGGCCTCGGGGAACATCTCTTCCTCCTCCTCGTCGATATGGTGGAGATAGCGTTCCTTCATCGTGCGAAAGCGCGTCAGCCAGCCGGTCGAGGCGAAATCCATTTCGTATAGTTCGGTCAGATAATCCTCGATTTCCTTATGCTCCGCGACGCTGTGCTGCGCCTCGTCGCGCAGATCCGGGTTCGCGAGCATCGTCGCATAGAGCGACATTTCCTCAGACGCCGCGTGCGCGGTCACCTCGACGCGAAAAGTCTCGAACAGAGCGCGACGCTCGTCGCTGTCGCCATGCGTCGCGTCGATACGGTCGAGCAGTTCGCGGTGCCGATCATGATCGGCCTTTAGCCGCGCAAAGATTCTGGTCTGGCTCATGTTGGTCTCCGTTCGGTGATGGTTGGAGACAAAACGGGCCAGCGCCCGCCGGGTTCCGGCGTCAGGCCGCTTTCCAGTCGCTGGTGGTCGTAAAGGACGGCAGCGCGAGCGCGCTGTCCGTCTGCTGGGCCGCCGCCGCGATCAAATAGGGCGAAACGCGATGCCGCGTGCACAGGCCGCCATTGCCGTCGCTGACCATCGTCTGTTCGAATTCGACACCTTGCTGGTGCTTTACCGACCGGCGGACGGTCGCGGTCACGAGTTGCCCCTCCCCGAAATCGATGACGAAGCGCGTGCCCACGGGTACATCCAATATGCCTTCGATAAAGGCCCCCGTCGCCGACAGGTTGCGGATCACGACATTATAGCGATGGTTATCGTGGATCGCCCCGACTTTGCGGAACAGCGAAAAGCGATCGTTGCGCTGGCGCGCGGGGCCTGCGGGCTTGATCGTCCACGACCCGGCCTCGGCATGTTCCCGCAATTCCGCGTCCGGCACGGGTTTGCTGTAAACATAGCCCTGCACATGGCTGACGTTGAGCTTGCGGATGAGTTCGAGTTGGTCGAGCGATTCGATCCCCTCGGCGGTCGTTTCCATCTCGAGCGCTTCGGCGAGCGCAACGATCGCGGCGATGATGGCGCTGTTGCGCGATTCGGGCTCGGTGGCGCCGCGTACGAAGCTCTGGTCTATCTTGATCTTGTCGAACGGCGCCGTCTGCAAATAGCCGAGGGACGAATAGCCGGTGCCGAAATCGTCGAGGGCGAGACGGACGCCCAGCGCTTTCAGCGCCTTGAACATGCGGCCGGTTTCGGCGGAATCTCCGAGAAACACGCTTTCGGTAATTTCCAGTTCCAGTCGGTCGGGCGCAAGGCCCGTCGAGGCGAGCGCGTTAGCGACGACTTTCGGCAGGTCGGCGTTGGCGAACTGGATCGGCGACACATTGACGGCCACGCGCATGTCGCCCGGCCAGCGCGACGCATCCTCGCACGCCTTGCGCAGCACCCATTCGCCAAGCTGCCAGATCAGATTCGCTTCCTCGGCGATCGGGATGAATACCGCAGGCGAGATCAGGCCCCGTTCGGGATGCGTCCAGCGAACCAGCGCCTCGACGCCCGTCACGACGTTCGACTTGGCGTGGACGACCGGCTGATAACACAGCGCCATCTCGCCGCGGGCCAGCGCGTCGCGCAAATCATCCTCCAGTGCGCGGCGCTGTTCGGCCGCTTGGTGAAGATCGCTGGAATAGAAAGCGAAACGGCCGCGCCCGTTGCCCTTCGCCGCATAAAGCGCGAGATCGGCATTGCGGACGAGATCGTCGCTGCTAACGCCGTCGAACGGCGCGATCGCCACGCCCACCGACGCGCCGATGATGCAGCGGCTTCCCTCGACCGAATAGGGTTGCGACAGGCTGGCGATGATATCGGCGGCCATGTCGCCGAGCTTTCCGCGATCCTCGACATCGGGAAGGATGATCTGGAATTCGTCGCCGCCAAGCCGGCTGACCATTTCCTTGTCGCCCACAATCTTGAGCAGGCGTTCGGCGACCTGTTTCAGCAGCGCATCGCCCGCCGGATGGCCGAGCGTATCGTTGACCTGTTTGAAACGGTCGAGGTCGAGCAGCATGATCGCGCACGCGCGCTGCTGCTGCGAAAAGGCGGCGAGCGTGGTGTCGAGCTTTTTCGAAATGTTGAAGCGATTGGCAAGCCCGGTCAGCGAATCGTAAAGCGCCAGCCGGGACGCATCCTCGGCCGATCGGCGCTGCGCCGTGATGTCGGTGCCGCTGCCGCGATAGCCGGTAAATCGGTCGCCGTCGAACTGGGGCCGCCCCGATATCGCCCACCAGCGGTCGTCCCCCTCGAACGCGCTGCGCAGCGGCAATTCCTCGAACTTCGATTGCCGGGTGAGCAGGAAGGGCAAGGTGCGCTGGCGTTCGCCATGGCTGTCGGCAGGCAGGAACAGGTCGGTGAACATTGTGCCGAGCAACGTGGCGCGCGTCCGCCCCATCAGCCGCGCGACCGAATCGGTGATATAGGTCAGCCGCCCCTTGGCATCGGTGGACCAGAACCATCCCTGGCCACTTTCTTCATAATTCTGGAGCAGGAGCAGCGCTTCGCGCGTGTGCAGATTGGGCGCTGCATCGCCGCGCTGTTTGCCGATACGTGAGCCGATTATGCCGAAGAAGCCGCGCTGGCCCTCTTCGGCACTGCCATCCCCCCGGTCGCCGAAATCCATCTGCGATGGAACATCCATCAGTCAAACTCTTGCTGATCCCCACAATTCGGCCGCTATGCCCCCAATGCCTTGCGATAGTGTAAATAAGCGGTCCCGGAACGGGACAGCCGTCATCGCAAATCACGGACCGGGAGAATCAGGCAGGCGCCGCCCATTGAGCCGGCACCTCGGAATTCAGGGTTTGCGCAGGAATTGTTAACCAGAATGGCAGAACGGGGCATTAACTACTTCCCCCTATGAGGACCCTCGAACTTGTAGGGGCTTTCGTGAAATGGCGACTGCGATACAGAATGTGATGAAGCTGGGCTGCGCCGCGGCCCTGCTCGCGTCGACGCCGGCTTTGGCGCGCCCGCAGGCCTCGGGATCCTTCCAGGTCACTGCGACCGTTCCGATGGCGTGCTGGGTCAATCACAGCGTTCATGCCGACGCGCTCGGCAATTCGCCGGGCCTGGTGACCGAGGGGTGCAACAGCGCCTCGGGTTATCTCGTCTCGGCGCAATATCGCCCGCTGGCACAGACCGAGCGTGCTCGCCTTCTCTATGGCGACAGCACCGTCGAGCTATCCGCGCTCGGCATGCAGGAAGTGCACCGCGAATATGGCCCGCGCATCCAGCAGATCACCTATCGTTTCGACCAGGTTTCGCTCGAAGCCCCGCTCACGCTTTCGCTGACGATCCAGCCGATCTGACCGGACTAAAGCGCGGCGACCGTAAACGTCACCGTGTCCATATATTTGCCGGCCCGCTTGCCAGCCGTTTCGCCGATATCGATCCGGACCGGATAATTGTCGAACCGGGCCCGGTTCGACACGATTTCGAAACCATCGGGCGAGGCGAGATCAAGATCGTAGCGGCCGAGCCGGAGCCGGTAATCGACATACCACGTCGCATTTTGATGTTTCAGGCGCCCTCGGTTTTCCGAGGACACCGAAACCCGATACCCGCCCGTCGAGATCACATAAAGCGTGATCGGCAGGTCTTTCGATCCCTTTTCCAGTTCGCCGAGGTCGACCGACGCGGCGCCCCGCGCGCGTCCGACCTGTCCCTTCAGGCCGATTAGCGCCGCCGCGACGATGTCGATTCCGAGCGTAAGCTGCCTGCTGCCAAGCAGCATATCGTCGTCAGAAACGACATTCAGGTCGAGCGTCTGGGCGTAGCGCCCCTGCGACAGGCTGGTATCGGGCAGGGCCGCTATCGTGACGAGCTCGAGGCTCCGCTCGCCTGGCATCAGGCGGATGACGCGTCCGCCCTGCCGTTGCAGGCTTCGTCCCGCGCGGGGCGTTATGTCGACCCCGCCCTTTTCGTCGATCAGTTGATAGGGGATGGATTGCAACCCCTGTTCGGACCGGAAACCGAATTGTTCGCCGCGCAGCGACGCACTGAATTTGCCGACGCACAGGCTGTCGCCACGGTTGACGACGTTGATTTCGACCTGTCCGCGCGCGCCGTCCGATTCCAGCGGATTGTGGCGGATAACAAGTTCGCCCTGCGCGGGTTCGATCGAGAGCATGCACGCCGCCTGGGCCGCGGCAGGCGCGAACAGGGCGGCGCCGATTGCAGCGGCGCAAAGATACGTCCGGCGTGCTGTCGTCTTGTGCGATACCGTCATGTCACTGACCTTCCCTGCGCCCGATCCCGACAATACCAAGGTCGAGCAGTCCCTTGTTGTCCTCCGGTACCTTGAACGTAAATCCCCGGCGATCTCCCGAATAGAATTCCACGCTATATTCGGCACCCGGTTCTAGCTTGGCGATCGCAAACCGGCCAGCCGTGTTGGTAAAGAACGGCTCTTCCCTGGCGTCCGCGGCGTCGGTGCGGCGCAGAACGCCGCTGACGAGCTTGAGGGGCTGCCCGTCCGTTCCGTGCAGTGTTCCGATGGCGCTGACGAATGCCGCGCTTCCCACTTCGATCGCATAACCACTCTTATAGGCCGGCGTGACGCGTTTGATGCCATCGCCAATGTCATAGCCGCGCGGCGGGTCGGCAACATCATAACTCACCGACTGGTTCAGATAGGATGTCAGTGTATTCTGAAGCGCCGCTCCCACCGCACCGCTCTTGCTGACATAGCCTCCGCCTTCTAGCCCTTCGCCCACGATGACCGGGCGCCCGTCGAGCGTCTTGTGCGGATAGACGACGGCAAAACTGTCGTTGATCGTCCGGCCGACCGCCACATGGCCGCCGGCGTAGGCGATCGAGCTGCCGACCCGCAGCGTCGTGATCTGTTCATCGCCGAAGCTGTTGAAGCGCTGCCCGAAAGCCGTGTGCGACAGGCTGACGTCGAAGCGGTTGCCGACATAATCGACCTGTCCCGATGCGCTGACCGGTCCGTCGTCATAATTGGTCGCCAGCGAATAGCCGAACGATCCGACGCGATTGTCGACCGACTGCTGGAAGCGCGCGCTGCCGCTGCGCTTCGCTGAATTGTAACGGGCCTCGGCGCGGCGATTGTAACGCGGCTGCCAGACGATACCGAAAGTGACCCCGAAACCGTCGCGGCCGATGCCCGAAGACGACAGGCCATTTTGCGAATATTCGACGCCCACCTGGAATGTCAGCTGCTTGTTGTACCGATAATTGGCCGTTGCCGACAGATTGTAGCTGTCGTCGATCAACGCGCTCCGGCTGATGCGGTAGGAGGCGTTTGCCGTCGCGAACAGGTCGTTCGTGAACCGTTTCGTATAGGTCGCCGCCAGATTCCAGGAAATCGGTATCACCCCGGTGAGACCCCCGATGTTCGTATAACGCCGCGAGGTGTAATCGGCGACGACGGTGAAGCTGTCATAACCGTCGGCACCGCCGATAATCTGGTCATAGCCAACGGTCGCTGCGAAACCATTGCCCTGCTTCGCGCGGCTCAAGCCCGCGTCGAGCCGTAAACGCCCGCTGTTGGGCAAGATGAATTGGGTCTGGCCGGTGATATTCTGCACGTCCTCGGACAGCTGGGCCCCAAAACCGATCGCCGGCGCGTTGAGGAAGGCCTTACGCCAGAAGCCGGTGAAAACAGGCTTGCCCCGCGAATAGTCGGGCTCGCCGAACCCTCCGTCGTCGAGGATCCCCACGTAGGCGCCAAATTCATAATCGCCCGGCTCCAGATCGATCGTGTCGAGATAGGCTTCGTACTGAACGGTCTGGCGGAGGCCCGATATACCTTCGATTTCGAGCTGAATGTCGTTGCTACCGGCGTCGAGCGGCAGGTTCGAAACATCATATTGCCCCGGATCGAGCGTGAATTCGCGCTGGAAGATGCCATTGCGCATCACCCGCACCGTCGCCTGTTCCTGAAGCACCAACTGGCGCCCGCCGGCGAGCACATTGCTGCGGAACGCGTTGAATTTCTGCCTTTGCCGAACGACGCCCGCGCCGCCCAGATTGACGAAACCCTGGCGTCCTCGCGTTTCGGGGTCGAGGTCGCCCAAAAACCAGCGCCGCGCCTTTTCGGGCTCGTCATAGATCAGCCTGGCGTAACGCCGCTCGAACCCGTAATCGCCGTCCAGAAAGTCGCGGCGTCCCTGCACGTCGGCTTCGAAAACGACGCCTTGGTAGCGGATGGCGCCGTTCAGAAACACTTCCGGCTTTTCGAAACCGCGTTCACCCGAATAACGGGACGCCGCCACATTGACATTGAGAAAGGCGCTGAACGGTTCGGGGGCATCGCCGGGCGCCTCGGGCTCGCCTCTTTGATACAGCGCCTCGATCGCTCGCTTCTCGGGCGCGATCCGCAGGACCAGGACCGCCAGCTGTTCGGGATCATATTCCAGCCTGATCCCGCTCGCCGCGACATCCTCCGTCTGGAAACGCGGCTTTGCGCCCAATATGGTCGCCAGCTCCGCTTGGGCTTCGGGTGTCAGCAGCGGATCGATGAGCGCTCGAAAATCGGTCGTGCTGACTTCGAACCGGTCGTCGCGCGTCAAAAGGACGGGCAGGTCACCCAATATGCGTTGATTGAATTGCAGCGGTGCGGTGATTTCGATATCGCGGTCGTAAGGATTGATATCGGCGCGTTTCGTGGGTTCCGTTGGCGGCGCAACCGGCGTAACGTCGGATTGCATCGCATCTTCGCTGGCGATCGCGATTTCCGAGGCATCGGCATGATGCGCCATCAGCGCGGCCATCGCGATGACGCTGCCCGCCGCCTTGAGAAAAATCCTCACCGGGTGAATCTCAACTCGATCGGCTTGGCGGGATCGAGGGCAACGCCCGTCGGGAGCTGAAAGGTTCGCTTTCCGCCGGCCGGCGGCAGATAGCCGACGCCGACCGTCTGCGAGATTTCCTCGCCGCTATAGGTGCGCTCGAACGGGTTTCCGCCGGTGTCGGTCGCGGTCAGCACCCATTTGGCGCCGCTCATCAATGCATAACGGTCGCCCTTGTTGGTCACGACGACCTTCAGACCGGGCTGCGCCTCGGGCGGCTTTTCGCCAGCGGGCGTCTCGGTCTTGATCGACGGGTCGACGCTCGGCGCCTGCGGAGCGACCATCATCGGTTCGAGCGAGACCACTTGCACGTCGGGTTTCGCTCCTGGAGGCGCCACGACGATCAGCGATTTCATGGTATAAAGAATGTCGATCGAAACGGCGGCATCGCTGCCCTCGATCTTCTTTGGGTCGGTCTCGACGGGAAGCTGGCGGACCCAGAGATAATAGGCCTGCGATGTTGGAATGTCGGGACGGCCGATCCACTGAACGCGGACGACCTGTCGGCCTGAGACCGGAACCAGGCCCTGCGGCGGAAAAACGATGAAATCCTCGTCCGCCGGTGTCTCGACAAGATTGCCGGCTTCGTCGAAATCGATCCGGGTGATTTTCGTTTCGAACGGCAGCGCACTCGCGCCGATATTACCGACCTCGACCCGGGCCACCGCGCCGGATCCCGACGTCGTCAGTTCGGACACCATCGGCGAAACGCGCATGGCCAAGGCCGCAGTCGAAGCCATGATTCCCAGAAAGAGGGCAATGACGCCCACGCGCAGCCGCGAAAATAGCCCGTTCAGTTGGAACTTTGCCATGTGCCCCTCGTCGGGAGCTTTCCGGGGCGCGAATTCTGCGCCGGCTCCCTGTCCCCATATTAATATCGTGGAGGGCATCGCTGCCCCCCACGACATATTTCAATCCAGCGGATTAAAGAGCCGCCAGCTCGACGCGAACCGTGTCGCGATAGGTGCCGGCGACCAGCGCCTTGGCCGGAACCGGAACGTCGATGCGGAACGCCGGAGCGGCCTTCCATGCACCATGGTTCTTCGTAGCGGTCGTGTCGGCGGTACCCAGGGTCAGCTGGTTGGTCACCGACGGAATGCCGACGACACCCTGATCGACCGCGGCATAGCGAGCGAGAACGGTGTAAGGCAGGTTCGCCTGGAACTGGCCGCTGTCGTAACCGCCGGTCACGGCGTCGTCATTCGCCATGCCGTTCGCGCCACCATTCTTGGTGATCGTGATGCTGCTGGCGGTGTTGCAGCCGGCAAGGTTGGTGCGGGTGTGCGCGTTGCGCGGACCAACCGAGGTGAATGCGTTTTCGACGGTGCTCGACGCGTCGGCATAGATGCCGAAGCGGCCGAAGTTGATGTTGTCGAGATCGCCGCCGGCGCCGAGGATGCAGGCCTCGTCAACGCGACCGCGGACCGAGAAGGTCGCCGAAGCGCTGCTCGACGCCGTACCCGTGTTCGCGCTGTTGGCGCCATTGACATAGGTCGCGTTCGCCGGGGTGGTCTGCGCCGAAGCGGCGGTGCTGCCGAGAGCGGCAACCGAAGTGGCGATAATCAGATGAGAAAACTTCATTATATTACTCCCTTTCACGTTTACTTACATGCACTTACTTGGTAGACGACCCTACTGGCCTCTTGTGCCAGCATTCCTCAGACGCGCGGATTGATCACGATCATGATCGAATCTCCATATTCCCCGGCCAGCAGATCGCTGCCCTGCGTCATTTCTGTCTGGAGGCGGATTTCGCCGCCCCCCGCCGCGATCGCGTCGCCGCTGTCGAGCGTTGCGCCCGCGATCATCTGATTGCTTGTAAAGTCAGCGTGGAGTTGCAGCGGCTGCGGCGAAAGCGCGGGAACCGTCACGCCCAACCGATAGGGGACGATGCCGGCGTAGGGGCCTTCGCCCTCCGGCTTCGTCACATGCGCAATCCCGCCCGAAGTCGACCGGAAAACCAACTCAAAGGGAACGTTACACCCGACGTCGAACCGCGCGCTCGCCTGCTTGTTGGCGACGAGGCGCCCAAGGTTGATCGTGCCGCCGCCGCCGACCGAACATTTCGCCGTGATATGGCCCGAAAGGACGACATTGAGCGAAACGCCATCGAACGCAACGGCGCTGTCCTTGGCATTCGCGGTGGTCGCCACCGCCGACAACAGCATAAAAGCTGCAGCCGCGCGGAATCGCGCCACGACCTGACGATCGAAATATGCCAAAAAACCCCCCAATCCTGCGAACATGCCTTTTTGGTCCAAAGCACGCCCCAGGCCCAATCCTGACGTCCACCGCGATGGACTTAAGAATCGTTCAAATCCCTTCAGGAAAATAAACAAATTATTTACATAAGCAATCCCGGGCGCTTAGGATTCGCCCCGCTCAGCGGTGGCTTGAGAAGCCTGTTCGAGTTTGAGACAGTGGGCGGCCAAACATTAAGGTAGCTGGAACGTTGATAAACTTCGCAATCCTAACACCTTATGGCATTATGAGTGCCAAAATCGCTTGATCACTCCCTGAAACCGGCATGCGATGGCGCGACTTGAGGTAGATTAACCGATAGCTAAGTTCCTGCCATCACAGGCATGATCGAACGTCGGCCGGGACCATATCGACGATCCGGGTACTCCAGCCGGCAAGGCGAGTCGTTTTCGATTCCGGGAATATTTTCCCCGGCGCGAGCCGAGGGCGGTCGCCGCGATCGCACATATGGCCGCACAGCATTTGCGTGGGCGGTAACCCGCCCTTAACGCGAGCGGTCCGATCAGGCAGGCTATGGCGATTCCAGCATATATCGAAAACAGTGAAGCCTCGCGCGGCAAGCCGCGCAGCGCACGCCACACGCTCCGGCTGCAATTGCAGGGCGCGAAGTCGAGCGGCAGCGGTGTTTCGGTGTTGCTTCACAATATTTCATCGACCGGCCTGCTGATCGAAAGCGAGGGGACGCTGGACGTCGGGGACCGGATCGAAATCGGCCTGCCGCACGCCGGGGCGACCTGCGCAAAGGTGATCTGGGCCAGCGCGCACATTTATGGCTGTCAGTTCGATGCGCCCATCTCGTCGGCGACGCTCAGCGCCGCCCAGCTGCGCAGCGTCGTCGGACCGCAAGGCGGCACCTTGCCCGTTTCACAACCCCCGCAGGCCGAAAGCCTGGGCGCCCGGCTGCAACGGTTGCGGACGACGAGGGGTTTGACCCAATCGCAAATCGCAAAACAGCTCGGCGTCAGCGAGCCCTCGATTTCGGCGTGGGAACAGGACAAGGCACGACCCAAGGCAGGCCGGATGGAAAAGCTGGCGGTCTTGCTGGGCGTAGAGCTTTCCGAATTGCTCGGAATCGAGGAAGCCGAAAGCCTGGGCGACGTCGTCGCACGCGCGAAGAACGACATCGCCAAGGCAGCCGAGATCAGCCTCGACAAGATCAGGATCGTCATCGAAATCTGAGACCCGGCGTGAACGGGGGCAAAAAAAGCCCTTGACCCTGACGCTGCGTGATCCCCGATAGCCCGTCCCCGTGATGAGGAGACGGTGAATGCGGACGGTTCGGCAGGTCGCGAGGGCGGCGGGTATCAGCGTCAGAACGCTGCATCATTATGATGCGATCGGGCTGCTGAAGCCGGGCCATATCGGCATCAACGGCTATCGCTATTACGGCAGGGAGGAACTGCTGCGGCTGCAACAGATCCTCTTCTATCGCGAGCTTGGCGTGCCGTTGGCCGGAATCGCCGCCGTGCTCGACGACCCTGCCTTCGATCCGCTTGCCGCACTGCGCGAGCATAGGGCAGTGCTCGAAAGCCGGATCGGCCACTACCGGACTCTCATCCGCACCATCGATCGCACGATCGCATCATTGGAAAAGGACGAGGACATGAACGACAACGACTATTACACCGGCGTCGCTCCCGAAACGCGCGACCGCTGGCAGCGCGAGGCCGAGGAATTCTGGGGCAAGGATGCCGTCGCGGCCGCGCAGGCAAAGGCACGTACGTTCAACAAGGAACAGGTCGCCGCGATCCAGGCGGAAATGGAGGCGATCCGCGCCGACTTCCAGCGCCTGTTCCGTGAGGGCGCCGATCCCGCGTCCGACGCGGTGCAGGCCGTGACCGGCCGCCATTATCGCTGGGTGTCGCACAGCTGGACACCCGATGCCGCGGCGTTCAGGGGCCTTGGCCGCTATTATGTCGAAAACCCCGAATTCCGCGGCACCTATAACGACGACGAACTACCGGGATGCCCCGAGTTCATCGCAGCGGCGATGGCGGTTTACGCCGACCGATCGCTCTGACGCGGAAGCAGCAGGCTGGCATCGCCGTAGCTGTAGAAACGATAGTCGTTTCCGATGGCATGGGCATAGGCGGCCTGCATCGTGTCCAATCCCATCAGCGCACTGACCAGCATGAACAAGGTCGAACGCGGAAGGTGGAAATTGGTCATCAACCCGTCAATCGCGTTGAAACGATAGCCGGGGGTAATGAAGATCGCGGTGTCGCCCGCGAACGGCCCGATCCGACCATCGTCCCGCGCGGCGCTTTCGAGCAGGCGCAGGCTGGTGGTGCCGACCGCGATGATGCGCCCGCCCGCTGCCCGGACGGCGTTGAGCCGCGCCGCGGTTTCGGCGTCGATCCGGCCCCATTCGGCATGCATGACATGATCTTCGGTATCGTCGGCCTTTACCGGCAGGAACGTGCCCGCGCCGACGTGGAGCGTCAGCGTCTCCGTCTTCACCCCCGCCGCCGCGAGCGCCTCAAGCAAGCCCGGCGTGAAATGCAGCGCCGCGGTCGGGGCGGCAACCGCGCCGTCCTCGCGCGCGAACATAGTCTGATAGTCGCGGCGATCGTCGGCGTCGGTCGGACGCTTGCCCGCGATATAGGGCGGCAGCGGCATCGTCCCCGCGCGTTCGAGCAGGACTTCTACCGGCTCGTCGCCGGCAAAGGCGAGAATGAAGCTGCCGTCGGCTAGTCGCTCCTCGGCAAGCGCAGTTACGCCCTCGCCAAAATCGACCGTTTCACCGACACGCAGCCGCTTGGCGTTCCGGATGAACGCCTGCCATCGGCGCAGGTCGACGCGCTTGTGCAGCGTGGCGCCGATTTTTGCCCCCGGCGCGCTCTGCGCGCCATCATCTCGAACGTCTCTACGGCCCTCGAGTTGGGCCGGGATGACGCGCGTGTCGTTGAAGACGAGGCAGTCCCCCGAGCGTAGCCACGTCGGCAGGTCGCGCACTCCGGCATCCGCGAAGTCTTCGCCATCGACGACGAGCATGCGCGCGGCGTCGCGCGGGCGCGCAGGACGCAGCGCAATACGCTCGTTCGGCAAGTCAAAATCGAAGGCGTCGACGCGCATAAAGGTTCGCGCGCCTTCCCGCGATTACTGCGCGACGGGTGCGTTGAGTTCGTCGACGCTCACGTCGGCGGCGGGCTGCGGCGCGGGTTGCGCTTCGACCAGCATCGACGCGGGCGGCATCGGCTTGTTGTCGGCGGCGACCGACACCTGGACCATGCGCGACATCACTTCGGGCGGCTCGCCCTTATGGATCGCGTCGATATATTGCATGCCCGAAACGACGCGGCCGAACGCCGTGTAGCGCCGGTCGAGCGCGAAACGCGGCTGGAGCATGATGAAGAACTGGCTGTTCGCGCTGTCCTCATTCTCGGCGCGCGCCATCGACAGCGTGCCGCGCAGGTGCGGCGTCGCGTTGAATTCGGCCTTCAGGTCGGGAAGCTGCGATCCGCCCTGCCCGGTCGCCGTCGGATCGCCCGTCTGCGCCATGAAGCCGTCGATCACGCGGTGAAACTTGATCCCGTCGTAGAAGCCCGCGCGGGCGAGCTGCTTGATCCGATCGACATGGTTCGGCGCGACGTTGGGATAAAGCTGGATTACCACGCGCCCACCCGTCGAAAGGTCGAGGTTGAGCATATATTCGGGGTTGCCGATATATTGGTCGGGGGTCATCGCCGGCACTGCGGGCACCTCTGCCGCGGGCGCCGCGTCGGTCGCCTGCGCAGCGGGCGCGGGGGTTTCGACCGGAGCGGGAGCGGGCGTCTCCACCGGCGGCGCGGGCTGGCTCGTCTCCGGGTTTGGCGATGGTGCGGGCGGGACCTCCTGCGCGACGGCAGCCGTCGCGAGACCGAGCGCCATCGCCATCAAAATCAGGGGGCGGAAGGAAGATTTCATGCTGGATCGGCCTTTGTGTAACATTCCGGAATTGCGCCCCGTCCGGCGCGCCCTAGCTGGAAAAAGCTGAACGCTCAATGGATGGTATCACCCGTCGCCCTGACGAAGGCCGCGTTCGGCGATACGCGCGGTGACCGCATCACGCACGGCGGGCGTCACGAATTTATGGATGTCGCCGCCGAAGATCGCGATTTCCTTGACCAGCCGCGAAGCGATCGGCTGCAAGCCGACGTCGGCCATCAGGAATATCGTTTCGATCCGGTCGTTGAGCTGCTGGTTCATCCCCGCCATCTGATATTCATATTCGAAGTCGGCGACCGCGCGCAGCCCGCGAACGATGACGCTCGCCCCCTCGCGCTCGGCAAAATCCATCAGCAGCGAGTTGAAGCCCACGACGCGAATGTCGCCTTCGATGGAGGCGACCTCGGCCTTCACCATCGCGATGCGTTCGTCGTCGTCGAACATCGGCGATTTGGTGATATTCGTCGTCACCCCGATGACAAGCCGGTCGACGAGCTTCGCGCCGCGGCGGATGATGTCCATATGGCCGAGTGTGATCGGATCGAACGTGCCCGGATAAACCCCCACCCGCATCAACGGTCCCTTTCCACGACATAACGCGCGATCGCGCGGAGCAGCGCCGCCTCTTCGCCGAATCCGGCGAGGTGCTGGATCGCCTGATCGACGAGCAACGTCGCCTGTTCGCGCGCGCGCTCCAGCCCCATCAGCGTCACGAAGGTCGCTTTGCCCGCGGCCTCGTCCTTGTGCAGCGCCTTGCCCGCCAGTACCTCGTCGCCCTCGACGTCCATGATGTCGTCGGCGATCTGGAAGGCCAGCCCGATGTCCCGCGCATAGCCGCGCAACGGGCGGCGTCCGTCGGGGGGGATGCGCGCAAGGATCGCCCCCGCCTCGACCGAAAAAGCGATCAGCGCGCCGGTCTTCAATTGCTGGAGCCGCGTGACCGTCGGCAGGTCGAAATCGGATGTTTCGGCGGCGAGGTCCATCATCTGCCCGCCCGCCATGCCAGCAGGTCCCGCGGCGCGCGCAAGTTCGCAGCACAGCTCGCCGCGTACGAAGGGATCGGCGCTCGTCGCCGGATCGCACAGCCATTCGAAGGCAAGCGCGTGGAGCGAATCGCCCGCAAGGACCGCGGTCGCCTCGTCGAACGCCTTGTGCACCGTCGGCTTGCCCCGGCGCATATCGTCGTCGTCCATGCACGGCAGGTCGTCGTGGATCAGCGAATAGACATGCATCGCCTCGACCGCCGCACCCACCCGCAGGCTCAGCGCGCGGTCGACGTGGAACAGGTCGCCCGCCGCGCGGACGAGCATCGGACGCAGCCGTTTCCCGCCAGCGATCGCGGCGTGGCGCATCGCTTCATAGAGCGGCCCGCGCGGGTCGGCGGGCACGGGCAGCAACTGGTCGAACAATCGGTCGATCCCCGCCACCACCTCGGCCTGGGTCGAAAGCAGCAACTGGGTTCCCCGCGAAAGCTGGTCGTCGGCGCGCGCCATGACCGATCAGCTTTCGCCGAAGGAGGTGGTTCCCGCAGGACGGCCGTCGGCGCCCAGGCTGACCTGTTCGATCCGCGCCTGCGCCGCTGCCAGCCGCGCTTCGCAATGGCCGCGCAGCGCATGACCGCGCTCGTAAAGCGTTACCGACTCTTCAAGGCTGACGTCGCCGCTTTCGAGCCGCCGCACGATCGTTTCCAGCTCGCCCATCGCGGCTTCGAACGACAGCGAGACGATGTCGGGAACGGCAGCGGGGTCGGGGGTATCCGTCATGGGCCCTGCTTTGGCCCCTTCGCCCCCTTGCGGTCAAGCTCGACGTGGCGATTTTGCCCGATAGCGTCGCACCAAGTTCATCGGCCATTTCGCCCCCGCGCTGGGCGTCGCGGCCCGTCCCAGGGGGCGGGGCTCGGGACGCTGTTCGTCGCCGCCCCACTCGTCGATATTAGCTCCGCCGCGCTACTCGTCCCCGGGATCGAGGCGATTCGTATCGCCGCAGGCAAGTGGCATGTCGCGGCGCTTGGAGCGCCTGTTCGGCTTTTACTGCGACATGGCCTAGTTGATCTCACCAATCGTGCGACGATGAAGAGCCGGTCGACCACGGTCACATTGCTCGACATCGCCCGGGGTACGCTCGCGACGGGTTTCGCTGTTGGCGCGGCGGCGCGGGTCGCGCTTGCCTGGGTGCCGCGCGGCGGCCGACCACCTTCGTTAAACGCAATCACATTTCTGTTTTTTGCAATTGCTGACGCGCGCATCGCCCGCCATGTTGCACTGCACAAGAAGAGAGGGGCTCAAAGGCAAGTTTTGTTCAATCGACAAGGACTTGCACCATGAAAAACTATATTCTCCCCGCCCTTGGTTTGCTCGCGCTGGCGCCGACCGCCGCGCTCGCCAAGGACGAAGCGGTCAAGCGTTTCGAGCATGAAGGCTCCACCTACAGCTACACCGTCACCAAGGTGGGCGACACCCGCGTGATCAGCGGCATCGAGGAACGCACCGGCAAGCCGTTCACGCTCCGCGTCGGCGATCGCCGCGTACGTGGCACTGTCGGTTCGCAGCAGGTGAGCTTCGCGCTTCGCGATGTCGAACCGCTCGAGACCGAGACGACCACGCTCGCTTCGCGCTAAAACAAGCTCCGACCGCAGACCCCATGATGTTTTCGCATCATGGGGTCTGTTCGTTTTACGCTGGTGTCGCTAAAGGCGCGCCATGACTCAGCCAGCGCCCGCCATCACCCCCGAAATCGTCGCCGAGCATGGGCTTTCGCCCGAAGAATATGATCGCGTTCTCGCGGCGCTCGGACGCGAGCCGAACCTTGTCGAACTCGGCATCTTTTCGGTCATGTGGTCCGAGCATTGCAGCTATAAAAGCTCGCGTATCCATTTGAAGAAGCTGCCGACCGAGGCCCCGTGGGTGATCTGCGGCCCCGGCGAGAATGCTGGGGTCATCGACATTGGCGAAGGGCCCGACGGCAAGAAGCTCGCCGCGATCTTCAAGATGGAGAGCCACAACCACCCGTCGTACATCGAACCCTATCAGGGCGCGGCAACCGGGGTCGGCGGCATTTTGCGCGATGTGTTCACGATGGGCGCGCGCCCCGTCGCGAACCTCAACGCGCTGCGTTTCGGCCGCCCCGACCATCCGAAGATGAAGCACCTCATCTCGGGCGTCGTCCACGGCATCGGCGGTTACGGCAATTGCGTCGGCGTGCCGACGGTCGGCGGTGAGGTCAATTTCCACAAGGCCTATGACGGCAATATCCTCGTCAACGCGATGACGGTCGGCGTCGCCGAGCAGGACAAGATCTTCTATTCGGCTGCCTCGGGCGTCGGCAATCCGATCGTCTATGTTGGATCGAAGACCGGCCGCGACGGCATCCACGGCGCCACCATGGCGTCGGCCGACTTCGGCGAGGATGCCGAGGAAAAGCGCCCGACGGTGCAGGTCGGCGACCCCTTTACCGAAAAATTGCTGATCGAGGCGTGCCTCGAACTCATGGCGTCGGACGCGATCGTCGCGATTCAGGACATGGGCGCCGCGGGCCTGACCAGCTCGTCGGTCGAAATGGCGTCGAAGGGCGGCGTCGGCCTGCACCTCAAGATGGACGATGTGCCGCAGCGTGAAACCGGCATGACGGCGTACGAAATGATGCTGTCCGAATCGCAGGAACGCATGCTGATGGTCCTGAAGCCCGGCAAGGAAGAATTTGCGAAGGCAATCTTCCACAAATGGGAGCTCGACTTCGCGGTCATCGGCACCGTTACCGACACGGGGCGCATGGTGCTGGAACATCATGGCGAGATCGTCTGCGACATTCCGCTCGCGCCGCTCGCCGACGATGCGCCGCTCTACGACCGCCCGCATGTCCCGACGCCGAAGCAGGCCGACCTGACCGGCGTTCCCGAGACCAAGGACGTCGCGGCGGACCTCAAGACGCTGATGGCCACCCCCGACATCGCCAGCCGCCGCTGGATCTGGGAACAATATGACAGCCAGGTTGGCGGCGACACGGTGCAGATCGGTGGCGACGCCGCGCTCGTCCGCATCCACGGCACGAACCGCGCGCTCGCCATGTCGACCGACTGCACCCCGCGCTATTGCTACGCCGACCCCGTCGAGGGCGGCAAGCAAGCGGTCGCCGAAACCTGGCGCAACATCAGCGCGGTCGGCGCGACCCCGCTCGCGATCACCAATTGCCTCAACTTCGCGAACCCGCAGCGTCCCGAAATCATGGGGCAGATCGTGGGCTGCCTCGACGGCATGGCGCAGGCGTGCCGCGCGCTCGATTATCCGATCGTGTCGGGTAACGTCAGTCTCTATAACGAGAGCAAGGCAACCGGCGGCGGCAGCGCGATCCTGCCGACCCCCGCGATCGGCGGCGTCGGGGTGATCGAGGACCTGACCAAGGCGGTCGGCATCGGCTTCAAACGCACCGGCGACATCGTCCTCGCGGTCGGCGAACGCGCCGGCCACCTGGGGCAATCGATCTGGCTGCGCGAAATCCATGGCCGCGAAGAAGGCCCGCCGCCGCCCGTCGACCTCCGCGCCGAAAAGCGCACCGGCGACTTCATCCGCAAGAGCATCAACGCCGGCTGGATCACCGCCTGCCACGACGTGTCCGACGGCGGTATCGCGGTGACGCTCGCCGAAATGGCGCTGAAATCGAACATCGGCGTACTGGTCAGCGAGGAACAGCCGTTCGGCATCGCCGAAAGCTTTTTCGGGGAAGATCAGGGCCTCTACCTCGTCACCGTCTGCGACACCTGCCTCGCCGACTTCCTCGACGCCGCCGGCCGCGCCGACGTGCCGGTCGACCCCGTCGGCCGGACGATCAAGGACCGCATCGTCTTCGAACTGCCGGGTAGCGATCATCAGGTGACGCTGGCGGAACTGCGCGACGCGCATGAAGGTTTCTTCCCCAATCTGATGGGCGCCGACGCAGCTCTGGCATAGCCGTCATTGTCCGGGAGGTGAGGATCGCATGACCATCCATATCGGCATTGGCGGCTGGACCTTCGAACCCTGGCGCGGTCCCTTCTATCCCGCGGGCCTCGCGCAAAAGCGCGAGCTCGAATATGCCGGCCAGCATCTGACCGGGATCGAGATCAATGGCACCTATTATGGCAGCCAAAAGCCCGAAACTTTCGCCAATTGGGCCGCGTCGGTTCCCGACGGCTTCAAGTTCAGCGTCAAGGCGTCGCGCTTCACGACCAACCGCAAAATATTGGCCGAAGGCGCCGCATCGATCGAGAAATTCCTGACGCAGGGCATTACGCGGCTCGGCGACCGGCTCGGCCCGATCCACTGGCAGTTCATGGCGACGAAGAAATTTGACCGCGACGATTTCGCGGGTTTCCTCGACCTGCTCCCCGAGACGCAGGATGGCGTCCCGCTGCGCCACGCGATCGAGGTGCGCAACGAAAGCTTTCGCGACCCCGCCTTCATCGACATGCTGCGCGAACGGAATATGGCGGTCGTCTATGCCGACAGCGACGAATTCCCGTGCATCGACGAACAGACCGCCGATTTCACCTATGCGCGGCTCCAGCGCAGCCAAGAGAATGTCGAGACCGGCTATGACGCCAAGGCCCTCGACCAATGGGCCAAGCAGGCCAAGGACTGGGCCAAGGGCGACCGCGACGTCTATCTCTTCTTCATTTCAGGCGCGAAGGTCCGCAATCCGGCCGCGGCGCGGGCGCTGATCGCCAAGCTAAAATAGATCCTCCCTGTCGCGTAGCGATGGGGAGGTGGCAGCGCGAAGCGCTGACGGAGGGGCTTTGGCGCTACCGTCGCGGCCCCTCCACCACTCATCTGCGATGAGCGGTCCCCCTCCCCATGGCTTCGCCACAGGGAAGATTTAATTCAGGCCGCCATCGCCTGCTGCGACGCCAGGAAGTTGTACGGGTCGATGCCGCGGCTTCGATACGCGCGATGCGCTTCTTCATAGAGCGTCGGCTTGCCGATCCCCAGCCGCGCGCGCGCGGCTTCGAGCGGTTCGGCGAGCAGCGCGCGGATGTCCTGTTCGATGATCGCCTTTGCGGCCTTGCCGTGGCGCTGGCCCTGACGGATCGCGCCGAAGACCGGCGCGTCGCTCTTGATGCTGCGTTTCACCTCGTAACCGCCAGCATAGGCGATGAAAAAATTGCCGTAATTGCCGGTCTGGCCATAGGTGAAGCCGAGCACGCATTGTTCGCCGAGCGCGTCGCGGCCATAGCCGGTCAGGATATGGAACAGGTCGTGCGTGTCGCGCAGCCGGTTCGAATACCATTGCACCTGATCGTCATATTGCGGGCGCCCCATCTTCTCGCTTTCGGCAACGAGGCCCGCGGCCGACAGCCCTTCGCGGCGCATGAAGGTGACATAGGCGTGGCCGACGCTGCCTTCGGGCAGTTCGTCGATCCAGCTGTGATCGTCGAGCAGATCGGGCAGATAGGGTTCGCGTTCCATCAGCTTTTTGCCGAAATCGCTTGTCACAAAGGCGCGCGCATCGTCCATGAACCCCTTGCGCGGCAGATTTTCGAAGATGTGGAAGACCTGTTCGGTGTCTTCCTTGTCCGCGATCAGCTTGCGGAAGTGCTGGAACGCCTTGAACGGGCGGAACTTCGGCATCTGGCGGTCGGGGTGGGAGAAGAGGGTCGGGGTCATGGCTGGTCTCGTCCGAATCATGTGACGCTATGCAGATAGCATTACTGACATAGATGTCAATAACCGCTCATCGTCGAAACCGCTCGACGCCTTTTGGCGCGCAGGATAGGCCCTCGCGGTCAATCGGATGGGAGCGGACATGGACAGGGTATCGACGCGATACGAAAGCCTCGATGCGATCCGCGGCGTGGCGGTGATGGGCATATTGGCGATGAACATCGTCGCTTTCGCCCTGCCCTTTTCAGCCTATACCAACCCGCTGGCGGGCGGGCCCGTCGGTAACCTCGATCTCGAAACCTGGTTCTTCAATTTCGTTTTCGTCGATTCCAAGATGCGCGGCCTGTTTTCGATCCTGTTCGGCGCCAGCACCCTGCTCGTGATCGAAAGCGCCACCGCGAGCGGGCGCAGCGCCGCGGGTGCGCATTATTCGCGCATGCTCTGGCTCGGCGTCTTCGGCCTCGTCCATTATTATTTCATCTGGTTCGGCGATATTCTCTTCCTCTACGCGGTTTGCGGGGTGCTGCTCTTTGCGTTCCGCAACCTGCCGGTGAAGGCACTGGTCGTCTGGGCGATCATCTTTTTCGTCATCGGGATCGGCTTCCTCGTCCTGGGCTGGTTGATGTTCGCGCTGGGCGAAGCCGGGAAGCTGCCGCCCGAGGCGACCGTGCAGATGCAGCGCGATCTCGCGCGGCTGAACGCCGACATGGGACCGAACGCCGCAAGTTATGCGAAGGACATCGCCAATCACCTCGGCAGCTATGGCAGCATCGTCGCCGAAAAGCTGGGTCCGGGGGCAACCGACCCCTTTGTCGAGGCGCTGATGTTCCTGTGGGAAACGATGGGCCTGATGCTGATCGGCATGGCCCTGTTCAAATCGCGGATGCTGACCGGCGAATGGGACGCCGCGCGCTACCGCAAATGGGCACTGGCCGGCTTCCTGATCGGGCTCCCGCCGCTCGTCGGCCTGGCGTGGTATCAATATGCGAGCGGGTTCAGCGCGATATCGACCTTCGGCGCTTCGCTGTCGCTGTCGGCGCCGTTCGACATCGCCGCGACGGTCGGTTGGGCGGCGCTTGTCATGAGGCTGATTCAGACTAGCGCGAGCGCTCGCGTCCGCGCGCGGCTCGCCGCGACGGGCCGCATGGCCTTTACCAATTACCTTGCGACGTCGATCGTGATGACGACGATCTTTTATGGCTATGGGCTCGGGCTTTACGGCAGCGTCGGACGCGCCGCGCTGTATCTTTTCTGCTTTGCGATGTGGGCGGCGATGCTGCTGTGGTCAAAGCCCTGGCTCGACCGGTTCGATTATGGCCCGCTCGAATGGATCTGGCGCAGCCTGTCGCGCTGGCAGCTTCAGCCGATGCGCAAGGCGGCGCGCATCTAGAAGCCGACGGCGCGGTCGAAACCGGCGGGGCGGCGCTGGACGAGCGGATTGGCCTCGCGCTCGAGCGCGCCGAGCGTTTCCTCGAACAGCGGGCGCAGCGCGACCACGCGCGGCAGATATTCCTCCGGGCTGATCTGGCTTTCGACACAGTGCCGGGCGAACATCTCGATATCCTCGGCGAGCGCGCCGAGCTTTTCGCCGCCGAACTGCCGCGCTTCGCTTTTCAGCGTATGCGCGGGCATCACGAGCCCGCGGGCATCGCGGGCGCGCATCGCATCCTCGATCGCCGCCACCGACTTGGTGCCGTCTTCGCGAAAATAGCCGAGAATCCGTACGAACGCGGCACCCAACTGGGTCCGCGTCGCGCGAAATTCATCCCAATCGACCAGGATCTCGTCCAATGCTTTATCCCTTGGTATTCAAATTCGGCCGTGGTCCCAAGCAGTCCATGCCCCAAATCAGGTAAAAAAGACGTTACGGTGAGGACGACCAGGCAAAGAAAGCGATCCATTTTGGGTCAGCGGCTAACGCGCCAGCGCCCCTCGCCGTCGGCCGCCGTGTCGCCATCGACGCGCCAACCATGTTCGGCGGCGAGCGCCGCGACTTCGCGTCCCGCCTGCGGATCGTCGGCGATCAGCACGACCTCGGTCGCGTCGCGCATCGCCCGCGCCAGCCGCAGCGCGGGCCAGGGGCAACGCATCCCGCGCGCATCGACGACCAGCGCCGCCCGTTCACTCGTCATAGGGATTGCGCGAATTGCGGAAATTGAGCCGCACCGGCACCCCCTGGAACCCCAGTTCCTTGCGCATCCCGTTGACCAGATAGCGTTCGTAGCTTCCGGGCAGCGCATCTGTCCGCGATCCGAAAACGACGAAGGTCGGCGGGCGCGTACGCGCCTGCGTGATATAGCGCAGCTTGATCCGCTTGCCGCCGGGTGCCGGGGGCGGATTCGCCGTGACGGCACCTTCGAACCAGCGGTTGAGCCGCGCGGTCGACACCCGGTTGGTCCAGATTTCGCGCTGCTCGAACGCGACGCGGACCAGCGTGTCGATGCCCTTGCCCGTCGCGCCCGAAATGCTGAGCACGGGCACCCCCTTGACCTGGCTCAGCCCGTCATCGAGCGCGGTGCGCACGCCGTTGAACAGCGACGAGGGATCTTCGGCAACATCCCACTTGTTGAGCGCGACGATCAGCGCGCGTCCTTCCTGCAGCACTTTGTCGGCGATACGCAGGTCCTGCGCCTCAAGCCCCTTGGTCGCATCGAGCAGCAGCACGACAACCTCGGCGAAATCGACCGCGTGGAGCGCGTCGGCGACCGACAATTTCTCCAGCTTGTCGACCACCTTTGCGCGCTTGCGCATGCCCGCTGTATCGAACAACTGGATCTCGTGGACCTCGCCATCCTTTTCCCATTGCCAGTCGACGCGGATCGAATCGCGTGTGATCCCCGCCTCGGGCCCGGTGATCAGCCGGTCTTCGCCGATCATGCGGTTGATCAGCGTCGATTTGCCCGCATTGGGCCGGCCGACGATCGCCAGCTTCATCGGGCCGAGCGGCGCTTCCTCATCCTCTTCGCCTTCGACCGGCGGCGGCAATGCCTCAGCCTCGGCGGCGTCGAAGCCCTCGATGATCGGCCGCAGCGCATCGAACAGGTCGACGACGCCTTCTCCATGCTCGGCGCTGAGCGCGATCGGATTGTCGAAGCCGAGCGAATAGCTTTCCATCAGGCCATTTTCGCCCTGCTTCCCCTCGGCCTTGTTGACGAGGAGGATGATCGGCGTGTCCTCGCTGCGCAGCCAGCGCGCGATTTCCTCGTCGAGCGGCGTAACCCCGGCGCGGCCGTCGATCATGAACAGCGCGGCGTCGGCTTCGCGAACCGCCTTTTCGGTCTGCACGCGCATCCGGCCGGGCAAGGTCGCCGCGTCATAATCCTCGAAACCCGCGGTATCGACGATCGTGAATTTCAGGCCGAGCAGTTCGCCGTCGCCCTCGCGCCGGTCGCGGGTCACCCCGGGCTGGTCGTCGACCAGCGCCAGGCGCTTGCCGACCAGCCGGTTGAACAGCGTCGATTTGCCCACATTGGGCCGGCCCACAATGGCAATCGTCGCGAATCGCGACATGTCCCTATTCCTACACCGGGCCGCCCCGGCCCGGACGCCATATCAGCGCCAGGCCGTGATCTTCCCGTCGTCCGCGAGGACGTATAAAATATTGTTCGCTACGATCGGCGGCTGCGACAGCGGCGTCTTGAAATCGGTCGATCCCAGCAGCGAACCGTCAGTCGGCGAAAATTCCTGCAAAAATCCTTCGCTGTTCACTGCGATCAGGCGGCCGCCCGCGAGGATCGGCCCTGTCCAGCGGATCGGATCCTTCTTCTTCTTTTCGGTTTCGACCCGGAAACGCGCGAGCTGCTGGATCCAACGAACCTTGCCGGACCCCCGCGCAACGCACAGCAACTTGCCATCGTCGGTCATAGCATAAACCCACTCGCCGACGACATAGGGAGTCGAAATGCCCGCGATCGAGATTTCCCAGCTGCGCTGACCGGTGAGCAGTTCATAGCTCGCCATGCGCCCGCCCTGACCAAGCGCAAAGACCCGGCCGCGATCAACGACCGGATCGGCATCAACGTCGGTGAGCGTCGAAACCGATAGCGCCATCGAAGTCCGCGCCAGCGCATCTTCCCAGAGGTCGCGGCCGTTTTCGTAACGATAGGCCTGAACCTCGCCCGACGAGAAACCGGCGACGATCGTTCCCTGGCCCGCGGCGGGGGACGCGGCGCCGAACACGCTGCCGGGTTCCAGCGACGCCGTCGCCTGCCACAGCACCGCGCCATTGGTGGCGTTGAGCGCAAAAATCTGGTTGTCCTGGCTGATCACATAGACGCCGCCAAAGGCAATCGTCGGCGCGCCGCGGAGCGGGCCTGCCGGCTTGACCTTCCAGATCACCGACCCGTCGGCGACGTTCAGCGCCGCGACATCGCCCGCGCCGCTCGTTGCATAGACGACCGATCCGTCGACCCCGGCGCCGCCGCCGAACAGCGAATCCTTGTAATCCTTCCCGGTGCTGCCGATCGGCGTCCGCCACAGCTGCGCCCCGGTGTCGGCGGAAAAGGCCGACACGACCGCATCGGTGTCCACCGCGAACAGGCGATTGTCGGCAACGACAGGCGAAGCCGCGAGCCGTTGCTTATTGGTGCTGCCCGCGATGCTCGCTTGCCACAGCTGGCTGCGCGTCGCGCCCAGCGCCGGATGGCCCATCGATTTCGATGCGTTGCCGCCCGATTGTGACCAGGCGGCATTGACCTCCGGTTCGGGCAGGACGACCGCGATGCCGGCGGTCGCCGCATCGACCTTGATGCTGTTGTCATTGGACAGGATCGACACGCGATCGCCGATGGTCGGCGTCTTGGGTCCACCATCGCCCTTGAACACGCCGCAGCCCGCAAGCGGCAGCGCCAGCAATGCCGCATAAATTCCGTAACGCGCTTTCCGCATATTATTTCGTGTCCTCAACTTTTTCGGCTGCCGCTGCCTTGGGCGCGGCATTGCCTTTCTGGTCCCCCGCGGCGGCGGTCGCCGCGGTCTTTTCGGCGCTGGCGCTGTCCGTCGCGCGGTCGGAAACCGCGTCGACGCCCAGCATACCCGCCATCTGCACCGAACGCGACTGGAGCGACTTCGCGACGTTCGGCAATTTCGCGATGCGCGCGTACAGCGCACCGGCCTGGTCGAACTGCCCGAGCTGGTAATGCGCGCTCGCCGACAATTCGGCCGCGCTCGCGAACCAGCTCGACGCCGGATCTCTCGCATCGACCATCGGCTTCAGGCGCGCGATCACCGCTTCGGGTTTCAGCGTGTCATATTCGAACGCGGTCTGGCGGATCAGCGCGAGGTCGCGCAGCGAAGGGTCGAGCTTGGTGTCGGCGGCGACTTTCGCCATCAAGGCCGCGGCGGCCTTCAGGTCGCCGGTCTGCGCCTTGATGTTCGCCTGCTGCATCTGGGCAGCGGCGCGATAGGCGGGGTCGCCGGCATCAACGAGTTTCTGAAGCTCGGCATCGGCGGCGCGGGGCTGGTTGGCGCCGAGCTTGTCGAACGCCGCGACCAGCTCTTCGGCCTGCTCGCCGCGCGCCTGCTCCTGGCGATGCCCCCAATAAAGATAGCCGCCGAACGCAAGCAGGCCGGCGATGACCGCGCCGATAATCCAGCGGCCATAGCGCTGCATGATCGTGTCGAGCCGGTCCTTGCGAACGGCTTCGTCGACTTCCTGCAACAGCGCGGCATCATTCGTCGGGCTCAGGGCCAATCAAACCTCCATAAACTCAGTGCGGCGCTGGGCCGGTCGCTTCCTTAGCGACGACGCCGAAAAAGGCCAAGCGTTTCACTGGGGCGCGAGCGCGCCGACCGTCAACCTGCGTAGGTCTGATCGTCGGTCGGGAATGAACGGGACCTGACTTCGTCGGCATAGTTCTTCACCGCGCCGTTCACGACACCCGCCATATCCTCATATTTTTTGACGAATTTGGGGACGCGCTCGAACATGCCGAGCATGTCGTCGGTAACCAGAACCTGGCCGTCGCACTCTGCCGAAGCGCCAATGCCGATCGTTGGGCAATCGACCTTGTTCGTGATCTCGATCGCGATCGATTCGAGCACGCCTTCGATGACGATCGAAAAAGCGCCCGCCTGCGCCACCGCGACCGCATCCTCGACGATCGAGCGGGCTTCTTCCTCGCTCTTGCCGCGCACGCCATAGCCGCCGAGGATGTTGACCGCCTGCGGCGTCAGCCCGACGTGGCCCATCACCGGGATGCCGCGCTGGGTCAGGAATTCGATCGTCGGCGCCAGCACTTTGCCACCCTCGACCTTGACCGCCGCGGCGCCGGTTTCCTTGAGCAGCCGCGCGGCATTGTCGAACGCCTGCTGCGGGCTGCCTTCATAGCTGCCGAACGGCATGTCGACGATCACGGCCGCATGATAGCTGCCGCGCACCACGGCGGCGCCATGCAGCGCCATCATGTCCATCGTCACCCCGACGGTATGCGGCAGCCCGTAAATCACCTGCGCAAGCGAATCGCCAACCAGCAGCATGTCGCAATGCGGGTCGAGCAGCTGCGCCATACGAACCGTATAGGCGGTCAGCATCACGAGCGGCTCTCCGCCTTTGCGCTGGCGAATCCGCGGAACGGTTAGGCGTTTCATCGGCTGCGGCGTCGGATTCGCGCGGCTGGTCGACGTGTCGAGGGTGAGCGTTTTGGGGAGCGTGGACATGGCGCGGGGGCTTAGCGCTTAACGACCCGGCGCGAAAGCGGCAAAGCCCCTTCATGTTATCTTTGATTGACTCAATGTTAAAAATAATCGACATAGAGTTCGAATCACATGACATGGAGCTCCACGATGTCCTTTCGGGAAAAGATTCACTGGGTCACGCTGGTGACGATGATTCTGGCGTTCGGCTGGTATTTCCTCGTTTACCCGTGGCGGATCGTTGCAAGTCCGGCGGGGGTCATGGCGACCGCCGGGATGCTGGTGCCGGTGACCATCGCGATCATCGTGGCGATGACCGTCGCGACGGCGTTCCTCGCGATCCGCAGCCCGCGCGAGGTCCATGCGCGCGAGGATGAGCGCGACCGCGGCATTCATATGCGTGGCACGCATTTCGGCTATTATCCGCTCGTCGTCGGCATCTGGATCAATATTTTCCTGATTTTCTGGGGCATCGGGCAGGCCGAGCAGCTCAATCTGATGATCGCGACGCTGGTTGTCGCCGAAATCGTGCGGATCGGCACCCAGCTCTATCTCTATCGCCGAGGCTATTGAGCCATGGCCCTTCTCATCACATATGCCGGAGACCATCAAATGAATTTCCGTGAAAAGACCGCCTGGCTGAACGTCGTCGCCATGGTCGTCGCCTACAGCGTCTATTTCGGGCTTCTCCTCTCCGGACATCCCGCCGGGCGCGAAGTGTTTCCGATGCTGTGGCTGTTCGGCTCGATCGCAGTGGCGCATGCAGTCACCGTCATCGTCGGTACCGTCATCCTGTCGGCGCGGGCGCCGAAGTCCGAGCGCGCACGCGCCGACGAGCGCGACCGCGCGATCCGCCGGCGCGGCGCGACAATGGCCTATTATGTCCTCTTGGTGGGGATGATGGTCGTCGGCGTCTATCTGCCCTTCGTCGAGAGCGGGGTGCCGCTGGCGAATATGGGGCTGTTCGCGATCGTCGCCGCCGAACTGGTGAACAGCGTCGTCGTGCTGATGAGCTATCGGCGGGGCTGGCATGGCTAAGCCTCCCTTCTCCAACGACATCCGGACGCTGCGCTTCCTGGCGGGCGAGATGACGCAGGGCGACCTCGGCGACCGCGTCGGGGTCACGCGCCAGACGATCGCCGCGATCGAACAAGGCAAATATTCACCTTCGCTGGAAGTCGCGTTCCGCATCGCCCGCGTCTTCGGCAAGCCGCTCGAAACGGTGTTCCAATGGGACGATGCCGGCGACTGAGGCAGCGCGGCCGCGCGGGTCCGGCCCACGCCCCTCCCCGGTGGCGTCGGGCCGGACTTCGGGCTGCTTCGGCGTAGTGAGCGGCCATCTCGTGCATCCCGACGAAAGATGTCCGGAGGCACATGACTCCGGTCACGGCCTGGTACAGAAATACACAAGATTGGTACCCGAATTCCGGGTTCCGGCTTTCGCCGGGGTTCACAACTCCAGCGACCGCAATCGGTCGTTACCGGCCATCCCCCGCAAAAATCTCCGCAACCGCGGAGACGAAAGGTCAGGCAGTCGCCGCGACCAGTTCGGGTTCCGACGAATGCGCCGGCATGATCGCGTCGGCATAGTCGCTTTCATATTTCCTGATGAGCGCACGGTCGTCGTGGTTCCAGGGGTGAAAACCGGGCATGAAATATCTGAGCCAGGGCAGGAAGCTCTTGCGCAGCACGCCCGGCGTGCCGAGCAGATACCACCAGATGCGCGCCGTGACGCGCCAACCGGTTAGCCCGTCCTGTTTGAGCAGCGCCTTCATGCCCTTCACCCGTTTCGGCCAGAAGCGTGTGGTGACGAGGATCATCATCAGCGATTTGGCGCGCCAGCGTTTGAAGCGGCTCCAGTCCTTCGTCGCGTGCAGCCAAGTGTCGTAAGCGACGCCCTTATGCTCGATCTCCTCGATCGCGTGCCATTTCCACAAGGCCGCCCATCCGGGCTCGGCGCCGTCGTACATCTTGGGGTCTTTCAGCATCACCGCTGCCATCATGGCGGTATAATGTTCGAGCGCGATCGTCGCCATCAGGTTGACGATCTGCGGCCGCGTCTTGATCAGGTCGAGCACCTGGTTGACATCGTCTTCAAGCTCCGAAAGGTCGTAACCCGCTTCCGCCGCTTTCTTGTTAAACACGACATGCTCGCGGCTGTGGATCACTTCCTGCTGCGTGAAGGCACGGATTTCGCGCGCCAATTTGTCGGGCACGCCGTCGCGGTGCGCCTTCACCGCTTCGATGAACATCGCCTCGCCGCGCGGAAAGGTCACCGACAAGGCGGTGTGGAAAGCCGAGGCGATCGGATCGCCGTTCAACCACCAGCGGCCCTGCCTCTCGTCGCGGCCGAAGCGCATGTCGCGCGGGGTGATCGACAGATCGGCGGGCGTCGGCGACTGGGAAGGGCTGGACATATGCTGCTCACCGTCGGAAAGGGAAACCGGGCGAGGGGACGCCTGTGGGGCAAAAGTTAGAGGTTACTTACAGTGGTGTCAATAGCAAAGAAGCGTCTGAGCCCGGAGGAAAGCCGGTCGGCCGCACTCGAAGCCGCGCGCCAGATCCTGATCGAAATGGGGCCGGCCGCGGTGACGCTGAAAGCTGTCGCGGCGCGGATCGACCGCACGCATGCGAACCTGCTGCATCATTTCGGCAGCGCCGCCGGACTGCAAAAGGCGCTCGCCGCCTATCAGGCCGAAACCGTCTGCGCGACGATCGGCAGGAAAATGGCCGAATCGCCGCCGGGCGAGCGTAATGTCCGCGAAATCGTCGACCTCGCCTTCGACGCGTTCAACAGCGGCGGCGCGGGCGCGCTCGCGACGTGGATGGCGGCGACGGGCAACGACGACGCGCTCGACCCGATCGTCGACGCGATCCACCGCCTGATCGACGGCATGGCGCCCGACGCGCACGAAAAGCGGCTGATGCACGAAGATACGCTCGCGCTGGTGCTGATGGCATTGGGCGACGCGCAGCTCGGGGGCCCCATGGCGGAAGCGCTGGGCCTGCCGCGCGACACGTCGCGCGTCCTCGCGACCGAGCTGATCACCGGCCGCATCGCGAAATTCTGGGCCGAACATGGCGGCAAGCTCCAGGGGTAGGGGCTGGTAATTTTGCGTCTCCCACGCTAGGGGGCCACGCAAATCCCCTCATTCCGTTCGCATCGAGTGCAGTCGAGATGCCCATCGGCCTTGTGCCATCGCGATGGGTGTCTCGACTTCGCTCGACACAGACGGAGCTTGGTGTGTAATCAAGTTTACGTCCTAAAGGCCCCGCCATGCATTTCCTCGACCAAGCCAAGATCTTCATCAAGTCCGGCGACGGCGGCCCCGGCGCCGTATCGTTCCGGCGCGAGAAATATATCGAATATGGCGGCCCCGACGGCGGCAACGGCGGCAAGGGCGGCGATATCGTGTTCGAAGCCGTCGCCGGTCTCAACACGCTGATCGATTTTCGCTACACGCAGCATTTCAAGGCGAAGCGCGGCACCCCCGGCGCCGGGCGCGACCGCACCGGCGCGGGCGGCCCCGACCTTGTCATCCAGGTGCCGATCGGCACCCAGATCCTCGACGACGACGAAGAACGCAGCCTGCTCGCCGACCTGACCAAAGAGGGCGAACGCATCGTCTTTCTGCGCGGCGGCGACGGCGGGCGCGGCAATGCGAGCTACAAGACCTCGACCAATCGCGCGCCGCGCCAGCACGGGCCGGGCTGGCCGGGCGAGGAAATGTGGGTGTGGCTGCGCCTCAAGCTGCTCGCCGACGCGGGCCTCGTCGGCCTGCCCAACGCGGGCAAGTCGACCTTCATCAACGCGGTGACCAACGCGCAGGCCAAGGTCGGCGCCTACGCCTTCACCACGCTGCGCCCGCAGCTCGGCGTCGTCAGCCACAAGGGGCATGAATTCGTCATCGCCGACATCCCGGGGCTGATCGAGGGCGCTGCCGAAGGCGCCGGGGTCGGCGACCGCTTCCTCGGCCATATCGAGCGCTGCCGCGTGCTGCTCCACCTTGTCGATGCGAACGACGAAGATGTCGCGACCAGCTACCGCATCGTCCGCGACGAGCTCGAGGCCTATGGAGCCGACCTGATCGACAAGCCAGTGATCGTCGCGCTCAACAAGACCGACACGCTCGACGACGAGCTGATCGCCGCCCTGTCGTCGGAGCTCGCGGAAGAGAGCGGGCATCCGGTGATGGCGCTGTCGGGCGCGAGCGGCGCGGGCGTGCCCGCAGTGCTCGACAAGCTGCTCGAGGCGATCGGCCACCCCGAACCCGGCGAGGACGAAAGCGACGAAGCCGCCGGCTGGTCGCCCGTTTAGGAACGAACCCCTGCCGCGGGGAATTTCATGCGGAACAACAAGGATTTCCGCATGATCGACTATAGCAAATTCCCCGCCCTGTTCGTCCTTGCATGCGCGCTGGTATCCGGTCCGGCGCACGCACAGGAGGAGGATGCGGGGGGAGAAAAGCGCACGCGCGTCATCCTCGGCCCGCAACTGGCTCCCTCCTGGCCGGGCGCCGACAAATACAGCGTGGGCCCCTATATCGACGTCTCGCGCACCCGCGCGAGCGCGTTCGAGTTCGAGGCGCCCGACGAAAGCTTTGGCTCGCCGCTCGTCCATTCGGGCGATTTCGCCTTCGGGCCCGCCTTGGGCTTTATCGGCAAGCGCACCGCGTCCGACATCGGCGCCGACTTGCCCAAGGTCGGCTTTTCGATCGAAGCGGGCGGTTTCGCGCAAGCCTATCTGATGCCGTCGCTCCGCGTCCGCGTTGAAGGGCGCAAGGGCCTCAGCGGCCACAAGGGTTGGGTCGGCGAAGTCAGCGCCGACTATATCGCGCGCGAGGGCGACGACTGGCTCCTTTCGATCGGCCCGCGCGTCACGCTGGGCGACGCAAAATACACCCGCGCCTATTTCGGTGTCGCGCCCGCCGCCGCGCTTGCCTCCGGCCTTCCCGCCTATGATCCGGGCGGCGGGGTCCAGTCGGTCGGCGTCACGGCGGGTTACCACCGCATGATCGGAAAGAATTGGGGCGTCGCCGTTTATGGCCGCTACGACCGGCTCGTCGGCGACGCGGCGGATTCGCCCGTGGCGCGCCAATTGGGGTCGCGCAGCCAACCATCGGGCGGCGTTGCGCTCAGCTATACGTTCGGCGGAGACCGCTAACGCCCCGCGCCGTCCGCATTCGACCGGTTGCGGTCCTTAATCCTCCCTGTGGCGAAGCCATGGGGAGGTGGCAGCGCGAAGCGCTGACGGAGGGGCAAATGGCGCGAGGTCGCCGCCCCTCCACCACCGCCTGCGGCGGCGGTCCCCCTCCCCATCGCTTCGCGACGGGGAGGATTTTACCGTCCGCTCCCCACCCCAAAGCCGACATCGAACCCAGCCCCCAAAAAATCCTGTCCTACATTATCCGGCGCGCATGGCGTTCGCCGGTCATGTCAGCCTTTTGCCGTTTCCCTTCAACCCTCACGTCTGACATCGCCGCCCGCGACGGATATCGAAACGAGGGGGACGTTGCGTGACCTTTGGACCTTCCGAATAGAATTTCGTGATGGAGCCTGCTTCGGACATTCGCATTGGCGGGGCGCTCGCATCGCGCTATCGGCGGCACCATGAGCCTGTTTCCGCCTGCCTCCTGCCCCCGGCTGATCGTCAAGATCGGATCGGCCTTGCTCGTCGATCCGTCGGGCGCGGTACGGCGCGACTGGCTCACCGGCATCGCCGCCGACATCGCCGAACGCGCGCGGGCGGGGCAGCAGGTGGCGGTCGTGTCGTCGGGGGCGATCGCGCTCGGCGCGCGGCGGCTCGGTTTGACCAAGGGCGGACGCGGCACGCTCGAAGATGCGCAAGCCGCCGCCGCGACGGGGCAGATCGCGCTGAGCCAGGTGTGGGCCGAGGTGCTCGGCGCCGAGGGGGTGACCGCCGCGCAAATGCTCGTGACGCTGGGCGACCTCGAACATCGCCGCCGCTATCTCAACGCCGCCGCGACGCTCGACCGGCTACTCAGCCTCGGCGTCGTGCCGATCATCAACGAGAATGACAGCGTCGCGACCGAAGAAATCCGCTTTGGCGACAACGACCGCCTCGCCGCGCGCGTCGCGCAGGCCGCTGCGGCGGGCGGCGTCATCCTGCTCTCCGACATCGACGGCCTGTACGATCGCAACCCGGCGCAGGACGGCGCCGTCCATATTGCGCGCATCGAACGCATCGACGCGGCAATCGAAGCAATGGCCGATACGGGATCGGCGTCGGGCATGGGGTCGGGCGGCATGGTGTCGAAGATCGCGGCAGCGCGCATCGCCAACGCCGCGGGGGCGCATCTCGCGATCGCATCGGGACGGATCGACCGGCCGCTCTCGACCGACGCGCGGCACAGCCTGTTCGTCGCCGACAAGGGCGCGAGCGCGCGCAAGGCCTGGCTCGCGGGCGGGCTCACCGCCCAAGGACGGGTTGAGATCGACGCTGGGGCCGCCAAAGCGCTGCAAGGCGGAGCGAGCCTGCTCGCCGCCGGCGTGACCGCGGTCAGCGGCAGCTTCGCGCGCGGCGACATCCTCGACATCGCCGGACCCGACGGGCGCGTCATCGCGCGCGGCCTTTCCGAATATCCCGACGCCGATGCCGCGAACATCGTCGGCCTCGGCCGCGACGCACAGGAAGCTGCGCTCGGCTATGCCCCCCGCAGCGCGATGGTCCACCGCGACCATATGGTGCTCCTCTGACCGCGCCGATCCTCGCGATGACCGGCGCAACCGGCTTCGTCGGCGGCGCTACTATGCGACAGGCGGTTGCCGCAGGCTGGCACGTCCGCGCCCTCACCCGCCGTCCGCAACCCGAGCGCGATGGCGTGACGTGGATCGCGGGGGCGCTCGACCGGACCGACAGCCTTGCCCAGATGGCCGCGGGCGCCGATGTCGTCATGCACATCGCAGGCGTCGTCAACGTGCCCACCCGCGCCGCCTTCGAGGCCGGCAATGCCACCGCCACCGCGCATGTCGGCGATGCGGCGCGCCAAGCCGGCGTGAGGCGCTTCGTCCACGTCTCTTCGCTCGCCGCGCGCGAGCCCGCAATTTCCAACTATGGCTGGTCGAAGGAACGCGCCGAGGCCGTCGTCAAAGACAGCGGGCTCGACTGGACGATCGTGCGTCCGCCTGCCGTCTTCGGCCCCGGCGATACCGAGATGCTCGACCTGTTCCGCATGGCGCGGCGCGGCATCGCACTGATCCCCCATGGCCGTATGTCGGCGATTTACGTCGACGAACTCGCGCGATTGCTCGTCGCGCTGGCCGACGACGACAGTATCAGCATAAGTCAGATCTACGAACCCGACGACGGCAAGCCCACCGGCTGGTCGCATCGCGGCTTTGCCCGCGCGGTCGCGCGCGCCGTCGGACGGCAACGTCTGTCGACGCTCGCAACCCCTGCCCTTCTGCTCAAGGCGGGTGGCCGTATCGACAGGCTGGTGCGCCGCGGCCGCGCCAAGCTGACCCCCGACCGCGCACGCTATATCGCGCATCCCGACTGGGTCGCGACCGAGGGGAAATGCCCGCCCGCCGAACTGTGGCGCCCCGAAATGGACACCGACGATGCGCTCGCCGAAACGGTGCGCTGGTACCGCCGCGAGGGATGGCTTTGACGTCGCCGGTACGGTGTCGCTGTTCGCCCGTCGAAGCGTGCATTGCCAAGGGCGAGGCGCATCCCTAGGTTTGCGCGCATGACCGACAACACCGCGAACACGCCCAACGACCCCGCCGGCCCCTGGGCCATCCCCGTCCGCCGCCCGCTGCCCGGCGACGACCGGCCCCGACCGACCACCAGCTTTCCGCGCAAGGTCTGGAACCTGCTCGTCGCGATCAAGGACGGGCTCGCGCTCATTTTCCTGCTGCTCTTCTTCGTCCTGCTCTTCGGCCTGCTTTCCGGCCGCCCCAATGCCGGGCTGCCGGTCAGCGAAGGCGCGCTGCTGATCGAACTCGACGGCATCGTCAGCGAACAGCCCGCCGAAGTCGATACGCTCGCGGCGCTGTCGGGCGGCGCGCAGCTCAAGGAAGTCCGCGTCCGCGACGTCGTGCACGCGCTGGAGGTCGCTGCCGACGACAAGCGCGTGACCTCGGTCGTGCTCGATCTCGACCGCTTCCTTGGCGGCGGGCAGGTCTCGCTCGCCGAAATCGGCGGGGCGATCGAGAAGGTGCGCGCGAAGAAAAAGCCGGTTCTGGCCTTTGCCACCGCCTACACCACCGACAGCTATCAGATCGCATCGCATGCCAGCGAAATCTGGGCCGACGGCATCGGCGGCGTTGCCATCGCCGGCCCCGGCGGGTCGCGCCTCTATTACAAGGGGCTGATGGACCGGCTCGGCGTCACCGCGCACATCTACCGCGTCGGTACGTTCAAGAGCGCGGTCGAACCCTTCCTGCGCAGCGACCAGTCGCCCGAAGCAAAGGAAGCCAACCTCGCCTACGCCAGCGTGTTGTGGGACAACTGGCTGACCGATGTCAAAAAGGCGCGCCCTACCGCCAAGCTCGACGCCTTCATCGCCAATACGGCGGGTGCGGTGCAGGCTGCGGGGAACGACCTGTCGAAGGCCTCGCTCGATGCCGGGCTGGTCGACAAGCTCGGCAGCCGCATGGCGTTCAACACCCGCGTCGCCGAAATCAGCGGGGCCGTCGATGACAGCAAGCCATGGGAATATAAGGCGATCCCGCTCGAAAACTGGGTCGCGGCCAATCCACCGGAGGAAAGGGGCAGTGCGATCGCCGTCGTTCCCGTCGTAGGCGAGATCGTCGACGGCGAGGCGCCGACGGGCGTCGCGGGCGGCGAGACCGTCGCAGAACATATCCTCGACGCTGCCGCGGACAGCAGCATCAAGGCAATCGTCCTGCGCGTCGACTCGCCGGGCGGATCGGTGCTCGCGTCCGAAGAAATCCGGCAGGCTTTGCTTGCCGCCAAGGCGAAGAAGCTGCCGATCGTCGTGTCGATGGCGAATGTCGCGGCATCGGGCGGCTATTGGGTATCGACCCCCGCCGACCGCATTTTTGCCGAGCCAGAGACGATCACCGGGTCGATCGGCGTGTTCGGCATCTTGCCGAGCTTCGACCAGACGCTCGCCAAGGTCGGGGTGACCGCCGACGGCATCGCGACGACGCCGCTGTCGGGTCAGCCAGATGTGTTCGGCGGGGTGAACGACGAGTTCAACGCGCTGGCGCAGGCGAGCGTAGAGGACATCTATGCGCGCTTCACCGGTCTCGTCGCAAAGAGCCGGAAGCAGCCGATCGAAAAGGTCCGTACGATTGCCGAAGGCCGCGTCTGGGCAGGCGGCACTGCGCGCCAGATCGGCCTCATCGACGAGTTCGGCGGCCTGCCCGATGCGCTGAAGGCCGCGGCGAAGCTTGCCAAGATCGACGGCGATTTTCACGCCAAATATTTCGAGGACGAGCCAAGCGAATTTTCGAAGATGCTCGCAAGCTGGTCGGGTGCCGAGGAAGAAACGGCGGCGCTTCCGCGCGGCTGGTTCGGCATCGCGGCGATGAACCGACAACTCGCCGAACGGCGCCTTGTGCAGGATCTGACGATGCTGACGCAGGCGGGGTCGGTACAGGCGTCATGCCTCGACTGCCGCGCCTACCTCCCCGCCGTCCCGCGACCGGGCAAGGCCGAGGCAAAGGGCTTATTCGCAGCGCTGGCGCTGCTGCTGAAATAATTCCCCTCCCGTTTGCGGAAGGGGAGCGATCAGGTGGCTACGGCGGCCGCGTGCGCGTGCCCGGCAATCGCATCGGCCAGCGTATCGACGAGCGCGAGCGGCAGGTCATGGCCCATGCCGGGGATCGTCTTCAGCCGCGCGCGCGCAATATTGTCCGCCGTGTCGCGACCGCCGGGGAGCGGCACGAGCGGATCGTCCTCGCCGTGGATGACCAGCGTGGGCGCCTTGATGTCCTTCAGCATCGGACGCCGGTCGCCGTCGGCAACAATCGCCGCCATTTGCCGTGCGACGCCCTGCGGATACCAGCCGCGTTCGAAGTCGGCGCGCACACGGCGCTGCAGCCGATCTTCGGCCGACGGATAGCCGGGGCTGCCAATCACGCGCGCGGCATTGACCGAATAGGCGATCAGCGCTTCCTTGTCGCCGCTCATCGGGCGGTTGGCGAGCACGCGCATCGCTTCCTTCTGCGCGCGCGGGAGGCGGCGGTTGCCGGTCGTCGACATCACCGAAGTCAGCGACAGCACGCGTCCGGGATAGCGCGCGGCGATATGCTGCGAAATCATTCCGCCCATCGACACGCCGACGATATGCGCGCGCGCGATGCCGAGATGGTCGAGCAGGCCGATGCCGTCGGCGGCCATATCGGCAAGGGTGTAAGCGGGCCGCACCGGCAGACCGATCATCGATTTGACGATCATCCACTTCACATTCGGAATGCCCGCCGCCTCGAACCGCGTCGACAGACCGACGTCGCGATTATCGTAGCGGATCGTACGGAATCCGCGGTCGTTGAGTGCATCGACGAACTCGTCGGGCCAGAGCGTCAATTGGCCGCCGAGCCCCATGACCAACAGGATGACGGGGGCATCGCGCGGCCCCTTGTCTTCGTATGTGATGCTGATGCCGTTAACGGTCGCCTGCTCGGTCTGCATGAAAATCCTTCAGTACGAAAAGTCTAGCTCGCAGTTGCGGGCTTATAGTGCGCGGCGTCGGAGGTAAATTCGGCGCGGCCATATTCGGTCAGCTGACGCTCGATCCGGTGGACGAGGCGCCGGTCGGCGAGGTGGCGGATCAGCGGCAAGCGCGATGCAATGCGGTAGGCCGCCATGCGCCCCGCGATGCCGAGCATCGTTGCGCCATAGATGAGGTGGTCGCGGCGGCGCACATGCACGCCGACATTGGCGGCCCGCTCCTCGTCGCCGGCGAGAAACGCCTTCACGAAAAAGACACGGCTCACCGAATATTCAAGGCGGCGCTTGACCTGCCCCCTCGGCGAACGGTCCTTCGACAGTTCGGCGTCCATCGTCGCCCGCAGCAATCCGCCGCAAACCTGGTCGTCATATTCGTAACGAAGCGTCGCGCTGCGCGTGCGCCAGATGCGGACGATCTCCTGCGGCGTGTCGGCGAGCAGATCTTCGGGAAGCCCGAGCAGGTAGCAGCGATAGCGCGCCAGCTCGACGCGGCCACGTTCGAGCCGCGTGAACCGGGTCCGGCCCTTCGCAAGCACCTCCTGCGACAGGAAATAGACCGGGATCAGCCCTGCGGGCATCTGGTCAAGCTGCGGGATCGGCATCCCATAGGTTTCGGCGTCCCACATGCCGGGGCGCGAGAGCACATTGATGCGCACCATCGAATGCATCAACCGCACCATCGCCGCCGCCTTGAACCCCGGCCCATAACGGTCGAGCGCGCCCGGCAACGCGGTGGTGGCAAAGAAGGTCGCGGTTTCCTTGACCCGCCGCGCCGCAGTCGCATGGCCGAGCGTGCCGGTAAGCGCCATCGGCAGCGCCGAATATTTGTTGAGGAAGGTGGCGATGAAGGCGCCGCGGATCAGGAAGGGCGACAGGTTGGCGGTCGCATTGCGTTCATAGGCGGCGCCTTCCTCGACCAGCCTCATATCGAGCCAGTCGGGCTTCTGTTCCATATCGCGGATCAGCGCGATCAGCTCCGGCGGTGCATCCGCGACCGCCTCGATCCCCTTGTCGCACGCATCGACGAGCATCGCGACCGTCCGCTGGAAACCGTAGCGCGGCATCAGCGCGGCATAAGCGTCGCCCGTGCGGTCGCCGAGCATCGTATATTCGCGGATACGGCCGAGCAGGTCCGGGTCGTCCAGATAGTCGGCGCGGTCGATGCTGCGCACGCGGCTGAGTTCGCTCACGGCATCAGCCTCGGGCGCCCAGCGTTCGGGCGCCTTGTCGAAATCGAAGCGGCCGAACAGCTCGGGCAAGGCCTCCGCCTGCCCCCGCACCCGGCGGGCAATGGTGCTGACATCGCTGTTCATAAGGCGAAACTGCCACAGTTTCGCGATTTGGCAAGCCTATTGCCCGCGATAGGTGGGCAGTGCGAGCGACCAGTGGATTGCCGCGCCGCGCAGGACGAAACCCGCAACCGCGCCCGCAACCGCCGCGACCGGCGTACCCGTCCCCAGCCATTGCAAGAGCAGGAACAGCCCCGACGCAAGCGCCGCTGCGGTGACATAGACTTCTGGCCGCATGATGATCGACGGAACCCCGGCCAGGATGTCGCGGATCGTGCCGCCGACGCAGCCGGTGATCACCCCCATCATCAGCGCCGGAAGGGGCGGCACACCCCAGGCCAGCGCCTTCGCCGTCCCGAACACGGCATAGGCGGCGAGCCCCACCGCATCGGCCCATTCGAGCAACTGCCCCGCCCACCAGCGTTCCGGCGTCAGCCAGACGATCAGCGCGATCGCGATGCACACCGCCGCAATCGCGCCGTCTTGCACCCAGAAGACCGGGGCGCCGATCAGCAGGTCGCGCACGCTGCCGCCGCCCACGCCGGTGACTAGCGCGAAGAAAGCGGCGGTCACCAGAGTCTGGCGCAGCCGCACCGCCATCAGCGCACCCGACAGTGCGAAGACGCCGATGCCGATCAGGTCGAGCAGGCGGACGATCAGCGCATTGTCGATCTCGAACATTTGGCGGCTATTTCGCGGCCGGGCGTACGCCGCCGACGATCGACAGGACGATCGCGGTCACCGCGCTGCGGATCGCGGGCTCGGCTTTGGGCGCGAAGAAAGGCGAATGATTGGTCGGCGCAGGTTCGCCCTTCGCCTTGAGGTCGGCGAGCACAGCGGGATCGTAACCGCCGATGCCAAAGAAGAGCGACGGCACCCCCGCATCGACGAATTCGGAATAATCTTCGCTGCCAGACATCGGCGTCGCGCTTTCAGGCGCGAAGACCAGTCCTTTGCCGAAAGCTGGCGTCAGGGCCGCGACCGCCGCCTTCGCCATCGCCGGGTCATTCGTCATGATGCCCGTCCCGCCGAGATAGCGGATCGTCGGCTCGGGCGCCCCGCCCATCGCGGCCGCCGACTTCGCAACGCGCGCGGTGCCGTCCTGGAGCAATTTTCGCACTTCGGGCGATTGCGAACGCAAATTGACCTTCACCTCCGCGCTATCGGGGATGATGTTCGGCGCGCTGCCTGCGTTGATCGCGCCGATCGTCAGCACGCCGAACGCCGCCGGGTCCTTCTCGCGGCTGATCACCACCTGCGTATCGGTGACGAATCGCGCCGCGATCGGGATTGGGTCGATCGTTGCGGCGGGCATCGATCCGTGTCCGCCGCGCCCGTGAAAAGTGATCGAATAGCTGTCCGATGCCGACGAGGAGGCTCCCGCCTTGATCGCGACGACGCCGGCCGGAAGATTGGTGACATGCGCAGCAAAACCGAAATCGGGTTTCGGGAAGCGCTCGAACAGCCCGTCGTCGAGCATTGCGCGCGCACCGGTCAGCGGTTCTTCGGCGGGCTGGCCAATGAGAACCACGGTGCCCGACCAACTATCGCGCATCGCGCTCAAGGCCTGCGCGACGCCGACCAGATAGGCGACATGCGTGTCGTGGCCGCACGCGTGCATCACCGGCACATCCTTGCCCTCATAGGTCGCGCGCGCCTTGCTCGACCAGGCAAGCCCGGTCTTTTCCTCCATCGGCAGCGCGTCCATGTCGGCGCGCACAAGGATCGTCGGCCCCTCGCCATTCCTGAGCACGCCGACGACTCCGGTCCCGCCGACCTTCTCGGTCACGGTGAAGCCAGCCTTGCGCAGATGCTGCGCGAGCATGCCCGCCGTGCGCACCTCCTGCATCCCCAGCTCGGGGTGCTGGTGCAGGTCCTTGTAGATTGCGTCCAGCGCGGGGTAATTCTTGTCGAGCAGCGCGGTCAGCCGCGCATTGGCGGCACCGAGATCGGGCGCCGCCTGCGCGCTGGTCGCGACGAGGGAGAGGGCCAGCGAAGCCGCTGCCCAGAGCCCGTGCTTCGCCATCATATTCTCCCCCATTATCGTTTCGTCAGGTGTGAATCGGTTTGCCCGTCACCGCCATCGCGGCTTCCTTGATCGCTTCGCTGTGCGTCGGATGCGCGTGGCAGGTATAGGCGATGTCTTCCGACGTCGCGCCGAATTCCATCGCCTGCGCGGCCTGCGCGATCATCGTGCCCGCGACGCTCGCGATACACCAGACGCCGAGCACACGGTCGGTCTTGGCGTCCGCGATGACTTTCACAAAGCCGTCGGGCTCATGATTGGTCTTGGCGCGGCTGTTCGCGAGCATCGGGAACTTGCCGACCTTGACCGCGCCCTTTTCCCCACCCGCCTTCTCGATAGCCTGCTCTTCGGTCAGGCCGACGCCCGCGATTTCGGGCCAGGTGTAGACCACCGACGGGATGACGTCGTGGTTCACGATACCGGTAAGCCCGGCGATATTCTCGGCGCAGGCGATGCCCTCGTCCTCGGCCTTGTGCGCGAGCATCGGGCCGGGAATCACATCGCCGATCGCCCAGATGCCGGGGACCTGCGTTGCGAAATCATGGTCGGTTTCGATCTGGCCGCGCGGATTGACCGCAAGGCCGGCCTTGTCGAGACCAAGGCCGTCGGTGTTCGGACGGCGGCCGATCGAGACGAGAACCACATCGGCTTCGAGCGTTTCGGCATCACCGCCGCCAGCGGGTTCGAGCGTCAGCACGGCCTTCTTGCCCTTGACCTCAGCCGACGTGACCTTGGTCTTGAGCTTGAATTCCACGCCCTGCTTCTTGAAAATCTTGTTCGCTTCCTTGCGGACGTCGCCGTCCATGCCGGGCAGGATCTGGTCGAGAAATTCGACGACCGTGACCTTGGCGCCGAGGCGGCGCCACACGCTGCCGAGTTCGAGCCCGATCACGCCGCCGCCGATGACGACCATATGGCCGGGAACCTTCGCGAGTTCGAGCGCGCCGGTCGAATCGACGATGATCTGCTTGTCGTTATCGACTTCGACGCCGGGAAGGGGGGTCACCGACGATCCGGTCGCGATGATGATATTCTTGGCGCGATAGGTCTTGCCCGCGACCTCGACGCTGTCTTTCGAGACGAACTGCGCATAGCCTTTCAGCCAGTCGATCTTGTTCTTCTTGAACAGGAATTCGATGCCGCCGGTCAGGCCCTTGACCGCATCCTTGCGCTGGCCGTGCATGGTGCCAAGGTCGAGCTCGGGCTTCACCTTGATGCCCATCGCCGCCATCGCGCCGCCGGCCGCCGCCTCGAAATATTCGGACGCGTGGAGCATCGCCTTCGACGGGATGCAGCCGACGTTGAGGCAGGTGCCGCCCAGCGTCTCGCGCCCTTCGGCGCACGCGGTCTTGAGGCCCAACTGCGCCGCGCGGATCGCCGCGACATAACCGCCGGGGCCGGCACCGATGACAAGGACGTCGTAGTCGTAATCAGCCATTTATCGTTCCTTTACCCCTCGGGGGACGGGGAGAAATATCGTCAGAGATCGATCAGCAGGCGCGTCGGATCCTCGATCGCTTCCTTGATCGTCTTGAGGAAGGTCACCGCCTCGCGGCCATCGATCAGGCGATGGTCGTAGCTCATCGCGAGATACATCATCGGGCGGATCACGATCTCGCCGTTTCGCACGACCGGGCGATCCTCGATGCGATGGAGGCCGAGCACCGCCGACTGCGGCGGGTTGATGATCGGGGTCGACATCAGACCGCCGAACACGCCGCCGTTCGAGATGGTGAAGGTGCCGCCGGTCATGTCGTCGATCGTCAGCGTGCCCTCCTTGGCGCGCTTGCCGAGGTCGGCGATCGCCTTTTCGATGTCGGCGAACGACAGGCTGTCGGCGTTGCGCACGACGGGGACCACGAGGCCGTTCGGCGCGCTGACCGCGACCGAGACGTCGAGATAATCGTGATAGACGATTTCGTCGCCGTCGATCCGTGCGTTGACCGCCGGGATGTCATGCGCGGCGAGTGCTACCGCCTTGGTGAAGAAGCTCATGAAGCCGAGGCGCACGCCATGCTTCTTTTCGAAGCTTTCGCGATATTTGTCGCGCGTCGCCATCACCGCCGACATGTCGACGTCGTTGAACGTCGTCAGCATCGCGGCAGTGTCCTGCGCCGACTTCAGCCGCTTGGCGATCGTCTGGCGCATGCGCGTCATCTTGACGCGCTCTTCGTGACGGCCCGGGGTGCCGCTGGCGACAGGTGCGGCGGCGGCAGCCGCCGGAGCCGGAGGGGCCGCGGGCGCGTTGTTCGCGGCGGCAAGCACATCTTCCTTGGTCAGGCGGCCATCCTTGCCGCTGCCCTGGATCTTTGTCGGGTCGACGCCATGCTCGAGCACGAGGCGGCGAACCGCGGGCGACATGGTCGTAACGGTGTCGACGCCCTCGGCAGCCGGGGCCGCAGTCGCGGCGGGCACCGGCGCAGCGGCTTCGGCCTTCGCAGCAGGTGCGGGTGCAGGCGCGGCAGCGGCGGGCGCCGGAGCCGCGGCGGCACCACCAGCTTCGATCGTCGCGATCGCCGCACCGACATTGACCGTGTCGCCCACCGCGGCGAGCTGCTGGCCCATCACGCCCGCGACGGGCGACGGGACTTCGACCGCGACCTTGTCGGTCTCAAGGCTCGCGATCGGCTCGTCGAGCGCCACGGCTTCGCCGGGCTTCTTCAGCCATTCGCCGATCGTCGCTTCGGTAACGCTTTCGCCCAGCGTGGGGACTTTGACTTCGGTGCTCATAGGTGCAGTTCCTTGGGGATTAGGCTCTGGGCTCAGGCTTTGTTCTTGGTACGGCGGATTTCGGCGCGAACCGACAGGCCGAGTGCGTCGGCGACGAGCGCCGACTGTTCGGTCTGGTGGCGGCTCATCAGTCCCGTCGCGGGCGAGGCGGCGGCGGCGCGACCGGCATAGCGCGGGCGCATGCCCGACTTGCCCGCTTCTATCAGCGCATCCTCGATCAGTTCGTTGACGAAGAACCAAGCGCCGTTGTTGCGCGGCTCTTCCTGCGCCCAGACCACCTCTTCGAGCTTCGGCATGCGCTTCAGGCGCACCGCCAGCGGCTCGCCGGGGAAGGGGTAGAGCTGCTCGATGCGGATCACTGTGGTGTCGGCGAGTCCCGCGGCGTCGCGCGCTTCCATCAGGTCATAGCCGACCTTGCCCGAACAGAGTACGACACGCTTGATGTCCTTGTCCTCGGGCGGCGTGCGGTCCGACATGATGCGGCGGAAATGCGCGTCGCCGATAAAGTCCGAACGCTGCGACACCGCCAGCTTGTGACGGAGCAGCGACTTGGGCGTCATGATGATCAGCGGTTTGCGGAACGGACGCAGCATCTGGCGGCGCAGGACGTGGAAATAGTTCGACGGGGTCGAAATATTGCACACCTGGATATTATCGCCCGCGCACAGTTGGAGGAAGCGTTCGAGGCGCGCCGAGCTATGTTCGGGTCCCTGCCCTTCATAGCCATGAGGCAGCAGCATCACGAGGCCGTTGGCGCGCAGCCATTTCGCCTCGCCCGACGCGATGAACTGGTCGATCATGATCTGCGCGCCGTTGGCAAAATCGCCGAACTGCGCTTCCCATAGCACCAGGCTTTTCGGATCGGCCATCGCATAGCCATATTCGAAGCCGAGCACGCCATATTCGGAGAGCGGGCTGTCGAGCACTTCGAACCGGCCGTGCGGAACGGTGGTGAGCGGGACATATTTTTCCTCGCTCTTCTGGTCGACCCACACGGCGTGGCGTTGGCTGAAGGTCCCGCGACCCGAATCCTGGCCCGACAGGCGCACCTGATAGCCTTCGCTGAGCAAGGTGCCGAAGGCGAGGCTTTCGGCGGTCGCCCAGTCGAACACCTCGCCGTCGCTCTTGTCGGCGAACATGGCGCCACGCGCGTCGATCACGCGGCGCAACGTCTTGTGCACCTCGACGTCGGCGGGGATCGTCGTCAGCGTGCGGCCGATCGCGTCGAACAGTTTTTCCGACACCCCGGTCGCAATGTTGCGACGCGCATTTTCGGGGTCGGCGGGGGCGTGGAGCCCCGACCAGCGGCCGGCGAACCAGTCGGCCTTGTTGGGCTTGTAGCTCTTCGCCGCCTCGAAATCGCCTTCGAGCCGCGCGGCGAATTCGGCGCGGCGCGCATCCGCCCAGCCGGCGTCGATCACGCCTTCACCTTCGAGCTTCGCGGCGCACAGCTGCGACACCGGCGGATGCTTCCGGATGCTGGCGTACATCAAGGGCTGGGTGAACGAAGGCTCGTCGCCCTCATTGTGGCCAAAGCGGCGGTAGCACCACATATCGATCACGACGTCGCGCTTGAACTGCTGGCGGAAATCGATCGCGAGCTTGCATGCAAAGGTCACCGCTTCGGGATCGTCGCCGTTGACGTGCAGGATCGGCGCCATCACGCCCTTCGCCACGTCCGACGGATAGGGCGACGAGCGCGCGAATTGCGGGCTGGTCGTAAAACCGATCTGGTTGTTGACGATGAAGTGGATGCAGCCGCCGGTGTTGTAGCCGCGAATGCCCGAAAAGCCGAGGCATTCCCAGACGATCCCCTGCCCCGCAAACGCGGCGTCACCGTGGATCAGCACCGGCAGCACCTGCTCATGCTTTTGAAGATCGTCGCGCACAACCTGCTGCGCGCGCACCTTGCCGAGCACGACCGGGTCGACCGCTTCGAGATGCGAGGGGTTGGGGACGAGCGACATATGCACCGACGCGCCGCCGAACTCGCGGTCGGTCGAGGTGCCAAGGTGATATTTGACGTCGCCCGAGCCGCCGATGTCGTCGGGGTTCGCGCTGCCGCCGGCGAATTCGTGGAAGATGATCTTGTACGGCTTCGCCATGACGTTCGCGAGCATGTTGAGTCGCCCGCGGTGCGCCATGCCGTACACGATTTCGCGCACGCCATATTGGCCGCCATATTTGATGATCGCTTCCATCGCCGGGATCATCGATTCGCCGCCGTCGAGGCCGAAGCGCTTGGTACCGACATATTTCTTGGCGAGGAATTTTTCCCATTCCTCGGCCTCGATCACCTTGTTCAGGATGGCGCGTTTGCCTTCGACCGAAAATTCGATGATCTTGTCGGCGCCTTCCATCCGTTCCTGCAGGAACTGGCGCTCCTTCAGATCGGCGATGTGCATATATTCGAGGCCGACGTTGCCGCAATAATTGGCACGCAGGATCGCGACGATCTCGCGAATAGTCGCCTTTTCGAGGCCGAGCGTCCCGCCGATGTAAACCGGGCGATCCAGATCGGCGCCGATGAAACCGTGATATTCGGGGGTCAGGTCGGCGGGCAGCTCGCGCTGGCTGAGGCCGAGCGGATCGAGATTGGCAGCAAGATGACCGCGAACACGATAGGTGCGGATCAGCATCATCGCGCGGATCGAATCGTCCGCCGCGCGCTCCACCTCCGCGTTCGACAGCGCGGCACCTGCCTTGGCGGCGGCGGCCTTCACCGCGACTTGCATCTGCTGCGGATCGAGCGCGGCGGTCAGGTCGTCGCTGTCGATCAGCGGCCAGTTCTTCGGCGCCCAGCTGGGGCCGGCCTGCGGCTCGTCGATGTCGAAGCTTTGTCGTTCGAGGTTCATCTGCTTTTCCACGGGGAGGTAGGGGTGGTTCTTATGTGGGGATCAAATCCCCGCCAGCAACGACAGCCGCCGGCGGGGACTTGAATCAGACGCGCTCTTTCAGCACTTCGGCGAGCGTCGTGCCGAGTTCCGACGGGCTCGCCGACACCTTGATGCCCGCCGCTTCCATCGCCGCGATCTTGCTTTCGGCGTCGCCCTTGCCGCCCGACACGATCGCGCCGGCGTGGCCCATGCGGCGCCCCGGAGGCGCGGTGCGGCCCGCGATGAAGCCGGCCATCGGTTTCTTGCGACCGCGCTTCGCTTCGTCGATCAGGAACTGCGCCGCCTGTTCTTCGGCGTCGCCGCCGATTTCGCCGATCATGATGATCGACTTGGTCGCTTCGTCAGCAAGGAAAAGCTCGAGCACGTCGATGAAGTTGGTGCCGTTGACCGGGTCGCCGCCGATACCCACCGCGGTGGTCTGGCCGAGCCCGACGTTCGAGGTCTGGAACACGGCTTCATAGGTGAGCGTGCCCGAGCGCGAGACGACGCCGACGCTGCCCTTTTTGAAGATGTTGCCGGGCATGATGCCGATCTTGCACTCTTCGGGGGTCAGCACGCCGGGGCAGTTCGGGCCGATCAGACGCGACTTCGAACCCGAAAGCGCGCGCTTTACCTTCACCATGTCGAGCACCGGAATGCCCTCGGTAATGCAGACGATCAGCTCGACCTCGGCGTCGATCGCCTCAAGGATCGAGTCCGCGGCGAACGGCGGCGGCACATAGATGACCGACGCGGTCGCGCCCGTCGCATGCTTCGCTTCTTCGACCGTGTTGAACATCGGCAGGCCGATGTGCGTCGTGCCGCCCTTGCCCGGCGTCACGCCGCCGACCATCTGCGTGCCATAGGCAAGCGCCTGTTCGGTGTGGAAGGTGCCGGTGGCGCCGGTCATCCCTTGCGTGATGACCTTGGTATTCTTGTCGATGAGGATGCTCATGAATTTTGCTTTCTACGCAATAGCGCTTTTGCTCCTGAAAAACATCGGATGAGCGTCGCTATAAAACCAGCGAAACAACCCAGCCAGAACAGAGCAAAAGCGTATAATATATATCCATGTGGTCCCAAGCCGATCCGCCAAAGAAGCGCGACCGAGGCGAGAAACCAAATACCGACGATGAGGAGCGATCTTTTCCAGTTTATGAAACGGAGCGCGATCAACCCGGGAGCTGCGCCCAAGAGAACGCACCATAAAGAGAAAAGACCGCTCGTCAGATTCACGCCAGCGACGAATCCAGGTTCTTGCAAGCGTCGAGCAGTTCCTTGACCGCATCGACCGAGACCTGCAGGCCCGCCTTGTCGGCATCGTCGAGTTCGATTTCGACGATCGTCTCGACGCCGCCGGCACCGATCAGCACCGGCACGCCGACGTACAGACCGTCGAGGCCGTACTGGCCGTCGACATAGGCGGCGCAAGGCAGGATGCGCTTCTGGTCGCCCAGATAGGCTTCGGCCATCGCGATGCCGCTTGCAGCAGGGGCATAGAAGGCCGAGCCGGTGCCGAGCAGCGCGACGATCTCGCCGCCGCCGCCGCGCGTGCGCTTGACGATCGCGTCGATCTTGTCCTGCGACGACAGGCCCATCTTGACGAGGTCGGGAACGGGGATGCCGTTGACGGTCGAGTAACGCACGACGGGGACCATCGTGTCGCCGTGGCCGCCGAGCACGAAGGTGTTCACATCCTTCACCGACACGTCGAATTCGTCGGCGATGAAGTGGCTGAAGCGCGCCGAGTCGAGCACGCCGGCCATGCCGACGACCTTGTTGTGCGGCAGGCCCGAGAATTCACGGAGGGCCCAGACCATCGCGTCCAGCGGGTTGGTGATGCAGATGACGAACGCGTCGGGCGCGTTGGCCTTGATGCCTTCGCCGACGGCCTTCATGACCTTGAGGTTGATGCCGAGCAAATCGTCGCGGCTCATGCCCGGCTTGCGGGCGACACCGGCGGTGACGATGATGACGTCGGCGCCCGCGATATCCTTATAGTCGTTCGAGCCGGTGATCTTCGCGTCGAAGCCCGCGATCGGGCCGACCTGCGACAGGTCGAGCGCCTTGCCCTGCGGCACGCCTTCGACGACGTCGAACAGGACGACATCGCCGAGTTCCTTCTGCGCGGCGAGCAGCGCCAGCGTTCCGCCGATATTCCCGGCTCCGATCAAAGCGATCTTCTTGCGTCCCATGGCGCGCGGCACTCCCTTCTGGCAAGCCCGGCAATTGGTTCACAGACCGGCGGGAGCACGGGCTAAAGCTCCGCTCCGGTCCCAAGACTGGCGACGCCCCTACGCCGATTCCCGTAACGAAACAACCGCCAAAAGAACGAAAAACCGCCTTTCTTTGATAATAGTTCGCAATAACAATAATGCGGCGCGACAGCTCACGCGCCGACGACATTCCGGCTGGTTGGTGATACCCTCTTCGCTGCCATCCGCGGGGACGATCATATCGTCTCCTGCGACCGGCCGGTCGTAAAGCTGCACCAAAGGATGGGATATTGCGCCGCCGCGACGGCTGCGGCACGCCGCAATCATCCATTAACCCTCCCTTATCTCCACTTTGTTACGCGCAAGGCGTGACGCGTGCGATCATCAGCTTCGACACCGAATTGTCGGCGGGCCTCTATCAACGGGGCCTTGACGCGCGCGCCAATTTCGAAAGCTCGATCCTCGGCCGCTGCCGCGACGGCGATTTCGGGATCCATTTCCAGATGGACTTGCTCGAACGCTATGGTCTGACCGGGGTCTTCTTCGTAGATCCGATGCCCGCACTCGTCCACGGACCGTCGATCGTGCGCGACATCGTCGCCCCGATCGTCGCGCGCGGGCACGAAGTCCAGCTCCACATCCACACCGAATGGCTCGCCTTCGCGCGCTTCAACCCCGTCGGGCGGCTGAATGGGCGCAACATCGGCGACTTCCCTCTCGGCGCGCAGAAAAAGCTCATCGGGCTTGCCGCCGATATGCTGGTGCGCGCCGGCGCGCCCGATCCCGTCGCCTTTCGCGCCGGCAATTTCGGCGCCAACGACGACACGCTGCGCGCGCTCGCCGCGCTTGGCTTCGCTTATGACAGCAGCTTCAACGGCGCCTATGTCGGCCGGGGTTGCGACATCGTGCTCGACCCCGGAAACATCGGGATGCGAACCCACCATGGCGTTTGCGAAGTCCCCGTCAGCGGCCTGATGGACCGCGCCGACAGCTTTCGCCCGGCGCAGCTCTGCGCCATGTCCGAAGAAGAAATGCGCGACGCGCTCGATCATGCGGCGGCGAGCAAGGCGATCCAATTCTCGGCCTTCAGCCACAGCTTCGAGCTGTTGAGCCGCGACCGCGCTGTTGCCAACCGCCTCGCGATCGCGCGGATGGAGGCGCTGTGCCAGGCGGTCGCCGCCGACCGCCGCGTTACCAACGGCGGCTTCGCCGACCTGCCCGCACCGCCGCCACGACCGGGATCGATCAGGCTGCCCGAACCGCGCCCCTTGCGAACTCTGCGCCGTAGCGCCGAACAGGCTGTGGGCCATCTGGCCCACGAGGTGCGCTACGTCCGCAGTCTCGCCTATGTCACTGCCAACACGTCACGCTGGGGGAAAATCGCGGGCGGCATCCTCCTGGCCATGGCCTAATGCCAGATAATCGTCCGACTGCATTTCGGCGAGGCGGCTCGCCGTGCGCTCGAATTCGAACGCGCCGTCGCCTGCGACATAAAGCTGGTCGGTCGCCGCCGCCGCGCTGGCAAGCAGCTTGACCTTATATTCGTAAAGCGCATCGATCAGCGTCACGAAGCGCGCCGCCTCATTGCGGTTCTCCGGCCCCATGCGGGGGATGCCGACGAGGATGACGGTGTGGAAATGCCGCGCGACCGCCAGATAGTCCGACGCCCCGCGCGCTTCGCCGCACAATTTCTTGAACGAAAAGACCGCAACGCCCTTCAGCGCCTTCGGCACATGCAATGTCCGCCCGCCGCCGACGTCGAGATCGAGCGTCGGCACATGCGCGCGATCCTCGGGCGGATAGTCGGTCAGGCGGAAGAAGGCAGCGGACAGCGCCGCGCTGGCGGCATCGTCGGCGGGCACGAACCAGCGCGCGCCATCGCCCAGCCGGTCGCGCCGGTAATCGGTCGGGCCGTTGAGCCCCATCACGTCCAGCCGATCCTCGACCAGCGCGATGAAGGGCAGGAAATGCTCGCGGTTGAGCCCATCCTTGTAGAGATCCTGCGGCGGCCGGTTCGATGTCGCGACCATCGTCAGTCCGCGGTCGATCAGCGCGGTGAACAGGCGCGACAGGATCATCGCGTCGGCGCTGTTGTTCACGACCATTTCGTCGAAGGCGAGACAGCGGACATTCTCGGCCAGCGCCTCGGCCACGAGCGGAATCGGGTCGCCGCTTTCGCTCTTCCGCACCTCGCGCATCCGGGCATGGACGTCGAGCATGAAGGCATGGAAATGGACGCGCCGTTTCCGCTCGATCGAAAGCTGGTCGTAGAACAGATCCATCAGCATCGACTTGCCGCGGCCGACCGCACCCCACAGATAGACGCCGCGCAGCGCCGCCGGCTTGCGGCCCGCCAGACGCCAGAGAAGGCTGCCGCGCTTGGGCACCGCCTCCAGTTCACCCTGTAACGCATCGAGCCGCGCCGCCGCAGCACGCTGTTCGACGTCGGGACGCAACTCACCCCCCGCGACAAGGGCGTCATAGGCCGCAAGAACCGTGGTCACTTCGCGCTGGCCTTGCGGATCGTTCCGGCGAAACTCAGCACGATATGACCGTCGCCCTCGCCCTGTACGACCAGCCCGCGCAGGAAGATCAGCCGGCCGGTTTCGCGGACAAGTTCGACAACGGCGTCAAGCGGCTCGCCGACCCGTCCCGCACCGACGAACTGGGTCGACAGGTCGAGCGTGACCGAATGACCCGCGTTGAGCGATCCGAACTGGTGCGAAGCCGCGAACAGCGCGATATCGACGAGCGCGAGGGTCACCGCGCCGTGGACATTGTCGCCGAGATTGCTGTGCTTGCGTTCGGGCAGCATGCGCACGCGGGCACGCGGGCGCCCGTCTTCGGTCGGCGCCTCGACACGAACCGTCAGCGGTTCGATGAAGCTATTGAAACGCGTGGGATCCTTGAGGTCCCAGCTCAACCAGCCGCCGTCCAGCTCTTCGGCGCTAAAATGGTCGCGGCGCTTCGGATCCTCGATCCCGTCATTCATGCCTTGCAAAATCCGTCCAATTTCTTCGAGCGTATCCGCTCGCCATAGTGATCGGCCATCGCTTTGGCGCGGGCGCTGTCCTGACCGATCCATTCGGCGGCACCGGAAACCCAGCCCGCCGAACAACTCTCAAGCGCGCGTGACCCGCGCGCGCAAGCGATAAAATCGCCAAAGGCCGTACGCCAGCGTGCAAAGCCGCGCCGATCCATGACCGGCCCGTGCCCGGGCACGATCTGCTGCGCCCCCGATCGCGCGACCTCGCCCAGCGCCGCCAGCCAGCTTTCGGGACAGGCCGTGTCGAAAAAGGGCACGGGAAGCGTGACCAGATCGCCGACGATCGCGCGCCGCGCCGCGACGTCGTAAATCCAGAGGTCGCGCTCGGTCACCGCATGATGGGCGATCCGCAACGACAGGGCCCGGCCGGCAAAGACGATGTCGTGCGGCGTGTCGATGACGATATCCGGCCGGAGTTCGGAACCGCGCCCGATCGTTTGCAGGTCACCCTCGACATCGGGAACCGCGGCGGCAGGAATCTGGCCCGCAGCGAGCGCCTTGCGCGACGACGCCGCGCTGCTTGCGAGAAAGCCGGTGAGCGCCCCCTCGACCGCCGAAGTTCCATAGACCCGCACATCCGGATGCACTGCCTTGAGCGGCAAATTGCCGCTGACATGGTCGAGATGCCAGTGCGTGTTGACGATCGCGGCGAGCGGCAGGTCAAGTGCGCCAAGAGCGCGGGAGACCGCTTCGCTGTGGCTGGCGTGACGCCCCGTATCGACAAGGACCGCGCCCGCACTGCCCCTCAGAATGACGCTGTTTCCATCGGGCGAACGGCCAGGCTCGAACCCTCCCGGCACGAGCCAGGTCGCATCGCCAAGCGCAACGGCGCCCGGCAGTTCCGCGACGGGTCCAGGCTCGATGGGGGTCGCACAGGAGGCGAGCGCCAGCGCAGCGAGTGCCGCCAGCGCCCTGCGCATCAGACGTGCCGCTCGGCTTCCAGTTTCTTGATCTCGGCAATCGCGCGCGCCGGGCTCAGCCCCTTCGGACATGCGTTGGCGCAATTCATGATCGTGTGACAGCGATAGAGCCGGAACGGATCTTCGAGTTCGTCGAGCCGCTCGCCGGTCATTTCGTCGCGGCTGTCGGCAAGCCAGCGATAGGCCTGAAGCAGGATCGCGGGGCCAAGAAACTTGTCGCTGTTCCACCAATAGCTGGGGCAGCTTGTCGAGCAGCAGGCGCAAAGGATGCACTCATAGAGGCCGTCGAGCTTTTCGCGCTGCTCGGGCGACTGAAGCCGTTCCTTGCCACTCGGCGTCGTCGTCTTGGTCTTCAGCCAGGGCTCGATCGACGCATATTGCGCATAGAAATGGGTGAAGTCGGGGACGAGGTCCTTGATCACATCCATCGCCGGCAGCGGGGTGATCGTGACGTCGCCCTTCAGATCCTCGATCGCGGTCGTGCAGGCGAGCCCGTTCTTGCCATTCATGTTCATCGAACAGCTGCCGCAAATGCCCTCGCGGCAAGACCGGCGGAAGGTCAGCGTCGAATCCTGTTCGCTCTTCATCTTGATCAGCGCGTCGAGCACCATCGGGCCGCATTTTTCGGTGTCGATCTCGAACGTATCGAAGCGCGGATTCTGGCCGCTGTCGGGATCATAGCGATAGACTTTGAATTTCTTCACTGCCGTGGCGCCCTCGGCCTTGTGGACCTTGCCCGTCTTTTGCGGGCGGCTGTTCTTGGGCAGGACGAATTGAGCCATATCGCGGGGTTCCCTATGCAATTGCGCGCTGCCTAGCCCCGATTGCCGTGGGCGGCAAGGGGGTGAAGACGCGCAAAATGCGCGAAAGCCGCTGGCGGCGCGGCGGGTGAGCCGCTAGGTGCGCAGCGATGAGCGAAGACGCCGCCCAACCCGCCGTTACCAGCCGCAGCGTCGCGCGCGGGCTCGGCACGACCGTATTGGCACGGCTCGGCGCAGTTGTGGAGATCGTCGCACAGCCGCTTTACGTGCTGATGTTCGGCCTCGCGGGCTATGGCCTCTATGCGGTACTGTGGGCGACGATCAACCTGCTGGAAAACATCTTCGACACCGGCATGACCAGCGCGATGCAGCGTACAGTGCCGCAATCGGCGAGCGATGCCGAAGCGGCGGCCGCGCTGCGCACCGCGATAATCTTTGGCGTCGGCCCCTGCCTGATCGTCGCGGCGCTGATCGCGCTGTTTGCCGCCGACCTTGGCCCACTGCTCAACGTCGCGCAAAAGGATCGCGCGCTCGTCACGCCCGCGATCCAGATCTTTGTCTGGGCCCTGCCGCTATGGGCTTTTGTCGAAATCGCGACCTCTGCGCTGCGCGCGCGCATGGTCTTCGGTGCCGAAATCCGGCTGCGGATCGTGTGGGAACAGGTGATCCGCCTGATATTCGCCGGCCTGTTCTTCGTGGGCGGACTGGGACTCAAAGGCCTGTTCATCGCGCACCTCTGCTCGCTGGCAATCACCGCGGTCCTCTGCATCCGGTTGCTCGCCCGCTATTATAATTTCGCCGACCTGTGGCGCGTGCCCCGGGCGACCGAGACCGCGCGCAACACCTTCTGGGCGGGGCTGTCGATCCTGCCTTCGAATATCATCGCACGGCTGTTCGGCGACGCCCCCGCGCTGGTCCTCAACCTGCTGCTGCCGGGCGCTGCGGGGGCCGCCGCCGCGGGACTGTTCACCATCGCGCGCAAGCTGTCGAGCGTCGTCCAGCTGGTCAGGATTGCCTTTGTCTATGTCATGGCCCCCCTCGCCGCGAGCGCCGAGCGCGAAGACCGGCGCCAGGTCGCCGACATCTATGCCTATGCGACGCGGCTGATCTCGGCGATCACGCTCCCGCTCGCCGCGGTCCTCGCTGCGGGCAGCGCGTCGCTGCTGGGGCTGTTCGGCGAACAGGCGCAGGCCGCGCAGGCCGCCCTCGTCATCCTGCTTTTCGCCCGCGCCGCAGAGGCCGTCCTCGGCATCGCCGCCCCGGTGCTGCAAGTCGTTGCCGCCTTCAGCCAGCAATTGACCGCCAGTATCTTCGGCGTCGGGCTTGCAGTCGGTGCCGGGTGGCTGATCGTCGGCCATCTCGACCCGCTGACCGGCGTCACCTTGGCCACCGCAATCGGGGTCGTTACGATGGCGGGCATTCCGATGCTCCAGCTTGCGGTTACCGACAAACTTCACCCGTTCGATGCCCAGTTCCCCGCGGTCGCCGTCCGCGCCGGCGCGATCACCCTGGCTGCGGGGGTTTTGACGATACTGGTCGACCGGCTGCCCGATGTATTTTCGCTGCCGCTGATCGTGCTGATTGCCATCGCTTCGGTCTGGCTGGCGATGCGTTTCGCCTTGCCATTCGCCGATCGCGCGTCGCTGGGCAAAACCGCCCGCCGATTGCGATTGGTGGAAAGCGACGGCACATGACCCACACCGTACCTTCAGCACGCATTGCGATCTACGATCTCGACCGCACGGTGCTGCGCAAACCGACCTTTACCCTGTTCCTGCTTTGGGCGGCATGGCGTGAGATGCCGTGGCGCCTGCTGCGGCTGCCCGCGCTGGCAGCCCTGATGATCGGCTATGCGCTCCGCCTCTACGGACGCGACCGGTTCAAACCGGCTGCCATCCGCCTGATGCTCGGCTCCAGCATCTCGCCGGCCCGCGCCGAAAGGCTGGCAGCGCATTTTGCCGCATGGCGCGTACCGCGCGATGTGCCCCCCGGCGCCGCTGCGCGCATCGCACGCGACCGCGCCGAAGGTTATCGCCTGCTCATGGCGACGGCTGCGCCCGAATTCTACGCCACCGCGATCGCCGACGCGCTCGACTTCGACGCAATCGTCGCGTCGCGGCATCGCCGCGATGCGGCCGGAAACTGGCTGGCCGAGCTCGATGGGCCCAATTGCTATGGCGAAGAAAAGGCACGGCGCGTCGCCGAATGGCTGGAAGCCAATGCGCAAGGCGGACCGGCCCATATTCGCGCCTATTCGGATCACGCCAGCGACGCCCCGACCTTCGCGCTCGCAAACGAACCCTGGCTGATCGGGCGCGGCGAGAAATTTATTCGGCGCGCGGCGCTGCATGGCTGGCGAACGGCGGATTTCGAGGACGCCACGGCGGACGCGGTGATTGGGGCCCGGTAATGCGCATTCTTTTCCTGTTCATCGGCGAACCCCATCAGATATTCCACGCTCTTCCCATCGCCGCCGAAATGGCGGTCGATGGCCATCAGATCGAAGTGGCGGTCGCAAGCGCGGACCATCTGCGCATGGTCGATCAGGTGGTCCATGCTTACCCGGGCTTCGCCCCGCGCGTCACGTTGCTGGGGCAAAGGGGGATCAGCCGCTGGCTCCGCGACCGCGCGCTCATTCGCCACCCACGCTTGCCGATCCTGTTCGGGGCGCTGGGCTTCCTGCGTCAATTCGACGCAATCGTGGTTCCCGAACGAACAACGACCGCGGTCCGCCACTTCCTTTCGCAGCGCACGCGCCTGATCTTCACGCCGCACGGTGCCGGCGATCGCGCGATCATGCTCGACCCGCGCGACCGCCATTTCGACTTTGTGCTGGTCGCCGGCGAAAAGAGCGAACAGCGCCTGCTCAAAGCGGGGACGATCCGCCCGGGCCATTATGCGGTCAACGGTTATGTGAAACTCGACCTCATGGCGCGACTGCAGAAGATACGCGAACCCTTGTTCGATAACGGTCGTCCTACCGTCCTTTATGCACCGCATTTCCATCGCGGACTGTCGTCATGGGATCGGTTCGGGCGCGACATCATCGCTTGGTTCGCGGCGCAGGACCGCTACAATCTGGTGGTCGCGCCGCATGTCCGCCTGTTTGCGGAAGCGGGCGAGGCCGCACGCGACGCGGTGCAACGGCTTGCCATAGCCGGCAAGATTTTGGTCGACCTGCAATCCGACCGGCTTTTCGACATGAGCTATACGAGCGGCGCCGATATCTATCTTGGCGACGTCAGCAGCCAGGTTTACGAATTCCTCGGCACTCCGCGGCCTTGCCTGTTCCTCAATGCGCATCGCGTCGACTGGGTCGGTGATCCCGATTATCTTTTCTGGACGCTGGGCGACGTCCTGGACGACCTGGCCCAATTGCCCGATGCACTCGATCAGGCGCCCGCGCGGCACGCGCTCTATTCGGCCGCGCAATGCGACAGGCTGGCCGAATCGATCGGCGGCGATCCCGCCGGCGCGGCGCGGCGCGGAGCCGAAGCGATTTCGCGCTTCCTTGCAATGGGCGCCGGGAAGGATAAGAGCGGCCAATGATCGACGCGTCCGCCCCGCCCGCCTTGACACCGATCGGCGACAACCCGACGCCGCTTTGGGGCATGTCCAACGCCGAACGCCTGCGCCGGCTGGCCCGTGCGGAAGGCTTGCCCGACGCGTCCCCGCCATCGGGCGCACATCTCTACGCCAACCTCGACTATGTCTTCGACCCGGTCTGGCTGCGTCATATCGTGACGCTGCCCAATACGGTCCTGATGGACGGCGATGCGCTCGTGATGGCCCATCTGACCGGCGGCTTGCGTCCCGAAGACATTGCTGGGCATCGCGCCGCGTTGACGATCGTCGACTATCGCGCCGACCCGCAAATCTATAACCGCCAGCTACGCAAGCTCGACTGTCCGTTCGTGCAGCGGCTGACCCCGGAAACGCGGCGCGAGATCGAACGGAAAAGCTATTTCGGCGCCTATAAGGGCGTCACCGACGCCCTGACGAAATATCTCTGGCCCGAACTCGCGCTGTGGCTGACGCGGGGCGCGGCGGGCATCGGCATGACCCCGAACATGGTCACCGCGATCGGCGCCGCCCTGTGCGTCTATGCTACCTACCTCTTTGCTTACGGCCATTATTGGACCGGCATGCTCGCGGGCTTCGTCTTCATGGTGCTCGACACGGTTGATGGAAAGCTCGCGCGCTGCACGATCACCTCGTCGAAATGGGGCAATGTCGCCGACCATGGCGTCGACCTGATCCACCCGCCCTTCTGGTGGTATTTCTGGGGCGTCGGGCTCGGCACATGGGGGCTGGCGCTCTCGAACCAGACCTTCCTGCTGGTGATGCTCGCTGTCGTCGCGGGCTATATCCTCCAGCGCGTGATCGAGGGCTTGTTCATCAAGGACTTCGGCATGGACATCCATGTCTGGCAAAAGTTCGACAGCCAGTTTCGCCTGATCACCGCACGGCGAAACCCGAATATCGCGATCCTCTTCTTCGCGACCCTCGCCGGACGCCCCGATCTCGGGCTGATCGCGCTGGCGTGGTGGACCGTCATCTCGCTGCTCGTCCATGCGGTCCGCCTGGTGCAGGCTTATGCGGTGAAACGGTCGGGCCGCCCGATCATCAGCTGGATGGAAGACGCATGAACGAGACGATCGCGAAATTCGGCCATCCGGCAACGTTGATTGCCGAATATGATCATTGGGTGGTGCTGCTGCGCCCCGCGCAGCCGACGCTCGGCGCGCTGGTGCTCGCGGCGAAATCGGACGCGACCGCGTTCGGCGACCTGCCGGCCGAAGCGCATGCCGAACTCAAGACCGCGACCGCGGCGATAGAGGCCGCGCTGGGCCAAGCGGTCGGCTATGCAAAGATCAACTATCTGATGCTGATGATGGTCGACCCGCACGTTCATTTCCACGTCCTGCCCCGCTATGAGGGCGAACGCTCGGGTGCAGGCCTGACGGTGCCCGACGCCGGCTGGCCGGGGCAGCCCGATCTGGGCCAGGCGGTGAAACTCGCCGACGCGCAGGTCGCGGCTCTCGCCGGCTGGCTCAAACCCTATTTCGCGTAGCGGCCCTCGGCGGCCCATTTCGCGGTGAGCGCATCGGCAGCTTCGACATCCTGCGGGAAGTCGACTTCCTGCCATTCGAGTCCCTCGATCGACACGGTGCCGACACGGTTGCCCTTCGCGATGATGTCGATCGCGCGCAGATACCAGCGCTCGACCCCGTCGGGGGTGCGCATCATCTGGTCCACCTGATTGCGAAAGATCGACGGCCCGTCACCGACGAAGGCCAGCATGCCGATCGATTCGGCATTGGTGTCGGGGGGCAGCAGCCGCTTGCCGATGTGATGCAGGCGGCCTTCCTGGTCGCGGTTCACCTTCATATCATCGTCGTCATAGTCGGCCTTGACGTCGACGGTGACGTTGATGGGCTCGCTCGCGCCTTCGATCAGCTTCGCGACGATCTCGTCCGAGACGATGGTGTCGCCGTTGAGGATGATGAAATTACGGTCCATCTCCTCGCGCGCGATCCAGCAGGTGCCCAGATTGTCGGCGACCTGAAAGAAGGGATTGAACAGGGTACGGATCCGCGCGCCGGTATCGCGATAGAGTTGCAGCGCATGATCCTCGACACGTTCGGTACGGAAACCGGTGACGACGACAATATCCTTGATGCCGTTCGCGACGAGCGCCGCGACCTGCCAGCTGATGAGGCTGCGGCCGTTGAGCTCGATCAGGCATTTGGGGATGTCGCGGGTCAGCGGCAGCAGGCGCGAGCCCTGCCCGGCCGACAGGATGATGGCTTTGTCGATGCTCATAGCGGCTGGCCTATAGCCGCTTCGCGGCGCGCGGCAAATATCGCTTCGATGAGGTCGATGTCGGCGGGCTTGTCGGCGTCGATGCACGCTTCGGGCTCGGACATCGGCACGATTTTCGCCTTTAGCCCGAAGCGAAGCCCGGCGCGCGCGACGCCTTGCTGGATCGTGAAAAGGCGAAGCAGCGCACCCACGAGCAACCATGGCCCGAAAGCCGCGACGATCTTCAGCCCCTTCTTGCGGTCGCGTTCGATGCGCCCCCAGAAATCGAGCAAGGGCAGCACGCGGCGCCCACGCAGGTAGAACATGTTCGCGCCCGACCACCAGCCGGACCGGAATTTCAGCCAGGTCCGCTTCGACTGCGGATAGCGAGCGAGCAGAACATCGCGTTCCACCATCGCCACCGCGACGTCGCTGTCGCCGGCGCCGCGCAGGAACTCGGCGACCATCTTCGGCGTCAGCAGCACATTGTCGGCCGTCGTGACAAGCAGCGGATCGTCGCCCGGCGGCAGCGCGGCGGCGAGCGAGCTGCTGATCCCCTGTCCCGAATCGACGAAATGCAGGTCGGCAAAGCCCGCCAGCCCCGGTTCGGCGGCGAGTCCCGCGCTGTTTTGCCCAAGGACCGTGATCGCACCGACTTCGGGCGAAGCGCGGAGCGCCGCTGCAACATGAACGAGCATCGCTCGCCCCGCGATGGACAGCAGCGCCTTGGTCGATACGCTGCTGTCCATCAGCAACGGATCGGGGCCGGGGCGGCTGCCCGCCAATATGATCGCCGGAATCGGCCCGTTCATTGTGCGGCCTTGGTCGCGGACGCGACGCGCCGCGCCGTGACGCCGCGCAGGAAATCGGTCGCCTCTTCAAGCACCGGCCCGCGATTCCGGAAGGGCGCGGCCAGCGCCATGACGATGCCGGTGTGCCCCATGCCCGGATAGATGCGCAGCGCCGCCGAGCCGCCCGCACGCTCGATCGCCGCGGCCAGATTCCGGCTGTTGCGCGGGCGCACCACCTCGTCCTCGTCGCCGGTCGCAAGCCACAGCGGCGGCGCGTCGCCGCGCGCGAAGTGGATCGGCTGCGTCCGTTCGGCGGGCCTGACCTTGCCCATCGCCCGGTCGCCCCGGCCGCCTTTTTCGAGCGGCAGGAAATCATAGGGTCCCGCTAGCCCGACCACGCCGCGAATGATCGACGGGTCGCTCTTCGCAGCCCGCAGCCATTGCGGGTCGAGCGCGAGCATCGCGGCATTATAGGCGCCCGCCGAATGGCCCATCAGCGCGATCCGGCCGGGATCGCCGCCGAGCTTTGCGATATGCTCGTGCGTCCACGCGGTCGCCGCGGCACTATCCTCGATGAAATCGGGCCAATGCGCCTTGGGCACCAGCCGGTAGTCGGGGATCACGACGACAAAGCCCTGCCGTGCCAGCGCCCGCCCGACGAACCCGTAGCTGCCCCGTTCGCCGCTGTCCCAGCCGCCGCCATAGAAGAAGACGACCACCGGAAGGCGATCGCCCTCGTTGAGGCTGTCGGGAACCCAGATGTCGAGCGACTGGCGCGGACCCCGGCCATAGGGCTGGTCGGCGAGCAGCAGCCGGGCGCCATCGCCCTGCCCAAGCAATTTGTCGGCCATGTTGAGCGATTTGGCGCCGCCCGCGACGATCATCCTGGCGCCACCCCCGAACAGCAGCACAAGCAGCACCACAATGAAGAGGAATTTGATCAAACGCCGTCCTTTGGAAACCGACCCCGCCATCCCCTGCGCCCTACAGGGCAGTGCTGCGCCGAACAAGACGGCTGCGCCCAAGGGCCGCGACCTTTTTGGCGTTCGCGCGTAAGACGGGGTGATGACCAGTCCTTTCTCCCGCCCGGCCCTCGTCTGCAACAGCCAGAGCGGCAGTCACGACGACGCGGTCCTTGCCGAGCTCGCCGAAACCTGCCGCAGCCACGGCGCGCCCCTTGTTGCGGTCTTCGCGCTCCCCGACGACGCGATACCGGACGCTGCGGAATTGACGCGGCAGGGGATCGACCTGCTGATCGTGTGGACGGGAGACGGGACAATCAACGCCGCCGCCACGAAGATCGCAGGTTGGGACGGAGCGATCCTGCCGCTGCCGGGCGGCACGCTCAATCTCCTGTCGAAGAAATTGCACGGTGACCGGCCTGCCCCGGCCATTCTGTCCGACGCAATGCAGGGCGATTGTCGCCGCACCGCCATTCCGACGATCCGGTCCGACGCGGCCGAGGCCTATATCACGATCGTTGCGGGTCCGGCGACGCGCTGGGCCGAGGTACGCGAAACGATGCGACAGGACGGGTTGATCGAAGCGAGCCGCGCAGCGCCCGAAGCGCTCGACGCGATGGCGAACGCACCGGGCGTCGCGGTTTCCGGCCATGACGCAGCCTACCCCGCGATCATCCTCACCCCCACGGCCTCCGGCATCCGCGCCGACGGGATATTGACCGAGGGGACAGCGGATGTGCTGCGCCACGGCCTTGCCTGGCTCGGCGGCGACTTTCGCGATGGGCCGAGCGAGGCAATCGCGTCCGGAGAAACGATCATCCTCGAAAGCACCGCGCCGATCAGCCTCGAATATGACGGCGAACTGGGCGAAACGGCCTCGCCCGCGCGATTCGACCTCGGAACCAGTGCCGTGGATTTCATCGCGACGGCATGACACGGCTTTTCCATATCAGCGACCTCCATTTCGGGCTCGAAGACCGCGCCGCGCTCGCCTGGTTCGAAGATTGCGTGCGCCGCGAACGCCCCGATGCGGTGTTGATTACCGGCGACCTCACCATGCGCGCGCGCAGCCGCGAATTTGCCGCAGCATGCGACTGGATCGGCGCGCTCGACGTGCCGGTGACCGTCGAGGTCGGGAATCACGACCTGCCCTATTTCAATCCGTTCGAGCGCTTTTTCTTCCCCTATCGCCGCATTCGCGGGATCGAGCGGCTGGTCGAGCGCGAGCTCGACCTTGCGGACGTCGCGGTTGTCCCGCTCAAGACCACGGCCCGCGCGCAGTGGCGGCTCGACTGGTCAAAGGGGTGGGTCACAGCGCGAGCCTTGGAAAAAACGCTTGGCGCGATCGACACGCAGCCGCCGGGTACGACGATATTGGTCACCGCGCACCATCCTCTCGTCGAAGCGGGCACGAAAGGGCGCGCGCTGACCCGCGGTGGTGAGCGCGCGCTCGCCGAACTGGCTAGGCGCGGGGTCGCTGCCGTACTGACGGGGCATGTTCACGATGCTTTCGATCTGCGGAAGGACACAGCGGCCGGCCCCGTTCGCATGATCGGCGCGGGAACGCTGTCGCAGCGCATCCGCTCGACCCCGCCTAGCTTCAACGACCTCATCGTCGATGGCGCGGGCATTGATGTGCGCGTGCGCAACCTCGATCACGTCCCGACGCCCGCCATGCAGATCACCGATATACCGGCCGATGCGCAGCCCCCACGCGCGCCGGGCGAGCCGGTCGCCCCGGTTGCCGCGGTGCCGCCGGTCGATCCGCCGGTGCATTGACGCCGCGCCCCATTGACGCATTTGGGCATCCCGTTACGTTGCAAGAAAAAACGGGATGAGGACATATGCTGACCAGAGGCGACGATTTTCCGTTGCACCAGACCAGCGAACCGATTGCGTTCGCCGGGACCGACCGCAACTTTTACGACCGCTATTTCTTCAACGGCTACAGCCCCGACGGATCGGTGTTTTTCGCCGCGGCGATGGGGTTCTATCCCCAGCTCGGCATCGCCGATGCGAGCTTCTGCGTCATCCTGAACGGCATCCAATATAATCTGCGCGCCAGCCGCCGCTCGGGCGGCGAGCGGCTCAACCTGTCTGTCGGCCCGATCACCCTCGACATCGACATCCCGCTCCAGGTGCTGACCCTCCATATCTCGCCGAACGACGGTCCGGTCGAGGGCAAACTCCGCTTCATGGGCCGCCATTTCCCGATCGAGGAGCCGCGCTTCACCCGCCGCAACGGCACGCGCCTGTTTATGGATTATACGCGCATGACCCAGAATGGCAGCTGGTCGGGGTGGCTGTCGGTGGATGGCGAGCGCGTCGAGCTTGGCGACGGGTGGAGCGGGACGCGCGACCGCAGCTGGGGCGTGCGCCCCGTCGGGGCCAGCGAACCGCAGCCGCCGCCGGAGGGCAATTTCAACCAGTTCTTCTGGCTGTGGACGCCGTGCAATTTCAAGGACCGCTCGCTCTTCTTTCACAGCAACGACGACGGCGCGGGCAATCCGTGGAACCGCCGCGGCGTAGTCGCCCGCGACAGCGAGAACAGCAAGAACGGGACCCAGCAGCATTTCGCCGACGCCGATTTCGCAATCCAATGGGTGCCGGGTACGCGCCGCATCGCGCGCATGACCGCCGATCTGGGGCACGGATGCACGCTGACGCTCACCCCGAGCGGGCCGGTCTTCGCGATGAGCGGCCTCGGCTATACGCATCCGGTCTGGGGCCATGGCCTCGACCATGGCCCCGACCTCGCTGTGGCACATGACACGCTTGCCGAGGCCGAGCGCGGCTGGGGCACACCGCTGGCGATCCATATCCAGGCGCTGGTGACCGCCGAATTCGTCGACGGCGGCACCGCGCATCGCGGTATCGGCGTGCTCGAACAATTGTTCGTCGGTCCGCATGTGCCGACCGGCCTGACCGGGCCGATGGACCCCGCCCCTTGAGCTTCCCGACCGCGCCCGAGGCGATGTCGCCCGCCTGGCTGGCCAAGGCGCTGGGGCAGGATGCCGAAGCGCTGCGCGGTTTCACTGCCGCCAAGGTCGGCACCGGGCAGATGTGCGACAGCTTTCGTCTGACGCTCGACTGGACGCGCGATGTGAATGCGCCCGCCACAGTCGTCGCCAAATGCCCGAGCCACGACGAGGCGAGCCGCCATATCGCAAAGCTTACGGGCACCTATGTCAAGGAAGTGAACTGGTATCGCGAGCTCGCCGCCGGAAGCGGGGTCGCCGCCCCCGCTTGTTACCATGCCGAAATTGCCGAGGACGACGTCGATTTCATCGTCATCCTCTCCGATCTCGCGCCCGCGCGGCAGGGCGACCAGCTGGCGGGGCTGGGGCTTACGGGACTCGCTCCGTGCATCGAGGCCGCGGCGGGGCTGCACGCGCTGCTATGGAACGATCCGCGGCTCGATGACCTGCCCTGGCTTGCGCGCGACAATGGCGACGTGATCCGCGCGCTGTTTCCACAGCTCTACGCCGGCTTTCGCGAACGCTATGCGGAGCGACTCGAACCCGAGGTGCTCGACCTCGGCGCGGGGATCGCCGAACGGCTCGACTCCTATCTCGCGCGGCAGGGTTCGGCGCGGACGATCGTCCATGGCGACCTCCGGATCGACAATATCCTGTTTGCGCCCGATGGCGAGAGCTGCTGGCTCGTCGACTGGCAGACACTCGGGCGCGGCAGCGGCGCGACCGACCTCGCCTATCTCGTCGGGACGAGCATTGCCGACCCGTTCGAACGCGCCGCGGCGGACCGGCCGGCGTTCGACCATTGGATCGCGGCGCTCGAACGGCGCGGCATCGCCCCCGACGCTGCCGGCCTGTGGACCGACTATCGGGTCGGCGCACTCAGCGGCTATTTCATGGCGGTCTTCGCCTCGATGAGCGTCGAGCGCACGACAAGAGGCGATGAGATGTTCGCGGTGATGGCCGAACGCCCGGCGCGGCAGGCGCTGACGCTGGAGAGTCTGGAACTGCTCTAGTGTCAGGACCCTCTGGAATGGCCGATTGCGACCGTCCGGGTTCTGCCCCTGGTCGCGGTCCCGATCTTTATGACTTTTGTCATGCCCGTGAAAGCGGGAACCCAGCGTGGGGTGGGCCGACACGCCCCTGAGTGCCGCTTTCGCGGGGGACGCCGAGTATTGATGTGGCAGCTCACACGCCCAGTCCGACGCCTGCAAAAAAGGCCTTTCCTACAATATCCCGCTATGCCAGCCTTCATCCCGGCTCTTTCAGACGGTAGATAAAAGCGTTGCCCGCCGGTTGGCGCGGTGATGGGCCGGGCGCGTCCCGCATCCCCGCGGCGGCCAATCGTGGGGCGCACAAGGCTGACCTTTCCTGACCTTTGGACAGCGCCACGGGCTGCCTGTCACCCCAAAACCACGAAAAAGGGCGGCCCGTCGCCGGACCGCCCTTCCTTCTCCGTCCGTCGACGGAAAAAGTGTATCAGCGCTTCGAGAACTGGAAGCTACGGCGGGCCTTCGCCTTGCCGTACTTCTTACGCTCGACCGCGCGGCTGTCGCGGGTCAGGAAGCCTGCCGCTTTCACCGGGCCGCGAAGCGCCGGCTCGAAGCGGGTCAGCGCCTGCGCGATGCCGTGCAGCACGGCGCCCGCCTGGCCCGAGAGGCCGCCGCCCTTGACGGTCGCGATCACGTCATACTGGCCAACGCGTTCGGTCAGACCGAAGGGCTGGTTGATGACGAGACGCAGCGTCGGACGCGCGAGATAGACTTCCTGGTCGCGGCCGTTGATGGTGATCTTGCCCGTGCCGGGCTTGAGCCACACGCGGGCGACGGCGTCCTTGCGGCGACCGGTCGCATAGGCGCGGCCCTGCTTGTCGACGATCTTTTCGCGCAGCGGCGTGGTCGAAACCGGCGCGGCGACGGTGCCTTCGACGGCGCCGGCGAGATCCTTGAGATCGGTCATGGTCTGTTCGTCAGCCATTATGCACCCACCTTGTTCTTGCGGTTCATCGACGCGACGTCGATCACTTCGGGGTTCTGCCCTTCATGCGGATGTTCGCTGCCTGCAAAGATGCGCAGGTTGCGCATCTGCTGACGGCCGAGCGGACCGCGCGGGATCATGCGTTCGACGGCCTTTTCCAGCACGCGCTCGGGGAAACGGCCTTCGAGGATTTTCGCCGGGCTCGTTTCCTTGATGCCGCCGGCATAGCCGGTGTGCTTGTAATAACGCTTGTCCTGCAGCTTGTTGCCAGTGAACGCCACCTTTTCGGCGTTGATGACGATGACATTGTCACCGCAATCGACGTGCGGGGTGAACGACGGCTTGTGCTTGCCGCGCAGGATGTTGGCGATGATCGATGCAACCCGGCCCACGACAAGGCCTTCGGCGTCGATCAGCACCCATTTCTTTTCGACCGTGGCGGCATTCGCCGAAACGGTCGTCTTGGTCAGCGCCTTCATGGCACGCTCCTTGACAGATATGGACCGGAGCCATCCCGATAACCGCACCGGGCGCCCCAAACAAACCGCGCCGCCTGTCCGGACGGACGCAGCGGCGCTTCGGAGCGGGCCAATGACGAAATCGGCATCGAAAGTCAAGCATTGCGCGGCTTTGCTGACGGGTATCATGATACCCTTAAAGTCAGGGCGCGGGTTCGAGGGCCCGCACACGCTCCTCGACAAGCCTTCGCCCGTTGCCATCCGGTTCGACGATCCAGCTTTGCCGATGCTCGCTGACAACCAGGCCGGTGGCAGCATCGACGGTCCACAAATTATCGATTTCCAGCGACCCGGCGGCGCCGGCGGCTGCCGGTTCGCGTTCGACCTTCGCAAAGGTCTGGCGTGAACCATCGTGCCGCATCGAAACGCTCGCGCCGGCGCCCTCCGCCGCGGTGGGAATTGCCTCGTTGGCGGGGGCGATCAGCGCGCGAATGTCGGCGGTTGCCAGCCGGTCGCGCTCGGCTTCGGGAAGCGCGGCGACGATTTGCGCGAGTTGTCGCGCTTCGCTCCGCCCGCCCGCGGCCCCGGCCGCCTCGATCCGCGCGGTCACCCGTTCCCACAAACCATCGGGATCGACCAGATCGACGCGGCTCCCGCCGGGCGCCACGAGGTAGGATATCTCCTGGCCGACCAGCGGTTCCAGCATCAAGGTCAGCGCGCGCGTGACCTCCGGCCGGGCATCGGAATCGATCCGCTGCAACACGGCCTGAAGCCTGAAACCGCGTCCCAACCGCTCCCATTGCAAGGCATAGACGAGCGCAAAATTGATCAGCGCCCCGTCGCGATCGATCCGGCGCGTCGTCACGCGATAGGTCATCGGCCGATCGACCGGCGGGGCGAAACGAAAATGGGTCATCGCCGTCGGAGCGGCATCGCCCGACGGCAAGGGTTCGGCCGCAAGCAGCAACAGCGCGCCGAACAAGGCGCCCGCTGGGGTCATGTCGCCGCGCGGCCCAATCGATGCAGCGCTGCCGCCGTAATCGCGACGAGGATCGCGCCCGTGACCTGGTGCATCACCGCGATCCACATCGAAACCCCGGACACGACGGTCCAGATACCGAGCAGCATCTGCGCCGTGACGATCATGACCAACAGCCGCGCTTCACCGCGTGCGCCACGCCGCGCCAAGGTCCGCGCGAGCAACAGCAACGCCAGCGCCGCGATCCACGACCACCAACGATGCAGGAAGTGAAGGAGAAAGGGATCGTTGGTCAGCGCGAGCCACGCGCCTCCGGTCCAGTCGATCCCCTCGGGAACGAAATGGTCGTTCATCAGCGGCCAACTGCTGGCAACATAGCCTGCGTTCAGCCCCGCGACCCATGCCCCCAGCAGCAACTGGACGAACAGGATGGCGACGACGCCCGTGGCCGGGCCGGTCAGACGCGCCGGCCGCGATGCAGAACTGCGCGCCAGCGCGCCGAGATCGCGGGCGGTCCAGACGAGGCCCGCAAGCAGGAACAGCGCGGTCAGCAGGTGCGTTGCAAGGCGGAAATGGCTGACGTCGGTCCGATATTCGAGCCCCGATGCGACCATCCACCAGCCAATCGCCCCTTGCAGCCCGACAAGCGCGGCAAGCGCAAACAGGCGCAGTCCATAGCCTGCCGGGATGGCGCGCCGCCAGGCATACCAGATCAACGGCACGACCAGCGCCATGCCGACCAGTCGGCCGAGGATGCGGTGCAGCCATTCCCAGAAGAAAATCGCCTTGAACCCGGCCAGCGTCATACCGGCGTTGATTTCCTTATATTCCGGGATCTGTTTGTATTTCTCGAACTCCGCGACCCAGCCGGCCTCGGTGGTCGGCGGGATCACGCCCGAAACGGGGCGCCATTCGGTGATCGAAAGCCCGGATTCAGTCAGGCGCGTGATCCCGCCAACCCCTACCACGACGATCACGAGGAGCGCGACCGCCCAGAGCCAGCGGGCGAGCGCGGCGGGACGGGCATTTTGGCGGGACGGGACAGGCGGAGCAGGATCGTGCATCATTGCCCCGCCCTATCGGCGCTTGGGGGACGATAGGCAAGGGCGGGAAACCACCGGTTCGGGGAAATTCATGGCCTCGAAAGCCGGACATTGATAAGTCGCCGCGATGCCGCGACCCTTTCGATCCCTGTCCGCCATTCTGCTGCTTGTCACGTCTCCCGCGGCGGGCGCCAGCGGTGCCGATTATTATTCCGGGCTCGCCGAGCAGGAGACGCGCCTTGCGACCGTCGGCTATCGATTGACCACGGCGAGCGAGCGCTGGTGTCCCCAAGTGGCGCCGCAACCCGGATGGATACTCGGCGACCTCCGCCAATTCGAGCCCGGCGACCGCGCCGCGGCGAGCAAGACATATGGCGACGGCGACGCTCCATATATAGCCGCCATCGCCCCCGGCTCGCCCGCGGATCGCGCCGGACTGACCCGGGGCACGCGGATTGCCGCGATAAACGGCGACCCGATTGCGACGGCCGATGCCGGTTCGACGATCCGGATCGATACGGCGATCGCTAAGCTCTACACGCTCGACCCGGCCGCGCAGTGGACGGTTTCCGACACCACCGGACGCGTTTACGCCATTGCGCCGGTGTCGGGCTGCGCGAGCGCCTTCCGCGTCGAACTTGACGGCGCACAAGCCACGGCGAACGGGATATTGGTCCGCATGACCCTCAAGCTCGCCCGGTCGATCGTCGACGACGACGAACTGGCAGCGGTCGTCGCGCACGAACTTGCGCATAATATTCTTCGTCACCGCGACTTTTTGGCCGGGGACCGTTCCGCCGCTCGGGTTCGCACGACCGAACTCGAGGCCGACCGATTGGCGGTATGGCTGATGGCCGACGCCGGCTACGATCCCGAAGCCGCGATCCGGTTCTGGAACCGGCACAAGCGCCCGCTCCTCCGCGCGGCGACGCACCCCCCGCGCAGTAAACGGATCGCCGCGATCGAATCCGAGATCGCGGCGATGCGTGCATCGCGCACCGTCCGGCCGGCGGCGCGCCCGCCGCTGATCGACGCGCTGCCGCCCTTGGAATGATGCTCGGCGTATCCTATCTGGGAATATTCACCCGGAACAAGGATCGACCCATGACCCGAGAGACCGCCATTTTCGCCGGAGGCTGCTTCTGGTGCACCGAAGCCGTGTTCCAGTCGCTCGCGGGGGTCGAAGCGATCGAAAGCGGTTACATCGGCGGCCATGTCGCCAACCCGACCTATAAACAGGTGTGCGGCGGCGACACCGGCCACGCCGAAGCGATCCGCATCACCTTCGATCCCGCGGTCATTTCCTATGACGACCTGCTCGACGTCCATTTCGCGACGCACGATCCGACGACGCTCAACCGTCAGGGCAACGATGTCGGAACGCAATATCGCAGTGCGCTGTTCCCGCTCGATGCCGCGCAGGCCGACGCGGCGCGCGCCGGCATCGACCGCGCAGCGGCCGATTGGCCCGCTCCGATCGTCACGACGATAGAAAACGCATCGGACTGGTATCCGGCAGAGGATTATCACCAAGCCTATTGGGAAGGCGAAGGTCAGCGCAATCCCTATTGCATGGCAGTCATCCCGCCCAAGCTCGCCAAATTGCGCAAGGGTTTCGGCGACCGGTTACGCGCCGGATAGGAAAAACTGCCGTCGAGCGACTGTGGCAATATGGCCGCATGACGTCACTTTTCATTGACTTTCCAATCGTTTTAGCTAGCGGACGCCGCTTCGTTGGGGCAGGATGCCCCTGAAACGCAGTTTGGGGGTCGCTGCCGCGTGCTGGCTTCGCTGTTTCTGATCGGTGCGTTGATCACAACGCCCCAGATGTCGGTTCAGGCCGCAAGCCAGACGATTGTCGAGGACAACGTTGACGGGATGACCCGTGCCGTCAACCGCATGGTCGGCGGAATCGTCAGCTATGCCCGCTGGCCCGATGGATCGGCGGCGACCGGCCGGCTGATGTGCCTTGTCGGCTCACCGCGACTGACCGAACGCATGGCTCCCGATGCCCCCGGTACGGCATCGGTGGTCGTGCGCCGCCTGTCGGCCGACGCGGCAATGCTGCGAACCGATTGCGACATATTGTTCCTCGGCCGGATGCCGGTCGCCGATCGCCGCCAATTGATCGCGTGGGTCCGCGGCCGTCCGGTTCTGACGATTACCGACGACGATGCTGCCTGTATCTATGGCGCGATGTTCTGCCTGCAGAACAGGCCCGCAAGTCTCAGCTTTTCGGTCAATCTTGACGCGATCGGGCGCGGCCCCATGCGGATCGATCCGCGCGTGCTGCGGATCGGTGGGGGCGAGTCATGACCGGCCCCCTCGCCAACCGTCCTGTCGAACGTATCGGCGCGCGCACGACGCTTCAGAAACTGCTGTCCCGTTTTCACTTCGGCATTACCCTGTTTGCGGTCGCGCTTTCGGGGCTTACCATCCTGCTTGCCGGGATCACCGCGCTGCGCGGCTATGCCGACCGGAACATGGAATTGGCGGCTCAGCTCGGCGCCTATGGCGTCGAACCCGCCCTGGTCTTCAACGATCCCGTGGCGGTCCGTGAAGGGCTCGAGCCGCTGACCCACATCCCCGGCATCGCGCGATTGCGCGTTCTCGACGATGTCGGCCGCCCGCTCACGCAATGGACATCGCCCGCCGCCGATCCCGCCCCGACCCTGACCCGCATCTTCTTTCCGCGCCCCTTTGCGGTGACGGTGCAGCGCAACGGTTCGGTCATCGGGACGATCGAGGTATGGGGCGACAGTTCGACGCTGATCGACTATGTCCGTATCGGCCTGCTTGCGGGGCTCGGCTGCCTGCTGATCACCGCTTTGGGCACGATATTCCTTGCGCGGCGCTTCGAATATGAGCTGGTGAAGCCGCTCAACGAGATCGCAACCGTCGCGCATGACGTCCGCCTGCACCGCCGCTTCGACAAGCGCGTCCAGCCGCTCGGCATAGCCGAACTCGACCGGCTGGGCGGCGACATCAACGCGCTGCTCGACGAATTGCAGGGCTGGCAGGGTCATATGGAAAGCGAGCGCGCGATGCTCGCGCATCGTGCCTCGCACGATACGCTGACCCAAATGCCCAATCGCGCCGCATTCGACGAACAACTGGGACAGCGTATCCAGGCCGCGGAAACCCGCGGCGTCCGCTTTGCCTTGCTGTTTATCGATGCGGACAATTTCAAGGCGGCAAACGACAATTTCGGCCATGCCGCCGGCGACGCCGTGCTGATCGCGCTGTCGGCCCGGATCAAGGAAACCCTGCGCAAGGACGATTTCGCCGCGCGTATCGGGGGCGACGAATTCATCGTCATCGTCGAACTGGACGATGAAACACGCCCGGACGGGCTGGCCGCCCGCATCCGCACGAGTGTCGCCGAACCGATCCTGTTGCCCGGCGATGAAACCTATCGCCCGGCAGTCAGCGTGGGTGTTGCGATCTTTCCTGACAATGGCGACGACGCAATCGCCCTGCTGACCGCGGCCGACGCCGCCATGTATGCCGACAAGATGACCCGCCGTTCCCGATGACTTGAGTGCAAAAGTGGAGAGACCACCGTGACTGCCCCCTTCCCCAAAAAGATCCGCTATTTTCTCCTCGCCGCCTTCGCATCCCTGCTCGCGGCCTGCCAGAGCCTACCGGCGCCCACCGGATTCACCCCGGCGCAAATCGCGGTGCTCCGGTCGCAGGGATTCGTCGAAACCGATCTGGGCTGGTCGTTGAGCATGCCCGAACGGCTGCTCTTTCCTTCTAACGAGAGCGCCCTACCCTCCGAACAACAACGGCGGATCGGCGACATCGCAGCCAAGCTGGTTTCGGTGGGCATCACGACGGCCCGGGTGGAGGGACATACCGATTCGACCGGAACCTCGGCCTATAACCTGACCTTGTCCCAGGCACGCGCGCAGGCTGTTGCCGAACCTATGCAGGCCAGTGGCATGCGCTTCGCCGCTGACCAGATCATCGGCCGCGGCGAAACGCTGCCGCTGTCGAGCAACGCGACGCCCGAGGGGCGCCAGGACAACCGCCGCGTCGTGGTGATCGTGGCCCCCGAGTGAGGCCGCAAAGCGCGGCGCGACGGCTCTTTTCCTTCGCCAAATTCGCGGCTAAGTCCCGCGCATGAAACCGATCCGCAAAGCCGTATTTCCCGTCGCCGGCCTCGGCACGCGCTTCCTGCCTGCGACCAAGGCGATTCCCAAGGAAATGCTGCCGATTGTCGACCGGCCGCTGATCCAATATGCGGTCGATGAAGCGCGCGAGGCGGGGATCGAGCAGATGATCTTCGTCACAGGGCGCGGCAAGAGCGCGATCGAGGACCATTTCGACGTCGCGTTCGAACTCGAAAAAACGATGTCTGAACGCGGCAAGGATCTGAGCGTGCTCGAACCGACGCGGCTCGGGCCCGGCAACTGCGCCTATGTCCGCCAGCAGGAACCGCTCGGGCTCGGTCATGCGATATGGTGCGCGCGCGACATCGTCGGCGACGAACCCTTTGCAATCTTCCTGCCCGACGAATTTATGCACGGATCGCCCGGCTGCATGAAGCAGATGGTCGATGCCTACCATCGCGTCGGCGGAAACCTGATCTCCGTTCTCGAAGTCCCGCGCGAGCAGGTCTCGAGCTACGGCGTTATCGCGCCGGGCGCGCGCGACGACGCGCTGACCGAAGTGACCGGGCTGGTCGAGAAACCCAAGGTCGAAAACGCCCCGTCGAACCTCATCATTTCGGGCCGCTATATCCTGCAGCCCGAAGTGATGCGCGTCCTTGAACGGCAGGAAAAGGGCGCGGGGGGTGAAATCCAGCTCACCGACGCCATGGCGACGATGATCGGCGCGCAGCCCTTCCACGCCGTGACCTTCGACGGCGCCCGCTATGACTGCGGATCGAAGGCCGGCTATATTCAGGCTAATCTCGCCGTCGCGCTCGGGCGCCCCGATATGGCTGACGACATCCGCGCCTTTGCAGTCGACCTGCTCAAATAGGGCCGGCGGAGGCTGCAGCCCCCGCCGGGCCGAAGATCATTCGCCTTCGATATTCGGTTTCGGGAAACTGTCGGCGCCGAGCGTCTTGTAAAGCACGCCGCCGATAAGGCCGCCGACGATTGGCGCAACCCAGAACAGCCACAATTGCTTGAACGCGAGCCCGCCGACAACCAGCGCGGGCCCGGTGCTGCGCGCCGGATTGACCGAGGTGTTGGTCACCGGGATCGAGATAAGATGGATCAGCGTCAGCGCGAGGCCGATCGCGAGCGGAGCGAAACCTGCCGGCGCGCGCCCGTCAGTCGACCCCATGATGATCCAGAGGAAGAAAGCGGTGAGCAGGATTTCGATCGTGAGGGCCGAAATCACATCGTAGCCGCCGGGCGAGCCGGCATCGAAACCATTGGCAGCAAGGCCGTTGGCCGCCAGATCATATGCGGGATTGCCGCTGGCGACGTAGAACAGCAGGAAAGCCGCCACGACCGCCCCGAGCACCTGTGCGGCAACATAAAGCGGAATGTCGCGCGCCTCGAAACGCCCCCCGGCCCACAAGCCAACCGTCACGGCGGGGTTCAGATGGCAGCCCGAAATATGCCCGATCGCATAGGCCATCGTGACCACGGTAAGGCCAAAGGCGAGCGAAACTCCCAGCAACCCGATCCCGACATCGGGAAAAGCCGCGGCGAGGACCGCGCTCCCGCAGCCGCCGAAGACAAGCCAGAATGTGCCGATGAACTCGGCCAGACCCTTTTGGATATTCGTCATGGTGACCCTCCTCCCCGCCGGCGGCCATCGACGCCCCCGGCACGCCGCCATCCTAGCATGACGCGAACCTGCGGCAAGCCGTTGAATAGGGGCAGGGTTTCACCCCAAATCGGTTAAGCGACCGCAACCGCCTCGACGAAATGGCGCGCGCGCCGGTGCAGCGATGTCGCGGCCTGCGTCAGCCCGGCGGACAAGCGCCCGAGCGATTCGGCGCCTTCGCCCACAGCATTCGCGCCGCGGCTGATATGCTGGACGCGCTGATCGACCTCGCGCCCGGCGGCGACCGCCTGTTCGACATAGCTCGCGATCACCAGCGTCGTTGCGCTCTGACCATCGACGGCTTGGTCGATGGCGTCCGAAAAGCCGTTATTCGCATCGATCGCACGCTCGACCTCGGCAAATCCCGCCGCGACCTGTTCGACGATCTCGCGGATCCGGTTCACATAGGGGGTGATGTCGCTCGCCGCGATCCGCGTCTGGCTGGCGAGCGACTTCACCTCTGCTGCAACGACGGCAAAGCCGCGGCCGGCATCGCCAGCGTGCGCCGCCTCGATCCCGGCGTTGAGCGCCAGCATGTTGGTGCGGCTCGCCATGTCGATGATCAGCCGCAGCATATGTTCGATCGACTGGCTCGCGGCCTTCAGCGCCTCCGCGCGTTCGCCGGCCTGCTTCACCTTCAGATGCGCCTCGCGCCGCACCGCGCGGGCGCGCGCGCCATCCTCCACGATCTGCGCCATCGAGCCGGCCAGCGCCTGCCCGCGATCGCCGAGTTCGCGCAGGCCCGTCAGGGTTTGCGCCGTCGCGCCCGCGACGGACACCGCATCGCGCCCGGTCTGCTGCGCACGCGCGGACAATTTGAGCGCGACGCCTTCCACCTCGCGTGCCATGTCGGAAAGCGTAGCGGTCAACGCAGCGATGTCCTGCTGGAATCGGTACCCCGCATCGTCGACCCGCGCGGCGCGCGCAGCGCGGTCCTGCGCCACTTCCACTTCGCGCAGCATCGCAAGCCGCGCCAGTTGTGTCCCGTCGAGCGTTTCCACGAAGCGCCCGCCATCGACGAGCAGCAGCCCGTCATGGCGCTTCGAATCGGATACCATCCGCAGCAGGTTAGCCGTTGTTTCGGACACGTCGGCGGTCAGGCAAGGCTCGATCATCGACGCGATCGAGCCTCCGATCGTCGGATTCTGCATCAGCGAAAACCAGTAGGGACAGAATAAAAGTTCGCGAATTCGCCGTTCGCGAACGATCCCGACCGGCACGCGAGCGGAGTCGAGCACCGCAAGGATACGCAGATCGGGATCCGCCCGAAATACATCGATCACCTCGGACAATTGCGCGTCGACGCCGATAGCGGCCGAGTGTCCGGATGACGGGGCAAGAACTAGGTCGACGGGGCTCATTTTGTCTCTTTGCGGTGCAGAGGATCGGATGCCCCGACCTAGACAAGGTTGGTAAAGGCAAATTTAACCAATTGTTTCAAAGCTGTGACACCGGCTGAAACGATGGACCGTCCATCGCAATCTTCTGTTCAGGGCGTGCCGGCTATGCGATGAAGCGCGGGCCGCGAGGGAGAAGAAAATGCGTATCATCATTGTCGCTGCGCTGACCGTCCCCCTACTTTCGGGCTGCGTCAGTACGGTCAAGACGGTCGTTACCGCCCCGGTGAAAGCCGTTGGCCAGGTCGCCGACTGGTCGACCACGAGCCAGGATGAGGCCGACCGCAATCGCGGCCGCGAGTTGCGCAAGCGCGAGGAGCGCGTTGGCAAGCTGTCGCGCGATCGCGACAAGGCCACCGAAAAATGCCAGCGCGGCAACGCCGAACAATGCCGGCGCGCCGAGGTGCTGGACCATGAGATCGAGGCCGAAATGGCCGCGCCCTACCAATAGCCGCCCGTCGGCAAATGCGAGATCCTGTGCGCCGCGTTCGGCCCGGATTGAAAAATCAGCGCACCCGCCGGCCCGTCCACACCACCCGTCCGACCAACTGCACCGCCCCCATCGGCAGGTCGTCCCAACTGCGATAGTGCGGATTGTCGCTGATCACAGAAATGCGGCCTTGGCCGGGCGCGCGCGCGACGCGCTTCACCATCAGCACATCGTCCATGCGTAGCACGTAGATGCCGTCGCGCAGCCGCGCCGCCGCATCCCCGCCATCGACCAATATATCGTCACCGTCGTCCAGCGTCGGCGCCATCGAATCGCCCTCGACGCGGATGATGCTGAGCGCGCGCGGGTCGGCGCCAAGGTCGCGCAGCCATCGGGGATCGAACGCGACTTCGCCCTCGACCGGTTCGCCATCGACGCTTGCCCCCGCGCCCGCCGACGCGCCGATTGCGAGCTTGGGCACAAGGATCATGGCGGCGCCGGGACCGCGCCCGCGCGCCGGGGTTGCGACGCGCTGGACCGGACCGCCGAGCATGGCTTCGGACACGCCGAGATAGGCCGCGATACGCGCGCGATCCTGTTCGGCCAGCCGGCGCGGCGAACCGCGCTTGATATATTGCTGGATATAGGCCGGATTGCGCCCGATCACCTCGGACAGGCGCGCATAATCGATCCCCTTTTCGATCAAGAGGCGGTCAAGCGCCGCGCGCGGGTCCTCGATAGAGTCGGTCATGATCGTGAACGGCTGGTCCTTCCTATTTCGTCTCTAGCAGTAGGATTTTTCCTAGACAAGTAGGAAATTCGATTTCAAATAGGAAATATCCTATCGGGTGAGTCGCCCGGTATCGAGCGCGGTGACGGAGGAAAATATGGAGCGCAGCCTGTTACAACGGATCGAGGTTTTCCTGAAGGAATCTTCCATGCCGCCGAGCGTATTCGGCCGCGCGGCCGTTCACGACCCACGCCTGGTCAGCGATCTGCGGGGCGGACGCGAACCCGGGCTCGACGTGATCTGCCGTACGGAACATTTCATGAACAAATGGCGCGCGGACCGCCATGCCGGCCGCGTCGTTCCGCAAGGCGATCGCCGATCGCGCGCCTTCCGCCGGACCGGAAAGGAGGCACGGGTATGATGCGCTGGTCCCCCGCGCGGCCCCCGCGGCCGGGTTGTCCGCACCGCCGCCTTCGCACCTTGCTGGCGCGCGAACTCCCGCAAGGAGCGACGCTCGGTGCTTCGACGTTCAGGCCATGGGCCAGTGCCAGCTTCGTCGGGGCGCGCCACCTGTTCCCCTGCACACTCGCTCTCGGTGATGTCGCGACGGCGCGAGCGGCCCTTCATGATCGGCTGTCGGCGATCGAATGGACGCTTCCCGGCCATATCGTTGCCGATGTCGCGGTCGAATGCGGCGCCGGTCCCGATATGCTGGGGATCGAAATATTGACCGTCGAGGATTAGCCGACCGCTTGCCGCGTCATCCGTTGGAGGGTTCCGAGCGCGGCCTCCAGAGCAAAGTCGACCTCGGGGGCGCCATCGGCAAGCTCCTCGGGAACGGGGATGGCGGCGGTCGCAGCGGCGGGCGGCAGCCGCCGCCGCGCGAGACCGGCTTCCAGACGGGCAACCATCGCGCCGAGCGAATGGTCGGTCGGGTCGGGCATCGCCCCGGGCGCGATCTCGGCAGGTTGCAACCAAGGCTCTTCGCCGGGCTCCATGTCCTCGACGGGCGCGAGGTCGGCAAGCACGAGTTCGTCGACGATTTCGGCGTCCGACAGAACCGGCAGCGGATCGGCTTGCGCCGCTTCGTCGGTTGCGCTCGCGCGCAGCGGACCGAGCCCTCCTGCGGGAAGGTCGCGGCCCGCGCGAATCGGCGGGCGCGGGGCGTCGTCGGGGTGCCGGTCGACGCGGCGGCGGCGCGCCAGAATATTCAGACCGTCGTCGTCGCTCGCCCCATCATCGGCGCCGGACCGGAAACGGCGGCGCAGCGACGACAGGCCGGCGGCTTCGGGTTGCGCGATCAGCAAGGCCACCAGCCCCGCAAAGATGGCGGCGACCGCGGCCATGCCAAAGGCCAGCGTCAGGCGCGCGGCGTTGCCGACCGGCGGAACAAAAAAATCGGACAGGCGATCAAGATAGAGATTCCAGCTGATCCCCGCGACCCACGACATCGGCATCACGGCCGCGAACAGAAAGGTCAGCGCCGCGGCACCGATCACCGCCGGTATCGCGGGGCGGAGCGCGCGCATCAGCGCGGTCGCCGTAGCCCTGTCCAAATTTTCGCTGCTTTCGTCCATATCGTCCAAATCCGTGGGGCCCGCCATTGGCCCAATAACCTCGACACCCTGCATCACGCGGCGCCGCGCAGCAATCGCTGGTAAACCGGCTCGTAACGTAAAATGTTTGATGACCAGTTACGATGCGTTTCGACAAAAATACGCGCTGTCCGCCTTCGTTCGGGCCAGATTGTCCGATCGCCGAGCAACTCCGCCAGCGCGCCGGCGATCGCCGCGGGGTCGTCGGGAGCGAACAGGCTGCCCGTGACGCCGTCCTCGATCAGTTCGCGGTGACCACCGACGTCGGACGCGGCGACCAGCTTGCCCTGCGCCATCGCCTCGAGCGGTTTCAGCGGCGTGACAAGATCGGTCAGCCGCATCTTCTTGCGGGGGTAGGCGAGGATATCGATCAGCGAATAATAACGCTCGACCTCCTCGTGCGGGACACGGCCGACGAAATGAATATGCGCCGCAGCGGACGACGCGGCGGCCTGCGATTTCAGGGCGGATTCCATCGGCCCGCCTCCGACGAGCAGGAGCCGCGCCGTCGGTTCTGCCGCCACGAGCGCAGGCATCGCCGCAATCAGGTCGTCGATCCCCTCATAATCGTAAAAACTGCCGATATAGCCGATCACGGCATCGCCGGTTGCAAGTCCCAGCGCCTTGGCCAGGGCGTCGTCGCGCGGCGCGGGGTCGCCGAACAGATCGAGATCCACGCCGTTCGGCGACACGATGATCTTGGCGGGGTCGATTCCGCGCACGATCAGGTCGCCGCGCAACCCTTCGCAAATCACCGCCACCGCATCGGCCGATCGGGCCGCATGGGTTTCAAGCCGCCTTGTCAGCCGGTAACGCAGGCTCCCTTCGCGCCCGGTGCCATTGCCGACCGCCGCATCCTCCCAGAAAGCGCGGATTTCGTAGATCACCGGGATGCCGAGTTTCCTGCCGGCGCGCAGCGCCGCAAGCCCGTCCAGCACGGGCGAATGCGCGTGCAACAGGTCGGGTTTCCACTCGCCGACCAGCGCCTCGACACGCGTCGCCAGCGCCCCGATTTCGCGCCATTCGCGGATCGGCGCGCGCGCAGGCGCGATCGGCGGCGTGCGAAAAAAGGTCAGCCCGTCGACCGTCTCGCCGTCGGCGCCGGGTTCGGGGTGGCGTACGCCGGTGACCCCCGCGACCGCCCAGCCTTTCGCGACCTGCGCCTTCATCAGTGCGCGCGTGCGAAAGGTGTAGCCGCTGTGCGCGGGCAGGCTATGATCGAGGACGTGCAATATTCTGGTCATTATGCTGCTCTCTCGCAGACAAGGCTTAACGCCGCGTCAACCCCGATAGTCTAGGCAACGGAAGAGGTCAGTATCCGTGAACGACGCGTCCGAGGTTTGAGGCGATTTTGTTCGGGGCAAGGAAGCGAGACGCAGGCATATGAATATATTCCAAGGCGCGCTGACGCAGCCATGGACAAAATCGATCGAATCCCGAAAGGACGTCGAAATGGCTTCGACTTCGTCTCCGCGCGGCCTTGCAGATGGAACCACCATCGGCGGCGACCACGCGAAGTCGATATCTTCGCCATTTCGACGCCTCGATCGTGTCGTGCATGGATCCTGACCTCCAATGGTCGACAATTTTTCCATTGGCCTGACGCATGTCCTGATGGCAATCGCGTTATGGCGCCTGCTCTATCGCGACGATCTCGACCGCGAGGTCAGCCCGCGCCTCCTGTGGCAGCAGCGCCGCGACGCCGAATCCGCCGAAGAGGATGGCCGCGCCGATGCGTGACATTGCGTTCGTCGCCTTTCTCTTCGCCTTCATCGGGGTCGGTTTCCGCAAGCCGTTCCTGTTCGTGCTGTGCTTTTGTTACATCGACATCGTCGCGCCCCAGCGTTTGAGCTATTTTCTCATCAACTCGATCCCGATCTCGCTGATCGTTTTCGGGCTCGCGATCGTCGGCTGGCTGGCGGTCGACGACAAGCGCGACACGCGATGGTCGGGACGGCAATTCCTGCTGATCGCCCTGCTCTTCTACTGCTGGCTGACGACGATTCAGGCCGACTTCCCGGTCGAGGCAGCGGACAAATGGAGTTGGGTGTGGAAGGCGCTGGTCTGGGCGATCTTCCTGCCGCTGACCCTGCGCACCAAGCTTCGCATCGAATCGCTGACGCTGATCATGCTGCTGTCGGCAGCGTCGATCGCGATCGCGGGCGGACTCAAGACCGCGGCGGGCGGTGGCGGCTACGGGACGCTCCAGCTGTTGCTCAATGAAAATTACGGCCTGTATGAAGGATCGATCATGTCGACCGTCGGCATCGCGATCATCCCGCTGATCCTGTGGTACCGCCGTCACGGCACGATATTTCCGCCCGACTGGCGCGTCTCGCTCTTCTGCTTCGCGCTCTGCTTCGCCTGCATGTTGCTGCCCGTCGGCACACAGGCGCGCACCGGACTCGTCTGCCTTGCCGTGCTCGCGGTGCTGTCGCTGCGCGCGGTGAAGCACCGTTTCCTCTATATCGCCGGTGCCGGACTGCTCGCCGTCGCGGCGATCCCCTTCCTGCCGCAAAGCTTCACCGAGCGCATGGAAACAATCCGCGATCACAAGTCCGACCAGTCGGCCTCGACACGCGTCGCCGTGTGGATGTGGACATGGGACTATGCGAAGGACAATCCGTTCGGCGGTGGGTTCGAAGCCTATATCCAGAACAGCGTCCGCGTCGAAAGGGCCGCGAGCGCCTATAACCCCGACGCACCGCAAAATGCCGAAGCGACGGTTTATGAGGAACATTCGCGCGCCTATCATTCGAGCTATTTCGAAATGCTCGGCGAACAGGGATATCCCGGCCTTGCGCTGTGGCTTTTGCTGCACACAGCCGGGCTGGTACAGATGGAACGGATCAGGCGGCGTTACCTCAAGACCCGGCGCGCAGAGGAACAATGGATCGCGCCATTGGCGACCGCGCTCCAGCACGGTCATGTCGTCTATCTGGTCGGTTCGCTTTTCGTCGGCATCGCTTTCCAGCCTTTCATCTACATGATGCTGGCGCTCGAAATGGGGCTCTCGACCTATTGCCGCCGCCGCGAAAAGGAAGCGGGGTGGCGTCCGCTGACCGCACGCCCCGCGCAAGTTCCGGCGCGCCACCCGGTGCCCGCTCCGAACTGATCGCCTGCATCGCCGCCGAGCCGAAGGCGGCGATGACACGATGGGGAACTATCCGCCCGGCCCGAACGCTATTGCACCATGCCCGCCCCGCGCCTTGTCCATGTCGACGACAATTTGCCCGGCATCAGTCGGGAACGATCGGGCGTGGGCTGGCGCTATCGCGATGCGAAGGGAAAAATCATCCGCGACCGCGACGAGATTGACCGTCTCAACGCGATCGCGCTCCCCCCCGCCTATGAGGATGCCTGGTTCTGCCCCGCGCCCAATGGCCACATCCTCGCGACCGGTTACGACGCGCGCGGGCGCAAGCAATATCGCTACCACCCCGAATTTCGCATGGCGCGCGAAGCCGACAAATATGACCGCTGCGCGGCATTCGGCCACGCCCTGCCGCTCCTTCGCGCACGCCTCGCCGACGACCTTAAACGGCGGACGCTCTGTTCCGAACGCGTCGTCGCGGCGGTCGTGCGCCTTCTCGATCTCGCCGCGCTGCGCATCGGGAACGAACAATATGTCGCGGCCAACAACAGCTTCGGAGCCACGACCCTGCGCCAGCGCCACGCCAAGCTCTCGGGCAAGACGCTCCGCCTCAAATATGTCGCCAAAGGCGGGGCGAAGCGCGACGTTATGATCAGCGATCGCAGCCTGACGACGCTGATCCGGCGGCTGCAGGACCTACCCGGCCAGAATCTCTTTCAATATGAGAATGAAAGCGGGCTCTGCTCGGTCGCGTCCGACGATGTGAACGCCTATATTCGCGATGCGATGGGTGACGAATTCAGCGCCAAGCATTTCCGCACCTGGTCGGCGAGCGTCGAGGCCTTCGCCTTCCTTTACGAGGCCCCCGATCCCCCGATGCTGAAAGCGGTGCTCGAACATGTCGCGGACCGCCTCGGCAACACGCCGGCGATCGCGCGCAAGGCCTATATCCACCCCGCGATGCTCGCCGCGGCCCAGGAACGCGGGGACTTTGCCGCCGCCGCCGGCAAGCTGCCGCGCGCGACCCGATATCTTTCGCGTTACGAACGCGGTTTTTTGACCTATCTGGAACGCGCGCCCGATGCCGCGGCGTTGCTCCGCTCCGCCTGACTTGCAAGAGGACCCCTAAGGCCCCCATGACCTTCTCTATCCTGACCGCCGCCACGACCGCCGCCGCGAAGGCTCCCGCCGTCAAAAGCCCGTCTCGCGGCAACCCGCTCGAGGATCTGCGCCTATGGTGGGACGCCAGTGTCGCGTGGGTAAACAGTCACTGGCTTCAGATCGGCATCGCGGTCGGTGCGGGCCTCCTCATCTACCTCTTCCTCTCGATGGTGCGCAGCTTTGCGCTGAAACGCGCACAATCCGCGCCGGGCCAGTTCACGTTGACCGACATCGTGGGCCGCGTGATCTACAAGACCAAGTCGGTCGTGCTCGCGATCATCGCCATCCGTCTGGTGGCAGGCTATGCGCAGCCCCCGGCGCTGATCATGAACATCCTCCAGTTCATCTTTACGATAGCGGTGGTGCTGCAGGTCGCGATCTGGGCGCGCGAAATCGTCCTCGGGTTGATCCAGCGCCGCGCCGCGGAAGGCCATAACGAAACCCTGTCAAACGCGATGGGCATCATCCGCCTGCTCATCAGTGTCGCATTGTTCGCGGTCGCCGCGATCGTCATTCTCGACAATATGGGCGTCAACGTCACCGGCCTGATCGCCGGTCTCGGCATCGGCGGCATCGCGATCGGCCTTGCCGCGCAGGGCATTTTCTCCGACCTCTTCGCCTCGCTTTCGATCATCTTCGACCGCCCGTTCCGCGTTGGCGAGACGATCAAATATGACAACAGCATTGCGACCGTCGAGCGGATCGGGCTCAAAAGTACGCATCTGCGATCGGTGAACGGCGAGCTGCTCGTCATTTCGAACACCAACCTCCTGTCGAAGGAAATCACCAATTACGCCCACCTCCACCGTCGCCGCGTGCAGTTCGCGATCGGCGTCGTCTATCAGACGACCCCCGACATGCTGCGCGCGCTGCCGGCGCTGCTGCGGGCGCAGGTCGAAGCCGAAAAACATGAATTCGTCCGCTCGAGCTTCATCGGCTTTGGCGCTTCGAGCCTCGATTTCGAACTCGTCGCCGATATCCACAGCGACGATTATAACGAGGTGATCGCCGCGCGCACCGCGATTGGCATCGGCGTTTTCGACGAACTGACGAAGGCGGGCTACGACTTCGCCTATCCGACGCAAACGACGTTTACCGCGGCGCCCGACGGAACGATGATTCTGCCCTATGCCGAAAGCGTCACGATGAAGACGCCAAAGCCGCCGAAGGCTGACGCTACGGCGCCTTAGCTAAAGCCCTTGGCCCTTGTGCAACGCGGCAAGAGAGGCCTAGAACGCGCCCCGAACCAGTATTGGAGGGGATCAGATATGGCCACCATCACGCCGCAGGACCTGCAAGCCAAGGTCGGTGAGCATCTGGGCACATCCGAATGGGTGCTCGTCGATCAGGCGATGATCGACAAATTCGCCGACGCGACGGGCGACCATCAGTTCATTCATATCGACGAGGAAAAGGCCAAGCTCACGCCCTTCGGCGGCACGATCGCGCACGGCTTTCTGACGCTGTCGCTGATCCCGATGCTCGGCCAGAAGACCGACGGCCCGAAGATCGCGGGCGTCAAGATGGGCGTGAACTATGGCGGCAACAAGGTCCGCTTCCTCGCCCCCGTACGCTCGGGCAAGCGCGTGCGCAGCCATGTGAAGCTGCTCGAGCTCGAAGAAAAACGCCCCGGCCAGTGGCAACAGACCAACGAAGTGACGATCGAGATCGAAGGTGAGGAAAAACCCGCGCTGATCGCCGAATGGATCAGCCAGTTCTTCGTCTAAAGCATAAGTTTACCGGCCGACCTCCCCCGTTAAGATAACCGGATTCAGAAAGAAGGACTCCTATCATGCGTGACGCCGTTATCGTCTCCACCGCCCGTACCCCGCTGACCAAGGCGGCGCGCGGCTCGTTCAACAACACCCTCGCCCCGACGCTGGGCGCCCATTCGGTCCGCGCGGCGGTCGAGCGTGCCGGCCTCGAAGGCGGCGAGATCGACGATGTCCTCTTTGGCGCCGCGATGCAGCAGGGCTCGCAGACGATGAACATCGGCCGCCTCGTCGCGCTGCGCGCCGGCCTGCCCGTCACCGTCCCCGGCATGTCGATCGACCGCCAATGTTCGTCGGGCCTGATGACGATCGCGACCGCCGCAAAGCAGATCATCGTCGACCGCCAGGACATCGCGGTCGCCGGCGGCATCGAGTCGATCTCGAAAGTCAGCGGCAGCGGCAAGGTGTTCATCGAGACCGACGCCGAGCTGATCGCGATGCACAAGGATACCTATATGCCGATGATCGGCACGGCCGAGGTCGTCGCCAAGCGTTACAATATCAGCCGCGAAGCGCAGGACGAATATTCGCTCCAGTCACAGCAACGCACTGCCGCTGCTCAGGCCGCGGGCAAATATGACGACGAGATCGTCGCCTGCAAGGCGACGATGGCGGTCGTGAACAAGGAAACCAAGGAAGTCAGCTTCAAGGACGTCGTCGCCGACAAGGACGAGTGCAACCGTCCCGACACGACGCTCGAAGGGCTGTCGAGCCTCAAGCCCGTGATGGGCGAAGGCCACACGATCACCGCGGGCAACGCCAGCCAGCTTGCCGACGGTTCGTCGGCGTGCGTCGTGATGGAAGCCAAGGTCGCCGAGAAACGGGGGCTCCAGCCGCTCGGCCGCTATGTCGGCATGGCGGTCGCGGGCACCGAACCCGACGAAATGGGTATCGGCCCCGTCTTCGCGATTCCGAAGCTGCTGGAACGCTTCGAGCTCAAGATGGACGACATCGGCCTCTGGGAACTCAACGAAGCTTTCGCGGTGCAGGTGCTCTACTGCCGCGACAAGCTCGGCATCCCGAACGATCTGCTCAACGTCAACGGCGGCTCGATCTCGATCGGCCACCCCTTCGGCATGACCGGCTCGCGCTGCGTCGGCCACGCGCTGATCGAAGGCAAGCGTCGCGGCGTGAAATATGCCGTCGTCACGATGTGCATCGGCGGCGGTCAGGGCGCGGCGGGTCTGTTCGAGGTCTTCTGATTTGCGCCTGGACAAACCGCGTATCGAGCCGGTCGATTTGGACCGGCTCGATGCCGACCAGCGCGTCGCGCTCGAACCCTTCCTTGCCTCCGATGGGGGCAAGGTCGGGGGCGGCAAGATTCTCAACATCTTCCGCACCCTTGCCCATGCGCCCAAGGCGCTCACCGCCTTCCTCGGCTGGGGCAATTATATCCTGTCGCGGCGCAATGCGCTGTCTCCTCGGGACCGCGAACTCGTCATCCTGCGCACCGGCTACAACTGCCGCTCGGGCTATGAGTGGACGCAGCACAAGCGCATCGGGCTCGACTGCGGCCTGACCGAAGACGAGATCGCGCGCATCAAGGCCGGTCCCGATGCAGAGGACTGGACCGAACTCGACCGCGCGATGCTCCGCGCGACCGACGAGCTTACCACCAACCATTTCGTGACCAACGCCAGCTGGGCCGCACTCGCGCCGCTCGGCGACAAGGGCCGCATGGACCTCGTCATGACCGTCGGCCAATATACCCAGGTATCGATGATCCTCAACAGCTTCGGCGTCCAGGTCGAGGATGGCTGGGACGTCGACCCCGATCTTCGCAAACAGCTTTAAGGAGACAGAAACATGACCATCGGTATCATCGCCACGCTGCGCGTCCAGCCCGGCAAGGAAGCGGAATTCGAGGGCGTGTTCGCCGAACTGGCGCCCGCCGTCGCCGCGAACGAACCGGGCAACAGCTATTACAAGCTGTTCCGCACGGGCGAAGCGGGCGTGTACAAGGTGCTGGAATGTTATGACGACGAGGCGGCAGTTGAAGCCCATCGCGCGTCGGATCATTTTCGCAGCCTGGGCGCGAAACTGGGTCCGTGCCTGGCGGGGGCGCCGGAGATCGAGAAACTGAGCGGGGTTTGAGAAGAAACGCGCGGAAGCGGGCGATTGCAAGCCTGTACGCTCGTCATCCCGAACTTGAACCGGGATCCAAGACCGCTTGCTCAGCGCGCGCGGGATAGGGCGGATCGACCCCGGATCATGTCTGGGGTGACGAAAGGCTGAGAACGACCGGTAGTTGTCATAAGATCCTCCCTGTGGCGAAGCCATGGGGAGGTGGCAGCGCGAAGCGCTGACGGAGGGGCAAATGGCGCGGCGCTGCGGCCCCTCTACCCCTCGCTTCGGAGCGGTCCCCCTCCCCATCGCTGCGCGACAGGGAGGATTTGAGGTCGCTGACGAATAATCGCGATCCTTTATTTCATCGTCATCTGGGACTTGATCCGGGATCCGTCGCGGCGTCGAAGTCATGGACCCCGGATCAAGTCCGGAGTGACGAGGGGGGGGCTGACTGTGACGGCTCCCCACCCCAAAGCCGACACTCTACTCATCCCACCTCTGCAATCTCTGCCGCCCGGTCGCCCAGCACATAACGCGGCCCCGCCCCGCGCTGCGCCGCTTTGTCGCCGCAATTATACAGCCCGCATTTCTTGAGGGAAAGGCAGCCGCAGCCGATGCAATTGTCGAGCAGTTCGCGCGTGCATTCAAGCGCCGCGATCTGACCATCGATCCGCACCCGCAGGCCCGTGCTGATCCGCGTCCAGTCGGCGCCGTTCGGCGTTCGGCCGGCGGGCAACCGCGCCAGTTCGGCGGCGATCTCCTCAAGGCTGAGCCCTAGTTGCTGCGCGATCAGGATGAATGACACGCGCCGTATGTCGGCGCGCAGGAAGCGCCGCTGCCCGCCGCGCGTGCGCAAGGCCTCGACCAGCCCCTTCGCCTCATAGAAACGGATCGCCGACACCGCGACGCCCGTTCGCGCCGCGAGTTCGCCGATCGCGATCAGGTCGGTCCGATGCATCGTCTTCGCTCCTGCTTGCGCTTGACCTCTACCTGACTTGAGCTTTCATAAACCGCGCGTCAACGCGAATCAGGAGAAACAAGGTGACGCATCCCTTCATCGAGCATGTGAATCTGACGGTCAGCGACCCCGATCGCACCGCCGGAATCCTCTCGGCGATCTTTGGCTGGCACGAACGCTGGCGCGGCCCCGCGCGCGACGGCGGGCGCACGATCCACCTCGGCAGCGATTCCGCCTATGTCGCGCTCTACACCGTCCCCGACGGCGAGCATCGGGACGCCCGCTATCCGAAGGGCGAGCCGCTCAACCATGTCGGGGTGCAGGTCGACGATCTCGACACGATCGAGATGCGCGTAAAAGCCGTGGGCCTGACGCCCTTCAACCATGGCGATTACGAACCCGGCCGCCGCTTCTATTTCTTCGATCCCGACGGCATCGAATATGAAGTCGTCAGCTATGCCGAGCCGCGCCGGCGCTGAACGGGGCAACGAGTGCGGCACTCCGGCGTTGATGGGTCATCGGGGGATAACGGAAATGGAGCCTTTCGATGAGCGACGATATCAAACAGCAATTTTGGAAAGCCTTGGCCGACAGCCCCTACGTCATGCTCGGCGCGACGGGCGAGCGCGACCATCATATTCCGATGAACGTACAGCTGGACAAGGACGCTAACAGCGCAGTCTGGTTCTTTACTTCGGCCGACAACCGCCTCGCGGGCGGCGGGCCCGCCATGGCGCAATTCGCGTCGAAGGGTCACGACCTTTTCGCCTGTATCGCGGGCACGCTGCGCCGCGAAACCGACCCTGCGGTGCTCGACAAGCTGTGGAACAACGGCATCGCGGCCTGGTACGAAGGCGGCAAGGACGATCCGAAGCTCGTCCTGCTCCGCTTCGACCTCGACAGTGCCGAAATTTGGACCGCCGAGCCCGGCATCAAGGGGATGTTCAAGCTCGCAACCGGATGGACGATGAAGGAAGGCGAGCTCGGCAAGCACGCCGAAGTCGCGCTCTGAAAAAATCGGAAAATCCGTTTGTGTCGAGCGAAGTTCAGACACGCTGAAGTCGTACACGGCCGATAGGCATGTCGACTTCGCTCAATGCGAACGGATCTCACCGTCAGTCCACCGGCGGCCCGATTCGCCCTTCGCGAAACTCGAACCCGCCCTCGCGGTCGCGCTCGAGCAGCGCGGGACCGTCAAGGTCGACCCAGCGTGCGCGCTGCGCAAGCACGAACGCCGGCGCGATCGCCAGGCTCGTGCACAGCATGCACCCGACCATGATGGACAGCCCCGCCGCGTCTGCTGCATCGGCAAGGCGCATCGCCTCGGTCAGCCCGCCCGCCTTGTCGAGCTTGATGTTCACCCCGTCGTAAAAGGCGCCGATCCGCGCGACGTCGGTGGCGGTTTGACAGCTTTCGTCGGCGATGAAGGGGATTGGCGCGTAGATCGGATCGAGCAGCGCATCGGCGCCGACCGGCACCGGCTGTTCGATCATCTCGACACCCATGTCTGCGAGTGCCTCGGCCTCGCTCAAGATATCGACGTCGCCCCAGCTTTCGTTCGCGTCGACAATCAGCCGCGCGTCGGGCGCGCCCTTGCGGACGCCGGCGATACGCAGCCGGTCCCCCTCCCCCGTCAGCTTGACCTTCAGCAGCCGATATCCGTCGGCTGCCGCAGTGGCGGCCTGCTCGGCCATGGCGCCGGGGGTGCCGAGCGAAATGGTAAAGGCAGTCACCCGGGCGGTCGGCGCGCCGTCGCACCCCGCGAGTTGCCACAGCCGCATGCCCCGTTGCTTCGCCTCGAGGTCCCACAGCGCGCAGTCGAGCGCGTTGCGCGCCGCGCCCGCCGCCATCATTTCCTGCACCGCCGCGCGCGCCTCGGCGGCGCCCATGTCCTCGATGAAGGGCGCGACTCGCAGAATCTCGTCGCGACATCCGGTCGCATCCTCGCCCAGATAATAAACCGGCGTTCCCTCGCCGCGACCGACCTCGCCTTCGCCCTCGATTTGAGCGACGACGACGTCGACATGCTCCTTGGCGCCGCGACTGATGACGAAGCTTCCCGCAACGGGCCAACGCTCGACGCGTGCGCTTTTCAGTTGGATAGCCATGACAGACCAGTAAGACTGTCGGCCATGCCGGGTAAATCCCTTTCCGAACATATCGCCGATCTCGGCCGCCGCCTCGCGATCGAGGCGCACGCCGCCTGGCTCGCCGCCCGCGACCCGCGCACGCCCTGGCTCGCGCGGCTGCTCGCGCTCGCGGTGGCCGCCTATGCGCTCTCGCCGATAGACCTCGTCCCCGATTTCATCCCGGTGCTCGGCTGGATCGACGACCTGATCCTCGTTCCCGCCGGCTTGGTCTTGATCCGCCGCCTGATCCCGCGCGTGCTATGGAGCGAACTCCACGCCGCGGCCGAAGCGGCGAGCGAACGCCCGTCGAGCCGGATCGGCATGGCAATGGTTCTGCTCGCATGGGCGGCGATCCTGTATATCGTCTATTGGAGCGTCAGGGTCGCGCCCATGCACTGAAGGCGCGGCCGCTTAGGGATGGGGAGCGGACGTTGCTCATGAAATAAAGGATCGCGATTACTCGTCAGCGACCTCAAATCCTCCCTGTCGCGCAGCGATGGGGAGGGGGACCGCTCGCGTAGCGAGTGGTGGAGGGGCCGCGTTAGCCCCTCCGTCAGCCCTGCGGGCTGCCACCTCCCCATGCCTGCGGCACAGGGAGGATTAAGGACCGCTACCCGTCGCTTTCAGACCTTCGTCGTCCCGGCTCAAGTCCGTAATGACAATGCCTCGGACGACCGCCCTTACCCACCGTTGCTGCGAATCCATTTCTCGACCAGCGGCGCGATCTCCTCGCGCCATTTGCGACCGTTGAAAATGCCGTAATGGCCGACGCCCTTCGCCATCAGATATTTCTTCTTGTCGGCGGGCAGCGCCTTGGCGATCGTCAGCGCCGCCTTGGTCTGGCCGATCCCCGAAATATCGTCGCGCTCGCCCTCGATCGCGAGGATCGCGATATCCTCGATCGCGCCGACATCGACCGGCTGGCCGCGATGCGTCATCTCGCCCTTGGGCAACAAATGCCGCTGGAACACGACATCGACCGTCTGGAGGTAGAATTCCGCCGTCATGTCGCACACCGCGCGATATTCGTCATAGAATTCCTTGGTTTTGTCGGCGCTCTCGCCATCGCCGTCGACCAGATGTTTGAACATCTCCCAATGGCTCATCATATGGTTGCCAAGGTTCATCGACATGAAACCGGCGAGCTGCAGGAAGCCGGGATAGACGCGGCGTCCGGCTCCCGGATACCAGGCCGGAACGGTCGCGATCACATTTTCCTGGAACCAGGCATAGGGCCGCGTCGTCGCATGGTCGTTGACCGCGGTCGGCGCCTTGCGCGTGTCGATCGGCCCGCCCATCATCGTGAGCGTTCTTGGACGGCACTTATGCTTGTCGGCGGCCATCACCGCCGCGGCGGCGAGGCTGGGCACCGACGGCTGGCACACCGCCAGCATATGCGCGCCGGGCCCGATATGCTCGAGCCACGCGATCAGATAGTCGACATAATCGTCGAGGTCGAACTTGCCGGCTTCCAGCGGGACGTTGCGCGCATCGCGCCAATCGGTGATCCACACATCATGGTCGGGCAGCATCCGCTCGACCGTCCCGCGCAGCAGCGTCGCATAATGGCCCGACATCGGCGCAACGATCAGCAACTTGGGCGCATCCTTCGTTCCCTTGTGCTTGAAATGCTTGAGCTGGCCGAACGGCTTGCGCGCCTCGATTGCCTCGGTGACGCGCACCGTCTCGCCATTGACAACGGTCTCGTACAGTTCGAACCCGGGCTTGCCGCGCGGCGCCGCCGCATGCGCAAAGACTTCGAGCGCGGAGGCGAACATCGGGCTGCCACTGAAATAACCCAGCGGATTCGCCGGATGCTGCATGACCTGGGCGCCCGCGGTCGCGAGCGCACTTGCGCCTGCAAGCCAATTTTTCTGCATGTCAAACGCGTGATACAGCATTTTCAGATCGTTCCTTGCGTAACCCGGCGGCGCTCTGTCGGCACCGGCACCTTGACCGGCAGTCTAGGGGCTCGATTTTATTGTGCAATGCATCAAAATCGCTGCGGGGCGTAACGAAAGCGAATAATTGTCGCGGGGCGCGGCGTAATGGCCTCTCCCCCTTGCAGCGCTGCTTCAAAGCGCGTGAAGCCAGGCCGCATTCTGCGTCGTTGAGCGCGAGGGTCGGCGCTGCTAGGGCCGATGCGATGGCTAGCCAACCCGATCTTTCCGACGCGAAAGCCTCCGCCGAACCCCGCCGCAAGCTCGGCAGCCTGCGCATGGTGTGGCATTATGCCAGCCGCTATCCGCTGCAACTGGTGATTGCCGCGATCGCGCTCGGCATCGCGGCGCTCGCGACGCTCGCCATCCCCTGGCAGTTCAAGGCGATGATCGACAGCGGCTTCATCGCCGGCGGCGGCGACGTCGCACCGCATTTCCGGCTTTTCTACGCCATCTGCGTCGCGCTTGCGCTCGCCACGGCGCTGCGCTTCTATTTCGTCAGCTGGCTCGGCGAGCGCACCGTCGCCGACATCCGGCAGGCGGTCCAACGGAACCTGCTGCGCCTCGCCCCCGGTTTTTTCGAGGAAAACCGTCCGTCCGAAATCGCCTCGCGGATGACCTCGGATACCGCAATCATCGAACAGGTCGTCGGCACCACCGTTTCGGTGGCCTTGCGCAACACCGTCATGGGGATCGGCGGCATCATCTATCTGTTCAGCCTGTCGCCGGGGCTCACCGCGGGCATCCTGCTCGGCATCCCCGTCATCATCCTCCCGATCGTCCTCTTGGGGCGGCGGCTCCAGAAGGTCTCGCGGACCAGTCAGGATCGTGTCGCCGATATCGGCGCAACGACCGCCGAACAGATGGGGGCAATGAAGATCGTCCAGGCCTTCGGGCAGGAGGCACGCGAGGCCGACCGTTTCGCCGCGGCGGTCGAGGCCAATTTCGCGACCGCCAAACGCCGGATCCGCCTGCGCGCGATCATCACCGCGACGGTGATCGGCCTGCTGTTCGGCGCGATTACCACCCTGCTCTGGTACGGTGCCGAAGGGGTCGCGCAAGGGACGATCACCGGCGGCACCATCGCCGCCTTCGTTCTTACCGGGGGGCTCGTCGCGGGCGCTTTCGGCGCGCTGACCGAAGTCTATGGCGACCTTCTCCGCGCCGCCGGCGCGGCCGAACGACTGAGCGAATTGCTGAACGCCGAAGCGACGATCGCGCCGCCAGCCAACCCGAGCCGCTTCCCCGAACCGCCGGTCGGGACGCTCGAGTTTGCGAACGTCGAATTCCATTATCCGACCCGCCCCGACGCGCCCGCGCTTCACGATTTCAGCCTCGCGATCCGTCCGCGCGAGACAGTGGCCATCGTCGGTCCCTCGGGTGCTGGCAAATCGACGCTCTTCCAGCTCGCCGAGCGCTTCTACGATCCGCAGCGCGGGCAGGTCCGCCTCGACGGCGTACCGCTCACCGATGCCGATCCCGCCGACATTCGCACGCGCATCGCGATGGTGCCGCAGGAAACGGTGATCTTCGCCGCCTCGGCGCGCGACAATTTGCGCTACGGCAATTGGGATGCGACCGACGACGATCTGTGGGCGGCCGCGCGCGCCGCCAATGCGGAGGAGTTTCTGCGCAAGCTGCCGCAGGGGCTCGACACCTTCATGGGCGAAGGCGGCGCCCGCCTGTCGGGCGGCCAGCGACAGCGCGTCGCGATCGCCCGCGCGCTGCTGCGCCGCGCGCCGCTCCTGTTGCTCGACGAAGCGACCTCGGCGCTCGATGCCGAGTCCGAAAAGCTCGTGCAGGATGCGCTCGAATCGCTGATGCACGATCGCACGACGATCGTCATCGCCCACCGGCTCGCTACAGTCCGCGCCGCCGATCGCATCGTCGTGATGGACGAGGGCCGGATCGTCGAAGAAGGCAAGCATGACGAGCTCGTCGCCGCCGACGGCCTTTACGCGCGCCTCGCGCGGCTCCAGTTCCAGGACAGTCTCGCCGCAGCCTGACATCCACCCACCGAAGGATATGACGATGCTTTACGACCTGACCGTACCGGCGTGGCAGAATGGCCTCAACGCGCTCTCCGGCGAATTGGCGCGCGCGCGCACCTGGGGCGAGGAAAATGCCGTGGGTGAATTGCAGTTCGCCGTCGCGCGGCTTGCCCCCGACATGTTCCCGCTCGCATCGCAGGTCCGCTTCAGCTGCGCGCAGGCTCTGCAACCGCTCGCGCGGCTCGCCGGGCTCGACATCCCGGACTTTGCCGAGGATGCGCCCGGTTTCGCCGGAATGCAGGATCAGATCGCGGCGACGCTCGCCATTCTCGAAACGGTCGACCGCGACGCCATGGGCAGCGATCCCGATCATATGGTCAGCTTTACGCTGCCCAATGGCATGACCTTCGACATGCGCGCCTTCGACTATGTCCGCGATTGGGCCCAGCCGCAGTTCTTCTTCCACCGCACGACGGCCTACGCGATCATGCGTCATATGGGCGTCCCGCTCGGCAAGGCCGATTATGTCGGCTATATGATGCGCTACCTGCGCGCCGGCACGGCCCCGGCCGCCTGATCGGCCGAGGGCGCCGCCCGCGTCAGATCAGTCCGCGATATTGGTGGATGCCGGGAAAGGCGAGCTTGGTCCCGCCGTTGCGCCGGATCGCCCCGATCGCTTCGTCGACACGCAGATAGCGCGCCTGCGCCTCGGGTTCGAGCAGGATCGCTGCCGGCTCGGGTCGCTCGGCCGCCTGTTTGACCAATAGGCCCAGCTGGGCCAGATCGACCGCCTCGTCGTTCCAGCGGATTACGTCGGCGGTGTCGATGGTCACATGATTTTCTTGGAGTATCCGGCTGTTCGCCGGCGGCTCGCCCGGCAAAGTCACATCGACGCTATGCGTGGGCCGCGGGATGGTAATGATAAACATCACCAGCATGACCAGCATGACGTCGATCAGCGGCGTCGTATTGATATCGGGCCCGCCGCTGGGGTCGGACCGGAAAATGCTGCGATGGAACAGGCTACGGCGTCTTTGCATCGTCACTCTCCCCGCAAAGGGATGCCCGTATGCGCCGGGCATCCGCCCCGGAAGAGGGTTCGAGACCATCTCGCACCCTCAACGTTATGGTATAACATCTTTAGCGATGAGCAAGCGAAATCCGAATTCGCGCCGGTCGGCACCGACGACAGCGCACGCATAAAGAAAGGGCGGTACCTTGCGGTACCGCCCCTCTTTTTCGTTCCGTCCCTGTCGGGATGGAAACCGCTCTTACATGCCCGAGTTCGGACCGTAAGTGATTTCCACGCGACGGTTCTGGTCGTTGCGGACGCCATCGGCGGTTGCAACGGCCGGACGGGTTTCGCCGAAGCCCTGCGCGCTGATCGAGCCATCCGAGATACCGCGAGCGGTCAGATAGCTGCGAACTGCGTCGTTGCGACGGTTCGACAGGCCGACGTTGTACGTCGCCGAACCCGAACGGTCGGCGTGACCGGCGAGCATGACCTGCGTACCCGTGCAGCCACGGTTGTAGGCGCTGATCGCGTTGTCGAGCGTCGAAGCCGCTTCCGGCGTGATGTTCGACTGATCCCAGTCGAAATACACGATGTACGGTCCGGGCGCACACACCACTTCCGGCGGAGGCGGCGGGGGCGGCGGGGGCGGCGGCGGAGGCGGCGGCGGAGGCGGCGGTGCCACGACCGGCTCGGGATCGGCGCCACCGAAGTTGTACGTCAGCGTACCGAGCAGCGAGTGCGAACGGAAGCGACCCGAATAGTCGCCATTCTGGCCAACCAGGTCGAGGTTGTCGGCGTTGAAGAAGCGATACTTCAGGCCAACGTCCCAGTTACGGGTCAGCGGAGCACGGACACCGGCGATCGCCTGCCAGGCGAAGCCCGTGTCCGAATCGTCAAGGAACGGACCGGCGAAAACGGGTTCGACCGACACGCGGGCAACACCGACACCACCGCCGACGAAGCCCTGCAGGCCATCATCATCACCGAAATCGAGCAGGCCGTTGACCATGAAGCTCAGGACATTCGTGTCGCCGTTGAGCGGGGTCGAGCCAGTGAAGACGCCAGTGCCGCCAGCATTGGTCGGAATGCCAGGAGCGCTAAAGCTGCCCGACTGGATGTCGGCTTCGCGATAGCCGACTTCGACTTCCGCACGGAAACCGCCGAAGTCATAACCGACGGTGCCTTCGGCATCGTAGCCGACGCGATGGTCGAGCGTACCGGCATTATCGAATGTGCCGATGTCGAGATCCATGTCCTCGACGATCATCACGCCCGCACCAACTCCGACATACCAAGAGTTGTCGCGCGCCAGAACCGGCGACGCAAGGGTGGTGGAGGCCAACGCCACAGCGACGGCAAGCTTCCTCATAATAATTCCCCTTTCAATTGAGATATACGTCTCGGCAGACGTCCTACTCGCCGCTTTGGTTCCGTGCAAGCTAACAAATCGTCAATCTGTTGCCAAAAAGTCGCACTCGCGATACCAAACGGCGGAAAATTCAGCCTGAAATCAGAAGACCCTGCGCTTCGAGTTGCAGAATCAACGCACCGATCACGTTACGCGCTTCGGAATCTATTGTCGAGCCGCCAGCGGGCGCCGCGATCGTCGCGGGTCCGGTCCACAGGCTGCCCTCGAATCGAAGCCGCGCGCCGTCGGCCAGGCGCGTCACGCGCATGCCTGCCCGCGGCGCCGCGAACCGCCACCCACCGGCACTCCAGAACGCGATCGCCGTGGCCTGCCCCGACCATGCGCCGGTCGGATCGGAACCGACGATCCAGCATTGTCCTTCGGCGGGATCGGCTGGCGGATCGGCGAGCGGCCCGTCCAGCACGGCGGCGTGGACCAGCGCGTCGAGCAGGACGAGCGCTTCATTGTGCGTAACTTCCTTCTGCGCCTGCGCGACGGCGAGCAGCGGTAACGCAAGGCGCGGCGTGGCCGGCATGTCGGTCATGGCTTTATCCTTCTAAGGTCAACGGCAAGGACAGGGGCGGCGACAAGGCGAGGTCGCCGGCCTGGCGGATATCGATCGTGCATCCGGGCGGCAGCATCGCAAGGTCGCCCGCATCGATGGTCAACGCGGACGACGCGCTCTCCCACGGGCCGATCCCGGGCACGGCGGGCGACAGCGCGATGCGCCAGGCGTCGCGCGTCTCCCCCGGCGCCTGGTCGACATGGTCGCGCCATCCCGCATCGGCGCGGCTACGCCGGATCCAGTCGATCGTCACCCCGCCCGCGCCATTGGCCCGGACCCGGCCGTGGACGGGTGCCAACGGCCGGAGCGCCCGTCCCGCGGCGGGCACCGGGATCTCCGCCAACGCACCGCCGCCGCGCGGCATCCATTGCAGCGTCGCGTCGCCGCCCTCGGCCCATCGGGCCAGTTCGGCGGGCAACGCCAAAGACGCCGAATCGTCGAGCAGCACAAAGGCATCTCCGGCCGCATGCGCCATTTCGTCTGCGGTTCCGGCGCGGCCGCGAAGCAGGCGCGACAGGCGCCACACACCCGGCGATACGGCTTCGGCGATACCGAATTGCATCAGCTCGCCGCCGATCATCGCGCGGTTCGCCCCGCCCAGCAACGCAGCGTCGCCCACCGATTCGAGCGTCATCGCCGGATTGACGAGGGTAACCACCGCCGCATTCTCCATGTCGAACAGGCAATCGCTGGCCGCCGCAAGCGGTTCGGCGAGCTCGCCCAGCGCAACCGCCGGGCGGATCGAGCCGACCGGGATCGGTTCGGCGCCCGCCGCCGGCACGAACCAGCAGTCGGCGCCGCGCCAGCCGTCGTTGCTGCCGCCCCCCGCGATCAGGATATGCGGCGCCGACGCCGCCGGCATGGCGATATTGGGCAGGTCGAACAGGCGGACCGTGCCGACGGCATCGGGCCAGTCGGGCGCCGCGACCGGAACGCCGTGAGCAGCGGGCAGGTCTAGGGCAGGCAGCGGTTGATGGCGCTTCAGTTCGAGCAAAAGCTCGCTGCCCCGGACGGTCCGCCCGGCCAGTCGCCAGCCGCTGCCGTCCGCCAGCGTCACGACCTGCCCGACCGCCAGCGCCAGCGCCGCCAGGTCGGCGCGCCAGATCATCGTCTCGCGCCCGTCGGCGGCCGCGCGCGCCAACGCCAGCGCCAGCGCACGCGCCGACCCCGCCGGCAACACCGCGGGCAGGTCGATCCGTTCCTCGCGCAGCCCGCCGCCAGCGACCGCGCTCGACTGCTGTCCCAGCTGGTAATCGCGGCCGGGCTCATAGTGACGCAGCCGGATCGTTCCCGGAAGCGCCGACAGCGGCATACGCGTCTGTTGGGTCCGGTCGATCGCTGCCTCGACGCGCCGCGCTTCGCTAAAATCGTCCAGCGCCAACGGCACGCCGGCCAGCGCGACGGGCGCAAGGCGCCATGCATCGGGGCCCGACACCAGCCCGGTCTGGTCGGCATCGAACAGCGGCGCCAGCGCATCTCGGGCGCGGTCGCCCGATGCCGCATAGCCGGCAAAGCGCCACGCTCCGCCGCAACGTCCTGTTTCACCGAGCAGCCGGTCGCCGATCGTCCCGGCGTCGATCTCGCCGGCATCGGCCTCAATCTCGAAGGTCAGCGACGGAATCCGGTTACCGAAACCGCCCAGCTCCAGTTCCTCGAAAACCGCATAGGCCAGCCCGCGGAACGCACTCGCCGATCCGATGCCGGTCGCAGACGCGATCAGCGGATCGACCGGTTGGTCCTCGCTTCCGGCATACCAGCGGAATGTACATCGCTCGTGGAATGTCCCGCTCGATCCGCGCAGCAGGTTGCCGTCGGCCCAGATCCGCCGGATCGCGCGAATGGGTCGCGACGACAGCGCGACCGCCAGCGACACGGCATAGCTATATTCGGTCACCGACGGCCGCCCCTTGCCGCCGCCGCGCTTGTCGCGGCGTTCGATCAGGTCGGTCGCCCAGATGACGCTCCCCGCGACGCGCATCGTCCCGAACAATTGCGGTATCTGCTGGCCATAGGTCGACGCCTGGACTTTCAGGTCGGCCAGCCGCGGCCCCTCGCGCCCCTTGGGTTTGAAGACCGCGGCATCGACCTGCTGGCCGATCGCCGCACCCACCGCGGCGCCGACCGGCCCGCCAACTATTCCGCCGACCACCGTCAGCACCAAGGTCGCCATTGTCGTTCCCTTCAAGAAAGCCGCCAGCGCGCCGCGGCGAGCAGCTGCGCATCCACGGGCGTTTCGACCACCCGCCGCAGCCCGGCGTGCGCATGCACCATCCGTCCGCACCCGATCAGACCGAGATGGAACTGACCCGCGGGCAGCGCGATCAACGCCGCATCGCCGTCGCGCGCATCGGACACCATCCGGAACCCCGCCGCCTCCAGCGCCGCGACTATCCGTTCCCGGCACCACCCGCGCAGCGGATAGTCGCGCGGCGCGTCGAGCGGGCACCCCGCCGCCGCATAGGCGGCCCAGACCAGCCCGACGCAATCGAGCCCGGTCGCGGGATCGCGTCCCTGCGGCCGGAACCGCACGCCGATCATCCCCCGCGCGGCCGCAAAGGCCCGTCTCGCCAAAAGGTCGCAGCGCGCATCATCCACCGGGATAGCGCGTCAACAGGTCGTTTCCCGGCAGGTGCGCCTCGCCGCGAAAATTGACCGCGTTGGCAAAACGGTCGCGGCACGTCGCCAGCTGCTTGTCGCATCCCTCGATCAGCCGCACGCGCACCGGCCCCGCCGGCGCAAAGGGCGGGACCTCCGCCAGATGCAGCACCGCGCCTTCGGCCGCGATCACCGGGCTCGCGAGCCCGCAGTTGCCGCCCTCCATCCACATCAGCTCGCCGAACGCGATCCCCGGGGCCGGCGCGTCGAGCGTCACCATCCGTCCATCGACCGCCGTCGCGCGCCGCATATGCGTGCGCGGCGCCAGGTCGACGCGGCATGCCCGGTCGCCCAGCATCGCCCGGCACGACGGCGAGGTCGCGGGGCACACCGGCCGGTCGAGCAGCCGCGTCACCCCCTGCAACTCCGCCGCGAAAGCCGCCCCGCGCCGTTCGATCGCGCCCAGCGATCCCCGCGCGACCGTCACCGGCGCCACGTCCGGCGCGCTCCAGTCGGTGACGAACAGCTCGAGCTCGGCGCCGTCCCAGCGCCCGGCGTCGAGGTCGCGCGCCGCAATCGCATCGCTCGTCACCGCGCCTTCCAGATCCATCGTCGCCGCATCGAGGCTGTCGCTCGTCTCCAGTGCCGACGGCTTCATCCCCGGCGCCGCGCGATACAGCAGGCCGCCCATCGTCAGATCGCGGTCGTGCGAGGTCAGCCCGATCGTCACCCCGTCGCGCCGCGCCAGCCGCCAGCACCAGGCCAGCGTGACCAGCTCGTCGCGCAGCCAGTCGGGCGCGCGCTCCATCACCATGGCGCACGCACTTCGACCAGCGGCACGCTCGCCACCTCGCCCGCCAGGAAAGTCGCGCGGCTCGTCTCCAGCCGGTCCTCGGCAAAGCGCACCGGCACGTCGTACAGGAAGCCCGCGCGGACCGCCGCCCCCGGTGCGGGCGCGACGTCGAGCGATATCTCGCCCTCGCCCGTCACAAGGAACGCCGCCGTCTCGATCCCGTCGACCGACACGCGCACGCTCGCGGCGACCGGCAGGCGAATGCTGCGCCGATGCTCCGCGTCGCCGCTGCCATAATATTTGACCAGCGCGAATTGCCGCCGCACCCCGTCGCCGGTGCCAAGCATCTGGTCGGCCGCCGTCGGCGGTCCGTTATCGACGGCCGAACTGCTGTCGAACGGGTCGCGGAAACGGAAAGCGCGCGCCGCCCCGCGCCGCGCTCGAAAGAAATCGGTCAGCGCCCGCACATCGGCTTCGGACCGGACCCCCGGTCCCGCATCGTACCGCATCCGCGCCTCGGCCCATTCGCTCGCGCGCTGCTCGTGTCCCGCGGGCGACCCCACGATCTGCGTCGAAAATTCGGTCACGACCACCGCCTCGCGCCCGATCGCGATCGGGAAATCTACCGGATCGAAAGCCTGCACTTCGCCCTCCCCGTCAAAGGTCACGAACCCGTCGCGCGCCACCTGCGGCAACGCCCAGATAAAGATGCGCGCGGCCCCCGCGCGCCGCACCGCATCGGCGGCCTCGGCGATCGCCGCCCACTGCCCCCGCTGTTCGGGCAGCAGCACGAAGCCGGAAAAATACTGCTGATCCTCAATCGGATAGCCCAGTCGCGCGGCCATCGCGGCCCGCGCACCCGCCGTCTCGGCACCGCGCCCGCCGGTCACCCAGTCATAATCCTCCAGCTGCAGCACGTCGAATGCGGGCGCCGCCCATCCCGTCGGCACATTGGCGCGGCGCACCGCGGGCGCCGCCGGGTCGAGCACGGTCGGAAGGTAAACGAGCAAATGGCTGACCAGCCCCGCCTCGCCGGCTTCGTCGCGCGCCGCCGCGACCAGCGCCTCGGTCGACGCCGCCAGCAGCGCTCCCAGCGCGTCGAGCATCGCGAGCTGCGGCGCGTCGAGCGCACCGCGCACATCCGCGATCGCCACGCTCGCAGCCCCCAGCGTCGCCGTCGTTGCCGCGTCATAGGCACAGATGCGCCCCCCGGATGCGATCCACCACCAGGGCTCGCCCACCTGGAATTTCGACGGCAGGCCTGCCGCGACGCCGATCGCGACGAACGCCCGTGCGACCAGCTGCAAATATCCCATCGCCCCCGCATTCGCGGGCGACAGCAGCGCCGACGGCGGGTCCCACCCGGTCAGCGCCGGCGCACCGTCGCTCGCGCGCTGTTTCCACGCGCCGGGGCAATAGGCATCGAACAATTCGTAGGAGAGCGACCAGATCACTCCCAGCCCCGCGCCGCGGCACGCCGCCGCGAAGCCCGCATGCCACGCCGCGCAGGGCCTATTGATCGCGCCGCCCGCGACGTCCGCGCGCAACTCGCCGCCCGCTAGGGCCAGCCGCATATAATGGCTCATCCCGACATAATGGACGATGTCGCCGCGGTAACCGAGCTGGATCACCTGCCGCACCAGCCGCGCCGGGGTCAGGTGATAGCTGTCGTCATAACCGCTCGCGATCCCCACGCCATGCTCGGGCATCGCGACATCGCCGATCGCCAGCACCGATCCCGACCCCGACGCGGCGATATCGCTCATTTCGGCCCAGCCCTCGACCGCCGCCGCCAGCGATCCCGTACCGCCGTCATAGGCGGGCGGCACCAGCGAGACGAACATCCGGTCGATATCGCCCGCCCACACCGGGTCGGCCTCGCCGGGCAACAGATACCCGCCGTCCAGCGCGTCGAAATCGAGGCTGACGACCGCATCCTCGGCCGTCCCGTGGGCATAGTTCCAGAGCCGCACATACCAGGCGCGCGGGTTCCCCGCCGCATCGCGTCCCTCGATCGTCAACGTCGGCCCATGCAGCGCATCGAGCGGCTTCACCCCGCCCGACCGCCAGCGAAAGCTCAGCTGCGTGTGCCGGAAATCGCGGCGCGTTTCATAAGCAAGCAAGGGATGGTCCCAGCGATCCTCGCTTTCCCAGATCAGTCCCGCCAGATCCTCCTTCCGGTAAAAGACCGCCTCGACGCGCAGCGAAGCCGGCGCGTCCGACGTCACGCTCGCCATCATCGGCCGCGCGAAATCGACTGTCCAGAACCGCGGGTCGAATCGTTTGAGCCAACCCTGGCGATGATGCGGCTCGGCCGCCGCGAGCAGCGCCCAACCCATCAATCGTCTCCGCTCGCGACCGCGCGCCGCACCGCGCGCGCCAGCTGCCGGCCCGTTTGCGCCAGCCGTTGCGGCTCGCTTCCCGTCTGCCCATGCACATTCACCGTGATCGCGATGTTGCGCGGCTGGCCGCCCCCCGTCTCGATCCGTCCGCTCGCGGTCGGCACGAACAGCTCGGGCCCGCGCTCGCCGACGCGATAGGCGCGCCCCGCGCTCACCGGCCCGCCGGTCGCGCGCCCCGGCGCGCCGAACAGCGCCTGCGCGATCGAGGCGCCGAGCGACAGCAAACCACCCCCGCCGCCGCTCGCGCCGCCCCCGCCCATCGCCGCACCGATGCCGGCCGAAATCGCCGCGCGCGCGATGTCGGACATCACCGACAGCGCGAGCCGCTTCAGATCCTCGAACCCCATCTTGCCACTGACGATCGCCCGCGTCAGCGCGCGTTCGATCGCGCGGCCGCCGGCATCGGCGGCGGACCCCAGCGATCCTTCCAGCTCGCTGCGCAGCGCGGCGACCTCGCGCCGGAACGCTCCCGTATCGGCGCGCACCGAAACCAGCATGTCATCGACCTCGTCACCCATCGGGAAACCTCTCCATCATCGCCGCCAGCGCGGCGCCGTCGAAACCCGCCGCATCGTCCGCCTCGACCCACCCGCCCAGCGCCGCGCGCACATCGGCCGGCGTCGCCGCCCAGAACTCTCCGGGCCGCCAGCCAGCGACGCGCGCCATCACGCCCGCCAGCCGGACAGCCGCCGGGCCCAGTCGATCGCCTTCCATCTCAGCGTCCCTGCAAGATCTGTCCCAGCAACAGGCGCAGCGCGGGGGTCGCTGCCGCCAGCCCCTGCTGCACGATCGCCTCGCCCAGCGCGTCGCGCGTCAGCGCCTCGGGCCGGTCCCGGACGCAATGCCAGAACAGCGCGGCCAGCTCGCCCAGCGCCAGCCGCCCGTCGGCCGCGCGCTCGACCAGCGCGAACAGCGGCCCCAACTCGGCTTCCGCCGCGACCAGCGCGGCAAAACTCGGGCGCAGGACGTGCACCGATCCACCGACGCGCAGCTCCGCCTCGCCGCGCAGCGCATTGGCCCCCGTTTTCGCCGGGGCGCTCACAGGCTTGCCACCGCGCCGCTCGATTCCAGGTTCAGCGTGTAATTGCGCTCGCCGTTATAATCGCCGGCATAGTCCAGCCGCGTGACCAGGAAGCGTCCGCGCATCCGCTCGCCGCTTTCAAAGCTCAGCTCATAATCGTCGATCGTACCCGCTAGCGCGTGGCCGCGCAGCCGCACCTCGGCGTCGGACCCGGTAAAAATGCCCGCCGCGCTCACCGAAACCGACCGCACGCCGGCGCCCGGCAACAACTCGCGCCACCCGGCCGAATCCTTGGTCGTGACGTTGACCGCCTCACCGTTCACCGACAATTGCGTCGTGCGCAATCCCGCCACCGTTTGATAGGTCGGCGGGGCGCCGCCGTCGCCGACCTTGAGCAGAAAAGCGCTCCCATTTTCAATTGCCATCGTCTAATCTCCTCGGACAGAAAATCATGCGTAACGGGGAGTCGCGGGATGCTGATCACCACATTGCTTCTGGCCGCCATGGCGCCGGCGCCGGCCGCCGCGGTCGACACGACGCGCGCCGCTTTCACCAAATGCCTGCGCGACCACATGAAGGCGTCGCTCGAAGCCAAGATGGAAGAGGCGGAATATGAACTGGCGCTCAAGGCGGCCTGCACCGCCGAACGCGACGCCTTTCACAAGGCGGTGATCGCGCTCGGCCGCTCGGGCGGCGATTCCGAAAAGGTCGCGACCGAGGATGCCGACATGCAGGTCGACGATTATCACGCCAATTTCACCGACAAGTTCAAGGATTACAAAGCAAACAACTCGCTTCCCGGCGAGTGAGGCCGCGCTGGACACCCGTCCCGTCGCTTTTGGGGTGGGTAGCCGTCACAGTCAGCTTCCCCTCGTCACCCCGGACTTGATCGGGGGTCCATGACTTCGACGCCGCGATGGATCCCGGATCAAGTCCGGGATGACGATGGGTGGAATATCCTCCCCATGCCTGCGGCACAGCGAGGATCGAACGTCCGCAACCGGTCGAAACCGGTCATGCGTCACCCACCTCACCCTAACCAGCCAGGCATCGGCACCGCACCACCAGTTCGTGCCGCCACCCCCCGTCGCGGGCAAAGCCGAAACGCGTCCGGATCGTCCGCACGCCGACCACCGTCCACTCGTCCGCCGCGCCGCGCAGGCCCATGGCGACCGCTTCGATCCGCGCCGCCGCGCAGTCGTCGATGCCGCTTCCCGCGCCGACCAGCGCCAGCGTCAGGCCTATTTCACGCCCGGGTCGGTCCTTGGTGCCCCAGTCGCGGCCCTCGGCCGCGCCGACGCTGACATAGGGCGCGCTCGCCCGCGCCGGCACGCCATCGAATATGCCATGCACCAGCCCCGCCAGCTCGGCATCCTGTGTCAGCAGCGCCAGCGCCTTCGCGCGCACCGCCCGTTCGGCGCCGGTCATCGCGTGCCTCCCAGGCTCAGCCTACGCCACGGCTGCCACAGCGCCGCGATCACGGCGGGCGGCGTCGCGCCCGTGCCGTCGCGCGCATCGTACAGATGCTGTGTCATGCGGACGATCCCCTGCCGGATCGCCTCGGGAACCGCGTTGACCCCGTCCGCCAGCCCGGCGCGATAGGCGATCCGTACCCGATCGGCTTCGCCCGGCGCCGCGACGACCAGCTGCACCGCGCCGCCCGCTTCGCGTATCAACTTGTAATCCGCCGCGCCCAGCACCGTCTCGCCGCCTTCCCGCGTCAGCAATGTCACGGTCTCGGCCGCGATCACCGGCCGCGCCGTCGGGCGCGCCGTGCCGCTGCGGAGCGGCAGCGTCTCCTCCGCCGTCCGCACGATCAGCCATTGGCCGATATAGGCTTCGCAGATTCCCGTCGCGGCGCGCAGCAGCTGCGCGACCACGGCATCCTCGATGCTCGGCCCCAGCCGCAACCAGCCGCGCGCTTCGTTCAGACTCACCGGCACATCGCCGGGGATCGGACTCGTCGCCATCATCGTTCCTCCACCCGCATCGTCACCGATCGTTCGTCGACCTGACCGTCGCTCATCGTCACCCGGTTGGTGATCCGGTAGACATGGCCCGCGATCCCGCCGGCCAGCGTCGCCGTCGCCTGCGACAGGTCATGCGCCGACGCGGGCACGACGACGCCGCCGGCTTCGTCGGGCACGACCGCCCAGTCGCTCGCGACCACCGCCTGACCGCCGGGATAGGCGGTGTGCCAGTCGAATTCGAAATCGATCCGCGCGCCGGGGTCTTTCACCATCATCGCCATCGCCGCTCCTTTCTCGCTCCTTGTTCAGGGTTTGCGCACGGTCACGCGCCGGCCCGCCTCGCGGACGACCTGCCGGCGCTGCGACGGGCTGCGTTCGCCGCCCGGCTCGGGCCCGCCCCATTCGCTCGCAAGGTCGCGCCGCGCGGTGTCGCCGATGGCCCGCGACGCAAGCGCCGCCCCGGTAATCATGCGGCCATCTCCAGCGCCGCCAGCCGCTGCTCCTGCGCGGCGATCAGGAACAGGGCGAGCTGATCGGGGCGGATACCGAACCGGTCGCCGCCTTCGCCGCCCGCCGCGTCCGTCCATTCGTCCCAGCATAGAAAGGCATAGGGCGTCGTACCCGGCCGGCCGTCGGCGCCGATCGCGTCGATCAGCCCCTCGTCAGCCATGATCGCCCACACCGTCTGCGCGCGCACGCCGAAATGACGCCGCGCCGCACCCGCCCCCTTTTCGGCGATCGCATCGTTCCATTGATAAAAGCCCAGTTCCGCCGCGATGCGGCTGGCGGCGCGCAGTTCGCGCGCGTCCGCCGCCCCCTGCCAGCTTTTTTCGCGGGCGTCGGACGTCACCGTCGGGCTGGCTCCGAAATAGCTGTTGTTCCAGCGATAGGATGCCGCGGCCAGGTTTTGCGCATTGTCGGTTCCCGGCCGGACGACGCCCGACGCCTGGATCACCAGCCGCGGCGACAGCACCGTATCGGTCGCCGCCGCTTTCGTCGCGAGGATCAGGTCGCCAAAGGCGCCGCTCGCGGTGTTGGTAAGGATATGTCCCGAAATCGCGGCCCAGCGCTCGACGTCGGTATCGCCGGTCGCGGCAAAAACGATCTCGCCGCCATTCCCTATGGTATTGCTGTTGCTCTGAAACAGCAGCCGCGGGCCCTTCGCCCCGATCGCGGTGCCGGTGGTGGTCGTCGCCTCGATGCAGGTCGTCGGCGTCGCGCCGCGCAAATGCATTGCGTGCGCCGCGGTGCCGCCGATCCCCAGCCCCGTCGCGGTCAGCCGCGCCCGTTCGGCGCCCCCCGCCGCAAAGCCGATCGTATCGGCCTCGGGGTTGAACAGCCCGGTGTTCGGATCGGCGGCAAAGCTCAAGGACGGGGCGGCGGCGCTTCCCGGCGTCCCGCCCAGCGCGGCGCCCGCGACGACCGTCCCGCCCGCATCGCGATAGGCCAGTGCGGTCAGCGGAATATTCACCCAGCCGGCGCCGCGCCGCACCGTCAGCGTGTCGCCCTCGGCCCCCGTGGACGCGGGGTCGTGCCCGGTGGACAGCGGCTGCTTGCCCGCGACCGCTATGCCAAGCGCCGCAAGGCTCGCGCTCGCTGTCGCCGCGGCGGTGTCGCTGCTCGCGAACCACCCGGCACCGACGGTCAGCGCGAGGGTCTTCAGCCCGACGGCGAAATCGACCGGCGAACCGCCGTTCGACGATGCCGACACGCTCTGCCGCACCAGTCGCCCGCCGCCGTCGATCTGCCCCAAACCGACCTCCCATTCGTCGGGATGGGCGATGCCCGCCACGGCATAATGAAACGACGTGCCGGGCGGCACGGTGCCGGCAAAGCGGCGATGTCCGGGGACCGCGCCGTTCGGGGTCAACGGTCCGGTCCCGCCCTCCTGGCACAGCTCGCGTACCAGGTCGGCGAAAAAGGGGGTCGGCATGGCAACGCCATCCTTTCCTGATCCTAATGGGGAAAAATAGACGCCCGGCCCGCCCGAAAGGGGGGGAGCAAGGCCGGGCGCCCCTCGCGCCGGCTATTTAGGCGGCGGCGAATTTCATCAGCTTGATGGCCTGTGAATCGATGATCGCACCGCCGACCCTTTTTGTTGCATAGAAATGCACGAAGGGCTTGTTGCTGAACGGATCGCGCAAGATGCGCGTCTCGCCGCGGTCGGCGATCAGATATCCGGCGCCGAAATTGCCGAAGGCGATCGACAGGCTGTTCGCGGCGACGTCGGGCATATCCTCGGCTTCGACCACCGGGTAACCCAGCAAGGTCGCCGCCTGCCCCTCGACCAATCCCGGCTGCCAGATAAAGGCACCGTCGCTCGTCTTGAACTTGCGGATGCGGGCGAGCGTGTCGCTATTCATCACCCAGCACGCCCCCTGCCGGTATGGCGCCTTCAGCGAATGGACCAGCTCGACCAGCTTGTCCTGCGGGTTCGACGCGGGAAAGGCGCCCGCCGTCCCGGTCGCCAGATGCTGGAGCGTCCCGAACGCGCGCGCGCTGTCGGCCTCGTTCGTCGTCGCATAGGTCAAAAAGCCCTTGGGCCGGTTCGTCCCGTTGCCGGTCACGAAGGCCGCCCCTTCCGCGACCGCGAATTCACGCCCCAGCTCCTCGGCCAGCCAGGCCTCGACATCGAACATCGCATCGTCGAGCATCGACTGGCTCGCCGCCGGATTGGCGTAAAGCTCGCCCGACGGCGGCGCGATCTCGGCAAAGCCGCGCGTCGCCGTCTCGGGCCGCGCCGCACTCTCGCCGACCCAGCCCGCGCCCATCGATCCGGTCGCGACCAGCTTGCGATAGCCGCTCGTCCCCGTCTGCACGACCGTCGCGATCGACCGGATCGGCGACAGCGCCTTCAGCGTCGCGGCGATGCTGCCGTCGATTTCGCGCGGTACCGCATAGCCGCCCTCGCCGCCGCTCGCCCCCGACAGGCTCTTCATCTCGACGCCGGCATCGATCCCGCGCCGCAGATATCGCTCGACAAAGGCATCACGCGCCGGATCGGCCGCCTTCGCCCCGTCGAGCGGCAAGCGCGACGCCGTCACGGCTTGGCGCTCGACCTGTGCCTTCAGCGCCGCCACCGACGCCTTCAACTCGTCGACCGCCTCGGCCGCCAGCACGGCATCGAATGCCCCCTCGAGCGCATCCGCCTTCACTTCCATATCGTCCATATCCGTCACTCCTTCACCACCTGAATCACCCGCGCCAGCGGCTGCATCGGCGCCGCCACCAAGCTCACCTCGGCAAGGTCGAGCGCCGTCAGTTCGCGCGGCCTCTCCCCCCGCGCGCCGCGCACGCGATACCCGAAGCTCAGCCCCGTCAGCGCGCCCTGCGCGACCAGCTTCGCCGCGACCGGATGCGTCACCCGCGCCACGACGCGTAAGCCCCGCGCATCTTCCGCCAATGTCTCGATCGAACCGACCACCGCCCCCGGCCGGTGCTGCCACAGCAAGGGCACGACGCGCCGTTCGCGCAAACTCGCGGCAAACGCCCCCGCGCGCACAATGTCGCCGCCCCGATCCTCCCGGTCGAACACCGAGGCGTAACCGCCAAAGCGGATACCCCCTCCCGCTTGCGGGAGCGGTCGGGCGAGGGCCTGTTCCGCCGCCATGCTCACTTCAGCAGCCCCGGCAGTCCCAGCTTCACCGCCAACCCGACCACGACAAGCGCCAGCCCGCACCGCACCGCCCAGTCGACCACGGCCTTCCACGCGCTCTTCTTCGCATCGCGCCAGGCGCCGAGCAGCTGGCGCAAATCGCTCACATCGTCGCGCGCCGCTTCGTCGGCGAGCCCCAGCCGCGCCAGCGCGCGCCGCGCGCCCAGTTCGCTCGCTTCCTCGACGACTGCGCGCAGCAGCGCCGCATCGGGCGCGCCCGTCCCCGCCAGCGCGATCAACCGCGCCAGCGCCTCGTCTTCATCCATTTATGTAACTCCTTCGTCATCCCGGCCTTGATCCGGGATCCACAGCTGCGCCGAAGTCATGGCCCCCGGTTCAAGTCCGGGGTGACGACGCAGGCTACCCCACCCCCAAAAGCGCCTTCTTCTCGTCCGCCGTCAGCCAGCCCGCGCCCGACACCTCGCGCCACAGCGCCATCCGGTCCTCGACCAGCGCCGGCACCCGGTCGAGGTCGACGCGCAGCTCGGCGCCATCGAACCACCCGCTCAACCCTTGCGAAATCGCACCCAAAATCTTCGCGCAGAGCGGCAGCACCGTCAGCCGCCACAGCGCGCGGTTCGCCTCGCGATAATTGGCATAGGTCGCATCCCCCGGCAGTCCGAGCAGCATCGGCGGCACCCCGAACGCCATCGCAATCTCGCGCGCGCTCGAATCCTTCAGCGCCAGGAAATCCATCTCGGCGGGCGACAGCGACAAGGCCTGCCACTTCAAACCGCCCTCCAGCAGCAACGGCCGCCCCGCATTCGTCCCGCCCGCAAAACTCTCGGCCAGCTCCTCGCGCAGCCGGTCGACCTGTTCGGCCGACAACGGCATCCCCTTGTCGCCCGGATCGTGCACCAGCGCTCCCGAAGGCCGCGCCGCATTCTCCAGCAGCGCCGCATTCCACTTCGCCGCGGCATTATGCGCCGCGATCGCGCCCGATGCTGCGCCCAGGCACCCCGCGCCGTAATGATCGTCGAGCGGATGCAGCGCCTTCACATGCACGACCGCGACGCGTCCCGCGCCATCCTCGGCGGGCAGCACCGCCGCCGACCCGCCGGCCTTGTACTGATAAGCCACCGGCCACCCGCGCGCGTCGGCCTCGACCGTCACCCGCTCGGGGCGCAGCGCGAACAGTTCCGCCGGCGCGCCCGCGCCATCGGTCAGTATCTGCACATAGCCATTGCCGTGGAGCAGCAGCTGCGACGCCAGCGTCTCGACCAGCCCCTGCCCGCCCGACGTCGCCGCAACGAGCGCGCCCAGCGCCGGATCGCTCGCCACCACCGGCGCCGATCCCGCGGCCTCGGCAACAAGCCGCACCGCCCGCTGCACGATCGCATTGGACAAATAGCCCTCGCGAACCTGCGCCTCCCAGCTCAGCGGGGCAGGCGCCGACCAGCTCCCATAGACACGCGACAAAGCGGGCCGCGCAGCACCCTGCGCGGCCTTGCGGCCAAACCAGTTCATGATGATCTCCTGCAATCGCGCCCGCGACGTCGCGCTTCTAAATTGACGTCACCCCGGGCTCGACCCGGGGCGTGCCTATTCTACTCTTTCGGAACTATATGCCGCCCGCTTCATTCAGAACGTTCCAAAGCTCGCAGTTGGTCTATGATTGCGTCCGACATCGGGGCGCTCGTGATGATAAAGAGTTCATCCTTCAAATCCGGAACATCGTGCTTGAAGCGAATGCGAAAGCCGGACGCGCCGCTGATCTCAAGCGCGCTAATTGGCCCGTAGCTCCCGTAACGCTGGTCCTTGATCTCCAGATAGTGATCGTGACCGAAAAACTCGTCGGCCGCGCTTGGATCGCACGGCCTTGAGATGATGAGGTAGGCAGCAGGCGAGCCGCTAAGGTCAAAAGCGATTTGCGCAACGCCGTCTTCGATTGAAACACTCTCTCCGACGCTTAGGCACTTCATCGCTTGCCCCCAAAATCGACGTTTCGCACGTGTAAACTTGAACGTCCGGAACCGCAAAGCTCAAACCCGCCTTACTCCCGGCTCCCGCCCCCTCTTCAACCCGTCCAGCAGTTCCGCCAGCGCCCAGACGCACGCATCCGCCCGATCGGGCGAGCGCCCCGGCCCCGCATAGCCGCCGCCCACCTGCAACCCGCAAAGCTGGTCTTCCAGCGCCGCAAACGCCCCCGCATGCACCACCCGCCCGCGCTCATAGGCGATCGCGACCGGCTCGGCGCGGCGCGCCTTACCGACGCTCGCATGCACCGGCACCACCGGCAGCGTCAGCTCGGCCTGCCGCAGCGTGTTCTCGACCATCTCGCCGCCCATATTGCTCTCGGCGACCACACGGTCGGCGCCCCAGCGCGCCGCCGCGCTCGCAACCGCCTGCGCCCACACCGCGGGCGGCGGGTTCTCGACGCTCGCATCCTCGACCACCGCCAGCCTCCCGTCGCGCAGCAGCGCCGCCACCACGATCCCGCACGCGTCGCCGCGGCTCGTCGCGGGCGGATCGACCCCGATCACGACGCGCACCGGCTTGGCCGTTGCGTCCGCGCCAACCCGGCACCGCTCGATCAGCCCCCGCGTCCACAGCGCGCCCTCGACATCCTCGAGCAATTCGCCATCGAGCTCCTGCCGTCCAAGGCGCGTCCCGCCGTAACTCAGCAGCATCGCCTCGACGAAATTGTCGGGCAGGTGCACATTGTCGCGCGTCCGGCCGAATGTCTCCGCGATCCCCGGCACCGCCTTGATCCGCCGCATCACCGCATTGCTGCGCGGCGTCGTCGTGACCAATGTGCGCGGCCGTTCGCCGAGCCGCATTCCCAGCATCAGATTGTCCCACGCCGCCTCGCCGCGCCGCCATTTCGCCAGCTCGTCGCACCACGCCACATGATGTTCGGGGCCGCGCAGCTCCTCGCCCGCCTCGGCCGAATAGAGTGTCGCCACCGCGCCGCTCGCAAAACGCAGCTCGCGCCGTTCGCGGACCCAGCGCGCCGGCTCATGGTCGCGCGCCACCGCGATCAGCCCGCTCGGTCCCTCGATCATCACGCGCACGCCGTCGGCATGCGTTGCTGCCACCAGCGCGATCCGGGCATCCGGGATATCGCGCGCAACCTGGCTCACCCACTCCGAACCCGCGCGCGTCTTGCCGAACCCGCGGCCCGCCTGGATCAACCAGACGCGCCAGTCGCCCTGCGGTTCGCGCTGGCCGTCATTCTCGAATCCATACCAGCGGCGGATGAACTCGCGCTTTTGCGCAGCGTTCAGCCCGCGCAGGACGTTCCGCCGCTCGGCCTCGGTCAGCGTCTCCCACCATGCCCAGAAATCGTCGGTCCGTATCCGGCGCGACCACGCATCGGTCGCATCGATCGCGGCGGAGCTCAGCTCATCGGCCAGCCGGCGCATCGGGCGCGTCCCCTTTGCCTTTGTCGCCGCCGGGCGGCGGCAGCGCGGCGACGCCGCCCTCCCCGGCGCGTCGCGCCCGCTGGCGGAGCACCATGGCGATCCGCTTGAACAGCACCGCGTCGGTTTCTTCCTGCGTCGCCACCTCGCGCGGCTGTGACCGGCGTCCGACGGCGGCGCCGCGCTCGACGCTCGCACGATGCTGGCGGAGCAGCGTGATCGCCTGCGCGACCGTCATCTTCTCGACCAGCTCCTTGCCCTCGTCATCCAGCGCCAGTTCGTCGACGGCTTCGAGCGCGCGGCGCACCAGCGCCATTTCGAGCCGCTCGTAACCGAGTTCCAGCGCTTCCTGCCATTGCCGCGCGAACAGGGGATCGCGGCGACGGAGCCGGTACGCACTCCCCTGCGCCATCTCCGCCACGCCATGGGCGCGGCGGACGTTGCACGACATGGCAAGCTCGGCCAGGAACGCCGCGCGGCGCGCCTTGGTCCATCCGTTCGCCTTGGTCTTCTTGATCTGAAGCGGCCCGTTACACTGCGGTCCGATCTCATCGTCCATCGCCACCTCCAAAAACATTCGGGCCGGAACACCCTCCCGCAAACGGAAGGGCGCCGGCCCGAATCGCAATTCTTCATGATGTGACACTTGTGGCGTTTATGTAGTTTGCAAACCCACAAGCATCTTGACTGACGAGCGTCCCTTACGGTGGACGCGATTCGCCATGATGTAGAAATCTCTACACGCAGCGTCACGCTTTGTCAAGATATTTTAACCGATATGGTTCATGGCCCATCGGATCGTATGGGCGGCGCTGTATAGTCGCCGGATCGGATTTAGACACGACTGGACTCCCCTGCCACAGGCCCTAATTTAGACGTGCGGGAACAGGAGCGATGAATTGACAAACGGACCAAAGGAAATCACCCCTTCTGGCATTAAGATCAATGTCTTAGCAGCCAAATCGACACAAATGGAAATCACCTCAAAGCAGGGGGTTTTGGCCCTTGGCATCGAGAAGGCCGGTGATTTTGGCGACGTAGGCATGGGCGTCTTGTCAAACGGCACCCCATATTTGAACCAGCGCGGGTTGGCGGTGCTTTGCGGCGTTGAGAACGCCCATATCGGCACGATCAGCTCACAATGGAATGAGTCAGACCTAAAGCCTCGAATTAAGAAGATTAAGGCCATTCTCGACGAGTCCAATCTCGTCGCTGAAACCGCTCACGTCGAGATCGTTCACGGCGGGAAAGCCCACTTTTGTTATCCGGCGGAAGTCTGCCTCGCGATCCTCGAATACTATGCGATGGACGCTGGCGCGAACGTCCAAGAGCAGGCGCGCCGCAATTTCCGCCTGTTGGCCGGGTCGAAGCTAAGGGACATGATTTATAGCCAAGTCGGCTATGATCCTACAGGTGCCGATCGTTTCAAAAAGTGGCATGACCGGATAGCGCTCAATTATCAGTCTGCCCCACGCGGCTATTTTCACGTTTTCAATGAGGCCCACACCATCATTTATGAGCTTATCGTTGCTGGCGCACAGATCGGCGAGAAAACCGTCGTTGATATTTCTATCGGAATCCATTGGGGCAAATTCTGGAGCGAGAACGGCCTAGAGACGGATTTCGGCGACCGGATCAAGTATCCTCACAATTATCCCGCAGATCATCCTCAGGCCAAGTCAAACCCGCAAGAATCATGGTGCTACCCGCTTAGCGCCCTTGGGGCTTACCGCGAGTGGTTGCAGGACCACTACATCGAGGGCGGCAAATTTGCCGGATACCTACAGGCCAAGGTTAAGAGTGGCGACCTAGCACCATCCGTTGCCCAACTAGCGATAGAGGCGCTTACCCCTGCCCAGTTGACGTCTCAGTAGGTCTCGTCACCGGCTTATGCTTCACCAGCTTCCCTAGGCGCTCGTCAAAGCGCTTGGGATCATCGTCAGTCTCAAGGTCGCGCGCAGCTTCCTTGAACTTGTCAATTTGACTCTTTGGGCTGTTCATGGCTCTACTTCCGAATGCTCTATCGCATGTATGTCGATGAATGCGGCACCGACGATATTATTAGCTGTCACCTGCCGGATCACCAGCATTTGGCGGTTACCGGTGTGGTTATATCACACACAGACGTTGCGGCCAACGCGACGCCTGAACTCAACGCGATCAAGCACCAATTTTTCCCGCGCGCCGATCCCGACGCGGCTCCGGCAGTCCTTCATCGCAGCGACTTTTTATCTGCAAAAGGCGACTTTGAGTGTCTAAAGGACGGCGCCACGATGGCCTTGTTTCAGGACCGGCTGTTCGCGTATCTCGACGCCCTTCCCCATACAGTCATCACCGTGGTGATCGACAAGCACGCGATGCTTCGTAAGCAACATTGGCAGTTGAAAGAACCTTATCTCTATTGCGCGGAGGTGCTGGCCGAGAAGTACGTCCAGTACCTAGAGAGGGTGAACGGTAGAGGCGACGTTTACGCCGAAAGCCGGAAGGACAAAAAGAACAAAGCGCTGGCGAAGCACTTCGCAGAAGCCTGCACCAATGGAACGCAATTTGTGAAAGACCCTGAGCGGTTCAAGGCACGACTCACGACGTTCGACATCGAGTTTCGCGAAAAGAAGCACAACAATACCGGCCTTCAGATCGCCGATCTATACGCGAAACCAAGCTTCGACAGAGTTATGCTGTTGCGGGATAAGGACACCCCTCGCAAGCCATTTTCGGCTCGGTTCGGCGACCTGCTTTGGGATCGCAAATACGATCGTAGCTGGGATGGGACTAGGAACGGCTACGGGATGAAATACCTCCCATAACAAAAACGGGGCCGTCAGCCCCGTTCGATGGATTAGTGTACCATCTACATCCTTGCGGAATAATCACCATATAGGTCAAATGGTGCTGAAAGTCAAGGCGTTAGGCATCATTGCAAGCAACTGAAAGTGAATCACTTTCTACGCTTCGACGTCAGGACTCCTATACGTCAGACGCTTGCCAACGATGCCCCGCACCGCTGCAACAGCCCGACCGCGATCATCAATGCCGTTCGCCTGACGGGTGTTATAGCGGAACTCGAACTCTGCAAGGTAGCGGTGCAGATGCTGTTCGCCGCAATGCTGATAGACGCCCTTCATGCCGCGCTTGAAAATCGAGAACGCACCTTCAACGGTGTTGGTGTGGATCGTGCGATCCTTGTAATCGACATACTGGCGAGCGCCGTGGAGCGTCGTGCCATGCTCGGCGAACTCGCGGCCAATCTTCTTATACATCTTGGCTTCGTCGGTCATCAAACGGGCTTCGCGGGCGATGTTATTCAGGACGATGGGGTGAACCTCGTCGGCGCGGAACTTGTCAAAGGTGAACGAGCGCATGGTGCCGCTCTCGCGGTCCACAAGGGCGATGACGCCGAACTTGTGAGCCGTGCCAGCCTTGGCGCCGCGACGGCCTTCCTTGGTGCCGAAATAGGTTTCATCGACCTCGACAGCGCCACCGCCAGAACCGAACGGGGCAGCGAGGTCGCCCGAACGCATGGCTTCGCGGATGCGGTGGGCAAGGAACCAAGCGGTCTTGTACTGGACCTCAAGGATGCGGCCAAGCTGGTGGGCGCTGATACCCTTCTTGCTCGACGCAATCAGGTGGACGGCCTGTAGCATCTTGTGGAGCGGCATGCGGGCATGTTCAAACACGGTGCCCACCTTCACCGTGAACTGCTTGCGGCACTCACCACATTTCTTGAGGCCGTGACGGAGCGCGCCCTCGGGGCTTTTCAGGGTTGGCTTGCCGCGAACGCCCGACAGGTCATAGACCCGACCACCCACCACGCCGCAATGCGGGCAGACAACTCCGTCAGCCCAAACGATGCTTTCCAGATGCTCGAAAGCCTTGGCTTCGTCATGGAAATAGGGGGAAGAAAGAACCGACATGGTGATGTGCTCCGTTGATGCACATTCTATAGCCCTTTCGGTTGGGTTTGTAAACTACATAATCGCGACACTTGTGCCATAACAGCGTGACGATGTCAATAGAAATAACCTATATGGTGATTTTCACCCTGACCTGCCCCTTTCCTCATGCATTCATCCCTTCTATGGCTGCAAAGGCGCTCGGGATGGCCCGCATGCCGGTCCCGCGCGGCGTGGTTTCCGGCGGACCGGCGCGACGGGCGCCCCGCCGATCGAACGGGATGACCGGCGCATGACCGACGATGGCAAGGCAAGAACACCCGATGCGCGCCTCGTCGCGATTGGCGCCGGCGCGCTGCTCTGGGCTCTCGTCACGCTCGCCAGCGCGGCGCAGGGACAGGTTTTCGCCGCTTACCGCGGGCGGCCGCAGGACTGGTGGCCGACGCTCGGCTACACGGCGGCGATCTTTTCGGTCTGGGCGCTGCTGACGCCGCTGCTGCTCAAGACCGCCGACGCGCTGCTCGCGGCACGGCTGCCGCGCCGGGCCGCTGCGGCGCTCTGGATTTTGGGTTATCCGCTCGCGACCGCGCTGCACGTCGCGCTCTTCGTCCTCCTCTTCCGGCCCATCTACGGCGCGCAGGCCCCGACCCGATGGGCCATGGTCGAACCGGTACTGCTCGCCAATGTCGACAAGGCCGCCTTTGCCTATCTGGCGCTGGTCGCCGCCGCGCATCTGCGCCGCCGCCTGCGCGCGCCGACGCCCGCCGCCGCGGCCGCCTCCACACCGGCGGGCGACGACGGGCTGTGGATTCGCGTTTCGGGCGGGTTGCACCGCGTGCCGCTCGCCGAAATCGATTGGATCGCGGCGGCCGGCGACTATGCCGAGGTCCATGCGGGCGAACGCAGCCTGCTCACCGACCGGTCGCTCGCGGCGCTCGCCACCGAACTGCCCGGCGCCGAATTCGCGCGCGTCCATCGCGGCGCGATCGTGCGGCTCGACCGGGTGCGCGAGGTGCGCCGCCTCGGCCGCGGCGATGCCAGCCTGCTGCTTTGCACTGGGCAGACGCTGCGCCTCAGCCGCCGCTATCGCGAAAACGTCGCCGCGCATCTTGCGCTCTGACCCGCTTGGCGAAGCGGCGGTCCCGCTTGCCGATCGACCCTCGCTTGCGCACCGCGGCATGCCCCATGCGGCGGACGCCACAGCAAAGGGTTATCGCCATGCGCCCCGCCTATATATTCGCCTTGCTCGCCGGTCCCATCCTGGCCGCCATCGTGCGGCCGGCGTCCGCCGCCCCGCCCCCCGCGCCGCCAAAAGACGCGGTGCTCGTCGTCGGCGCGCTCCACGATCTCCACCCGCGCGAGCCCGCGTTCGGCTATGACGATCTCGGCGCCGCGATCCGCGCCTTCGCCCCCGATGTGCTCGTCCTCGAGGTCCGCGCCGACGAACTCGCCGGGCGCACGGCGACCCCTGGCCGCCCCGAATATCCGGCGGTGATCTGGCCGCTGCTCGCAGCGATGGAGGTCGAAACGGTGGCGATGGAGCCCGACGGCGCGCTGTTCGGGGCGATTTCGGGCGAAGCCGGCGCCGCCTTCGACGCCATGCGACGGCGCGATCCGGGCGGCGCCGCCGCGCTGTCGCGCCTCGCGGCCGATGTCGACGCCTTCCTCCTCGCCTATTGGCAAGGCGCCGCGCAGGTGCAGGATGCGACGACCGCCGCGCTCGCCGATGGCGTGCAGTCGGCGCGCTTCGCGCTCGCGGGCCCCGCCTTCGCGCAGGCGCAGGCGCGCTGGGACGATTTCATGACCGGCCGCGCGCTCGCGGCGGTCCGCGCGCATCCCGGCAAGCGGGTGATGGTGATCGGCAGCTATAAAAATCGCGCGCTGCTCGACGCCGCGCTGCGCAAGGCCGCGCCGCGCCGCGTGATCGACGCGGGGCAATGGTTCCGGCGGCAGGGCCCGGCGGCGGGCCTGCCGCTCGGCGCGCCGCGACGATCTCCCGCGGCGTCCGGTCAGGCGCGGTGACCGCGGGTCAGAGGGCGATCGGCGGCAGCCCGTCCATGATCGCGGTCAGCGCCAGCGCATTCTCGCGCTCCATCGCGCTGTGTCCCGCGTTGGTCACGACATAGGTCGCGGGCGCGGCGCCCGCTTCGGTCAGCGCCGCGACCAGCCTCGACGCCTGCGCCAGCGGGCACACCTCGTCGAACCGCCCATGGACGATATGCACCGGGATCGATGCCAAAATGTCGATATGGTCGAAAAAATGCCCGGCCGGCAGGAACAGCGCGTTGGCGAAATAATGCGCCTCGATCTGCGCGAAACACAGCGCGAAATCGGCCTCGCCGAACTTGCCCGTGTCGGCGGTTTCGGGGATCATGTTCGAAATCACCCCCTCCCACAACGACCAAATCAGCGCGGCGCGCTGCTGCCGCTCCTTTTCGGCCGCGTTCGCGGGCACATGGTCGAAGATCGTCTTATAGGATGTCATCACGTCGCGGCGTTCGTCAGGGGTCAGCACCGACAGCAGCGCCGCCCATTCGTCCGGATATTTCATATAGGCACCGGGTTCGGTCAGCCCGTATGGATCCTTGTCCCACGTCGCGGCATTGCCCTGATAAAGGTAGCGCAGGTCCTCCGCCGCGCCGAGAAAGATGCCGCGCAGGATCAGGCTCGCGGTATGATCTGGGTGCGCGATCGCATAGGCCATCGCGAGCGTACTCCCCCAACTCCCCCCGAACACATGCATCGGCCCCGCAATCTCCAGCCTGTCGCGCAGTTTCTCGATATCGCCGATCAGGTCGGCGGTGCTGTTCTTGGCTAAAGCCACCGACGGGCCGGCCGTCGCGACATTGGGTTCGCTCTTGCCGCAACCGCGCTGGTCGAACAGGATTACGCGATAGCGTTTGGGATCGAAGAATCGCGCCATCACGGGGGCGCAGGCGCCGCCGGGGCCACCGTGCAGGAACATCACCGGCTCACCGTCGGGATTGCCATATTCTTCCCAGTAAATCCGGTGCGCCGGATCGCGATCGACCTCCAGCCAGCCGAAATTCAGGCAGGGCGGCTGCGGATAGACCCAGTCGTCGCCGATCTTGCTCGACGCCTGCAACTGCGAAAAATCCATGTTCATAGTCTTTCTGCCGCCCTTCATTCGCCCGCGCGCGGACTACCTCAACTCCTCGAACCATCGGTAGTTGACCGCCCGCACCCGAATGTCCAGACCCTGCACTTCGGAAAAATGGGGAAGCATGTCATGCGCAAAACGGCCTTGTTCTCAGCCGCCATTCTCGCCTTCGCGGCGCAGCCGCTCCGCGCACAGCAGGAGGAGGCGCCCGAGACCGCGCCCGTATCGGACCCCGCTGCCGCCGCGCCCACGCCCTCCCCCGCCCCGATGTCCGCCTCCGCCGTGGGCAGCGCGCGCACCGGCCCCGAACGCCGCCTCACCGGCGCCGATCTCTTTGACCTTTCAATCGCCGCCGATCCACAGATCGCCCCCGACGGCCGCCACATCGCTTATGTCCGCCGCTCGAACGACATCATGACCGACCGCGCGGTCAGCACGATCTGGCTGATCGACACCGCGACCGGTGCGGAAACGCCCGTCGCCGCCCGCGCTGGCGACGCGTTCGCGCCGCGCTGGTCGCCCGATGGCAAGCGCCTCGCCTATGTCTCGACCGAGGGCGGCAGCGCGCAGCTGTGGGTGCGCTGGACAGTCAGTGGCGAAGCGGTGCGCCTGACCGGCCTGCCCACCAGCCCGTCGAGCCTCGCCTGGTCGCCCGACGGGCGTTCGATCGCCTATACGATGCTCGTCAAGGACGACGGGCCGAAATTCGGCAGCGCCCCCGCAAACAAGCCCGAGGGCGCGAAATGGGCCGACCCGCTCGAGGTTCGCGACCTCCTCACCTACCGCGCCGACGGGCAGGGCTATATCGAACCGGGGTTCGAAAAAATCTTCCTCGTCCCCGCGACCGGCGGCGCGCCGCGCCAGCTGACCTTCGGTCCCTATCATGACGGCGGCCCCTTGAGCTGGTCGCGCGATGGCCGCACCCTCTATTTCAGCGCGAACCGCCAGCCCGACTGGGAAAGCGATCCGGTCGAAAGCGAAATATACGCGCTCGACGTCGCCCGCGGCACCATCATCGCGCTCACCGGTCGCAATGGCCCCGACGCCAATCCGCTTGTCTCGCCCGACGGCGGCAAGATCGCATATCTCGGCTTCGACGATGCCGGCCGCGCTTATGAAAACACCAATCTCTATGTGATGAACCGCGACGGCTCAGGCCGCCGCGCCATCGCCGAAAATTGGGACTATAGCGTCGATGCGATCCAGTGGGCGGCCGATGGCCGCGCGCTTTATGCCCAATATGACGACCATGGCGAGACGAAGGTCGCACGGATCGGCCTCGACGGCGCTGTCCGCGATGTCGCCAAGGGGCTGTCGGGCGGCGCGATGGACCGTCCTTATACGGGCGGCAGCTTTACCGTTTCCGATGGCGGCGCGGTCGCATTCACCGGCGGCACCTGGGCGCGCCCCGCCGAAGTCCAGCTCGCGCGCGGCGGCGACGCGCGCATCCTCACCGACCTCAACCGCAGCCTGCGCGAGGTGAAATCACTCGGCGAGGTGCGCAAGATCACGACCGCCTCCAGCCACGACGGCAAGACGATCGAGGGCTGGCTGACGCTCCCGCCCGGCTATGTCGAGGGCCAGCGCGTACCGCTGATCCTCGAAATCCACGGTGGCCCCTTCACTGCCTACGGCCCGCATTTCTCGACCGACAACCAGCTTTACGCCGCCGCCGGATATGCCGTGCTCTCTGCGAACCCGCGCGGCTCGACAAGCTATGGCGAGGCCTTCGCGCAAGAGATCGACAAGGCCTATCCGGGCAATGATTATTTCGACCTCATCTCGATCGTCGACCGCGCGATCGCCCTCGGCATCGCCGATCCCGACGCGCTGTTCGTTACCGGCGGGTCGGGCGGCGGCGTACTCACCAGCTGGATCGTGGGGAAGACCAACCGGTTCAAGGCGGCGGTGACGCAAAAGCCGGTGATCAACTGGACGACGCAGGCGCTGACCGCCGACGGCCCCGCCTTCTTCGGCCGTTATTGGCTCGGCGCCCAGCCGTGGGAAAAGCCCGAACTCTACTGGTCGCTGTCGCCGCTGTCGCTGGTCGGCAATGTCGAGACCCCGACGATGGTCGTCGTCGGTGCCGAGGATTATCGCACCCCGGTCAGCGAATCCGAACAATATTACACGGCACTGCGCCTTCGCGGCGTGCCGACGGCCCTGGTCGAGGTGCCCGGCGCCAGCCACGGCGGCATCGCCGCCCGCCCCTCGCAATCGGCCGCCAAGGCCTCGGCAATCCTCGCATGGTTCGAAAAATACAAGACTGGCTGGAAGCGCCCGGCCGGGAATGCGGCGGCGAAATAGCGTGCCCCGGCGCGCGTCGGCTTGGCGGTGGTGAGCTGACGTTGAGCTTGTGAACGGAATGCAAGCTTGGTCTATGAACTGAGCCCCGGTTTTCGCCGCGCGGTTCATATCTCGCGCTGACCGATGGCTGGCAAGGCATAGATCGCATCCGGATCGGCATCTTCCCCGGCAACCGCGCCCCGCGCGGGCTCGCCGTGGTGCACGCGATCCTGTCCTATGTCGGGCATCCGGTCCGGGTCTGGCGCGCCGGGCGCTGGACCGACGTCCCCGGCTGGGGACTGCTCCACCGCTGGCGGATGCCGGGCGTCGGTACGCGCTGGGCCAGCGTCTGCGACACGCCCGAACAGGATCTTCTCGTCCGGCGTTACCACCCGCGGGACAGCGCGGAATTTTTCGCCGGCATGGAATTATCCATTCTGCATCTCGGCCTCGCCCTGCTCGCAATTCCCGTCCGCCTTGGCTGGGTCGCCAGCCTGCGCCCCGCCTCGCGGCCATTGCTCGCGGTTGCAAAAACACTGATTCCCTTCGGCAGCGACATCGGCGCGATGGATATCTTGGTCGGCGGACGCGACAGCCGCAACAATCCGGCCGAAGCGCGGTGGACGCTACGCGCCGACGGCAATCGCGGCCCCTATGTCCCGACGCTGGCGGCGCTCGCGCTGTTGCGCCGGTTTCGGAGCGGCCACCGCCCCGCGCCGGGCGCGCGGGCTTGCAGCGGCATGCTCGCGTTGGCCGAGACCGAAGCCGATTTCGCCCGGCTGGGGATCGCCACCCAACGCAGCTAGGCCGGGTGGGGTGGCTCGAATCCCCTTGCCCGCCGCATGCCGATGCTTACATATCGGCGCACGATAATTTCTCCGCAGACACATGAGGATCGCCTTGCCATGTCCCGTAAAGCCCTGTCCGCGCCGCTTGCGCTGGTCGCCCTTTTCATGACTCCGGCGGCTGCGCAGGCGGCTGAAGCCGCTGCATCGGCGACCTCGCCTGCGATCGCCTATCCCGACTCGCCGCGCGGCGATACGGTCGATCCGCAGTTCGGCGTCGACGTCGCCGATCCCTATCGCTGGCTCGAGGACGACGTCCGCGTCAATCCGAAGGTCGCCGACTGGGTCGCGGCGCAGAACAAGGTCACCGACGCCTATCTCGACACGCTGCCCGGTCGCGACGCGTTCAAGGCGCGGATGACCGAGCTTTACAATTATGAACGCTTCGGCCTGCCGACCAAGGCAGGCAACCGCTATTTCTACAGCCGCAACGACGGGCTGCAGCCGCAGTCGGTGCTTTATGTCCGCGAAGGGCTGAAGGGCGAGGGGCGCATCCTCATCGACCCGAATCTGTGGGCCAAGGACGGTGCCACCGCCCTCGCCGAATGGACCCCGTCGGAGGACGGCAAATATCTCCTCTATTCGGTGCAGGACGGCGGCACCGACTGGCGCGTCGTGCGTGTGATGGACGTCGCGACCGGAAGCGACCTGCCCGACATGATCCGCTGGGTCAAATTCTCGGCGCTCGACTGGGCGAAGGACGGCAGCGGCTTCTATTATTCGCGCTTCCCCGAGCCAAAGGAGGGCGAAGCCTTCCAGTCGCTCAACGAAAATCACAGCGTCTATTTCCACAAGCTCGGCACGCCGCAGAGCGAAGACGTGCTGATCCACGCCACCCCCGACAAACCCAAGCTCAACAACAGCGCGGTGGTCACCGACGATGGCGAATATCTGCTCGTTGTCGGCTCCGAAGGCACCGACGAACGCTATGGCCTCACCCTCTATCCACTTGGCAAGCGTGCCGGAAAGCCGATCACGCTGGTCGACGATTTCGCGAATAATTGGGAATATGTGACCAACGCGGGCACGCGATTCACCTTCCTCACCAACAAGAGGGCGCCGCGCCAGCGGCTGGTGTCGATGGATATCAAGAATCCGGCCGAGCTGACCCAGCTGGTCGCAGAAAACGCCGACACGCTGGTCGGGGCGTCGCGCGTCGGCGACCGCATCATCCTTTCCTACCTCGGCGATGCCAAGTCGGAGGCGCGCATGGTCGCGCTCGACGGCAAGCCGGTGGCGAAGATCAACCTCTCCGACATCGGTTCGGCCTCGGGCTTCGGCGGCAAGTCGAGCGATCCCGAAACCTTCTATGCCTTCTCCAGCTACGCGCGGCCGACGACGATCTACCGCTTCGACACCGCGACGGGCAAGAGCGAGATTTTCGCCGAGCCCAAGCTGACCTTCAAACCCGATGACTTCAGCGTCGAGCAGCGATTCTACAAATCGAAGGACGGCACCCAGGTACCGATGTTCGTCGTGATGAAAAAGGGGCTCGACCGCAGCAAGGGATCGCCGACGCTGCTCTATGGCTATGGCGGCTTCAACGTGTCGATGACCCCGGGCTTCTCCCCCACGCGGCTCGCCTGGGTCGACAAGGGCGGCGTACTCGCCATCGCGAATCTGCGCGGCGGCGGCGAATATGGCAAGGCGTGGCACGATGCGGGCCGGCTCGACAAGAAGCAGAATGTTTTCGACGATTTCATCGCCGCGGGCGAATATCTGATCGCCGAGGGGATCGCGGGCAAGGGACAGATCGCGATCGAGGGCGGGTCGAACGGCGGCCTGCTCGTCGGCGCGGTGACCAACCAGCGCCCCGACCTGTTCGCCGCGGCGCTGCCCGCGGTTGGCGTGATGGACATGCTGCGCTTCGACCGCTTCACCGCGGGCCGCTATTGGGTCGACGATTATGGCTATCCGTCGAAGGAAGCCGATTTCAAGAACCTGCTCGCCTATTCGCCCTATCATAATATCAAGGACGGCACGGCCTATCCCGCGGTGCTGGTGACCACCGCCGACACCGACGACCGCGTCGTGCCGGGGCACAGCTTCAAATATACCGCCGCGCTCCAGCATGCGAAGGCGGGCGACAAGCCGCATTTGATCCGCGTCGAAACGCGGGCCGGCCACGGCAGCGGCAAGCCGACCGACAAGATCATCGCGGAGGCCGCCGACAAATATGCGTTTGCGGCCAAATGGACCGGGCTGGTCGTCGAATAATGAGCTATGCCCTCTCCTTCGCCGCGACCGACCCCGCGGAACTATGGGCCGAGGCGGGCGACGCCGCGGCGGCGCTCGTCGCGGGCGAGCCCGATGGCATCGCCAATATGGCGAATGTCGCGGCGCTGGTCTGGCAGGCAATCCCCGACCTCAACTGGGCGGGATTCTATCGGTTCGACGGGGCGGAACTGGTGCTGGGCCCGTTTCAGGGCAAGGCGGCGTGCATCCGCATCCCGCTCGAAAAAGGGGTGTGCGGCGCCGCCGCGCGGCTGCGCGCGACCCAGCGCGTCGACGATGTCCACGCCTTTCCGGGGCATATCGCATGCGACGCCGACAGCCGCAGCGAACTGGTGGTACCGGTGATCGCCGACGACCGGCTGGTCGGCGTGCTCGACCTCGACAGCCCGCGCCCCGCGCGCTTCACCGCCGCCGACCAGGCAGGCGCCGAGGCGCTCGTCGCGCGGATCGCGAGCGCGCTCGCGGGATAGGCTGGCGGCATTGCGGCAGCGCCGCAAAAGCGCGCCGCGCCCCAATCGTCACCGAACGTTTATAACGAAAATTTACCTTCTCCGGTTACGGTTGGACCGGGACCATAATAATCGGTCGACGTGGGGGTCGGGCGACAGAGATGAGTCGCGCATGTCGAATCCCGAGGCTTCCCAGGCCTCTCCCCCCCCTTCCGACAAGCGTCAGCCGCGCCAGTCGCGGCTGGTGAAGGCGGCGCTCGCCTGCTCGCGACTTGGGCAATTCGACATCACGATCCGCAACGTCTCCGAAACCGGCATCGGCGGCCAGGGACCCGCGTTCTTGCATATCGGCGAACGGATCACCCTGTTCCTGCCCGGTCACGACCCGATGCTCGGCACGGTGCGTTGGGTCGTCGACAAGAAATTCGGGATCGAGACCGACCGCGTGATCGACACCAGCCTGCTGCGCGCCGCGCACGGCGGCGCCGTGCCCGCATCGCATGCCGTCGCTTCGGGATTCGAAATCATTCCGCCCCCGACCGCCGCGGCGCGTCGGCCGGGCCTTGTCCTCGGCGCGGCACAGCCCGCGCATTTCGGGCGTAGCGTCTGGCGCGACAAGACGCAGTAGCACACCAACGGCCCGCAAAGGAAAACCGGCGCGGATCGCTCCGCGCCGGCTTCCCTCGGTAAGCTTATGTGAAATGTTCCGCGTCAGGCGACGCGGCGCACCTCATTGCCTTCGTCGTCGATATCGCGAAGGACGTAACCGCGGCCCCAGACCGTTTCGATATAATTTTCGCCGCCGCAAGCCAGCGCGAGTTTCTTGCGCAGCTTGCAGATGAAGACGTCGATGATCTTCAGTTCGGGCTCGTCCATCCCGCCGTAAAGGTGGTTGAGGAACATTTCCTTGGTCAGCGTCGTGCCCTTGCGGAGGCTCAGCAGCTCGAGCATCTGATATTCCTTGCCGGTCAGATGTACGCGCGTGGTATCGACCTCGACCGTCTTGGTGTCGAGGTTGACCGCCAGCTTGCCCGTCTTGATCACGCTCTGGCTGTGGCCTTTCGAGCGGCGGACGACCGCGTGGATGCGGGCGACCAGTTCGTCGCGGTGGAACGGCTTGGTGACATAATCGTCGGCGCCAAAGCCGAACGAGCGCACCTTCGAATCCATTTCCGAAACGCCCGACAGGATCAGCACCGGCGTCTGCACCTTGGCGGTGCGGAGCTTTTTCAACACGTCATAGCCGTGCATGTCGGGCAGGTTCAGGTCGAGCAGGATGATGTCGTAATCATAGAGCTTACCCAGGTCCAAGCCTTCCTCACCCAGATCGGTGGTATAGACGTTGAAGCCTTCGGTCGTGAGCATCGTGTCGATCGCTTTCGCGGTCGTCGGCTCGTCCTCGATCAGCAGTACGCGCATTGGGCACCCCTTGATTGTTCCCACGATAATCCCGCGAACCGATCGCATGACTATCAGGGATGTCACCGATCAACCCCCGTTGCAGGACTGCCGGAACATTAACCACGAAACTAATGAAGGGAAAAGGTTAATTTTGATTTAACCCGCAGAAGTCCGCGAGTCGCGCTCTATTTGCAACAGTCGGTCAGGGCATTTTGGGATCATGGTGAAGCGCCAGATATCGGTCGTGTGCCCCGGTACAGGACGTTTTCAGCGTATCGACCAGATGGTCCGACAGCGCGCGGACGCGCGCCGGACGCAGCCGCGACGGCGGCGACAGCAAGTGGAGGTGCGACTGCGGCAGCGACCAGTCGGTCAGGATCGGGACGACCGCGCCCGAGGCCAGCGCTTCGGCGGCGATGAAGTCCGGCAGCACCGCAATCCCGACCCCGGCGACGATCAACGGAACCATGACATCGCCGTTGTTTGCGAACAGCGGCCCCGTGGGCAGCACGGTCGCCTCCTCGTCCTTGCGATGGAAATGGAGGGGCATCGCGCGCTGGCGGTGACCATAGCCGATCAGCCGGTGGCCGGCGAGGTCGAGCGGATGCTTCGGCTCTCCATGCTTCTCCAGATAGGCCGGGCTCGCGATCACCGACGCCGTCACCGGCGCGATCGTGCGGGCGAGCAGGCTCGAATCGGCGAGCGGCGATATGCGCAGCGTCAGGTCGATCCCCTCGGCCACCGGATCGTTGCGCGCGTCGCTCAGCAGCACCTCGATCTCGACCGCCGGATGCCGTTCGAGGAACGCTGCCAGGGGCGGGCCGAGCACCTTGATCCCGAAGCTCATCGGCGCGGCGAGGCGGATCGGCCCCGCCAGGTCGACGCGGTCGCCGCGCGCCGCCTCGGTCGCCGCGGTCGCCGCGGCGACCATCGCCCGCGCCTCGTCGAGCAGCCCCGCGCCCGCGGTCGACACGGCGACGACGCGCGAGCTCCGGTGCAGCAGCGTGATACCCAGCGACGCCTCGAGCCGCGTCACCGCCTTCGACACGCTCGCCTTCGACAGGCCGAGCGCGGCGGCCGCCGCGGTAAAGCTGCCACCATCGGCGACGGCCACGAAACAGGCCCAGCCTTCATAATCGGGAAGCGCCACGAACACCTCATGATTGGAAACGATGGTTTTCCATCTACGCTATTTTCGAAACGATCCAAGCGCCTATTTTGTCTTCAACAGATGAACGCCGCCAGGCTCCAAGGCTCAGGGCGGCTACCAAAGAAAGGACAAGGCCGATGATCGACATTCGCAAATTCGACACGCTGGGCCACGCCGACCATGGCTGGCTCGACGCCCGTCATCATTTTTCTTTCGCCAATTATTACGAGCCCGACCGGATGGGCTGGGGCGCGCTGCGCGTCTGGAACGACGACGCCATCGCCGCCCAGTCGGGTTTCCCGCCGCACCCGCACCGCGACATGGAGATCATTACCTATGTCCGCACCGGGGCGATCACGCACCGCGACAGCATGGGCAACAGCGGCCGCACCGCAGCGGGCGACGTCCAGGTGATGAGCGCGGGCACCGGCGTCACGCACAGCGAGTTCAACCTCGAGGATGAGGAAACGACGCTGTTCCAGATCTGGATCATGCCCGACCGGGACGGCGGCAATCCCGGCTGGGGCGCGCGCCAGTTTCCCAAGAATGATCGCTCGGGCCAGTTCGTGACGCTCGCAAGCGGGATCGAGGGCGACGATGATGCACTGCCGATCCGCGCCAACGCCCGCGTCGCCGCGGCGACGGTAAACGCCGGCGAGAGCGTCTCCTACGACCTCGAAGGCGGACGCCACGCCTATCTCGTCGCCGCCAAGGGACGCATCCGGGTCAATGGCGCGGACGCCGACCCTCGCGACGGCATCGCGCTCCGCGATGTCGGCACGATCAAGGTCGAGGCCATCGACGATGCCGAACTGGTGCTCGTGGACAGCCTCTAAACAGCCCCCGGGCCGCCGCCCTCCCCCTCCCCCGGCGGCGGCCACCCCGCCGCGAGCCTCCCCGGAAACGGATGGCTCGCGGCACCCTGCCTCTCCCCTCCCGTCAAAGCCAAGGAGTAATGCCATGACCAATATTCTTCGTATCGATGCCAGCGCCCGCAACGATGGTTCGACCACGCGCCAGCTGTCGGCCCAACTTGTCGACCAGCTGATTTCGCAGGGCTATGGCGCCAATGTCGTGCACCGCGACCTCGCGCTCACCCCGCCCGCGCTGCTCACCGAAGGCTGGGTCGGCGCCAATTTCACCGACGAAGCCGATCGCAGCGACGAACAAAAGGCGCTGCTCGCCGGCTCGGACGAACTGATCGCCGAACTCGAAGCCGCCGACATGATCGTCATCGGCGTGCCCGTCTATAATTTCGCGATCCCCGCTTCGCTGAAGGCCTGGATCGACCTGATCGCCCGCGCCCGCCGCACCTTCCGCTACACCGAAACCGGACCCGAAGGCCTGCTGAAGGGCAAAAAGGTCTATCTGGTCGTCGCCTCAGGCGGCGTGCCGGTCGGCAGCGATTATGATTTCGCGACCGGCTATCTGCGTCATGTCCTCGGGTTCGTCGGCCTCACCGACGTCACGATCATCGCCGCCGATCGGCAGATGATGGACGGCGAAGCGCTCAATCGCGCAACCGCCGCGATCGGCGAACTGAAGCAGGCAGCCTGAACCGAGGCGCCGTCTCCCGAGCCCTTTCCTTTCGCATGGCTCGCGAGTGACGGCGCGTGGCTCCAGCCCGGCGTGGACCGTTCCCGCCGGGTTGGTTGCAGGGGCGAACCGCCGCTGAGCGCGTAGCGCGATGTCAATTAGCGACCAATAGTGGACATCCAAATCCAACGCCATGATAAGGACATCGGGGAATCTCTGTCTCGTTTAAAATATCTGCGCGATAGCTTCGAGGAATTATAGGGTGAAAGCACTGTCAAGATACGTGATCTTAGGTGCAATCGTGGTGTTGATTTTTTGGGGAGGGAGATACCTTTTTCCACCCTCACCAGCCTCAGAAACTGCCCAATTACATTGCGTTTTCAATGCGCTGCAACAAGGTCATTCGGTCCCGATTCCAAATTCAAAGGACAGACCGAGGGAAGTTGATTTTAAGGCAGGATTGACTGGCAAATATTTACAAGATGGGACTGAACTTTGGCATGCTAGCGGCACAGCCACGTATGAAGGCGGCGCTCAACGGTTGGAGGGTGCTGTATTTCTGTTGCCCACGAACAAAGTGCGAGGGCTTCATCTCTATCGAGCTCGCTACCCGAACGAAACGAAGGATCTGCGGATTGCCACGCTAAATGAGAACGGCATTCTCGACTGGGATGAGAAAGCGGCGTTTATCTATTATGAGGGCGCAACCAATAAATTGTCCAATCGCTACGATTATCGTTGCGACGTCAAAAATGGCTAAAATCGATGATGCGGTCGCAAACGTAAACCGACAGACGAATGTCCGCTAACCACCCCTAAGCCGCCAAGGCATCGCCGACCCCCGATTCCGCGACGTTCGACGTTTACGCTTTCGACTGAACGCGGGCCCGCCTATAGCGCGCCATGCTCCTTTCAGATCATGTCCTTTTCCTCGACGGCGAGGCGCTCGTCATCGACAAGCCCGCGGGGCTTCCCGTCGACGCGCCGCGCGACGGCAGCCTCAGCCTCGAAAACCATCTCGACAGCCTGCGGTTCGGCTTCAAGCGCTGGCCGCTCGCGGTCCATCGGCTCGACCGCGACACCTCGGGCTGCCTGCTGCTGGCGCGCAATCCCAAGGCGCATGGGCGTTTCACCCGCGCGTTCGAGGATCGCGAAGTGGAAAAACAATATCTCGCGATCGTCGATGGTGTGCCCGATGCGGACAGCGGCACGATCAACCTGCCTCTGAGCAAGGTGTCGACCGCCGAGGAAGGCTGGCGGATGGTCGGCGACCCGAAAGGCAAACCGTCGATTTCGCATTGGGAAAAGCTGAGCGTCGTCGATGGCCGCAGCCTGCTGCGCTTTCGCCCCGAAACCGGCCGCACCCACCAGCTGCGCGTCCACGCGCTCGAAGGGCTGGGCTTTCCGCTGGTCGGCGACCCCGTCTATGGCCGCGGCGGCACCAAAACCCGCACCCTGCTCCACGCCGAACGGCTGGTGGTAAAACGTGACGTCAAGCCGCCAGTAATTGCCGAGGCTCCCTTCCCCGACCGCTTCGTCGCGCTGGGCTTTGCCGCGCCGGAGGGAGCGGAGCCCACGCGTGGCTGATATCCCCGAGAGCGCGATCAGCGAGAAGTTTCTCGCCGGGTCGGGTCCGGGCGGCCAGAACGTCAACAAAGTCGCGACCGCGTGCCAGCTGCGCGTCGATGTGTTCGCGCTCGGCCTCGCGCCCGACGCCTATCGCCGCCTCAAGATGCTTGCGGGAAGCAGGATGACCGCGGCGGGCGAGCTTGTCATCCTTGCGCGCAGCTTCCGCACCCAGGAAGCGAACCGCGCCGACGCCCGCGCGCGGCTGAACGAGCTGATCGATGCCGCGCTCGTGCGTCCCGAAAAGCGAATCAAGACCAAGCCGAGCAAGGCCGCCAAGGCCCGCCGCGTCGATAGCAAGAAAGCGCGCAGCAGCATCAAGGCGGGCCGCGGCCGCGTAAGGACCGATCAGTAAACGCGATTTTCACACACGCCTCTTATCCCTGCCGCCGGAACAACGACGGAGCAGCGCGATGGCCGAAGTGGTGAAATCGATCCTGATGGGCCTCGGATGCCTGACGATCCTCGGCTTTGTCGGGTGCAGCATGATGGGCGCGGGCGTGATGGTCGCGGCCGACCGCGCCGCCGAAGGCGGCAGCTTCAGCGAAACCGAACCGGACTCCGACAAGTCTCCCTGGGACAAGTAAAACCGCCGCGCCGCGCCGATTGACAGCCCGATGCCGCGCGGCGATCAAGCCGCATGAACCTCTATCGTCTCGATGCCCCGGCGCGCGCGGTCGCTGCGGCCTTTGGCGTCGATGCGGGCGACGATCCGTGGACGGGCGACTATGTCGCGCCCGGGCGTCCCGCCCCGGTCATCGTCCCCGACAGCCGCGGCGGCTCGCGCCGCTACCTGCGGCCGAAACTGTGGGGGGTCCCGCCCCCGCCGCAGGGCGTCGAGCCCGTCGCCACCGTCCGCAACCTCGCGAGCCCCTTCTGGATCGGCACGCTGCGCCATCCCGAACTGCGTTGCCTGATCCCGGCGACAAGCTTTGCCCTGTGGTCGGGACCGGCGGGGGCGCGGCGCCAGCGCTGGGCATCGGTTACGGGCCGGGCGATATTCGCCTTCGCCGGCATCCAGCGCCAGAATGAAGATTGGCCGGGCTTCGCAATGCTGACGACCGATCCGAACGGCCTGCTCGATCGCCTCGGTCCCGGCGCGATGCCGCTGATCCTGCATGACGAGGATCATGAGCGCTGGCTGACTGCCGAATGGCGCGATGCGGCCCAGCTTGTCGTCCCCTTTCCCAGCCATTTGATGGCGGTCGGCGACCTGCCGCCGCTATAGGAGAATTTCACCATATTCCTTCACTTTGGGGTAACCAACGGCGGCGTAAGAACGGGCGAATCAAGAGCATTGCCGGGACCATAGGAATGTTGGGAAATCGCACCCTCGAAACCACGAAAGCGCCCGCGTCGGCGCGACGCGACGAACGCGCGTCGATCGACGGACGCGCCCGCTTTCGCGAAGCCGGCTCCAATCCGTTCGATGCCGAACTGTTCGACCTGTCGGCGAACGGCTTTCGCATGTTCACCTTTTCGCGCCAGGCGATCGGCAAGCATATCTGGGTGAACCTGCCGGGGCTGCAACCGGTCCAGGCCGTCGTGCGCCGCCAGGACGGCAACAATTACGGCTGCGAGTTCGTCAATCCGCTGCACGCCTCGGTCGCCGACCATCTCAAGGCCAAGCTGGCGAAATAAGCGCGAGCGGGTTCAGTCCGCGGGCTTTTCCGACTTTTTCAATATATGTTTCCACTCGGCGGGGGTGACGCGCCCGACTGACAGCCGCGATTGCCGGATCAGATCCATGTCGGCGAGCTTGGGATCGGCCTTGATCGCCGCGAGCGTCACCGGATGCTTGAGCGCACGCACGGGGGCGACGCGCACGATCACCCAGGGCGATCCCTCGTCGGCGGTCGGGTCGGGCGAATGCTCCTCGACGATCTCCATGATCCCGACGCATTCCTTGCCGATATTGCTGTGATAGAAGAGCGCCTCGTCGCCCTTCTTCATCGCCATCATGTTGAGCTTCGCGGTGTGGTTGCGCACGCCGTCCCACATGCCCTTGCCTTCACGCACAAGCTGGTCCCACGCATAAGCGTCGGGTTCGGATTTCATCAGCCAATATTGCTTTGCCATGGCCACGGGCTTAGCCGAGCCACGCACGTGGCGAAACCGCCTTTTTCCCTTTAACCCGCGCGCCGCAGCGCCTAAATCGCGACTCATATGCGCCCCGAAGGGTGCCGCCCTTATCGAATGGATGCATTTTTCATGACCGCTGCCGTACCCGTCATTTCGATGTCGCTTCCCGCCGACCAGTTCGCGAGGGATTTCGGGGCATCGTTCGAACGCTTCGGCTTCGCGATGATCACCGACCATGGCATCGACCCCCGTCTGATCGACGAAGCCTGGGCCAAGGCGAAGGAATTTTTCGCGCTGCCCGAGGAGGTCAAGCGCGCCTATCACATCCCCGGCGGCGGCGGCGCGCGCGGCTATACCCCCTTCGGAACCGAAATCGCCAAGGGCGCGAAGGAAGTCGACCTCAAGGAGTTCTGGCACGTCGGCCGCGACCTGCCCCCCGGCCACCCTCTCGCCGCGCAGCAGCCGAACAATGTCTGGCCAGCCGAGGTCGCGGGCTTTCGCACCGCCTATGACAAGCTCTTCGCCGAATTCGACCGTGTGGGCGGGCGCCTGCTCTCGGGCATCGCGCGCTACCTCGGCCTCGCCCCCGATTTCTTCGACGACACGGTGAAGGACGGCAACAGCGTGATGCGCCTGCTCCATTACCCGCCGGTCGAAGCCCCCGCGAAGGGCATCCGCGCCGAAGCGCATGAGGATATCAACACGATCACCCTGCTGCTTGGCGCCGAGGAAGCGGGCCTCGAAATCCTCGACAAGGACGGCAGCTGGCTTCCCGTCTCGCCGCCGCCGGGCGCGATGGCGGTCAATGTCGGCGACATGCTCCAGCGGCTGACCAACAACAAGCTGCCCTCGACCACGCACCGCGTCCGCAACCCCGACGAAGGCCGCGCCAGCGTCGCGCGTTACTCGATGCCCTTCTTCCTGCATTTCCGTTCGGACTATCCGATCGAGACGCTCGAAAGCTGCATCGACGCCGCACATCCCAACCTCTACCCGACGCCGATCACCGCCGACGACTATCTGCAGGAACGGCTACGTGAGATCGGGCTGAAGAAATAAGCTAATTTCCGCTTTGGGGTGGGAAGCTGCCGTTGGGGCCGGTTCAGTTCGTATTCCAGCCGCGCGCATAATTAGCGATTAATGCAGGCTCCATCCGGGCCGTCCACCAATAGAGCTCACCATCCCTATTTTGCCCATTAATTCGGCGCGCATATCCGAGCGTGACAAGCTCGCTCATTAGCGATTTCAAATTATCCAAAATCGGACCGATTATGGGTTTCCCAAATGATGGAGCACCCAAGGGTAGCTCGAACGGCTGAGGCGTTTCTGACAGAAGATTATTGTAAATCGTTGTCGAAACCAACGCGCGAAGAACACCATCAAACGGTGCCGACTGATGCAGTATATCAGCGCAACGGTCGAAGTCCGGCTCCATTAATCTCCATCGAACCCAACCACCCTCCAATACTCCTAGGTCGACAAGAAAATTCATTGGGCTCTGATCGTGGCTGAACTCCGAATAGAACCCCAAGCGGCCGTCATCGTCAAAAGCCTCAAGTGTGTTGTTATCCAGCTCTAACAGTAGCCGGATTAGGTGCCGACAGACCTTCCATTCGGGAGTTTCTCGCTGGAATGAGGACGTGGGCTCGCACATCGAGTCAGTTTAAGCGAGGAATTGATAACAAGCGATTATTGTCGCGACAGATGCGCGTTCCTCGAACCTCCGCAACCCGTCGGAAGCGGCCTATCGCCCCGCCCAATAATCGAACACCGCCTGCTGTTGCTCGCGAATGAACCGTGCCGCCGCGGCGCCCTCCCACGGCCCGTCATAGCCAAGCAAAAGCGCCGTTCCGCCAACCCACCAGCCCTGTCCGGGCAGCCGGTCGCTTTCGCGCACCACCAGCACCGCCATGTCGGGTTCGCCGTCCAGCGCGCAGAGGCGGTCGACCTCCTCGAGCGTGCGGCAGACCGCGCGCATCTTGGGCCGGGTGAAACGAAAGCCCAAATCGCCGAGCAGCTCCGAATAGCTGACGCTGCGCCCCTCGCGCGCAGCCGCGGTCAGGATCGCGCGGATGCGCGGCGCGTCGCCCAGCGCCGATACGTCGGCGGGGCGTTCCTCGCCACCTAAGCCTTGGTCTTTGGCGGCCATGGGATGAATCCGGACGTTCGCGCGACATAGGCGGCATAATCTGGCCGCGTCTTGTGCAGTCCCTTCTCCAGCAACGCCTTGCCCGACCATTTGGTGAGCGTGAAGGTCAGGAAGACCGGCCCGATCAGGCTCGCGAGCGCCGGCCCCGAGCCAAGGTCGAGGACGACGAGCCAGATGCCCCACCAGGCCAGCGCGTCGCCGAAATAATTGGGGTGGCGCGTGTAGCGCCACAGGCCGGTGTCGAGCACCCGGCCCTTGTTCGCCGGATTCTTGCGAAACGCATCGAGCTGCGCATCGCCGATGCTTTCGAACGCGATGCCGATCAGCGCGGCGGCAGCGCCGACCCAGCCGATGATCCCCACGCTTTCCAGCGGCGCACGGGCGCTCGCCCAGATGCCGATCTGCGCGGGCAGGCAGGTGACGAACAGCAGCGGCGCCTGCGTCAGAAACACGGTGAGCAGCGCCGCCTTCGCCCAGCTCCATTTCCGCTTCTCCATCGTGTGCGCGAGGATCTTGCGGTAGCGCGGATCCTCGCCTTCGCGCGCCCAGCGTAGGGTCAGGTGGACCGCGAGCCTCAGCCCCCACAAGGTCGTGAGGCCCAGCAGCAGCGTCGCATGCGGCGCGTCGAACCCCGCCTGCCATGCAGCGCCCCATGCGAGCAGCACCATGCCGAACGCCCAGAAGGCATCGATGAACGACACGTCGCGGATGACGACCGCGATACCCCACAGGATCAGGATGACGCCGATCAATCCGGCGAAATTGGTCGCAAGCAGCAATAGGACGTCACTCATGCGCGCATATCCCGTTCCTCGTCGGCTCCGACTATATCATCGATCGACTGCACGGCGCGCTCGGGAAATTTGGGGATGCAGCCCTTGTAGATTTCCAGCACCTTCAACATGTCGGCGCGAAAGTCGCCGCTGGGCCAGATCGATGGGCCGAGCCCGCCGGTCTTGCGTCCATAATCCATGATGCCGACGACCATCGGCACCTTCGCCGCCATTGCGATCTGGTAGAATCCGGTGCGCCATTTCTTCGTCTTGCCGCGCGTCCCTTCGGGCGCGACGGTCAGAATGAATTCGGCGCGCCGCGCGAACTCATCGACCATCTGCTGCACGACATTGGTCCCGCCGCGCCGGTCGATGGCGATGCCGCCCATCTGTTTCATGAACCGCGCGAGCGGCCAACGGAACAGCGACAATTTCCCCATGAAATGCGGTTTCAGCCCAAGGTCGCCGGCGAGCCCCAGGAAATTGACGAAGTCCCAATTGCTCGTGTGCGGCGCGGCGATCAGCACGAACCGCCGCGGCTCGGGCACGACGCCTTCGGCCTTCCATCCGCGCATCCGGTAGAGCAGGAGCAACAACCGGCGCACGCCGCGCGCCACCAACCCCGGCGGGTCGTCATCGATCTTGGTCACTGTGGCTCCTCTCCCCCGCCCGGATTGGGCCAAAGCCCTTCGCTGCGCAAGGGGGCGCGCATCGCGGCTTGCCGCAGCGCCATCTTTCTGCTCCCTAGCAACAACCAAATGGGGGAATATCGATGAGGAAATTTTCCGCGCTGCTGACGTCCGCCTTGCTGCTTGCGGCGCCCGCGACCGCCGCCGAGGTCCAGCCGCGCCCCGACCAGCTTGCCTTTCGCGAAATCTACAAGGAACTGGTCGAAACCAACACGACGCTGTCGTCGGGCAGCTGCACGCTGGCCGCCGAACGCATGGCGGCGCGGCTGAAGGCGGCGGGCATTCCCGGCAGCCAGCTTACCCTCTTCGCGACCCCCGAAAATCCGAAGGAAGGCGGCCTTGTCGCCATCTATCCGGGCACTAGCAAGACCGCGAAGCCGATCCTGCTCGTCGCGCATATCGACGTCGTCGAGGCGAAGCGCGCCGACTGGGAACGCGATCCCTTTGTGATGGTCGAGGAAAATGGCTATTTCTATGGTCGCGGCACCGCCGACGACAAGGCGCAGGCGGCGGTGTGGGTCGATACGCTCATCCGCTTCCAGCAGGCGGGCTACAAGCCCAAACGCGCCGTGAAGATGGCGCTGACCTGCGGCGAGGAAACCAACGGCGCGTTCAACGGAGTCGAATGGCTCGCCGCGAACAGGCGCGAATTGATCGACGCCGAATTTGCCTTGAACGAAGGCGGCGGCGGCGACAGCGACGGCAAGGGCAAGATGCTGGGACAGTCGGTGCAGGTCGGCGAAAAGACCTTCGCCAATTTCCGCCTCGAAACGCGCAACCCCGGCGGCCACAGCTCGGCGCCGGTGCCCGACAATGCGATCTACGAACTCGCGCGCGCGATCACCAAGATCGAGGAACATGAATTCCCCGTCGAGATGACCGACACGACGCGGCGCTTCTTTGCCGAAGCGGGTGCGGCACGCGGCGACGAAACGGGCGCGGCGATGGTGGCGCTGTCGAAAAACCCCGCCGACAAGGCGGCCGAGGCAATCGTGGGCAAGGACCCGTTCCTCCACAGCAATTTGCGCACCACCTGCGTCGCGACCCTGCTCGACGGCGGCCACGCCCCCAACGCCCTGCCGCAGCGCGCGGGCGCGAACATCAACTGCCGCATATTTCCAGGGCACAGCATCGAATCGATCCGGGACGAACTCGCGCGCGTGATCGGCAACCCCGGCGTGACGATCACTCAATTGCCCCCCAAGCGTCCCGCGCCGCCCGCGCCGCCGCTCGACCCGAAAATCATCGGCCCGATGCAAACACTCGTCGACGAATATTGGCCGGGGCTGAAGGTCATCCCGTCGATGGCGAACGGCTATACCGACGCCACCTTCCTCGGCGCGGTCGGCATCCCGACCTATGGCATCCCCGGCATGTGGGGCGACCCCGATGGCAATGGCGCGCACGGCCTCAACGAACGCATGGAAGTCCGCTCGGTCTATGTCGGGCGCGACTATATGTTCGATCTGGTGAAGGCCTACGCCGACAAGCCTTGACGGGATCTGGTCTCAGCCCACGAATGCGCGCTCGATCACGAAATCGCCCGGCGACGCGTTCGACCCTTCCTTGAAGCCCAGTTCCTCGAAGCGGGCCTGCAAGTCGCGGATCATTGCCATGCTGCCGCACATCATGATGCGGTCGCTTTCGGGATCGAGCTCGGTCGGTCCGGTGAGCGGGTGGCCAAAGAGCGACCCATCGTCGATCAGCGCGTCGATACGACCCGTCGTCCGGAACGGCTCGCGCGTCACCGTCGGCAGATAATGAAATTGCAGCAACGCCTGGTCCTGCACCAGCGGATCGCCCGCGAGCTGGCTTTCCAGCTCGTCGCGGAAGGCCAGGTCGCTGACTTGCCGCACGCAATGCACGATGACGATCTGGTTGAACCGCTCATAGATGTCCGGGTCGCGCGCCAGGCTGAGGAAGGGCGCGAGCCCGGTGCCGGTCGAGAGCATGAACAGCCGCTTGCCCGGCAGCAGCGCGTCGGCGACGAGCGTCCCTGTCGGCTTGCGGCCGAGATAGACGGGGTCGCCCGGCTGGATCAGCTGGAGCCGCGAGGTCAGCGGGCCGTCGGGCACCTTGATCGACAGGAATTCCAGCTCGTCGGCATAAGCGGGGCTGGCGATCGAATAGGCGCGCAGCAGCGGGCGCCCCTCGCCGGGCAGGCCGATCATCACGAACTCGCCCGAACGGAAACGAAAGCTGGGCGGACGCGTGATGGTGAAACTGAACAGATGCTCGTTCCAGTGGCGCACCGAACGCACCTCTTCGACCGTCAGCGAGGCGGAGGGGGCGAGCTTTGCGGCTTCGGCAATACGGTCACTCATCACTTGGACTTTCCTGATATGTCGTGGTGCCGGCCGCGAGGGACGGCATGTCGAATCCCGCTGCGATCAGCCGATGGGCCGCGGCGCCCATAGCCCTCGCGATCGCGCCGACGCGGTGTTCCGCGGCCAGCAGGGCCAGCGTCGCATGGGCATTTGCGGTGCTCTCAAGCGAAAAATCGCGCCAGAGTCCAAGCAGAATTGCTTCATCCTCTGAAATCTGGAGGCATGGCATCGGCGCGAGCGCCAGCGTTTCCACCGCATCGCCGGCAAGCAGCGCCATCGCGATATGGAAATCGGGCAGCGCGCCCAGCGCCTCGACCGCAGAAAACCCGCGGTAAAGTCTCTCCGGCGGACATTGGCCGCGCTCGGCCGCCGAAACCCACGCGCGCATCGCCCACAGCAGGAAACGCCCGCCGTTGCAGAGGCTTTCGACCGGTCGATCGACAAAGGCGTACATTGCATCCCTTTCCAGCGCACGCACGACGCGGCGCGGGCGCGCTTATATGTTATTGCGAGTCATTTGCAATTAAAGATTCCGCCCGAACAGGATGGGGCGCGCTTCTGGAGGAAGACAGCTATCGACCGCCGCTCCTCCCTAACCCGTTCGCATCGAGCAAGGTCGCGATGCCCATCGGGCCAGGCGCCACAGCGACGGGTGTCTCGACTTCGCTCGATGCGAACGGAAAAGGGGAGCGGCTGGAATCCAGCCCAAAGCCGGCGTCTGCAAAAAGGCCTTTCCTACAATATCCGGCTATGCCAGCCTTCATTCCGGCTCTTTCATGTGATCGCGGCCGGGCGCGCCCCGCATCCCCGCGGCCGCCAATCGGGCGGCGCACAGGGCTGACTTTTACTGACTTTTGGACAGCGTCGCAGGCGGCGGCAAGCCCGCCCCCATGCTGCCACAGCCGCGACGCGGTCGCGACAAGCCGATACCGATGGGCTATCGTGCAGGCATGAGCAGCGAAATGATCGCCTTCCCCCTCCGCCGCCTGGGCCTTGCCGAACCCGGCGATGCGGAGCTGACGCGGAGCATCGCCGTCGAGGCGCCGGTGTCGGTCGAGGTCGGCGGCATCGGCTATGCGGTGATGATGGCGACCCCCGCCGATCTCGAGGATTATGCGGTCGGTTTCGCACTCGGCGAGGGACTGATCGAGGCGCCGGGCCAGATCGGCCGCGTCGATATCCATCCTGTCGAGGGCGGCTGGGCGCTGCGCATATGGCTGCCGCCCGAACGGAACGCCATCGCGCTGGACCGCGCGCGCAAGCGGGTGAGCGAGAGCAGCTGCGGCCTCTGCGGGATCGAGAATATCGAGGAGGTGCTGCGCCCCCTGCCCGCCGTCACGGCCCGGATCGCCACGGACCGCGCCGCCATCGCGGCGGCGCTGGCGGCGCTCGGCGATCACCAGCCGCTCGCCCGCGCGACGGGCGCGGTCCATGCCGCGGCTTTCTGTTCGCCCGACGGCGCGATCCGGCTCGTGCGCGAGGACGTCGGGCGGCACAATGCGCTCGATAAATTGATCGGCGCGCTGGCGCGCGCGGGTGTCGATCCGGGGGCGGGCTTTATCCTCTTGTCGGCGCGATGCAGTTACGAACTCGTCGAAAAGACGGTGCGCGCGGGGTGCCCGATGCTCGTCACCATTTCGGCGCCGACGAGCCTTGCGGCGGAGCGCGGGGCGGCGGCGGGACTGACGCTCGTCGCGCTGGCGCGGACGGATTCGGCGCTGGTCGTAAGCGACCCGCACGGGATGATCGGATGAGGACGCTCGGCGCGGTGCTTGCGGGCGGGCGGTCGCGCCGCTTCGGGTCGGACAAGGCGCTCGCGACGCTGGACGGGCGAACATTGCTCGACCATGCGCTGGCGGCGCTGGCCCTGCACTGTGACGCGCTGGTCATCGTCGGCCGCGACGGCGGGATTGCCGACTGGCCGCGCCCCGACATGGGACCGCTCGGCGCCTTTGCGGGCGCACTTGGCCACGCGGCGGAGGGAGGCTTCGATCAATTGCTGACGATATCGGTCGATTGCGTGCGCCTGCCCGCCGACCTCCGCGCGCTGCTCGAACCCGCGCCCGCCTTTCTGGACAGCCAGCCGGTGATCGGGCTGTGGCCGGTTCCGGCGCTGGCGACGCTGCAGGCGATGCTGGAGGACGAACGCGACCTGGCGGTGCGCGCCTTTGCCCGGCGGATCGGCGCGCGCGCGGTGACGTGCGATTTCGTGCCGCCCAATATCAACAGTCCCGCCGACCTCGCCCGGCTGTCGGGCTAGCGCATCGCGACGACGCGCACCGGAGTCGACTTCGCCGCGGGGCAGCCGCTTGTCTTGTCGTAGAGGCCAAGCGGCATCAACGGGTTGAGTTCGGGATAATAGCCGGCGACCGATCCGCGCGACATCGGATAGTCGATGATCGTGAGCCCGTCGACGCGCCGCGCGATGCCGTCGGTTCCGATCGTTTCGAGCGCGACCTTCGCGCCTGCCTCCAGCCCGCGCGCCGCGATGTCGTCGGCGTTCATGAACAGCACCATCCGGTCGTTATACACGCCGCGATATCGGTCGTTATAGCTATAGATCGTCGTGTTGAACTGGTCGTGCGAACGTACGGTGGCGAGCCGCAGCATGTCGGGATCGGCGACCGGCGCATTGACCGCAAGCCCCGGCAGCAGGAGGAAATTCGCCTTGCCGTTCGGCGTTGCCCAGACGCGGCGGCGCGGCGGTATGTCGAGGTGAAACCCCATCGGCGCCTTGATGCGTTCCGAAAATCCCTCGTAGAGCGCGGGATAGACCTCGGCGATCTTGTCGCGGATCAGGCCATAATCGTCGATATAGCGCGCCCAGTCGACCTTGCTGTCGGGCAGCGCCGCCATCGCCATGCGGCAGACGATCTCGGTCTCGGGCAGCAGGTGCGGGCTCGCGGGGTCGAGCACGCCGCGCGAGGCGGTGACGTTCGACATCGAATCCTCGATCGTCACGAACTGCTCGCCCTTCGCGGTTTCGATCCGTTCGGAGCGCGCGACGACGGGGAGGATCAGCGCGTCCCTGCCATGGACGAGGTGCCCGCGGTTGAGCTTGGTCGCGATGCCGACGGTGAGGTCGAGCTTTCGCATCGCGGCATAGGAACGGTCGGTGTCGGGCACCGCCCGGACGAAATTGCCGCCGAGCCCGATGAAGACCTTGGCCGTGCCCGCGAGCATCGCCTCCACCGATTCGACGGCATGATGGCCCTCGCCGCGCGGCGGTTCGAAACCGAACACGTCGCGGACGCGGTCGAGATATTCCTCCCCCGGCTTTTCGTCGATCCCGACGGTGCGGTCGCCCTGCACGTTCGAATGGCCGCGGATCGGCGAAATGCCCGCGCCGGGTTTGCCGAAATTGCCCTTGAGCAGTAGCAGGTTCGCGATCTGCTGGACGAGCTCCGACCCCCGCTGATGCTGCGTCACGCCCATGCCGTAGCAGATGAGCGTCGCGTTCGAACGGATATAGATTTCGGCGCAGCGTCGGATCTGCGACTCGTCGATCCCCGCCGCTGCAACAAGGTCGGGCCAGTCCAGCGCCTCGATATCGGCGCGCAGCGCATCGAACCCCGACGTATGTTCGGCGATGAAATCATGGTCGAGCACCGTTTCGCCCGCGGCCTCGCGCTCGAACAATATCTTCATCATGCCCTTCAGCAGCGCGAGATCGCCGCCGACCTTGATATGCACGAATTCGCTGGTGATGTCGGTCGAACCGAAGGTCGCCATCTGGACGATGTCCTGCGGCTCGGTGAACTTGATCAGCGCGCGCTCGGGCATCGGGTTGACCGCGACGATCGGCACCCCGCGTCCCCGGGCCTCGACCAGCGGGGTCATCATCCGCGGCGCATTTGTGCCGGCGTTGTGCCCGATCAGGAAAATGGCCTCGGCATGCTCGAAATCGTCGAGGATCACCGTGCCCTTGCCGACCCCGATCGAGTGCGGCAGCCCGCGGCTCGTCGGTTCGTGGCACATGTTCGAACAGTCGGGGAAATTGTTGGTGCCATATTCGCGCACGAAGATCGAATAGAGGAAGGCGGTCTCGTTCGCGGTGCGGCCCGACGTGTAGAATTCGGCCTGATTCGGATCATCGAGCGCGCGCAGATGCTCGCCGATCAGCGCAAAGGCGTCGTTCCAACTCACCGGCACATAATGATCTGTCGCCGCGTCATAGCGCATCGGCTCGGTCAGCCGGCCCTGCATTTCGAGCCAATAGTCCGACCGTTCCATCAACTCGGCGACGCTATGCTGCGCGAAGAAGTCCCGCGTCACGCGGAATTTGGTCGCCTCGTGCGCGAGCGCCTTCGCGCCATTTTCGCAGAATTCGAGCTTCTTGGTGCAGGTCGCGTCGGGAAAGGCGCAGCTCGGGCATTTGAAGCCGCCGGGCTGGTTCATCGCGAGCAGCGCGCGCGAGCCCTTGCCGACGACGCTCTGCTCCATCAGTACCTTCGCGGTCGCCGCCGCCGCGCCCCAACCGCCGGCGGGGCTGTCATAGGTCTTGTACCGGGGTGTCTGCTCGGCCATTGCGCGCCGAGTAAAGCATAGCCGCCCCGGCATTTCCATCGCTACCGGTAAAATATGGAACCGGCCTCGACTTGGCCGACATGATCCGCCCAGCCGCCCGCCTTCTCCCAACCCGCCTTCTCCCACGGAGAGCGGACGTTCCGCCGCGAGCCAGGGTCAGCGGCCGATAGCGGGCAATTGCCCGACTGGCAGCAAATGGCGCCTATCCCGTTCCGCGTCGGTCACGGTACATTGAATGTGATCGTCAAGGTGTCGTGATATTGACCGGCGGCGCGGCTTGCGCCTTGACCTGGAACGCGAAATTGCACCGGAATATCATAATCCAGCCCGTCGGGTCGGAACGGCAACATCACCATGTCGCGCGATGCGATATCGACGGGTGCGCCGCGAACCAGAACTTCGTACCGAACGCCGGGCGCGCCATTCGCATGCGAGAGGACGCCGCCGCTTGCCGAATGAAAACTCATATTGACGTCAGCGTTGGCTCGCATCTCGAATTGCACCTCGCGCTCCGCAGCGCCGTTCAAATCGCCTAGGTCGATATTGGTCTCGCGTGCCCCGCCGCCGAAATCCGGGGAATTGACCACGAGTGCGGACGGCACGCGCGTCGTGATCGTCAACGGAGCTTCCCCCTGGAGTTGAGGGTTGCCTTCGATATCCGAAAAGAGACGCAGCATCGCCTGTCCCTGATAGCGCCCGCTACGGACGATTTGCCCGGCAGGGATCGCGACGAGCAATGCGACGACTTGCACGCTCGAACCCGCGGGAAACATTCCCTCGATCCTCGATTGTTGCGACCCGAAATAGTCGGGGCTCAAGAGCGAGGGACCGTTTGCGGTCGGCAGCACGTCATAGACAAGTTCATTCGATCCGTTGGCAAGGGAAGGCCTGCCACCCGCCGACCGGTCAAAACCCGTCAGGAAAAAGCGGCAGGCTGCCCCGCTATGCCGAATTTCGACCGTGACGCTTTCATAGGATTCGGCTTTGGAAAATATGTCGTAACCGCGGCCGACTGGTCCCAACCAATCGACGCCGCCCGCCAGGCTTAGATCGAGGCGGCACGGCCCCCCGCTTCCATCGATGACATCCTGCGCGCGCGCCGCGTCGCCGCTGGCCGCGAACAATGCGATAATCGCCAAAGGGCCCCAAGATCGATTATTCATTTTCATTCTCCTCGCTGCGGCGGGCCGCGTCCATGTCAAAGCGGATCGGCGTATCGAGCCGGAAAATTCCTTCGGCATCTTCAGGTACGGCTACGGTTGCGCTGATCGTCCGCCCGTCGACATCGATCATAAGTCGATAGCTTTTTCCCGCTTCGACCCCTTCGACGAAAAACCGCCCTGCCGCGTTGGTGAACAACGGAATATGCGTGTCGGCATCGGGTTCCGCGCTCTCCGCATTCCCGTCGAGCAGCACCGCCTCTCCCGCGACATACGCAAGGACATCGCCATCACGGTCGGTCAAATTGCCGACGATCGAGACATTCCGGTCATTGCCGACCGTAATATAATAGCCGCTGCGATAGCCGGGATTAAGAACGAACACTTCGCCGCCCAGTGAGCTGCCGGCCGGCGCATCGGGGGCGTCGACCTGGATCGCGCGATTGAAATAGGGGGTAAGTGTTGTGACCACCGCTGGACCCAGCGCGCCGCTCTTCCCCGAATAGGTCACATCGGCCGAACCGAAACCGACCCGCGGCTCAACGAACAATTGATGATCACCCGCAGCGCTGTCGGCGTCGAATATCGCAAAGCTGTTGGTGACTGGCCGACTGAGTGCGAAATGGCCGTCGGCCATCACCAGCGCCGTACCGAAAGTCAGGTCGCTCCGCAGGTCGCGGCCGCCATCCGAGAAATAGTTGCGCGCCGTCTGTTCGGCTGTGGCCTCGAACCGGTTGCCGAAATAGGATGCGCGGACAAATTGTCGGTCGGCGCCATCGCGCCGTTCGATGGCCGCGTTGAGCGACATGCTGCCGATGCCATTCGCCCCGACCTGATTATAGAAAACGCGCGCATTATTGTCCTGGCTGTCGAACGATGCCGTCAGCGACGCGCGCCCGAAGGGTATGGTCATCCCCACGCTGAAACCCAGTCCCGATTTCTCCGATGTACGTCGATACTCGACGCTTCCCGACAGGTTGCCGAAGCGAAATTGATGGAGATAGTTGACGCCGACGCTGTAGCTGTCGCGAAAACCGCGATAGTCTTCATAGGCTCCGTATATTTGGGCGCGGCCGCGCGTACTCACGCGCTGGCTGATCCGGAACCGCGCCAGCTTGGCGACAAAATCGCCGCCGGTAATATTGTTGAGGGTCCGGAAATTGCGCCCCGTCATCGTCAGCGACGCATCGATTGTCCGGTCGCGCGCCGGATCGCCCTCGCGCCAGCGATATTGGAGCGAGGCGCGTCCGCTGTCCAATCCCGGAACGCGAACGTCGGTCGCGAGATTGAAAGCAAATGTGCCGAACCGGGTTGCCCAGAGCGTTTCCACGCCGACATTGCTGAAATACCGGTCGCCCTCCCAATTTGCTCCAAGGGTCAGCGCCTCTGAAATCCCATAGCGGACATAGCCGGTCATGTTGTAATTGCCCGTGTCGTATCGCCGTACGCCGCCTTCGTCGCGAAATGGCACCCCGGCATTCACCGCAAAATCGAGCAACCCCGGCTTCAGCAGGTCGATATCGAAAAAGGCTGGGAACAGCAGGCGCTCGGTTTCGCCGCTGGCGTAGGTAATCAACAACTCGACATCGTTCGCCGCCGATGAAACCAGGGGAAAACCGCGCAGATTATAGCGTCCGCTCCCCAGGTCGAAGCTGCGGGTGGGAACGCCGTTCACGAAAACCTGGACCCGCGCATCCCGTTCAAGCTGAAACTGTTGTTCGGGAGACGGGCGAATATCGAGATAGGGGTTGATGGTATATTTTCTAAACGCCGAAACCCCGGCCATTCGCGGCGCCAGTTGAAACGGACGCCGCCCGATCGTCAAATCGCCCACCTCGTACCGGATGAGCGAAGCGCGGTCGTCATAGGTCAGCCGCACGTCGCCGCGCCTGAATTTTCGTTGCGCGCGATCATCGTAGCGAAACTCGGCTTCGGCGGCGATGCCGTGGATGTTCATGGCAACATCCACGTCGGCGACGGTCCGATAATGGCCTTCGATATCGCTGGTCGCGTCTTCGACGAACGTCAGCCCCACACGGCCGGAGACATAGCCCGAAACGCGACTTTGCGGTATGCGTTGAAGCTCGTCGCGTCGGCGGATCGATCGGATATATAAGTCGGAAACGCCTCGCATTTCGTTCGGTATGTCGATCTGCAGCACCAGCCGTGCATTGTCGAACTGCAGTTGGATGCCCGCATCGCGCAGCGCATCGAAACTTACGATTTTCGCATTGTCGGCCAGCGCCTCGAAGGCCGCGCGCTTTTCGTTCACTATCAATGGCACCAGCGTCTCGCGTACGAAACGGGCCTCGATACTGCCGCTGTCGGCGGGGCCGGGCGAGATCGCAAAATCGCCGACATAGATGTTCGAAATCTGTACCGCATAGTCGCCGAGACCGAGCGTCGGGCGTTCGGTGCCGAACACTTGGCGGTAGATGTCGTCGGTCGATGCATCGACATCGAGGTCGCCGTCGCTGGCGTCTGCGATATCGGCGGGATCGACTTTCAGATCGTCGCCAACTTCAGAGATGCTCTGGTCGACCTCCGCCACCGCAGCATGGAGCGGGCCGACGTAAAGGCCGATCGCGATTGCGACGACGCCTGCGGACGCTCTGAATGTCCGGTCCGGTCGCCATGGCGTTCTTGTTGGCTCGAATTGCGCGCCCATGGCCGTTCCATCGCGCCCCGCTCACTTTAAGATCGTGTAGGTTTTCTGAAGCTCGCCGGTGACCGGGCCGCGCGGCAGGTTGTCTGGCCAGGGAAGGCGAACCTTGCGCTCGCTGCCGGCCAGAACATTGAGGTTTTGAAGCTCCGCCAATTGCGCCCCGGTCAGCGTTACGCTGCTCCCCCCGGCCGAATGCAATAGCAGCGTGGGTTTGTCGATCAGCGCGCGCGCGCTACCATCATTCTTGATCGACAGCTCGAGCCATGTCTGGCCGCTACTGTCGGTCGTTTCCTGTATTTGAGCGAGTGACGCATCGGGAACCTTGCCCGGCGGCGTCACATATAATGCCGCCTCGTAACGATAGGCCAGACTCACATTGGCGGTCGTGTCGCCCGTTTTCCGGGATTTGAATTTGATGGGCAGTTGGGTGGTCACGATGCGGTAGGCAAGCTCGCGTTCCGGGCTGGGATCGCCTACCCAGCGAACCTTGAAGGTCTGGCTGGATTTGGGCGCAATCACCATTTGCGGCGGCGTGATGAGAATATCTTGCGTTTCGAGCACCAGCCGGTCGGTTCCGTCGGCAAGCTGCTCGCGCTTGTACGCTTTCACCTCGATCGCGATCGGCTGTTCATGCGAATTTGTAATCGTCATCTGCTGGGCCGACGCGGCGCCACTCGGCCGCAGCTGAACGACAATCGGCGTGAGGTCATAGGCTCCCAACGGAACCAGCGTCCCGACCGCCAGTATGGCGGCTCCCGCAATGAACGCGAAGATTTTCCTGAACAAACCGGCCTCCCCCCAAATGATTGGACCCAAATGAACTCCCGTATCGGCGATCCCGCAAACGCCAGCACAGGCCGGATGGAGCAAAGCCCCATCCAACCTGCACCGGGTGCCTCATGGGGGGTCGTCCGCCATGAAGCCGGGGGGACCGTCAATAATTTGCTGCCAGCGTGATGGTCAGCGTGTCTTCGTACGTCCCGGCAACCGCATATTCGGAAAGGCTGTCGAAGCTGAGGTCGAGGTTTCCGGTACGGACGCCACCATTGGTCAGGATATTTTCCCAATCATTGTTGGTGCCGATGACGGTCGGGCTGGTGATCGCGGCCGAATTGACGCTCGATACGCCGCCGGCGTTGCCGAAGCCGATCGATTCGACATCATAGTCGATGTTCACCGCGCCGCTGCTTTCCTGATGCTCCATGCCGCCATTCAAGGACGTCAGCGACACCGTGTAGGGAGAGTTGCACGAATAGAGAATGGTCAGCGATCCCTGGTTGCCGGTGTCGAGCATATCGACATTGTACGAACCCGATCCTTCAGGGACGAGTTCGCAATTGCTGGCGACCGAGCCGCTGAGGTTGATGGCATAGCTTTCCGAATCCTGCGCCGCAGCAGGAACCGCCGCCAGGGCGAGCGGAAGCGCTGCCAGGAAGATTGCATTTTTCATGATCAAGTCCTTTCCTCATTTTTTAACAAAAAGAGAGACATGGCCGAAACCAGCCAAGCGACGTCGCGGGGTCTTATTGTCATTGGTCGCCCCACCTTGCCTCTCAATTTGCAAGTTAAACGCGCCAGAATCGTACGGAAATCGGAACAGGGGATTCGCTGCGGGACGCTGATGGCGCAGGCTTGCACGCCGGCAAGCCGGCTCTTATCCAAGTGGGGGGATTTTAGAACTTAAGATATCAGCGCTGTCCCAAAGCGTGGTGCAGCCACTGGAATCCATTCCTGATGGTCAGCGTCGCGAAACAGCCGAAATCAGAAATGCCGTCCCGCTACGGCTTCGGTCTGCTGTCTGTGCAACCTTGATTCGCCGTTAACATCGCGTAAAGTGTAAAGTTGGGGCGAACAATTCCGATTCGTTTTGAAGACGGCGCCCCCAAATGACCAAGTCATTGGTCAAAGTGGTGGGGGTTTAGGCGCAGGGGCGCCGCCTCCAACTATCTGGCGCAAACCTCTCGGGTCGCAGTTTGCCCAGCCGGATCGATAAGCTGAGGGGCTTTATGTTAGACTCGACCTACTCCGTGCTCGTCCTGTGCCGCGAAACGCTTCTACGCGAAGCGGTTACCGATGCCATCGATTGTCGTTCGGGCGCGATTGTCGCGGCCGCCGCGATCCTTTCATCGAATTTGCGCGATGAGCTGAACTTCGACCCCGATATCGTGATCTATGTCGACACGGGCAATGACGGCGAGGATATCCAACGCGATGCTGCCAACGCGGAGGCGTTTCGGAAATCGCACTGGATCTTGATGAGCGACCGGCACAATTCGCCGCTGCTGGCACGGTTGATGGACCTGAAGGCGCGAATGTCGTTGACCGGTCTGAACCTCTCGCGCCACGCGCTCACTCATCTTGTCGGCTTGTCCGCGCATGGTCATGAGGTGCGTCTGGACGACCACGACGACATCGTCCTTTCTGAAGAACGCAACGACATTTTGAATGCTGGATTGGTCGCTTCGCAGTGGCGGCTGCTGCGTTACCTGGGGTCGGGCATGTCCAACAAGGAAATCGCACGCGAGGAGCGCACGTCGGTCAACACTGTGAAAGTCCGCGTGCGCGCTTTGCTCAATCGCCTCGATGTCGCCAACCGGACGCAGGCCGCAGTAAAGGTTGCGAAAGCAGGCTTGTGCAGCGGAGGCGAAACAAATCGCACGAACGTCGTCGAATATCACAATGTGGAAACCAAGAACGTGGCCGACGCCGTGGGATAGCATGCTGGACGCTGGTCCGTTTTCGAACCCGGTTCGGCAATATTCTGAGCGCTCATTTAGCTTCGTCATCCCGGACCTGATCCGGGATCCATCGCGGCGTCGAAGTCATGGACCCCGGATCAAGTCCGGAGTGACGAGGGGGGAGCTGGCTGTGACGGCTAACCACCCCAAAGCTGACACCCAAGTTTGAAGCGAGGGACGGCAGCGTACCACCGGAAGCGATATCGCGCTGTAGCGAGCAATGGAGAATGGTGCACCCAAGATGATGAAGATGAGAACTGGATGATCGTTGTTTGAGGTTCAGATGGCCTGACCGACCAGTCAGCATCTGTCTCACTTGGTCCTACCCAAAGCTCAAAACCGTCTAATTAGGCCGTGTTGACAAAAGGGATTCCCAAACCGGCCTTCTTCTGATTCAAGACTGCTTTTTGGGGGGCAGTCATGGGTCGCGGGGATTTGTC
>NZ_JACHDA010000006.1 GCF_014207235.1 Sphingopyxis sp. JAI128 | reverse complement strand
CACCCGATACGACAAGACACTTCTCTCGTTCGAGAGCTTCCTCAACCTCGCCGCCACGCGGCTATGGCTGAAGTCTTTTGTCAACACGGCCTAGGCGTGGGGGCTCAGAATGATTAGCGAGACAAGGGTAAGTTCATTGTTTCTCGTTGTCACGGTAAAGTCCCTGCCGAAATACCGCCCCATCGTTGAAACGGCGCAGTCGTCCCGCGACCCAGCAAGGAGTGAATGGTGAAAAACGTGGCCAAGATCGAGGCAGCCCGCGCCGCAGCTGCAAAATATCTGCGCGGCCAAGGCTATGAGCGGGAAGCGAGTATGATTGCCGAGGGACATGGCGACGACTTCCGGGAAGTGCGGATCGCGCTTGCACTGTGGAATATCATGCATCCTGCGCTCACGCCGCCCATCAAGAAAGGCGGCCGCCGGATCGCGGGCGAAGAGTGCTGAGGCGCGTGGCGGCGCCGACTATGACCGCAGCGCTCCTTCCTCGCGCCCTCGCCAGCGAAGCCCGCTGAACGCCATTTCAGGCAAGTTACGCCCATGAATCGCGCCGGTTGGCGGCTGCAGTATTCGCGAGCTTGGCCAAGGCGGACCTTGCGAAGCGCAAGGCAGCCGAATGTCAGGCAAGCGGCCGCGATCTGGATGGCGGCTTTCGCTCTTCCGATCGCCGCCAGAAAGGCAGCCGCGCGCGCGCGCGGGGAGCATTGCGGCACCCAGAGGTGGTCTCGCAGCCGGGCGCTGTGCCATTGGTCGCGCCGACCGGCGCTGGGACGTCGCCGCTTTTTCCGGTGCCGGATGCCCTCTTCAATATGTCGTCGGCCCAATGCTGCAACATCCTGCGGCGCGGCGTCAGATATAGAGCACTGTTATAGGCACCGCGAACTTCGTTCTCGTCCTCGTGCGCAAGCGCCATTTCGACCCAATCTGGTCGATACCGCTCGGATTCGTTTGCCCAGGTTGATGCGAGCCCGCGAAAGCCATGCACGGTCTGCCGCCCCCGATATCCCATCCGGTAACAGGCGTAGATCATCGTATTTGCCGAAATCGGCTGCCTGGGCTTCTCGCCGGGGAACACATAATCGTCGTTGCTCGTCCGACGGCGGCGCAGCAAGAGGTCGGCCGCCTGCGATGACAGCGGGACGAGATGCTCGCGTGCCATCTTCATCCGTTCCGCCGACAACCGCCACAGCGGTTCGGCCCCATCGAGGTCTTCAAATTCATCCCAGGTCACGAAGCGCGCTTCGCTTGTCCGGGCCCATGTCAGCAATGTGAGCAGCAGCGCGTCACGGGTCGTGGCGCGGCGCCGCGAATCACTCTCCCCGTCGTAGGTCTGGATTGCGGCGACCAGTCCGGGAAGTTCGGCCAGCGGGACGCGGGCCATATGCTTCACCCGCGGCTTCGGTTTGAGCGCATTGTTAAGACTGGTGGTGGGGTCGACCGTCGCCCATCCGCTGACGATCGCGAAGCGGAACACGTGGCCGATGCCCTGCTTGATGCGCCTGCTGATATCGAGCGCGCCCCGCGCTTCGACCGCTCGCACAACGTCAAGGATTTCGGGAGCTGTGATGGACTCGATGTGACGCTGGCCAAGCGTGGAAAAAACATCGCGCTCCATTTGGCAGATGACACGAGCGGCATGCGCCTGGTCGAGCTCTTCGGCGCGATTTGCGTGCCAGGCACGTGCTATGGCCTCGAACTGCCTGAGCGGATCCCGGCGATGCTTTGTCGCTTTCTTGGCGTCGCAAGGGTCGATGCCCTGTTCGATGAGCTGTTTCGCTTCCTGCCTTTTCTGGCGAGCGACCGCCGCCGAGATGGCAGGATATTTGCCCAGGCTGAGTACTTTCTCCTTGCCGGCAAATCGGTATTTGAATCGCCAGAGCTTCGACCCCTTGGGCGTCACGAGCACGAAAAGCCCCTCGCCATCGAACAGTTTATATTCGCGCTGGCGGCGCGCCGCATATTTGATTTCGAGATCCTTGAGAGCCATTGGGGGTATTTCCTGCTGGGGGTATTTCGAAAAAATGCCCCAAAAATACCCCCAGATCAAATCGCTGCCGGCGGATTCCGACGGACGATGACGGACCGAAACGGCGGCCAAAGGACGCCAGAAATATTTGATTTTATTGGAAGATAATCCGCTGACGGTCGAAGACGGACTCATACGGGCAAACAGGAAATTGGTAGCGGAGGAGGGACTCGAACCCCCGACACGCGGATTATGATTCCGCTGCTCTAACCTGCTGAGCTACTCCGCCCCGAAAGGCCGCCGCATCGGGCGAGCCGCGCCTATAGGCAGGCTCATCGCGCCGGTCAATATCATCTGCGCATGGCTCGAAAGCTGCGCGCGAAGGCGGGTTCCCACGGGCCGCCGCGATAATGGTGCGCCGCGAGGCCCGCGATCGCGAGCGGACGTGGGCGGAAATCGGACGCCAGTCGGGCAAGCAGCGCACGCGCATCGGCCGCGGGGACCTTGTTCTGCACGGTGATGTGGAGCCGCGGCGTTCCCCGGTCCTGCGCGGTGAGCATGCCGGCGAAATGGTCGGCGATGCGCGCACGGACGGCGAGCAATTCAGGACTCTCGACCCGAAAGGCAACGCCCTGCCCCAGCGAATAGACTTCACGCAGCATCGCGGCGGGCGGCGGCGTATCGGCCGCGATCCTGCGCACCAGCCGTTCCAGTTCGTCGAGGCCCGACGGCGGCAACTGGTGAAAAAGCGTGACATGTGCCGCAAGATGATTGCGATCGGGCGGGAAATGCGCGCTGCGCAGCGCGTCGAAATGGCGCTGGTCCGCCGCGCCCATCGCCGCGGTGACGATGATGGGCACGGCGCCAGTGGTCCGGTAGGGAGGGGGGAAGCCCGGGCCATCTGCTTCGGAAAGGGATGGGCGAGGCAATTTCGGGGGAGGTTTGCCATCGTCCATGGGACGCCCTTTCTCGACAGCCATCGAATGCACCCGATCCGCGCGATACACCAATCGATTTATTGCGTCACAATAATCGTTCAAGTCGATGAAATAATATTATCCGCACTTTACAGTGCGTTCCAGAACGCGTGTAGCGCGGCGGCGACCTCTTGCGGGCGCTCGGCGATCGCCCAATGCCCCGCACCTTCGATCACCGTCAGCGGCGTAGCGGTGTTAGCGGCGTAGCGCTGGGCAACCGACAGCGCGACATAGGGATCGCCGTCTCCCCAGACCAGCGCGCCGTTCGCGGGCAGTTTGGGGATATCGAGCGCCCAATCGTGCGCGAAGCTCAGCCCCTTCGCCGACCGATAGAGTTTCAGGATCGCGCGGCGCTTGTCCTTGTTCTTCCATTGCGCGGCCTCTTCGCGCGCGATGTCGGCGGGCATGCCTTGCCCGGCGAGCCCGTCGGCGAGCTTGTCGGCCTTGCTCAGCGCCATGAAGATTTCGCCGAGGATCGGCGTGTTCCAGATGCGCGCGATGCGGTGGCCGCGATAGTCGGGTTCGATCACCGCGTTCGAGATCGCCCAGCTGCGGAGCAGGTCGGGGCGCAGCATCGCGACCCGCTGCGCGATCAGCGCGCCCCAGTCGTGGCCGACGATGTCGATCGGGCCGTGCGCCGCGAACAGCGCCTCCGCCTGCCCCACCGCCCAGTCGGCATAGGCCTCCTTGGTCGCCGGAAAGCCTGCGGGGAGCGGGCCGGTGAAGCCGGGCAGCGCGGGCACGGCGACGGGCGTGTCGGCAAGGTCGAGCGCGGCCAGTAGCGGTTCCCAGATCAGCGGGCTGTCGGGGACACCATGGATGAACAGCTTTGCAGTGGTCATGGCTTTCACTCTCTCGGCAGATGGACGATCCAGCTTTGCGCGGTGGGCTCGATACGCCCCTCGCGATAGCCGCCTGCGAGCAAGGCGGTGCGCGCGTCGGCGCGCACGAGCGTCATATAATTCCACTGGCCGCCAAGGTCGTAGTCGAGTCGACGGCCGGTACCGTTGGCGATATCGAAAATCTCGGGCGCGGTGTCGCCTGCCGCGACGAGGACGCGCCCCCCGGGGAGCAGCAACAGCCCGTCGGCGATCTTGAAGCGCGGATCGGCGAGGTTGCCGGCGGGGACGAAGCGCCCCGCAGCGACATCGTAGCGTTCGACCGAGCGCAGCTTGCCGCCATAGTCGCGGCTATCCGAACCGCCCACGATCAGCACATCGCCATCGGCGAGCCGCACCGCCCCATGCTTGTAGCGCCCCTGCACAAGATTTCCCGCTGCGGCAAAGCGCCCGGTCGCAGGGTCGAAAATCTCGGCGCTCGCGAGCGCGCGGCGCGGTTCGCGGTCGGGGCGCCCGCCGCCAGCGATCAGCACCCGGCCGTCGGCGAGCAGGGTTCCCGTCGCGCCGCTGCGCGCAGCGGCGAGCGATCCGGTACGCGTCATCCGGCCCGTCGCCGGATCGAAGATTTCGGCGTCGGCGCGCACGTTCCTGCCGTCATACCCGCCGGCAATCAAGATGCGCCCGTCGGTCAATGTGACGACGGTCGGCGCGTTGCGCGGCGCCGCCAGCGCCGGGCCGGCCACCGAGCGGCCGGTGGCGGGCTCGAAGATTTCGGTCGCGGCGCTCACGCGCCCGTCGACCCAGCCGCCGAGGATCAGCGCCTTGCCGCCGGGCAGCGCCACCGCCGAAGGCTGGATTCGCGGCGCGAGCAGGCGTCCGGTCGCGGTCACCTTCAAGCCCGGCACCGCGATGATGCCGACCGTCGCGCTCGCGGGTCCGGCCTCGCAGCCCGCCACGACGCAGCCGCCGATGGCGAGCAAGGTGCCGCCGCCCGCGGCGACCAGCTGGTGCGTCGCGCGCGGCGCGCCGAGCCCCGGCCCCTGCTCGATGCGGACGTCGGACGCATCCTTCTCGGCCGCCCCGCCGCCGTTCATGCAGGCAGCGAGCGCCAGCGCGGCGGCGGACAATCCCAACAGTCGGCGCATCGGCGTCCTCCCTTGCCCTGCCGGGCGCGGTTGCTACTCTATCTCCCCCCGCTCGCGGCGGAGCGCATACCATTTCTGCACATTGGCATTATGTTCGGACAGCGTCCGCGAAAAGACATGGCTGCCGTCGCCCTTGGCGACGAAGAAGAGATAATCGTTCGCCTCGGGATCGAGCACCGCAGCGATCGACGCCTTGCCCGGATTGGCGATCGGTCCTTTGGGCAACCCGGCCATGCTGTAGGTGTTGTAGCCGTTCACCGCCTGGATTTCGGAACGCAAGATACGGCGGCCGAGCGGCTTGCCCTTGGTGATCGGATAGATGATCGTCGGATCGGCCTGGAGCCGCATGCCCACGCCAAGCCGGTTGGTATAGACCCCCGCGACGGTCCGGCGTTCGGCGGCGACGGCGGTTTCCTTCTCGACGATCGACGCGAGCGTGATCGCTTCGTTGCGATCCTTGACCGCGGCGCGCGGGGTGCGCTTGGCCCACAGTTCGGCGAACGCCTTGTCCATCGCCGCCTGCATCCGCTTCACCACCGCGGCACGGCTCTCGCCGGTGGTGAAGGCATAGGAGTCGGGCAGGATGCTGCCCTCGGCGGGAACGGGAATGTCGCCCTTCAGCCGTTTTTCGGCCATCAGCCGTTCCCACACCATGATCGAGGGCATGCCTTCGGGAATCATCACGAGCCGCTGGATCGTCTTGCCCGACTGGAACAGTGCAAGGATGTCGCCCGCGTCCATCCCCTTTTCGATCTTATACTCGCCGGGCTTGATCGGATCGTCCGAACCGAAGAAACGCGCCTGATTGCGGAAACTCGACGCCGAGACGAGCCCGGCCTCCTCCAGAATCTCGCCCGCCTTCGCGATGCTCGCGCCTTGCGGGATGACCACTTCGGCATCCTTCGGCGCGCCGGGCGAACAGGCGGCGAGCAGCAGCGCAAAGATCGCGATCGTCAGCCAGCGGAACGGATGCACCGGATTCTCCCGTCAGTCATTGCCCCGCTTAAAGCCACAAAAGACCCGCATGCGCGGGGCCTGACTGTGTCCTTTGTGGCTTTAAGCGAAGCCTCGGCGAACTCCCTGCTGCTAGAGCATGGCCGCGCAATGTAGGAAAGAGGCTTTTCATCCTCCCTGTGGCGCAGCCATGGAGGTGGCAGCGCGGCGCGCTGACGAAGGGGCCTATGGCGCGGCGCCGCGCCCCTCCACCATATCGCCTGCGGCGACGGTCCCCCTCCCCATGGCTGCGCCACAGGGAGGATGGAAAGTTCAGTCTTCAACCGCTTTCACGATCAAACTCGCGTTGGTGCCGCCGAAACCGAAGCTGTTGTTGAGCGCGGCCTTGACCTTGCGCTTCTTCGCGACCTTGGGCACGAGGTCGGCGCCCTCGGTGCCTTCGTCGGGATTGTCGAGATTGAGCGTCGGGGGCACGATCTGGTCGCGGATCGCGAGGATGCAGAAGATTGTCTCGACCGCGCCCGCGCCGCCGAGCAAGTGACCGATCGCCGACTTGGTCGAGCTCATCGACACATTGTTCATCGCGTCGCCGAACAGGCGCTTCACCGCGCCGAGTTCGATCGTGTCGGCCATCGTCGAAGTGCCATGGGCGTTGATATAGTCGATGTCGGCGGGGGTCATGCCCGCTTTCTTGAGCGCCGCGCTCATCGAGCGGAAAGCGCCGTCCATTTCGGGATCGGGCGCGGTGACGTGATAGGCGTCGCCCGACAGGCCGTAACCCACGACTTCGGCATAGATTTTGGCGCCGCGCGCCTTGGCATGCTCATATTCCTCGAGCACGACGACGCCCGCGCCCTCGCCCATCACGAAGCCGTCGCGGTCCTTGTCATAGGGACGGCTCGCCTGTTCGGGACGATCGTTATAGCTCATGTTGAGCGCGCGCGCCTGCGCGAAACCCGCGATGCCGATCGGGCAGATCGTCGCCTCGGCGCCGCCCGCGAGCATGATGTCGGCATCGTCGTCGCGGATCATCCGCGCCGCGTCGCCGATCGAATGCGCGCCGGTCGAGCAGGCGGTGACGACGGCATGGTTGGGGCCCTTCAGGCCGTATTTGATGCTGACCTGGCCCGAGATCAGGTTGATCAGGCGTCCATGGACGAAGTGAGGCGAGACGCGGCCCGGACCCTTTTCGGCGAGCAGCAGGCTTTCGCTTTCGATGCCCGGCAAGCCGCCGATGCCCGATCCGATCGAGCAGCCGGCACGCGCCTTCTGCTCCTCGGTCATCTCGGTCAGGCCGGCGTCTTCGAGCGCCTGTCCCGCGGCGTCGATACCAAAGATGATGAAGGGATCGACCTGGCGCTGGACCTTGTGGTCGACGCGCTTGCCCGGATCGAAGCCATATTCGTGATCGGGACCCTTGACCTCGCACGCGATCGTGCATTTCTGGTCCGACGCGTCGAAATGGGTGATCGTGCCGGCGCCCGATTTGCCCGCGATCAGATTTTTCCAGCTGGTTTCGACATCGCCGCCGAGCGGCGTCACCAAACCCAAACCCGTCACCACAACCCGGCGCATATTCATTCCTTTCATCGGCCCCTGCCCCCGCAGCGACCCGCATCAATTCGTTCGGCGCGCTTCTAGAGAAACATCGCGCATAAAAAAAGCTCCCCGGTCACAGGGCGCGGGGCCATGGACCGGGAAGCCGGAAACGCATTGACGGCGTCGCCGCCGCGTCCGGCAACGCCGGACGGGCTCGATCAGCCCTTGTTCGCTTCGATATAGTCGATCGCGTCCTTGACGGTGGCGATCTTTTCCGCCGCATCGTCGGGGATTTCGACGCCGAATTCTTCTTCGAACGCCATCACCAGTTCGACGATGTCGAGGCTGTCGGCGCCCAGATCGTCGATGAAGCTCGCTTCCTCGGTAACCTTGTCGGCTTCGACGCCCAGATGTTCGACGACGATCTTTTTAACCTTTTCGGCCGAATCGCTCATGCACAGTTCCTTTTTTCTGACCTGTTCGTGAATGTTGAAAATTGCCCTAGTGCGCGTGGGCAGGGCTGGCAAGAGGTCTGGCATCGACCGTTCGGCCAACCGTCGTATCGACCCGGACATCCTCCGCAAATAGCTTGTGCCGGCCCTGTCCCTTTCTGTCCCTTCCGGCACGCGATTGCCGAAATAGGCAATGCCTCCGCCGCCTTCAAGGTCGAACCGGCGCGCCGGTCGCGGCCCGCCGCGGGACGCGACGCCGTCAACGCGCGGCAGGGGCCGGCACCACGCCCGATTCGCGCAGCGCCGCCGCCGCGCGCTGGACGACGACCGGGGCGATGACAAAGCGGCTCACCACCACTTCAGGCGCGGCGCTGGCAGGCTGCCGCGTGTAATCGAGCAGTTGCCGCCACTGCGCCCGCGCTTCCGGCAACCGGCCGCGCCGGGCGAGCACGATCGAGCGCACCATCATATATTGCGGCTCCATGTTGGTGGGCGACGGCATATGGTTTAGGATCGACTGCGCCTCCTCCTGCTCGCCGCGCTGCGACAGGATGAACGCCAACGTCACCGCCGGGACCCCCGGATGGGAAGAGTCGAGCGCAAGCGACCGCCGGAGCAGCGCCTCGCCCTCGGGCATCATCGCGCACGAAACCTTGAACAGGCCAAGGAAACCCGACATGTCAGCGTCATAGCGATTGAGCGCCAGCGCCGCGTCGCCCATCGCATTACCCGCGGCGCAATTGCCGGCATAGAAATGCGCGCGCGCCATCGCGAACAGGCCGGCCGCCGCATTGGGGCTGCTCTCATAGGAGCGCTCCGCCAACGAGCGCGCCTCGGTCAAGGCCTCGCTGCCTGCAGCGGTCCCGCGCGCCGGTTGCCAGTCGCCGTAGCGGAGCAGCGACAGCGCCGCGAGCGCGGCCGAATCGCGGGGATTGCCCCGCAATGTCGCCCGCAGGCAGGAATCGACCTGCTTGACCGAAGCCTTATTGCGAAGCTGGCGCACCCTGTTGAACTGGGCAAGGCAGGGATAACCCGCCGAAAAATTGTCGGGCTGGCGCTCGACCTGGTCGCGCACGATCACCCCATAATCGCCCGCGATCTGCGCGATCGCGGGCTCCAACCCCGTATATTCGGGCGTATCCTCGTCGCCCACCCGCAATAGTTGCGACCAGATGGTGCGCTGGTCGGCCACGCGGTTGAGCACCAGCGTGATATCGGAGCTTCCGTCGATCCGGCGCACCAGCGACGCGTCGAGCCGATAGTCGCCCGTCCGCGGCGTCGCGGCGCCCGGCGCCTTCGCACTGAGCAGATCCACCAGCGCGAATCGCCGCAGGCCGTCGCGCAGCTTTCCGTCCAGCGCCCGTGCCAGCGCGCGCGATTCCGGCGAATTTCCTGCCTGAGGGGCGCTGATCTCGATCAGCGGGACAGGTACCGGCTCGCCCACGAACAGGCGTCCCGGCCCGCCGCGCAGCGTCCAGAGCGCCGACAGCGCGACGATCAACAGGGCAAGGACGACCAGCCAGCGGCCGAAGGCAGGCCCGCTGGCCGAAGGACGCAACGCCCCCCCGACGGGCCGGTCCGGGCTCCCCGCGGCGGCCGCTGCCTTGACGTCATCGCCGCCCGCGGCATCGTCGGACGAACGCATCGGCGGCGCCGACCGATGCTGCACGACAACCTCGTAACTGCCTTGCGGCACGCGCAGCCGGTGGATCCAGGGCGTATCGGCATAATATCGGTCGAGCAGCGTGCGCAACCGGCCGACCATGACACGCGGATAGCTGTCGACCGCGGGGTCGAAATCCTCGCTCCGGCCCAGCGCCTCGGTCGCGATGGCATAGGCTTTCGGCGCGCTGCGCCCACCGCGAAGGCGATGTTCGACAAGGAATTGCAGCAGCCGCGACAGCACGGGCGAACGGACGAACATCGGGGACTCGAGCAGTCGCTCGAGCTCCTCTGCGATGATCCGGTCGGTCTCGGCCGAACTCTGTGCCTCATTCGCTTTCGCGTGGTCCATGCTACCCTCAAATGCCCCCGACGGGCGGGGCGGTAGATACGCCAATCGTCGGGTGCGACCAGCCATTGTTACTTCCACGTAACGGTAACAGGCGGGCCGAACCGCATATCAGAAGAAAACCCGCACGCCAATCCGCCCGGAAAAAAGGGAAATCGGGTTAAGATTTGGTTATCAAACGGCGACATTCCGGCATGTGACCCCTTGTAACTGCCGCGCGTGTCAAATTGTGTCATCTTTTCGGGCGTCGCGACATTCCTACGATGGCGCGGCATTGAGGCCGAAAGGCGAAAGGTGCGAGCTGGTCCCTGGCACTTTTCAACCCCCCTCCGGCTTCATTCCAAGACTTCGCCGGGCGGCCCGACAGCCCCACCTGTCCGTCCGCCCGGCAAGTCGACCCCCTCTTCATCCATTCGGTCAGGCCAGCGCGGCGCGGCCACAGGCGCGGCGCCAGCGCGGCGACCATGATGGCCGGCAAAGACCAGCCCGACGACGCGCTTGCCCGGATCGTCGTCAATCGCGCGGCCAGCGTGGCTCGCGGTAAAAAGCCAGCCCGGCGGCAAGGCCGAGCAGCAGCGGGGTGGCGCGGCACCCCATCCAGCCGTCCAGATTCAAGCCGCGCCGATGCGGAATGCGCAGAGCTTGTTGCCGTCGAGGTCGCCGGTTCCCATCGTCATATAGCCAAACATCGCCATGCCCGTCCGCGCGTGGCCTGCAATAAAGGGGCGCCGATTTCCATCGACGCCCCCAATATTTTGCGCAGGAGCGCGGCGGTTCAGGTCGTGGCCGCTTTGCACGGGCCCGTGTGCGTGCTGTTCGTCTGGATGACCATTTCCATCGGTTTGCCCGTCGGGGTCTTGCCGTTGATCGTCACCGCAATATCCGACTTTTTCGCAGTCACATTGCCGGCCATCGTCATGTTGACCGTCTGACCGTTGGCGGTGCAGGTGCCCGCGATGTCGACCTTGCCGCCGGCGATGTCGTTCTTCGACCATTTGCAATCGCCGCCGCCCGCCTGCGCTTTCGAGATTTCGGAGGCGATATCTTCCTTGTCGGCCTGTTCCTGAGTCAGGCACTGGTCGATGCTGCCAGCGCTTTCCATCATCTTGGCCATGCCGTCCTTCATCTCGGCGGGCATGCCGGGAACTTCGAACTTCACCAGCTTGACTTCGTTTTTCCAATTGCCGGCTTCGCGCTTCACCGGGCCGTCGGCGTTTTCGCTCTTGCCGCAACCCGACATAGCGACGAGGGCGCCGATCGCGGCGACCGTCAGAAATTTCTTCATCTATTCATCCTCCTGCTGAGCAAATGGGAGGACCCAGATGCTGCGACTTGGTTGCAACCGCCATTATTGTCGTTGGCCGCAATCGATACCATATTGGTGGTAATGGCAATCCAGATTCGCACCTCGCTCGACGAAATCGACACCGCCGAAGGCTATGTCCCACATCGCCCCGCCCGCCCCGACAAGATCGAAGGCGGCAAGCGATTTGAACTGGTTAGCGACTATGAGCCGGCGGGCGACCAGCCGACCGCGATCCGCGAACTGGTCGATACCGCACTCGCCGGCGAGCGTGACCAGGTGCTGCTCGGCGTCACCGGATCGGGCAAGACCTTCACCATGGCCAAGGTGATCGACGAGTTGCAGCGCCCTGCCCTCATCCTTGCGCCGAACAAGATCCTCGCCGCGCAGCTCTATGGCGAATTCAAGAGCTTCTTTCCGAACAATGCGGTCGAATATTTCGTCAGCTATTACGACTATTACCAGCCCGAGGCCTATGTGCCGCGTAGCGACACCTATATCGAGAAGGAGTCGAGCGTGAACGAGGCGATCGACCGGATGCGCCACTCGGCAACGCGCGCGCTACTCGAACGCGACGATGTCATCATCGTCGCGTCGGTATCGTGCCTGTACGGTATCGGGTCGGTCGAGACGTACTCGGCGATGATCTTCGACCTCAAGAAAGGTCAGGTCGCCGACAATCGCGAGATCATCCGCAAGCTCGTCGCGCTGCAATACAAGCGCAACGACGCCGCCTTCGCGCGCGGCAATTTCCGCGTCCGCGGCGACAGCCTCGAAATCTTCCCGTCGCATTATGAGGATATGGCATGGCGCGTCAGCTTCTTCGGCGACGAGATCGAGGAGATCACCGAATTCGATCCGCTCACCGGCAAGAAGATCGCGAACCTCAACAGCATCCGTATCTATGCCAACAGCCACTATGTCACCCCCGGCCCGACGCTCAAACAGGCGAGCGAGGCGATCCGTCACGAACTGGCCGAGCGGCTGAAGGAACTGGAGGCCGAAGGCCGGCTGCTCGAGGCGCAGCGGCTCGAACAACGCACCAATTTCGACCTCGAGATGATCGCCGCGACGGGAAGCTGCGCGGGGATCGAGAATTACAGCCGCTTCCTGACCGGCCGCCTGCCCGGCGAGCCGCCGCCGACCCTGTTTGAATATCTTCCCGACAACGCCCTGCTCTTCGTCGACGAGAGCCACCAGACGATCCCGCAGATCGGCGCGATGTCGAAGGGGGATCACCGCCGCAAGATCACGCTGGCCGAATATGGCTTCCGCCTGCCGAGTTGCATCGACAACCGCCCGCTGCGCTTCGCCGAATGGGACATGATGCGTCCGCAGACGGTGAGCGTGTCGGCGACGCCGGGGACGTGGGAGATGGACCGCACGCAGGGCGTCTTCGCCGAGCAGGTGATCCGCCCGACCGGCCTGATCGACCCGCCGGTCGAGATCAAGCCGGTCGAGGAACAGGTCGACGACCTGATCGCCGAGGCGAAAAAGACCGCGGCGGCGGGATACCGCACGCTCGTCACCACGCTCACCAAGCGCATGGCCGAGGATCTGACCGAATTCCTCCACGAGGCGGGGCTCAAGGTCCGCTACATGCATTCGGACGTCGAGACATTGGAGCGCATCGAGATTATCCGCGATTTACGGCTCGGGGTGTTCGACGTGCTCGTGGGGATCAACCTGCTGCGCGAAGGGCTCGACATCCCCGAATGCGGGCTCGTCGCGATTCTCGACGCCGACAAGGAAGGCTTCCTGCGCAGCGAAACCAGCCTCGTCCAGACGATCGGCCGTGCTGCACGCAACGTCGACGGCCGCGTCATCCTTTACGCCGACCGCATCACCGGCAGCATGGAACGCGCGATGCGCGAGACCGACCGCCGCCGCGAAAAGCAGGAAGCCTATAACGCCAAGCACGGCATCACCCCGACGACGATCAAGCGCAACATCGGCGACATCATCGCGCATGTCGCGTCGAAGGACGGCGTCGTCATCGACATCGGGGACGACAAGCCCGCGCACATGGTCGGCCACAACCTCCGCGCCTACATCCAGGAGCTCGAAAAGAAGATGCGCGACGCCGCCGCCGACCTGGAATTCGAGGAAGCCGGCCGCCTGCGCGACGAAATCCGCAAGCTCGAGGCCGACGAACTGGGCCTGCCGCCGGATCAGCAGGTGGCGCCGCGCGTGGGGCGGAGCAACGAGGGCAAGCCGGGCACGCGCAAAGGCCGCTTCGGGAAGCAGAGCAAGACGAAGTGGGGGCGGTAAAAAAGACCAAAAGATTGCACCTGAACGACAATCGTTTATATTGTTGATCTCGGCCGGAAATGGCGAGGCCGGGGATTAGTCAGAACTGCCTGCCACTTTTGTATCGCTACGGCGATTTGGAAGTTCTGACATGAAACCTTCTTTTTCTTCGCATTCCCGGCGGTCCCGCAGCCGCGCTTCACTTGCGGAAACAATTGACATGAGCAAGAATGTCCTCTACACAGGACAGCCTTACCGACTGCCGGAAACGACCGAATTCGCCCGTTGGCTTAGTTCATTGCGGGACGTTCGCGCGGTTGCCAAGATCGCTGATCGTCTGAAACGCGCGTCGAAGGGCAATTTCGGAGACCATAAGTCCGTCAAAGGCGGCGTTTTCGAAATGCGGATCGACTATGGGCCGGGCTATCGGGTTTATTTCTTCCGGCGCGGCAAGGAGCTTGTCATTCTGCTTTGCGGCGGCGACAAGCGCAGTCAGGTTGACGATGTCGCCCGCGCCAAGCGGTTGAAGGAAGAGATTGAAGGCCGTGACGGAGCTACGACCCTTTGACGCAGCAACCTACCTCGCGACCGAGGAGCATATCCTCTATTATCTCGAAGCGGCGATGGAAGGGAATGATCCGAAACATATTGCCAGCGCGCTGGGCGACGTCGCCCGCTCGAAAGGCATGAGCGAGATCGCCCGTAAATCGGGGCTCGGTCGGCAAGCACTTTACAATGCGCTGTCGGAGAATGGTAATCCGACGCTGGAAACGCTGATGGCCGTGCTCGACGCCCTCGGCCTCGAACTGTCGGTGCAGCCTAAAAAGGCAGCCTGAGCCCTTCGATAAAACGTATACGTTTTCCGACGAGCGGCCTTGCCCCGCCCCTTTGCACTGCTTAGGGTCTGCCCCGCAACGGGGAGAAATATCAATGAAAACAGGTCTGTCGCTTATCGCCCTGGCGCTTGCCGCCGCCGCGCCGGCCGCCGTCCACGCGCAGGACAAGCCTGCCGATGACAAGGCGAAGGCCGAAAAGCCCGCCGCCGACTACGAACCGCAAATCCGCACCACCAAACTCAGCGGCACCTTCGGCGGTCAGCGGATCAATTACGCCGCGACGATCGGCGAGACGATTATCAAGAACAAGGACGGCGTGCCCGAAGTTGCGGTCGTCACCACTTCCTACGTCAAGGAACCGCGCGACCCGAACCGGCCGATCACCTTCCTGTTCAACGGCGGCCCCGGTTCGGGCACCGTCTGGCTGATGATGGGCGCGTTCGGGCCGAAGCGCGTCGCGATTCCCGGCACCGGCGTCGACGACGGCGCCCCGCCCTACCCCATCGTCGACAATCCCGACGCGCTGCTCGACGTCACCGACATCGTGTTCATCGACCCGCCGGGCACCGGCTTTTCGCACCTGATCGGCAAGGCCGACCCCAAGGATTATTATGGGGTGACGCAGGATGCCAAGCTGGTCGCCGAGGTGATCCGCCGCTGGCTGAACGACAATGGCCGCTGGAACAGCCCCAAGTTTCTTGGCGGCGAAAGCTATGGCACGACGCGCTCGGCCGCGGTCGCCAACCAGCTGATGAACGAGACCTATAATGACGTCGCCCTGAACGGCATCATCCTGATCTCGACCGTGCTCGATTTCGCGGCGGGCGCCGACACGCCGGGCAACGAGCTGTCGCCGATCACCAACTTGCCGTCGATGGCGGTGACCGCGCTCTACCACGGCAAGGCGACGGCTTCGTCGCCCGAAGCCTTTGCCGAGGAAGCGCGCCAATGGGCGATCGGCCCTTATGCCAGCGCGCTGCTCAAAGGGCAGAAATTGCAGGGCGAGGAACGCGCCGCGATCCGCCGCGAGCTTTCGCGCTTCACGGGGCTTGGCGAAACTTTCCTCGAAAATGCCGACCTGCGCGTGACGCCCAGCCGCTTCTACAAGGAATTGCTCCGCGACCGCGGGCTGACCGTCGGCCGCCTCGACAGCCGCTATACGGGCAAGGATTACGACAGCGCGGGCGAGACGCCCGACAATGATCCGAGCTTCTATGGCATCGACGCGAGCTATACCGCCGCGATCAACAGCTGGAGCCGCGACGGGCTGGGGTTCAAGACGGACCGCGAATATCAGTCGATCGGCCGGATCGGCGGCCAGTGGGACTGGCGCCTCGGCGGACGCGACACCAACGCCTATCTTAACGTCGCGCCCTATATCGGGCAGGCGCTGCGCGAAAATTCGGGGCTGAAGGTCCTCGTCGCGCAGGGCTATTATGATTTCGCGACGCCCTTTTTTGCCGCCGAATATGCACTGTCGCGCACCGGCATCCCGCAGGACCGCATCCAGTACACTTACTATGGTGCGGGTCACATGATGTATATCCGCGACGAGGATCGGCACAAATTGTCGGAAGATGTGCGGGCGTTCATTCGCGCGCGGTGAGGACGGCGGGCTTCCGCTGGTAGCGGACATTTATCCTCCCTGCGGCGTAGCCGTGGGGAGGGGGACCACCGCGAAGCGGTGGTGGAGGGGCGGCGAAGTCGCGCGAACGCCCCTCCGTCAGCGGCTCCGCCGCTGCCACCTCCCCATCGCTACGCGACGGGAGGATTCTCTTCCTCGTCATCCCGGACTTGATCCGGGATCCATCGCGGCGTTGAAGTCATGGACCCCGGATCAAGTCCGGGGTGACGAATGTCGGGAACCCACCCCAAAACCGACATCGCTCCCCGTCAAGCCCGCGGATGCGCCGACCGGTAGATGTCGAGCAGATGCGCGGCGTCGACCGCGGTATAGACCTGCGTCGAGGCGAGGCTCGCATGGCCGAGCAGTTCCTGCAGGCTTCTGAGATCGGCGCCGCCCGCGAGCAAATGCGTCGCGAAACTGTGGCGCAGCGCGTGCGGGGTCGTGCGTTCGGGCAGGCCGAGCGCGCGCCGCGCAGACCGCACATTGGCGCGCACCACTCCGGGGGCCAGCGGTCCGCCCCGCGCGCCGAGGAACAGCGGCGTGTCTTTCGCGATCGGGTAAGGACAGGCATCGACATAGCGCGATACCGCCTTTGCCACCGCGGGCAGGATCGGCACGATGCGCGTCTTGGCTCTTTTGCCGGTGACGCGGAGCGTATCGCCGAGTGGCAGCGCCGCGCCGGTCAGCGACAGCGCTTCGCCGATGCGCAACCCTGCTCCGTAAAGCAGCAGCAGCAATGCGAAATCGCGCGCGCCAGCCCAGCCCTCGCGTGCATTGTCTTCGACATCCTGCGCCAGCCGCAACGCTTCGGCGGGCGCGACCGGTCGCGGCAGACCCTTCTTGACGCGCGGCCCGCGCATCTGCGGCACGCTGGCGTTCGACCCGCCGACGAAGCGCAGGAAGGTCCGGAGCGCCGAAAGCTCGCGCGCCGCCGACCCATTGCCCAATCCTTCGGCGCGGCGCTCGGCGAGATAGGCGCGCAGGTCGTTCGGGGTCAGGCTTTTCAGCATCGCCGGGTCGACCGCACCGCCGCGATGACGCGACAGGAATGCGCAGAACCGCTCCGCCGTCGCGATATAGGCGCGGCGCGTATGCTCCGACCGGCGCTTTTCATGCGCCAGATGGGCATCCCAATCGCGGATCAAGCCGTGCGCCAAATCATGTCCCCATTCCCGCTCGCATCGAGCGAAGTCGAGATGCCCTTCGACACTGCGCGCGATCGACGGGTATCTCGACTTCGCGCGTCACGAACGCGTCGAGAGAGCCTAGCCGGTTCGCACCACCTCGGAAAGGATCGAGTCGAGCAGCAATATGCCGTCCCCGGTCACGGCAAGCCGGTCGCCGTCGTGCCGCATCAGACCCTGCCCCGCCAGCCGCGCCACCGCATCTGCATCGACAAATACCGCGCGCTCCAGCCCGCTCCGCGCCTCGATCCGCGCCAGGTCGATCCCTTCGGTCAGCCGCAGCCCCATCAGCATCGCCTCGGTCGCGCGTTCGTGTGGCGGCAGGTCGGTCTCGACTTTCAGCCCGTGGCCGTTGCGCGCCACTGCGGCGATGAAATTCTCGGGCTTCTTGTGCCGTTCGGTCGCCTGGGCCAGTCGCCGTCCGTGCGCGCCGGGGCCGACGCCCGCATAATCGGCGTAGTGCCAATAGGCGAGATTGTGTCGGCTTTCCTGCCCGACGCGGGCATGATTCGACACTTCGTAGCGCGGCAGGCCGGCGGCGCGGGTCATCGCCTGCGTCGCGTCGAACAGGTCGGCGGCCGCATCGCCATCGGGGATGGTGAGATCGCCTTTCGCCGCCAGCGTCGCGAAGCGTGTGCCGGGTTCGATGGTGAGCTGGTAGAGCGAGAGATGGTCGGTGCCGAAGGCAAGCGCATCCGAAAGTTCGGCTTCCCATGCGGCGAGCGTCTGGCCCGGCCGCGCGTAGATCAGGTCGAAGCTGACGCGCGCGAAATGCGCCTGCGCGGTCGATATCGCGCACCGTGCCTCCTCCTCGCTGTGGGCGCGGCCCAGAAATTCAAGCGCTTGCGCATCGAAGCTTTGGACGCCGATCGAAACGCGATTGACCCCCGCGGCGGCAAGATCGGCGAAATTGGCAACTTCGACCGAATTGGGGTTCGCTTCCAGCGTAATCTCGACATCGTCGGCGAGCCCCCACAATGCGCTGGCTTCGGCGATCACCGCCGCGACGGTCGCGGGGGGCATCAGGCTGGGCGTGCCGCCGCCGAAAAAGATCGAGCCGACCGGGCGATCCGGCAGCAACGCCGCCTCATGCCGCAGATCGGCCAGCAACGCATCGCGCCACACCGCCTGATCGACGCGATCACGCACATGGCTGTTGAAGTCGCAATAAGGGCATTTCGAAACGCAAAACGGCCAATGGACATAAAGGGCGAGCGGTTCGGCCATGGGGGGCGATATAGTCACTTTTCATCAATTGTCTGCATGAGTAGGCTTGCCACCTGTACGCGAGGCCGGAGAAGCGCTGTGGATATTGCCAATGGGGATTTCGCTCAGCTGGTCAAACGGACCCGCGAGAAATTTGGCGTGAGCATTGATGGCGCCCATGACCTAATCTTTGCCGATGACGAAATGCGCAGGCTCGTCGCCCGTCGTGGTAACCAAGATGCCGAGTGCCGCAAACAGGCATTGTGGGACATGCGGGAGAAAGGCGATCGGTCTCGCTTCATCGAAGTCGATGGGAAAATCAGATTTCGCCCCTGACGGGCGGGAGCGTCAAAACGATCCAGCCACCAGCTTGGCAAACGCATCGGCGCGGTGGCTGATCGAGTGCTTCTCTGCTGGGTCGATTTCCGCATAAGTCAGCGTGTTACCGACTGGAACAAATACCGGATCATAACCGAAACCGAGCAGTCCGCGCGGGGGCCAGGTCAGGCTGCCTTGCGCGCGGCCCTCGAACACTTCGGCATGGCCGTCGGGCCAGGCGAGCGCAAGGGTGCAGACGAAGCAGGCGCTGCGATCGACGTTCGCCCCCTGTCCGGCCAGCAGCCCCTCGACCTTGCCCATTGCCATATACCAGTCGCGGCCGGGTCCGCCCTCGAACGCCTGCCGCTCGGCCCAGTCGGCGGTGTACACGCCGGGACGGCCACCAAGCGCCGCGACCTCCAGCCCGCTGTCGTCGGCCAGCGCGGGCAGCCCCGACGCCGACGCGCTGGCATGCGCTTTCAGTAGCGCGTTTTCGCGGAACGTCGTTCCCGTCTCGTGGGGTTCGGGTAACCCCAGGTCGCCCGCCGACACCGGCTCGATCCCAAACGGTTCGAGCAGCGCGCGAATTTCGCGCACTTTGCCCGCATTGTGGCTGGCGATCACCAGCTTTCCGGGTTGCAGTTTGCGATGCGCCATCATCGAACCTCTCGAAATTCGTCATGCCGGACTTGATCCGGCATCCATGAACGCGTGGACCCCGGATCAAGTCCGGGGTGACGAAGGGAAATTAGCGCCCCGTCGCCTTGTCCTGCGCCGCGAAAATCTCGCCGCAGCCGATGCGTGCGAGGCGGAGAAGGCGGAGCAGGCCTTCTTCGTCATAGGTCGCCCCCTCGGCGCTCGCCTGCACTTCGACGATCCGGCCCTTGCCGGTCAGCACGAAATTGCCGTCGGCCTCCGCCGTCGAATCCTCGTCATAATCGAGGTCGAGCACCGGCGTGCCCTTGTACATACCGCACGAAATCGCGCCGACCTTGTCCTCGATCGGGTCCTCGGCGATCGTTTTTGCAGCGAGCAGCTTGTCGACCGCCAGCCGCATCGCGACCCACGCGCCCGAAATCGACGCGGTGCGCGTGCCGCCGTCGGCCTGGATCACGTCGCAGTCGATGATGATCTGACGCTCGCCGAGCTTTTTCATATCGACGACGGCGCGCAAGCTGCGGCCGATAAGCCGCTGGATTTCCTGCGTCCGCCCCGACTGCTTGCCTTTCGCCGCCTCGCGGCTGCCGCGCGTATGCGTCGCGCGAGGCAGCATGCCATATTCAGCCGTCACCCAGCCCGCGCCCTTGCCCCGCATCCACGACGGCACCTTTTCGTCGACGCTGGCCGTCACCAGCACCTTGGTATTGCCGAAGCTGACAAGGACGCTGCCCTCGGCGTGGATAGTGAATTCGGTCTCGATGGCGATGGAACGCATCTGGTCGGGCGCGCGGCCGGAAGGGCGCATGTCGGGATTCTCCTGTAATATGTGCGGCGCGCTTAGCCGCGCGGACCCGGCTTGGCCAGAGCATAGCTTGCCCCCGCCGCTCGCCATCCCTAAATCCTTCGCATGACCACGCCGCCGATCACCGAACTCACCACGCGCGCCCGCGATGTGTTCCGGCTGGTGGTCGATGCCTATCTGGAGACCGGACAGCCGGTCGGGTCGCGCACGCTGTCGAAGCTCGCCACGCTCAACCTGTCGCCCGCGTCGATCCGCAATGTGATGCAGGATCTCGAGGAATTCGGGCTGCTCGCCAGCCCGCACACGAGCGCCGGCCGTCTGCCGACCGAACAGGGACTCCGCCTCTTCGTCGACGGGATGATGCAGGTTGCCGAGCCCAGCGCCGAGGACCGCGCGCAGATCGAGGCGAGCCTGTCCGAAGGCGGCCCGATCGAAAGCGCGCTCGCGCAGGCCACCTCGGCGCTGTCGGGGCTGTCGGCCTGCGCGGGCCTGGTCCTCGTCCCCAAGCATGAGCGCGTGCTGAAGCAACTCGCTTTCGTGCCCTTGTCGGCGAACCAGTCGCTTGTCGTGCTGGTCGCGGGTGACGGAACGGTCGAGAATCGCGTCATCGATATTCCTGCGGGGCTCAACCCCTCGGCGCTGGTCGAGGCGGGCAATTATATCAGCGCGACGCTCGGCGGGCTGACGCTGACCGAAGCGATGGCCCGCGTGCGGCGCGAGATCGAGGACGAGCGCATCGCGATCGACCGCGCCGCGCAGGACCTCGTCAGCCGCGGCCTCGCCATCTGGTCGTCGGACGGCGCCGACCGCCCCGTGCTGATCGTGCGCGGACAGGCAAATTTGCTCGACGACAGCGCGGTGGGCGACCTCGACCGCGTGCGGCAACTGCTCGACGAGCTCGAGACGAAACAGGATATCGCGCAATTGCTCGACAGCGCGCGCGAAGGCAGCGCAACCCGGATTTTCATCGGGTCGGAGAATAAATTATTCTCGCTTTCGGGCTCGTCCGTGATAGCGGCGCCCTATCGCGGCGCGGACGGGCGCGTGGTCGGTGTCGTGGGCGTAATCGGCCCGACGCGCTTGAACTATGCCCGGATCGTTCCCATGGTGGATTTCACCGCACAATCGCTCTCAAGACTGATACGATAGGTTTATGACGAATATCGAAAATGATACGCCCGTCGAGGACGGCGCTACCGAAGACACCGCCGCCGAAACCCCGGCGACCGAGACGCAGGACGAAACGGCGAAGCTTGCCGAACAACTCGCCGCCTTGCAGCAGGACCTGCTCTATGCGCGCGCCGAGACGCAGAATGTCACGCGGCGCAAGGACAAGGAAATCGCCGACGCGCACGCCTATGCCGCGACGAAATTCGCGCGCGACATATTGTCGGTCGCCGACAATCTCGGCCGCGCGCTCGCCGCACTCAGCGACGAACAGCGCGCCGATGAGGGGATCAAGCCGCTGATCACCGGGCTCGAGGCGACCGAACGCGAGCTGCTGAGTGTTTTCGAACGCAACGGCATCACGCGCATCGCCGCGATCGGCCTGCCGCTCGACCCGAACCAGCATCAGGCGATGCTCGAAATCCCCAGCGACAAGGAACCCGGCACGATCGTGCAGGAAATGCAGGCGGGCTATATGATGAAGGATCGCCTGCTACGCCCCGCGATGGTGGGAGTTGCGAAGGCGGCGGAGTGAGCGGGGATTATCCCAAAATCGTCATGCCGGACTTGATCCGGCATCCATAGCGGCGCCGCTGCAATGGACCCCGGGTCAAGCCCGGGGTGACGATACGGGAAGGCTCACCGCGCGGGGGCGGCCGATCACGCCGCCTTGCGCAGCTTCGCGAGCTTTTTCAGCACCATCTCGCGCTTCAGCCGCGACAGATGGTCGATGAAGAGGATGCCTTCCAGATGGTCGTGCTCGTGCTGGATGCACGTCGCCATCAGCCCGGTCATGCGCTCCTGATGATGCTTGCCGTCCTCGTCCTGCCAGTCGACGGTGACCTCGGCGGGGCGCGTCACATCGGCATATTGTTCGGGGACCGACAGGCAACCTTCGGAATAGACGCTATGCTCCTCGCTCTCGTCCGAAAAGACGGGGTTGATGAAGACGCGCGGTTCGCGGATCACCTTCTTGCCCTCTTCGTCGTCGGGATCGAGCTCTTGCAAATCGATCACCAGGATGCGTTTCGGCACCCCGACCTGGATCGCGGCGAGCCCGATGCCGGGGGCGTCGTACATCGTCTCGAACATGTCGGCGACCAGCGTCTTCAGCTCGGCATCGAAGGTCTCGACGGGCTTCGAAATGACGCGCAGCCGCGGATCGGGGGTCTCTATGATGGGTAGGATGGCCATGGGGTGCAGGTATGATCGCGGGGGGCCGGGGTCAAGGGGGCCCGATATTGGCGCCACAGTGATAGAGATTCAGCTTTCTCGTTTTCAGATCGTAAGTTCCGAACACCATGCGGTATTTCCGATCATCATTGTCGGCCGATCCGGGCGGATAATCTGAATAGCTTCTCCGTCCGCTGCGGAACTCTCCGAAATTCGCTTCACGTAGATCAACTTCAATGAGCGAACGATCATAACCGGTCGGCCTAGACATCCTATCTTCTTTGAGGGCACGAGCGTTTTCTTCGTCCGAGAATTCGGGATGATAGAAGTAGCGTCGTTCCCACCCGTCCAGATCACCGACGCATGGTACTTGTTGAAGAACCGTCTCGACACGATCCATCTCATCGCTAGTAGGTTTGATTTCTGCCGATGCGCAGCCCGTTAGGCACAGGAAAGTGATGAGCCAAAGGCGGATCACCCCACCGGCCGCCGCGCCCTGAGTGCCTGTGCCAGCGTCCCCTCGTCGAGATAATCGAGCTCTCCGCCCACCGGCAAACCATGCGCGAGCTGCGTCAGCCGCACCGGATAGCCCTCCAGCCGCTCGGCGAGATAGTGCGCCGTCGTCTGGCCCTCCAGCGTCGCGTTCATCGCGAGCACGACCTCGTCAATCCCACCCGCGGCGACGCGCGCCACCAAGGCATCGATGCTGAGATCCTGCGGGCGCACGCCCTCCAGCGCCGACAGTCGCCCGCCCAGCACATGATATTTGCCCGGAAACAGCCGCGACTTGTCGAGCGCCCAGAGATCGGAGACTTCCTCGACGACGCACAGGCTGCGCGCGTCGCGGCGCGGGTCGGCGCAGATTACGCAAGGGTCCTGCGTGTCGACATTGCCGCAAATGGTGCAGGTGACGAGCCGTTCGGACACCGTCTGCAGCGCAGCGAGCAAGGGCGCAAAGCTGCTCTCGCGCTTCTTCATCAGGTGCAGCACCGCGCGCCGCGCCGAGCGCGGGCCGAGCCCCGGCAGGCGGGCGAGTTGCTGGACGAGGGCTTCAATCTCTTGCGATGCCATGACAGATGGTCTTAAGCGGCGCGCGAGAAATGACAATGCGCATCGCCTTCATGGGAACGCCGCCCTTTGCGGTGCCGACGCTCGCCGCGCTCCACGCGGCGGGGCACGAGATCGTGGCGGTCTACAGCCAGCCCCCGCGCCCCGCGCAGCGTGGCAAGAAATTGCAGAAAAGCCCGGTGCATATCTGGGCCGAGGAACAGGGCCTGCCGGTCCGCACGCCGAAGAGCCTGAAGAATGAAGAGGCGCAGGCCGCGTTCGCGGCGCTGGACCTCGATGTTGCGGTGGTCGCCGCCTATGGCCTGATCCTGCCGCAGGCGATCCTCGACGCCCCGCGCGAAGGCTGCCTCAACGTCCATGGCTCGATCCTGCCACGCTGGCGCGGCGCGGCGCCGGTGCAGCGCGCGATCCTCGCGGGCGACGCCGAAACGGGCGTGACGATCATGCAGATGGATGCCGGGCTCGACACCGGCGCGATGCGGCTGGTCGAGAAGACGCCGGTCGCGCGCAAGAGTGCGGGCGCCTTGACGGACGAACTCGCCGAAATGGGCGCGCTGATGATGGTGAGGACGCTGAGCGAACTCCACGCCTTCATGCCCGAAGCGCAGCCCGACGAGGGCGTCACCTATGCCGCAAAGATCGACAAGGGCGAGGCGCGGCTCGATTTCCTGACCAGCGCGGTGCAGGTCGAACGGCAGGTACGCGCCTTCAATCCGGTGCCGGGCGCCTTTTTCGAACTCGACGGCGAGCGCTACAAGATCCTTGCGGCCGAGGTATTACATCCCGCCGACACCGTCGCCGGCGCCGCGCCCGGCGTCACGCTCGACGATGCGCTCACCATCGCGTGCAACCCCGGCGCGATCCGCGCGACACGCGTCCAGCGCGCGGGCAAACCCGCGATGGACGCCGCCGAACTGCTGCGCGGGCGCGCGATTCCGAAAGGCACGCGGCTGGCATGACAATCCCCTCCCCCTTTTCGTCACGCCGGACTTGATCCGGGGTCCCTAGCTGCGCCAAGCCTCGTGGATGCCCGATCAAGTCCGGCATGACGAAATTTCAGGACATATGCTCGCATGACCCGCTTTGCCCTCACCATCGAATATGACGGCCGCCCGTTCATGGGCTGGCAGCGGCAGGCGCACGGCCCGAGCATCCAGCAGGCGGTCGAGGAAGCGATCCACCGTTTCACCGCCGAAGAGGTGCAGGTGCTGAGCGCGGGGCGCACCGACGCCGGCGTGCATGCGATCGCGATGCGCGCGCATGTCGATATCGACAAGCAGCTGACGCCGTTCAAGCTCACCGAGGCACTGAATGCGCAGCTGCGCCCGTCGCCGATCGCTATCGTCGGGTGCGAGGTCGTTGCCGACGACTGGCACGCGCGCTTTGCCTGCATCGGACGGTCTTACGAATATCGCATCGTCAACCGCCGCGCGCCGCTGACATGGGACAGGGGCCTGTCGTGGCAGGTTGCCAAGCCGCTCGACGTCGATGCGATGCACGCGGCGGCGCAGCAACTGATCGGCCTCCACGATTTCACCACCTTCCGCTCGGCGCACTGCCAATCGCAAAGCCCGGTGAAGACGCTCGACAGGCTGACCGTAAGCCGGCACGGCGACGAGGTGATCGTCGAAGCCGCGGCGCGCAGTTTCCTGCATCATCAGGTGCGGTCCATGGTCGGTTGCCTCGCGCTCGTCGGCTATAGCAAATGGTCGGCGCGCGACCTGAAAGCGGCGCTGGATGCGGCGGACCGCAACGCCCTAGGCCTCAACGCCCCGCCCGACGGGCTCTATTTCGTCAGTGCGACTTATCCGTAGCATTCCCTGCTCTTCGTCACCCCGGACCTGATCCGGGGTCCACAGCTTCAGCGCCGTGATGGATGCCGGATCAAGTCCGGCATGACGAAAGAAAATTGGCGGACAGCGAGCGGCTAAAGGAAAAGGGCGGCCCTTGCGGACCGCCCTTTTGGTCTGTTGTTGTGCGAAGCCTTTACACCTTTTCGGCGTAGTAGAGCGGTGCATGCTCGTTGAGGATCTGGAGGATCTTCGCCTGCGCCGTCTTTTCGTCGCTTTCTTCCATCGCGGCGAGTTCGCGCGCGAGGCGGCTCGACGCCGCTTCGAAGATCTGGCGTTCCGAATAGCTCTGCTCGGGCTGATCGTCGGCGCGGAACAGGTCGCGGGTCACTTCGGCGATCGACACGAGGTCGCCCGAATTGATCTTCGCTTCATATTCCTGCGCGCGGCGCGACCACATGGTACGCTTCACCTTCGGCTTGGTGGTCAGGACCTGCAGCGCTTCCTTCAGCGTCTTGTCCGATGACAGCTTGCGCATCCCCACGCCTTCGGCCTTGTTCGTCGGCACGCGAAGCGTCATCTTTTCCTTTTCGAAGCGCAGGACATAAAGTTCGAGCTGCATTCCGGCGATTTCCGACCGTTGCAGTTCGATGACGCGCCCCACGCCATGTTTGGGATAAACGACATAATCACCGACTTCGAACAAGAGCGTGTTCACGGACATGCAAATTCCTTTTCTTGTACCTTGACCCCGATCTGAAAGTACGACAACACCGCTGCATCCCGCCCCCTTGAGGAGGTGGATTACCATTCGGGCGGCGCTAGCCAGTCAGAGTGACAAGGGATATGGCTCCATCGGAACGTCGAAAAATGCCCCAGCCCAGTGACGGGAAGAGGCAAAATATCGACGTGTTGTTGGCAATTATAACAGATTCGCAATAAAATTACCACCCCCGCGCCAAAATCCGCGGGTTGGCGCCTTGACGGCCCTTCACACCCGTTTCAGGTTGAAACGAAACAACAGATGGGGAGCCGAAATGGAAAATCAAATCTGGTGGATCACGGGGGCCTCTTCGGGCATCGGGGCAGCGCTGGCACGCGCGCTGGGCGCGCGCGGCGCAAAACTGATTCTGTCAGGCCGCAATGTCGCGGCGCTGGACGAGGTTGCCGCCGCCTGCGGGACCGAAACGCTGATCCTGCCGTTCGAGGCGACCGACTATGCCGCCCTTCCCGCGATCGCCGACCAGGCCTGGGCGTGGCAGGGCCGGATCGACGGCCTCGTCAACAATGCCGGCATTTCGCAGCGCAGCCTTGCGGTCGAGACCGATTTTTCGGTGTACCAGCAGATCATCGGGGTCGACCTGCTCGCCCCGATCGCCCTCACCCAGCAATTGCTGCCGCGCATGGTCGGCGCGGGCGGCGGGCAGATCGTCGCTATATCGAGCGTCGCGGGCATCGCGGGCGTGCCGCTGCGCAGCGCCTATTCGGCGGCGAAACATGGCATCATCGGATATCATGACGCAGTCCGCGCGGAGAATGAGCACCTGGGGCTGAAAGTGCTGGTCGTCGCGCCCGGGTCGGTGCGCACGAACGTCAGCCGCAACGCGCTCAACGCCGACGGCAGCAAGCGCGGGGAAAGCGACGCCGCGATCGAAAACGGCCTGTCCCCCGACAACGCTGCCGCACAGATGCTCGCCGCGGTCGATGCCGGCGCGCGCGAGCTGGTCGTGGCAGAGGGCGCCGAGGCAGCGATCGCCGCGATGCGCCGCGCCGATCCCGACGCGCTGTTCGACCGGATGAGCGCGATGGTGCAGGCCGGCTATGCCCGGCAGATGAATGCAACGACGGCAAGCTGAACCGTCGGTTCCGATCGGGTAAGACCCAGCCCGTTCCGCGTCACCCGCCGCGGGAGGGACGGACGCGAGCCTCTATTCCTTTTCACCGACCTCGACGAGCCCGTGCCCGACACTCACCCGCTCGTCGAAGACGAAGCAACTGCCGTGCCAGCGGCTCTGCTCGGCAGGCACCTGCTCGAGATAGGCAAGGATGCCGCCCCGCAAATGCACCACATCCTCGACGCCCTCGTGGCGCAGGAAAGCGGTGGATTTTTCGCAGCGGATGCCGCCGGTGCAGAACATCGCGACGCGTTTGCCCGCGAAACGACCGGCGTTGGCGCGCCACCATGCGGGGAAGTCGCCGAAGCTTTTCGTTTCGGGGTCGATCGCGCCCGCGAAACTGCCATAGCCAACCTCGAAGCCGTTGCGCGTGTCGATAAGTATCGTGTCAGGGTCGTCGACCAGCGCGTTCCAGTCGGCGGGGTCGACATAGGGCGCGGCCTCGCGCGCGGGATCGAGCCCGGGCACCTTCATCGTGACGATCTCTTTCTTCAAGCGCACCTTCATCAGCTGAAACGGCATCGCGGCGGCGCTCGAATATTTTACGTCGAGTTCGGCGCAGTCGGGAAGGCGACGGATATGATCGAGGATGGCCGCGATCCCGGCCTCGGTCCCGGCGATGGTGCCATTGATCCCTTCTCGCGCGAGAAGCAGCGTGCCCTTGATGCCCTCTGCCGCGCACAGTTCGAGCAAGGGCTGACGCAGCGCGGCGGGATCGTCGAACGACGCGAAACGATAAAGGGCGGCAACCTGAAACATGCGCGCGCCACATAGGCGCGATTATGGTTCAGCGAAAGGGATCGTGCCGCCCGGTCGCATATTGCGCCATCGCCATCGTCGTCCATTGCGCGTTGACGCGGATGCAACTCGGAAAGACGCTCGCGTCGGTCACGAAAACATTGGTCGTTTCGTGGACGCGGCAATCGAGGTCTACCACGCCGTACTGCGGGTTCTCGTTCATCGCATTGCCGCCGTGCGGATGGCTGCTCGACAGGGTGACATCATCCTGTTCGCGGATTGCGTCGTGGAAAAAGGCGTCGACATCCATGCCCGGCGTGATCTTTTGGCCCTTGGCCAGCGCCGGATAGCATTCGAGCGCGCCGGCGGCGAAATGGACCTTGGTAAGCGTCGCCATCGCGCGGCGCAGCATCGGCAGGTCGTCCTGCACATCGAGCCGGAATTCGAGCTTGCCGTCCTTCACGCGCCCGCGCCGGTCGGCGGGGAACAGGATGCCCGCCGAATGGACGCGGCCGAAATTCTTCATCCGCGCCGCATGATCGCCGAACCAGCCCGGCATCAGCGAGGCCATCGACATCGGTGGCTGGAAATGGCTTTCGAGCAGGAAGTCGCCGCAATCGACATAGCTCGACATCTGGTCCTCGTCCCACGCATCGCCGCCGACGCCATCGGGCATCAGCGCAACCACCGGTGAGGCGACGTTGAGCGACACCTGATAACCGGTGCCGTCGATATCGCTTCGGTCGAGCAGCTTCGACGAGGCGATCGTCCCCGCCGCGACGACGACGCCGACGCGCGCGCGGACGAGCGTCTTCGACCCGTCGGGCAGGATCAGCTTCACTGCCTCGGCCTCGCGCCGGCCGTCGTAGGCGGTCTGCCAGACGATACGGTCGGCCTTTGTATTCGGCAGGATGCGCGCGCCATGATCGCGGCACGCATCGGGCAGATAGGTCTGCGCGATCCCCATGCGCCGGCCATAAGCGCAGCCCGAATTGCAATAGCCGCAATAGGCGCAGGCGTTCGCCGTATTCGGCGGCCCGAAATTCTTGGCGAACCAGTCGGCGACGGCACGGCGTTCGCGCGGATCGCTCGACGCCGCGGCATAGGCGCGCCACCCCTCGATCAAATGCGGGCCATTGTGCCGTCCGCTGCGCGGTTCGATCGGCGCGATGCCGAGCCGGTCGCGCACCGCGTCATAGCTCGCGTGAAAGGCGGCGGCGTCGACCGGGGCGCCGATGCTGGCCCATTTGGCGAGCACGTCTTGCGCGTCGGGGTGGGTGCGCCCCGCTTCGTTGACGCGCAGGCATATGCCGTTGTTGATCGTCGACGACCCGCCGACGCAGCGCCCCTGAAACACCACGAAATCGCGGTTGGTCGAGGTTTGCAGCGCGCCATGCTTGTAAAGATTGGCGATCATGTCGAGTTCGTGATGGGTGATCGCATGGCTGGGGTAGAAGGGCCCCGCCTCGACGATCAGCACCTTATAGCCCTGCGCGGCGATATTATAGGCCGCGACGCCGCCGCCCGCGCCCGATCCGATGACGACGACGTCATATTCGTCGTCGAGGCTGTCCGCGTCGAGGATGTGCGCGGGGTCGATTTCGCGGTCGAGCACCGGCGTCAGCGGCACGTCGTAATTGCCGCGCTGGCGGAATTTCGGCAGCGTGAAACCGATCTGGCGATGCACCGGATTGGCCGCGTTAGCGTCCTGATCGCCGGGCTTCAGCCCCGCTTGCCAATGACCATAATAGCAGGCGTAGATGATCCCGCGCAGCCGCGCCATGTCTTGAAACAGGTCGATCTGGCTGTTCTGAAGCCGATCGCGCAGTTTGTCGGCGCGTCCCGCGACATCATCCTCGGTGAAGAAGGGGCCGCCGAGCACGATCTCGGTCGCGGTCAGCGACAGGCGAATCTCGTCGAGCTTCGTCCCGCCGACCTTGCCGAACAGGTCGCAGACATTGGTCACGACCTGATCGGGCGTGATCGCCATGTCGGCGCCGTGGAACAACGCCTCGGTCAGCGCCTTCAAAAATCTGAGCTGCCCGAAATTAAACGGTGCCGTCATCGCCCTGCCCCCTGTCTGCACACGCCGCAAAATGCCGCGCTATAGCGGACACAGGCAAGCTGTATTGTATGGTATCGCCAGTTATGCGGAGCGGGCGAGCGCTTCGACCGGCAGGAAGGGCCGCACCGCGGCCATCGCGCGGTCGACATAATCCGCCTTCTCGCCGACAGGCGCGACATAATGGAGCGCCGCCTCGGCCTCGGCCATGCCGGCGCGGCGCGCGATGATCCACGCCGCCAGATATTGCGACGCCAGGCAGCCGCCGGCCGTCGCGACATTGCCGTGCGCGACGAAGGGCGCATCGAGCACCTCGACCCCCGCCTCGATCACCCAGGGCTTGGTCGTGAGGTCGGTGCAGGCCGGCAGGTCGCCGATCAGCCCGAGCTTCGCGAGGAGCAGCGTGCCCGAGCATTGCGCCCCGATAAGCTGGCGCGCGGGGTCGAGCCGGATGCGGCCGAGCATCAGCGGGTCGGCCGCGATCTCGCGCGTTTTGACGCCGCTGCCGATGATCACCGCATCGGCCTTGGCGGCGAAATCGAGCGGTTGCTGGCGCTCGATCGTCACGCCGTTCATCGATGTCACCTGCGGCGTGGGTGAGGTGATATGTGCTCCCCAGCCCTGTCCCCGCAACCGGTTGAGGATCGCCGCGGCGACGAATGAATCGAGTTCATTGAAGCCGTCAAAGGTCAGCACCGCAATCTGCACGTCGAAACTCCTGTAAACCAAGGCCGCTTATACCGCGCCCTCGAACCGATCCTCAAGCCGGCGCGCGCCGCATCGCCGCGCGGCGACGCGAAATGGCGGCCCCATGCCCTGCTTTCAGCCGAGTTCCCATACGCAGAAGGTCGACCGCACGACACCCGGTTGCGACGGATAGCGCGGATCGAAGGGCGCAAAGGCGGGCGCCCGCATCGATACGCGCATGAAATCGGGCTCTTTCCTGGTGGTCAGCGCTGCGCGATAGTCAGATGCGCTACCGCCACGATGTCCTTCAGTCGGTCGCGCAATTCCTCGCACGACACGTCGCCTTTTATTTCGACGATGGCCGCGCGCGCTTCGGGGCCGACGCGCCATACGTGAAGGTCGGTGAGGGTCGCGCCGGCGGCCTCGACGCGCGTACGGATCGCCGCGGCGGCTTCGTCGTCATTGGCGTCGAGCAGGATTGCGGCGGTGTCGCGCATCAGGCCCCACGACCAGCGCGCGATCACCAGCGCCCCGACGATGCCTATCGCGGGGTCCATCCAGCGCCAGCCGAGATAGCGGCCGGCGAGCAGCGCGCCGATGGCAAGCAGCGAGGTCAGCGCATCGGCGAGCACGTGGAAATAGGCCGAACGGAGATTGTTATCGTGGCCGTGGTGATGATGGGCGTGGTCATGGTCGTGCCCCTGATGCCGATGTCCTCCCATCAGCAGCAGCGCGCTCACGATATTGACCGCAAGCCCGAGTATGGCGACGAGCGTCGCGCTCGCGAAATCGACGCGCACCGGGTCGATCAGGCGCAGGAAGGATTCGATCGCGATCCCGATTGCGAAGATGCCGAGAATCAGCGCCGAGGCAAAGCCCATCAGGTCGCCGACCTTGCCCGTGCCGAAGCTGTAGCGCGGATCGTGGCGATGCTTCTTCGCATAGCGATAGGCGAGCGCCGCGAGCCCGAGCGCGCCCGCGTGGGTCGCCATGTGGAAGCCGTCGGCGAGCAGCGCCATCGAACCGGTCCAGTAACCGGCCGCGATCTCGCCGACCATCGTCACCGCGGTCAGCGCGACGACCCACAGCGTCCGCTTCGCATTCTCGTCGTGCGAGGAACCGAGGAAGTCGTGCAGGTGCTGCGTGGGTGTGGATTCGGACATGCGCCCTATCTATTTCGTATCGCGGCCTGTTCGACAAGATGTGGCGGAGGGACGCCTGCCAGACGACTGATTTGGGGAGGGGAGCGGACGGTAAAATCCTCCCCGTCGCGAAGCGATGGGGAGGGGGACCGCCGCCGCAGGCGGTGGTGGAGGGGCGGCGACCTCGCGCCATTGGCCCCTCCGTCAGCGCTTCGCGCTGCCACCTCCCCATGGCTTCGCCACAGGGAGGATTAAGGACCGCAACCGGTCGATTCCGGTCATTCGATCCGGATCGGCAGCGAACGGCGGGAATGGGATGGGGAGCGGACGATGCTCATTTAGCTTCGTCACCCCGGACTTGATCCGGGGTCCATGACTTCGACGCCGCGATGGGTCCCGGATCAAGTCCGGGATGACGATGGGTGGAACATCCTCCCCATGGCTGCGCCGCAGGGAGGACTTTATGTCCGCGACCGGCCCAAACCCGCCGTTCAGGCCGCCTTCTTCATCTGCCGATATTTGTGCAGCAGCGGTTCGGTATAGCCCGACGGCTGCGTGACGCCCTCGAAGATCAGCGCGCGCGCGGCGCGGTAAGCGATGCCGTCCGGCGCCAGCTTTTCGTAAAGCGGATCACCGGCATTCTGCGCATCGACCTTCACCGCCATGCGCGCCAGCGCGGCGTCGACCTGCGCTTCGGTGCAGACGCCGTGGAGCAGCCAGTTGGCGAGCGCCTGCGAGCTGATGCGCAGCGTCGCGCGGTCTTCCATCAGGCCGACATCGTCGATGTCGGGCACCTTCGAACAGCCGACGCCCTGATCGATCCAGCGCACGACATAGCCAAGGATGCCCTGGCAATTATTGTCGAGCTCGCGCGTGATTTCGGCCTCGCTCCAGTTGCGCCCGGTGGCGACGGGGATGGCCAGCAGCCGATCGAGCGACGGCACCGCCTCGCCCGCGATGTCCTTTTGCCGCGCGAACACGTCGACCTGATGATAGTGCAGCGCATGCAGCGTCGCGGCGGTGGGCGACGGCACCCACGCGGTGTTCGCCCCCGATTTCGGATGGCCGATCTTCGCGTCGAGCATCGCTTTCATGAGGTCGGGCATCGCCCACATGCCCTTGCCGATCTGCGCCTTGCCGGAAAGCCCGCAGGCGAGCCCGATGCGGACGTTGCGATCCTCGTAACTCGCGATCCAGTCCGACGCCTTCATCTCGCCCTTGGGGATCATCGGTCCCGCGCGCATCGAGGTGTGGATTTCGTCGCCGGTGCGGTCGAGGAAGCCGGTGTTGATGAAGACGATGCGGTCCTTCACCGCATGGATGCAGGCGGCAAGGTTCGCGCTGGTACGGCGTTCCTCGTCCATCACGCCGACCTTGATCGTATGGCGCGACAGGCCCAGCATATCCTCGACCGCGTCGAACAGGCGGTTCGTAAAACCGCACTCTTCCGGCCCATGCTGTTTGGGCTTCACGATATAGATGCTGCCCGCGCGGCTGTTGGTGAGCGTGCCGAGTCCCTGGAGATCGTGGAGCGAGCACAGGCTGGTGATGACAGCATCGCAGAGCCCCTCGGGCGCTTCGGCACCATCGGGCAGCCTGATCATCGGCGTCGTCATCAGATGGCCGACATTGCGCACGAACATCACGCTGCGGCCGTGGAGCGTGAAGGCGTCGCCCGATGGCGAGCTCCATTCGCGGTCGGCTTCCATCGCGCGCGTGACGGTCGCCCCGCCCTTGTCGAAGCTTTCCACGAGATCGCCGCGCATGAGGCCGAGCCAGTTGGTATAGCCGAGCGTCTTGTCCTCGCCGTCGACGGCGGCAACCGAGTCCTCGAGATCGATGATCGTCGTCAACGCGGCTTCGAGCAGGACGTCGGCGATGCCTGCGGGGTCGGTCTTGCCGATCGCGCTCGAAGAATCGATCACCAGTTCGATGTGCAAGCCGTTGTGGCGCAGCAATATGCCGCCGGGCTTGCTGCCGGCCCATTGCGCCGGATCGGCCAGGGTCAATTGCCCGCCCTGCCAATCGGCCCAGCTTCCCGACGCGAGCGGCACCGCTTCGTCGAGGAAAGCCTTGGCGCGCGCGATCACCGCCGCACCGCGTTCGGGATCGTAGCCACCGGGCTTCGCCGGCGGCGCATCCAGCGCGTCGGTGCCATAAAGCGCGTCGTAGAGGCTGCCCCAGCGCGCATTGGCGGCGTTGAGGGCAAAGCGCGCGTTCAGCGCGGGCACGACCAGCTGCGGCCCCGCCATCGTCGCAATCTCGGGATCGACATTCGCCGTGCCGACCTTGAACGGCGCGGGTTCGGGGACGAGATAGCCGATTTCGCGCAGGAACGCCTGATAGGCGGCAGCGTCATGCGCCTGACCATCACGGGTCCGATGCCAGGCGTCGATCTGCGCCTGCAGATCCTCGCGTTTTGCCAGCAAGGCGGCATTTTCGGGTGCGAATTTGCCGAGCAGGTCCGCGAAGTCGCTCCAGAATTGGGCCGCATCGAGCCCCGTGCCGGGCAGCGCGCGCTGCTCGATGAAATCGGCCAGTCGCGAATCGACGGACAGGCCGGAGCGATCGAGAAATTCGGTCATCTAAACACCCTCTGGTCGGCGCAGCTGCGCCAGTGGATCCGGGGAGGAAAGGGCCGCCGCGCTATGCCGCGATTGGTTTTAATTGGCAATGGGTCCTTTCCAATCGCGCCGGTATACAATATGCTGCGGCGCACAACATAAAATTCTCTCCCAAGAACGATCCTGGACACCATGGACGACACACGATTGAAACTGATGGAAGCCATCGCGCGCAAGCGTATGGTAACAGCCCATTATAACGGCCAGATACTGACGCTGGCGCCGCATCTGCTGTTCGAACGCCACGGCGACCTGTTTATCAGCGCCCTGAATCTGAACAAGAATTGGCGGTCGGACGAGAATCCACGGCTGGGCCATTTCAAGCTCGACGGGCTCGCGTCGATCGAACTGACCGAAGAGACATTCGATCCCCTGCCCGGCTTCGAGGCCGCTGCCCCCCGCGAAGAAGACACTCCGCTCCTCGCCGTGTGACGGCGGCTAAATCAGGCAGCGCCGACAGCGGGCACTGAGGAGAACTCGCCAAGCGCGACGCGCACGCGATTGCGCCCGCCGGACTTGGCGCGATAAAGGGCCGCGTCGGCCCGGCGCGACAGTTCGAACAGCCTGTCGTCGACGCTGCGCTGGGCAACGCCGAAAGAGGCCGTAACACCGCGATCGATGCCGAGCGCCGGCATTTGCGCCGCGGCAAAGGCCGCACGCACGGTTTCGGCGTAGGCCCGTCCTTCCGGCAACAGGCCGCCCGGAATGAGCACGGCAAATTCTTCGCCGCCGATACGCCCCACGATCGCGCCCGATGGTGCGGCGTCGGCCAGTATCGCCGCGAAATGGGCGATCACCCCGTCCCCCGCCGCATGACCGAAGCTGTCGTTGATCGTCTTGAAATGGTCGAGATCCGCCGCAACCAGCACCGCAGCATCGCCGCCGCGAAGCAGCGCCAGTTCGGCATGATGTTCGAAACCGCGCCGGTTGAGCACGCCCGAAAGCGTGTCGGTTTCCGAATGCGCGATCATTTCGGCAGTTGAATCGCGCATCATCACCAGCAACAGGACGAGTGCGATTGCCATTAAGGTGACGACGCTTCCGCTTTGCGAGATCGCCGCATAAGTCGTCGCCATATAGCCCTGCGGCGCGCTTGCCGTCCCGATGACGGCCGCGATAAAGGGTTTGGCCACATAGATCGCCGCGGCAATCGCCTGCAGCGCGATAAGCAGCAGGTCGAGCGGCTGTCGGCGTCCCGATCGCCAGATGACAAGCCCCAGCAAGGCCTGCATCGCGACATAGGGAAGCTGGTAAAGCGCCAGTCGCGGGGTCGAACCATAGGTCAGGCTGAAAATAACCGGCACCGCGAGGATCGTGAGGGCCCATATCGCCGCCATCGCCCGCCAGGGCGGGAGCGCGCGATAATGAAGCGCGACGCCGACCAGCGCAAAGCTGAGCGCAAGCAGAAAGGTCAGGAAGATACCGATGCCGACAGGGGTCGGATCGACCTGCCACGCCAATATGAATTCAAGACCGACATAGATGATGCCCGTGCCGTAACCGAGCGCAAGCCACCATGCGCCGCGGGCCGTGGGGTTGATTGCGGCAACCACGGCAAATGCGACGGCAAAAATGCCGGCCACGGACATATTAATGCCAAGCACGAATGCTGTAGTCATCGACCCACTCGTCATCGGTCAGAGAAACGTAACGACAGTGTCGCGAACTTTCGGTTAATATTTTGCGGCTTGGGACGATTTTTGCGCGTCCCTACCCGATTCCCGCGCCCGGAACAGTGATTTACCGTATCGGCGGCGCGGGATTTGCCGACAGGCGTTGCCCCAGACGGCGGCCATGCCATGCGCTCTCCATTGCTTTCGACAAGGACGTCGACCGCCGCGACATCGTCGGGGGTGGAAAAAGGGCAGCCGCCGCGGCTATAGCCGGTGCATGACATCCATCACCACCGCCGAAACGTCCGCGCTCGAGCGCGCCGCCGACGCACCGATGCTGCGCCAGGTCGAGCAATGGGCGGCGGTCAACAGCGGCACCGGCAATCTTGCAGGGCTCAGGGCCGTCGCAGGCCAGCTCGCCGACGCCTTTGCCGCGCTGCCCGGCGACATACGGCTCGTGACCCCCGATCCGGTCGAGAGCGTCGATGCCGCAGGACGGATCAGGACGACGCAGCGCGGCGACCATCTCCACCTTCGCGTGCGCCCCGAAGCGCCGGTGCAACTCCTGCTGACCGGGCATATGGACACGGTGTTTGCCGCCGACCATCCGTTCCAGACGCTCAAATGGCTCGAACCCGGCGTCCTCAATGGCCCCGGCACTGCCGACATGAAGGCCGGTATTTCGGTGATCCTCGCGGCGCTGACCGCGCTCGAAACCTCGCCGCTCGCCTCGCGCGTCGGCTATGACGTGATGATCAACAGCGACGAGGAAACGGGCAGCCACGCCTCCGCCGCGCTGATCGCCGAACTCGCTAAGGGCAAGACCGCCGCGTTGACCTATGAACCCGCGCTGCCCGACGGCACGCTGGCGGGGGCGCGACCGGGGAGCGGCAATTTCTCGGTCGTCGTCCACGGCCTGTCGGCACACGCGGGGCGAAACCCCGACGACGGGCGCAACGCCTTGCTCGCCGCCGCCGACCTTGCGCTGCGGCTCGCCGCGCTCAAATCGCCGGCGTTGAAGGTCAATCCCGCGAAGATCGACGGCGGCGGACCGAACAATGTTGTGCCCGACAGCGCGATCCTGCGCGTGAACATGCGCCCCACGACCCCCGAAGCGATGGTCGAGGCCGAAGCAGCGCTGCGCGGCGCGGTCGCGGCGGTTTCGCGCGAGCATGACGTGCACTGCCATATCCATGGCGGCTTCAACCGTCCGCCCAAGCCGCTCGACGCGGCGGCGACGCGGCTGTTCGAGCTTGTCCGCGACTGCGGCGCGGCGCTCGGCCTGCCGCCGATCAGCTGGAACGCGACCGGGGGCGTGTGCGATGGCAACAATATCGCAGCATGCGGCATCCCGGTGGTCGACACGATGGGCCCGCGCGGCGGCGCCATCCATTCGTCCGATGAATTTTTGATCACCGACAGCCTGCCCGAACGCGCGCAGTTGTCGGCGCTCACCATGATGAGAATAGCGGAACGGGGGACTGTGTGAATTATGTGATCCGGGCGGCCAAGCCGGGCGACCTGCAGAGCATCTACGAAATGGCGAAGCTGACCGGTGGCGGCTTCACCAACCTGCCCCCCGACAAGAAGGCGCTGCGCGCCAAGCTCGAACGCGCCGAAGCCGGCTTTGCGTCGGAAAAGGAATATCCCGCCGACGAGCTGTACCTGATGGTGCTCGAGGATATCGACAGCGGCGAAGTACGCGGCACCTGCCAGATTTTCGGGCAGGTCGGCCAGCGCTGGCCCTTCTACTCCTATCGCATCGGCACCGACAGCAAGCATAGCGAGCAGCTCGGCCGCACCTTTCACGCGCAGGTGCTGATGCTCAGCAACGACCTCAACGGCGCGAGTGAAGTCGGCGGGCTGTTCCTCCACCCCGCGGCGCGCGCCGGCGGGCTCGGGCTGCTGCTCGCGCGCTCGCGCTATCTGTTCATCGCGCGCCACCGCGCACGTTTCGGCGACCGCATCCTCGCCGAATTGCGCGGGGTGATCGACGAGGCGGGCGGCTCGCCCTTCTGGGACGGGGTTGCGGGCAAATTCTTCGGCATGAATTTCCAGGAAGCCGACCAGTTCAACGCCGTCCACGGCAACCAGTTCATCGCCGACCTGATGCCCAAGCATCCCGTCTATATCGCGATGCTGGGCGAACATGCGCGCAGCGTGATCGGCGTCCCCCACCCGACCGGCCGCGCCGCGATGCGGATGCTGGAAAATGAGGGCTTCGCCTTTGAAAATTACGTCGACATCTTCGACGGCGGCCCAACGATGACCGCGCGTACCGACCAGGTCGCGAGCATCCGCGATGCGAAGCATGTCGAGGTGACGGGCGTGGCCGAGGGTGGCGAGGACGCGCTGGTTGCGACGGGACGGCTCGCCGATTTCCGTTGCTGTTTCGGCAAGGTCGGCGCTGACGGGACGCTCGATGCCGACGCCGCGCGCATCCTTGGCGTCGCCAAGGGCGACGCGATCAGCTGGATCGGGCGCTAGGTCATGCTCACCGAAATCAATTTCGACGGAATCATCGGCCCCAGCCACAATTATGCGGGGCTCAGTCGCGGCAATATCGCGTCGGCGTCGCACGCCGGCGACGTGTCGCAGCCGCGCGCCGCGGCGCTCCAGGGCATCGAAAAGATGCGCCACAACATCGCGCTCGGGCTGCCCCAAGGCTTTTTCATGCCGCTCGATCGGCCCGATGCGAAATGGCTCGAAACGCTCGGCACGACGGTCGAGGATGCCGAGGATCATTTGCGCGCGCAGGCCTGGTCGGCCTCGTCGATGTGGGCCGCGAACGCCGCAACCGTCTCCCCCGCCCCCGACAGCGCCGACGGCAAATGCCACCTGACCGTCGCGAACCTGGTTACCATGCCGCACCGCAGCCACGAATGGCCGGGAACGCTGGCGCAACTGCGCATCGCTTTCGCGGACCCTGCCTTTGCCGTGCATGCGCCTATCCCCGCCCCGTTCGGCGACGAGGGCGCAGCAAACCATATGCGGCTGTGCAGCGGGCACGACGGACAAGGTGTCGAGATCTTTGTCTATGGATTGGGCGGCGGCCGGTTCCCGGCACGCCAGCATCTCGACGCATCGAAAGCGATCGCGAGGCTGCACCGGCTCGATCCCGCGCAGACGCTTTTCATCCGTCAGTCGGACACCGCGATCCAGGGCGGCGCGTTCCATAACGACGTCGTCGCGGTCGCGAACGAACATGTGCTGTTCACCCACGAAGCCGCCTTCGAGGACCGCGAGGCCGCGCATGCCGCGATCCGCGCGGCTTTTCAGGCGGTCGAGATCGTCGAGGTGCCCGCCAGCGCGGTCAGCCTGCCCGACGCCATCAAATCCTATCTTTTCAACGCCCAGCTCGTCACGCTGCCCGGCGGCGACGGCATGGGATTGGTCCTCCCGACCGAAGCGCGCGATACGCCCGCGGTGTGGAAGTGGCTCGAAGACATGATCGCGGGCAACGGCCCCATTCGCCGGTTGTTGCCGGTCGATGTGCGCCAATCGATGGCAAATGGCGGCGGCCCAGCCTGCCTGCGGCTGCGCGTCGTTGCCGACCCTGCAACGGTCGATCCGCGCTTCATGGCCGACGCAGCAAAGCTCGACCGGATCGCCGCGGTGGTGGCACGGCATTGGCCCGAGTCGATCGCGCCCGGCGACCTCGCATCGCCGGCGCTCGCGTCGGATGTTCGCGCGGCGCGCATCGCCCTGCTCGAAGCCATAGGTCTGGACGAGTTGGGTTGAGGTGGGGTTTCGGCCGCACCCCCTTCCCTAATTTGTCGGATTAACTTACAATTTACCATGAACTCGGCGCGCCGAATCCTGCTTTTGCGCCAGTGGCACGACGCTTGCTTGAGGTCTGGTGATGTTGAAAAAGATCGGACGCCTGTTCGTCATCAAGACCCGGTTCGAGGCCTGCCTCATCATCTATGCGCTGGCGGTCGGCGCGATGGCGCGCGGCGCGGCCTATATCCATGAATACCCCGGGACCGGAGGCAAATTGCTGCTGCTCGCCTGCACCGGTTCGGTGTTCCTCGCCGGCGCGAAGATCTTTGACTGCCTTCGCTATGAACAGGCCGAGGCCGTAGCAAAACGGGCGGACTGAGCCGCATCGGTCTTTCGCCCGTCATCGCGATATGCGAAGGCACGGCATATGAGCAGGATCAGCGGCCGGCCGGCCATCAGCACCGAGCATGTTTATGGCCTGTCGCTGCGGGTCGCCCGTTGGCGTGAGGGGACGCCCGGCACGCCGCTGCTGTTCCTCAACGGGATCGGCGCCGATATCGCGACTGCCGCTCCCCTGCTCGCCCGGATGCACGGGCGCGAGGTTTGGACGCTCGACATGCCCGGCGTCGGGGGATCGCCCGACGCGCTCATTCCCTATGGCGCACCGACGATCGCGGCGGTGGTGATGGAAATCGCCGACCGGCTGGGCCACAGGCTGATCGACGTCGCGGGTTTCAGCTGGGGCGGCGCGCTGGCGCAGCAGATCGCGATCCAGTTTCCGGGCCGCGTGCGCCGCCTGATCCTGATGGCGACCACGCCGATCATGGGCGCGCCGGGCATCGGCTGGGCCGCGATGTTCGACGATGACATGCTGGCGAGCGGCCTGAAGATCCAGACCGCCACGCCGCTCGGCATCGCCTATCAGACCGCGGCAATGGCGGGTTGGACGAGCATCGGCTTCCTGTCGGGGCTCAAGAACATGCCGGTACTGGTGCTGGCGGGCGAGCAGGATGGCGTGATGCCCATCTGCTATGCCCGGATGCTGGCCCAACAGATCGACGGCGCGCTGATCGAGGTGGTGCCGGGGTCGCATCTTTTCCCCTTCACCCACGCCGCCGCGGTCGCGGATCGGATCAGCGCGTTTCTGGACCGGCTGGCGTCGGCGCAAGCCGCCGCGTAAGGAAATCGGCGATCGCCGCCGCCGTCGCATCGGGCGCTTCCTCCATCGGCAAATGGCCGATGCCGGGCAGCAGGACGACCTCCGACCCGGCGATACGTTCGTTAAAACTCTTTGCCGCCGTCGGGTTTATCAGACGGTCCTTGTCGCCGAACAGGATCAGCGTCGGCGCCTCGATCTCGCCCACGCGCGCGGCCATCGCGGGTTCGCGGTCCATCCGCGCGCGCAGTACCGTCGCCTCGCGGTTGCCGGGAAAGCGCAGCAATTCCCAGTAGCGGTCGATCATCGCGTCATCGACGATCGTCTGCCTTTCAACCGACCCGCGCAGCGATTCCTCGACCAGCGCGCGCGGCGTGATCTGTGTCGCGAGCCAGCGACCAAAGCGATATTCGAGTATGCGGAATCCGATATTCGACGGGGGTGCTTTTTCGCCCATGCGCAGCGGCATGCCGGCGGCGTCGAGCAGCACCAGGGCATCGACGCGTTCGGGCTGCGCCAGCGCGTAGCGCCAGCCGACCCAGCCGCCCATCGAATTGCCGCCGAGAATGAAATGGTCGAGCCCGGTTTTTGCCGCAACGACATCGACCGCGGCCATCATCCCCGCCGCGCCATAATCCTTGTCGGGCGTGCCGCCGGTCAGCCCGTGCCCCGGCAGGTCGAGCGTGACGATCCGGTATGTTCCGCCCAACCGCCTTACCAGCGGTTCCCAGGTGTGGAGGCTGCTGTTCGACCCGTGGAGCAGGACGATCGCAGGGCCGTCGCGTTTGCCCTGATCGCGGTAATGGATGCGCTGGCCCGCGGGCCCCGCGGCAAAGGCGGCATCGCGACCGCCATATTTGGCGATCATCTCGTCGCGGTCGGTATCGCCGGTGCGGAGAGCGAGAAACGCGACAAGGATCGCGAGCAGCAGGCCGAGCGGGATCAGGACCCGCTTGCGACGGAGCAGCAGGCGCCGCGGCGGTAGCGGCGGATCGAATTCATCGTCGTCGGCAATCATCACGCCCCCCTCAAGGCTGGACCAACCCTAGCGCGCGGCCCCGCCCCGTCAATCCATCCTATTGGCGAATCGAGCGCCGGAAGGTTTCGGGCAGGAAAAGCAGTCCGACGACGAGCGTGATCACCGCGACGATGACGGGATACCACAGGCCGTAATAGATATTGCCCGTCGCGGCGACCATCGCAAACGCCGTCGTCGGCAGGAAACCGCCGAACCAGCCGTTGCCGATATGATAGGGCAGCGACATCGCGGTATAGCGAATGCGGCTCGGGAACAGCTCGACGAGCAGCGCCGCGATCGGGCCGTAGACCATCGTCACCAGCAGCACGAGGTAAAAGAGGATCGCGACGACGACCGGCTTGTCGATTTCAGCCGGATCGGCCTTCGCCGGATAGCCTGCGTCGGCCAGCGCGCGTTCGAGGTCGGACCGGAAGGCCGCGATCGCGCCGGCGCGATCTTCCTCGGCAATCCGCCAGGGATCGGGAGCCGCGAGGACGCGCGACCCGATGCGCACGCGCGCCGGATCACCCGTGGTGCGTTCGCGCGTGAAAGCGGTATAGCTGGCGCCGGCCTTTGCCAGCGTCGACTTGATGATGTCACAGCCGGTGCTTTCGAACTTGTTGCCCCCGATCGGATCGAACTGGAACGCGCAGGAGCCCGGATCGGCCGCCATGACCACGGCGGCATTCTGCTGCGCCTTCGCCATCGCGGGATTCGCGGCGGCGGTCAGCATCTGGAACGCCGGGAAATAGGTGATCGCCGCCAGCGCGCAGCCTGCGAGGATGATCGGCTTGCGCCCGATCTTGTCGCTGAGCCAGCCGAAGAAGATGAAAAAGGGCGTACCGAGCGCGAGCGCAATCGCGATCAATATGTTCGCGGTCGCGCCGTCGACCTTCAGCGTCTTTTCGAGGAAGAAGAGCGCGTAGAATTGGCCCGAATACCAGACCACCGCCTGCCCCGCGACCGCGCCGAAGAGCGCGACAAGCACCCATTTGAGGTTTTCCCAGCGCCCGAAGGCTTCGGTCAGCGGCGCTTTCGACGTCGTCCCCTCTTCCTTCATTTGCTTGAAAACCGGGCTTTCCTCGAGCTGGAGACGAATCCAGAGCGACACGCCGAGCAGAATGATCGAGATGAGGAAAGGAATACGCCAGCCCCAGTCGGCGAAGGCGGTTTCGCCAAGGACCGAGCGGATCAGAATCACGACGCCGAGCGCGGCGAACAGGCCGAGCGTCGCGGTGGTCTGGATGAAGCTGGTGAAAAGGCCGCGTTTGCCCTCGGGCGCATGTTCGGCGACATAGGTCGCGGCGCCGCCATATTCGCCGCCCAGCGCGAGCCCCTGCACAAGCCGGAGCAGCACAAGGATGACGGGCGCGGCAACGCCGATCGAGGCATAGCTGGGCAGAACACCGACGAGGAAGGTCGACGCCCCCATCAGCCCCATGGTGACAAGAAAGGTGTTCTTGCGCCCGACAAGGTCGCCGATGCGCCCGAACACGAGCGCGCCGAAGGGTCTGACCGCAAAACCCGCGGCAAAAGCCCCGAGCGCGAAGATGAAACCGGTGGTTTCGTTGACGCCCGAGAAAAATTGCGCCGAGATGACCGTCGCGAGCAGGCCGTAAAGGTAGAAATCATACCATTCGAACACCGTGCCGAGCGACGAGGCGAGGATGACCTTGCGCTCGCTCTGCCGGGTGTCGATCGGTGCTACCGCTGCTTCGCCATCCGTCATCAACCGCTCCCCTTAAAGAGGAAGCAGCCCATCAACTTCCGCTCGCCCTGAGCTTGTCGAAGGGCCGTCCTTCCGTTGCATGATGCCTAAGGAAAGGACGGTGTTTCGACAAGCTCGGCACGAGCGGAATGTAAGATTTGTTCAGCGCGTCAACCGACGCGCTTCACCGCGCCCTTATGTGCGCCGACACTCTTGTTGCGCGGGCGGAAGCGGCGCTTGCGCTGCCCCTCCGCACCCTCGCCCGCCGCACCGTCGCGGCGCGGGCCGCGTTCGCCTTGCGGCTTGGCGCCGCCGCGACCGCGATGCGCGTCCTGACGCTGGCGATTGGGGTCGCGGCCCTTGCTGCCGGTATCGCGCGGCGGCTGCACCGGCTTGGGCAGGTTGCGGACCATCTCGTTGAAATTCTCGGGCAGCGGCATCGGTTCGGCCTTCGACCGGGTAACGCGCTCGATGTCGCGCATATAGGGTCGCTCGTCGGGCGCGATGAAACTGATCGCCTTGCCCTCGGCGCCGGCGCGCGCGGTGCGGCCGATGCGGTGGACATATTGTTCGGGGACGTTCGGGATCTCAAAGTTAATGACGTGGCTGACGCCCGACACATCGATGCCGCGCGCGGCGATGTCGGTCGCGACGAGCAGTTTGATGTCGCCCGAACGGAACGCCTGCAGCGCATGGGTGCGCTGCGACTGGCTCTTGTTGCCGTGGATCGCCATCGCCTTGATGCCCGCGCCCGCCAGATGGCGCACGACGCGGTCGGCGCCATGTTTGGTGCGGGTAAAGATCAGCGCGCGGTCGATATCCTCGCTTGCGACGATCGCGTGCAGCAGCGCCTGCTTTTCCTTCTGTTCGACAAAGGTCGAATATTGGCTGATCTTTTCGACGGTGGTCGCAGCCGGCGTCACCGATACGGTGACCGGGTCCTCAAGGAACTGTTCGGCGAGGTGCGCGATTTCCTTCGGCATCGTCGCCGAAAAGAACAGGTTCTGGCGGCGCGACGGCAGCAGCTTGGCGATGCGGCGCAGCGAGTGGATGAAGCCCATGTCCATCATCTGATCGGCTTCGTCGAGGACGAAGATTTCGACATCGTCGAGGCGCAGCGCGCGCTGGTCGATCAGGTCGAGCAGGCGGCCCGGCGTGGCGACGAGAATGTCGACGCCGCCAGAAAGGTCGCGGATCTGCTTGTTGATCGGCACGCCGCCGAACACGGTCGAGACGCTGAGCTTGGTAAAGCGGCCATAGTCGCGGCAGCTTTGCGCGATCTGCGCGGCGAGCTCGCGCGTCGGCGCGAGAACGAGCATCCGGCAGCCGCGCGGGGTCGGGCGGTGCGGATAGGTCAAAAGATGATGGATCGACGGCAGCGAGAAACCGGCGGTCTTGCCGGTGCCGGTCTGCGCGATCCCGCACAGGTCGCGGCCCTTCATCAGCGGCGGGATCGCCTGAACCTGGATCGGGGTCGGGACGGTATAATCCTTGGCGGCAAGCGCGCGATTGATGTCGGCGTGCAGGCCAAAGTCGTTGAAAGTCGTCATAAAATACTCACATAGGGCGACGCGCAGGCGCATCCGTTCGCATCGAACGGACGGCGCACGGGCCGCGGGTTCGAAACGACCCGCGTGAAAGGGTGCCTCTGGGGACAAAGCGCTGGTCCGGCTCGTCCCGCGCCTGATTTGGGCGGGAAAATCACGCTGCCGGTGGTTACGGCGGGTGGTCCCGCCATGCTGCGCTGCACCATCATATGGCATGGGTTGCGCGTTATTGCAAGATAATTGCGTGGCGAAGCTATCCTTCTTCCTCCCGTTTGCCCTGAGCTTGTCGAAGGGCCGTTCTTTCTTCATTGGTGGTAGAAGAAAAGGACGGTGCTTCGACAAGCTCAGCACCAACCGTTTTGGGGGAGGCGAATGACCAAGAAAATCATCGTCATCGACGAAGGCACGACGTCGACACGCACGATGCTTTTCGGCGCCGACGGCATACCGCTCGGCAGCGCGCAGCGCGAGATCCGACAATATTATCCCGGCCCCGGCCTCGTCGAACATGATGCCGCCGAAATATGGGAGGCCACGCTCGCGTGCACGCGCGAGATGATCGCGCAGGCGGGCGGCGCCGAGCATATCGCCGCGATCGGGATCACCAACCAGCGCGAGACGGTGGTGTTCTGGGACCGTACGACCGGCGAGCCGCTGGCGCGCGCGATCGTGTGGCAGGACCGGCGCTCGGCCGCCGATTGCGCGGCGCTGAAGGACGCGGGCCATGAGGAATGGGTCCAGGCCAAGAGCGGGTTGCTGCTCGATCCCTATTTTTCGGGAACCAAGATCGGCTGGGCGCTGAAGCATTGGCCGCAGTTGAAGGAAGCCGGCGAGCGGCTCGCGGTCGGCACGGTCGAATCCTATCTGATCTATCGCCTGACCGGCGGCGTCCACGTCACCGACGCGAGCAACGCGTCGCGCACGCTGCTGATGGACATCAACGGCAACGGCGGCTGGGACGATCGGCTTTGCGATTTGCTCGGCGTGCCGATGGGCCTGCTCCCCGAAATCACGGGAAACACCACGACGGTCGGCACGACCGATCCGGCGCTGTTCGGCGGCGCGATCCCGATCTGCGGCATGGCGGGCGACCAGCAGGCCGCGACGATCGGACAGGCGTGCCTGTCGCCGGGGCAGACGAAGGCGACCTTCGGCACCGGTGCGTTCATCCTGTCGGCAAGCGGCACGGTGCGGCCGCAATCAGCGAACCGCCTGCTGGCGACGGTGCTGGTGCAGGAAGGCGACGTCCGCTCCTACGCGCTCGAAGGTTCGGTGTTCGCCGCGGGCAGCCTGATCAAATGGCTGCGCGACGGGCTCGGCCTGCTCGCGAGCGCGGGCGAGAGCGAGGGGCTGGCACGCTCGGTCGGCGACAATGGCGGCGTCTATCTGGTTCCCGCGCTGTCGGGGCTCGGCGCGCCGCACTGGCGGCCCGACGCGCTCGCCGCGCTATCGGGCCTCAGCTTCGCGAGCGGCAAGGCGCATGTCGCGCGTGCGGCGCTGGAGGCCCAGGCTTATCAGGCGCACGATCTCAAATCGGCGTTTGCCGCCGACGGGGTTGACTGGGCGGAATTGCGCATCGACGGCGGCATGGCGGCAAACGACTGGATGGCGCAGGACTTGGCCGACATGCTCGACCTGACGGTCGAGCGGCCCGATTTCGTCGAGAGCACGGCGCTCGGTGCCGCGATGCTCGCCGCCACCGGAGCCGGACTCTATCCCGACCTCGCGAGCGCGGCGCAGGCCATGCGCGGGACCGCAACGCGCTTCACGCCCGCGCTCGACGCCCAGAAACGCAAAACGCGCCTTGCCGGGTGGCAAAGCGCGCTTGCAAAAGTCCTCGGCTGACGCCGAAGTGCGAATTAACGCTTGAGCGTGAGACCGCCGAAACGCTTGTTGAACTTCGCAACCTGACCGCCCGCGTCGAGCATGCGGCCCGTGCCGCCGGTCCACGCCGGGTGCGCGGTCGGGTCGATTTCGAGCGTCATCACGTCGCCCTCTTTGCCCCAGGTCGAGCGCGTCTGATATTCGGTGCCATCGGTCATCTTGACCGTGATCATGTGATAGTCGGGGTGAACGTCTTTTTTCATGTCTCAAGCTCCTGTGCCGCTGGTTACCGACCAGCGGCTGAGTCTGTGCGTCCGAGAACGCGAAGTGGCGCCCTTAGTGGGCTGGCTAGAAAAATGCAACTCTCCTGCTTCGTCACCCCGGACTTGATCCGGGGGGGGGGGGTATAGTGATCGCGGGCGTAATTGGGGTAGATGACCACAAGTAGACAATCTTGCTAGGGTATACGCGTTGCCGATAGCCGCCTAAGGCGATCAATGCTCGCTTCTCGCCGCCTTCGTGGCTACGAGGTTCGGAGTTCCCGCCATTGGAGTTGAAAGCATGTCACGCTCGCCGAGTCCTAGTCTTCGATTGGTCGAAACTGGCGTGAAGAGCGGGCGCCCTGCCACCAAGGCGAACGAGGCGATGCACCCTCGCGTAATGTCAGAAACGGCCTTCAACTCGCGAGCCTTAAGGAGTGCGGCATACTATTCTGATGACACATCGCTGATCCTGAACATGGACATCCGGGAGGGTTTGCGCCTGCTCGCCGATGCGGGCGTCGAGGTAAATTGTATAGTCACTTCACCGCCATTCTACGGCCAGCGCGATTATGAGGTGGATGACCAAATCGGACTGGAGGCTCACCCATCCGAATTCATTTCAATCTTAGCGGATGTTTTCGATTCTGCTGGCGAGGTGCTCGCTGAAAATGGAAGCCTTTGGGTGAATCTCGGCGACACATACTGGAGCGGGAAAGGCGAGCATCGCAGTGGCGAAGCCAAACAATCCGCGAGGCGCTTCGGCCTTCGTCCGCAGGACAAAAAGGGTGATGGAAAATGGTGTGTTCCCAAGCAGCTTTTGTTGATCCCCCATCGGTTTGCAATTGAACTGCAAGATCGCGGATGGCTGGTTCGGAATGACAATGTGTGGGTCAAGCCAAACCCGATACCGGACCAAGTTCGGGATCGGTGTTCTATGTCGCACGAGTATGTGTTTCATTTCGTGAAGCAGCGCTGGTACTATTTTGACAAAAATGCGGTTGGCCGCGTCTCCGACAGCGGCTCAGTGCTTCCGCCGCTCGACACTTGGGAGATTCAGCCCGTGAGAGGCGCCTCCGGCCGGCATAAAGCTCGCTTCTCTGAAGAACTAGTGCGCATCCCAATCCTGACGACCACACCACCGAGGGGGGTTGTCCTCGATCCTTTTGCGGGCAGCGGGACATCGCTAATTTTCGCCCGCAAGCACGGCTTTCGCGTCATAGGCATCGACGCAAAGCGGGAATACTGCGACCTGATGGTTGAACAATTGCGGAAAGTTGTTGAGGAAGAAGACGCCGAGCAAGAATAATTATCAAATTCTCTGGCGGGGGCCTCGAATGTACGTCTCGACTGAAGCCGTCCTAGCGGCGATTAATATCCTCCGGGAAGAGGTCCATCCGTTTATCGGAATAACCTTTCTTGCCTGTAAGCACTATGATCTCAGCATCGGGTCCATGGACGATGTGAGCATCGACATGCTCACTCGCGAGCACATGGACCGGCACCACCGCATCGACAGGCGAAGCGCGTATTATTTTCAGCCATTTCGCAGCGCTGCCTCTTGGGTCGTAGAAAAGTATCCGTCCAGCGGCCTCCAGACTATCAATACCCAAACCTTCAAGTCAGTGTTCCTACACGAACGGGCTACCCGGAAATGGGGTTTCCAATCGTCCTATATCGACCTCATGGAAGCCGTACTTAGCGAGCGCAACTTTCCGACCAAGGTTCCGGCCGACGCTCTTGCGGTGTGGCTGTTCAAGGATGACGATCTGGGCGAAACCTCGTCTTATTCGGAGCTGATTGACCGATTTCTCGACCAGTACAATGTTACAGAAGACGAGCAAGATAGGCTTTTCTCGGAAAGGTCGCTTGAGCTGATATTGCCCGCCTCCGTTGCTTTCACGGCGGAACCGTTGGAGATGACGGCAGTAACTCGGCGCCTTCCAGAACCTCCAGATGCCGAAGCCGAAGGCGGGCGAACGATTGCGTCGCTGCGTTTGCAGAACGCGGGCCCAGCCCCTGAAATGAAACTGGATTTTGGTCCCCGTCTTACGATGGTCACGGGAGATAATGGTCTTGGCAAGTCGTTCTTGCTCGACTTCGCGTGGTGGGCGGCAACCGGCTTTTGGGCAGATAAGGAAGCCCTGCCTCAAAATTCCGATCCGAATTTAGTTGCGAACGTAGAGTATTCACTGACAGGAACGTCGGGGCGGCTGTCCACGTATGCCGCTCGGTATGACTACAAGAATCTGGCGTGGGCGCGGCAACGCAACGCCATGACAGTCGAGGCGCTTGCTGTTTTTTCGCGGGCCGACGGATCGTTTGCGGTCGCGGACCCGATCCGTAGCAAGTTCAATCGAAGCGTGTCGCTGGCCGGAAGTTTGACGGCATATGAGGTCTGGAACGGCCGTCCAGGATTCATCGAAGGACTGATCCGCGATTGGATTCGGTGGCAAAATACCAGCGATCAGAAAACGTTTGATCAGTTCGCTCAGGTGCTTCGCCGACTGTCGCCGGAGGATCTTGGAATCCTAACCCCCGGTAAGCCGGTGCGGCTTCCCGGCGATCCAAGGGAAATACCCACCATTAATCATCGATACGGCAACGTCCCCGTGACCCATGCTTCCTCCGGGGTCCAACGGGTACTTCTGCTGGCATATTTGATCATTTGGTCTTGGCAAGAGCATGAACTGGCGGCGGAAAGCTTAGGCCGATCGCCGCTCCATCGAATGATGGTAATCGTTGATGAACTGGAAGCTCACCTGCATCCCAAATGGCAGCGGATCGTTCTGCCAGCCCTTATGAGTGTGGGCGACCTGCTCAGCAGCGAACTTGCCATTCAAACCATCGCCGCGACCCACTCACCAATGATACTCGCATCGATGGAGACCACTTTCGATGCAGGGATAGACGTTCTCTATCACCTGTACGGCGCCGGCCCGTCGGTGCGACTGGAGGAAACCCCGTTCGTCAAATATGGCGATGCGTCTGCTTGGCTAACGTCACCGCTTTTCGGCCTTCAACACGCTCGGTCGCGGGGCGCGGAACTTGTAATCGAAGAGGCCAAGCAGCTTCAGCTCTCGGAAGACCCAAGCGCCGGAAGGGTTGCCGAAGTATCAGAGAGGCTCAAGCAGCAGTTGGCAGGGGACGACAAATTCTGGCCGCGATGGCTGTTTTTTGCAGAACAGCACGGGGTCAAACTATGATCCGCGTTACCCTCCAGCCGGAATATCCCACCTTTGATGATGACGTGAGAAAACCGGGTGCGGCTTTCCTCGCAACGTGCCCCGCGCCCAATCACGAAGAATTCAAGAAGAAGAATTTCTGGACCCGCGCCGGAAAGGAGCTGCACGCAGCGTATTCGGGCATCTGCGCATACACGGCTATATATATGCCGGATCAAGGCTCAGTTGATCACTTTGCGCCCAAATCGACGCATCCACACCTCGCTTACGAGTGGTCAAATTTTCGGCTAGCCAGCGGCCGTGTTAATACGTCAAAGGGAAACTCGGCGGCCGTCCTCGACCCGTTTTCGATTGAGAACGATTGGTTCGTAATGGATGTTCCGGCTTGCCTGCTAAAGCCTAACCCAGCGTTAGAGCGTCCACTGAGAAATCAGATTGCCGCTACGATAAATTCGCTTCGGTTGAATCAGGATGACAACTACGTCCAAGAGCGCTGCAATATCCTGATGGACTACGCCCGAGAGGATATCACCTCAAACTTTCTCGAACGGCGTTACCCATTTCTCGCGAAAGAAGTGGCGCGGCAAGAGCTTGCACCTGCGTCGTTGAGAGAGCTCTTCCGCATATAGTAAGCTGTCGATGGCCCATCCCGGCATTACCGTTCAACGCTTCAATCGTCGTCTGAGATTTGAAGGATCGACGCCTATTGTCCTTGCGGTGGCTCGCAACCCATTCTCTTCGACCTGTTCGCGAAGTCGCGCCAATTCGGCATCGCGATTTCGATCCGCTTCCGACTGCTCCGCGATGCGGGCGTTTTGGGCGTCCGCTTCGACCCGCAAACGGTCAGCATCCGACACACCATAATTGACCTCCATATCCGCCGTTTGGCCTAATGACGCCCGCCGCTCCCAATCGTCGGCTTCTTTGCCGATATGCTGGATATGGGTGCCGAAAACATGCCGCCTCCACGTAATGCCTTTGTCGAGAAAACCTCCGTTCAAGAACTTGGCTTCTGGGGAGATATGATATTGAGCAAGCGCCTTGGCATAGGTTCGCAGGATGGAGAGATCGACGGATTTGCCGGTTTCCCGGTCGAACACCGTTGCGGCGGCTTTCGAACCGTTTTTCTCGAAGGGTGCAATGGGCTTGACCGGCGCTATCTTTTTGGGCCGTCCTCGCTTCGAGGTAGCAGCGATGGCTTCGGAACAAGCCATCGGCCCGACGCCATAGGACAGCATAAACCCGAACGGTCTGACCTGATCGCGATAGTCGCGGTTCACATTATAGGATTTGAACCAGCGCAATAGATCAGGCGATGTTGCGGCATATCGGCTGCGCGCCGGCTCTTTCATGGCCGAATGAAAATCCCGCGCCACCTGATCGGGATGACCGGCTAGCGCGGCGCTGACAATCTGGTGCCATAGATCGCAATGCCAGCGCACCGTGCCATCTTTCAGCACCGATTTATCTGGTTTAGGAAAACGCCCCGGAGCGTCTGCCTCTTCATACGGTGGGAACAAGTGCCCCAGTCCATGCGCCGAAACTTTCCGCATGGTCGGCCGTCCTTCGTCGATATTGAACAGCGCGTATCGCTTTGATGAAACCGCCCAACAGAAAAGCGGCTCCAATTCCTTGGATGCCAGCGAATAGTTCAAATCCTCGATTTTGAGAATCGAGGCGTCGAAGCCATAGGGGTTGAGCGCGTCGAACCATTTCACCACGTCCGTTACGCGCTGGGCAAATTCGTCGGACGACATGGTATCCGGCTTGGCAATCGCCATACTGTCGGTGTCGCAAAAGGACCAGTCCATCCCAGCATCAGTTACAAGGCGTTCGGTGATGGCGAGCATCAACCGCGCCGCGCCAGTAATCAGCGTGGCAAGCAGGGGGTGGAAATAGGTGCCGGGATTTTCGTGCCGGTCAGTCGAAAAACTGAACGGCTCGCCGGTCGAATTATGCACCGTGACCGGCGACCGCTTGGGGCGGTCATCGACATTGACCTCAACCCAAATGCCGTAGCTCGTCGCGTTGGCGGCGATTTTGAGAGCGTTCTGCTCAATGTCCAACGCCTCGCGGTCGGCATCGGCGGCGCGGTCGCGATCCTGTTTAACGGTCTGGCGCAGTTCGATGACGCGCTTGAAAAAGTCCGTCTCTTTCGGATCGACGCGATAGGCCGGATTGCCGCCGACATTGATGTTGGAGAGGCCGGATTGCGCCGGTCCCGGCGTGAAACGGATAGCTTCCAATATGACCGGGGCTTTACCAGTCAGAATTTTCGAGACGATGCAATCCGCTAGCGTGAACCATAGCGGTGTGTCCGATGACAGGTGGTTCAAACCTATCGTGTTTTGGCCTTGCTCCGCGTAATCGGCGCGAACAGGGAAAATGTCGCCTTTCGGTATCACCCGCACGAGCACGGTCATTGCTTGCCACAAGTCCGACGATTGCAGGTCAGCTAGATCGACACGCGCCAGAAGCGAACGGGTGTTGTCGGTGGCATCGTGCCACGACATGCCTTCGGCGATGACGAAATCCCACAAGCGCATCAGGGTGCAAACGGTCGGATACATCGACAGGAAATCGCATAGCATGACCTGTCGCAGTTCGCGGCGGATGCGGACCTCGGATCGGCCACCGAAATAGCTGCCCATGATCTTTGCGAGCAAGTCACGCGGGAAATCCGGCTGCACCTTCCGCCAAGGCTGAATGCCCATCGCTTTCAGATAGGCTTTGCCGATACTGGCCTCGCTATAGATTTTCTCGGGTCGGGCGTCGGTCAATCCTAGCTGGTCGAAACGCGCCAAGGCGATGCGGTAGCATTCCCATGTCGCTTGAACGTCAGCGACGGCATAGCGGATAATGTCGTCGCTGATCGGCGCGGCAAAATCATCGAAATCCAACTTCGGATGCTCGACCTTCAAAAAATCGCAAAGGCTGCCGAGCGAGAAGTTGCGGGCAAACAGCGCACCGGCAAGCGTTTTGACGTCGACAAAATGCCCCCGCCGAACCGGGGTTGTCAGACAGCGTTTGCGCTGGCCGCGACTGTCCGGCTGCTTAAGTGCTGCGAACGCGATTGACGCAGCGCGGCGCGACATATGTTTGACCCGGATATTCGGATAGATTTTCTGCGGCGACAGTTTGAAGGTGAAACCGCCGCGCATGGTGCCGCCATCGTCGCCCATCGGTGTCCGAGCCGATCCATGCTTGATCGCGAGCCGCGAAATATCGAACGGTAGATTGAAGCCGACGATGCGAGCGCGGATGCCAAAGCCACGGTCGAACAGCACCTTGTCCACAAACGCATCGCGAGTGAGCAGGTTCAGCCCATACGCTTTGGCATAGGCGACAAGGCATTCGAGTTCGTCGGGCGCAACATTGTCGGGATCGTAGAAGATGCCCGCTTCGTTGAGTTCGTCGCTCTTGCGAAGCTGATAGGTACCGAAGCGCAACGCCTGGGCTGCATCCGCATTTGTTTCGGTGTCGAAAATCAATGTCCATTCGGAAGCGGGCGTGATCGACCGACGGCGCTTTGGTTTGCTATCGGTGGGATTGACAAGCACCCGATATTGCGGTCCCGCGAAAGCCCGGATGGCAATGGGCAGATGATCGGTGATTGGAATGCTCGTCATGCCTCCACTCCCGACGATGCGGGCGCAGCCCGTTCGATCAGCGCATTACCAAAAGCGATCAGCTTTTCGAGAACCAGCCGCAGCATGTCGGCGAGGCCGAGCAGAAAGTGACCGATCCGATCTAGCAGGGGGTCAGCATCAGGATTGAACGCCGGATGATCCTTCTGATCGTCGCTCAATATCCGGTGGCAATTGCGACATTCCAGCACCATCGCGTCATCGCGGCCATAATCGGCGGGATGATGCTGCTCGATGCATTGCCAACGGTTTTCGCCGCATGTGCCGCATCGCGGTTCATTGGTCCCAAGCTGCTCCAGCCGCCGCTGTTTGCGGATTTCTTTCCGTAGTTCCTTATCGGTCATAATATCATCCTTTCATTGAACAATTCGGTAGATTTCTGGGAATGGCGTGTCGCCGGACGCGGCAATCCGGTGCAGCGTATTGGGATCGGTTTCGAGCGGGTGGGCTTTGCCCTTGGCGTCGATGACCGACTTGCCTTCAAACGGGCGGATCAAATCCAGATCGTTTGACGAAACGAAGGCTTTGACCGCATTTTGATGGTCGCCGTTGAGCGCCGACTGATCGTAATCGCGCAGTTTCATTCGGCGATTTTCGCCGCCCGTCATCACGTTCATTTCGCGGGGACGGGAATCCGCAATCTTGAGAGACTTGCCGCGCCCGGAAACGGTAACGGCATCGGCTAGAAAACGGGTGAAGCGTTCGGGCGCGATGCCAAACGCCTTCGCCGAACCGGCACGGTCCCCCGTCTGGCGATAGCGTTTGAGTGCCTTTTCGAGTTTATCGGGGTTGCTGGTCGGACGCTTGCCTGCCCCCGCCTCACCGGCTTTGGCATGGCCGCGAGCCTGCGAACGGCTCAATCCGCGCTTGGCGGCGCTGGCGATGCGGCGCTGATACTCGGCTTTATAGTCGCGTCTACGCGACATGGGATGCTCCTGTCGAATGATTCGAACAGGGGCATTGATGCAGCCGGGATGATTTTATTCTATTGATTCAATTGGAAGAATTGTATTTTCCCATTTCTGCCAATTCTTGCCGGAACCGCTTCAGATGCTCACGCAGAGTTCGTTCCGATAATCGAGCAATTTGAAGTCCGAAGGTTCCAACATGTTGCAGATATTCGACGTTGAAATGATTTATCAGGCGATTTGCCGGTTGACGGATTGAAGTAGGGTCACGCTTTGACAGTGCTAACAATGCGACCCGAGCAGCCGGATAGGTGTCAGGGCGACCGGCCTTTCCGACGGTCTTGACCGTGCCAGTAGAAATGGTCGCAGCGGGTACATCCTCGCACGTCCCTGCACCCACCCGTACCCGCTCATATCGCCACCCGGACGCAATGATAATGTCCTTTTCAATATCTACCATTTCAGGTCGCTGAGCGAAACAATGGATGGGAATAACCACTGGTCCATCGCTGACATGGGGCAGCGTGCGGAACCCATAGGCCAGTAATTCGCCATGTTCGATCCGAGCGAAAATATCGGAAATCATCAAAAATTTGATCGCTTCAATCGTGCCAATATCCTTGGCAATTTTGAATTTCCCCAATTCGTAAGGGTCGGCAAAATCCAAAAAGCAGCAATTCAATTCGACAGAATCGCGCCATCGGTCGAAATCGCTCACGAGCAGATAACCGGACAAAATACAGGCAATTCCATTGTCTATTAACCTTCATTCCGTTGGCAGCGATGCCGGTATTTTGCTATTCTCTCATATGCTTGAAAATCTTGATTTCCAATCCGATCCGGCCATCGACGAATGGGCAACTCAGTCGGAAAATTGGATTTCCGAAATCGAGAAATTGCAAAAGCCGCGACGGCTTCGCGAGCGCAATCCCAATGCGCTGATATTGACCGGTCACGGCAATTCGATGCGGGTCGAAAAGGGCGCATTGGTCATCAAACAGGGTTTTACCCATTATCCGCAAAAGCAGGAATGCCATCGCTATTTCAAAGGCGATTTGGATTTGCCGCGCATCATTATGCTATTGGACGGCAGCGGCTCACTATCGTTCGACGTGCTAAACTGGCTGGCAGAGCAATCCATTGCCCTTGCTCGGGTTCAAAGTTCTGGTGACGTTGCAATTGTGGCAAGCGGCAATGGATTTGCGAGCGATCAGGCCAAAATTGATTGGCAGCGCGAAACGCTGGCCTGCCCAACGCGGCGCATGGCATTTGCCCAGAAGCTCGTTCGGGAAAAGCTGGCGCACAGCCTAGAAACCCTTGCCAACCATTTGCCACAACATTGCGACACAGGCAGGGCCATTGCGCGGGCCGAACGCGGCATTGCCGAATTGGAGAAGCCGCTGGAAGATATGCAACAGGTACGGGCTATCGAAGGCGAATGCGCCTCACTCTATTTCCGAGCATGGCAGAATTTGAACCTGCAATGGAAAATCTCAAAGCGATACCCGGTGCCGGAAAGCTGGCTGACTTATCGGGGACGCAGTTCAGTCCATGAATGCAAACCTGAAAATCGCCGCGCCACCGATCCAATCAACGCCATGCTCAACTATGGCTATGCGGTGATGCGCAGCAAATTGCAGATCAACGCCATTGCGGATGGTTACAGTCCGTTGCTTGGGATAATGCACCGTCAAAAGCGAACGAGTTCCAGTTACATTCTCGATATGCTGGAGCCAGAGCGCCCGCGCGTGGACGCCGCGATTTTGGATTTACTGCAATCCCGGACTTTCGCCGGAGCGGATTTCATTTTGCGGAAGGATGGCGCTTGCCGACTATCACCACAGTTGGCGCGAGCGGTCGCGACAATCATAGGCTAGTCGCGCTTTTTTCTACCGGGACGAAGGCCGCCGACATTATCCTCGTCTCTAACCGGCAGGAAGAATTCGAGAATCCCAACATCCAGTATTGCCGCGATCTTATCGAGTGTATCAACGCTCGATTCTCGTCGCAGCGTTCAATGCCTCCGAGATAGGAACGATCGACGTTAGCGTCGAACGCTAGTCGCTCTTGCGACACGCCTTTCTCGACGCGAATCCGCCTAATGTTCTTTCCCACAAGTTCGCGGCCACGCATGGCGAGACAAAGCCGACGATGCAGGCAATAAAACCACTGGATATATCCCTCATATTAACTGTTGGCTGCTATCTCGACGGCATCAGAAATATGGAGGCTGGAATGCGTCGTCACCTTTTGCCGCTTGCTCTTTGCATTGGCCTTGCTGGTTGCGCCGCAGCGGAACCAGATTATTCAGGTTCCTATGTGGGTGGCGATGATACGGCCCTGATACAGCTTCAAATAGTCGAGAGCGACGGCGGCGACATAAAGGGAAGCGTTTCGGTTTCAGCGCCGGACTACGAGGCCGGGGATATCGCAAGCACCACGAAAGCCATATCAGGCGTTCGTCGGGGAGAACAATTTAGTCTTGTCGCGCACGCGAAAGATTGGGGCGCACCTGATGCGCCGCTCGCCCTAGAGGCGCGAGGAAAATCTCTAATTCTCAATGTTCCGGCAACCGGCCAGACGATCGAATTGGCCTCTATGGACCAAAGCCAATATCGCTTGCGGCTTGCTAAACTCGCTGATGGGCTGAACGCAAATGATGTAGGGCAACTGCCCGAGGATTGAAAATCACGATAACGCGATATTACGTCGGTAACGCAGATACTTCTGCGATCGTCTGAAATTGTTCGAGATATTCGGGTCTGTGCTGCGATAGCCAACGAACGATGCGGGCATTGCTCAGCAGCTTTTTGAGATAGGCCTGCGCTAATGTGAGGTGGAGATTATCAATTCCATAGCTGTCCTCAACGGCCTTTACCTGCGACTGGAGATTGACCAATTCACGTTCCAATCGCGCCATATGTTCGAGTGCGCTATTTTTCGTCTGACTTTTCTGGCGCTGCGGCACCAGTTGATCTGGGGGTGTCGCAAGTAAGATTGTGCGGGCAAAAACCGCCGTAAAATTTGCTTGGCCAATCATGATCTCTGCCGCCGCGATCTGGCGCAGCGGTTGCATCAATCGCAAAACTTCAAAGACCTTCATCGAGCATGGCTTGTCTTTTAGAAGTTCCACCGCTTCCGGACACATGCCGTTGAGAAGCCTTGATCTGCGCATGATCGACGAAGGTTCGAGGCCAAGCGCCTGCGCGATGCGATCTGCTGACACGCCACGAGCCATCGCACGGGCGACCATCGCGTGTTCCTGCGTCGCGCTTAGGCGATTGATGCGCTTGTTGTAGGTATAGGCTTCATCGTCGGTGGCAACGAGGCAGCGCACGTAGGATGTGCCGATTTCTCGCAAGGCTTCAATGCGCAGATGGCCGTCGAGCAGCAAAAATTTGTCCGGATTTTTGGGGTCGGAAATAACCGCTGGCGCTTCGACGATTCCCATCGCGCGGATTGAGGACAGGATTTGCTGATATTTTTTGCTGGCTTTAAAGTTGTTCCGCATCGTTTTAAGCGGAATCAGATTCTCGACTGCAACCGTTATCAGATTGCGTTCGAATGCGAGATGCACCCTGCCGTCCGGGCCATCTTTCATGCCGCCTGTTCCGCTATTTTCTCATAGAGCCAAGCAGGCATCCTGTTCAAATCCTCGGCACGTAACAGGGTGTGGAATGTTTCATTGGCGACCACATCACGAAGTGCTTCGACGACAAACAACAGCCGACTGCGCGTGAAATCCGATCGCTTGACGATCAACTGCTGCTTCTCTGCCTCTCGCTGATAGAGGCGGAGCAATTCGTCTGGCGTCAGTTTCCGTGCCCGCTCTGCGCCCCTTCCAAGCCCGCTATCTTTGACATTTTTTCGCTGAGTTCGGCGAGCTTCGAGCAATCGCCGGATGCGTCCGAGCTTTTTGCCTTTCAATTTTCCCTGCGCATACGCTTCGGCAAGGACATTCTGCTCTTCAGCATCGCTCGCGCGAGCAATGTCGACCGCCAGACTTACCGGAATAACGCCACTCTCGACAGCCGCCAAAAGGCGCTCTTCCCCATTTGTCAGCAGCTTTACCACCATATTGACCCATGAAGCAGTGAAGCCAATTTTCTCCGCTATTTCATTGTCGGTATATCCCCTCTGATGAAGGTTGCCGATGTCCGCCATGATGTCGATCGGTCGGTGTTGCCGCCGAGCGAGGTTTTCGACCAGCCCCATGATGAGGCAATCTTCTTCGCTAGCGTCCACGATCACCACCGGAATTTCGGCCTGATCCAACCTCCGGAACGCCTCTAGTCGTCCTTCACCGCAGACAACTTCGTATCGGTCATTCAGTGTAGGGTGGCGGCGCACCGTAACGGGGCGCTTTAAGCCGATCGTTTCGATGTTATCGATGATTTCTTGATGCTGCTGCTCGTTGCGCGATCGCGGATTTAGCACGCTGACCTGATCGATCGGAACCATAACGATCTCATCATTCGGCATTTACGCGGCCTCCTTTAGCCAATTCTGCGTTGCGAAGGAGAACAGAAGGTCGAGATTGTCGTATCGGTAAGCGTCGAGGACCAAGCCATTATCATCGGCCATTCGCAGACGTTCCGAGAGAACATCTATGCGCGGCAGAAGATAGTAATCGAGCGGTTTCTCGTTCGCGGCGTCCATACGCACGACCACGCTAATGTCGGGAAGCAATCCCGTATCAAACCGCAACCGCCATCGCCGTGACCCCGCCGCCGTCTGCTGGCAGCGCGCAATGACAACAGAAACCGAGAATTCGTCATTGACCGTCAGGATGTCGGGAGCATCGTGCTTTTCAACCTCTCCACCGCTCGCACGCAGGCCGTCGACGACCATTTCGACCATTTCTGGATGCCTGCGACGGAGGGCGCGGTTAATCTCGATATACCGATAGTCATGTCTGGGCTGGTATCCGACGAGCGAATAAGCCCTTAAAAGGCTTCCGAATCTGTGACGGTAGCTGTTGCTGGACGGAAGATCGTCCTGTTCGTCTATCACCAATCCGGAGAGCATTCCGTTCTCTCGATAGAGTTTCCGCAGTCGTTCGAGCATTTCGTCGTCCGTCAGTCGAAAGGATCGAGCCGCAATGATTGCCGCTGCACGATCGAAAAGCCCTTGCTCTATTATGGGCTGAAAAGCTCCGGTTGAACGCACCCACTGATCGGGTGCATTTCGCACTCGTCGCTTTTTCAGCTTGAACGAAACACGATTGTAGACATTGTTCCCGACGTATTTTTCGTTCGTCAAAAGTTGGTGGATCGTTCCTCGCGTCCAAGCACGCCCTAAATCAGTCCGCACACCTTCTGCATTGAGCCGAACGGCGATTTCTCGCTCATTCTGTCCTAGTTCGACGAAGAGTCGAAAGGCGCGTTCTATGATTTCCCGTTCTTCGCGAGGCCCCGGCACCAAGATAACGCGATCGGTTTGAAGGCTTTTGCGCTCTCCGTGTTTCAATTCGCCCTTTGGATTGCCGCGTTCGTCGATCAACAAACGCCGCAAACCGAACCCGGCTTGTCCGCCTTGGCGAAATCCAAGCTCAATTAAGCGACACTGGCCGATAAAAACTTTGTTGGAAAGCTCGCGGCTATACTCGGCAGCCATCGCCCGTTTGACGTTTTTGACGATCGTAGCGACCGGGCTGCCATCGTTCTCAAACTGCTCAGCGCAATAGTAGACTTCGATGCCGCGCTTTCGGCAGAGATATTCGTATGAAGCGCTTTCGTCTGCATCCTGAAATCGGCCCCATCGACTTACGTCATAGACGATGATTGCCTCAAAATCGGTGGCACCTGACGATACGTCATCCATGAGTTGTTCAAATGCCACGCGACCATCGGTGCTAAGACCGCTTTTGCCCTCATCGATATATCGTCGGACAATCTCCATGCCATGACGGGCAGCATATGCCTCGATCGCATCCGCCTGATTTTCGGTCGAATAGCGTTGCAGGTCCGTGGACATACGGACGTAGCTCGCTGCCCGAATGAGGGTGCTGCGTTTCACGTTACAACTTGTGACTGCAAAATTGCGGCACGACTGCTCCGCGACAGACCCGAGAGAACGAAAGCCGCGTATCCTATGCAAATGTCAGTTTGGGGACTCTCACTTTTCGTGACTATCCCCCGACAGCCTTCCCAATTGACCAGCCAAAACCACGAACATGAAGGGTGGGATTGTGGTCATCAACGCAATTTTAGGCCACGATCACTATACCCCCCGGACTTGATCCGGGGTCCACGACCGCCCTGCTCAGCGCGCGCGGGAATTGGGCGGATCGACACCCGGATCGGATCCGGGATGACGAATGTCCGGACTCCACCCCAAAGCCGACCTTCTGGAACGCTGCGCGCCGACATAGCTAGGCCGCCCCCACTGTCGCTGCTACATCCCCCGCCATGTCCAAAAAGAATCATCTCTATCTGGTCGATGGCTCCAGCTACATCTTCCGTGCCTATCACCGCCTGCCGCCGCTGACGAACCCCAAGGGCGTGCCCGTCGGTGCGGTCTATGGCTATACGACGATGTTGTGGAAGCTCGCCAAGGACCTGCATGACGCCGACGGTCCGACCCATCTTGCTGTCATCCTCGACCACAGCAGCCAGTCGTTCCGCAACGAGATCTACGACCAGTACAAGGCGAACCGGCCCGAGCCGCCCGAGGATCTGCGCCCCCAATTCCCGCTGATCCGCGACGCGACGCGCGCCTTTTCGCTACCCTGCATCGAGATGGAGGGTTTCGAGGCCGACGACCTGATCGCGAGCTATGCGGAGGCCGCAGTGCGCGAGGGCTGGGACGTCACCATTGTCTCTTCCGACAAGGATTTGATGCAGCTGATCCGCGAGCCCGCGGACGGCCCGCATGTCGATATGCTCGACACGATGAAAAATGTCCGGATGGGCCTCGAAGCGGTGAACGAAAAATTCGGCGTGACCCCCGACCTTGTCGGCGATGTGCTGGCGCTGATGGGCGACAGCGTCGACAATGTCCCCGGCGTGCGCGGCGTAGGCCCCAAGACCGCGACCAAGCTGATCCAGGAATATGGCAACCTCGCCGCCGCGCTCGACGGGGCGGAGACGATGAAGGCCAGCAAGCTTCGCGAAAATCTGATCGAGCATCGCGCGATGGCCGAATTGTCGCGCGTCCTGGTCGACCTGAAGCGCGATTGCCCGCTGCCCGATCCGCTCGACGCATTGAAACTCGGCGCGATCCCGCCCGCGCCATTGAAGCTGTTCCTCGACGAACATGGTTTCCGTTCGCTGTCGGCCAAGCTCGACCTCGGCGCCACGCCCGGCGGGCCGCCGACGCTGCCCCGCGCCGCGGCGGCCCCGGCGGCGGCCGGTACCGGACCGTCGACTCCCGCGCTACCCGCCCTGCCGCCGATCGACCGCACGCTTTACGAGACCGTGACCACGGTCGAAGCGCTCGATCGCTGGATCGAGGAGGCACGCGCCGCGCATGTCGTCGCGACCGACACCGAAACCGCGACCCTCGACAGCGTCACGGGGACATTGGTCGGGGTCAGCCTGGCGACGGCGCCGGGCCGCGCCTGCTATATCCCGCTCGGCCATGGCGGGACCGACATGTTCGCGGAAAAGCCCGAGCAGGTGCCGCTTGCCGACGCCGTGGGGCGGCTCCACGCCCTCTTCGCCGACGAAGCGGTGCTGAAGGTCGGCCACAATCTCAAATATGATATCGGCGTGCTCGCGCAGCACGGCATCACCGTCGCACCCTATGACGACACGCTGGTGATGAGCTTCGCGCTCGACGCGGGCAAGCACCAGCATGGCCTCGACGAACTGGCGAAGCTGCACCTCGACCATGTCTGCATTTCGTTCAAGGAGGTGTGCGGGACCGGAAAGTCGCAGATCAGCTTCGCCGAAGTGCCGCTCGACCGCGCGACCCAATATGCGGCGGAGGACGCCGAGGTCGCGTGGCGCCTTTGGAAGCTGCTGAAGCTGCGCCTGCCGATCGAAGGCGGCACGCGCGTCTATGAAATGGTCGATCGCCCGCTCGCGTCGATCGTCGAAGGGATGGAGCGCGCCGGCATCATGGTCGACCGCGAATATCTGGCGAAGCTGTCGGGCGAATTTGCGACCGAAATGCTGAGCATCGAGGGCGAGATTCACGAGCTGGCCGGGCAGCCTTTTGCGATCGGCAGCCCGAAACAGCTCGGTGAAATCCTCTTCGACAAGCTCGGGCTGAAGGGCGGGCGCAAGGGCAAGTCGGGCGACTGGTCGACCGACCAGAACGAGCTCGAACGGCTCGAACGAGACGGCGTCCCCATCGCGCGCAAGATATTGGAGTGGCGCCAGCTTGCGAAGCTGAAGTCGACCTATACCGACGCCCTGCAACAGCAGATCAATGCGACGACCGGCCGTGTCCACACCAGCTACAGCCTCGTCGGCGCGCAGACCGGACGGCTCTCGTCGACCGATCCCAACCTGCAAAATATCCCGATCCGTACCGAAACCGGCCGCCAGATCCGCGACGCGTTCATTGCCGCGCCCGGCCATGTGCTGATCGCCGCCGACTATAGCCAGATCGAGCTGCGGCTCGCCGCGCATATGGCCGACGTGCCCGAACTCAAGGAAGCCTTCGCGCGCGGCGACGACATTCACGCCGCGACCGCGATCGAATTGTTCGGCGAGGTCAATCGCGACACGCGCGGCAAGGCGAAGACGGTCAATTTCTCTATTCTCTACGGCATTTCGCGCTGGGGCCTCGCGGGCCGGCTGGAGATCACGCCCGACGAGGCGCAGGCGCTGATCGCGCGCTATTTCGAACGCTTCCCCGGCATTTCGGACTATATCACCGACACGCTCGAAAGCGCGCGCGCCAAGGGTTATACCGAAACCTTGTTCGGCCGGAAAACCTGGTTTCCGCGGATCAAGGCGGCGAACCAGAACGAACGCGCGGGCAGCGAACGCGCCGCGATCAACGCCCCGATCCAGGGCACCAGCGCCGACCTTATCAAGCGCGCGATGGCCCGCATGCCCAAGGCGCTTGCCGACGCGGGGCTCTCCGACGTCAGGATGCTGCTGCAGGTCCACGACGAACTCGTGTTCGAGGCGCCCGAGGACAAGGCCGAAGCTGCGGGCGCGGTAATCCGCGCAATCATGTCGGGCGCCGCCGAACCGGCGCTCAAACTTTCCGTCCCGCTCGAGATCGAGGTCGGCACGGGCAAGAGCTGGGGCCAGGCGCATTGATCGAGACCCTGCTGTTCGTCGCGGCGGCGCTTGCCGCCGACCCCGCCCCGGCGCCTCCCCACACAGCGGCGGCCGCTGCCCCCGCAATCGCATCGCCCGTCGCCGACGCCGACCTGCGCGAATTCGCCGCGATCGCGGGGCGCAAGGTCGTCGGCCGTCCAGTCGGCGGCCCCTTCGTCAACGCCGACAAGGTGCTGCTGATCGCGCGCGACGACAAGGGCTATCCCGCGATCGCGGCCAGCACCGGCTTTTCCGCGCGCCAGCCGCTGCCGCCGCCGCCGCAAGGCACGCTGGCCGTCGTGCGGCTGCACCAGCGGTCCGAAACCATCGTTCCCGGCCCGACGGCGGACGATCTCGCCTTTGTCGCGGCGAACAGACTGCCGCTCTTCGTCATCGGCGAATGGGCGCGCCCCGCGCCGATGTGGGAGGTCGCGTGGATCGACGATGCGGTGCGATACCGCACGATCGGCGAAGTCGGCGAAATCGGTCCCTGGCGGGACTGACCGGGCGAGGCACGCGCCGCGCCGACCGGCCCTGCCCTTTCGCATCCGTGACTTTCGTTCTATGACGATGCGATGACGTCTGACTGGCACCTTTGTGACAGCCGGTAACAAAGGGTCCCCATGAGCAAGTTCGAACCCGTTGCGAAAGCGCCGGTCCGCATCCAGCAGAATATCCTCGCGCGCAGCGAGCGCCGCCTGCTCAACTGGCTGTGCGCGCGGCTGCCCGGCTGGGTCACCCCCGACCAGCTGACCACCCTCGGCTTCGTCGGTGCCTGCCTTGTCGCCGCGGGCTATCTGCTCAGCTGGTTCGACAGCGAATGGCTCGGCCTCTCGCTTGTCGGCTATATCGTCAACTGGTTCGGCGACTCGCTCGACGGCAGCCTCGCGCGCTGGCGCGGCATCGAACGCCCCAATTACGGCTATTTCGTCGACCACAGCGTCGATGCGCTCGCGACCTTCCTGATGATCACCGCGATCGGGATGAGCCCCTATATGCGGCTCGACGTCGCGCTTATGGGGGTCATCGGCTATTTCCTGCTGTCGATCCACACCTTCATTTCGGCGAAGATCATTGGAGAATTTCGCCTGTCCTACATGGCCGGCGGCCCAACCGAACTGCGCCTGATGCTGATGGCGATGACGGTGCTGATGCCGATCGTCGGCGGCGAGGATATCCAGGGCAGCAATTTCTCGCCCTTCGACCTTTTCGGTCTGGTCGTCGCCAGCATCCTCGTGACGCTGTTTATCGTCCAGACCTCGGCGACCGCGCGCATGCTCCGCCGCCGCGGCGGCTAGCCCATTCGACCTCAGGGCCGCACGCGCGCCTGCGCATAGGTGCCGAGCAGGCGCAGCGACTTGGTCTGGAAATCCAGCTCCTCGAGCGCGCGGTCGACGCGCTCGTCGCCCGGCGCGCCGACGATATCGGCATAGAATTGCGTCGCGGCAAAGCTGCCGCCGGTCTGATAGCTTTCGAGCTTGGTCATGTTGACGCCATTGGTCGCAAAGCCGCCGAGCGCCTTGTAAAGCGCCGCGGGAATATTCTTCACCTCGAACATGAAGGTCGTCATCACCGGCCCTTCGATCGCCGAAAAATCGGGCAGCGGCTCGCGCGCGAGCACGACGAAGCGCGTCATATTATGATCGGCGTCCTCCATCCCGGTGCCGTGCAGCGTCAGCCCGTACAACTCGGCGGCGTGCGGCGGCGCGAGCGCGGCCAATCCCACTTCGTCGCTGTCGGCGACCCACGCCGCCGCGCCCGCGGTGTCGCTGTGCGCAACCGGGGCGATATTGTTGGCGCGCAGCCAGTGGCGGCATTGTCCGAGCGCCTGCTCATGGCTCATCGCGCGGGTGACGGGGCCAAGGTCGCGGCTCATCAGCCCGTAACGGATCGGCAGAAAATGCTCGCCGACGATCGACAGGCCGGATTCGGGCAGCAGAAAATGAATGTCGGCGACGCGGCCGTGCAGGCTGTTCTCGATCGGGATGATCGCGCGATCGACGCGGCCGTCGCGCACGGCGTCGATCGCATCCTGAAAGGCGTAGCAGGGCATCGGTAGCGAGTTCGGGTCATATTCGCGCGCGGCAAGATCGCTGTTCGCCCCCGGCGCGCCCTGAAACGCGAGCCCGCGCGCCGGATCGGCAAGTGCCACCGTCCGCATTTTATCGACCAGATGCTGCGCCGAAGCCGAATAACTGCCCATGACTGCCTTCCCAGGGTGGAGCCGCGGCGCATAGCCGCCCCGCAGCGGCCGCGCAACCGGCGCCCGCCCTCTTCGCTCCCCACCCGATTTCATCCTCTTGCGCCGCCGTCGCCGCGCCAGTAAGGGAGCGTCCAAATCAAATATGCGCCCGCCACACGGGCGTCAGCTAACGGGGCTGTTAGAGCATGGACAATCGCAACAACACTATTGCCGGCTGGGTGCTGTTCGCCGGCATTTGCGCGCTGGGCCTGACGATCGGGTCGAGCATGTTGTTCGCCAGCCACGCGCCGGAAAAGCCCGGTTACCCGATCGAAGACGCCGAAGCCGGCGCGGGCGGCGGCGAATCGGCCGTGCCGCTCGCCAACCTGCTCGCCGCCGCCGACCCGGCGAAGGGCGAAGCGGTGTTCGCGAAATGCGCCGCGTGCCACACCATCAATTCGGGCGGCGCGAACGGCATCGGTCCCAATCTGTTCGGCGCGCTCGGCAAGACCCACGGCCATGTTCCGGGCTTTGCCTATTCGGATGCGCTGAAGTCGGTTCCCGGCAACTGGGATTTCGAAGGCATGAACGCCTGGCTGACCAGCCCGCGTAAATATGCCCCGGGCACCAAAATGTCCTTCGCGGGCCTCAGCAGCCCCGAAGATCGCGCGAACCTGATCGTCTATATGAACACGCAGGGTTCGAACCTGCCGCTTCCCGCCCCCGAAGCCGCGCCGGCGGCTGCCGAAGGAACGGCCGCGGCGGAAGGCGACGCTGCGGCACCCGCCGCCGAAGGCGCCGCCGCCCCGGCCGCCGACGCAGCGGCAGCAGCCCCCTCACCGGCCGAAGCCAAGAAATAATGCGGACCGCGCCCGTCCTGCTGGCGGGCGCGCTGGCGCTCGCCGGTTGCGGCAAGGGCGACGAGCAGGGCAGCCAGTCAGACCCGGCGGCGCCCGGTTCCGTTCCCGAAACCCCGGCCGTCGCGCCAACAGCGGCGATGGGCGAACAGGTCTTCCGCCGCTGCGTCGCCTGCCACACGATCGACGAGGGCGGCGCGAACGGCATCGGCCCCAATCTGCACGGCGTTGTGGGGCGGCCGGTCGCCTCGCACGCGGGCTTTTCCTATTCGGGCGCAATGAAAGCCAAGGGCGGCATCTGGGACGAAGCGGCACTCGACACCTATCTGGAAGCGCCGATGAAGGTCCTGCCTGGAACGCGCATGGCCTTTGCCGGGGTGATCGACCCCACGGATCGCAAGGCGCTGATCCTCTATCTGGGAAGCCAGAAATAGCCTGAAAAATCCCCCCTGTGACGAAGTCATGGAGAGGTGGCAGCGCCCCTCGGCTGCCTTGCAGGCGCTGTGCGTGAGCTGCGCGCCCTTGGCGCAGCCGCTGACGGAGGGGCGTTGCGAGGTTGCAGCCCCTCCACTACCGCCTATTGCGGCGCCCCCCTCCCCACCGCTGCGGCAGGGAGGATTCGAAACCTCAATGCTGTTCGATGTTCGTGTAAAAATCCTGAATGATTTTCCACGCCTCGTCGGCGGTCTCGACGAATTTGAACAGGTCGAGATCGCGCGCGCTCACCACGCCTTCCTCGACCAGCGCATCGAAATTGACGACGCGGTGCCAGAATTCCTTGCCGAACAGCACGATGGGGATCGGCTTGATCTTGCCCGTCTGGATCAGCGTCAGCAGCTCGAACATCTCGTCGAACGTCCCGAAGCCACCGGGAAAGACGCAGACGGCGCGCGCGCGGAGCAGGAAATGCATCTTGCGCAGCGCGAAATAGTGGAACTGGAAGCTCAGCGACGGGGTGACGAAACGGTTCGGCGCCTGCTCGTGCGGCAACACGATGTTGAGCCCGATCGATTCGCGACCTTCATCGTCGGCACCGCGGTTCGCGGCCTCCATGATCGACGGCCCGCCGCCCGAACAGACGACGAAATGGCGGCACCCCTTGTCGTCGCACGGATATTGGCTCGCGAGCCGCGCGAGCGCGCGCGCCTCGTCATAATATTTTGCCTTGGCCTTCAGGCGCCGGGCGATATTGCGCGTGGCATCGTCGGTCGCGGCCGCCTCCAGCGCGTCGGCCTGCGACGGTTCGGGAATGCGCGCCGAACCATAGATGACCAAAGTCGATTCGATTCCCGCTTCGTCGAGCAGCAATTCGGGCTTGAGCAATTCGAGCTGGAAGCGGACGGGGCGCAAATCCTCGCGCAGCAGGAAATCATTGTCCTGGAACGCCAGTTTGTAGGCCGGGTGTGCCGTCTGGGGAGTGGTGGTCGCCTGCTGGGCGAACTGCGCGTCGTCCTTGGCCTTGTGAAACCGCGAACGATGGGGTTGTTTGTCTTCTGCCATTGGCGGACGGCTAGCGGGTTCGGCCCGCTTTGCCAAGCTCAGCGGCAGTAGCCGTTGCCGCTCATGTCGAAATGGAAATGATTATAATGCGCCGCGTTGTAATCGGGCCCAAGCACCGTCCCGAAGCGGCGGCAGCCCGATTTGTGGAGCGCGCGCAGGAATTCCTGCGAGGACCTGTCGCCCTTCCACCCGCCGTCGAGCATGATCCGGCGCCCGTCGGCCAGCACAAAGCCCGACACGTCGATCGCATTCGAATAGGCATGCTGCGACAGGCGCCCCGAACGCCCGCCGTAAATGTTGCGGCAGCTATAGGTGCCGAAAGTCTCGATCTTCACGACCTCGGTGCCGAAATATTTGCGCGCCGCGGGTTTCACCGCATATTGCGCCCACGCCGCGAAATTGCGGGCGAGCGGACAGGTCATCGCGCCGAGTCCCGAAACCGGGACGCCGACGTCGAGCAGCTTCACCGAATCGATCGACGTACAACCGCCGCCATGATCCTGGTTGGCTAGCGGCGTGAAGCGCACTCCTGCCTGCTTCAGGTCGAACGCACATTGCTGCGCCTCGGCGCTGGTAAAGGAGGGCGTTCCGACCGCTTGCGGCCGGCTGGGCTTGCTCGCCGCCGGACGCTTGCCGCCGCTATTCTTCATCGCCTCGGGGGCGCCGAAACAGGCGGATAGCGCCAACGCCGCGCAGGTGGCGATCAACATCCGGGGCTTCAGGAAAGTCGGGATCGGCATGGCCGTCAAAATACCGACGAAATGGTTAACAAGCTGTATACCCTTTGCTCCACTCATCGAAAATTTCGCGCGGCCGGTGCAATTTGTTTGACAGTTGCGCCCCCGCCCCTAAAGGCGGCGCCGGGCCACGCGGTCCCAACGCCGCGCGAGCTCTCTGCAAGGAGAGACTATGATGAGTGAAGTGACGACGCCACAGGTGCGCCCGACGCGCCCCTATTTTTCCTCCGGACCCTGCGCCAAGCCGCCGGTCTGGTCCCCCGAAAAACTCGCTACCGAATCGCTGGGCCGTTCGCATCGTGCGAAGATCGGCAAGACGCGCCTCGCCTGGTGCATCGACCTGATGCGCGAGATGCTGCAGCTTCCCGACACGCACCGTATCGGCATCGTTCCGGGCAGCGACACCGGCGCCTTCGAAATGGCGATGTGGACGATGCTTGGGCAGCGCCCGGTCACGACGCTCGCATGGGAGAGCTTCGGCGAAGGCTGGGTGACCGATGCCGCGAAGCAGCTCAAGCTCGACCCCACCGTCATTCGCGCCGATTACGGCCAGCTTCCCGATTTGACCCAAGTCGACTGGTCGAACGACGTCCTTTTCACCTGGAACGGCACCACCAGCGGCGTCCGCGTTCCGAACGGCGACTGGATCGCCGCCGACCGTGAAGGCCTGTCCTTTGCCGACGCCACATCGGCCGTGTTCGCGTACGACCTGCCGTGGGACAAGATCGACGTTGCAACCTTCAGCTGGCAGAAAGTGCTCGGCGGAGAAGGCGGCCATGGCGTGCTGATCCTTGGGCCCCGCGCGGTCGAACGGCTCGAAAGCCACACCCCCGCCTGGCCGCTGCCCAAAGTATTTCGCCTGATGTCGAAAGGCGCGCTTGCCGAAGGCGTGTTCAAGGGCGAGACGATCAACACTCCCTCGATGCTCGCGGTCGAAGATGCGATCTTCGCGCTAGAATGGGCAAAGTCGCTCGGCGGTCTCGACGGCCTCAAGGCGCGCAGCGATGCGAACGCCGCGGCACTCGACAAGATCGTTTCGGAACGCGACTGGCTCTCCCACCTTGCCGCCGATCCCGCCAGCCGCTCGAAGACTTCGGTCTGCCTGTCGGTCGCGGGCGCCGACGCGGATTTCATCAAGAAATTCGCCGGCCTGCTCGAGAAGGAAGGCGCAGCATACGACATCGCGGGTTATCGCGACGCGCCCCCGGGGCTTCGCATCTGGTGCGGCGCGACCGTCGATACCGCCGATATCGAAGCGCTCGGGCCGTGGCTCGACTGGGCCTACGCCAGCCTTTCGGCCTGACCTTTGCGTACCCCGGCGAAAGCCGGGGCCATTTCCCCATTCCGCCACAGGTCCCGGCTTCCGCCGGGATACGGAGACTTAAAATGACCGCACCCAAAGTCCTCATCAGCGACAAGATGGACCCGAAAGCCGAAGCGATCTTCAAGGAACGCGGCATCGACGTCGATGTCATCACCGGCAAGACCAAGGACGAACTGATCGCAATGATCGGCGCCTATGACGGCCTCGCGATCCGCTCGGCCACCAAGGTCACCGCCGACGTCCTCGCCGCCGCGACCAATCTGAAAGTCGTTGGCCGCGCCGGCATTGGCGTCGACAATGTCGACATCCCCGAAGCGTCGAAAAAGGGCGTGATCGTGATGAACACGCCCTTTGGCAACAGCATCACCACCGCCGAACACGCAATCGCGATGATGTTCGCGCTCGCGCGGCAGATCCCCGAAGCCAATGCCGGTACGCAAGCCGGAGAATGGCCGAAGAACGACTTCATGGGGGTCGAGCTGACATCGAAGACGCTCGGACTGATCGGCTGCGGAAATATCGGCAGCATCGTCGCCGAGCGCGCGCTGGGCCTCAAGATGAAGGTCGTCGCCTTCGACCCCTTTCTGACGCCCGAGCGCGCGATCGAACTCGGCGTTGAAAAGGCCGATCTCGATACCTTGCTCGCCAAGGCCGACTTCATCACGCTGCATACGCCGCTGACCGACCAGACCCGCAATGTGCTGTCGAAGGAGAATCTCGCCAAGACCAAGAAGGGCGTGCGCATCATCAACTGCGCGCGCGGCGGATTGATCGACGAGGCAGCATTGAAGGAAGCGCTCGACGGCGGTCATGTCGCTGGCGCGGCACTCGACGTGTTCGCACAGGAGCCGCCGCCGGCCGACCACCCGTTGTTCGACACCCCCAACTTCATCTGCACCCCGCACCTCGGCGCCTCGACCGACGAAGCGCAGGTCAATGTCGCGATCCAGGTTGCCGAGCAGCTCAGCGACTATCTGCTCACCGGCGGCATCACCAACGCACTCAACGTCCCCAGCCTCTCGGCCGAAGAAGCGCCGAAGCTGCGCCCCTATATGAGCCTTGCCGAAAAATTGGGCAGCCTCGTGGGCCAGCTCGCGCACGACAACCTCACGACGATCTCGGTGGAGGTCGAGGGTGCAGCAGCCGAACTGAACCTCAAACCGATCACCGCTGCGGTGCTGACCGGCCTGATGCGCCGCTATTCGGACAGCGTGAATATGGTCAACGCCCCCCACCTCGCGCGCGAACGCGGTCTCGACGTGCGCGAAGTCCGGCATGATCGCGAAGGCGACTATCACACGCTCGTGCGCGTGACGGTGGCGACCGAAGCGGGCGATCGCTCGGTCGCGGGCACGCTGTTCGGCAACAACGAGCCGCGTCTCGTCGAAATGTTCGGCATCAAGGTGGAGGCCGACCTCGACGGCGACATGCTCTATATCGTCAACGAGGACGCGCCGGGTTTCATCGGCCGCATCGGCGGCGCGCTGGGCGATGCAGGTCTGAACATCGGCACCTTCCACCTCGGCCGCCGCGCCGCGGGCGGCGAAGCCGTGCTGCTTTTGAGCCTCGATTCGCCGATGCCCGAACCTTTACTGTGGCAGGTCTGCCAGCTTCCCGGCGTGAAGACGGTGAAGGGCCTGAAGTTCTAAAAGACGAACTCTCTTTCCCGCTCGTGTCGAGCGAAGTCGAGACACCCATCGGTGTCCATGCCGTCCCGGCATCCCGACTTCGCTCGATGCGAACGGAATTCGGGATTGTTGACTCTCCTAGACCATCCTAAGGCCAGCCCCATGACCAAGGCCCCTGCCCTGCTGCCCGAAGGCCTCCGCGACCGCCTGCCCGCGCAGGCCGAGGCCGCCTCACGCGTTACCCGCGCGCTCGTCGATGCAATGCGCGCGCACGGCTATGGCCGCGTGTCGCCGCCGCTCGCCGAGTTTCGCGAAACGCTCGGCGGCGACGACGAGCGTTCGACGCGCGACCTGCTGCGCTTTACCGATCCGGTGTCGCAGCGCACGCTCGCGCTGCGCCCCGACATAACGCGGCAGGTCGGGCGCATCGCGACTTCGCTGCTCGCCAAGGCGCCGCGCCCGCTGCGCCTCTGCTACGCCGGGCAGGTGGTAAAACTCCGCGCAAGCCAGCTGCGTCCGGCGCGCGAAATGCTCCAGGTCGGCGCCGAACTGATCGGCAGCGACAGCGTCGCGGCGGCGCGCGAGATCGTGACGGTCGCGATCGACGCGCTCGAAGCGGCAGGTATCGGCCCGGTCACGATCGATTTCACCCTGCCCGATGTTGTTGACCTGCTCGCAAGCGGGCCGCTGCCTGTCGAAACCGATATCCAGCAATTGCGCGACGAGCTCGATGCCAAGGATGCCGGCGCGCTGACGCGGATCGGCGCAACCGCCTATCTGCCGTTGCTCCGCGCGACCGGCCCGTTCGATCAGGCGATCGCCGATCTTCGCGCTTTCGATACCAGCGGAGTTCTCACCGCCCGTATTGACGCGCTCGAAGCCATCGCCGCGCCGATCCGCGATCGTGTGACGCTGACGCTCGATCCGACCGAGCGCCATGGCTTCGCCTATCAAAGCTGGTTCGGCTTCCAGATCTTTGTCCCCGGACTGGGCGACGCCGTCGGCCGTGGTGGCGGCTATTCGATTCCTGTCGGCGAACAGGAAGAGGCGGCGGTCGGCTTTTCGCTCTACCCCGATCCGCTGATCGACGCCGGACTTGGCGCCGAGAGTGACCGCGAGCGCCGCATCTTCCTGCCGCTCGGCCACGATCCCGCGCTCGCCGCGAGCCTGCGCGCGGACGACTGGCAGACCGTGGCGGCGCTCTCCGGCAGTGACGATGCGCGCGCACTGGGTTGCGGTTATGTGCTGGCGGCAGACGGCCCGGTCAAAGCCTGACTCACCGTGATCCCCGGCGCAAGCCGGGACCCGTGGACAGGTTGCGCGGCATTTATGGGCCCCGGCTTTCACCGGGGATCACGCGCCTAAAAATCCGCCCCGCCAAAGCGCGCTACGCCCCGATTGAACCCCGGCGGGTCGAGCACGGTGACGTCGAGGTCGACCGCTTCGCCGATCCAGTGTGCAAGGCTCGTATGGTCGGCAAGGTCGTCGTCGGTCAGCGGGTGAACCAGCGCGCGCAGCCCCGTCGGCGCGATCGCCGCGATCACGGCGTCGTGCGACCGGGCCAGAAAATGCACTTCATATTGTGCGATCGGATGCGGGCCGACCGCGCGGTCGGTCATTGCCCCCACGAACAGGATCGCGGGATCGCGCGTAAAATCGTCGCGCAGCGCGACGGCGGCGGGCCGCTCGGCTGGATCATAATAGATATGGGCGTGATAGGGAGCGTCGGGATCGGTCATGCCTCGATCCTATCGCCTGAATCAGCGTGCGAATACCCGCTTCAACCACGCATCCACCGTTGCCGTCGGCGCATAAGCCGGATCGCCGAGGCTGCGGTTGATCTCGGCATGGCCTTTTAGCCCTTCGCCGGGAAAGCTGCCGTGCTCGACCCTACTCCCGCCCGCTTCCAACGCCGAGCCCAGTGCCTTCGCCTGCCGCACACCATCGGGACGCTGCACATAGAGCAGCAGGAAGGCCGGCGCATTGGGCGCGGCGGCCTGCTGCGTCGGCGACAAGGCCTTTTGCCGCGCGGGATCGGTGCCGAATGCCTGGGCATAGGTTTTCTGCATGATCGGCGGCCCCTCCTTCATCTGCGCCGCAACGTCATAGGCCGCCCCGTCGATCGGGATCACCCCCGATATATCGGCAAAAGACAGGCCCGCGCCCTGCAGATATCGTTCGTCGGAGCCGACCAGCGCGACCAGATGCGCGCCCGCGCTATGTCCCATCAGCACGATCCGCCGCCGGTCGATCCCCAGCGTATCGGCGCGGTCGATCAGCGCCCGGACCGCGCTCGCCACATCGGCCGCCTGCTGTTCGACCGTCGCGGCGGGGACGAGCCGATAATCGATCGATGCGAAGGCATAGCCCTGCTGAGGATAATGTTCGGCCTTGAAGCGCCCCGTCGCATTGTCCTTGCTGCCACGCTTCCACCCGCCGCCATGGACAAACACGATCAGCGGCGCCGCGCGCTTCACCCCTTTGGCGCGCCAGACATCGAGGGCTTGAAGCGCGTCGCTGCCATATGCAATCGTCTCGCCGCCCGGCACCTTGGGGCCTTCATCGGCGCCCATGCGCTCGGCAAGGCGCGCGCCGATCCGGTCGCGCAGCCTTTCGCGGGCATCGGCGAAGGGGCCGGGCACCGAGACACTCGCGACCGCAAACGCGGCAACCGCCATATATCCCATCCAGTTTTGCTTGGTCATCGTCGGCCTCCGCCATCCCGGTTTCGCACCGTGCCGCCCAAATGTCGCAATTTCATCCCACCTCCCTTGCCTCTGCGGCCAAATCCGCTAAGGCCGCGCCGGGTCAGGATGGCCCCGCACAGCAGGACATTGTCATGGCAAATGTTACCGTCATCGGGTCGCAATGGGGCGACGAGGGCAAGGGCAAGATCGTCGACTGGCTCGCCAGCCGCGCCGATGCCGTGGTCCGGTTCCAGGGCGGTCATAACGCCGGCCATACGCTGGTGGTCGGCGAACAGGTCTACAAGCTGTCGCTGCTTCCTTCGGGCATCGTCACGGGCACGCTGTCGATCATCGGCAACGGGGTCGTGCTCGATCCATGGGCACTGCGCGACGAGATCACCAAGTTGCGCGGCCAGGGCGTCGAGATCAACGCCGGCAATTTCGCCATCGCCGACAATTGCGCGCTGATCCTGCCCTTCCACCGCGACCTCGATGCGCTGCGCGAGACGGCGGCCGGCGCGGGCAAGATCGGCACCACAGGGCGCGGGATCGGCCCCGCCTATGAGGACAAGGTCGGCCGCCGCGCGATCCGCGTCTGCGACCTCGCGCATCTCGACAAGCTCGAACCGCAGCTCGACCGCCTGACCGCGCATCACGACGCGCTACGCGCGGGTTTCGGCGAGCCGCCGATCGACCGCGACCGCCTTATCGCCGACCTTCGCGAGATCGCCGATTATGTGCTCGAATATGCGCAGCCCGTCTGGAAGCGCCTGAAAAAGGTCCGCAAGGCCGGCGCGCGCATCCTGTTCGAAGGCGCGCAGGGGGTGCTGCTCGACATCGATCACGGCACTTATCCTTTCGTTACCAGTTCGAACACCGTCAGCGGCACCGCCGCGAGCGGTTCAGGCCTCGGCCCTTCGGCGGTGGGTTTCGTGCTCGGCATCGCCAAGGCCTATACGACGCGCGTCGGCAGCGGCCCCTTCCCGACCGAGCTCGAGGACGAGATCGGCCAGCGGCTCGGCGAACGCGGGCATGAGTTCGGCACCGTCACCGGGCGCAAGCGCCGTTGCGGCTGGTTCGACGCCGTACTTGTCCGGCAGAGCTGCGCGGTTTCGGGCGTCACCGGCATCGCGCTCACCAAGCTCGACGTGCTCGACGGCTTCGACACGATCCGCATCTGCACGGGATACCGCCTACGCGGCAAGATCCTCGACTATTTCCCGGCGCATGCCGCCGATCAGGCTGAGGTCGAACCGATCTACGAGGAAATGGACGGCTGGCACGAATCGACCGCGGGCGCGCGCAGCTATGCCGACCTGCCCGCGCAGGCGATCAAATATATCCAGCGCGTGCAGGAACTGATCGAAACCCCGATCGCGCTCGTGTCGACGAGCCCGGAGCGCGAAGACACGATCCTGATCCGCGACCCGTTCAGCGACTAGACCAATCCTCCCTGTGGCGAAGCCATGGGGAGGTGGCGGCGCGAAGCGCTGACGGAGGGACTTCGGCGCCGACGTCGCGGCCCCCTCCACCACTCGCTGCGCGAGCGGCCCCCTCCGCGTGCCTACGGCGCAGGGAGGCTTATTTGCCAGCTGCCACGTCGCGGATTGCCGCGAAAAAGCCCGCCGGGTCGTCTTCCTGGATGAAATGTCCACCTCTCAGCGTGCGGTGCGCCATGCCCTGCGCGTCCGGCACCCGCGCCGCGAACGGCATGTCGCCCCGCGCGCGGGTCGCCGGGCCGATCATATGGCGATACAGATAGGACCAGGTCGGCTCGCCGTGCAACATCGGTACCGGCTGCGCATCCTTCGCCCCTTCATCGATATAATGGACGCGAAGCCCGTCCGCGATCTCGACATATTTCGGTGCATAACGCCAGTCGGCCAGCCCCGCAAAACGCTCGTCCGGCGCGCGGTAGACGCGCATCATATCCCCCCCATGGTCGATGGCAGCTTAGGCGGCTTCCGTTTCGGCGCAAGCCATGCCAGATTGCGGCATGACCCGACATATCCTTGTCTTTTATGGCAGCTATCGCCGCGACCGGCAGGGCATCAGGCTTGCGTGCTGGCTGGTCGATGCCATCGTTGCGCGTGGCGACACTGCGGAGCTGATCGACGCCAAGACGGTCGACCTGCCGATGCTCGACCGCATGTACAAGGAATATCCGAAAGGCGAGGCGCCCGCCGCGATGGAGGAACTCGCGGGGAAGATCCGCGCCGCCGACGGCTTTCTGTTCGTTACCGGCGAATATAATTGGGGGCCGCAGCCGGGGCTCAAGAACCTCACCGACCATTATCTCGAGGAATGGTTCTGGCGTCCCGCCGCAATCGCCTGCTATTCGGCCGGGCCGTTCGCGGGCGTGCGCGCGATGATGGGCTGGCGCGATACGCTGGGCGAAATGGGAATGGCGGTCACCTCGTCGATCCTGCCCGTCGGGCGGATCGGTGGTGCCTTCGACGCCGAAGGTCAGCCGGCGGGCGAGGATGGCGCGCGGCTGGTCAAGAGTTTCCCGCGCTTCGCCGACGACCTCAATTGGTGGATCGACGCCGCCAAGGCGCAGCGCGCCAAGGTCGATCCGCCCTATTAACCCGATTTCAGCTCGCGGCTGAGCCGCAGGCTGGCGCGCCAGAAGAAGAAGGCGGGTATCAGCCCCAGCCAGGCCGCGCCGTAAAGGACGTAGCGTACGCTTTCCTGGCCATAGGCCGGCGCGAGCGCGTCGGACAGCACGCCGAACAGGAAGGGGCCGAAGCCGAGGCCGATCAGATTCTGGCCGAACAGCATGATCGACGCCGCGACCGCGCGCGCCTGCGGTCGCACCAGCCCCTGCACGCAACCATAGGCGGGTCCGTAATAGGCCGAATTGAGGATGGTGGGCACGATCAGCAAGGCGACCGCGATAATCCAGTTTTCCATATAATAGCCGAGGAACAGCACCGGCGCGGCGATGGCCATGCCATAGGCCGGCAGCGTCAGGATATGTTTCTTGTCGCGCGAACCCAGCTTGTCGGCGACCTTGCCGCCCAGCCAGGTCCCGAACACCCCCGCGACGCCCAGCACGACCGCCATCGACAATCCCGCCTCGGTGGTCGACAGGCCATGGCTGCGGATGAAGAAACTAATCGTCCACAGCGCCTTGCCATAGCCGAGAAATGCAACGACCGACGACGCGATCAATATGTAGACGAACGCGCGCGACGAAAATATCTCGCGCATCGCCTCGCGGGTCGACAGCGGCGTCACCGCCCTTGCGGTCGCGGTGGCTTCGGCGGTCCGGCTGTGCCGCGGTTCGCGCATCACGAAGAGCACGACGAGTGCGAGCAGCAGCCCCGGTGCGCCGACGAGCATCAGCGCGATGCGCCATCCGTAGAGATCGTTGACGATGCCGCCGATGATCAGGCCGAGCAGCGACCCGATCGGGACGCCAAGGCCATAGAAGGCGATCGCCGAGGATCGTTTCTCGGGCGCGACACTGTCCGAAATCAACGAATGTGCGGCGGGCGTGCACCCCGCCTCGCCCACGCCGACGCCGATCCGGGCGAAAAGAAGTTGCACGAAATTCTGCGCGAGGCCGCATACAGCGGTCATCGCCGACCAGACGGCGAGCGCAAGCGAGATCAGGCGAACGCGGTTCGTCCCCTCCTTGTCTGCATATCGCGCGATCGGAATACCAAGCAACGCATAGAAGACCGCGAAGGCCGGACCCGCGAGCAGGCCAAGCTGGGTATCCGAAAGCCCGAGATCCGCCTTGATCGGTTCGGCGAGGATATTGACGATCTGCCGGTCGAGGAAATTGAAGATATAGACGATCAACAGGATCCACAGCATCGTCCGCGTTTGCGCGGAAACGCCGTCGGCTGACGGCGAAACGATACCCGGAGCCGGCGCGGCTTTGTCAGTCATTCAAGTCTCCCGCCGCCATGGGAGCAGACTCGAGGGACCGGTGTCAACGTCCATGCGACGCGCCGGAAATGCCCGCTCGCAAATGCCGTTACGGCGCCCGCCGTGTAGCGCGCGGAAAAATTTTTCGGCCGGTCAGGGTCGGTCGCGCAGCGGCTTCCGATCCCGGCCCTCCAGTTCGAGCAATTCCATCGGCACATGAATCGCGCGTACCGCCAGCCGGACCTCGATCAGGAAGAGGATCAGCGAGACGAGCAGCAACAGCATCGCCGCCGCAAAAGCCCAGGAGGCGGCAACGCCGAGGTTGGCGCCGGTAAAGGCCTGCGTAAAAAGCAGCGCGACGAGCAGGCAGACGACGATCCCGCAGGCCACGGCGGAGAGGATCGAATTGTTGATGATCCCCATTCTTCGGTCGGCAATGCGCAACTCGGCCACGATGCGTTCATGCTCGAGGCCTTCGGTTTCGGCCCAGCGCTCCATAAGGTTGCGCGAGCGATCGACGACGCGCGCGAGGCGGCCGGCGATGACATTGAGCAGGCTGCCGGTCGCGACCAGCAGGAACACCGGCGTGACCGACAGCTGGATCGTCTGCGCAATCGCGCCGGCGTCGAGGTCCATCATCCCCCGGCTGCAACCGACGGCGTGTTGACTCCATGCATCGCGAGGAACTTGCGAACGTTGCGCGCAGCCTGCCGGATACGCTGTTCATTCTCCACCATCGCGATGCGGACATAACCCTCGCCGTCCTCGCCATAGCCGACGCCGGGCGCGACCGCGACCTTGGCATGGGTCAGCAATTGTTTGGAAAATTCGAGGCTGCCCATGTCCTTGAGCGCGGGCGGCAATGGCGCCCAGGCGAACATCGACGCGGGCGGGCTCGGAATATCCCAGCCGGCGCGACCGAAGCTTTCGACCATCACGTCGCGGCGCTTCTGATACAGTTCGCGGTTCTTCGCGACAATGTCTTGCGGCCCGTTGAGCGCCGCGCACGCCGCGGCCTGGATCGGGGTGAAGGCGCCGTAGTCCAGATAGGATTTGACCCGCGTCATCGCGGCGATCAGACGCTTGTTGCCCACCGCGAAGCCCATGCGCCAGCCCGCCATCGAATAGGTTTTCGACATCGAGGTGAATTCGATCGCGACATCCTTGGCGCCCGGCACCTGCAGGATGGAGGGCGTCGGATTGCCGTCGTAATAAAGCTCCGAATAGGCAAGGTCGGACAGGACCCACACCTTATTCTCCTTCGCCCAGGCCACGAGGCGTTCGTAGAAGGCAAGGTCGACCGCCTCGGCCGTCGGGTTCGATGGATAGTTGACGACAAGGATCGACGGGCGCGGCACGGTGAACGCCATCGCGCGGTCGAGCGCGCGCCAGTAATTCTCGTCGGGCGTCGTCGGCACGCTGCGGATCGTCGCACCGGCGATGATGAAGCCGAAGGTATGGATCGGATAGCTGGGGTTCGGCGCCAGCACGACGTCGCCGGGGCCGGTGATCGCAGTCGCGAGACTCGCGAGCCCTTCCTTCGATCCCATCGTCACGACGACTTCGGTCTCGGGGTCGAGGTCGACGTTGAAGCGGCGCCCGTAATAATTGGCCTGCGCGCGGCGAAGCCCCGGAATACCCTTCGATTGCGAATAGCCGTGCGCGTCGGGCTTCATCGCGACTTCGCACAATTTTTCGATCACATGGGCGGGCGGCGGCAGGTCGGGATTGCCCATCCCCAGGTCGATGATGTCCTCTCCCGCGGCGCGGGCGGCCGCACGCATCGCATTCACTTCGGCGATGACGTAGGGCGGCAGGCGCTTGATGCGATAGAATTCATCTTCGGACATGGGAAACTAGAACAACTCCTTTGCGTATGCGTTTTGACCTATGCTTTTGAATTGACGCGCGCGGCAACCTCGCCAGCCGCATCGCGGCTTGTTATAGGCATAATATCCGCACTGACCAGCAGGAACGAGCATGAGCGATACGGGCAAGGACGACACGATCGAAACACCGAATCCCTTCATCCCGTCGCCCGAAGATATGCAGCATTGGGCCAGCGTGATCGGCCGCGCGCAGCAGATGATGCTCGAATATGCGCTGGGCCAGGCGAACGAAGGCAACGCCAGCGCCGCGGCGCTGTTCGATCCCGCCAAATGGGCCGATAATCCCGCAGCAAAGCTCTGGTCCGAACAATTGGCGAGAATGTGGGATCAGGGCGTCGCCTTCTGGACCTCGCTGGCGACGCTGAACCCGATGGCTCCGCCGCTGCCCGATGCTGCGGCGAAGGATCGTCGTTTCGCGGACCCCGACTGGACCGCCAATCCGGTGTTCGCGATGATCCGCCAGACCTATGGCCTGCTCGCCGAACAGATGCTCGCGACGACGCGCCAGTTCGACGGTCCCGACCCCGTGGCGCGCGCCAAGATGGAATTTGCCGCCAAGGCGATGGCCGACGCGATGGCGCCCACCAATCTCGCGATGACCAATCCCGAAGTCATCCGGCGCGCGGTCGAAACGCGCGGCGAGAGCCTGCTCAAGGGTTTGAAGCACATGCTCTCCGACCTGTCGCGCGGCCAGCTCAGCCATGTCGACCCCGATGCGTTCGAGGTCGGGGTCAATATCGCGACGACGCCCGGCAAGGTGATCCACGAGACCGACCTCTACCAGCTCATCCATTATGCGCCGACGACGAAAGAGGTCTTCGCCGTCCCGCTCGTCATCTTCCCGCCGTGGATCAACCGCTTTTACATCCTCGACCTGAACCCCGCGAAAAGCTTCGTCGCATGGGCGGTCGAACAGGGCCTCAGCGTCTTCATGGTTTCGTGGAAATCGGCAGACGCGTCGATGGCGGAGATCGTCTGGGACGATTATGTCGCGGCGCAGGTCGACGCGATCGATACGGTGCGCGAATTGCTCGACGTGCCGCACGTCCATACGATCGGTTATTGCGTCGCCGGCACAACGCTCGCCGCGACGCTCGCGATGCTCGCCGCACGCGAAGAGGCGGACAAGGTCAAGTCGGTGACCTTCTTTACCGCGCAGGTCGATTTCGAACAGGCCGGAGATCTCAAGCTGTTCGTCGACGACAGCTATCTGGCGCTGCTCCAGCAATTGTCGGCGCCCGGCTTCCTCGACGGGCGCTATATGGCGGCGACCTTCAACTCGCTGCGCGGACGCGACCTGATCTGGAATTATGTCGTCAGCAATTACCTGCTCGGCAACGACTATCCGCCTTTCGACCTGCTCTACTGGAACGGCGACGTCACCAACCTTCCCGCGAAATGGCACCGGCAATATCTGATCGACCTTTATCGCGACAACCGGATGGTGATCCCGAACAGCCTGTCGGTGATGGGCACGCCGATCGACCTCAGAAAGATCGACACTCCGGCCTATATCCAGGCGGGCCGCGAGGATCATATCGCGCCCCTCGCCAGCGTGTGGCGGCTGATGGACCATCTGTCGGGGCCCAAGACCTTCCTGCTGGCCGGGTCGGGGCATATTGCGGGGGTCGTCAATCCGCCGGCCGCGGGCAAATATCAATATTGGACCGGCGACGGCACCGCCGCCTCGCTCGACGAATTTGTTGCGGGAGCGACCGAGACGAAGGGCAGCTGGTGGCCGCACTGGATCGAATGGATTGCGGCACAGGATGGCGCAAAGACCGCCGCAAAAGGCGCGCGCATTCCCGGCAAAGGTACTAAAAAGGCGATCGAGGATGCTCCCGGCCGCTATGTCAAACAGCGGTAATATCGGGGCGTTAAAAGGCCCTTGAGGTCGCGATCGGAATTTTTTTGTGCACTGCACAAAAATCTCTTGAAATCGCCGAACCCCTCCTATATTGTGCACTGCAACATAAAGGAGTTGTCCCGATGGCTACCAAGATGGATAGTGCCGAGAAGGCTTTCGAAGCCGCGACGCTGGAAACCGCCGCCAAGCCGGTGGCTGCTCCTGCCGCCCCGGTCGTCGAAGCTGCTCCCGCAGTAAAGGCCCCGGTGCCCGCAAAGACCAAGACCGTCGCGGCGAAGGCCAAGCCGGTCCAAAAGAAAGCCGCAAAGCCGGCAGCCAAGAAGGTCGCCCCCAAGAAGGCGGCTGCAAAGACCGTTGCCCCCAAGACCAAGGTTGCGCCGAAGCCGGCCGTCCTTGCCAGCAAAGGATTCAAGACCATGAACGACACCGTCAAGAAATTCGCCGACGAAGCGAAGACCCGCACCGAAGCCCTGACCGCCGACTTCAACGAAAAGGCGAAGGAAGCCATGGCCAAGACCAGCAAGCTCGCCGAAGAAGCCGTCGAATTCAACAAGGCGAACATCGAAGCGCTCGTTGAATCGGGCAAGATCGCTGCCAAGGGCATCGAAACGCTCGGCCAGGAAGGCGTGACTTTCGCCCGCAAGAGCTTCGAAGACACGACCGCCGCGCTGAAGGGCTATACCGCCGTCAAGACCCCGGCCGACTTCTTCAAGCTCTATGCCGAAAACAGCAAGAAGGCGTTCGACGCCGCTGTCGCGCAGACCTCGAAGACCAGCGAACTCTTCGTCAAGCTGACGAACGACAGCTTCGCGCCGATCTCGAACCGCGTTTCGGTCATCACTTCGAAGATGAAGGCCGCCTAAGGCGCTTTCAACTTCCACCGTTGGCGCGGGCACCTCCCCTCCCTCCCCGCCGGCGCCGACACCCCCAAGGCCGCTCGCTTCTTCGGAAGCGGGCGGTTCTTGTTTGCAGAGCGCGCAGGAAAAGGGGGTTAATGTCGCCCCGCCCTCTTGCGAATCCGCTGCGGCGTGCGATATTCTGCCAATGATGACCGCTTTCCCTTCCCGCATCCGCGCCATGGCGGACAAGGACGACGGCGCCTCCGGAACCCCCGGGGTCGGCATTGCGACGCGCACCCGCGCCAAGGCGAAGAAGCCGTCGATGTACAAGGTGCTGCTGCTCAACGACGATTATACGCCGATGGAATTCGTCGTCATGGTGCTCCAGCGCTTCTTCAACATGGACATCGAACAGGCGACACAGGTCATGCTGCACGTCCACCAGCAGGGCGTCGGCGTGTGCGGCGTGTTCAGCTATGAAGTCGCCGAGACCAAGGTCAACCAGGTGATGGACGCCGCGCGCCAGAACCAGCACCCGCTGCAGTGCACGCTGGAAAAAGCCTGATCAGCCAGATTTTGCGGCCTGCTCCGCGCTGAGCGCGGGCGAGGGTTCACCCTTCAGATCGCCATAACCCAGCGGCACGCCGCAGCCCGGACAGGCCGTTGACGTGCCGACGTCGGCGCCGCAGGCGCGATGAATATAGCGCATCGCCGGTCCCCCGCCCGTCTCGCCCGGCGCATAGGCCCATTGTTCGGCCCAGTTGCGCATCGCGTAAAGGACGTCGAAGAGATCCTTGCCTTTCGCGGTCAGGCGATATTCGTGGCGGAGTGGCCGGTCCTGATAGGCGTGGCGCCCGACCACGCCTTCGCCTTCGAGCAATTTCAGCCGTGCCGACACGAGTTGCGGCCCCAGCCCCGTATTCACCGCAATCGACTCGAACCGCCGACGCCCGAAAAAAAGATCGCGCAGGATCAGCAGCACCGCCCGGTCGCCCAGCAATTCGGCCGACCGCCCGACGGGGCAGAATGTGTCCGACAGATCCGCGCGTTTGGGCAAATTCAAACCTTCCCCTCGTCATTCCCGCGAAAGCGGGAACCCAGTTGCAGCACCGGCTCGCTGGATTCCGGCTTTCGCGCGAATGACGGATGAATTTCTCACTTGTCACTATGATTATCATAGTTACTATCGGGCGCAAGAGGAGAGTCGCCCATGCCCACCCCTGCCGCAGTCATCGTCGGAGCCGGCGACGCCACGGGCGGCGCGATTGCGCACGCCTTTGCCGCCGAAGGGCTCACCGCCTGCGTCAACCGGCGCGAGCGCAACGCCGTCCAATTGGAAGCGCTGGCGCAATCGATCCGCGATGCCGGGCACAAGGCGCGCGCCTTCCCCGGCGACGCCCGCGACGAAAATGCGATGATCGCGCTGTTCGAACAGGTCGAGGCAGAGGTCGGCCCGGTCGAGGTTGCGGTGTTCAACATCGGCGCCAATGTGAACTTCCCGATCGCCGAAACGACGCTGCGGGTCTACACCAAGGTCTGGGAAATGGCGTGTCTTGGGGGCTTCCTGATGGGCCGCGAAGCCGCGAAGCATATGGCGCCGCGCGGCCGCGGCACGATCATCTTCACCGGCGCCACCGCGTCGCTGCGCGGCGGGTCGGGCTTTGCCGCCTTTTCGGGCGCCAAGGGCGCACTCCGCATGCTTGCGCAGTCGATGGCGCGCGAGCTGGGGCCGCAGGGCATCCACGTCGCGCACACGATCATCGACGGCGCGATCGACACCGAATTCATCAAGGGCCGCCATCCCGATTTCGACAATGCGAAGGCGCGCGACCTCATCCTCAACCCCGATGCCATCGCCGCCAATTACGTCATGCTCCACAGGCAGCCCAAAAGTGCGTGGACGCACGAAATCGACCTTCGCCCCTGGGGAGAAAAATGGTGAGCAAGACGCTCGAGCTGATCTTCGACTTCGGCAGCCCCAATGCCTATTTGTGCATGAAAATGCTGCCCGAACTGCTCGACCGGACGAGCGCCGACCTCGTCATCACGCCGTGCCTTCTGGGCGGCATCTTCAAGGCGACGGGCAACAAGGCGCCGATGATCCAATATGCCGACGCGCCCGCCAAACTCGCCTATGAAAATCTTGAGATGCGCCGCTTCATCGAACGGCACGGCCTCTCCAGATTCCGGCTCAACCCGCATTTCCCGGTCAACACGCTGACGATCATGCGCGGCGCCATCGTCGCCGATGACGAAGGCAATCTCGACGACTATGTCGACGCGGTGAACCGGGCGATGTGGGAAGAAGGGCTCAAGATGGACGACCCGGAGGTGATCGCGGCCTTCCTGTCGGACAACGGCTTCGACGGCCCCACGCTCCTCGCCCGCACGCAAGAGCCCGACATCAAGGCGAAGCTGGTGGCGAATACCGAGGCGGCCGTGGCGCGCGGCGTGTTCGGCATCCCCACCTTCTTCGTCGGCGGCGAGATGTTCTTCGGCAAGGACCGGCTGGCGCAGGTCGAGGAAGCGCTCGCCTAGGCTTGCGCCGCAGCCGGCGCACGACCCGCAACCAGAATGCCGGCGACGATCAGCGCCAGCCCGGCGACATGGAACAGGCGCAGCGTCTCGCCGAGGAACAGCATCGCGAGTCCCGCGCCCATCAGCGGCATCACGTTCATATATTGCCCCGTCGCCGCCGATCCGATCAGCTCGACCCCGCGATTGAAGAAGAGATAGGCGAGGAAGGAGGGGAAGACCGACACATAGGCGATGGCAAGCGCGCTGCCCGCTGCCGGAACGATCAGCCGCCCCGACCAGAGCTCGTGCAGGTAAAAGGGCGCGATTACCGCGATGCCGACGACCATCGACGCCGCGAGAAAGCTCAGCGGATGCACCGCCGGGCGGCGACGCAGCAGCACCGAATAGAGCGCCCAGATCATCACCGCGCCGCCGATGATCGCATCGCCGATATTGAGCCGGAGCTCCAGTAATATCGCCGGATCGCCGCGCGCGATAATCGCGAGCACGCCGGCGAGCGAGACGGCAACGCCCGCAATCTGGCGCGGGCTGGTGCGATCGCCCATCACGACTGCGCCGACAATCAGCACGAGCGCGGGCAGCGCCGACTGGATCAGCATCGAATTGAGCGCGGTCGTGTTCTGCAAGCCCGTATAGAGCAGGATGTTGAAAGACCCGATCGCCAGCGCGCCGAGCAGCGCGACGATCCTCCAATTCGCGCGGATCGCGGGCCAGTCGCGCTTCAGATGTGGCCAGGCGAGCGGCAAAAGCAGCACGAGGGCGAACGTCCAGCGCCAGAAGGACAAGGCAGCCGGCGGCACAAGGTCGCGCGCCGCGCGGCCGACGATCGAATTGCCCGCCCAGAACAGCGCCGTCACCGTGAGCAGCGGATAGGCACGCGACCAGATTGCCGCCGCAGGACCCACGTTTTTCACCATGCTGTCCCCATCCCCCTTGCCCAAACGCGCTCCCGTCTTTCACGGTTCGAACGAAAGATGCAATCGGGGTGGATGACGGCCAGCGACCGGAGGTGGACGTTCGATCCTCCCTGTGGCGAAACCATGGGGAGGATTGGCCGATTTCGACCGATAGTTGCCATAAGATCCTCCCTGTACCCCAGGCATGGGGAGGCGCGAAGCGCTGACGTAGGGGCTTAACGCGGCCCCTCCACCACTCGCTACGCGAGCCGTCCCCCTCCTCATCGCTTCGCGACAGGGAGGATATTAGTGTCCGCTCACCAACCAAAAGCGACCCTTTGCTCGCCCGCCGGCCGCCAGTCGTCAGCTAAAGTCGAGCTGGATGATATCGCTCGGCGTCGCGCGGCAATACATTTCGATCTGCTTCGCTCCGTCGGGATAGGTAGCGGTCATCGCCGCGCGGATACGCCAGCCGCCATTGCCCTGCTCGAGATGGATCAGCCGGTCGTACGACAGCCGCGTGCCCCCGGTGATCCCGATCTGCCGGGCGGCATCGGTCATGCAATTCTGGACCGAAGGCCGCGATCCACTCGGCAGACCGCTCAGGTTTGCGCTGAGCGTCGCCGGGCCCTGCGGCGGATGCGTCGTCACGCTTTCGTCAGCGGTGCCGTCCGCCTTCTTCTTTTTCTGGCTTGCGAGCAGCGCGAGCAACCCGCCGGCCACAACGATACCCCCGATGATCAGCCCCGTACTCGGCCCCTTGTCCTTTTCGGGGGGGCGCGTGTTGCGATAGCCATAGCCGAACTGGGCGCGGCATCCCTTGTCGACCCATATATAATCATTGGTGTAGCCCCACTGGCGTCCGGCATTGCACTTGCCCGCGATCTTTCGTGTCAGCTCGACGCGATTGTCGGTGCGCACATTGCACTGCTCATAGCGATATTGCCACGATTCGCAGTTCAGCGTGCCCGCAAAATCACCCCCGGGATAGCCGCCAGCATAGCCATAGCGGAATTCGGCGCGGCAACCGCCCGACACCCAGATCTGGTTGGCGTCGAACCCCCAGTCGCGTCCTTTCGAGCAACGCCCGCCGATCACCCGCGTCAAATCGACGCGATTGTCGGTCCGCACGGTGCAGCGCTGTTGGCGATTGCCATAGGATTCGCAGCGGATAGTCCCCGCATAGTCCCGATCATATCCCAGCTGCGGCTTGGGCATCGGATAAGGATAGGTGGTCGTTTGTGCAAAGGCCGGAATCGCTATTTGCGACGCGATAAGCGAGGCCGTCGTAACGGCTGTGACGACTGGATTGCGCATGCCCTTGTCTCCCCGGTTGAACCTGTTTCGTCGCAAGCCCCTGTTCTGCGATCTTCGCGCGATAGTTTCATAATTTCCTGTCTAACGCCACGATCAAAACAAGGCGGGCCGATGCGCATTTAACCATGATATTCTCTCCTGCGGGTTCGGCGGCCCCGGCGCGCCTGCCGCATAGCTAGTCCGCTTGCACGGCCCCGCGCATGCGCTAAAGACGGCCGATGGATCAAATCGTCATTCGCGGCGGCCAGCGACTCAAGGGCCGTATTCCCATCAGCGGTGCCAAGAATGCGGCGCTCACCCTGCTGCCCTGCGCCTTGCTGACCGACGAGCCGCTGACGCTCAGGAACTTGCCGCGCCTCGCCGACGTCGACGGCTTCGGGCATTTGCTCAACCAGCTCGGCTGCTCGACGACGATCGAGGGATCGCGGCCCGAGGATTTTGGCCGCGTGATGACCGCGCGCGCGACGACGCTGACCTCGACCGTCGCGCCTTATGACATCGTCCGCAAGATGCGCGCCTCGATCCTCGTGCTCGGCCCGCTGCTCGCGCGCGCGGGCGAAGCGACCGTATCGCTTCCCGGCGGCTGCGCGATCGGCAACCGCCCGATCGACCTCCACCTGAAAGCGCTCGAGGCCTTTGGCGCCGAAATCGAGCTGGCTTCAGGCTATGTGAAGGCCGTCGCACCCGGCGGGCGCCTGACGGGCGGCAAATTCACCTTTCCCGTCGTCTCGGTCGGCGCCACGGAAAACGCCGTCATGGCCGCGGTGCTCGCCAAGGGCACCTGCGTCCTCGAAAACGCCGCGCGCGAGCCCGAGATCGTCGATCTGTGCAACTGCCTCGTCGCGATGGGCGCGCATATCGACGGCATCGGCACCGAAACGTTGACGATCGAGGGCGTCGACCGCCTCCACGGTGCCACCTATCGCGTCATGGCCGACCGGATCGAGGCCGGCAGCTACGCCTGCGCCGCGGTCATTACCGAGGGCGATGTCGAACTGGTCGGCGCGAAGGCGGACGAGATGGACGCGACGCTTGCCGCGCTCCGCCAGGCGGGCGCGACGGTCGAGGATACGAAGGGCGGCATCCGCGTCGCCATGTCGGGCCGCGCCGAACCCGTCACGCTGTCGACCGCGCCCTACCCCGGCTTTGCGACCGACATGCAGGCGCAATTCATGGCGATGGCGACGCTCGGCAAAGGCGCATCGCTATTCACCGAAACCATTTTCGAGAATCGCTACATGCACGTTCCCGAACTCGCGCGCATGGGCTGCGACATCGACGTGCGCGGCCGCAGCGCTGTCGTACGCGGCGTCGACCATCTGGTCGGTGCGCCGGTCATGGCGACCGACCTCCGCGCATCGATGAGCCTGATCATCGCTGGCCTGGCCGCGCAGGGGCAAACCGAGGTCAACCGCGTCTATCACCTCGATCGCGGTTACGAGCGGCTGGAGGAAAAGCTGCAGGCCGTCGGCGCCGATATCGAGCGGATCAGCGCGGGGTGAGATTCTCCGAACGGCCATAGGGTCCGCGCGCCTTGCCCTTGATCCAGTCGCCGAGCAGCTTGAGATAGCCGTCGGTAATACGCGTCGCGCTACGCGATCCGTCGGCATTGGTCCTGTATTCGAACATGCCGTGATCGGTGTCGGGGAACAGATACACGTCGAACGGCTTGCCGTCCTTCGCGAGGCCGAGCAGCGCGCCGCGCGTCGTTTCGATCGGCGCCTCGCGGTCCTCGCCCGCAAGCACCCACAGCAGCGGCGTATCGAGCTTCCTCAACGCCGCCACGGCGTCATAGTCCCAGATCAGTTCGAGATTGTCGAAACGCGCGGCGCCGATTCGCCGAAGCTCCTCGTTCGGCATGCGCGCGATCGCGCCGCTATATTCGCCCTCGATCTTTGCCGGCCAAGGCTTGTCCGCCATCTCGCGCCGCACGGCGTCGAGCGCGTCATAGCCGGTGCGGAAGTCTGAGAGCAGGAGGCTGGCGGTCGCCTGCGACAGGCGTGTGACCAGCGATTCGGCATCCTTGCCCAACCCCGCCGCGCGGACCTCCGAAATCATCTGCTCGCGGTCTTCCTCGATCGGCGAGGCGACAAGGCCAAAGCCGACCGCGACAAAATCGGCCTTGGTCCGCGTCGCTGCCAGCGGCGCGACCCAGCCGCCCTGGCTGCCGCCAAAGAATCCGGCACGGCCATAGCGGCCCGCCGCCATGCCCCGGGCGGTGTCGAGCGCTTTCGCCGCATCGGCACCCAGCAGCTCGAAATTCTGGGTATATTCGCCGTCCGACCCACCCGTTCCGCGCTTATCGTAAACGAAGACCGATATCCCCTGCGCCGCCATCGCATAGCCATAAAGTCCCCCGATCGGCGAACTGCGTTCCGACCCGTGGACCATGACCACGAGCGGGCGCTTCGGATCGACCCCCGGCGGTTCGATCAGCATGCCGGTCATCCGCGTGCCGGCGCTGTCGAAATTCGCCGGCGTCTCGCGGAACGCAATCGGTTGCCACGCCGCGCCTTTCACCGTCACGCCATCGGCATTGCAGGCCAGCGGTGCATTCGCGTCGGAGGTGGCGCCCCGGCGACCATCGCGAAACAGATAGCGCAACCCGGGCGCGGGAATTGTGGGCAGCTCGACGAGAACGACGAAATCGCCGTCGGGGGCGGCATAAGCGCCCGGCAGGCAGGCCGACTGGGCCAAAGCCGGTGCGCCCGGAATCGCGGCGAGAAGCAAAAGCGTGCTGGCGAATATCCTCATGCAGCCGTATTATTACGGCAATACAGTTATGGCAACTGCTCTTCCGGCGGTACCGGCATCGAAACGCTGTTGCCGCTGACCGATGGCCGCTCGGGACGCCGCGCGACCGCGATTCCCAGCCCGATGAGCGCGGCGATGCCGCCCGCGATCGACAGCGCCGCCCAACGATAATTTTCGAACGCGGTCGAAAAACCCATCGCGATGATCGGGATCAGCACGCTCGACCAGGCGGCCTGCCCCGGTCCGACGGCCCGGATAACGTTGAAATAGAGCGGAAAGGTCACCGCGCTCGCGACGATGCCCAGATAAAGGACCCCGCCGACATAGGCGGCGGTGGGCTCGATCGCCGGCGGACCCGTCGTCGCCCACGCATAGCAGCCGTCGGCGATCGCGCCGAACAGCATTGCCCAGGCGATCATCACCACCATCGGCTGCGAGCGGGCCATGCGCGTTCCCTGCATGATATTCGCGGTCGATGCGCTCAGCACGCCGGCAAGGGTCAGCGTGGTGCCGATCAGTACCTCGTCCGCGCCGACCGCGGCAACGCGATATTCGTGAAGGATCATCAGCCCGACGCCGACGATCGCGATCCCCGCCCCGGCCAGAAAGCGGCGCTCGAGCGGCGTCTTGAGGAACGCGCGGCCAAGGAGCGTATTGGGAACGATGAGCAGCGCGAACAGCACCGCGACGAGCCCCGAAGTGATATGCTGCTCGGCGCGATAGACGAAATTGAAGTTGAAGGTGAACTGCGCGACGCCGAGCACCGCCGCAAACGCCATCGCGCGGAAATCGAGCAGCAAATGTTCGCGGCGCACCATCGCAAATGCGAACATCGCGACCGCCGCGACCGCAAAGCGATAGGTCACCGACCAGCTGGGCGGCACGATCCCGAGCTGACCCTTGATGACGATCCATGTCGAGCCCCAGATCAGCGTCACCAGCGCAAAAGGCAGCAGGATACGCGGACTGAGCAGCGTCGGCTGCTCGCTGGTCATAGCGAGCCGATCGCGGCTGCCAGCGGCGCGACCGCCTGCGCATCCTGGTCCCAGCTGACGACAAGCCGAGCCGCCCCTTCGCCCCAGTCATAAAAGTCGAACCCTGCGGCGCGCAGCTTCGCGGCCTCTTCGGCGGTGAGGCGAACGAACAGCTCGTTCGCCTCGACCGGATACATCAAGCGGCTGCCGCATGCCGCCGCGAGCTTGGCGGCGCCGGCGTTGGCCGCGCGGGCATTCGCCAGCCACAGATCGTCTTTCAGCATCGCCCGGATCTGCGCCGCGACGAAGCGCCCCTTGCTGAGCAGGTGGCCGCCGCGCTTCTTGAGTTCGCGAACGCCCGGGCCGCCGCTGCCGCCGAAAAAGACGATCGCTTCGGCCATCATCGCCCCATTTTTGGTGAAGCCGAAGGACAGCGCATCGACCCCGGCGCGCCAGGTGACGTCGGCCGGCGCGCGATCGAGATAGGCGACAGCATTGGCAAAGCGCGCGCCGTCCATATGCAGTTTCATGTCGCTACCCTTGGCGATTTCGCTGATCTCGCCGATCTCCGCTGCGCGCCAGGCGAGGCCATATTCGGTCGCGTTGGTGATGCTGATCGCGGCGGGCTGCACCTGGTGCACATCCTTGCGGATTCCGGCGATACGCGCCTTCAGCGCTTCGGTGTCGATCTTTGCCCCACGCCCCGGCACGGTCATCAACTTCGCGCCGCCCGAATAAAAGGTCGGCGCCCCGCATTCATCGACTTCGATATGGGCTTCCTCGTAACAGAGGATGCCTTGCCACGGTCGCACGAAATGCGCCAGGATGATGCTGTTCGCCGCGGTGCCGGTCGGGATCCACACGACTTCGCAGTTCGTTTCGAACAGGTCCGAAAAGGCGGCATCGAGCGACTGGCTGAGCGCGTCGCCGTCATAGGCGGTATCGACATGATTGGCGGCGGCCAGCGCTTCCATCACCAGAGGATGCACCGTCGCAGCATTGTCGGAGAAAAATCGGGTCGCAGTCACGATTCGCGCCTTAGCGCAGTCGCGCTGCCCTGCTAACCCTTGATTTCGGCTGCACGCCGCCCGGCGGATCGACCGCCTCTGCGGCCCCTGTCCCGCCCCTTCTCCTCAGGCCGAATAGCTGCGGTAAATGCGGCGCCCCATGCTGCGCGATTGACGCACCATATAGCGCCCGGGCAAAAGCAGGCTGAGCCGGGTGCCAAAGCGCGTCGTCTTCAGGGCTATCCGCGGCAGAAGGATCGAACAGGGCCGCCATTCATAAATGGCGGGGTCGATCGGCGTCGTGTTTTCCATAAACCACCTTGTGACCCAATGCGGCCTCTCCCGGATGGTTCCGATCCTGTTGTCGAACTCCACGAATAAAAATACCGCATCGCGCCGCCGCTGTCGCGGCAAGGGCGACAACGACGGTGACGGCGGGGCGCAAAAATCCCACCGCTCGGCAAGGCGAAGCAGGACGGCGCGACGAACCGAACGGCGCGCAAGTCATTAGGATGATTTAAGCCGGCTCCGCAAAGCGCCGACTCGATCAGCGGTCGCGCTTGGCCAGCAGCTTCAACCGCAGCGCGTTCAGCTTGATGAAGCCGGCCGCATCCTTCTGGTCATAGGCGCCGGCATCGTCCTCGAAGGTCACGTGGCGCTCGCTATAAAGGCTGTTCGGCGACTTTCGGCCGACGACACTCGCATTGCCCTTGTACAGTTTCAGCCGCACCGTGCCACCGACCTTTTCCTGGCTGTGGTCGATCGCCGCCTGCAGCATCTCGCGCTCGGGCGCGAACCAGAAGCCGTTGTAGATGAGCTCGGCATATTTCGGCATCAGCTCGTCTTTCATGTGCGCGGCGCCGCGATCGAGCGTGATGCTCTCGATCCCCCGATGCGCACGAGCGTAGATTTCGCCGCCCGGGGTTTCGTACATGCCGCGCGACTTCATGCCGACAAAGCGGTTCTCGACCAGGTCGAGCCGGCCGATGCCATGCTTGCGGCCGAGGTCGTTCAACGCCGCGAGCAGGCTTGCGGGCGACATCGCCTGCCCGTTCAGCGCAACGCCGTCGCCCTTCTCGAAATCGATTTCGATATATTCGGGCGTATCGGGCGCATCCTCGGGATTGACCGTGCGCGAATAGACATAGTCGGGGGTTTCATCCCACGGATTTTCGAGCACCTTGCCCTCCGACGAGGTGTGGAGGAGGTTGGCGTCGGTGCTGAACGGGCTTTCGCCGCGCTTGTCCTTCGGCACCGGAATCTGGTTCTTCTCGGCGAAGTCGATCAGCGCGGTGCGGCTGGTCAGATCCCATTCGCGCCACGGCGCGATGACCTTGATGTCGGGGTTGAGCGCATAGGCGCTGAGTTCGAAACGCACCTGGTCGTTGCCCTTGCCCGTCGCGCCGTGCGCGACCGCGTCGGCGCCGGTTTCCTTGGCGATCTCGACCAGCCGTTTCGAGATCAGCGGGCGCGCGATCGAGGTGCCGAGCAGATAGTCGCCCTCGTAACGCGCATTGGCGCGCATCATCGGGAAGACGAAGTCGCGGACGAATTCCTCGCGCAGGTCGTCGATATAGATATGTTCGGGCCGGATCCCCATCAGTTCGGCCTTGGCACGCGCGGGCTCGAGTTCCTCACCCTGCCCAAGGTCGGCGGTGAAGGTCACGACCTCGCAGCCATAGGTGACCTGCAGCCACTTCAGGATGACGCTGGTATCGAGGCCGCCCGAATAGGCGAGGACGACGCGCTTGAAGGACTCGGACATGCTGGCACCTTTGGCGAGGGAAGACGCGGGCGCGGCTAGCAGGGCGCCGCGGAAGGCGCAACCGCATAGGACGCAACAAACGAGTTGGCGGCTCGAGCGAAAGCCGGCCGAAATCTGCCGAACGTCCCGCGCGAATCCCTGTCCGGCGCCGTCCGGGCGCCCGTCGCCGCGCTTAAAGCGACAAAGGATGGGGACATATCAAGCGAAACTGCCTCCTTTGTCGCGATATCGTTGCAGGGAAGAAAGGAACGACTCGTCGGGTCGGGTTGGGACGTCATGAACGCGCTACCCGATGTGGTTGTCCGGAAACGGGCGATTACGGATATCCTCCCTGCGGCGAAGCCATGGGGACGACGCTTTCCTCGTCATCCCGGACTTGATCCGGGCTCCATGACCGCCAGCGCTGCGATGGATCCCGGATCAAGTCCGGAATGACGAATGTCTGGAATCCTCCAAAGCCGGCGCCTGAAAAAAGGCCTTTCCTACAATATCCGGCTATGCCAGCCTCCGTCCCAGCTCTTTCAGATGGTAGAAAAAGGCGCTTGTCCGCCGGTGGGCGCCAGCGATCGCGGCCGGGCGCGTCCCGCATCCCCGCGGCGGCCAATCGGGCGGCGCACAGGGCTGACTTTTACTGACCTTTGGACAGCTTCGCAGGCGGTGGCGGCTTCCCGCCCTTAAGCCGGACCCCGCGCACCGTCCGGGTCCAGACGCTCAAGATAGCGCCTCTCGGCCTCCGCCATATAGGCGCGCGTCAACGGCAGCGCGTGGCGGCTGCGCGCGAACTGTATCTGGTAATTGCCCATCCCGCCGCTCTCGAACGCCGCGGTCGCCCCGGCGAGATAGAAGCACCACATGCGGAAGAAGCGCGCGCCCATCATGGCGACGATCTCGTCCTCATGCGCCAAGGTGCGCGCATACCATTGGCGCAGGGTCAGCGCATAATGCAGGCGCAGCGTCTCGACGTCGGTCGCGATCAGCCGGCTTTTCTCGCTGGCCGCCAGCGTCTCGCTCAATGCCGGGATATAGCCGCCGGGGAAGATATATTTGCGCGTGAACGCGTCGGTCGACCCCGGCTTGCCGAAACGGCCGATCGTGTGGAGCAGCATCACGCCGTCGGCGGTCATCAGATTGGCCGCAGCGCGAAAGAAGGTTTCGAAATTGGCCGCGCCGACATGTTCGAACATCCCGACCGAGACGATGCGGTCGAACCGGCCCGGCTCACGCGCAGCAAGGTCGCGATAGTCGATCAGTTCGAACCGGACCCGGTCCGCCACTCCCGCCGCCTCGGCGCGCTGTCGGGCCAATGCGAGCTGTTCTTCGGATAGCGTGATCCCCAGCACCTCGACCGCTTCGAGCTTGGCGAGCGTGATCGCCATCCCGCCCCAGCCGCAACCGATGTCGAGGATGCGCTGTCCGGGCGCGAGCGCCAGCTTTGCCGCAATATGCGCCTTTTTCGCCGCCTGCGCCGCTTCCAGCGTCATGTCGGGCCGCGACCAGTATGCGCAGCTATATTGCATGTCCTCGTCGAGGAAGAGCCGGTAGAGGTCGTTGCCGATGTCGTAATGATGTTCGACGTTGGCGCGCGACTGGCGCTGGCGATTGATCGAACCGATCCGCGTCTTCACCCATTCGGCGCGGCGGCCCAGCCATGTCTTGTCGCGCAGTTTCGCCCCGCGGTCCCATGGCGTATTCATGCGGATCAGGCCGATCAGATCCATGATGTCGCCGTGAACCAGCTCCATCTCGCCATCCATGAACGCTTCGGCGGCGCCCAGCCGGGGGTCGAGGATGATGCGGCGCATCCCCCGGCGGCTGGTGAAACGGACGGTGACCTCGGGAAATCCGGGCGCCGGCTGGCCATAGTCTTCGCGCACGCCATCCGGCGTGACGACGGTCAGCCGCCCCTGACGCATGACCCGGGAGAGAAACGGACGCAAGATCGACATATTTTATCCACCGAACAATCGTACCGCGAAATGGTTCCGGTCAAATTCCCGCATACCATTCATAATCGATACGATCTTCCCAATAGCCACCCTTGCCCGCGCCGATCCGGCCAAGATGCGAAACCGCCTCGATGGTATCCACATATTTGGCGTGCTTGTAGCCCAGTTGCCGCTCGATCCGCAGGCGCAGCGGCGCGCCATTGGCGATCGGGAGCAGTTCATCGTTGAGCGCCCACGCCATGATCGTCTGCGGGTGCAGCGCATCGACCATGTCGCAGCTTTCATAATAAAGCGCGTCGCCGAGCCGGTCGGCGCAGCGGAAGACGATGTAGCGCGCGCTGTCCTTGACCCCCGCCGCGGCAAGGATGCGGCTGAGCTGCGGCCCGGTCCACTGTCCGATCGCGCTCCACCCTTCGACGCAGTCGTGCCGGGTGATCTGCGTTCGCTGCGGCATGGCGCGGATATCGGCCATCGACAGCGAGAGCGGCCGCGCGACCAGGCCGGTGACCTGCACGCGCCAGTCGACGAAACCCGCCGCGGCGTGCGCCGCATAGGCATCGCCCGGCGGCAATTTCGTCCCGTTCGAGCGGAAGGTCGGCGACAGGTCGGCGCGCGTAAATTCGCGGGCGAGCGCGTCCCGATCCATCAGCGCGCGCTGGCTGGCGCGGTTCATTTCTTCGCCCATCGACAAAATCTTGCGGACCGTGGGCGCCTCGTTGATCGCATCGCAGCCCGCGAGCAGCGGCAGCGCCCCCACTGCGGCCACAAGGCCGCCTGCGCGCGCGATGGCCTCGCGGCGCGGAAGGATAAGATCGCTCATGCCTCCTGGTCCCTTTCGGGCGGGAGCCGGAACCGGCCGGTGAGCATCGACCGGATTTCATTGACCGGCCCGGCGAGCACCACCATCGCGATATGGACAAGGAAGAAGAGGACAAGCGCCCAAGCGGCAAGGAAGTGGATCGACCGCGCCGACTGGCGCCCGCCGAACAGGTCGAGCAGCCAAGGCGCCGACGCGTTCATGCCGGGCGACATGGTGAGGCCGGTGGCGATCATCAGCGGCAGCAGGACAAAGATGACGCCGATGTAGCTCAGTTTCTGAAGGATATGATAGCGGGCGGCGGCCTGCCCTCTCGGGAAGCGGAGGCGCGCGTGATTCTTCACATCCTGCCAGATATGGCGCGGTCCCCATTCGGCGCGGCGGATGTGCAGGTCCTTTTTCAAATGCCCACCGAAGAGGCTCCAAAGCATGTAGAGTGTCAGGCTGATTGCCAAAACCCACGCGAAGAGTAGGTGCCAGCGGCGCCCGTCGGCAAGGCTGTAGCCGGTCGGAATCGTCGCCCAGCCGGGAAAAGCCCAAGTCTGCTCGGCGCCCTTGGCATCGGTCCAGCGTCCCAATACCCCGGTCGTCTCGATCCGCGTTTCGCCGATACGTACGAATCCCGTCTTCGGCGTCGAACCGACCGCGAACCAGGCATAGTCGGGGTTCGCGCCATATTGACCCCAATAAAGGCGGGGATGGGCGTTGAAGATCATGAGTCCGCTCATCAGGAGAACAACCAGCGTGACGGCATTGACCCAATGCCAGACGCGTACGGGCAGCCGGTGGCGATAGACGCGCACTGGCTCCGGTTTCTCGGAAGCGACGGGATTTTCAGGCTCGGCCATGGTCCCGGTTCGCTCCTTCTTCCCGCTTGGTTACGCGACGGCCTCCGCCGCATATTCCTCGCGGTAGCGCGTGCGCAAGCTGACCTTATCGATCTTTTCGCTGCCCAGCTTGGGCAAGGCGTCGTTCGACATCCAGATTCGGCACGGCACCTTATAGGGTGCAAGGCGGGCGTTGAGGAAGGCGACCAGTTCCTCGGCCGTCACATTGCTGCCGGGTTTCATCCAGACCACCGCGCCGACGCATTCGCCAAGCCGCTCGTCGGGAAGGCCGAACACAGCGCATTCGTTCGTTTCGGCATGTTCGTAGATCGCCGCTTCGACTTCCTGGCAGCTGATATTCTCACCGCCGCGGATGATGATGTCCTTCTTGCGGTCGACGATGAACAGATAGCCGTCGGCGTCGAGGTAGCCGAGGTCGCCCGAACGGAAATAGCCATTTTCGAAGAAGGCGGCCCTGGTCGCGGGCTCATTGTTCCAATAACCTTCGAAATTGCATACCGAGCGGATGCACACTTCGCCGACGCCGCCGTCCGGTACCGGCTCGCCACTATCATCGAGAATCGCGAGGTCGACGAGCGGTTTCGACGCCGGGCCCGTCGACAGCGGCTTTTCGACGTAATTTTCGTTGATGATGCCGCACCCGACCGCGTTGGTTTCGGTGAGGCCGTAACCGAGCAAAGGCTTGGCCTCCCCCATCTCCGACGCAAGACGGCGCACATGTTCGGGCGGGCGCGGAGCGCCACCGCCGGCGTAGCTCTTGCACGTCGACAGGTCGTAATTCTTGCGGTTCGGGCTGACGAGTATCTCATAGCTCATCAGCGGCACTCCGACGAAATAATTGCATTTCTCATCCTGGATCAGCCGCATCGCCTCGTCGGCGTTCCATTTGGGCATCAGCACGAGTTTACGGCCCAAAGCGAAGCTTTGCAGGAACACGGGGATTTCGGCGGTGACATGGAACAGCGGCGTGCAGATGAGCGTCGCAGGCTGGATCTCCGACATCTGGCCGTCTTCGGTCAGCAAATGGACGATGCTCGCGGTCTGCGTGACATAGTTGAAAATCGCCTGCACCACGGCTTCGTGCCGCGAATAGGCACCCTTCGACTGCCCCGTCGATCCCGATGTGAAAAGGATGGTCGCGAGATCCTGCCCGGTCAGCGTCGGCAGCACCGTCTCCGCATTGCCTTTCGACGCGATCGGCGCGATCGCTTCGTCGATCGACTGCGCGATATCGAGCGTGACGATTGTCGCGCCATGCTCGATACCGTTAAGCCGCGCGGCGCGCTGCGGGTCGGCGATCACCAGCGTCGCTTCGCTGTCGATGATCCCCGCGGCGAGTTCGCCCCCCTGCCACCAGCCATTGAGCAAGGTCGCGCAGCCGCCCGCCATCAATATCCCGATATAGGAGACGCACCAGGCGTTGGCGTTGCGCATTGCCAACCCGACGCGATCGCCTCGCTCGATGCCAAAGCCTTCTACCAGCCCCGCGGCGACCTGCCGCGCCGCCAGATAGACCTGCTTGAACGACAATCGCTCGTCGCCTTCGACAAGAAAGGTCGCGTCGCCATGCTGCGCCGCGAAAAAAGCGACATAATCGGCGAGGTTGGTCGGCGCATTGGTGATGAAGGGAAGCTGTCGGCCGAAGCGTTCGACGGACCCGACCTGGATCGGTCCGCCCGGACCGGTGATCAGATTATAGGCGGCTTCCAGGCGCAAATCGAGCGCTGATGGCATCTTGTATCTCTCCTCTTGGTCTCGCTCGCCATACCCCTTATGGGGAGGCCTCTCCTGGGGAAGGACAGCGCGACTATATGTTTCTTTTTGCAACCTTAGCCGAAGCAACGCAATATGTGAACTTTCACGATCTCATGGGCGAGAACTCCGAGATCGCATTCAGCGTCTTCGGCCTGCCGATCCGCTGGTATGCGCTTGCCTATCTCGCTGGGATTTTCGTTGGTTACTGGTATCTGCTCAAGCTGATTGCGCAGCCCGGCGCCCCGATGGCGCGGCGCCATGCCGACGATATGATCTTCTATGCGATGCTCGGGATTATCCTCGGCGGGCGGCTCGGCTATGTGCTCTTCTACAACCTTGGAAACTATATCGAGAAGCCGCTCGAAATCTTCAAATTATGGGATGGCGGCATGTCGCTCCACGGCGGCGTCGTGGGCGTGCTGATCGCGATCTGGTATGTGACGAGGAAGGAGAAACTGAGCTTCCTGCGGTTCTGCGACTATGTCGCCTGCGTCGTGCCCTTCGGGCTCTTTTTCGGCCGCCTCGCCAATTTCGTGAACGGCGAACTGTGGGGGCGCGCGACGACCGTGCCCTGGGCGATCATTTTTTCCGGTAGTGGCACAATGGACCCGCGCCACCCGAGCCAGCTTTATGAAGCGGGGCTGGAGGGGATCGTGATGTTCGCAATCCTCGCCTTCTTCTTCTGGCGCACCGATGCGCGCTACAAGCCGGGCTTCTTGTTCGGCCTCGCAGCGATCATCTATGGCCTCAGCCGCTTTGCGGTCGAGTTCGTGCGCGAACCCGACGCTCAGCTTGGCACCCTGTCGTGGGGGCTGACGATGGGGCAAACGCTGACCGTCCCGATGCTGCTCGCAGGTGCTTGGCTGGTCGCGACCGCGAAGGGACGCCGCCAGCGGATCGAACCGGTGGCCGGAACCGACAGCATTGCGTGACGGCCCGCCGACCCCGAACGAACTGATCAGCGCAATCGCGGCCGCCCGGCCGGTCACGGTCGCCGACTATATGGCCGCTGCGAACGCGCGTTATTATGCCACGCGCGACCCACTCGGCGCGGCGGGCGATTTCACGACTGCGCCCGAAGTGAGCCAGATGTTCGGCGAGATGGTCGGCGTCTGGATCGCCGATCTCTGGTCGCGTGCGGGCAGTCCGGCGTTCCATTATGTCGAGCTTGGCCCCGGCCGTGGGACGCTCACCGTCGATGCGCTGCGGACAATGGCGCGCTTCGGCTGCACGCCGACCGGCATCGATCTGGTCGAGACGAGCCCGACGCTGCGCGCCGCGCAGCGCGTGCGCCTGCCCGGCGCCGCGCATCATGACGAGGTCGATGCGCTGCCAGACGACACGCCGTTGATCATCGTCGCCAACGAATTTTTCGACGCGCTGCCGATCCATCAATATGTCCGTACCGGCATAGGTTGGCGCGAGCGCATGGTCGAGCGGCGCGACGGCGTGCTGGCGCCGGTCGCGGGCGTCATTCCCGCCGAGGAAGCCGTGTCGCCTTCACTCCGCGACAAGCCCGAGGGGACGATCGTCGAGACCGCGCCGGTCTCGGCCGCGGTCATGCAGCGCCTAGCCTTTCGGCTTGCGCGGCAAAGCGGCGCGATGCTGGCGATCGACTATGGCTATAGCGGCCCTGCGGCGGGCGACACGTTGCAGGCGGTCAAGGCGCACCGCTTTGCCGATCCCTTCGCCAATCCGGGCGAGGTCGACCTGACCGCGCATGTCGATTTCGCTTCGCTGGCCGGCGCTGCGAGCGGCGCGGGCGTAGCCGTGACCCCGCTCGCAACGCAGGGCGAGTGGCTGCGGCGGCTGGGCATCGACGCGCGACTGCAATCGCTCGCCGCCGCCGCTCCTGCCCGCGCCGACGAATTGCAGGGCCAGCGGGACCGGCTCGTCGAGCCAAAAGCAATGGGCGACCTGTTCAAGGTGATGGCTTTCACCGCCAGGGACTGGCCCACGCCTGCAGGATTCACAGGAGACTCTGCATGACCCCCATTCGATTGGCCAAGCCCGGAGATGCCGAAGCGATCGCCGCCTTTGCCAACGGAGCGTTCACCCACACCTTCGGGCATATCTACGACCCCGCCGACCTCGCGAGCTTCCTCGCCGACTGGAATCCGCCCGAACGCGTGCGCGCGCAGATCGCGAGCGACGATCACGACATCGCGCTGGTGCGAAACGATGCGGGCGCGATTCTCGGCTATATCAAGATGGGGCCGCTCGATTTCGAGCTGCCAAAGGGCCAGCCGACCGACAGCGCGGTCGAACTGCACCAGCTCTATGTCGCCGAAGCCGCCAAGGGCACGGGCGTCGCGGCGGCGTTGATGGACTGGGGTATCGACTGGGCGCGGGCACGCGCCGCCATCCTCTACCTCAGCGTCTTCACCGAGAACGACCGCGCGCAGGCCTTTTATCGCCGCTACGGCTTTTACGACGTCGGTCGCAACGCCTTTCGCGTCGGCAATCATATCGACGAAGACCGTTTTTTCAGGCTCGACCTGTGAGCGCGCCGTTCGTCACCGCGCCGACGCTGGGCGGCATCGCCCACGGCTTTTTCGGGCGCCACGGCGGCGTCTCGGCGGGCGACCTCGCCTCGCTCAATTGCGGGCTCGGGTCGGGCGACGACCCGGCATTGATTGCGGAGAACCGCCGGCGCGTGACCGATGCCGCGCTGCCGGGCGCGGCCTTGGCCGGCCTGTATCAGGTTCACGGCAATCGCTGCATCACCGTTGACGAAGACAGCGACCTTGCCGCACGACCCGAGGCAGACGCCCTCGCCACGCGGACGCCGGGCATATTGCTCGGCATCCTGACCGCCGACTGCATCCCCGTGCTGTTCGCCGACCGCGAGGCCGGGGTCGTCGGCGCGGCGCATGCAGGGTGGAAGGGCGCGATCGCGGGGGTCACCGACGCGACGCTCGATGCGATGGAAAGCCTCGGCGCGCGGCGCGCCAACATCGCCGCCGCGATCGGCCCGTGCATCGGCCGCGCCTCCTATGAGGTCGACGACGGCTTCGTGCAGCGCTTCGTCGCCGACGACCCCGCGAACGAACGCTTCTTTGCTGCAGGAAGGCCCGGCCATGCGATGTTCGACATCGCCGCCTATGTCGCCGCGCGCCTTGCCGCGGCCGGCGTCGCGCGAATTGCCATCGGCGGACAGGACACCTATGCCTTGCCCCAAGATTATTTCAGCTATCGCCGCGCGTGCCATAAAGGGGAAAATTCCTATGGTCGCCAATTGTCGGTGATCGGGCTGGCGGGAGGATAAGAGGCAAGATGACGCGCACGCGCTGGCTGGGATTGATCGGCGGGATGCTCGTTTTTGGCATCATGCTCCTGATCCCCGCCCCCGCGGGCATGGAAGTCACCGCCTGGCGCGTCGCGGCGCTGACCGTCCTGATGGCGATCTGGTGGATGACCGAGGCGCTGCCGCTGACCGTCACCGCGCTCCTCCCCTTTCTGACCGTGCCCGCTTTCGGCGTGATGGACGCCAATGCGATCGCGAAGGAATATTATTCGCCGATCCTGTTCCTGATCCTCGGGGGGGCCTTCCTGGCGCTCGCGATCGAGCGCGTCGGGTTGCACCGCAGGCTGGCACTCGCACTGCTCAAGCGCGCCTCTCCCACCGCATCGGGCCTGCTCTTCGCCTTCATGGCGGCAACCGCGCTGCTCAGCATGTTCATTTCGAACACCTCGACGACGCTGATCATGATCCCGATCGCGCTCGCGGTCGTTCGCGCCGGCGGCGTGCGGGACGGCGAGACCGACGGCTTTGCCGGTGCGGTGATGATGGGCATCGCCTTCGCCGCCTCGCTCGGCGGGCTCGGCACGCTCGTCGGCAGCCCGACCAATGCGATTGCCGCCGGGCTGATCGAAAAGGCGCTGGGTCTGCGCATCGCCTTTCTCGACTGGGCGATCTATGGCGTACCCGTCGTCTTGCTGTCGGTGCCCGTCGCGATGCTCGCAGTCGCGCGCGTCCAGCGACTGGCCGATCATCCGTTCGAGGGCACGGCGGCCGCCACGGCGCTCGGCAACCAGGCGATCTGGTCGACCGCCGAACGCCGCGTCGTGCCGATCTTCCTCCTCGTCCTTGTCGCATGGATCGCGCAGCCCTGGCTCGAACCTATGCTGCCCGACGGCGCGCTGACCGACGGCACGATCGCGGTCGCGGGCAGTCTGCTGCTCTTCGTCCTTCCCGACGGCAGCGGCCGCCCGCTGCTGCTCTGGAAGGAAGCCGACCGCGCGCCGTGGGGCGTCATCATGATGTTCGGCGGCGGGCTCGCGCTCGCCGCCGCGATCACCGCGAGCGGCCTCGCGGCATGGCTCGGCGCCGTGCTCGCCCCGCTGGGCAGCGTGCCGACAATCCTGCTCGCCGCGACGATCGTCGCGCTGACGATCCTCGTCACCGAATTTGCGAGCAATGTCGCAACCGCGAGCGGGATCATGCCCGTGCTCGCGGCGCTGATTGCGGCGACGGGGGTTGACCCGATCCTGCTCGCGCTGCCCGTCGCCATGGCCGCCAGCTGGGGTTTCATGCTGCCGTCGGGCACCGGCCCCAACGCGCTTGCCTGGGCGACCGGCCATATCGCGCTGCCGCGCATATTGAAGGCGGGGTTTGCGCTCGACATCATCGGCGTCCCACTGCTCATCGGGGTCATCTGGGCGATCGCGCTGATCGGTTGAGCCACGCAATATAGTTTCAAACGAAACTTCGAACGCTATAAGGACCGCCACATTCAAGGAGCATCTCATGGCCATGCGCGGCAAACCCAAGACGAACAACAAGAAAATCGGCGACAAGGACCTCAGCCCGGCAACGCTGATGATGGGACTCGGCTATGATCCCGTGCTTTCCGAAGGATCGCTGAAGCCGCCGATCTTCCTGACCTCGACCTTCGCCTTCGAAAGCGCGGCAGCGGGCAAGCGATTTTTCGAGCATATCACCGGCAAGCGCGAAGGGCCGGCCGACGGGCTCGTCTATTCGCGCTTCAATGGCCCGAACCAGGAAATCCTCGAGGATCGCCTGGCGGTATGGGACGGCGCCGACGACAGCCTCGTCTTTTCGAGCGGCATGTCGGCGATCGCGACCCTGCTCCTCGCACTCGTCGACCAGAATGACGTGATCGTCCATTCGGGACCGCTCTACGCCGCGACCGAAACGTTGATCGCGCGCATCCTGTCGCGCTTCGGCGTCAGCTTCGTCGACTTCCCCGCCGGCGCGACGCGCGAGGAACTCGACGCGATCCTGGCGCGCGCAAAGGCATTGGCGGACGAAAAAGGCGGCAAGGTCGCGCTCGTCTATCTCGAAAGCCCCGCGAACCCGACCAACGCGCTCGTCGATGTCGAGGCAGTGCGTGCCGCACGCGATGCCGCCTTCGCCGGCGACCAGAAGCCCGCGATCGCGATCGACAATACCTTCCTCGGCCCGCTGTGGCAGAAGCCGCTGAACCAGGGCGCCGAACTCGTCGTCTATAGCCTGACCAAATATGCCGGCGGCCATTCGGACCTCGTCGCGGGCGGCGTGTCGGGCGATCAGGCGCTGATCAACGCGATCCGCCCGATGCGCAACACGATCGGGACGATCTGCGACCCCAACACCGCGTGGATGCTGCTGCGCAGTCTCGAAACGCTCGAACTCAGGATGAGCCGCGCGGGCGAAAATGCGCTGAAGGTCTGCACCTACCTCCGCGATCATCCGAAGGTCGAAGGGCTCGGCTATCTGGGCTTCATCAGCGACGCGCGGCAGAAGGATATCTTCGACCGCCATTGCACCGGCGCGGGTTCGACCTTCTCGCTGTTCATCAGGGGCGGCGAGGAAGAAAGCTTCCGCTTCCTCGATGCGCTCAAGATCGCCAAGCTCGCGGTCAGCCTCGGCGGCACCGAGACGCTCGCGAGCCATCCCGCCGCGATGACTCACCTGTCGGTGCCGCAGGAACGCAAGACCGCGCTGGGCATCACCGACAACCTCGTGCGCGTGTCGATCGGGATCGAGGACGCCGACGACCTGATCGCCGATTTCGCGCAGGCGCTGGATGCGGTTTGACCGTCGCACCCTCTTAAAGCCACAAAAGCCCCGCATTCGCGGGTCGGGACTGTGTCCTTTGTGGCTTTAGGGCGGCGCCCGACGTACCGGCAGAATCGGCTGTCGCGGATCGGCGCTGGCGTCATTCCACGACGCTAATGCGCCGCGATTTTGTAGGACAGCGCTATTTTCGGGCGCGCCAGTCGACGACCCGCCAGCCCATTTTGGGAGCAAGCTGTTTCAGCTTGCGCGAAGGGGTCGTCGCCACCGCCTCATCGGCGAACCGCAGCATCGGGTGATCGGAGACATGGTCCGAATAGGCGCGGACATGCATCTGGTCGCGCGTCATTTCGTTCGCCGCAAGCCAGTCCGAAATGCGCGCGAACTTCGCATCGCCATAGCAATTGTCGCCCGCCAAGCGCGCGTGGATATGGTCGGTGCCATCGGGTTCGTCGAGCCGCGTCGCGAGAACATCGTCCATCCCCAGCCGCCGCGCGATCGCATCGACATAAAGATGGAAGGACGCCGTCGCGAGCAGCAGCCGATACCCCGCCTCGCGGTCGGCGGCGATCTGTTCGAGCGCCGCTGGGTGCAGACCGCGTGCGATCACCTTGTCGGCATAGCTTTCGGCGAGCGGAGCGATTTCGGTGCGGCGAAAGCGTTTTCCCACCAACAGCCGCAGATTGATCGCCTTCAGCCGTGACCGGTCGATCAGGCCCAGCGACCAGGCCACGCCGGCGAGCCCCACGAGTGGCAGCAGCAGCAGCCGCCATTGCTGGCGTTGCCGCGCAACATGCATGAGGAACCCGCTGTAAGTGCCTGAACGCGTTATCGTCCGGTCCATGTCGTACATCGCGACACGGTGCGCATAGTCGAGGATCGGCGTGGCGGGCGGGTCATCCATGACCCACCCCATAGTATCGGGCAGCATGGTGGCCAAGGGTCGACAAGCCATACCATGGATTCACTTGCCGCCGGGGGGTAAATAATACAATGTCGCCCGCACGATGGTGGCCAGGGCGGATTTCGAACATAGCGACGGTGCCGAAGGTGCCGAGGTTCGCTTCACCGGCCGGCTGACACTGGCGCGCCTGGGGGATGTCCCCGCGCGCCTCGACGCGCTCGGCCCGATCGCGACGCTCGACCTTTCGGCGCTCGAACGCATCGATACCGTCGGCGCGTGGATCGTGACCCGGACGGTGAACGAACATGGCGCGAAAATCGTCGGCGCCAGCCCCGACGCCGAACGATTGCTCGAAGCCCTTGCCAGCGACAAGAGCGAATATCGCGTTCATCGCGACCGGCGTCCGGCATGGATCCGCATGCTCGAACAGGTTGGGACCGCGAGCACCGCGATCTGGCACGAGTTGCTTGGCATCGTCGGCTTCTTCGGCGCGATGATCGTCGCGCTCGGTACCCAGATTCGCGCCCGCCGCCGCCTGCGCTGGAATGCGGTGGTCACGCGTTTCCAGACCGTCGGCGTCGATGCGCTGCCGATCATCGGGCTGATGAGCTTCCTGATCGGGATCGTCATCGCGCAGCAGGGGGCGGTCCAACTCGAACAATTCGGGCTCGAGGTATTCACGATCAACCTTGTCGGCCGCGCGTCGATCCGCGAGCTTGGCCTGCTGATGACCGCGATCATGGTCGCCGGCCGCTCTGGATCGGCCTTTGCCGCGCAGATCGGCACGATGAAACTGACCGAAGAGGTCGACGCGATGCGAACGATCGGCGTGTCGCCGATGGAAGCGATCGTGCTTCCCCGCGTCGCGGCCTCGACGATCACCATGCCGCTGCTCGGATTTTACGCCAGCCTCTGCGCGATCGCCGGCGGCGGCGCCTTTGTCTGGATCGGGCTCGACATTCCGCCGCTCACCTATATCCAGCGCCTGCGCGAAATCATCCCGATGACCGATTTCTGGATCATGCTGATCAAGGCGCCGGTGTTCGGCATATTGATCGGCGTCACCGGTTGTTACGAAGGCATGCAGGTTCGCCAGAATGCCGAGGAAGTCGGCAAGCGCACCACGTCGGCGGTGGTGGCCGCGATCTTCCTCGTCATCGTGCTCGATGCCCTGTTCGCCGTCTTTTTCTCTTCGCTCGGATGGAATTGATGAGCGAAGAGGATCGAAACCATATCAGCGAAGAGCTTGCTGCGGCCGACGCCGTGCGCCCCGAAAAGTTCGAGAATGCGATCTGCATTCGCGGGCTCAGGAACCAGTTCGGGGACGCGGTGATCCACGACGGGCTCGACCTCGACGTCCAATCGGGCGAGATATTGGGCGTCGTCGGCGGATCGGGTACCGGCAAATCGGTGCTGATGCGTTCGATCATCGGCCTCCAGACGCCGACCGCCGGCGAGATCGAGGTCTATGGCAAGACGCTCGACACGATCGCCGACGAAGAGGAATCGCGCGACCTGCGCCGGCGCTGGGGGGTGATGTTCCAGGGGGGGGCGCTGTTCTCGACACTCAGCGTCGCGGAGAATATCCAGGTCCCCTTGCGCGAATTCTACCCGCGGCTCGACCAGCGGCTGCTCGACGAGATTGCCGCCTACAAGGTCGCGATGGTCGGGCTGCCCCCCGACGCGGGCCCCAAATTTCCCGCCGAACTGTCGGGAGGCATGGTCAAGCGCGCCGGTCTTGCGCGCGCGCTCGCGCTCGACCCGGCGCTGCTGTTCCTCGACGAACCGACCGCGGGGCTCGACCCGATCGGCGCCGCCAAGTTCGACGAGCTGATCCGCGAACTTGCCGACACGATGGGCCTCACCGTCTTTCTGATCACGCACGATCTCGACTCGCTCTATGCAACCTGCGACCGGGTCGCGGTATTGGCAGAGAAGAAGGTGATCGCCGTCGGAACGATCCCCGAACTGCTTGCCACCGAGCATCCGTGGATACAGGATTATTTCAATGGCCCCCGCGGGCGCGCAGCCGCAGGCTGCAACATCGCCACCGAGCGGCAGGATAGGAAAAGCTGATGGAAACACGGTCGAACAATGTGCTCGTCGGCGCTTTCGTCCTCCTCTTCACCGCGGCGCTCGCCTTTTTCGTCGTCTGGCTCGCCAACGACAGCGGCGGCGCCAAGCGCGAATATGATATATTTTTCAAACAGTCGGTCGACGGACTGAACAAGGGCGCACAGGTGCAGTTTTCGGGCGTGCCGTCGGGGCAGGTGCGCGAAATCGCGCTATGGCCCGACGATCCGCAATTCGTGCGGGTGCGGATCGAGGTCGATGAGGGCGTGCCCGTCCTGCAAGGAACCACGGCGGCGCTGGAAGGCGTCGGCTTTACCGGTGTGTCGCAGATTTCGCTGTCGGGCGCCGTCAAGGGTGCGCCCCCCATCGCCGACAAGGGGCCAGCGGGCAAGCCTGTGATCCCCGCGCGCGTCGGGGGTCTTGGCGAATTGCTCAACACCGCGCCGCAATTGCTCCAGCGCCTGTCGACGCTGACCGAGCGGCTGGCCGAACTGGCCGACGATGAAAATCAAGCGAGCCTTCGCGGAATCCTGAACAATGTCGAGGCGTCGACCGCGATCCTCGCGCGCAACGGCCCTGCCATCGAACGCGCGCTCGCCGATACGCGCATCGCGATCCAGCAGACAGGCAATGCGGCCGAGCAGATCGGCAACCTCGCCGCGTCGGCGCAGGGCACGATCGACCGCAATGTCGATCCCGCGATGGCAAACCTGCGCGACACGCTGAAATCGGCCAATGCGTCGATGGCGACGCTGGAGGCCGCTATTTCCGACGCGCGCCCGGGGCTCAAAACCTTCAGCGAAACGACGATCCCCGAGGCGAATGCCCTGATCCGCGACCTGCGCCGCACCTCCGCCTCGCTGTCCAGCCTGACCGACAAGCTCGACCAGCAAGGCGCCGGGGCGATCATCGGCGGCAGCAAGCTGCCCGATTACAAGCAATGAGGACCGATATCATGATCCGCCGCCTTCGCGCACCGCTGCTCGCCGCCTTCGCCGCCGTCTCGCTGTCGGCGTGCATCGGCCTGGGCGGAAAGACCCCGCCCTTTCTGCTGACCCTCGATGCCGATGCTGCACCGGTGGCCGGCGGGGTACGTACCGCGTCCGAAGCCGCGACGCTGACGATCCTGATCCCGACCGCGCCGCAGAAACTGCGTACTACGCGCATTCCGGTGCAGCAGGACGGGGCCAGCGTGACCTATGTGAAGGACGCGCAATGGGTCGAGGCGCCGTCGCGCCTGTTCCAGCGGCTCGTGTCCGAAACCGTGTCGGCGCGGACGTCGCGCGTCGTGCTCGACGAGGGCCAATATCTGACCGCGCCGGGCGAGCAGCTCGCAGGACAATTGATGGAATTCGGCGTCGATGCGGCCACCAACGAGGTCGTCGTCGCCTATCAGGCGATGCTGGTTTCGGCCGGCGGCAAGACGGTGACCCAGCGGCGGTTCGAGGCCCGCGAGGCGATCGGCGGCAAAGTCGAGGCCAAACCGGTCGGCGAGGCGCTCACGCGCGCGGCGAACAAGGTCGCGGGCGAGGTAAGCGACTGGCTCGGCAAATAAGGTAAACGGCGTCCAGATCGGCTTCATGACGCCGATCGTTATCGGCGTCGTGGGCACCAAGCCGTTTTTCGCGAATTGAACGCCCCCCAATCATTCAGCCGTCGTCCAGGGCGCTCCCGGCGTAAGCGGGGGCCCGTGCGCCGCGCTTCGAACGGAGCCTAGCGCAACACGCCCTTCGCCGCCTGCGCCCGTGCATAGAGGAGCAGCGCGAGCAGGATCACCCAGATGGTCAGGCTGATGTACAGCGGCACGTCGCCCAGCGCCTCCCTGAACGCCGCGCCGTGCGAGACGAGCTGGTAATAGGTTACGCCCGCGAGCCCCACTGCCGAAACGAGGAACGCCGTCACAGCGTGGCGGGAGCGGAACAGCAGCAGCAGCGAGCCGAGGAACGAGCCGAAACCGCCGAGCGCCCAGCAGACGTTCGACCAAGCCGGCGCGCCGAGGATGAGCGCGCGCTGCGCCTCGTTATATTGCGACAACCACGCCTCGCTCTGCATATTGGTCATCGTGAAATCGATGACAGGATAGGCGTTCCAGAGCAGCGACACGATCCCCACCACCCACAGGTGCAAGGGCGTTTTACCGGCGTCCGTCATAATCCTCTCCCCCTCCAGAAAGACCGGGCGAAACTATCATCCTTTGCGATCGTCGGCAATATGGTGATATAGTCTCACAATACAGTGATGTTGCGGTCGAAACGGCCGATGGACCGTTGGCAGCTTGGCAAGCGCGACGCGATCCCCGATATGCGCGGCATGTGTGTCGTCGCCCTTGCCCACCGCGTCCATCCCGACTGGCCCCTCATCCTCATCGGCAACCGCGACGAGTTCCATGCGCGGCCTGCGGAGCCGCTCCACGAGTGGGGGGACGGGAGCGGCCTTGTTGCGGGGCGCGACCTGCAGGCGGGCGGGACCTGGCTCGGCATCCATCGCCCGAGCGGCCGCGCGGTCGTCGTCACCAACGTCCGCGGCGCGATGCCCGATCCCGCAAAGGAATCGCGCGGTGCGCTCGTGTCCGACCTGCTGCGCGGCGCAGGGCGCTTCGCCGATCCGGTGGCGGCGGATTTGCCGCGCTTCAACGCTTTCAACCTGTTCGCCATCGACGGCGGCGGCGCGCGGTTGCTCACCAACCGCCCGGTCCCGCTGATCATGCCGCTCGAGCCCGGCGTGCACGCGCTCGCCAACGAGCCCGTCGATGCCCCCTGCCCGCGCGCCGAACGGCTGCGCGCCGCGCTCGCGGACGCCGTCGCGGCGGGGAGCGATCCCGAAGACCTGCTCGACGCGCTGATGGCGGAGGACGGCCCGGCGCTGTTCCTGCGCGGCGACATTTACGGCACGCGCGCGTCGACGCTCGTCGCAATCGCGGCGGACGGCGCGGTGCGGATGATCGAGCGCCGATATGAAGCGGGTGGCCGTCCCGCTGGAACGACCACCCTCGAATTCCAAATCGGCTGAATTGATCCTCCCTGTCGCGAAGCGATGGGGAGGCGGCAGCGCGAAGCGCTGACGGAGGGGCTGCAGCACGGCCCCTCCACCAACCGTTACGCGGGCGGTCCCCCTCCCCACGGCGACGCCGCAGGGAGGATCGAATGGCTTACTTCGGCGCGAGCACCATCAGCATCTGGCGGCCTTCGGTGCGCGGATGCGCCTCGACCTTCGCGATCTCGGCGGTCATCTCGGCGACGCGCTGAAGCACGTTGAGCCCAAGCTGCGTGTGGCTCATTTCGCGGCCGCGGAAGCGCATGGTCATCTTGACCTTGTCGCCTTCCTCGAGGAAGTCGAAGACCTTCTTCATCTTCACGTCGAAATCATGATCGTCGATATTCGGACGCATCTTGATCTCTTTGATTTCCTGCGTCTTCTGGCTCTTGCGCGCGAGGTTCGCCTTTTTCTGCGCCTCGTACTTGAACTTGCCGACGTCGAGGAACTTGCACACCGGCGGATCGGCGTTCGGAGATACTTCGACCAGGTCGAGGCCAACCTCGGCCGCCTGCTCGATCGCTTCGGCTGTCAGCATCACGCCCAGATTTTCGCCCTCCTCGTCGATCACGCGGACTTTGGGCGAGGCGATGAATTCATTATAACGCGGACCGTTTTTAGGCGGCAGCGGTGCCATCGAGCGACGGGTCATGGGCGGTGGTATAGCTGTATCTCCTGGGTCGTTTAAAAAGGGCGTGCGGAATCGATGCGCCGCGCGCTATGTCCATATAGTGAACGCGCGCGCCGCGTAAAGGCTGCGACGCTGTGCGTCGCGGCGCTTTTTCGTCCGACTGTGGCGACTATGCCACTAATGTTCGGCGATCACCATTTGGTCGGCGCGGGATCGACGACCCGGAACCCGCCCGCGCCGATCTCGCTCACTTCGAGCGCGCGGATCGCGATGCCCCGATTATTGAAGCGAAAAATGCCGTCGATCCCGCCGAAACCGTCGGCGGCAAGCAGCCGCGTGGCGGGGAAGCCGGTGCCCGGCTTCCAGTCACGCGCGATGCGGACGGTCAGCAGCACCGAATCGTAACCGAGGCTTGCGAGCCGGTACGGTGCCCGGCCGAAACGGGTGCGGTATTTGGTCGCAAGCTGCCCGTAAAGGCCGTCCGACACGCTGGCGAACCATGCGCCGCGCATCGCCGCGCTGCTGCCGAGCCCGGCATCGGTATTCCAGAGTTCGGTGCCGAGTATCTGCCGGTCCCCGCCACCCTTGATCACGGGCACCGCGCGAATGGCGTTGCCACCGCTGTCGGCGATCAGAACGGCGTCCATCGCGCCGGCATTGGCGAGCCGCCGCGCGGCGCCCGTCAGCGCGGTGGCGCTGCGGTCGTAGCTTTCGACGGCGACCAAGGTGCCGCCCGCGGCGGACACCGCGGCGCGGAAAGCCGCCGCCGACCGGTCGCCATAGACATTTTTGGGGACAAGTGCGCCGAAGCGCTGGTGTCCCTTTGCGCGCGAAAAGGCGACGACGCGCTCGACCGACTGGCCGGGAACGAAGCCCATGATGAAGACGCCATTACCCGCGACGCTGCTGTCGTTCGAAAAGCTCAGCACCGGCACCTTTGCCGTGCGCGCGATCGGCGCGACCGCCGAGACATCCTCGCTGAGGAGCGGCCCCAGAATCAGCTTGTTGCCGTCGGCGACCGCCTGCCGCGCCGCGGCGGCGGCGCCGAGCGCGGTGTCATAGGTGGTGATACGCACGCGCTCGGTACGCGAATCGAGCAGCGCGAGCGTCGTCGCATTGGCGATCGCGGTCCCGACATCGGCGTTGGGCCCCGTCTGCGGCACGAGGAGCGCGACGCGGTGGCGATCGGTATCGGTAGGAAGGCCGGGGCCGACATTGTCGTCGGGATTGGTCGGCGGCGGGGGGGTCGCGGGGCCGTTCGATTTCGGCACCACCTGGCACGCCGCGAGCAGCCCCGCCATCGCCGCCATGCCCAGCCCGCGCAGCATCCGGCGGCGCAGCGACGCATTATTTTGGCGCGCGCCCTGATGGCAGTTTGGCGCAGTTTCTGCCATTTTCGGCCTCATGCCAGATTCGAACATCTCAGATTCTCCCTTGCCCGGTCTCTATATCGTCGCGACGCCCATCGGCAACCTTGGCGATATCAGCCCGCGTGCGGCCAAAATGCTCGCCTCCGCCGACCTGATCGCCGCGGAGGATACGCGCGTGACCGCGAAGCTTCTCGCCCATCTGGGTTTGCGCGTGCCGATGACCCCCTATCATGATCATAGCGACGAACGCACCCGCGCCGCGCTGGTTGCCCGCATGGACGCCGAAGTTGTCGTTTTGGTGTCGGACGCGGGCACCCCGCTGATTTCGGATCCCGGGTACAAGCTGGTACGCGACGCGCGGGCGGCGGGACGGCATGTTGCCACCCTGCCCGGCCCCTGCGCCGCGATCGCCGGCATCACCCTCTCCGGTCTGCCGAGCGACCGCTTCCTCTTCGCGGGATTCCTGCCCAACAAGGCGAAGGCGCGCGCCGACACGCTCGCCGAATTCTCAAAGCTGCGCGCGACGCTGGTCTTTTACGAAAGCGGCCCCCGGCTGTCGGCGTCGCTCGCGGCGATGGCCGAAGGACTGGGGGACCGCGAGGCGGCGGTCGCGCGCGAGATCAGCAAGCTGTACGAGGAATGCGTGACCGGCACGCTGAGCGAACTCGCCGCGCGCTATGCCGATGCACCGCCCAAGGGCGAAATCGTCGTCGTCGTCGGCCCGCCGGGCGAAGCAGTCGTCGAGGAAGCCGACGACGCGACGCTCGATGCCGCGTTGCGCGAGGCGATGGCCGCAAAGCCGGTCGCGCAGGCGGCCAAGGCGGTCGCCAAACGCTTCGGGCGCGATCGCCACGACGTCTATGCCCGCGCGCTCGCGCTGAAAGAGCGTGCTTGAACCGCGCCGCGGCCGAGGCGCGCGGGCGCAAGGCCGAACGCCGCGCGGCGTGGTGGCTGCGTCTTCACGGATGGCGCATATTGGGCGAACGGCTGCGCCTTCCGGTCGGCGAGGTCGATCTGGTGGCGCGGCGCGGGCGCACCATCGCCTTCATCGAGGTGAAGTGGCGCGACAAGCCCGAAGACCTCGACCTTGCGATCGACCAATATCGCCTGCGCCGCGTAGCCGCGGCCGCCGGAATGCTCGTCCCGCGCTTCGCCGGGCCCCGCGACGACATCAGGATCGACGTGATCCTCCTTGCACCCGGGCGCCTGCCACGCCATCTGGTCCACGTCTGGCAACCCTGAGGATGATCGAATGACCCTGCGCGCCGCGGTACAAATGGACCCGATGGATGGCATCAACATCGGGGGCGACAGCAGTTTCCACCTGATCCTGAAGGCGCTGACCCGCGGATATGAGCTTTATCATTACGATGTTCGCGGGCTGACATGGGAGGCCGGGCGGCTGACGACGAAGGCGCATCGCATCGTCGAGGCGCAGCGCGAGGCCGGCGCGCATTACAAGTTCGGCGACGAAATATTGCTCGACCTCGGCCGCGACGTCGATGTGGTGCTGATGCGGCAGGACCCGCCTTTCGACCTCGGCTACCTCACCGGCACCTGGCTGCTCGAACGCATCCGGCACGAAACGCTGGTCGTCAACGACCCGGTTTCGGTCCGCAACGCGCCCGAAAAAGTGTTTGTGCTCGACTTTCCCGAATTCATGCCGCCGACGATGGTCACACGCGACCTGGACGCGGTGAAGGATTTCCAGGCGCGCTACGGCGCAGTGGTGATCAAGCCGCTGCACGGCAATGGCGGCAAGGCGGTGTTCCGTATCGACGCCGATGGCGGCAACCTCGGCGCGCTCGTCGAGCTGTTCGGACAGGTGTGGCCCGAACCCTTCATGGTCCAGCAATTCCTCCCGAGCGTCGCCCAGGGCGACAAGCGCATCGTGCTTGTCGACGGAGAGGTAGCGGGCGCGATCAACCGCAAGCCCGGCGAAGGCGAATTCCGCTCGAACCTCGCGGTCGGCGGCTATGCCGAAGCAGCCGAGCTCACCCCGCGCGAGCGGGAGATTTGCGACGTTCTTGGCCCGGCCTTGCGCGAACGCGGGCTGGTTTTCGTCGGGATCGACGTGATCGGCGGCGAATGGCTGACCGAAATCAACGTGACCTCGCCCACCGGGATCGTCGCGATCGACCGGTTCAACAACAGCGACACGGCCGGAATGATCTGGGATGCGATCAAGCGACGCATCGGCTGAGCCAGCGGCGCGTTACCCCTCGCATGACCGATTTCATCCTGAACCTGATCCAGAGCTGGGGCTATGCGGGGATTTTCGTCCTCATGTTCCTCGAAAATGTCTTCCCGCCGATCCCGTCGGAAGTGATCATGGGATTGGGCGGGATCGCCGTCGCGCAGGGCCGGTTCGATTTCTGGATGCTCGTCGCGGTCGCGGTCGCGGGAACGACCGCGGGCAATTGGGTCTGGTATGCCATCGGGCGCTGGATCGGCTATGAGCGACTTCGGCCCTTCATCGACCGCCACGGCCGCTGGCTGACGCTCGACTGGGACGAGGTCGAACGGTTGCACGATCTGTTCCTGAAATATGGGCCGGCGATCGTCTTTGTCGCGCGCTTCATGCCCGTCGCGCGGACGATGGTCTCGCTGCCCGCGGGCATGGTGAAGATGAATCAACTCAAATTCCTGCTCTGGACCGCCGCCGGCTCGACGATCTGGATCGCAGCGCTCGCCGGCGCGGGCAGCTGGTTCGGCAAGCAGTTCGCCAACCTCGACGCCTTCGTCGGCCCGCTCGCGCTGGTCGCGATCGGTTCGCTGATCGCGCTTTATCTCTACCGCGTGATCACCTGGAAACCGGCAAAGAACGACTGAGCCGACATTTTCTCCGCGGGAGAGTGGCGGGTTGCGACCGGTTGCGGACGTCTGGCTTCCTGCTACGCTGCTGCAATGGCATCACGATGTTTCGCGCCGCTGTTCTTCGTTGCGCTCCTTTCCGCCTGCTCAGCCAATGCGCCTCCCGACACGACTGCGCGGATAAAAAAGGAATATCGCGTCGAGATTTGCGAAGGTTCAAAAGTGGCGATCATTTATGATCTGCTGACCTTGGCCAACACCACTACCTATCAAATCAGCTTCCCGAATAGCCAATGCGTCAACAAATTTCTGCAAAGCCTAGTCGCTGATTCGACCTATGAGCACCCCTTCGACGACGAATCGAAGTTGCTGGGTTCGAGCGACAAGAAACACATGCTCTTCTCGACCGTCCGGAGCGGAAAGGTTGTGATCTTTCGAGTTACCCGGACGGCGGAGATGAATCAGAAGTTCGAGAGCTCGTAGCGCGCGCCAAAAGTCGATTTGGGCTCCGCCCCACACCTCCACAACCGCTCTTACCCCAGCAGGCTTTTTGACGCCTGTTCGGTCACGTCGCGCGACAGGCCCGGCTGCGCCAGAATGCGTTCGAGTTCGGCGCGCATCAGCCGCTGCCGTCCCTCGTCGAACCGTTTCCAGCGGCCGAGGGGCGGAATCATCCGTGCCGCCGTCTGCGGGTTTTTCGGATCTAGCGCGATGACAAGGTCGGCGATCAGCCGGTACCCGGCGCCATCGGCCTGGTGGAATGCGGCCTGATTGCCCGTCAGCGCGCCATAGAGCGCGCGCACGCGGTTGGGGTTGGCGAGCGTGAAGTCGGCATGCCGCGCAAGCTCCTTTACCGCATCGACGGTATCCGGACGGAGCGACCAGGCCTGCACCTGAAACCATTTGTCGAGCACGAGCGGATTGTCGCGATAGCGCTGGTAGAAGATGTCGAGCGCCGCCACGCGTTCGTCGCTGTCGCCGTGCGCCAGCGTCGCCAGCGCCGCCTGCCGTTCGGTCATCCCGTCGGCATCCGAGAAAGTCTTGAACGCCAGCGCCGGGATATCCGCCATGCCGGTCGCCGCGAGATAGGCGAGCGCGACGCCGCGCAGGCGGCGGCGGCCCTTCGCCGCGCGTGACAGGTCGGCCGCAGGCGGCGCCGCGCCGGCAAGGATCGCGCGCCATTCGCTTTCGAGCGCCGTGCCGATAGCGCCCTGCAACGCCAGCCGTTCGCGGCGGATCGCGTCGGGGTCGACCGTCACCATCTGATCACCGATGAACGCCTCGCTGGGGAGCAGCACCGCCTCGGCGGCGAAAGCGGGGTCTTCGCCGGCCCCTTCCAGCGTCCGGGCAATCGCGTCGATCACCGCGTCATTGGCGCGGGCTTCGCCCGACACGGCGGCGACGAGCGTGTCGAGCATCAGCTGCTGCAAGGCTTCGTAGCGCGCGAACGGATCGTCGTCGTGCGCCGCGAGCCACGCCAGTTCACCGTCTTCGCGGGCGAAATCGACGATTACCGGCGCCGAAAAACCCCGGTTGATCGAGAGCATCGGCCGGCTGCGATATGGGCCGAGCGGCACCGCAAGCTCGGCGCGGTCGAGCAGCACCAGTCGCTCGGCCTCGTCGCCATGGCCGCCATCGAGATCGAAGGCCTTGATGCGCAGCGGGATCAGCATCGGCTGCTTGTCGGGCTGCCCCGGCGTCGGGGGGACCGTCTGTGCCAGATGCAGCGTGCGCTCGCCCGTCGCGGCATTGGCGTCGACCCGCGCGGCGACGCGCGGCGTCCCCGCCTGTTCGTACCAGCGGCGGAACTGCGTCAGGTCTATGCCCGCGCCATCCTCGATCGCGCGCACAAAATCCTCGCACGTCGCAGCTTCGCCGTCGTGACGGTCGAAATAAAGGTCGGTGCCTTTGCGGAAGCGATCGGGACCGACCATCGTCGCCATCATGCGGATGATCTCGGCGCCCTTGTTGTAAATGGTCGCGGTGTAGAAGTTCGAGATTTCCTGATAGGAGTCGGGGCGGATCGGGTGCGCGAGCGGCCCGGCATCCTCAGGAAATTGCGCGGCGCGCAGAAGGCGCACATCCTCGATCCGCTTGACCGCTGGCGACCCCATGTCAGCCGAAAAGCTCTGGTCGCGAAAAACGGTGAAGCCCTCTTTCAGGCTCAGCTGGAACCAGTCGCGGCAGGTGACGCGGTTGCCTGACCAATTGTGGAAATATTCATGCGCGACGACGCCCTCGACGCCGTCATAATCCATATCGGTCGCGGTGTCGGGATCGGCAAGAATATAGCGCGTATTGAAGATGTTGAGCCCCTTGTTTTCCATCGCCCCCATATTGAAATCGCTGACCGCGACAATGTTGAACAGGTCGAGGTCATATTCGCGGCCATAGACGCGCTCGTCCCACGCCATGCTGTCCTTCAGCGCCTGCATCGCATGGCCGGTGCGATCGAGATCGCCGTCGCGCACCCAGATGCCAAGCTCGACGTTCCGCCCCGACATCGTCGTGAAGCTGTCGCGGTTGACGACCAAGTCGCCCGCGACGAGCGCGAAGAGATAGGAGGGTTTCGGCCAGGGGTCTTCCCACAGCGCCCAATGATCGCTCCCCTCCTCGCCCCGGTCGATGCAATTGCCGTTCGACAGCAGGATCGGGAATTTCGCCTTGTCGCCCTGCATCCGCACCTTGTAGCGGCTGAGCACGTCGGGTCGGTCGGGGTGGAAGGTGATGCGGCGGAACCCCTCGGCTTCGCACTGGGTACTGAGCATGCCGTTCGACGCGTAAAGCCCCGACAGCTGAGTGTTGGACGCGGGATCGACGACGGTATCGACCTCGACCGTCGCCGCCGTCCGGTCGCCCAGATCGACGATCAGGTCGCTGCCGTCGAGGCGCCAGTCGTTCCACACCTCGGCATCCACGCGTACTGCCGCCGGTGTCAGCCCGTCGCCGCGCAGCACGAGCGGCACCGGCGTGTCGGCGTGGCGCACGACCGACAGCGCGGCGGCGACGCGGGTCGCGTCGATCCCCAGCGCGAAATCGAGCGCGATATCGGGGATCTGCCATTCGGGCGGTCGATAATCGCCGCGATGGATGGTGACGGGCATGGCGGGCGTGGAAGAGGCGTCGGTCATGCGATCGGTCTAGGCATCGCGCCGCCGACGCGCAATAAGGCGCGCGATGAGACAGATGCTGATTTTCGGAATGGGCTATACCGCAAACCACCTTGCCGACCGGCTGCGCGCGCGCGGCTGGGATGTGGGGGGGACAACCCGGGACGGACGCGGTGACAGTATCGCCTTCGGCGACGACGGCGCGGTTCTGGCAGCGCTGCGAAACGCGACACACATCCTGTCGTCGGTCCCGCCGGCCGCGGGGACGGACCCCGTGCTCGATCGTTATGGAGAGGCGATCGCGCTCGCCCCCGCGACATGGACCGGCTATCTGTCCTCGACGGGCGTCTATGGCGACACCGCCGGCGCATGGGTCGACGAAAGCGCACCGGTCAACGGCCGCCGGCCCGACCGCAACGCCGCCGACGCGGCATGGCGCGCGCTGCGCGGCGACATGCGTGTCTTTCGCCTGCCCGGCATCTATGGCCCCGGACGCTCGATCCTCGATCGCATCCGGGAAGGTCGCGCGCACCGGATCGATCTGCCCGGACAGATATTCAGCCGTATCCATGTCGACGACATCGCCGGCGGGATCATCGCATCATTCCGCGGCCCCGCGGGCCTCTACAATCTTGCGGATAACGAGCCCTGTCATCAGAACAGGCTGGTCGAATGGGGCTGTGCGATGCTGGGCGCCGCGCTGCCGCCGCTCCAGTCGCTCGACGACGCCGGCCTGTCGCCCGCCGCGCGCGCCTTTTACGCGGAGAATCGCCGCGTCGCGAACGCCAAGGCGAAGCGGCTGCTCGGCTGGAGCCCGCGCTATCCGACGTTTCGCGAGGGATTGGCGGCGAGCGGCTAGATCAGCACATCGACGGTGTGGATCAGCACGCCGACGAGCCCGCCGACCAGTGTGCCGTTGATACGTATATATTGCAGGTCGTCGCCGACGGCATTTTCCAGCCGGTCGGTGATCGTCTTCGCGTCCCAGCTGCGGATCGTGTCGGACACCAGCTTGAGCGCGGTTTCGCCATAGCTGTCGACCATACCGACGACGGCGCGGCGGGCATAGCGGTTGAGCGTGCGCTTGATGTGCGCATCTTCGCCCAGCATCGCGCCGAATTGCGTGACCAGCTCGCCGATCCGCCCCGCCAGCATCGTATCCGGATTGCGCGCCGCCTTCAGCAGCGCGCCGCGCCCCTGTTCCCACAGGCCATCGAGCCAGCGTTTGACCGCCTTGTTTTCGAGCAGCTCATCGCGCACGCGCGCGACTTTCGCCTGGACCTCGGGGTCGTGCTGCAGGTCAAGCGCCATCTTGGCGAGCCCCTCCTCAACGCGGATGCGCAAGGGGTGCGTTTCGTCGACCGCCATTTCGCTGAGCAGTTTCGACAGGCCGGCGACGATGCGGTTCGAAATGCTCTCGTCGAGCCCGGTGAACCGCACGATCGCATTCGAATTGTCGTGGACCATCTGGTGGATCAGATGCTCGTTGAGTTCGAGCGTCTTCGATCCCCATTTGACCATCGCGTCGAGCAGTGGCTGGTGGCGCCCCTCGCCGAGCGCAGCCTGCAACGCCTGCCCCAGCAAGGGTGCGACATCGAGCTCGCGCAGGCGATCCGCGATCGCCGATTTGACCATGCCGCCGAGCCGTTGCTGGTCGAGCGCGCCAAGCGCATCGGCGATGATGCGCGAGGCGCCAAGGCGCAGGCGCCCGCCCCCCTCGGCGGGTTCGGCGAGGAATTTTCCCACCGCACCCGCGACGTCGAGCGTCTGCATCTTGCGCGCGATCAGCCGCGGCAGTAGGAAATTGGTGAGCAGGAAACGTGCGAGCGTATCGCCGATGCGGTTCTTGTTGCGCGGCACGATGGCGGTGTGCGGGATCGGCAGGCCCATCGGGTGCCGGAACAGCGCCGTGACCGCGAACCAGTCGGCGAGCCCGCCGACCATCGCCGCTTCGGCAAAGGCGCGGACGAAACCGACCGCCGGATGGACGTCCTGATAATATTTGGCGCTGACGAAGACGATCGCCATGACGACGAGCATCCCGGTCGCCACGACGCGGATATTCGACCCTTTCGCCGGAATGGCGACGCCAATCGGGCGGGGAAGCGTGCGCTCGGTCATGCGAACCAAATGGCGAAATGCCGCAAAGGTTGCAACACGCGCAGTCGCTTACCGCGCCGGTAGATCCCTCTACTCAGCCGGTTCGGGCGTCGACGCCCCGTGCGGTTTCGTATCGTCGCCCTTGCGGTAGGTGAGCAGGTTGCGCGAGAAGAAGCGGCCGAGACGCTTTTCGATGCTGTCGGCCAGGCTGAAGCCTGCGGGCACGATCAGCAGCGTCAGCAGCGTCGACAGGATCAACCCGCCGATCACCACCACGCCCATCGGCGCGCGCCACGCGCCATCGCCCGACAGCGACAGCGCGGTGGGCACCATGCCCGCGACCATCGCGACCGTGGTCATGACGATCGGCTGCGCACGCTTGCGCCCGGCATCCATCAGCGCCGCCGATTTTTCGACGCCATGGTCCATCTCTTCGATCGCGAAATCGACGAGCAGGATCGAGTTTTTGGCCACGATGCCGAGCAGCATCAGCAGGCCGATAAACACGGGCATCGAAATTTCCATTCCGGTCACCGCGAGGCCGAGCAGTCCCCCGAGCGGCGCGAGCAGCAGCGACGACATGTTGACCAGCGGCGACAGGAAACGGCGATAGAGCAGCACCAGCGTCGCAAAGACGAGCAGCAGGCCCGCGACCACGGCGACGAGGAAGTTGGTCATCATCTCCGCCTGCCACTTGGCATCGCCCTGGATCACCTTGCGGATGCCCTGCGGCATGTTGGTGATCGACGGCAATTTGTCGATCTTGGTCTGCGCGTCGCCGGTCACCAGCCCTGGCGCCAGGTCGGCGCCGATGACGATGCGCCGCGTCTGGTTGTAGCGGCGAAGCTCGGTCGGCCCCGCGCCGAAGCCGATCTCGGCGACCGATTTCAGCGGCACGGTGCCGCCGCGCGCGGTCGGCACGGGGAGATTCTCGATCGTCGCGAGACTGCGGCGCGAATCCTCCGACAACAGAACCCGGATCGGAATCTGGCGGTCGGACAGCGAAAATTTCGCCGCATTCTGGTCGATGTCGCCCAGCGTCGCGATGCGGATCGTCTGGCTGAGCGCCGCGGTGGTCACGCCGAGTTCGGCGGCGAGGTCCATGCGCGGATTGACGATAATCTCGGGGCGAGGAATGTCGCCCTCGATGCGCACAGCGCGCAATTCCTTGAGCCCGCTCATCTCGCGGACGATCTTGCGCGCGTGATTTTCGAGCGCCACCGGATCGTCGCCGCCGACGATGAAGGTGATGTCGCGGCCCGAAAAACCTCCCGACTGGCTCTGGAACGACACGCGCGCGTCAGGGATCGCGGCCATCTTCGGCTGCAGGCTGCGCTCCCATTCGACGCTGCTGGTCGGGCGATCCTTCTTCAGCGTGATATACACGCCGCCGCCGCCGACATTGACGTCGTAAAAAGCGTTGTCGACGACGTCGTTCGCCGCGAGAATCGCGTTGATCTGGTTCGCGATCACGTCGCTCTGCGCCAGCGTCGATCCCGGCGGCAGTTCATAGCTGATCTGGCTATAGTCGCTGTTGATTGTCGGCTGGAACTGCTTCGGCAGCACCGCGAACAGGACGATGCTCGACACAAAGGCGAGCACGCCGATCCCGACGATCCACACGCGATGGTCCGACATGCGGGCGCCGGCGCGCTGCGCCATGAAATAAGACCAGAGGCTGACGCTCCAGTAATGCGCACCGAACAGTTTGCCGAACAGCCATGCCAAAAGCCCGAGCCCAACGGCGACGACCATCACGCTCGCCCAGGTCATGAGCGCCATGCTGGGCGGCGCGAGCATGCCCGCGAGCCAAAGCACTGCGCATAGCACGGCGGTGACCCCGCCGATCCAGGCATAAGCCTTCAGGATCACCGAGAAAGCCGCTCGATTGGTCCAGATGATCAGCGCGCCGAATATGATGACGAGCAGGCTGATCAGCAGAAACGCGATGATCATGCTGAGCGGCGTCGCGAGCATGAAATGCATCGCCGGGTTGGGCGCATCCTGTCCGGCGGGGACGGGCTGATAATATTGGAATATCATCAGCGCCAAGACAGCCGCCGCCGCAAGGAACGACAGGGCGAAGAACATCGGGCGCGTCTGCACGACATCGAGCGCCGCGCGCTTCGCCTTGTGCTTGCTGCTGTCGAGCGTCCAGCGCAGCACATTTTCATACCGGTCCACCCAGGGACCCGAGGCATGATCCTGTTCGCCCTGCGCCGACAGGAAATAGGCCGCAATCATCGGCGTGATCATGCGCGCGACCGCGAGGCTCACGAGCACCGCGAAGACGACGGTCATACCGAACTGAATGAAGAACTGGCCCGAAATACCGGGCATCAGCGCAACGGGCAGGAACACCGCGACGATCGACATCGTCGTCGCGACGACCGCCAGCCCGATCTCGTCGGCGGCGTCGATCGACGCCTGATAGGCGGTCTTGCCCATGCGCATGTGCCTGACGATATTCTCGATCTCGACGATCGCATCGTCGACGAGCACGCCGGCGACGAGGCTCAGCGCGAGCAGCGACAGGCCGTTGAGCGAAAAGCCCATCAATTCCATGAACCAAAAGGTCGGGATCGCGGAGAGCGGGATCGCGAGCGCCGAGATGAGCGTCGCGCGCCAGTCGCGCAGGAACAGGAAAACGACGACGACGGCGAGCACCGCACCCTCGATCATCGCGGCCATCGAGCTGCGATATTGTTCCTTGGTATATTCGGTGCGCGTGAAGAGGATCTTGAAATCGACCTTGGGGTTGTTCTTCTTGATCTCTTCCAGCTTTTTCATCGTTTCGTCATGGACGGTGACGTCGGATGCGCCTTTCGCCTTTTCGATCGAGAAGCTCAGCACCTGCTTGCCCTCGATCTTCGCGAGATTGCGCTGTTCGGCATAGCCATCGGTCACCTTGGCGACGTCGCTCAGCCGGATCGTTCGGCCGTTGCCCAGCGATAATTGATAATCCCCGAGCTGATAGGCGCTGCCAGCGTTACCGAGTACGCGCACCGCCTGTTCGGAGCCCGCGATTTCGGTGCGTCCGCCAGCGGCGTTCACGTTGATCTGGCGCAGTTGCTGGTTGATCTGGCTGGCCGTGATGCCATAGCTTTGCATACGCGAGGGATCGAGGATGACGCGGATCTCGCGATCGACCCCGCCCGAGCGGCGCACCTGGCTCATCCCAGGAATCGACAGCAGTTCCTTGGCGACCGTGTTGTCGACGAACCACGACAATTGCTCGAGCGTCATGTCGGTCGCCTCGACCGCAAAATAGGTGATCGGCCCGCCGGCGATATCGACGCGCACGACCTGCGGCTCGAGGATGCCCTCGGGCAGGTCGCTGCGGATCTGCTGCACGGCCTGGTTGACGTCGTTGTAGGCGCGGTCGATCGGCGTACCGATCGCGAATTGCACGAAGGTGCGGCTGTTGCCCTCGCTGACATAGGAGGACATTTCATCGACCCCGCTGACGCCGCGTATGGCGGCTTCGACGCGCTGGGTCACCTGCGTCTCCAACTCGGTCGGCGCGGCGCCGGGCTGCACCACGACGACCTGCACCGCCGGAAATTCGATGTCGGGATTGTCGTTGACATCCATCCGGTTGAAGCTGACGAGCCCCGCCAGCAGCAACAGGATGAACATCACGATCGGGGGCACCGGATTGCGGATGCACCAGGCGGAAATGTTGCGGAAGCTCATGATCAAACGCCCTTGTGCACTAAATTCCTACGCGCCGTCCGGCCCGGTTATTGCGACGATTTCTGGACGACCGGCTTCACCTTGTCGCCGGGGTTGAGGAAGGCGCCCGCGAGCGCCACGACCTTTTCGTTCCCGGTCAGGCCCGACGCGATCGACACGCCGCCGTCGGTCACCGTGCCGACCTTCACCGGCACGCGCTTGATCACATTGTTGCCATCGACCACCAGCACGAAATTGCCGTCGACGCCGCTCTGTACCGCGCTTTCGGGAAGCAGCGGGGCCGAAGTCGTGCCCGCGATCAGCCGCGCGTCGGCAAAGCCGCCCGGACGCAGCGCTTCGCTGTACGGAAGCGCGATACGCACCGTGCCCTGCCGCGTGTCCATGTTGATGACCGGCGACTTCTGCCAGACTTGGCCGGCGATGCTGAGGTCGCTGCCGACGGGTGTCACCGCCGCACGGGTCCCGACCTTGACGCGGGCCAGGTCGGCCTCGGCCATTTGCGCCAGCATTTCCATTTCACCACCGCGCGCCATGCGGAACAGCACGCCGCTGCCCGCGCCGACGATCTGCCCCGGTTCGACCTGGCGCGTCAGCACCAGCCCCGCGGCGGGCGCGACGATGTTGAGCCGGCCGTTGCGCGCGACCGCTTCCTGATATTGTGCCTGCGCGACGCGGACGCGCGCGTTGGCGGCATCGCGGGTCGCGCGCTTGCGATCCATGTCGGCCTTGGAAATGAAGCCGCGGCCGACGAGCGCCTGCGCGCGTTCGAGTTCGGCCTGCGCAAGATCGGCATCGGCCTGTGCGACACGGATCGACGCGGCAAGGCTTGCCGCCTGCTGCGCCTGCACCGACCGGTCGATGACCGCAAGCGCCTGCCCCGCGCCGACCCACTGGCCCGGCTCGACAAGGACGCGGACGACCTGCCCGCCTTCGCCCGCGACACCGACGGGCATTTCCCGGCGCGCCGCGATCGTGCCATTGGCCGCAATCGCCGCCTCGACCGACACGCGTCCCGGAACGACAACGGTGACGTTCGGGACCGCCGCAGCACTTTGGCCGTCGGCGCCGGCTGCGTCGCTGCCGTGGGTGAAGGCATAATAAGCTGCGCCGAGCGCGAGCGCGATCAGCACCAGCGCGACGATCATTCGCGTCCGCTTGCGCCGGCTGCTGTCGGCGTCCTCATAATAGCTTTGCGTGCCCGCCAGGCTGTCCATCACATCCACTTTCCGCTCGTAGTTCACGCCGAAAACCCTCCCTGCTTCGCACGGCATCAAACTGCGACGGGCGCAAAGCGCCACCGCCCCTCCGACCCCGCACGACAGGATCATTCCTCAACGAGGTGTATTACCGAATTAAATCACCTCTGGCAAGAGGCGAAACCTTGCCCGGCCACCCGCCCCTCCGACGCGCGTTCATACGGAGCATCCATCCGGATTTCCAGTGGTTTGCAGGCATGAAAAAGGGTGACGCGCCCGGCGGCGGCCACCCTTTTTTCCGGCCGATCCCGCTGCGATCGGCTCTCCGACGGGCAGGACGTCAGCGCAAACGGCCGCGCCGGACAAGGTTGACGATCCCGAGCAGGACCACCGCGCCGATAAAGGCGGTGAGCAAGGTCATCGGATCGAAGGCGTCGCCGCGCAGATGGCCGCCGCCGAGGAAGCGGCCGAACAGGAAGCGACCGAGGATCGACCCGAGACAGCCGACGATGATATTCAGGAAGATGCCCTGCTGGGCATCGGTCCGCATCACGATGCTCGCCAGCCAGCCGATGACGCCGCCCATGATTATTGCAATAATCCAAGTCATATGATGACCCCCCTACGATCGTTTCTGCCGCCTACTCGCGCAGGCGTTTCATTGGTAACGCAAATAATTGAAATCGCCTAGCAGAATGGCGGCGGCGCGATCCCCCGCCGCCGCCAGTCCGTTCAGCGGACGCTGCCGCGCCGTATCAGATTGACGATCCCGAGCAGCACCACCGCGCCGATAAAGGCCCAGAGCAGCCCGATCGGGCTGAAGGTGTCTAGACTTGCGCCCATGCCGAAGAAACTGCCGAGGAAATTGCCTAGAAATGCGCCGACAATCCCGACGACGACATTGAGGATGATCCCCTGCTGCGCATCGGTACGCATGACGATGCTCGCCAGCCAGCCGATGATGCCGCCAACGATCAACGTGACGATCAAACCCACCATAATGATATCCCTTCCCTGAACCGGCCGGAGCACAGAAGGCTACGGCCCTTGCTGGAACGCTCCGCCGTGGCGGAACCTCGCCTTGGCGATGTCCAAACAATGCCGAATGGAGTGGAAAGGTTCCCGGCCGGACCACTTGGTCCGGTCCGGGAAAGTGGGATCGGTTCCGATTCGGGAACGTCTCCGGGTCGCCCGATGGTGCTAGCCAAGCATCCTTGACGGGAATGTGACGACTGTCACAGCCGGAAAAATAAAGATTGGGCCGCGGCGGCGATGCGCGACGGGCCGCAGCGGTGTGTGCGCTACCGCGGGGCGCAAGATCCGCAGCGCATACGAAATGGGGGCCGGCATCGCTGCCAACCCCCACTATCCGGCTTTGCCCCACGCACTCCGCTTCACCTCATCCCGGTCCGCTTTTCTTGCGATCAGCGGCCCGCAAAACGATGCGTTGCGGCGCACGCCGGAACAATCCGGCGACGGTTTGGTCGGCCCCCTTTCGGGGGCCGGCCGCACCTGGAAAGCCCTTCATCATCTCTTCCAGCGTCTGCCGAAGCAATCGCTGTCCAAGCGATGGACTGCATTTCCTGTACCTGGTCGGGTTCGCATCAACTCGTGGGAATCGCTGCGTTCCGTGACCCGGCTATCGGTCGATTTCTTCGTCGGTCCGTTCCGTTCTCTTCCGGCTAGTCTTGCAACCACCCTTGATGTCCCGGCGGTGCGACGTCTCTGTCGTCCGATGATTTGAAGCTGACATGAAGCGTTCGGGGCGCCAACAAAAAATGGCAGAAATATCCTCCTCGCGCGCTCCCGCTTGTGGATAAGTCCGGCATTAGCAACAAGCGGATTCGTTGCAGCATTTTTGTAACAGCGGTGCAGCATTTTCGGATTCGCTTGGCGGACGACCGCGGCGCGAATCGCCCGTCCGATTCGCCTCCACGACCCGAAATTGATTCGCTGCTTGCCGGATCAGGCGCGGCCGAGATCGCCCTTGCCCACCGTCCCCGATGCCATTTCGAGCATCCGGTCGAGGCTCTTGCGTGCCGCGAGGCGAAGCCCCTCCTCCATTTCGATCTGCGGCTTCAGATCGCGCAGCGCGAGATAAAGCTTCTCCATCGTGTTGAGCGCCATATAGGGACAGATGTTGCAGTTGCAGTTGCCGTCCGCGCCCGGCGCCCCGATGAAAGTCTTTTCGGGCAGCGCGAGTTCCATCTGGTGGATGATGTGCGGCTCGGTCGCGACGATCAGCGTGTCGCCGGGGAAATTCTTGGCGAATTGCAGGATGCCGCTCGTCGATCCGACATAATCGGCGTGATCGACGATATGCGGCGGGCATTCCGGGTGCGCCGCGACGGGAGCGCCCGGATGCTGCGCCTTCAGCTTCAGCAACTCGGTCTCGCTGAACGCCTCATGCACGATGCAAACGCCCGGCCACAGCAGCATGTCGCGTCCGAATTTGCGGTTCAGATAGCCGCCGAGATGGCGGTCGGGACCAAAGATGATCTTCTGTTCGGGCGGGATCTGGCTGATGATCGTCTCGGCGCTCGACGAAGTGACGATGATGTCGCTCAACGCTTTCACCGCCGCCGAACAGTTGATGTAGGTCAGCGCGATATGATCGGGATGTGCCTCGCGGAAGCGCTTGAACTGTTCGGGCGGGCAGCTGTCCTCCAGACTGCATCCCGCGTCCATGTCGGGCAGGATGACGGTTTTTTCGGGGCTCAATATCTTGGCGGTCTCGGCCATGAACTTCACGCCGCAAAAGGCGATGACTTCGGCATCGGTGTCGGCGGCCTTGCGCGACAGTTCGAGACTGTCGCCGACGAAATCGGCAAGATCCTGTATCTCGGGCTTCTGGTAATAATGCGCGAGGATGACCGCGTTGCGTTCCTTGCGGAGGCGGTCGATTTCGGCGCGCAGGTCGAGACCCGAGAGATTCTCGCGGATGGGAGCAGTCATGGCATTTCCTTATATGGCTCAGCCTTGACGACCCCCTACACCGCGACCCGCGGCAGGGCAACGCAGCGTCAGCCGCCGGCGAGCTTTTCCGCAAGCGCGACGACGGGGGGCGTCATCGACAGAAGGTAAATGGTGACGCGCACCGCGACCACAATCGCCGCGACCGCTTTTGTCGCTGGGTGGACGCGACCAAGCGTTCGCCGGTCGTAAAGGGCGACGATGCCGACCACCGCGAGCTGGATCAGCCCGACCGGGATATCGGACCAGCCGATCATCAGCGGCATGGGAAGCAGCCGCCCCAGCGCCGGTTCGAGAATGACAATCGTCGCCCCGATCATCAGCCGCCGGTGCCACGCCGTCCGGTGCCGCCGGCGCACCGCCGCCCATACAACCGCCCCGAAGGCGAGCGACTCCACAACCGTGAGCGCAAGGAAATAGGGCGGCGAGAAAAAGGGTGGGAAACGGTGCAGCAACAGCGATGCGACGCCGGTGAAGATACCAAGGCAGGTAATAAAGATCGCGAGCGCCGCCCCTGCCCAGCCGAGCTTGCGATGCAGCGCCAGATTATCGCGTGAAACAAGCGTCGGCTGCGCGATCAGCAGCGCCAGCCAAGCCAGCATCGCGACGCCGTGAAGATGCACCCAGAAGGGCGCCGCGACCGGATCGACAAAACCCCTCAGCGCGAATTGCAGGAAGCCGAAGACGATGAAGATCGCGAGGCCGATCGCCATGCGATGCCAGAAAAGCTCGGCGCGTGCGGCGCCCCCCACGGTGCCAACCATGTTGTTCCCCTGCCCGACCCAGGCGCGAGGATAGCAAAACCGCGGAAGCTCGGAAAGCGCGATCTATCCGCTTGGCGCGGCGGCGAAGCGCGCCGTGACCGTTGCATCGATCCCGGCCGCCTTCAGCGGCATCGCAAAGCCCTGTTCGACCGCAGTGCGCGCGGCGCGCTGCGCAAGGCGCATCGGCGTCGTCGCCTTCGCCTGCTTGATCAGTTCGGCCTGCGCCGCCCTGCGGTTCGCGGCGTCGAGCGTGCGTTCGGCATCGGTCAGCGTCAGCAGGATTTCGCCATCGCGATATTCGCTGATCGCGTCGATATCGATCTCGGGCCCCGCCAGCCGGAGCGGCGGCAGTGTGACGGTCAGCGCCCTGGCCGCGGCATCCCAGTCGAGATCCGACTGCTTGAGTTTGCCAAGGTCGAGTTCGTAACGCACCGTGCCCGGCATGATCAGCGTCTTTTTGGCGCTCAGCCCGAGCCGGCTCTGCGTCGAGGTGACGACGGCGACATAGCGCGCGGTGAAGGGCACCAGGACATTCTGTTCCTGCAGGCCCTGCAGGCTCGCCGCGACGACGGTTTCGGGGTCATAGCCGCTCTGCCAGTCCTGCCACGCCCGCCAGCCGAAGAAGAGCGCGAGCGCCAGCATCAAGGCGACCGCGGCGCGGAACAACCCCTTGCTCATGCGACCAACGTCCAGCTGTCAGCATCGCGCGCGACGCGGCCGCGATTTTCCAGATCGATCAGATGCGCGAGCACCGAGCGGCCGGCAGCGCCGGTCAGCCGTGGGTCGAGCCCTTTGTACATATGCTTCACCATGTCGGGAATCACGCGCGGGCCCTTTTCGAGTTCCCGCAATATCTGCCGCTCGCGCTGTTTACGGTGACCAAGCATACCGCGCACCAGTTGGCGCGGCCTAGTCACCGCGGGGCCATGCGCCGGATAATAGACACGGTCGTCGCGCTCGTAGAGCTTCGACAGGCTCGCCATATAGGCTGCCATGTCGCCGTCGGGCGGGCTGACGACACTTGTCGACCACGCCATAACATGATCCCCCGTGAACAGGGCGCGCGTTTCGACGAGGCCGAAGCACAGGTGGTTCGATGTATGACCGGGGGTCGCGACCGCCTCGATCGTCCAGCCCTCCCCCGAAATCCGTTCGCCGTCGGTCAGGACGCGGTCGGGCGTATAATCGGCGTCGAAGGCCGAATCGGCGCGCGGGCCGTCGTCGGACAGCGCCAGCGGCGCGCAGCCGATGATCGGCGCGCCCGTCGCCTGCCTGAGCGGCGCGGCGGCGGGCGAATGATCGCGGTGCGTGTGGGTGCAGAGGATCGCGGCGACACGCTGGCCGCGGGTCGCGCGCAGGATCGCGTCGACATGGCCCGCGCCGTTGATATCGGCGGGATCGCCGATGCTGAGCCCCGAACCGGTCGGCCCCGGGTCGATCACCGCCACGTCGCGCTCCGCCCCGACGATCCACGTCTGGGTGCCGGTGAAGGTATAGGGCGACGGGTTCGGCGCGAGCACGCGGCGCACCAGCGGCTCATGCTGCTCGCACTCGCCAGCGCGGATACTGTCGGGCCAAGGCTTTTCTTTGCTCATGCCATCCATGTGGCATCGCCAACCGCCGAGGAAAAGGGATAGCGGGTAAAAATCGGGACACGAAAAAAGGGAGCGACATGGGCCGCTCCCTTCCCCGCCCCTGCCGCCGGCCCCACCGGGGAGCAAAGGCCGGCGTCGAAGCTGTTCGGGCCTAGTGGTTCGATTTCTCCATTTCGGCGATCGCCTTGTCGAGGTCGGCGGCGACCTTGGCGCGCATGGCCTCCGACAGGTGGCGGTCGCTCTCGATAAAGCGTTCGCGCGCTTCCTTGAGCGCCGACAGGCGCTGCGCCTTCGCCTCCGGCCCGTCGGCGCAGGCGATCATGACGTACCGACTGCGCTTGCCGGCCGTGACTTCTTCGCGATCGACCATCGGCGCGACCTGCCCCGAACCGCAGCGGGCAACCGCAAGCGTATGCCCTTGAGCCGGTGCCCAGGCGGCCGGCGGACGAGGCGCCTTGGGCGGCACCGGCGGCCGCGGCGGCATGGGAGCCAGCGCGGTCCGGAACCGTTCCTTGCGCTTCGCTTCCAGCCTGTCCGCGATGGCGTCGGCCTGCTTGCCGTCGATCCCCTGTTCTTTCAGCGTCGCAAGCACATCGTCGCGCGACAGGCTGCCGAGGGTACGAATCTCCACCTGCCGGACCTTGGGCACCGTGCCATCGGCAGGAGCGACCGTGACGGTCTTCGCCCCGTCGCCTTCGCCGTCGTGGCGGATGACGATCCGGTGCACTTCGCGCCTTTTGCCGTCGTCGGACGTGGTTACGCTTTCGGTCACATCTTCGCCGGTCGAGGTGAAAATCACGGCGTCGGGCGCTGGGGGCGCATCGACGGGCGGTGGCGGAGCCGGGGGTTCGGGCACGTGGGCAATTTGGGCGCGCGCCCGCGCCGTGCCGGCGGGGACGAGTGTGGCGGTCGTCGCCAGCACCGCGATCGCCGCCCCGCCGATCAGCAGCCGCCCCATCAGGCTGCGTTTTTTCGAAATATCCTGCTGCAACAACATCGTCAGCCTCTCCTGAAGATTGTCGTGGACCGCCATCGGCGCCGCGAGCGACAGCCGCGAGCCCACCGCCGCCTTGGCAATCGCGGTCGCATAGCTGGCGGTACGCGCGCCGCGCGCACTCTGATCGGCCATCGTCAGCACGCGCGCGTCGCACGCGGCCTCCTGGTCGAAACGAAAGGCGCGGATCGCCCGCCAGGCAAAGGGATTGAACCATTGCGAGGCAAGCAGGACGAGCGCTGCCGCATTTGCCCACAGATCGCCGTGCCGGTGGTGCGCCAGTTCATGATCGACCGCGAGCGCCCGCTCTTCGGCGACATAGCGCGCGAAAAAATCATGCGGCACGGCGACGAAACGACGCCACAGGCCAAAGGCCACAGGCCCGTCGACCGCATCGGTCATCACCAGCCGGATCGAACCGATCGGTTCGAGCTCGACCGCCTCTGCCAGCACGGCGGCGCGGAACCGATGGTGTGAGAGCGTCGCCATGACGAGCACGACAACCATCCCCACGGCCCAGAGCAGGACAAGATAGGGCATGGCGTCGGTCAGCGACCAGGCCGCAGGCTGCGCGGCGGCATCCACCGGCAGCATTACCGCCGCGCCGGCATCAGGAATCGCGCTGGCGACGGAAACCGGTTCGGCGAAGGGCAGCGGCGGCAGCACGAGCCGCAGCGCCGGGATCAACCATAGCGTGTAGGTGAGCCGCGGCCCGAAATGGCGCGCAAAGGGTTTGCGGACGAGCAGGACTGCAAGGACGAGGAGCGCGGTGACGAGCATCGTGTCGCCCCACAGCTGCATCAGCGTTGCGGCGCTCATGACTTGAGCTTCTTCAAAAGTGCCTCGATTTCGGCAATGTCGGTATCGGAGAGCGCCTCGCGGTCGGCAAGATGCGCGATCAGCGGGCTGACGCGGCCGCCGAACAGGCGATCGACGAAGCGCTGCGATTCCTCGCCGACTGCATCGGCGCGCTCGATCGCGGGGCTGTAGAGATAACGCCGGCCGTCGGCCTCGGCCGTTACCGCGCCCTTCTGGACCAGCCGTGCGAGCAGGGTTTTCACTGTCGCCTGCGTCCAGCCGTTGATCGTGCCGATGCGCGATGTCAGGTCGGCGGCGGTCTGCGGGGCTTCGTCCCACAAGGCCGACAGCACCTGCATTTCTGATTCGCTTGCTCGTTCTGCCATGCGGACCCCTCCCATTGGCGTCGTCGACTATGATGCGACTACAAATGTAGTCAATGGGCTGAACGCTTGCTGAACGAAGCTGAACACCGAACTGTCGGGATTTTTGACAACGGCACGGGACGGTAAGAAATTGCTAACCAGCGTCTCCCGCCGAAAAACAGGCAAGCACCAATCTGGCACGGCATTTGTATGATGGTCCATGTTCCCGAGTGTTCCGCTCAATGGAGCGGTGGGGGACATCGGTCTGGTCCCTGATGTCCCCTGCCCCCACCCGGGAAATCCCCACTTGCCCCCGACGCAGACGGGGGGCGGAGCGGCCGAAAGGCCCCGCCCCCCGGATGCTTTTTTGCATATCATTATATAAAAATGGGACGGGCCGCCGAAGCGACCCGTCCAGATAGGACCGCCGAATCCGGCGGCCAGCCCATTTCGTCTATTGGGCGTCCTGCTGTTCGGCCGCCTTCTTAAGCTGCCCCTTGGTCATGCCGGTCACAAGGACGTCGCCGGACCCCGCAAAGCTCGCCGCGGGCAGCGTCGCGACACGATCGCCGACCTCGACCGTCACGGCCTGCACGACACCCCGGCCGGTCTGGCGCAGATCCTGTACATATCCGATCACCTTGCCACGAGCATCGGTGACCGCCATGCCGGGTTCGACGGCGAACATGCCGGCGCTGTTCGCGGCACCGCTGCCCGCTGCGGCAAGCTGGCCAAGGCCGCCCTGGAAGCTGCCCGCGACCGAACCGGCGCCGTTTGCGCTGCCCGAGACGTTCGACAGTGCCGAACCCGTCCGGTCGCGGACAGTCCCGACCGCGCCGCGCGCGGTGCCCGTTGCGGTCGAAGCCGCGCCTCTTGCGGTGCCGACCGCACCCTGCGCCGTGGTCCCGACGAAATCGGTGCCGACCGCCTGCGCATCGATGCTGCCGCTGCCCGAGGCGCTGCCGGTGCCACCGGCGCTGCCGCCGAGACTGTTACCGAGCAGGTCACCACTGCCATTCGCCCGGCCTTTGCCATTTGCGTCCGCATTGCCCTTGCCGCTCACGCGGCCCGAACGGCGATCGACCTGCGCCTCGCCGCGCCCCGATCCCGCGAGTTCGCCAGCGCCGCCAAGCGTGCCGCCGATCGGTCCGGTCGGATTGCCGAGCGTCCCGCCCAGCGTCCCGCCGAGATTGCCGCCCAGCCCGCCGCTGCCGCCGAGCAACTGCGCCGATGCCGGTGTCGAAAGGGCGATCGCCGAAACCGCAAGCGCCGAAATGAAGATATGCTTTGCCATTGTCCTGCTCCTATATCGGCCCGGAGGGGGTGGGCCTTACAGGGAGAACGACGGTGCTTTCGACTTTCTTCCCGAAAAAATCTGGAGCCCGGCCTATCGGCCGCCGCAGCCGCCGCAAATCAGGCCGTGGCCATAGATTTTGTCGCGTCCCTTCTTGCCGAGGTCACGCGCCTCGAACACCAATGCGGTCACGGCGGGGGCGATTCGGTCGACCGACGGCGCCGGATATTGGAGCGCGAGCCGGCCGGCGACGAGCGGCGCGGCGAAGGATGTGCCGCGCAGCCGGTCGGTACTCGCCGCGCCTGTGGCCGCCAGGACCGCATCGCCGGGCGCGGCGAAGTCGATATGCAGCGCCCGCCCCGCCTCGGGCAGGGCGCGGTCTTTCGTATCGACTCCGGTCACCGCGAACACGCCTTTATAGGATGCCGGATAGGCAGGCGGGGCGGCCGGCCCGTCGTTACCCACCGCCGCGACGATCAGCATTCCGCGCTGCTGCGCACGGCCGACCGCCGCCGCCAGCAATTTATTGTCGGGGCCGACAAGGCTGATCGTCGTGACCGCAACCCCGCTCTGCGCCAGCCAGCCGAGCGCGCGAGCGATCGCGCTGGCATTGCCGCCTGCCGGATCGCGTCCATAAACGTCGGCGGCGAGCAGGTGCTGCCCGGGCGCGGCGCCCGCCACCGTCCCGCTGCCGACAAGCAGCGAGGCCACGGCCGTGCCGTGGCGGCTCGCCGACGGCGCGCCCCTGGCAAAGCCGCGCTGTTCGACGCGCCCGGCGACCGATGGATGCGCCGCGACGCCGCCGTCGATCAGGCCAAGCCGGGACCGCCCGCCCGCCGCCGCAGAAGCCAGCGCGGCGTGCGGCAGGCCGCCGCCGGGTCCGCTCGCGAAATAGATATGATCGACATCCACCGCCGCGCCCGGAAGCAATTTTGCAAGCTGCTTGCGCGCACGCACAAGGCTCCGCCCGCCGGGCACATGAAAGCGCGCGATGTCGAGGTCGAGCCCCTCGATGCGCTCATGGTCGATCAGCGCGAAGCCCGCCTTGCCGGCGCGCGCGATCATCGCAGCGTCGACCCCGCTCGCGACGAGCACGCCGCGCACCGCCGGCGCACCGCGTTCGTCGAGTTCGACGGTATCGCGATTTTGGCGCAGCAGCGTTGTAATCCGATCGAGCCGCATCTGCGCCAACCGCTCGGTGATCGTCCCCAGCCTGCCCGGATCGACGTCGGACAGTGGCGGCAGGCTGCGCCCGATATCCGGCAGTTGCACCGGCGGCAGGAGGACCTGCGCCGCGACATGCCCCGCCCCGCCAAGCAGGAGGCAGGCTAACGCCGATAATATCGCCCAAAATCGCATCGCAAATCTCGCACAGAACTCACATGGGCCGGCGACCGCGCCGGTTCCTGAAAAAATGTAGCATGGTATGGAAGAAACGATAGAAGCTACTCGTTTCTTCCTCGATTGAGCGAAAGGCAACAATGCGCTTCGAAGAGGAACTGGTCGAGTTGCTACCCCGCCTGCGCCGTTTTGCGCGCGGGCTGGCGCGTCACGCCAGCGACGCAGACGATTTGTGCCAGGCCGCCATCGAGCGCGCGTTGAAATCGCAGGATCAGTGGCAAGCCGGAACAAGACTGGACAGTTGGATGTACCGCATCACCCGCAACCTTTGGATTGACGAGCGCCGCGCCGCGGGCCGGCGCGGCGTCCACGCGCCGATCGACGAATCGGTCACGCAGATCGCCGGCGATGGCGCGGCCGAGGTCGAGGCCGGCGCGTTGCGCGGCGATGTCGGCGGGGCGATGGCCCGCCTTCCCGACGAACAGCGCGAGGTCGTGCTGCTCATCCTTGTCGAAGGCTATGCCTATCGCGAAGCCGCGGACATACTCGACGTACCCATCGGCACGGTCACCTCGCGCCTTGCGCGCGGCCGCGAGACGCTGATGCATTTGCTGGGAGAAGCCGCATGAGTTTCGATCCCGCCACCGTCGCCGCCTTTGTCGATGGCGAACTCGACGACCTGACCGCGCGCCGCATCGAGCGCGACGCCGTAAGCGACCCGGCGCTGGCAGCCGAGATTGCCCGCCACCACGCGCTGAAGGCGGAGCTCGCGGCGCATTATGCCCCGATTGTCGCTGAACCGGTGCCCGAACGGTTACGCGCGCTGCTGATCCCGCGCGCGGCGGTCGATACCAGCCTCGCGGCACGCCGCGAGGCGAAGCGCATGCGCTTCGGCCCCGTCCATTGGGGGGCTATCGCGGCGTCGCTCGTGTTCGGGCTCACGCTCGGGCTCCAGCCGTGGATGCCCGCCGCCAGCGTCGGCGAGGCAAATGGAACGATCGTTGCCGCGGGGCCTCTCGCCAGGGCGCTCGATATGCAACTCGCCTCGACGCAGCCGTCGAACACCCCGATACGGATCGGCCTTAGCTTCAAAGACAGCGCCGGCCGCTATTGCCGGAGCTTTGAAAGCCGGTCGCTGAACGGCATCGGCTGCCGCGACGGCGACGGCTGGTACCTCGAACGCACGATGGCGGGACAGTCCGGCACCGTTTACCGCCAGGCCGCGTCGGGCGAACTTGCCGCCGCCGCCGCGGCGATGATGAAGGGCGAGCCGCTCGACGCCATCAGTGAAAAGGCGGCGCGCGACACCGGCTGGACGCGCCGCTGACCTTCGGCCGCGCGCTTCTCCCCCTGCTATGGCTGTCTTGCAAACCAAAGCCGCGCGTATCGCCGAGAGCCATCCCGGACTGATCCGGGATCCATGACTTCGGCGCCGCAGTGGGTCCCGGATCAAGTCCGGGATGACGAAGCTGGGGGCTGCACCGTCCGCTCACCACCCTTAGGCAGACAAACAAAAGCCCGCCGGGGCGCATGCTCCGGCGGGCTTTGTAACTCGCGAACAGGCCGCTTATTCGGCGCGCGCCGGAATACCCGTCATCAGGGTGTGCAGTTCGCCCGCTTCCCACATTTCCATCATGATGTCCGATCCGCCGACGAATTCGCCCTTCACATAAAGCTGGGGGATCGTCGGCCAGTCCGAAAATTCCTTGATGCCCTGGCGGATTTCCATGTCCTGCAACACGTCGACCGTTTCATATTCGATGCCGAGGCGGTCGAGCATCGCGATCGCGCGCGACGAAAAGCCGCACTGCGGGAACAGCGGCGTGCCCTTCATGAACAGCAGCACGGGGTTGTCGGCGACCAGCTTGGCAATGCGGTCGTGGGTAGCAGGATCGCTCATCTCATGTCTCCGGCGGCGCGGCGCGCCCAAAATGTTTCGCTTCTCGTCCCTATGAAGGAACTGCGGTCGTCAATTGCAAGGCATGAAGTTCGCCGCCCATGCGACCGCCAAGCGCTGCATAGACCGCCTTGTGCTGCGCGACGCGCGTCATCCCGCGAAAGGCGGCGCTGACGACATGCGCCGCATAATGATCATTGTCGCCGGCAAGGTCGGTAATCCGGACCTCCGCATCGGGAAAGGCCGCGACGATCATCGCCCGCAGGTCATCCTCGCGCATGCCCATCGCCGCCGCCTCAGTTCTGGCTGTCGATGAACTGGCGGCGCGCCTCGGCGGTCTTTTCGTTCAGCACCGCGCGGATTTCGGCGTCGCTGATTTCTACGGCGGCAGCGGTCAGGTCGCCCGCCAGCTTGCGGATGACGTCTTCGTCGCCCGCTTCCTCGAAATCGGCCTGAACGACCGCCTTGGCATAAGCGTCGGTTTCTTCGGGGGTCAGCCCCATGCGTTCGGCGGCCCATTGGCCGAGCAGGCGGTTGCGCCGCGCGGTGATTCGGAACTGCACCTCCTGGTCGCGTGCAAATTGCGCCTCGAAAGCCCGTTCACGATCGTCGAATCCGCTCATCTTGTCCTCACCGGAATGAAATGTCCTCCCGCAGATAGGTTGCGCGCTGCGGCGGCGCAAGCCGCCTGTGCCGCAGATCACTTCCCTTTCGCTTGCGAAGGGTTTAGGGTCCGACATCAGGGAATGGGTCGTACCGCAGCAATAAGGGACTGCGCCTTGCCGGCAATATAGCGTCGGCACGGCGTTTCTGTGCATGTGCTTGGGGGATGGGTAATGACCGTTCGACGTCCGCAATTTGTGCCGCTTCTGGCGCTGCTGGCCTTGGCCGCGCCCGGCGGCGCGCTCGCGCAGGGTGGCGACCCCACGCTGCGCGACAGTTTTACGATCGGCGCCCAGGGCGGATCGCTCTGCGAAGTGCAGGCCACCGTACGCGACACCGTGGTCAAGGGCATGTTCGACCGCGCGTGGACGATCGTCTGCCGCGACGCGAGCCAGCCGGTGGGCTATCTCCGCATGCTGCGCGCGACGCCCGAGGAGGCGCACGCCCGCATCGTCGGCGATGTGGGCCGGGCGGGCAAGATCGTCTGCGTCAAGGACGGCGGTTGCACCGTGCACGACAGCAATGTCGCCTGGACGACGCGCATCGAGGCCGCGGGCGAGACGACCTATGCCGTCGAAGGCTTCGAGGCCTATGGCGATGCGCTCAACCTGGCGCTCGAATCGGTCCGCCAGCGCCAGGTCGTCCCCGGCGTCATCAAGGTTGCGACGACGTCGGTCGGCGGCAATGACGGCTTTGCGCGCACGCTGGCGGGAACGATCGACGTCGACAAGGCGCTGGCCGAAGGATATCGGCGCAACCACAGCGGCGATTATGCCGAGGCAGCCGAATTTTTCGAAGCGCTGTCGCGCCGCACCGCCGAAGAGCAGGCGTCCACAGGGCTCGACCCCACCGAATTCACGCTCAACCGCGCCCTGCAGGAATCGAACCTCGGCGAATTTTCCGAAGCCGGCCGCCTGTTCGCCGAAGTCGAGGCGGTGCCGACAAGCGACCCGGTCCAGCTCCGCCTCCGCCGCAATTTCCGCGCCATCCATGCGCTGAACCAGCGCGATTACGCCGGCGCTGCCGAGCTGCTGCGGCGGCCGATCCCACCGCTAACCGGCGCCGTCGGCGTGGCCGGCGATACGATCACCCTGACCCCCGAAATCGTCGCCGGCGTGAACAGCGGCAACAGCGCGCGCGCGATCCGGCAGACCTCTGATCGCGAACGGCTGAGCCCGCTCGAACGCGCGCAGATCATCGACGCGCAGGCGGTACATCTGCTCGGCACCGTCGAACGGCTGCGCGGCGACGCGCAGGCGGCGAAAGCGGCGCAGCTCCGGGGCCTGTCGGAGGCGCTGGCGGTCCGCGAAGGGCGCGTCACCTCGATCATCCGGCTGCGGTCGCAAATGCTCGGTGAACTCGCGCTCGCCGAAGAGGCGCTGGGCGACAACGCCGCCGCCGATGCGCGCTTCCTCGAAGCGATCCATGCGCTGGCGATCGAATATCCCGAAACCAACGCGCTTGCATCTGCGCGCGCGCGCTATGCTGCCTTCCTGACCCGCCGCGGACAGGACGATAAGGCGATCGCCATCTATCGCGAAGTCGTGACCGCGCTCGCCGGATCGCAGCGTTCGACAACCGGCATGGCAAATATGATGGCGCCTTATTACCGCCTCCTCGCCAGCCGCGCGGCAACGGATCCGGCCGCGATCGGCGATTTCTTCGTCGCCAGCCAGTTGCAGGTCCGCCCCGGCGTCGCCGATACGCAAGCCGTGCTGGCCCGCGAATTGTCGAGCGGCAGCGACGAAGGCGCGCGGCTGTTCCGCCAGGCGACGACACTGAACCGCGATATCGAACGCGCGCGGATCGAGGATGCCCGCCTCGCCCAGCTGCCGGTGTCGCCCGAGGTCAACGCGCTGCGCGCCGACCTCAAGACGCAGCTCGACAATCTTGCGTTCCAGCAGGCCGAAACGATCGTCGCGCTGTCTGCCTTTCCGCAATATCGCGTCGTGGCGTCCGGCAAGCTCGACCTGCCCGAATTGCAGCAGGTGCTGCGCCCGGACGAAGCCTATCTCAAAATGCTCGTGGTGGGCGACGCGGTCTATGCGATGCTGGTCGAGCAGGGCGGCGCGCAGCTTTGGAAATCGGACATCAGCGCGTCGGGACTCGACACCGCGGTCGATACCATCCGCTCGACCATCTCGATCGTCGAGAACGGTCGCCGCGTCACTTATCCCTTCGACGCCGCCACCGCGTACAAGCTGTACGGGCAGTTGTTCGGCCCCGTCACGGCGCGTTTGCCGGCAGTGCCGCACCTGATCTTCGAACCCGACGGCGGTATGCTGCGCCTGCCGGTCAACCTGCTGATCACCGCCGATACGGGCCTCGCCGCCTATGAACAGCGGCTGCTCGATCCCGACGCCGACCCGTTCGACATGCGCCAGATCGCATGGCTCGGCCGGACGACGCGGCCGAGCACCGCCGTTTCCACCCTCGCCTTCCGCAACGCCCGGCAGGCGGCGCCGTCGACCGCGACGCATCAATATTTCGGACTGGGGCAGAATCAGCCGGTCAGCGGCGTCCTACCCTCGCTCGGCACCCGCGGGGACGCGGGCGGCAGCGTCGATAGCGACTGCATGTGGGACGCGTCGCTGTGGGCGCGCCCGATTTCGGCGGACGAACTGGTGACGGCGCGCAACGCCATGGGCCGCGAGGCCGCGACATTGCTGACCGGCGGCGCCTTCACCGACACGGCGATCAAGAATCGCGCCGACCTTGGCGATTATCGGATCATCCATTTCGCGACCCACGGCCTCGTCACAGCACCCAAGCCGGCCTGCCCGGCGCGCCCCGCGCTCGTGACCTCCTTCGGCGGGACGGAATCAGACGGGCTTCTGACCTTTCAGGAGATATTCGACCTCAAGATCAATGCCGACCTCGTCATCCTGTCGGCGTGCGATACGGCGGGGGCCGCGTCGGTCGCCGTGACGCGCGAAGCGGGACTGTCGGGCGGCGGCAACGCGCTCGACGGGCTGGTGCGCAGCTTTATCGGCGCCGGCGGGCGATCGGTGATCGCAAGCCATTGGCCCGCGCCCGACGATTTCGACGCGACCGAACGGCTGATCGCCGGCCTGTTTGCAGCGCGCCAAGGAACGAGCGTGGCCGACGCGCTTTGGGCCACGCAGTCGCGGCTGATGGACGACAAGCAGACGTCACACCCCTATTATTGGGCCGGTTTCGCGATCATCGGCGACGGCGGGCAGGCGCTGCTCCACGGCGGGACCACCGCCGCAGCAAACGGGGAGGCCGCCGGCCGCGCCGCCCGCTGATCCGATGACGACAGCCGAACCCATCCAACCCGAAGCGAGCGATGCCGCGCCGGACGGCAGGCCGGCCGCCGTGCCGCTGCGCAAGCGGGTGCGCCGGCTTGTCACGCAGCTCGGGCCGTCGCGGATGGCGGCGACCATCCTTTTCCTGCTCGTCGCCGTGCTGATCGCGCGCTTCAGCTGGCAGATGCCGCTGATCGATGCCGCCGAACGCGCGCTTTATGACGCGCGCGCGACGCTGATGGCGCCGCATGTCGAACAGGACAAGCGCATCGTCATGGTCACCTATAATGACGAGACGCTGTTCAACACCGGTATCCGCTCGCCGCTCGACCGCACCTTGCTGGCCAACGCGCTCGGCAATATCGACCAGATGGGCGCGAAGGCGATCGGCATCGATATCGCGTTCGATTCGCCGCGCCCGGACGACGATTTGCTGAAGGCGCAGCTGCGCGCGATGAAAACGCCGACCTGGCTCGCCTATGCCGAACAGGCGAGCAATCCGAACACCATCTTCTTCGAACAGCAGAAATTTCTCGAAACCTTCATCGCCGACGTCGCGACCGACAGGACAAAGCCGACAAGCGTGCTGTTCCGCACCGACGACGACAGCGTGATCCGCAACTGGCCCGACCGACCCAAGAATCTGCCGCCGCTGATGTCCAATGCGCTGGCCCCCGTCGATCCCGCCCACGCCGATTTCCAGGGCAATATCCGGTTCCTCGTGCCCGCACGCGCTGCCGCCGGGCAGGAGGAGCCCGTTTTCGCCAACATCCCGATCGACACGTTCGCGCTGCCGATGGATGCCGACATGCGCGCGGGCTTCGCCGAGCTGGTCAAGGGCCGTTATGTCCTGATCGGCGGCGACATCATCGACAACGACCAGTTCAATACGCCATTGAGCCGCTTTCCCGACGCGATCACGGGGCAGCACGAAACGATGATCGGGCTCGAGGTCCATGCGCATATGCTCGCGCAGCAACTCGACGGCGCCTGGACGCGGCCGATCGCCGGGCCGGCGCTGTGGGCGCTCGCGATCCTGATCGTTCTCGCCGGGGGGCTGACCAGCCTGATCGACCTGCGCGCGCGCTGGGTCGCGCTCGCCTTCCTCGGGCAAATGGCCTTTTTCATCGCCTTCCCCTTCTGGTTGCAGGGGCGCGGAGTCGACACGACCACCCTGCCCACCTTCGGCTGGGCGATCGGCTGGCTGTTCGGCTATGCTGCCGTCGGCACCGCGGCGCGCACCGTCGGGTCGCGCCAGCGCGCCTTCGCGCAGTCGGCGCTCGGCAAATATCTGCCCGCCGACGTCGCCGCGCAGATCATGCGCGACCCCGACCAGCTCTCGCTGCATGGCGAGCGGCGCAACATCTTCTGCGTCTTCACCGATCTCGAAGGCTTCACCAAATTGAGCCATGCGGTGACGCCGGAAACCGTCGCCCGCCTGCTCAACGAATATCTCGACCGTCTGTCGGACATCGTGCTCGCGCACGGCGGGACGATCGACAAATTCGTCGGCGACGCGGTCGTCGCCTTCTGGGGCGCGCCCCTCAGCCGGCCCGACGACGGCCCGCAGGCGGCGGCGGCGGCGCTCGACATGTATGAAGCCGGCGAGAAATTCCGCATCGACCTCGCCGCCGAGGATATTCCCCTGATCGGCATGACGCGCGTCGGGCTGCATGTCGGCGACGCGATCGTCGGCAATTTCGGCGGCGAAGGACGCATCCAGTACACCGCGCTCGGCGACAGCATGAACACCGCGTCGCGGCTCGAGGCGGCGAACAAGAGCCTCAAGACCGGTGTGCTGGTCTCGGCCGAGGCGGCGGCGCGATCGGGCCGCGACGACCTGGTGCCGATGGGCCGCGTGACGCTTCGCGGGCGCGCGCAGCCGGTCGATGTTTTTACCCCCCGCCCCGATCTTGCGGCGGAACGGCGCGCGCGCATCGGGGCGCTTGTCGCGGCGCACGCCGCGGGCGATAAAAATGCCTATGTGACCGGCGCCACAGCGCTGGCAGAGGAATTTGCTCAGGATGCATCCATCATGTTCCTGATAGAACGCCTGAACGAGACCGAAAGAGGAGAAAGCTATGTCCTTTCCTGACATGCCGATGCGCCGCCTGGGCCCGACCGCCGTTGCCGCCGTGATGGCGGTCGCGATGGTCGGCACCGCCGCCGCGCAATCGATGGTCGTCCGTTCGACCGGGCCGTCCGCGGGCAAATATCCGACCGGCGCCAAGCTGAAATCGACCGACAAGCTGAACCTGGTCGCCGGCGACAAGATCGTGCTGATGCAGGCGGGCAAGACGCGCACGCTTTCGGGGCCCGGGACGTTCGGGGCCACCGGCACGGTACAGGCCAGCCAGTCGCTTGGCGGCAATGTGGCGCGCATGTTGGCCAAGGGGCCGACGATGCGGTCGCGCGGCGGGTTTACCCGCGGCGATCCGGCGGCACCCCAGCCCGCCGATATGCGGGCGCCCAATCTCTGGCTGCTCGACTATCGCGAAGGCGGCACCTTCTGCGTCGCCGATCCGGCGACCCTGATGCTGTGGCGCCCCAATATGGTGGGCGACACCGCGCTGGAGATCGAGAGCGCGGGCAAAAAGACCATGGTTGCGATCGTCGACGGCGCCAATTTCCGCAAATGGCCGGTCGATGTCCTGCCGGTGCAATATGACACCGACTACCGCCTGTCGGGCGGCGGGCTGGCGCAGCCGGTGACGGTCCGCTTCGCCGCTATGGATACGATACCCGACACGGTCGAGGGGTCGATCGACATGCTGATGACCAAGGGCTGTTCGCCGCAGCTCGACCGGTTGGTCGATACGATGTCGGAAGCGGAGGCAGGGCAAGGTTGAACGGCGCGGGCGGCATTGAACCCGCCCGGACCATCTGATAATAATCAGGAGAAAAGCCGCCACCCATAGGCGGAGCCTTTCCTTGGGTCGAAATTCGCGCTGCCGGTTTCCGGCGGGGCCGTTTGAATTGGGGCGCCGCGGCCTTGCGGCGCCGCCGTACGCAAGGGGTGGTGATGATCACGGGGGAAGTGGAACATATTCGGGTGGCGCGGCCCCGCAGGGCAGCCATTCGCCGGACCGCGATCCGTTCGGCGGCGTTGGTCTCCGCGGCGCTGCCCGCCGCGGCGCTGGCACAGGCGACACCGCAAGTCCCGACGCGCGAGGAAATCCAGCAGCCGGTTCTGGCGCCGGTGACCCAGCCGAACGAACAGGTCGTTTACGCCGACGACAGCATCGAGCGCGCACCCTGCCCGCTTGCCAATCCCGAATTTGCCAACATCCGCTTCACGCTGCGCGGCGTCGAGTTTGCGAATGTCGAGGGCATCGACACCGCCCTGCTCGCGCCCAGCTGGTCCGACAAGGTCGGGCAGGAGCTGCCGATCGCCGCCGTTTGCGACATTCGCGACCGCGCCGCCACGCTGTTGCGATCGCGCGGCTATCTCGCGGCAGTCCGCGTGCCGGCCCAGACGATCGGCGACGGGATCGTCCGCCTCGATATCCTCTCCGCCCGCATGACGCGGGTCGAAGTGCGCGGCGACGCCGGGGCGAACGAACGGCTGTTGCAACGCTATCTGTCGCGGCTCGACGACCAACCCGTGTTCAACGTTGCCGAGGCCGAACGCTATCTGCTGCTCGCGCGCGATATCCCCGGCATGGACGCCCGGCTGACCTTGCGCCCCGGCGGTGCGCCCGGCGAAGTCGTCGGCGAAGTGACCGTCGCGCGCACGCCCGTCCTGTTCGACTTCAACGCCCAGAATTTCGGATCGCGCGACGTCGGCCGCTGGGGCGGCACCGCGCGCGTCCGCTTCGCCGGGCTGACCGGCATGGGCGACCTCACCACCGCCAGCTTCTATTCGACCCCCGACTTCGACGAGCAGAATGTCGTGCAACTCGCGCACGAGTTTCGCGTTGGCGGCGAAGGGTTGCGGTTCGGCGCAAGCTATACCCGCGCGTGGACGCGCCCCGACATCGCGGCCTTCCCGATCAAATCGAAAACGCAGATCGTCAGCCTGTTCGCATCCTATCCCGTCACGCTGACGCAAGCGGAGCGGATCACGATCGGCGGCGGGCTCGACCTCATCGACCAGGACATCGCTCTGGGCGGCGTTCCGATCAACCGCGACCGGCTGCGCGTGTTCAACCTGCGCGCCGACGGCAGCTGGATCGATCCCGCATCGATATCGGGGCGCGGCGGGTTCAGTCCGTCCCAGCCGCGCTGGTCCTATTCGACCTCCTTGGAATTGCGGCAGGGCGTCGATTTCCTTGGCGCCAGCGACGATTGCGGCTCGACCGGCGCCGCCTGTTTCCTGCCCGGCGCGGTTCCGCTGACGCGCATCGAGGGCAAGCCCGACGCCTTCCTCGTCCGCGCCAGCGCGCAGGCCGAATGGCGTCCGGCGAAACTCTTTACCCTGTCGGCGGCCCCGCGCGCACAATGGGCGAGCGATCCGCTGCTCGCCTATGAGGAATTTTCAGGCGGCAATTTCACCGTCGGGCGCGGGTTCGATCCCGGCACGGTGATCGGCGACAAGGGCGTCGCGGTGGCGCTCGAGGCGCGCTATGGCTCGTTCGTCCCGGCCAACACCAAAAGCTTTGCCGTCCAGCCCTTCGCCTTTTTCGACGCCGCCTGGGTGTGGAACAAGGACAATGCCTTCAACGGGCTGAACCCTCAGAAACTCTATTCGGCTGGCGGCGGCGTACGCGTCGCCTATGGCGACCTTGGCCGGCTCGACGTGACCCTGGCGGTCCCGCTCAACCGCGGCGGCTTCCTGGCCGAGCGACCCGACCCGCGGCTGCTCGTGTCGTTGACGACCCAATTCGGCGTGCGGGCGCGCTGATCATGACCCCTGCCCATGTCTCTGCATCGAGGACGACCGCCATGCGTGCCACCGCCACCCCCTCGCCGAGCTGCCATGGAAAACGACGCCTGTTCGAAAGCTGTGCGATCGCCGCCGGGCTGATTGCGCTGGCCTATGGTGGGCCGGCGCTGGCTCAGGTGGCGGGATCGGGTACGATCACCAATCTGCCCGGGGGCACGACGGGGGGCACCGGGGTAAACCCGTCGACGGTCAATGTCACCGGACCCCAGAATATCGTCACCTGGACCCCGTCGAACGCGCCGGTCGACGGCGTGATCGACTTCCTGCCGTCGGGCAACACGCTGAACTTCGTCGGCGACACGTCGGGCTATATCGTCCTCAACCGCTTCACCTCGGGATCTGGCGCATCGATCACCGACCAGATCGCGCTCAACGGCACTGTGAACAGCTATCTCGGCGCAACCACCGGCCCGCGTGGCGGCAATATCTGGTTCCAGAACGCCGGCGGCGTCCTGATCGGCAGCAGCGGCGTCATCAATGTCGGCAGCCTTGTCCTGACATCCAACGACATCGACACGACGGGCGGGCTACTCGGCCCCGGCAACACGATCCGCTTTCGCGGCGCACCGGGCAGCACCGCCTCGGTCGGCGTTCTCGGCGCGATCAACGCGAATAATGTGGGCGATCCGGGCAGCAGCTATGTCGCGCTGGTCGCGCCGCGCGTCGTTCAGGCAGGCGCCGTCAGGGTCGATGGCTCCGTGGCCTATGTCGCTGCCGAACAGGCCGATATCCGAATCAACAGCGGGCTGTTCGACATCAATGTCCTCGTCGGCGCCGAAGGCGGCAACGTCATCACGCACACAGGCAGCACCACCGGCCCCGCGCACCAGCAGGGCGATACCGACCAGAGCCGCATCTATATGGTCGCGATCCCCAAGAATGACGCGGTGACGATGCTGGTCGGCGGCGCGATCGGTTATGACGACGCGCTTTCGGCCCAGATCGATCCCGACGGTGCGGTCCGCTTGTCGGCGGGCTATAATGTCACGGGCGGCGAACTCGACGCCGCGCCGGTGAATACGACCGCGGCGAATATCGCCGCCGGCGACACGCTGTTCCGCAGCGACGTCGTGGCACGCGCCAGTGGCACCTTTGCCGCCGCCGCGACGCAGACGCTGCCGTCTTCGCCGACGCCGCTGTCGGCCGAGGGCCAGTTCTTCGTAGAGGGCAATGGCAGCTTCACCGGCGATGCCGGCGCTTCGCTGAATCTTGGAGCGGGACAGCAGGCGGGCGCGACGGGCAGCTTTACCATCCAGTCGGGCGGAACCGCCGCCGCGGCGGGCAATGCCGCGATCGACGTCAGCGGCGGCACGCTGGCGGCAGGATCGCTCACGGTACAAGCGTCGGGGACACCCGACGCCGTGACGGGGGACGCGCAGGGTGGCACCGCCAGCTTCACCCAGACGGGCGGCACGGTGTCGGTCGGCGACATGCGGGTCGGTGCCGACGGCTTCGGCGGATCCGCGGACGGCACGTCAGGCATCGGCATCGGCGGCACTGCGACGATCGACCTCAGCGGCGGCACGATGAACGGCGCCAATATCTTCGCGACCGCGGATGGCTTCGGCGGCGGCGGGCTTTCGGGCAGCGACAATGATCCGTTGAACATCGTCCCCGGCGGCGACGGGGGCCAGGGTCGCGGTGGCTCCGCGACCATCAACATCTCGGGAACCGCGGTGGTCGACGCCAGCGTCATTCAGGCGAGCGCGGTCGGCAGCGGCGGCGTGGGTGGCGACTTTTTCAACTTTTCGAGCTTCGGCGGCGTTCCCGGCACGCCCGGAAACGGTGCGGAGGGGATCGGCGGCAACGCCGCAGTCCAGGTCACCGGCGGAACGACGACCGCGAGCAGCATGATCGCCGACGCATCGGGCATCGGCGGCACCGGCGGCAACAGCTTTTTCTCGAGCAGCAGTGGCGGCGCGACCAGCGTCGGCGTCGGCGGCACCGGCGGTACCGGCCGGGGGGGGATCGCGACGATCGGGCTTGAAACGGCGATCGGGGGTGTCGGGACCGCGAGCAGCGTTGCGCAGGGCGTCGGCGGTGCCGGGGGCAATCACAATGACGGCGGCGACGGCGGCGACGGCTTCGGCGGACTTTCCCAAGCGATCGTCACCGGATTCGACGCCGGCGAACTGGCGATCACGATCGATTCGTCGGGCCTCGGCGGCAACGGCGGCGGCGCGAACGATGGGGCCGGCGGGGATGGCGGCGATGGCAGCGGCGGCGTATCGCGCTTCGCGGCCGAGGGCAACGCAAGCGCGACCGCGGTGCAAACCAATTTCATCACTGACGGCATCGGTGGCAATGGCGGCAACGCCCAGCTTGGGTTCGGCGCTTTCGAGCTGACCGGCCCCTCGGGCGGCGACGGCGGCAACGGACGCGGCGGCACGATCGAAATCGCCGCCAACGACGGCGGGACGGTCACGCTCGGGCTGATCGACGGCAGCGCCATCCAATTCGACAATGCGGGGATCGGCGGCAATGGCGGCAGCGGCGCGAACAGCGTCTTCGACGCCAATGCGGCGGCGGGCAATGGCGGGCTCGGCGGAGGCGGCTCCGGCGGCACGCTTCACCTCGTTACGAACGGCGGCACGCTCAGTTCGAACGGCGAAGCGGTCGCAATCAGTGTCGGCGGCGTGTCGGGCACCGGCGGATCTGGCGGTATTGGCAACGGCGGCGGCAGCGACGGCACCGGCGGCGGCGCACTGGCCACGACCGGCGGACGCGTCGTGATCGAGGCATTGAACGGCCCGGCCGGCGCGGGCACGATCACTCTCGGCAATACCCAAATCGACGCCAATGGCGATGTCGCGGGGCGCATCGAACTGCGGGCCGAGGGCAATATCGACTTCCTTAGCTTCGATGCCGAAGCTGCGGGCTTTGCCGATCCGACCAACAACGACACCGATGTTGCGCCAGCGGGCATTTTCCTTGCAATGAACGGCGGCACGATCAGCAGCCAGGGTGACGTGACGTTCACGACGGACAGCTCGATCGGCGCCTACGCGCAGTCGAACGGCATCTTCGACGTCGATGGCGTCCTGACCATCGATGCCGTCGATCAGATCGACATACGGCATGACTTTCGCGAGGGTCTTGCCCCGACGATCCGCGCGGACGGCAACCTGACCGCCACCGCGAGCGGCATCAGCGGCGGCCCGGGCAGTTTGCTGGCATCGGGCGGCACGCTGTCGCTCACCTCGACGCTCGGAGCGGTGGGGGTCGACCAGCTCGACGCTGTCGATATTACGATCAACGCCGCGGGCGCGGCGGCGGTCGAACATGCCGAAGCGGTCAATGGTTTCACCGCGACCGGCACCAGTTTTCGTACCGGGCTCAATTCGATCGTCACCGGCGGCGATATCATCGTCACCACGCCCGGCACGGTCGATCTGGGCAATTCGACCGCGGGCGGCTTCGTTTCGGTCAGCGGGCTGTCGATCGTCTTCAACATGATCGACGCGGGCAGCTCGGTCTTCCTCAGCGCCAACGACGACGTGCCGGGCGCGCTGGGCATCAGCGGCGGTTCGATCGATTCGGGCGGCAATGTCGATCTCAACGCCGCGCGTATCGCGATCACCGGCACGGTCGGCGGGACCGGTGCCCTCTTTGCGAACGGCTATGCGGGAGATGTCGCGATCGGCCTCGCAAATTTCGATGGTCCCATTTCGATCTCGGCGACGGGCGATATCGGGGGCACCTATAATTCGGGGGGCGATATCCGCCTCAATTCGGGCGCCGACATCAACGCAGCGGCCAATGCGATCGGCTCGCAAAATTCGAGCAGCGGTCCGCCGATCGCGGCGAGCGTGTTCGCCGAAGCGGCGGGCGATATCATCCTCGCGAACAGCAGCGCGTCGGGTATGTTCGGCGCCAACGCCGGCGGATCGGTTTCGCTGGCTGCGGTGACCGCGGGCGAAGATCTGCTGGTGCGGAGCGGCAACCTTGCGACGCTGGCCGATGTCGGCGCGGGCGATGACCTCACCGTCCTGTCCGACGGCGATATCGTGGCATCGGGGCTGCTGACGACCGGCGCCGGCCCCGATGGGCAGACGCTTTTCTACAACGACGATCCGGTGTCGTTCATCGGTTTCGGCGTGACGAGCTCGGCGCCCGACGGAGCGAACATCACCCTGACCGCGGCAAGCGGCAGCATCGCCGCAAACAGCGGCAATGCGTCGGGCAACCTGACAGTCACGGCAGACGGTGCGGTGACCTCGACCGGCCTGCTGCAATCGGGGCAGGCGACGACGGTCACCGGCGGCAATCTCGCCTTCGCCGCGATAACCGCCGGGACCGATATCGCGACCACCGCCAACGCCGGCGATTTCACGGCGACCGGGACGCTGACCGCGGGCCACGACATCGGGATCGCGGCGGTCGATGCCGTCGATGTCGCCGGACTCGACGCCGGCGACGATATTCGCGTCAGCAATGGCGGCGACGCCACCATCGGCAACGCGTTCAGCCGTGGCACCGGGCTCGACAATGAAGGCGACGGCAGCAACATCGTCCTGTCAGCGGGAATAGCCCGCGTCGACCATGCCGAGGCCGACAACGACTTCGCGGCCGATGTCGCCGGTTTCAGCACCGGACTCAATTCCATCATCACCGGCGGCGACATCATCATCGCCTCGGCGACGGGCGTCGACCTTGGCAATTCCACCGCCGGCGGCCTCGTGTCGGTGGGCGGCGAAACGATTGCCTTTAACAGCATCACGGCCGGGACGACGGTGTCGCTCAACGCGACCGGGCTTGCTGGCTCCGCGCCCGAGATCGAAGGAGGCAGCATCGCGGCCGGGGGGGACATCAACCTGTCGGCGAACCGGATCGCGGTCGATGGCCCGGTGACGAGCGATGCCGGATTGTTCGCCTTTGGCGGCGATACCGTCGCGATCGGCCAGTCCGATGTCTCGGGCGATATCATGATATCGGCTGGCGGCGACCTGACCGGCGCCTATGTTTCGGGCGGCAATATCCTGTTGACTTCGGACGCCGATATCACCGCCTCCGCAGTCGCCAACGGCGGCTATGTCGGTCCGAACGGGATCAGCGAAGGCCATGTGCTGGCGGACGCCGAGGGCAATGCCACGCTGTCGAACAGCGGCGCGGCAACCATGTTGGGCGTGCGCGCCGGACAGGCCGCATCGATCGGCAATGCGGCCGCGGGCGAAGATGTGTTCGTGACCGCGGGCACCAACGCGACGCTCGCCAATATCACGGCGGGCGACGACATTAGCGCCACCGCGGCGGGCAGCATTTCGGCGAACGGCCTGACGACGACAGTCACCGGCCCCGACGGCCGGAGCGTGATTTACGGCCCGATATCGGCGGGCATCGATGCGCTGCAGATCACCACGACGGCCGCCGACCAGTCGAATATCGCGCTGACCGCGTCGACGGGGAACATCACCGGCAGCGCGATGGACGCGTTCGACAATCTGTCGCTGACCGCCGCGGGCGCCATCGCGACCGCCGGCACGCTCCGGTCGGGCCAGGCGACGGGCATCGACGGCCGCGATGTCCTGTTCGACGCGATCGATGCCGGGACGACGGTCGGCATATCGGCGTCGGGGACCGCCACCGGCGCCGAAGGCATTCGCGGCGTCGACATCGGCGCGGGCGACAATATCACCCTCGACGGCAACAGCATTGCGATTACCGGCACGGTCGAGGGCGACGCGTCGCTCTTTGCCGCGGCCAGCGGCACCACCGCCGCGATCGACCAGGCCGATCTTGCCGGCAATATCGCGATATCGGCGGCGGGGAACCTGGCCGGCACCTATGTGGCCGGCGGCGACGTCGCCCTGACTGCGGGCGGCAACGTCGATGCGTCGGCGACCGCCAGCGGCGCCGCGGCGGAAGGCAATCTGTTCGTCGATGCCGGCGGCAATGTCGTGCTGGCGAACAGCGCCGCCGCGCGCATGTTCGGTATCAATGCCGGCGGCTCGGCGGCGATCGCGGGCGGCACGGCGGGCGAAGACCTGCTCGTCCGCGCCGGCACCACCGCCACGCTGGCCAACCTCACCGCGGGCGACGATGTCGATATTCGCACCGGCGGCAATGTCACCGCCAACAATGTCGCCGCGACGGGCAACGGCGCCGACACGCACCTGCTGGACTATCTGCCCGGCAGCGGCTTTACGATCATGCAGGGCGAAGGCGTGTCGTCGATCAACGGCTCGGATATCGCCGTGACATCGAGCAGCGGCTCGATCGACGCGACGGGCCTGTCGGCGGGCGACGATATCGTGTTGCTCGCCACAGGCGGCAATGCGGCGCTGAGCAATGCGACGACGCTGGGCCTCGGCGCTACGGGCGGCAGCAGCAACATCTCCGTCCAGGCGGTCGACGCAACGCTGATAGGCCTCGATTCGTCCGACGACGTGCTCGTAACGGCATCCGGGACAACGACCGCCGGCGGCACGGTCGTCGCGGATCGCAATATCGTGATCAATGCCGACTCCGTGAGCTTGGCGGCACTGTCGACGCCCGCGGGCAACCCGATCAACACGCTGGCGGCCGATGGCAATATCACGATCGCCTCGGCGAACGACATTGCCGGCGGGCGAATGAATGCGCTCGGCGACATCTCGCTGATCGCGGGCGGGGCGGTTGATGTCGGGGGCATCTATGGCAACAATGTCGCGATCGATGGCGCGACCGGCATCGCGGCGGACGAGCTGTTCGCCGTCGGCACGACGACACTCAACAGCGACAATGGCGCCATCGCGCTGAACACGCTGGTGTCGTCGGGCAATATCGATGCGAGCGCCGATTCGATCGTCATCGATGGCGGCAGCATGATTTTCTCGACTATAACCACCGATGTCGGCGATGCGATCGTGCGCGGCGGCGACCTGTTCGTTGTCGACGGCAACATCGCCGGAGGCGCCGAATTTTCGAGCAGCGGCGAACGGCTTGGCGTCACCACGCTGACCGCGCAAAGCGCCGTGCTCGAAGCGAGCGGCGGCTTCATGACGCTCGACAGCGTGAACGTCGCGGGCGCGCTGTCGGCGACAGCGCGGACTTCGCTCGGCATCACCGGCACCGTCACCGGCCAGTCGATCGCGCTCGCCTCGGCCGATATCGACATCGCATCGACCGGCCGCGTCGGCACCGCGGGGACCACGGGCGCGGTATCGATCGCGAACAACAATTCCGACAACCAGACCTTCGTCGGCGGCACCGGAACGCCGAACGGCTATCATATCGACGCCGGCGAGCTGACCCGCGTCTTCGGCAGCGATGTCGAGATTTTTGCGCCCGAGGTAGCGGCAGCGGGCGGCGGATCGGTCGGGTCGGCGGCGCCTCCCGACGTCATCGTCGACGGTTTCACCATGACCGGCGGCGCGGCGGGGTCGAACATCGGCGCCAACGGCCAGCTGACCATCCGTACGCCGGGCAAGATGCGCGTGGTCGGCAATGTCGAGCTGACCGGACTCACCGACGCCAACGCGCTCAACCTGTTCGCCGGCGAGGCGCTGGAAGTCATCCTCGGCCAGGGCAGCGTTCGCCTGCTGAATGGCAATGCCCCCGCCGGCCAGCTCAACATGGCCTCGGAAGACATCATCGTCGCGACCGCCGACGCGATCGCCGATGTCGGCGCCGCGACAACCACCCATGCGATCGAGACGCGCCTCGCCCAGAATGACGGCGTCCTCCTCGACGAAGGCGCGCTCTTCGCGCGCGGAATCCGCGCGGAGGTCGTGGGCGGCTTCTACGTCCAGAACAGCGGCGCCGGCACCGATTTCGCCCAGCGGCGCGGGCTGACCTTTGGCGCCGGCGGGCTCGACGTGCTTACCGAAGGCCCGTCGCGGATCGTCATCAACGGCGTCCATCTCGGGCCGAACGGACAGGTCACGGGGCTCGACACGATCCCGCTGCTGACGATTGCGGGCGGTGCGCCGACACCGGGCAGCTTCGATCCGCGGTCGACGTTCAATGGCTGCCTGATCGCGGCCACAGGCGCCTGCAACCTGCCGACCGAGGGCGGCGATTTCCCGATCCAGGACGTGATCGAGGAAGAGATCAAGGCCGACGAGGACGGCCAGGGCGACGGCAACACCCTGCCCCAGCCGCTGATCACGATGCGCGACCTCGACCCGCTGAGCGGCGAGCCCCTGCTCGACGATCCGGTGACCGGCGCGGGCAACGACGATTTGTGGACGCCCGAATTCGACAGCTGCGATCCGGGGAGCGCATCGGGCGGCACCTGCCCCGCGACGGAGTGAGCGCAGGAAAGCGTTTCGGTTGACGCTGACCCGCCCGCCGGGGCATGGGCGCGAAGATGACCGACGCCCCTGCCCTCCCCCTCAAGCTGTTCAACAGCCTGACGCGCTCCCTTGAGGAGTTCGTGCCCGTCCACCCCGGCGAAGCGCGCGTCTATAGCTGCGGACCGACGGTCTATAATTTCCAGCATATCGGCAATATGCGTGCCTATGTTTTCGCCGATACGCTCGGCCGGACGCTGACGTTCAAAGGTTATGCGCTCCGCCATATCATCAACATCACCGACGTCGGGCATCTGACATCCGATTCCGACGCTGGCGACGACAAGATGGAAAAAGCGGCCGCGTCGCAGGGAAAGACCGCATGGGACATCGCGGCATTTTACACCGCGGAATTCAAGCGCGACCTGTCGTGGCTCAACGTGCGCGACCCCGTCAAATGGACGGTCGCGACCGACTATGTGCCGCGAATGATCGATTTCGCCAAAAGCATCGCCGACCGCCATTGCTACGAACTCGATAGCGGCCTCTATTTCGACGTCTCGACGGTTGCGGACTATGGCCGTCTCGCGCGCGCCGTCACCGACGACGGCGAAGGCCGTATCGAAGAGGTCGAAGGCAAGCGCCACGCGGCGGACTTCGCGATCTGGCGCAAGACTCCTGCGGGCGAAACCCGCCAGATGGAATGGGATTCGCCCTGGGGCCGCGGCGCACCGGGCTGGCACCTCGAATGTTCGGTGATGGGCGAAGCCGAACTCGGCATGCCCTTCGACATTCACACTGGCGGCATCGATCACCGCGAAATTCACCACCCGAACGAGATCGCCCAGAATCAGGCGTATCGGGGCTGCGGCAGCCTCGATTGCGCAGACCATTCGGGCGCTCGGATGTGGATGCACAATAATTTCCTGATCGATCGCGGCGGCAAGATGTCGAAGTCGACCGGCGAATTTTTGCGCCTGCAACTGCTCGTCGATCGCGGCTACCACCCCCTCGCCTACCGCCTGATGTGCCTGCAGGCGCATTATCGCAGCGAGCTGGAATTTTCATGGGAAGGTCTTGGTGCGGCCTTCACCCGGCTCAAGCGGCTTCGTTATGCAGCTGCAGCGCTCGAGTGCGAAATTGAGCGAGGACGGCGGGAAACGGTGCCCGACTGCCCGGAAATTTTAGCGCTGCGCCGCGAATTCGATGAGGCTATGTCGAACGACCTCAACACGCCGCAGGCGTTGACGATCGTGGAACGGACATTTGCCGCCAAACATCTCAGCAAATGGCAGCGCGCCGACGCCGTTTCCGACTTTGGCGACGTGCTCGGCCTGAAATTCTTCTATGATGTGGCCGCATTGCCTCGAGTTCGCCCGAAGGCCGCCACGATCACCGAAGCCGAAATCAAAGCCATCCTCACCCGCCGCAAGGAGGCCCGCGCCGCGAAGGACTTCGCTACTTCCGATGCGCTCCGCGACGAACTCGCCGCCGGAGGGGTCGAAGTGATGGACGGCGACCCGCTCGGCTGGGACTGGCGGCTGGATAACTAACCGACGCTTCTTCCCATTCGTGTCGAGCGAAGTCGAGACACCCGGAAGGAGCGCGCTATCGAAGGGCATCTCGACTTCGCTCGATGCGAACGGGAATGGGAGAGCAAAGCAATGACCAAAACCGTCACCGTCCTGTCGGGCCTGATCCGTCCGCTCGTCGAAAACCGCCTTCCCGACTGGGTCGAACCGCGTTTCTTCGCGTCGAAGGAGGAAGCGCTCGACCTCGCGCCGCACGCCGAGATCGGCTGGTTCGACATGTACGACAAGAAGGATATGGCGGCCGTCATCGCCGCCGCAACGAACCTCAAATGGCTGAATTCGATCTACGCCGGGGTCGATGGCATGCCGCTCGACCTGCTGGGGCAGCGCGGAACGGTGGTCACCAACGGCGCGGGGATCAACGCGATCACGATCGCCGAATATGTCGTGATGGGGATGCTGACCGTCGCCAAGGGTTATCGCGAGGTCGTGCGTGCGCAGGAACGCCGCGAATGGTTGATGGACTCGCCCGGCAAGGTTGAACTTTTCGGTTCGAAGGCGCTGCTCCTTGGCTATGGCGCGATCGGCAAGCTGATCGAGGAGCGGCTGAAGGGCTTTGCGGTCGACGTGACGGTGGTGCGTCGTTCGCCCGGGAAAAATACGCTGACCCCCGACCAATGGCGCTCCAGACTCGGCGATTTCGACTGGGTGATCCTCGCGGTCCCCGCGACGCCCGAAACCGACGGCATGATCGGCGTCCCCGAACTGGCCGCAATGAAACCCACCGCTACACTGATCAACATCGCGCGCGGCAGCGTCGTCGATCAGGATGCGCTCGCTGCCGCGCTCGATGCGCAGCAAATCGCCTCGGCCTTCCTCGATGTCACCACGCCCGAACCGCTGCCCGAAGACCACCCGCTGTGGAGCCTCGACAATGCGCATATCACGATGCATCTGTCGGGCCGCGCGCAGGACAAGATGTTCGTCCGTTCGGCGCAGCGTTTCCTTGAAAATCTGGACCGGTGGAAGAAGGGCGAAGCGGTGGAGCCACGCGTCGATTTGTCGCTCGGCTATTGACCGGGCTTTTCCAGCACGCCGCGAATCTCCGCCAGCCCGTCGCGGACCGCGTCGAGCTTTGCCTTGCCCAGACGCGTCGCAATGCGCGCCTCCGCCTCGAGGCTGAGCCGGGTCAAGGTGGCGACCGCATCGTGGCCGCGAGGCGTCAGAACCACCAGCTTCGCCCGGCCGTCCGTGGGGTCGGGCCGAATCTCGACATAATCCAGCTTGGCGAGCGCATCGGTCAGATAGGCCATGCTCTGCTTGGTCATGTCCGCGCGCACGGCCAGATCGACGATACGTGATCCCGCTGGATCGAGATGGCGCAGGACATTTGAGTGCGAGGGACGCAGATCGACGAACCCCTCTTGCGCTGCGGCGGCATAGATTTGTTCGCGCAGATTGTCGTAAATCGCGCGGCAAAGCTGGGCGATGCGTTCGCCATCGAGGGGATGCATGTCAGTCATAAAATGGAGTCTTGCATAAGACAGTCTATCTGTCTATAAACCAGAAAGACAGATTAACTGACTAATGAGCTTGACCATGCCGATGAACATGATCGAACGAAATCTTGCCGTGGCGCACGAACATATCGCCAATGAGGGGCTGGACCCCGCATCGGTGATGACCCTCTATACCGACGATATCGTGCTTGAAGTGCCCGGCCGTGGACTATGGTTCGATACAAAGGCGGCGATCGAGGCGAATTACCGGCGCATGTTTTCCGCCCTCGCCGATGTGAAAATCATCCCGCTCGACCGCTTTGCCACCGAAACGCGCGTTGTGGACGACATGATCGTCCGATTCCGGCTGGTTGCCGAGGGGATGGACAACGCGCCGCTGCCCATCGGCTCGCACGTCGAATTGCGGCTTCTCCACGTCTTCCATATGAAAAACGGCAAGATCGCGCGCGAGATCGTCCACGAACAATGGACCAGACTCGACTAGCGCGGCGTCATCCGGGGCGCTCGGCCTTGAGTTCGCGTACCAACGGCTGCAGCCGCTCGTCATATTTGGCGAGCATCGTATGCGCGCCGGCATGGTCGTAAAAGCTCACCAACTCGCGCCCGTTCCAGCGGTGCAGCGCATAGGCGGGGTCTTCGGCGACGATCATCGGGCGATCGTCGGGCTTGTTCTCGTCGATCGGGCGAAGGTCGAGCGACACCTGCGGCGCGGTCGAGGAGCAGATCGCGATCGTGCGCCCCTCCCACGCGACGGTCACCGAGCGGTGAAGGTGGCCGCAGATCAGACCGCGGACTTGCGGATGGCGGCGCACGACCTCGGTAAAGGCCGCGACCCACGGCTCGTCAGGATCGGTATTCATCCACTCGATCCCGCTTTCAACCGGCGGGTGGTGCATGACGATATAGGTCGGCTTGGTCGGCGCCTTCGCCAGTTCGGCATCGAGCCAGGCGGCGCGCCGGTCGCAAAAGGCGCCGCCATGGCGGCCTTCCTCCAGCGTGTCGATCGTCACCAGCCTGAGCTCGGGCAGCTCGATCGCATATTGGACAAAGCCATTGCCGTCGTCGAACCCGGGGAAGCGCGCATGGAAAGCGTCGCGCAGGTCATGATTGCCCACGCTCGGCCAAACCGGAAAGGGGCAGCGCGAAAAGGCGGTGGCGAGGCGGCGATAGCTGTCCTCGTCGCCGCGATCGGTGATGTCGCCGGTTGCGAGTAACAGGTCGGGGCGGTTCGGCCCCTTGATCAGCACGTCGAGCACCTCGTCGAGGCGCTTGCGGTTATATTCGGCCGGATTGTCCGGATCGAACCCGATATGGATATCGGTGATCTGCGCGATCAGCATATCCGCCCCCTGCTTTCGCCGGTCTGGTCCGACGACCCAAAACCCTACCCGCCCCGCCTTGCCGCTTGCAAGGCAGGTGTGCGCCATGTCACTTCGTAAAGGCCCCGCCCCCCGGTGCCTGTGATCATGCTCACACCATAGCTAGCGGCAAGGGGTTTATTTGTGATTGCGGCAGTATTTTTTCTGCGCTGGCGCGGCGGCAACCAGGGTTTGCCGCCGTCCGAATGATATTCGTGGCACATCGCGCAGGGTGAGTCGGTCGCGGTGTCGACCTTCACCAGCCGCGCCCCGCCCTCGCCGACATGGCAGTCGCGGCACTGGCGCAGGCCAGGGACGAGCAGGTCGCTCGACACTTTCGACGCGGGCGCGGCGGTGTGACAGTCAGCGCAGGCGGTTTCCCTGTGCGCGTCATGGTCGAACCAGCCTTTTTGCAGATAGCGCGGCGTCTGCTCGACCGCCGCAACGCGCCAGCCGCGTCCCGCCTGCGGCGCGAAAATGGTGTGGCAGTCGTAGCAGGCCCCGCCCTTGGAAAAGACCGCGCGCACCGCATCCTGCGCGCGGCTCGGCCGCACTGCGACCTCGTTGAAATAGATATTATAGACCTGTCCCTCGGCGTAGGCGCCGGGGCGTCGCCGCTGCATCCCGCCTAGCTGGAGCGGCCGGGACGGCGGAGTCGAACGATAATAGGCGGTGAGGTCGGCGACGACCTGATCGGGCTCGCCATGGCGCAAGGTCCGCGTCACCCCGCCGACGGTCTCGAATGCCAGACTGTGGCACATCGCGCAGTCGCGCTCCATCTCCACCGGCTTGACGCGCACGCCGTCGGCTTCGACGCGGTGGCAATTTTCGCACTCGAGCTTCTTGCCGAAGTCATAGCGACCGCGGAAACTCGCCGCCATGCGGGCAACCCCGCCCGTCGCCTGTAAATGCAGGTCGTGGGGGAATTTCAGGCCGTTGTAATCGACCATTGCCTTGCCCGGTGCGGCACGCGCCAGCTTCGCTCCAGGCGCGGCGCGGACGAGCGGACGAAATTCGGGGTGTCCGGTGCCGAAATCGGCCGCGTCGGCCAGCATCGTCGGATGCCCCGCTGCTTTCAGCCGGCCCTGCATTCCCTCATGGCAATCGGCGCAGAATTTCTGCGGCGTCGCGGCCATCGGTCCCGCGCCCTCATGCTCGGTATGGCAATCGACGCAGCGACCCTGCGGCTTGTTGAAGGTCTTGGCAAAGCCCGCGAGAATCTTCTCGCCCACCCCCGGCGGGTGCCGCGCGGCGAGCAGCATCGCGGTCGGGGCATTGGCGTGCGCCATGCTCATCGCCCTATGCTCGCCGGTGTGGCAATTAACGCACGCCTTGTCGGTAACCGCGACGAAGGGCTCGACATGGCACGACTGGCAATCATTCTTCAGGCTGGCGTGCGCGCTCGACAGCGGCCCCGACAGCCAGGCGCTGTCGGCATGATAGCCGTCGGGGCGCTCGTTGACTTGTCTGTAGCTGTACCACGCCCAGATCGGCCCGACCAGGAAGGCCAGCAGCATCACCGCGGCGAACAGCCATGCCCCCATGCGCTTGCCGAGCATCACGCCCTGCAACGAGAAGGCCCTGGCCTCGTCAACGTCTTTCGACGATTGCGACAATTCGTCGATGCGCTCGACGAGCAGAATGATCTTGTCATCCTCGCGCGCGATCGTCAGCCGGTGCCCGCCGAAACGGAGCTCGCCGCCCGCCGCGCTGTCGATGTCGGCGAGAGTCTCTGTCCGGCCATTGAGCTCGAAGCCCAGCCCCTCCTGCGCCGCGACGCGCACCACGCGCCCGTCGGCGCTGCCGATCGTCGCATGATGCGGGTTCACCGCCAGATCGGCGACATGGATGCCGTTGTTGCCGTCACGGCCAAGCGTGATCGTGTCGCCGGGCAGCGCCGCATCGCGGATGATCTGCTTACCCGTCTTGGTCGTCGAGATGCGACGCAGGATGAAGCTCATCGTCCCCGCCTCACCAATAGAAAAAGACGCTGATGATATGCGCCGAAAGCGCCGCGATCAGCGCAAAGGTTAGCGGCACATGCACATAGAGCCAGATTTCGAGCAGCCCGCGAATCCTGAGATGCTGGCGCAGCCGTGCCAGCGCCGCCTCCTTTTGCTTGAGCAGCCCGACGACCTTCTCGCGCGCACCGGCATCGCTGCTGCGCGACAGCGTGAGCGCGCGCAGCGCCGACGATGTCGCGCAATTCGGATAGCGTCCCGACAATCGCGCGGCGATCCCGCCCGCGAACGGATCCTCATCGAGCGCCGCGAGCACCGGCGCGGTGTCTTCGGGCGTCAGCGGCTGCGCGGCACTGTGCAATTGCCGGTCGAAGGCGCGGATCGCCTCGAGCATCTGCATCTGCGTCATCTGTTCGCGATTGTTCGATAGCGCCTGCGGCAGCGTCGCATAGACGATGACGCCGTAGAGGCCCGACAGGATCACCAGCATCATCAGCGCCCACGCCAGCGTATGGACGTTCCACCCGAGCTGGAAACCCGTGTGCCAGGTGCCGACGACGATCAGACCGAGGCCAAGATAGACATGCGCCGAGGTCCACGCCTTCAGCGACCAGTGATCGCTCGTCATCTTGCGCTTGCGGTAGCCGAGTGCGGTGAGCCACAGGATCAGCAGCGCGCCAATCGTGCCGAGCGTATAGCCGTACCAGCTGCCGCCATTGTGCCGCGGCCTCACGTCGACCAGCGCGTAAGACACGATGATGAGCAAGCAGAGCCCGCCCGAAATCTTTGCCCAGCGGAACCCCGCATAGCGCAGGAACCCTTCGTGCCGTCGCTCGCGAACGCGCTCGACCTGTGTCGCCTTGTTGCGGCGGCCCAAAAGCCTTCTGGAAAACGGGCTCGCCATCAGTCGGTATCCTCGTCGAGCCGCGCGATCGACAGGAATTCTTCGGGCGAAACGCGGATCGCGGCCCCCGTCGGGCACGCACGCACGCACGCCGGGCCGCCGGCGATGCCCTTGCACATGTCACATTTGACCGCGATTTTCTTGGGCTTCTCGTCGCCCAATTGCTTCTTGGTCCATTTAGGCGACGGTTCACCCGGCCCGGGGCCGAAACCGGTGAGCAGCCAGCGCAGCAGGCTCGGTTTCGGCGGTGGCGCCGCCTCCATGCGGATCACGCCATAGGGGCAATTGCGCATACAATTGCCGCAGCCGATGCAGCCCGGCTCCATGAACACCTCACCGTCGGGGCCGCGGTGGATCACGTTCGGCGGGCAGTCGGCCATGCAATGCGGATGCTCGCAGTGGCGGCAGCTCGTCGGCACATGCAGATGCGCGAAGGTCTTCCCCGCCTCGCGGTCGAGCCGCGACAGGCCCTCATGGCTGTCGGCGCACGCTTTCTCGCAATTGTCGCAACCAACGCACAGATTCTCGTCGATCAGCAACGCATCAGTCGCCTCGCCCAGCCCCTCCTTCATGATGAAGCTCGCGGTGTCTGAATAAAGATCGACCGCGCTCGAATAGGTCGCCTTGCGCGATTCGATGAAGTCGTTCATCGCCGCGCGCTCGGCAACTGCCGCCTCGGTCGCTTCGCGCACCTGCGGCCGCGCGGCGAGCATCTTGCGGAAACTCTCGCCGGTCAGTTTGATAATCTCGCTGCCGACGGCGGCCTTGACCGTGGCGTTGCGCGGCTGCCCGCTCAGCACCCCCATTTCGCCGAAGAAGCTGCCCGCGGGCAGGTAGCGCAGGAAGATCGATTTGCCGCCGATATCCTTTTCGACGACCATCGAGCCCGACCGGATGACGTAAACATCGTCGCCCGGCTCGCCCTCGGTCAGTACGACCTTGCCCGCGGACACGCGCTCGACTTCTGCCGTCTCGACGACCGGCGCCAGATCCTCGACGGTCAGCCCGCCCTTGAAGATTTGCAGCAATTGTCGTTCGAGCGAGATGCGGTTTATCGCGCGCTTCGCGCCCGGCACCGCCGCCATCAGCTTCAGCGCCGCCGTGCGCGACACTTCGACAAAGATGCTGTCGGCGCCGGCGCGGATCGTCGCGCCGCGCTTGCGCCCCGAAATCAGCCCGACCTCGCCGAAAATAGACCCCTGTTCGATCGGCACGGTGACGTCCACCGCGACCTCGACCTCGGCATGGCCGTCGGCGATCGCGAACAGCGACGATCCCGGCTGGCCCTTTTCGAACACGACCTCGCCTTTGCGGTAAGAGGCGACCTTCGAATCGAGCATGAATTCGCGCATCTGGAGCGGCGACACGTCGGCGAAAATGCTGACGCGCTCGCGCAGATAGTCGAGCCATTCGCTCACCGATTTCTGCTGTGGCAGGCCCGCAAAGATCGCCGCCAGATCCTTTTCGTCGGCGGGGGTCAGGGCGGTATTGCCGCCCAGGAACTCGACGACATCATAACCCTGGTTCATGCAATGCTTGATCAGCGGATAGCCCGCGAGCGCACCGATCACGAAAATGCCGGGAACCGTCGATTCAAACGTCGGCGACAGCTTGGGAAAGGCTTCGCGGTCGGGCCCCGTAAACTCGATCCCCATCGACTCGACGAAACCGCGCGGCGCAACCGACCCCAGTCGCGCGACGATGACGTCGCAGGCAATGCGTTCCTCGCCATCGGGCGTATCGAGCGTCAGCCAGCCGGGTTCGACCTTCTTAGGCTGAGTCTCGGTGCGAATGCTCATCAGGCCGTTTTCGCCTGCCTCCATCATGTCGGAAACATTCTTGGCCTTGGCGCGCGCGAAATCCTTCGACCGATTGAGGATGGTGACCGTGTTCTCCAGCGCCTCTTCGGCGACGCCGAGCGCATTTTCGATCCCCGCATCGCCCGACCCGACGACGGTGATATGCTTGTCCTTGAAATCCTCGGGGTCGTCGACCTGATAGATGATGTGCGGCATGTCGGCGCCCTCGCAGCGCATCCGGTTCGGATTGCCCTGCGTGCCGATCGCCAGCACGATATTCTCGGCATGAAAGACGTCGCCCCTGGCGGTCTTGATCGCGAAAGCGCCCTTCTGCCCCGTCACCTCGGTGACGTCGGCATGTTTGACGACGTTGACCTTGTTGTTCGCGGCGTCCTCGTCCCAATTGCCGAGGATATATTCGCGCGCGCCTTCGGCGAAGCGGCAATCCGATCTGAGGTCGAGCCGTTCGGGCGTCGCGAGGACGCGCTTGCCCTTCTGATATTTGAAGATCGTGTCGGAGAGATGGTCGGTCTTTTCGAGCAGGACATGACTGAGCCCGAGCTGCCCCGCGCGCGACGCCGCGCTGAGCCCCGCGGGGCCCGAACCGATGATCGCGACCTTTACGCGATCGGGGGGGACCGGCTCGCTCATGCGGTCCCGCCTCCGCAGCCGAAGCGAAAATGCGCGATCAAGATATTGGCGAACGCATGCGCGGGCATCCCATTCCCCCTTATCGCTTACCCCTAAGCGACATAACCATGGATGCGACCCGGACTTATTCTGTCCTTCATCGAGCTATGCCCTTGATAGCGGGAAAAGGTCAACCGGGGAGGCAAAGCTGCGAGACGTTCGCAACTAGGCGCCGGTAGGGATGAGATAGAATGGCCGGTTTCGACCGATTGCGGTCTTTAATCCTCCCTGTGGCGCAGCCATGGGGAGGATATTCCACCCCTCGTCATCCCGGACTTGATCCGGGATCCATCGCGGCGTCGAAGTCATGGACCCCGGATCAAGTCCGGGGTGACGAGGGGGGAGCTGACAGTGACGGCTCTCCACCCCAAAGCCGACATCGATCACGCCAGTTCGAACATCTCGGAAATGCGTTGTGGCGCGCCCGGCTCGAAGCGCGACCAGCCATCGGGGCCGAGCTTTTCGAGCGGGCGGAAGCGCGCCTTGTACGCCATGCGCGCCGACCCTTCGATCCAGTAGCCGAGATAGACATAGGCCAGCCCCGCGCGCGCCGCGCGCTGGACATGGTCGGCGATGATATAGGTGCCCAGCCCCTCGCGCATCGGATGATGCGCGTCGAAAAAGCTGTAGATCATCGAAAGCCCGTCGCCCTGCCGGTCGGTCAGGCAACAGCCGACAAGGCGGCCCTTGCTGCCGTCGGCGGTCGGCTCGCGATATTCGATCATATAGCTGTCGACCGGAGTCTGCTCGACCATGTCGGCAAAATCCTGCTCGTCCATGTCGGCCATGCCGCCATCGGGATGGCGCGAGGCGAGATAGGCGCGCAGCAGCGCATATTGCTCTTCGGTCGCCCACGGCTTGCACGCGGTCGCGACCAGGTCGCCGTTGCGGCGCAGGTTGCGCTTCTGCGAACTGCTCGGCGCAAATTCGGCGGCGCAGACGCGCACCGACACGCATGCCGAACAATCGGCGCAACTCGGGCGATAGGCGACCGACTGGCTGCGCCGAAAACCGATGCGGCCAAGCGCATCGTTGAGTTCGTTCGCCGTGGTGCCGCCGAGTTCGGTGAAAACCTTTCGCTCGGTCTTGCCCGCCAGATAGGGACAAGGTGCGGGGCTCGTCACGAAAAAGCGCGGAAAACGGAATGGTGCGGACACGCGGAAAAGACCTCCGGACTAGCGATGCGGAGCCCCCCGACGCGGGTCCGACGCCCTATTTGCACCAACTATGCCGCGCGCCGTCAATGGTGCAAAGTGCATTTACCATTTTAGTCCGTCCCGTTCTGAATCAACGGGAAAATTTTGTGAATCGGCCGGTAACTTTTGTGCCGATTTGAATCGATCTTGATCCTCCCTGCGGCGAAGCCGTGGGGAGGGGGACCATCCGAAGGATGGTGGAGGGGCGGCGACGTCGCGCCCATTAGCCCCTCCGTCAGCGCTTTGCGCTGCCACCTCCCCATGCCTACGGCACAGGGAGGAATGCTACTCAGCTGTACCCGCGCAGTTCGTCGCCGGTCAGCGTTGCGACGTGAAGCACATTGGTCGACCCCGGGGTGCCGAACGGCACGCCCGCCATCATCACCAGCTTCGCGCCCGCCTTGCAGATTCCGTGACGCAGCGCCATGCGCTTGCCCTTGGCGATCATCTCCTCGAAGCTGCCGATGTCCTTGGTCGGCACGGCATGCGCGCCCCAGAGCAGGCCCATGCGCCGCGCCGCTTCGCGCTTCGGCGTCAGCACCAGCAGCGGCGCCCCCGGTCGCTCGCGCGCGACACGCCGCGCGGTCGAACCCGATGCGGTGAAGCAGATGATCGCATCGGCGGCGATCGTCTGGATGATCGTCCCCGCCGCCTCGGCGAGCGCGTCGGCGGTCGTCGCGTCGGGCGCGGTCTCGGTGAAATGCAGGCGGCGGTAATAATCGGGATCGCTTTCGACCGAGCGCGCGATCGAATCCATCATGGTGACAGCTTCCACCGGCCAGGCGCCCGCCGCGGTCTCGGCCGACAGCATGATCGCATCGGCGCCGTCGTAAACCGCTGTCGCAACATCGCTAACTTCCGCGCGCGTCGGCGACGGCGAGACGATCATCGATTCGAGCATCTGCGTCGCAACGACGACGGGCTTGCCCATGCGCCGCGCGGTCGCGACGATCTTTTTCTGAAGCGGCGGCACCGCTTCGGGGGGCAGTTCGACGCCCAGGTCGCCGCGCGCGACCATCGCCGCATCGGCGAGCTCGAGGATTTCCTCGATCCGCTGCACCCCCGACGGCTTTTCGAATTTCACGAGCAGCGCCGCCTTGCCGCCGATCAGCCGCCGCGCCTCGGCGACGTCCTCGGGCCGCTGGACGAACGAGAGCGCGATCCAGTCGACACCCTGTTCGAGCGCGAAGGTCAGGTCCTTGCGATCCTTTTCGGTGAGCGCGGCGAGCGGGACGACCACGTCGGGGACATTGACGCCCTTGCGGTCCGAAATCTTCCCGCCGACCTCGACCACCGTCTCGAGCCGGTCCGGCGACACGCGTTTGACGCGCAGCACCAGCTTGCCGTCGTCGATCAGCAGGCGTGTATCGGGCTCGGCCGCCGCGAACAATTCGGGGTGCGGCAAATGGACACGCGTCGCGTCGCCCGGCGTCTTGTCGGTGTCGAGGACGAATGACTTGCCCTTCACCAGCTCGGCCGGACCGTCCTTGAACGTCCCGACGCGCAGCTTGGGTCCTTGCAAGTCGACGAGGATCGTTGTCGGGCGGCCGGTGTCCTTTTCGAGCGCGCGGATCGCGGCGATCACCTTGGCGTGACCTTCATGGTCGCCGTGGCTCATATTGACGCGAAAGGCATCGGCGCCCGCGCGATGCAGTTCGGCGATCATCTCGGCATTCGCACTGGCCGGACCAAGCGTCGCAAGGATGCGCACCTTGCGTTGGCGGGGGGTAAAGCTCTGAACCACACATGCTCCGACGATTGGGGACGTTAGGGCAATGCCGCCTTGATGCGGTCAAGGCAACAACCGTATAGCTATTCAATCATCAAAGGAGCCAGCATGTCCTGCAGCGACGATCAGACGACCGGGAACGACGCCCTCGACCAACTCGACGACGCGGCCGCCGCCGCGGCTTTCCGCCGCCTCGTCCGCCTGCTCCAGCACCGCAGCGACGCCGCAAACATCGACCTGATGGGCCTCGCGGGCTTTTGCCGCAACTGCCTTGGCGACTGGATCGCCGAGGCCGGCGACATGGACAGGGAAACGGGTCGCGCGATCATCCACGGCATGCCGACGGCGGAATGGAAAGCGCGCTATCACACTGCCGCCACCCCCGAACAGCTCGCGCGGATGGAAGAAAGCATGGCGAAGAATCCCTGACCTCGCTAGGGACGCGCCGAGGCGATTCTCGCCACCTCACCTTTCATCCCAGCGGAGTATAAAATGAGCGAAGCCACCGTGTCCGACGAACAGCTGCGTCTTTTCATCGAACGCATCGAGCGTCTGGAAGAAGAGAAAAAGGGCATCGCCGACGATATCCGCGACACCTATAACGAAGCGAAATCGCAGGGTTACGACCCCAAAATCATGCGCCAGATCGTGCGCCTGCGCAAATTGCCGCCGCACGACCGCAAGGAAATGGAAGCGATTCTCGACGTCTATAAATCGGCGCTCGGCATCGACTGACGCCAATCCCTACCGCAGCCAGGAGAGTGACGATGTTCAGCACCACGACCAACACTGTCGAAGGCCATCCGGTCCGCGAATATCTGGGCATCGTCACCGGCGAGGTGATCGTCGGCGCCAACCTGTTCCGCGACCTGTTCGCGAGCATCACCGACATCGTCGGCGGCCGTTCGGGCAAATATGAGGATGTCCTCGCCCGCGCGCGCAAGGAAGCGATCGCCGAGATGGAAGCCGAAGCCGCGCGCCTCGGCGGCAACGCGGTGGTCGGCGTCGATCTCGACTATGAGGTGCTCGGCCAGAATGGTTCGATGCTGATGGTCAGTGCCTCCGGAACGGCGGTGATGCTGGGGTGAGCGTCGATATCCGCCCGGCGACATCGACCGATGCCGCGCGATGCGCCGAGATTTATGCACCCTATGTGACGGACACTTGGGTCAGTTTCGAACGCGATCCGCCCGATGCGGTGGAAATGGCGCACCGGATAGAGGCGTACGCAACCAGCCATGGCTGGCTGGTCGCCGAGGAGGATGGTAAAATTGCGGGATATGCCTATGGCTCCCCGCACCGCACGCGAGAGGCCTATGCGACCTCGGCCGATGTTGCGATCTACCTCGATGCGGCGTTCGCCCGCGCAGGAATTGGACGGCGGCTTTATGAGGCGCTGTTTCCAATTCTGAGCAATCGCAATGTCCACGCAGTCTTCGCGGGAATTGCCCTGCCGAATGGGGCCAGCATCGGCTTCCATGAGACAATGGGCTTCACTCCGGTCGGAATCTACCGCGAAGTCGGTTGGAAAATGGGCAGCTGGCGCGATGTCGGGTGGTGGCAGCGGTTGCTTTGACGTTCGGTCCTGATGTAAGCGCGCCTCCAGTTCCTCCCAGCCGTAAAGAAGAGAGCCATGGCCGGCCATAGTAAATTCAAGAACATCATGCACCGCAAGGGTGCGCAGGACAAAAAGCGCAGCAGCCTGTTTTCGAAGCTCAGCCGCGAAATCACGGTCGCCGCGAAGATGGGACTGCCCGACCCCGACGCGAACGCGCGCCTGCGCGCCGCGGTCAACGCCGCCAAGGCGCAGTCGATGCCGAAAGACAATATCCAGCGCGCGATCGACAAGGCCGCGGGCAATGACGGCGAGAATTACGAGGAAATCCGCTACGAGGGCTATGGCCCCGGCGGCGTGTCGCTGATCGTCGAGGCGCTGACCGACAACCGCAACCGCACCGCGACCAACGTCCGCACCGCCTTTTCCAAAAATGGCGGAAACCTCGGCACGTCGGGTAGCGTCAGTCACGGCTTCGACCGGCTCGGCATGATCAGCTACGCCGCAAGCGCCGGCGACGCCGACACCGTATTCGAAGCCGCGCTCGACGCGGGCGCAGACGACGTCGAATCGTCCGAGGATGGTCACGACATCTGGACGAGCGTCGACAGCCTGCACGAAGTCGCGAAGGCGCTCGAAGCCAAGCTCGGCGAGGCCGAGGGCGTCAAGCTCGCGTGGCGTCCGACGCTGAAGAGCGAGGTCGCCGACGAGGCGGTCGCGCAGACGCTGTTCAAGCTGATCGACACCCTCGACGACGACGACGACGTCCAGACCGTATGGGGCAATTACGAAATCCCCGACGCGGTGATGGAAAAGCTTGGCTAAACGCCAAAATCCGTTCGCATCGAGCCAAGTCGGTATACCCACCGGTCGCTCGCGCCCTCAGGGTGTCTCGATTTCGCTCGACACGAACGGACCAGCATGATCATCCTCGGTCTCGACCCCTCGCTCAGTTGCACCGGCTGGGGCGTCATCCGCGTCGAGGGCAGCCGGATCGGCCACATCGCCAACGGACAGGTCAAGACCGACGCAAAGGCCCCCCTGCCCGACCGGCTCGCCCATCTCGACACCGTGCTCGCGGCGGTGATTGCCGACCACCTTCCGCAATGCGCCGCGGTCGAGGAGGTCTTCGTCAACGACAATCCGCAATCGACGCTGAAGCTCGCGCACGCGCGCGGCGTCGTGCTGCTCGGCTGCGCGCGCGGCGGGCTGGCGGTCACCGAATATGCCCCGCGGCTGGTCAAAAAGGCGATCGTCGGCACCGGCGGCGCGGCGAAGGAGCAGGTGCAGGCCATGCTGCGGGTGCTGCTGCCCGGCGCAAAGGTCGTGGGCCCCGATGCCGCGGACGCGCTGGCAGTCGCAATCTGCCACGCCAACCACCGGCGACGCTGAGGAGTCCCCGCTTTGAGGTGGCGAACGGCCACCGCCGTCTCCGGTTGTGCCGGGGTCCCCGGTCGACGCCAGGACCGCGCAATCCTTCCAAAGGTCAGGAAAGGTCAGCCCTGTGCAGACCCGATTTGCCGCACCCGGCAGACATGCTGCACCCGGCTCCTTCCCGCAACCCCAAGCCGGGCGGCGAGCCGCTTCCGTCCACAAATTGAAAGAGCCGGGACGAAGGCTGGCACAGCCGAACAATGTAGGACAGCGCTTTTTTGCGCGACGGCCAAAAAAGGTGGGAAGCGGCCATTTTTGACGAGGCGGGGAAATTGATTCCCTTTTCGTTCTCCCCGCGCTAGCACCGACGCATGATCGCGAAACTCACCGGACGGCTCGATTCCAGCGGCGCAGGCCATGCGGTCATCGACGTCGGCGGCGTCGGCTATCTGGTCGAGGCATCCGCGCGCACGCTCGACGCGCTCGGCCCGGTCGGCGGCGACGTCACCATCCACACCGAGATGCTCGTCGGCGAGGATTTCCTGCGCCTGCTGGGCTTTGCCAAGGCCGAGGAGCGCGACTGGTTCCGCCTGCTCACCAGCGTGCAAGGCGTCGGCGCCAAGGTCGCGCTCGCGATCCTGTCGGCGCTGGAGATCGGCGAGTTGCAACGCGCCCTCGCCAGCGGCGACAGCGCGATGATCGCGCGCGCGAACGGCGTCGGCCCGAAACTCGCGCAGCGGATCGCGCATGAGCTGAAGGACAAGGCGGGCGCGCTTGGCGGGATTGCTGGCTCGGGTCCAGCCCTCTCCGCCACATCCGGCTCCCTTGGCGACGCCGTCGCCGCGCTTACCGGACTCGGCTTCAAGCCCGGCGAAGCGAGCGCCGCGGTCGCCGCAGCGAGCGAGGAGTTGGGTGCGGGTTCCAACCTCGACGCGCTGGTGCGGCTGGCGCTGAAGAAGGCCGCAAAATGAGTTGGTTCAAACGCGTACCTCAATTCGCTCCCATGTTTACCAAGGAAGGTGTTGCACGCATCTATGAGTTCGACGGCCAACTCTTTGTTTGCTCGGTCGCGGGCATCAGCGAAACCGACTCTCTTTCTGTTTTTCCAGACAATGTAGATAGCGATACGCTCGGCGAGGCCGCAATCCATCATTTAATGGAGTACGACCAAGAGGATTCGCGGGACATGCGAGAAGCCAAGCGTCACGATTGGAAGGCCTTCAAGGAGTCCGGTGCAAAGTCCGTCAAGGCTTTCGAGGATAAACTCTGGCACGTCGATGTTCGGATCAGCAATGGCGATATAACTATCGAAGCGCGTCCGAGACTTAGCTTGAAAAGCCATCTCGAGGTGACGGCTCATGCACGCTGCACAGACCCGGAGAAGGTTGGCGCGGCAGTTAAGGAAGCGATCCATGCCGCAAAGACGCTGCAGGCCAACGGTTTGATGTAGTGACCACCCGCCACGCCTCCTGCCGCTGCGGCCAGATCCGCATCGCCTGCACCGGCGAGCCGATCCGCGTGTCGGTGTGCCATTGCCGCGAATGCAAGGCGCGGAGCGGCAGCGCCTTTGCCGCGCAGGTTCGTTTCCCCGCCGAACAGGTCCGCATCGAAGGCGAAGCCGATGCGAAGATGTGGCAATATACCGGCGACAGCGGCAACACCGCCGACTTCTTCTTCTGCGGCATCTGCGGTTCGGGCGTATGGTACCGCGCGCGGCCTTATCATGACGCCTATGCGATCCCGCTCGGCAATTTCGCGCCCGGCCACGGCTTCGTCCCCGAATATTCGGTTTATGAGGAGCGCAAGGAGCCTTGGGTTTCGATCGCGGGCGAGGCAATAGAGCATTATGACTGAGCCGGACCTCACCACCCCCGTCCGCACCCCCGAGGATGCCGACGCTGCGTTGCGGCCGAAGTCGCTCGCCGAATTCGTGGGCCAAGCGGCGGCGCGCGAGAATCTGCGAATCTTCATCGAGGCGGCGAAGGCGCGGTCGGACGCGCTCGACCATGTGCTTTTCTATGGCCCGCCGGGGCTCGGCAAGACGACGCTGGCGCAGATCGTCGCGAAGGAACTCGGCGTCGGCTTCCGTTCGACCAGCGGGCCGGTGATCGCAAAGGCCGGCGATCTCGCGGCGTTGCTGACCAATCTTGAGGACGGCGACGTGCTGTTCATCGACGAGATCCACCGCCTGTCGCCCGCGGTCGAAGAAATCCTGTACCCGGCGATGGAGGATCGCGCGCTTGACATCATGATCGGCGAAGGGCCGTCGGCACGCAGCGTGCGCATCGACCTGCCCAAATTCACCCTCGTCGGTGCGACGACGCGGCAGGGGCTGCTCACGACGCCGCTGCGCGACCGTTTCGGCATCCCGGTGCGGCTCAATTTCTATACGCACAGCGAGTTGGAGCAGGTCATCGCGCGCGCGGCGCGGCTGCTGGCGCTGCCGATCGCGTCCGACGGCGCACTCGAGATTGCAAAGCGCTCGCGCGGGACACCGCGTATCGCGGGCCGCCTGCTCCGCCGCGTCCGCGACTTCGCGACCGTCGCGGGTCATGCCGTCGTCGATGCGCGCGCGGCCGACACGGCGCTCAACCGGCTGGAGGTCGACGCGCTCGGTCTCGATGCGATGGACCGCCGCTACCTCGCCATGATCGCCGATATTTATCGCGGCGGGCCGGTCGGCGTCGAAACGCTCGCCGCCGGGCTGTCCGAACCGCGCGACACGATCGAGGATGTGATCGAGCCTTACCTGCTCCAGATCGGCCTGATCGCCCGCACCGCGCGCGGGCGCATGCTCAACGCGAGCGCGTGGAAACACCTGGGTCTGAGCCCGCCTGCCGGATCGCAGGACGGCCTGTTCGACAAATAGCCGGCGCTTCCCTGCAATGACGGCGGCAGCGAGATGGGCAGGAATCGGCAGCTTCCTTCTATCAAATGGCGCGATCCTGCGACGAACTGTTCAAGAGGGCTTTGCGACGAGTCGTTGCGAGGCTATCGGTCGAAACGATGGTAAACGCCCCGCCTCCCTTCCTTCCCGGCGCATTCGTCGGGGCCGAACATCACTACCGGCTGCGCGTCTATTTCGAGGACACCGACCTCAGCGGCATCGTCTATCACGCCAATTATCTGCGTTATATGGAACGCGCACGGTCGGACATGCTGCGCCTGGCGGGGATCGACCAGCGCGCCGCAATGGAGGGCGGCGAAGGCAGCTGGGCGGTGACCGACCTCGCGATCAAATATCTGAGGCCCGCAAAGCTCGACGACGATTTGCTCGTCGTCAGCACGGTCAAGGCGGTGCGCGGCGCCAGCGTGATCATCGCGCAGCGCATCCTTCGCGGGACTGACACGTTTAGCGGCGAGACATTGACCGACGGGCAAGTCACTGCCGCCTTCCTGTCACCCGGGGGCCGGCCGCGTCGCCAGCCTGCGGGATGGGCCGACCGATTTACCGCCATCATGAATGGAGAAATTTTCCCTTGCTAGACAATATCTCGCTGGCCGCCGACGCGGCGACCCTGTCCCCCGTCGCGCTGTTCCTGCAAGCCGATATCATCGTGAAGGCGGTGATGATCGGGCTGTTGCTCGCGTCGATCTATGTCTGGGCGGTGATCTTTACCCACGGACGCGGGGTCGGCAAGCTGATGCGCGCGTCGGACCAGTTCGAGCGCGATTTCTGGCGCGCCGACAATATCGACAAATTTTACGACAAGAACAGCGGCGAGGAGTTGCCGAGCGCAAAGGTGCTTTCGGCAGGGATCAGCGAGTGGCGCCGGTCGACCAAGGGCAAGACTATCGACCGCGACGGGACGCGCGAACGCCTGGGCATCGCGATGAACAGCGCGGTTGCGGGCGAGGTCGATCGTCTTGCCGAAAAGATCGGAACACTGGCGACGATCGGCGCGGTCGCGCCCTTCGTCGGCCTGTTCGGCACCGTTTGGGGCATCATGCGCAGCTTCACCGCGATCGCCGCCGAAAATAACAGCAGCCTCGCCGTCGTCGCGCCGGGCATCGCCGAAGCCTTGTTCGCGACCGCGATCGGCCTGTTCGCCGCCATTCCCGCGGTCATCGCCTATAACGCCTTTTCGCAGCGGTTGAACCGGCTCGAATCGCGGCTCGGCCGCTTCGCCGACGGGCTGCACGCGACCTTCAGCCGCGAACTCGAGGTCGAAGCCTGATGGCGATGTCGGGACCTTCGGGCGGCATCGGCGGCCGGCGCGGTCGCGGCAACCGCCGCGCGCCGATGGCGGAGATCAACGTCACGCCGCTCGTCGACGTGATGCTCGTGCTGCTCATCATCTTCATGATCACCGCGCCGCTGCTTGCCTCGGCAGTGCCGATCGACCTGCCGGAAAGCCGGGCCAAGCCGGTCGAGACCGAGGAACAGGAGCCCGTACAGCTGTCGGTGGGTGCCGACGACGCCATCTATATCGGCGAAGAGGTGGTGCCCGAGGCAGAGCTGCCCGCGCGGCTCGACGCGATCGCGCGCGAGAATGAAGGCGAGGACAGGCCGCGCCAGATCATGCTGCGCGCCGACAAGGGGCTCGATTATGGCCGCGTCATGCGGATCATGGGCGAACTCAATCGCGCCGGCCTGACGCGCATCGCGCTGGTGACGACGGGCGCGAACGAGGCGCCGGCGAATGAAGCCACGGTCACCGACGGTTCAGAAACCGGGCAATAGGGTCGCGAAATGGCCGAAATACGGGCAGCGAGGGGGAATGAAGGACGCGGCTTTGCCATCGCGGTGGCGGCGCATGTCCTGATCATCGGCCTTCTCTCGGTCCAGTGGACTGCCGGAGATCGCCGGTTCGACAACCCGCCGATGGAAGTCGACCTGGTTGCCGAGACCGCCGCCGAATCGAGCGCACCGATCATCACCCAGGCGCCGCCGTCGGCCCGACTGGGCGAGGAGGATGCCGTCGATATCGCCGCGCCCGAACCGGTGCCGGCACCGCCGGTCCCCGAACCGGTCGTCCGCCCGACCCCCGCGCCGACCCCCAAGCAGGTCGCGCGTCCCGTCCCCGCGCCGCCCAAGAAACAGCCGCCGGCGGTGAAGAAGGCGCCGCCCAAGGCGTCACCCAAATCGGCGCCGGCGAAGAAGGCGCAGACGCGCCCGACCGGCCGGCTCGACGGGATCACCGACGGCCTTGGCCGCGAACAGACCAAGGCGCCCCCGAACAAGGGTGCGCCCGCGTCCAAGACGGCCGCCGAAGTCCGCCGCTCGATCGACGTCAGCATCAAATCGGCGGTCGCGCCGCGTTGGAACGGCTGCCGCATATCGGGGGTGGACGTCGATCAGCTCAAGACGGTCGTCAAATTCCGCCTGACCCAGTCGGGCGCGCTCGCCGGCTTTACCAGCGTCACAACCAGCGGCGAAAACGACAGCAACAAATTCCAGATCCAACGCCACCAGGAATGCGCCAAACGCGCGGTGGAATTGGCCGCGCCCTTCGACCTGCCCGAGGAAAATTACAGCTTCTGGCAGAATTACACGCTCGATTTCATCAAGAGGTAAGAGACATGTTGCTCCGTTCGACCGGCCTTTCGCTCGCGCTGCTGCTGACCACCGCGCCGCTGTTCGCGCAGACCGCCCCGACGCCGCCCGCCGTGACCACGACGACCGAACCGCGCGAAACCATCGAAGGCACGCTGTCGCAGGAACGTACCGTCATCGGCATTCCGCCGCTCGCGACGTCCTCGGTCCAGACCGTCGCGGGGCTACGCACCGACAGCCTCGGCCGCCAGATCGCCGAAGTCATCGCTGCCGATCTTGAACGCAGCGGCCTGTACGAACCGATCGGCCCCAGCGGCGTTCGCGCGATCACGCGTGCCGAGGTGCAGGCGCCGCGCTTTTCCGAATGGCAGTCGCGGGGCGCCGAAAATGTCGTCCACGGCTTTGTCGATGCCGGGTCGAACGGCAGTCTGATCGTCGGCTGCTATCTCTACGACACCGCGCTCGGCAGCGAGCTTGTCCGCAAGGGGTTCGAAATCCAGCCTGCCGACTGGCGCCGCGCCGCGCATAAATGCGCCGACGCCATCTATTCGCGCCTGTCGGGCGAAGCGCCCTTCTTCGACAGCCGCGTCGCCTATATCGCCGAGAGCGGGCCGAAGGGGAATCGCATCAAACGGCTGGCGATCATGGACTCGGACGGCGGCAACCACCGCTTCATCACCAACGGCCAGGCGCTCGCGATCAGCCCGCGCTTTTCGCCCGATTACAAGAAGATCGTCTATGTTTCCTATCTGAACAATCGCGTCCGCGTGTTCATCTATGACGTGGCATCGGGGTCGCAAAAGCTGGTGACCGAAAGTTCGAACGCGACCTTCGCGCCGCGCTGGTCGCCCGACGGCACCCAGATCCTCTATTCGATGGCGGTGAACGGGAACACCGACATTTATCGCATCTCGGCGAACGGCGGCACCCCGGTGCGGCTCACCAATACCCCGGGCATCGACGTCGGAGGCAGCTTCTCGCCCGACGGCAAGAAGATCGTGTTCGAAAGCGACCGGTCGGGCGGCCAGCAAATCTATACGATGAACATCGACGGGTCGAACCAGCAACGGATCAGCTTTGGCGGAGGCCGCGCCGCAACGCCGGAATGGTCGCCGCGCGGCGACCTGATTGCCTTTACCCGCATGGGCGGGGGCGAATTCCGCATCGGTGTGATGACCCCCTCGGGCGGCAATGTGCGCATGCTGACGAACAGCTGGCAGGACGAGGCGCCGACCTGGTCGCCAAACGGCCGCGTCATCCAGTTCTTCCGCACCACGCCCGGCCGCCAAGGCAAATCGAGCCTGTGGCAGGTCGACCTGACCGGCGTGAACCTTCGCCGCCTGCCCACGCCGCAGGACGGGTCGGACCCCAGTTGGGGGCCGGTGCTGCCGTGACGAGGGCGGAACCAAAGGAAGGTTCCTAGGGTTCCAATAGCGCGTCCTGAACGGGCCTTTTTGCCCGCAAGAACAGAATTTCCAACAACAACAAGAGGACAGAAGACATGACGATACGCAAAAGCACTGCCATGATCGCGGCGATCACCATGCTTGCTGTGGGTGCCTGCGCCAAAAAGGCGCCCGAAACGCTCCCGCCCGTTCCCGAAGGCACGGGTACCGACACCGGCGCCGACACCGGCACCGGCATCGTCCCGGGATCGCAGGAAGACTTCCTCGCCAGCGTCGGTCTCGAAGGCGACCGCATCTTCTTCGGTTTCGACCAATATAATGTCGATGCGCAGGACCAGGCGACCCTCCAGAACCAGGCTCAATGGCTGCAACGCAACCCCGCCGTCCGCGTCACGCTCGAAGGCCATGCCGACGAACGCGGCACCCGCGATTACAATATCGCGCTCGGCGAACGCCGCGCCAACGCCGCGAAAAACTATCTTGCCTCGCTGGGCATCGACCCGTCGCGCATCAGCGTCATCAGCTATGGCAAGGAACGCCCCGCCGAACTCGGTTCGACCGAAGAAGCCTATGCCAAGAACCGCCGCGCGGTGACCGTCGTCATCGGAAGGTAATTTCTTCGACGAACGTCGAAGAGCGGCACCGGCCGCCGCAGTTTCAACCCGGCTGAAACTGAACGATCAGCGGCCATATCGGCACCGCCACGAAGGCGGCGGTGCAGGCAAAAACACCGAAGGGGACCGGTCGCTCGCCGAGCGGCCGGTCCCCTTTTTCTTGCGCGACGAACGCCCACAATATTCCGCCAAGACTCGCGAGCAGCAACATCAGCGGCAGCGCCTGCCAGCCTAGCCAAGCCCCGATCGCCGCAACAAGTTTCGGATCGCCACCGCCCATGCCCTCGATCCCGCGCGACCGCCGATAGGCCCAGGCGACCAGCGCGAGCAGGCCGCCCCCCGCCAGCGCGCCGATCCAGCGGTCAGGCAGGGAGGTTCCGAGCATCGGGCCTGCCAACAGGAGTCCGGCGACAGCAAGCGCCGCGCTCAGCCGGTCGGGCAACCAGAAATGACGCGCGTCGAGAAGCGTCAGCGGCAACAACATCCAGCCGAACAGCGCCCACAGCCAACCTGCCGTTCCGGGGAGGATCGACAGAGCAAATAAGCCGATCAGCGCCGAACCCAATTCGACCCGCCAGTGAAAGGGGTCGATGGCCGCGCCGCACGTTCGACATCGTCCGCGCAGGATCGCCGCGGACAAGAGCGGAACCAGTTCGATCCCACCGAGTCCCCGCCCGCATCCGTCGCAATGCGACCGCCCGAGCACCGAGCGCCCCGCCGGCCAGCGCAGGACCAATGTCGCGATGAAACTGCCCAGCACGAGCCCGACGAGCGCGGCAAAGGCGACGCCCTTGCCAAAGGGCAAGGCGTCGAGGAGGGGCACGTCAGAAGCGGCCCGAGGTCGTCAGCACGAACCCGCCCGAACCCGCCCTGAATCCCAGCGCCGCGAGCGCCGCCGCCATCGCGGGGTCGCGGTCGACATTGATCGCGAACTGCGCGCGATATGCCCCGCTGCCATCGAACGACAGCGTCAGCCGTTCCATACCCGACTGGCTGGCAAGCGCCGCCTGCGCGCGTCCGTTGGCGCAGCGCAGCGGACCCGACAGCCCGCGCGACAAGTCCAGGCCGGCGATGGGCGCCGTCACCGCAAGCTGGATGCGCCCTGCCGCACGCGCGCATTTGCCCGCAGCGTCGAACTGGATCGTTGCCCCTTCGAAGCGGAGCGTGTCCACGGGAATCATGCCGAGACCGCCCGACATCGATGTCGCGCCGTTCACTTCGGAAACGCCGCGCGGGTCGCTGCCATGGAGGCGGCCCGCGAGCGCGCCGAGACGGTCGTCGGTACGCGAGAAAGCCAGTTCGACATCGCCGCCGAGCAGCGCGAGCGGCGACAGGGCGGCGCGCACCGTGCCAAGCGGCAAGGCGCCCAGCCGCGCGTCGACGAGTTCGCCCGACCATACCGAGCCGCGCACGTCGCGCGCGGTGATGCCCGCGTCGGTTGCGCCCGACCATGCGAGCGCAAGCCGCATCGGGAAGGTCGCGACAAGGAGCAGCAGCGCGAACAGCGCCGCCGCAACGATCCAGCGCCGACGCGCGCTCATTGGCCGGCCTTTCGCAGCTCGGCGGTCAAACCAACGGTGCCGTCGGCAGCCGGCGTGATCGTCAGCTGGTCGACGATGAACCCCTGCCCCTCGAGCGACGCGAGCCAGTCGGTCAGAACCGGCGCCTTTGCGGTGGCGATGGCGATCGCCGCCTGTCCGCTGCCCCGCGCCTCGTTACGGTCGAGCGTCAGACCGATCTCGCCCGCCGATTGCGCGAGATACTGGTCGATCGCGACCGCGTCGACCGCCCCAGCGACCGATCGGGCGGGGCGCTGTGCAAGCAACTGCACCTTTGCGCCCACCCGGCCTTCGCGTTCGATCGCGGCGCGATGCTGGCTTTCGAGATCGCCGAACGCCGCGACCGCGGGGCGCCCCAGCCCCCAGAGTAGAACGCCCGCGGCAAGCACGCCGGCGATACCGACGAGCCAGCGTTCGCGCTGCGACAGCCCGGCCCACCAATTTTTCAGTCGCTCGGTCATGGTACCGCCCGGATCGTGATATTGGCCATCTGCTGCCCATCGCTGCCCGCCATCGGCTGGGCGGTGATGCGGTATCCGCGCGCCTGCAGCGCCAGAAGAACCTTGTTGATATCCTCGACCCGCGGCGCCGCAAGCGTCGTCGTCAGCGTGCCGTCGGTCCGGTGCGACAACGTCTTGAGCGTCACGCCCGGCGCGTCGCCCATCGCGTCATAGAGCGCCGATGCGGGAACCGAAAAGGCGAGCGGCCCGCCACCGGCGGCGGCGAGACGACGGTCGAGTTCGGCTTCTGCAGCCGCGGCGTCGGGCGCCGTCACTCCGGCCTTCTTTGCCATCGCGACCACCGCGTCGTCGGCGCGCGCCGTATCGGAGGCAAGCCGCAACGCATAGATGATGGGGACGAGCAAGCTGACGACGAGCAGCGCGATCCCCAGCCACTTTACGCGCCGCAGCATCGCCGAATCGACCGACCAGCTGCGCTTGGGTTTCCACCCCCCGCTGAGCAAATCGAGCGGCGGCGCCGCGAGCGTTAGGAGCAGCGCCTCGCGCATCCGGTCGGCATCGAGCGGCGCGATGCCACGATGGCCCGCGATCAGCGGATCGAGCTCGGGATCGGACACCCACGCCCGGTCGGTAGAGCGTATGACCTGCTCATAGCCGACCTCGGCCGTCCACAGCGCCTCGGGGTCGGGCGGGGGCACGGCGGCGGCGGCCGGGATGATCGCAGCGGGCGTCAGTTCGCGCGCCTTCAACCACTCCGTCCACGCCGTCATCGCGGCATGCGTCGTCACGGCGACCGGAACCGCCTGCCCTATGCCAGCGGGCTCGCCCGCGACGACGTGCAGCGCCGATGCATCGCCCAGGCTGGCTTTCAGCGCGTCGATACGCGCGGCGGCCGCAGCCTGCGCGGGCGCGGCATCGGGATAGTGGAGCCAGCGCAAAGGTACGTCGGCAGCCGGTGCAAGCGCGACGAGGCGCTCGTCGGCGCTGTCGTCGCGGGGTTTCTCCCATGCTTCCACCCAGCCGTTATCCTGCCCGCTATCGACGATGACGCCGTCGTCGACGCGCAACCAGGCGGAATCCTCGGCCGTCCCTTCGTCGAGCGCCGCCAGCGGCGGCAGCCAGATCACCAGCGTGCGCGTCATCTCAGTCGGCCTCGCCCCAGTCGCGGCGCACAATCGTCGGAGCCGCGGCGCCGGCAGAAGGCGCGCCACCATTGGCATCGATCAGCGAAACTGCGGTCAAGAAACCGTCCCCCATCGTCACATTCGTCGTCAGCGCCAGCCAGCGGCTGGTCACCCCGGCCTGTTCGGCCACATCGGGCGACGGTTTTCGTCCAGCCAAGGGACCCGCCTCCCAGAATCGTACGCTGCTGCCATAGCCGCCCGCGGGTCGCGCCGCCAGCGCCGCCCGCGCCTCGGCGACGGTGATTTCGCCGGGCACCAACATCGCGACCAGCGGCGCCTGTTCGGGCGCGAGCGTGTTGACGTTAAGCCGCACCGGATCGGTCGCCGGCAACACGCAGATCCAGGGTTTCAGCCGCGCATAGATTTTCGGGGTGACGCCGCGCACCGCGCGCAACTCACTGACATCGGCCATCTTGCGATTGGCAGGCAGATAGGAACCCTCCATCGCACGATAGGCATTGTCCTCCGCGCCCAGCGGTCCTTCGTTGCTGTCGCTGTCGATCCAGTCCGCCGCGGCGCCGGCAATCGACTGCGCCTGTCCGGGATCGATGCCGAGCAATGTCATCAGTTCGCCGAACTGGCGCATCGACCCCGACCGTTGGCTCAAGCGTCCGGGTATGGTTTCGGCGACAAGGCTGTTGAGATTGAAGCAATTGTTTGCATCGGCGAGCTTTGCCCGACCCTCGCCTCCCGGAAGCGGCAGCGTGAAATCGCGCCCGAGCCAATTGCCAGCGAGCGTCAGCTTCGCAGGATCGCGCCCGACAAGGTCCGCGACGCGGCGCAGCGCGATCTGTTCGGCAGCGAAGGCATAGGCGCGACCCTGATCGACCGTCGCGGCGCTGCCGGCGATGCGCGTCGCGAGCGTCAGCCGATCGAGCGCCGTTGCGGCGATCACCGCCATCACGGCGACGAGCAGCAGCACGGTCAGCAACGCGGCGCCGCGCTCGTCCGCCTTCCCCCACCTCATGATGCCGGGGTCCCTGCAACGGGCGGCGGCGGCAGCGTTGGCGCGGTCAAGAACAACATGGTGAGCGCCTCGCGGCCGGTGCGCGTCAGCCGCACCTCGACCGCGCGCGGCAACCGATCGCCGGGATCGGACGTCCAGCTATCGCTCCAATTGCCGTTTTCGTTGCGATAGCGAACCGCAATGCCCCTGACATCTCCGACCAGCCGATCGCCGTCGCCCAGCGACGTACCGTCGAGCATCGGCTGCGTCGCGCGCCGCCACTCGCCGCCGACCAACGCATAACCGACCCGTTCGACATTCGCGCGCGGGCCGCCGTCGAGCGATGCCGCGCCGCCATGGACAAAGGCAAAACCGGTCGAGGAGCCGGCGAACGCCGGGATGGCCTCGCCCGCCGGACCGCGCGTCGGGCGCTGTACCGCTTGGGCGAGATCGTTCGCCATCACGGCGCGCAGCCGGTTGATCCCGGCCATCGCCTTCAATCGTTCCTGCACCGCGTCCTGCGTATCGACGCTGCTGCGCAGCAGCGTGACGCCCATCGCCGCGATCGCAGCGAAGATCGAGAGCGCGACGAGCATCTCGACGAGGGTAAAGCCGCGCTGATCCCTCATCGGCTCGGCCGGATGATCGTCAGCGCCGCCTGCCCGTTGCCGCTTTCGGGGCGGACGAGCAGGTCGATGCGCAGCAGGGCATCATCGGCGGTCCTTGCAACGCGCTGTTCGACGCGCCAGTTGCGGCCGGCGTTGGCGACGAGGCTTGCGCTGTTGCCGATCGTCGGCGGCGCGGGGTCCGTCCAGAGTTCGACCGCGCGGTTCTGGGCGACGATCCCCGCCATCGTCGTTTCGTCAAGATCGCCGGCCGAGCGCACGGCATAGGCATCGAGCCGCACGAGCGTCAGCGCCGCGATGCTGATGATGCTGAGCGCAACGAGCATCTCGAGCAAAGTGAAGCCGCGATCGCCCGGCGGCAAATCGGTATCGGCGCCATCAGTCACGGCTGACCTCCCCCGTCGCCGAGACGCGCACGACCTCGCGCGCGTCGCCGCCGGCGAGAATGATGACCTGCGGCGTCGGACTGACCCCGACGCGGTCGAACAGGATGCGCGCCGCGCCCTGGCCGTTACCCGCAGAAAAATGCACGTCGCCGGGCCAGTTGCGCCGTTCAAAGGCACGCCCCGGCAGCGGCTGCCATGCGCCCGAAATCCGTCGTTCGAAGCCATAGCCCGACGGCGCGAAATTGACCGTAACGCTGCGCCCCTCGATCACCGCGACGTCGCGCGCGGCGGCAAGACGCGCGGCAAGACGATCGGCCTCGCTGCGCACGGTGCGTTCCTCGCCCGGAATGGTGAGCACGACCGCGGTCGCGGCGAGCGCCATGATCGCGAGTACGACCATCAGTTCGACAAGCGTGAAGCCGTTCGGTCGGGGACGCGCCTGCGCCTTAGCTGTCGCTGCGAATATCCGCATTATCGTCGGTCCCGCCAGGGGCGCCGTCGGCGCCGAGCGACCAGACATCGAACGCCTTCCCGTTCGGCCCCGGCGCCTGATAATTATAGGGGCGCCCCCAAGGGTCGGCGGGCAGTTTCTTGATATAGCCCCCGCGACGATAGCGCTCGGGCTGCGCAAGCGCAGGCGGAGCGGTGATGAGCGCATTGAGCCCGTCGGTCGAGGGCGGATAGGCCAGATTGTCGAGGCGATATTGTTCGAGCGCATTTTCGAGCGTCGCAATATCGGCTTTTGCCTTCGTCACCATCGCGCGGTCCTGGCTGGGCAGGACGTTGATCATGACGACCGTGGCAAGCAGGCCGATAATGAAGATGACGACCATCAACTCGGTCAGCGTGAAGCCGCGCTCGTCCGACTTGCCGCGCCGGACCGGTGCCAGGGGCCGATCAGAATAGGAGGTATCGAGCATCAGGCGGAAGATTAGCTTCATCAGCGACATTTTCATAGTCCGGCTAGGTTCTGCAGCTGGAGGATCGGCAGCAGGATGGCGAGGATGATGAGGGCGACACACGACCCCATAACGACAATTATGACAGGTTCGAGAAGCGCCATCGACGCGGCCGTAAACCGGTCGAATTCGCGTTCGAGATAATCGGCCGCGCGTTCGAGCATGACTTCGAGCCGGCCCGCGCTTTCGCCGCTGGCGGTCATATAGACGAGCAGGGGCGGAAAAACGCCGGCATCGCGAAGCGCCGCGGACAGGCCGCCGCCCGCGCGCACCTGATCGACGATATTCGCCGTCGCGCCGGCCAGCGCGGCGTTGCGGATCGTCGGCACGGTCAGTTTAAGCCCTTCGACGAGCGGCAGGCGGCTCGACACCATCGTCGACAGCGTCCGCGCAAAGCGCGCGGCGTAAAGATCGCGAAGCAGGCGGCCGAACAGCGGCAGACGCAGGAGGCGCGCATCGACCGCCGCCTTGAACGCCGGGCGGCGCATCGCCGATACCCAGCCGAAAATCGCGGCGGCGATCAGGAGCGCGATCAGCCACCACCAGTTCGCGGCGAAGCCCGAAATCGCGATCACCGCGCGGGTCAGGAAGGGCAGTTGCTGGCCGACATCGGTGAATTGTTCGACGACGCGCGGGACGACGAAGATCATCAGCGCGGCGACGACGCCGATCGCGACGACCGCGAGGACGACAGGATAGGCGAGCGCGGCGATGAGCTTGCCGCGCACCTCCGCCTGCCGTTCGAGCAGGTCGGCGAGCCGCGCGAGGATCGTCGTAAGGCTGCCCGTCGTTTCGCCCGCCGCGACCATCGCGCGATAGAGCGAGGGAAAGCTGGCCGGCTGGCGCGCCATCGCGTCGGCGAGGCGGCGGCCTTCGAGCAGGCCCGCATGAACTTCGCCGATGACGGCGCGCGCACTTTCGGCTTCGCTTTGCCGGGTCAGCGTGCGCAGCGCCTCTTCGAGGGGCGCGACTTCGGCGAGCGTCGCAAGCTGGCGCGTAAACAGCGCGAGTTCCTTGCTGCTGAGGCTGTTCTTCCGAAAGGCGAGCAACGACCGTCGCGTGGGCTTCGCGCCCGCAGCCTCGACGGCAACGATATGGAATCTGCGGCGGATCAGGTCGGCGCGCGCCGCATCGTCGGTCGCGGCGGTCAATCGCCCCTTGCGTTCGCGGCCCTGGGGATCGATCGCCACATAGCGATAATCAGGCATCGACATCCTCGCGCCGCGCGATGCGGATCGCTTCCTCGGCGGTCGTCAGTCCTTTTGCGACCATCGAACGCGCCGCCGAGGCGAGCGTCGGCGATTTCAGAAAAGCGTGTTTCGCGATCATCGCCTCGTCGCCGCCCGCATAAATATAGCGGCGGACAGTTTCGTCGACCTTGATCGCCTCGAACACCCCGATCCGACCCTTGAAGCCCGTGCCGCCGCACTGGTCGCAGCCCTTGGGGCGCCAGATGACCGTACCGATATCGAGCCCGAGGATGGCCGCGACGCTATTGTCGGCCTGCACCGGCTCACGGCAATGATCGCAGAGTTTGCGCACCAGCCGCTGGGCAAGCACCGCGCGCAGCGTCGAGGCGAGCAGGAAGGGTTCGACCTTGAGGTCTTTGAGGCGCGTGATCGCGCCGACCGCATCATTGGTATGGACGGTCGAGAGGACAAGGTGTCCGGTCAGCGAGGCCTGCACCGCGATATCGGCGGTTTCGCGGTCGCGGATTTCGCCGACCATCACGACATCGGGATCCTGGCGCAGGATCGCGCGGAGACCCGCGGCGAAATCGAGCCCGACCTTGCTGTTAACCTGCGTCTGGCCGACGCCGTCGACGGCATATTCAACGGGGTCCTCGACGGTCAGGATATTGCGCTGGCCATCGTTGAGCTGTTTGAGCGCCGCATAGAGCGTGGTCGTCTTGCCCGAACCGGTCGGCCCGGTGACAAGGATGATGCCGTTGGGTTCGGCCAGCGCCTCGCGCAATATCTGGTCGGCGGCGCCCGAAAGGCCAAGGACGTCGAAGTCGATCCCCGCCGCATCCTTGTCGAGGATACGCATGACGACGCGTTCGCCCGCGCGGCTGGGCAGCGTCGAAACGCGGACGTCGACCGCCTTGCCCGCAAGCGTCAGCCCGATGCGCCCGTCCTGTGGCACGCGCCGTTCGGCGATGTCGAGGCGCGCCATCACCTTGATGCGACTGACGACGACAGGCGCGACATGCGGCGGCATGCGCAAATGCTCGCGCAGCACGCCGTCGGCGCGCATCCGCACGACGAGCCCGCTTTCATAGGGCTCGATATGGATATCGCTGACCCCCTGCCGCACCGCTTCGGCGATGATCGCGTTGATCAGGCGGATCGCGGGGGCGTCGTCGGCGCTGTCGAGCAGGTCCTCGGCGCTGGGGATGCCGAGATCGAGATCGCCGCCGTCGAGCGACCCCGCCATCGCGGCGGCAGAACTGTCGACCGCGTAATGATCCGACAGCAGCCGGTCGAAATCGGCGCCGCTTGCCGCCGCCACGCGCAGCGGCTGCGCCAGATAGCGTTTCACCTCGATCAGCACCGCCGGGTCGCTGCCTTCGCGCAGCGTCGCAAGCCAGACGCCATCGTCGCCCGGGGCGATGACGACGCCGTGCGTCCGGGCAAAGCCATAGGGGATATCGACCGGCGCCGGGGGCGGCGCCGCGCTTTCGCTGTCGGTCACGGATATTCTCCGGTCGGCGGCACAGGCTGTTGCGGGACCGATGGCGGGACGTCGATGGGGGTAATCGCGCGCCCGTCGCCCCGCATGGCCGGGGCCGCAGCAGGGCCCACCGTTACGTCGGACGCCATCGGATCGCTCGGGACCGGCGGCACAGTGCCCAGATAGTCGCGAACGAGCGTATCGATCGGGGGCTCTTCTCCCGGATTGCGTTGCAGCTGGAAGTCGCGGACATAGCCATAGCGACGCGCGGTGAGCGCGGCATTGTCCTCACGGCTCTTCAGGATCGTCGGCCGGATAAAGACCATTAAATTGGTCTTCGACCGGGTCCGGCTGCGCGATTTGAACAACTCGCCGAGCAGCGGGATATCGCTGAGCAGCGGGATTCGTTCGATCGTCCGGCGCTCGTCGTCGTTGAGCAGCCCCCCGATCGCGAGGATTTCGCCGTCGTCGACGGTCAGCACGGTTTCGAACGACCTTTTGTTGAGGATGAGGTCGCTGTTGCGCGACGAAACGGGGCCCGCAACGCTCGACACCTCCTGCCGCAGGAACAGCTTCACCTCACCCGCGCCATTGACCTGCGGCGTGACGTCGAGCTTGATGCCGACCTCCTCGCGCTGGACGGTCCGGAAGGCATTGTCGAAATTGTCGCTGAGCGCCTCGCCCGTCGTGATCGGCACTTCCTGCCCGACGAGGAATTTCGCGGCCTGATTGTCGAGCGTGACGATATGCGGGGTCGCAAGCAGGTTCGACGTGGTGTCCGACTTCACCGCGTTGATGATTGCGCCGAACACCGTATTTTTGCCAATATCGCCCGCGAAGCCCGCGAAACCGCCAGTCGCGGTCAGCAGCGACGCGGCCGCCGCTTCCTGCAGGCTGTTGCCAAGCGAGCTGTTCGTCTGCGTGACCGTCGTGTTGCCGTTCACCGTCGTCGTCTGCTGTGACAACTCGTTCGCTGCATAGGCGCCGCCCAGCGTCAGGATATTCGGCTGCGCATTGCTGTAGCTGGTCGCGACGAACGGGATATTCTTGCCGCCAAGCAGGAACTGGACGCCGAGCCGCTTGGCCGCATCGTCGCCGATTTCGACGACGATCGCCTCGACCAGCACTTGTTGCCGCCGGCTGTCGAGCTGGCGGATCAGCTCGCCGAGCATGCGCTGCACCTCGCTGTTCGCCGCGACGATGATCGCGTTAGCGCCTTCGTAGCGCGTGACGATGGCGGGACCGCGGGTCGAGATGCTGCCGCTGCCTCCGGCCCCGATCGAGGTCGAGGTGGGCGCGGCGGCAGCCGCCGGGGCCGGCGTGCCGCTACTACCCGACGATGAGGTCGAGGATGACGCCGGCGGCAGGCCTGCTTTCTGCGCCGGATCGCTGCCGCCGCCGATCAACTGCTGAAGCGTCGGGAGCAAGGTTTCGGCATTGGCATGTTCGAGCCAGTAAACGCGCAGTTCGGTCCCGCCCGCCGCCTTGGCATCGAGATCGTTCGCCATCGACACGAAGCGTGCGACAAGCGCCTGGTCGCCCCTGAGCGCAATCGCGTTGCTGCTGTCGATCGGCACGATCGCGAGCGGTGCGCGCGCGCCCTCGCCCGCCGCCGGCACCAGCGCGGCGAGCGCGGCGGCGATTTCGCGCGCGCCTGCATTTTTCAGCGTGACGATCTGGCTGGTCGAGCTGTCGCGGTCGATGCTGCTCGCGAGCGCGCGGATACGGCGGATATTGTCGGCAAAGTCGGCGACGACGAGGCTGTTGGCGTTGCGGTTCGCGGTGAGCGAGCCTTGCGCACTGACGAGCGGGCGCAGCGTTTCGACCGCGGCGACGGCGTCGATATGCTTGAGGCGGATGATTTCGGTGACGAACTGGTTCTGCGCCGCGCCGCCGCTGCCGATCCGGCCGGGCTGAGCCGCGGCGCCGTCGATGGGCTGGACCCGGTAGCTGCCGTTCGGACCCGGCACCGCCACGAGGCCGTTCGAGCGCAGTGTGGCGAGGAAAATCTCGAAATATTCGCTGCGCGACAGCGGCCGGTCGGTCACGACCGATACCTTGCCGTTGACGCGCCCGTCGATGACGAAAGTGCGCCCGGTGATCCGCGCTGCGTCCTGGATGAAGGCGCGGATATCGGCATCGCGCACGTTGAGCGTATATTGCGCCTGCGCCGGACCCGGAATGGCCGAAACGAGCGCGGCGGCGAGCATGAGGGAAAGTTTGAGGCGCATAATACCTATTTCGAAAGAAAGATGGCGACAGGAACGACGCTGGCGCCGCGCTCGACCTCGAGCGCGATGCGGGCTCCCGGGACGAGTTGATTGCCAAGCGCCGCGACGTCGCTGACCGACGTGATGGGGCGCCCGTTCACCGAGCGGACGACATCGCCGGGCCGCAGGCCCGCGGCGCGGAAGCTGGCACCGTCGCCCTGCGGCTGGACGACCAGACCGGTCACGCGGCCTTCCTCGGTGCGCGGTGCGAAGGCGACGCCGGCCTTGATCGCCGCGGGGGTCATTTCTCCGCTGCCGGCAGCGGGCGTCGCGCCGATCTCCGGCGTCGGTGCCGGAAGCGCGCCTGGGGCGCCGGCCACGGGCGCCGCGCCGCTCTGGTCGAGGAACAGGCTTTCGCGCGCGCCGCCGCGGTCGAGCAGCACATGGTCGAAGGCGACACCGGCGAGCGTGACGCCGGGTGCGATCTCGTCGCCGACCGCATAGCTCGTCTGCACCCCGTCCTCGCCGGCGATGATCGCCGAACCGCTGCCGGTGGCTTCATTGATGTTGACGCCGAACAGGGTGAGGCCGAGCGCGGTGACCGTCGCCGAAGCCGGTCCCTGCGCATTGGTGCGAAAAAAGGGGTCGAGGCTGGTGAACAGCGCACGCCGTTCGGCCGGCGATACGATGACCGCCGCCTGCGGCTGCCACGCCCCGAGCGGCGACAATGGCGTGAAGAGCACCCAGAGCAAGCGAACGCATTGCCAGATCAAAAGCGCGCCGAGCAGGCCGGCGAGCAGCGCCGGCCAGATCTGACGCCGGCTCCGCTTCGCCAGGCGCAACCAGGAAGGCAGCGCGCGCGGCAACCGAACGGCCGATCCGGACATCAGCGTTGCCATGAAATATTCCCTGTCCCCCAACTGAAAGGCCGTGTTCGCGAATCGCCTAGGGGCGATTGATGACAATCAGTTGACGGCAAGATTACAGTTTTTTGTCAGCCGGGCGAGTCCGGTGCGGTGGAAATGGCCTCTCCCCGTGCGGAGAGAGGCCTTCCCCCTTATCAGAACTTCAGCGACGCGCTGAGCGAGAAGGTGCGGCCCAGCTTGTAACGGTTGAAATAGACCTTGTTGTCGCCCGAGGTCTGGACTTCCTGATAATTGCGTCCGGTCAGATTGCGCGCCTCGAACTTCAGCTCGATCTCCTTGTTGAGCAGGTTGACCCCCTGCCGCGCCACGAAATCGAGCTGGATGCCGGGCTTTTCCTTGAGGTCGGGCTGGCCCGACGGACCGCGGCTGGTCACGCGCGGGCTGGCATAGGTGAAGAGCAGGGTCTGCTGTGACAGCTTGTCCTGATCCTCCAGCCCGATCTGGAAGTTGACCAGATGGTCCGACTGGCCGGTGAGCGGCGCCCCGTCGAAGAAGAAGTTGGCGGCATTCTGGACCACGCCGTTGATGACGGTCGTGTCGCTGTCGCCGACCTTGATCTCCGATTTGGTGTAGGTGTAGTTGCCGATCAGCACGAGGCGGCGGCTTTGCCAGAAAGGCGAATCCGACAGCGTGTCGAGCGGAAGATATTTCTGCACTTCAAGCTCGGCGCCATAAAGCGTCGCCTTCGGCGCGTTGGCATAGCTGCTGTTCACCGACGAGTCCGAGATCGAAGTGTAGGTTTCGATCGGATTGTCGATCGACTTGTAGAAGCCGGCGACCGTCAGGCGCTGATCCTTGTCGAAATACCATTCGTAACGCGCTTCGGCATTCCACAGCTCGCTGTCGGTCAGCGACGGGTTGCCACGGAACAGACGGTTCGATTCGGGATCCTGATAGACCTGTGCCACCAGCTCGCGGAACTGCGGGCGGGCGATCGTTTTCGACCCGTTGACGCGCAGCTGCATGTCGGGCGCGACTTCCCAGGTCAGCGTGACGGCCGGGAGCCAGTAATCATTGTCGAGGTTCGTCTCGACGATCGCCGACGACCCGGTGCCGAACAGGTCGATCGGTACGACGGTCTGCTTCGCCTCTTCGTAGCGCACGCCGGCGTTGACGTTTACGCCCGCTACCAACTCGGCCTGCACCTGGGCATAGCCTGCATGGGTGGTCAGGTTGGCATCGAATGCCGCCGTGCCGTCCTGCGCCGAGGTTTCGAGCAGCGAGATGTCGTACAGCTGGATCGTCGCGTCGGAGAGCAGATAGTCCGGGCGCAGTTGCTGCACCGCGATCGGCAGGTTCGACGCGCGGAACTGGAAGGTCCGGCGTTCCGAAATGCGGTGCGTGTCGGTATAGGCATAACCGACCGTCGCGGTGATCCGCGGCGCCAGTTCGTACGACAGGTCGACGCCGCCCGACCACAGATCCTCGTTGAGGTCCGAAAAGGCGATCGTCGCGTCGCCGCGGTTGCCGCCGAGATCGTTGACGAATTTGTCACCCACCGGATCGCCCGGCTGGTTGGTGCGGACATAAGTGAAGCCGCGCTCATAGGGCGCCTCACGCTGCGAATTGGCGTAGGCGCCGCGCAGATCGAGCTTCAGCCGGTCGAATTTGAATTCGCCGACAAGCTGCGTATTGATCAGCTGGCGCTCGTACCAGGCCGTGTCCTGCTTCATGATGTCGCGGTCCGACTGGTTGGCGTCGGTGCCGAGGGCGAGGCGCGCCTGCTTCAGCGTGTCGCGAATATAGAGGTTGGTCCAGCGAATCTTGTGATCGCCGAGTTCGAGCCCGAAGCCGAGCAGCCCGTTCACCACCACGCGATTGTCGGTGATGACGCGGTTGTAGCTCGTCTGCGGGTCACCCGACAGGTCGGCGTTGACCGAGGTTTGCTGCAAGGTATCGCGCGTCCGCCACTTGTTGCTGATCCCCGCGGTCGCGATGATCCCGAGTTCACCATCGGGAAGCTGGATCGTCGTGCCGCCTGTGATCCCCGCCGACCAGTTCACCGGGATATGGTTATTCTGTTGCAGCAACGTGGTTTCGGCGTTCACCAGCTCCATTTCGATCGCTTCGAGGTCGTTCTGGCTGAAGTCGGCGCCTTCGAGGATCGGCTTGCCGCTTTTCAGCGCGGCGCGCAGCAGCGGCGGAACGTCGCGCGTCCCGTCGTCGAATCCCGTCCAGTCGCTGTCGCTGCCATAATAGGTATAACCGAGTTCGTTGGTCGTCTCGCTGTCCCAGCCGATGCCGCCCGAGAACGTGAGGAAGGTCTCACGCGGGGTAGCCTTGGTCGTGAGGTTGATCACGCCGCCGCCGAATTCGCCGGGGAAGTTCACCGAAAAGCTCTTCTGCACCAGCGTCGAGTCGATGACGTTGGTCGGAAAGATGTCGAGCGGGACGACGCGCTTCAAGGGTTCGGGGCTCGGCAACGGCGAGCCGTTCAAAAGGGCGAGCGAATAGCGGTCGCCGAGACCGCGGACATAGACGAAGCCGCCGCCGACCACCGACAGGCCGGTCACGCGCTGGAGCGAGCCCGAAATATCGCCTTCGCCCGTGCGCGCAATGTCGGCCGACGAAAGCGACGACACGACTTCGGGCGTGGCACGGACGATATTGGGGGTGTAGCGGCCGGTAACGACGATTTCGGTATCGGCGCCGCCGGGAATCGAAATGTCCGCCTCTTCTTCGGGCGCTGCCGCATCGTCGTCAGTCGCTTCATCGGCGGCGGGCGGCGTATCGGCAGCGGGTTCGGCGCTGGCGTCCTGCGCGAGCGCGGCCGGCGCGACGAGCGCGGAACTAAGGAGAAGCAGGCTGGCGAAGATCGGCCGCTTGGTCATGGTGAAAATCCCCAAGGTATATGCAGGAAGGGAGCGGGCCAGCCCGTCAGGCGTGCCCGCTCCCCGTTTGGATCGCGAGCGATCAGGTCGTCGGGATGGCGCTGCAGCTGCCGCTCGACGTGCCGAAGTCCGCCGTCGCCGAGTTGCAGGTCCAACCCTGATACCAGGTGTCGTTGGCGTCGCGGACGGCGCCGACATAGGCCGTGGTGTCAAAGAAGGCGTTGATCGTCTTGGCGTCGATCGCGGTGAAACCCGTCTCGGTCGCGCCGTTGATGAACAGGCTGGTCAGGCCGGGCGCATAGTCGAAGCGGTTGTTCGTCCCCGCGTTGAAAATCGCCTGAACTTCGGCGTCGGTCACTGCCGTCCCTTGGCTGCCGCCACCGCGGAACGGTCGCGCGGCGCTGCATTTCAGCGACACCGAGAAGAAGCGCGGCGGCCCCTGTTCGTCGGCGCCCGCCGTCTGCGTCGTCGACGTGTTGTCGATGCGGATGCAGGAGGTGTCGCTCGTCATCAGACCGTTCGCGAACGTATAGTCGGCACCGCCACGGATGCGGATGGCGGCCGCATTGCTGTTGGTGGCGTTGCGGTGGATGAAGGTGAAGTTCGAGATAGTGACATTCTGACGCGGAACGGCCTGTTCATTGCCGTCCGAGTCGATTTCCATCATCGAGTCGCCAACCGTCCCGCCGGCGCGGCCGATTGCGATCGCATATTGGATATTGCCCTTGTACCCGACGTCGGTGTCGAAGGCATCATCTTCGGCCCCGGTGACGATCATATGCTTGAAGTTCGGGCGGCCGCCGAAAACTTCCATGCCGTCGTCCGAGCTGTTGTGGATCTGGATATGGTCGATCTGCGTGCCCGAACCGACGCCCGACGGGGTCAGACCCTGCAGTTCCTTGTCGGCACTGAGGATGAAGCCCGAATAGCGGATCTGGACATAGGACATGCGGCCCGAATTGTCGGCGGGCTGCGCACCACCATAGAGCGCGTTCGACGTGCCCTCGGTGTCGCGTTCGCAAGCGACTGTGCCTTCGGCGGCGCCCGGCGCGAGACAGTCGGTGACCGGCGCGCGGCCGAGCAGGACGATACCGCCCCACAGCTGCGACGTGTCGTCACCCGCGGAACCGACGACGTTACCGCGACCGGTAAAGACGATCGGCTGCGTCGGGGTGCCGACGGCGTCGATGCGGTTGCCGCGGTTGACGACAAGGTAGGACACGCCCGTGGAACCGAAGATGGTGACGCCCGGATCGATCGTCAGCGTCGCGACGGTATTGGTGCTCGCCGCGCCTTGGTCAGTGCCGACATCGACACGGCCGGGCAGCGAATAGATGACGCCGTCCACCTTCGGGATGGCGGTGGTCGAGTTAAAGCGCGCGGGGAAGCCGCAGTTGCGCCAGGTTCCTTCGTTACCGGTGATCGTGCCGAGGTCGGTCAACTGGTCCGCGCCGGCGATCGTCGGGCAGTTCGCGGCCGGAGTCACGCCGGTCGGCGTGGGGGTGGGGGTCGGCGTCGGGGTGGGCGTCGGGGTCGGCGCGGGAATCACAATCACGCCCTCGCCCGGCGACGCGACGCCATCGGCGCCGCACGCCGCAAGAATGGAACAGGCCACGCCGCTGAGCATGACCAAACGAATGCGTGCGAAAGCCGCCATGAAAATCTCCGTTCCCGGTGTGCGCCGTCGCGCCCCTGATGAAAAACACGCCGCAGACGAGCAAAGAATTGCTGACTCGCCCCCGGTGACGCCGCCACTAGGGTGATTCGATGACGGTCTGACGCCAGACCCGTGACACTTGCATGACTCTTTGGAGTCGGTTCGGTGACAACGACGGCAGCGTGGGGCTGCGGTCGTTCGCACCCGCAAAAATAAAAGCTGCGAAGCTCGCTTGCATCACCCCAAAAGCTTTGCTAGGCGCCCGCTCCTACCTGGTGCCGGACCCGATCCGGACCATCATGATGTGCGGTCGTGGCGGAACTGGTAGACGCGCAACGTTGAGGTCGTTGTGGCCGAAAGGCCGTGGAAGTTCGAGTCTTCTCGACCGCACCATCATCGCTCGCGCCGGCCGGAACAGGCGCGGACGGGCTTTTCCAGAACATTCAAAGCTCCGAAGGATCGAGTTCGTCCCTTCGTCCGCGGGCGCGATCCGGCTCGGTTCATGGCGGATCGTCTCGTCGAGGATGGCGTCGAGGCCGGCGAGCGACTTGCCGGGCAATCCGTACATCAGGTCGAAATGGATCGCGTCGATATCGCGGAGGCGAAGCGCCCCGACGACGCGTTCGATATGCGTCAGGGGCTGGATACGGCCGAGCGCCTGCAGGCCGCGCACCGATGTTTCACAAGCCGCGACGCGGGTCAGTTGGTCCAGTAGATATAATCCTGCCCGTCCTTCCACGGCGCATCGAGCGGCACGTCGATTCGCACCGGCCCTTCGACGAGCCCCGGCCAGATCGGCTTTGCCATGCCCATATTCTGCGCCTCGATCATCGCGCGAAGCGCGACGACGCGCTGCGGATCGGTCGCGGCAAGGTCACGGCGCTCGGTCGGGTCGACAGCCAGATTGTAGAGACGCGCCTTTTCGGGGCGCTTCGTCACCTGCAATTTCCAGTCACCCGACCTTACCGCACGATAGTCGCCCGAGCGCCAGAACATCGCCGGCCGGTTGGCGGGACCGGCGAGGATATCCTCACTGTCGATGGTCCGGTCGCCTGGCAGCGCCGCGCCGGCGGCGGCGGCGATCGTCGCGAAGATGTCGAGATGCCCCGTCACGTCGGCACGCTGCGTTCCGGGTGCGATTCCACCTGGCCAGCGCATGAAGAGCGGGGTGCGTATGCCGCCTTCGAAAAAGGTGGCCTTCCAGCCGCGGAACGGCGCGTTCAGGTCGGGCATGCCATTATACCAGGCGCCGCCATTGTCGCTGGTGAAGACGACGAGCGTATTGTCGTCGATTCCCGCGTCTTTCAGCTTTGCCATCACGTCGCCGATACGTCGATCGAGCTGCGCGATCATCGCGCCGTAAACGCGCGTCTTGTGATCCTTGATCTCAGGCAGCTTGTCGTAGTCCGCCTTTGTCGCCTGCAACGGAGTGTGAGGCGCGTTGAAGGCCAGATACATAAAGAAGGGCCGGTTCTTGTTCGCCTCGATCGCCTTGATCGCCTCGTCGGCGAAATAGTCGGTCATATGTCCCTTGGGATGGAAACGCTTGCTGCCATTGAAGGTCACGGCATGGCGCAGGTTTGCCCAGATGAAGCGGTCGATCGGATCCCACGGCAGCTTGGCGTTGACCGTATCGGGGTCGTCCTCGGGCAGGAACATGGCCGCGCCCGCGAGAATGGCGAGGCTTTCGTCGAAACCCTGATGCTGCGGCTGGAGCATAGGCGCCTCGCCCAGATGCCATTTGCCGATATGAAGCGTGTGATAGCCCGCCGATTTCACCGCCTCGGCAATCGTCACTTCGCTTGCGGGCACGCCCATGTCGGGATAGGCGGGAATATCGGGAGTGATCAGCTCGTCGTGGAAGATCGCCCTGTGCGGCCCCACGCCCTCGCCATGCGCCAGATTTTCCGCAAACTCGACCGGCACCGCGGTATATTCGAAACCGAAGCGCGTCGGATAACGCCCGGTCATCATCGCCGCGCGCGAGGGCGAACAGGTCGCATTGGCGGCATAGGCGGTGGTGAAATTGACCCCTTCGCGTGCGAGAGCGTCGATGTTTGGCGTCTTGACGACCCCGCCCGCGACGCCGCCGCCGTTCAGGCTGATATCGTTGTAGCCGAGATCGTCGGCCACGATCAGGATGATGTTGGGCGGGCGTTTGCCCTCGGGCGCCTCGGCGGGGCCCTGCTGCCATGCCACGCGACGGTGGGGCTGTACCGGGTCGTTCCAGTCCTGGATGACACCCGGAAGCCGGTATTTATTCGCCTCGAACGCCCAATATCCGCCCGCCCCCATCAAAGCGAGAACGCCCAGCGCGACCCAACGCTTCCTCATCCTTCATCCCCTGCCCAGCGATGCCTGCTTGCCGCAAAACTATTGGCACTATATGTGTCATTATATTGATCGACATGCAAGATTGTTTGACCCCGCCGCAAAGCTGGGCCAGCGGAGGAACGATGACGACGGGGGTGCGCAAATCGAGAAAGGCAAAGACCGAACCCGAACGGGTCGATGGCCGCCGCGCGCGCAGCCGGACCAGCCACAAGCGCATCGTCGAGGCGATGATGGAATTGATCGTCGGCGGCGACCTCGCGCCGAGCGCGGCGCGCGTCGCCGAAGAGGCGGGCATCGGGCTGCGCACCGTGTTCCGGCACTTCGACGATATGGACTCGCTCTACGCCGAAATCACCGCGACAATCACCGACCGCGTAATGCCGCTCGTGACGGCGCCCTATCCCGACCAGCCGTGGCAGGCGAATATTCGCGAACTCGTTCGGCGGCGCATCCGCGTGTTCGAAACGACGCTGCCCTTTCGCCTCGCGGCGAACATCAAGCGATACCAGTCCCCCTTTCTGATGGGTCAATACGCCAAGGTAGTGATGCTCGAACGCGAGTTGATCCTGCGCCTGTTGCCCGGCACGGTGCTGACCGACCGGATACATGTCGAGGCGCTGTGTGCGGCGCTGTCGTTCCAGACCTGGCGGACATTGCGCCACGACCAGGGCTTGTCGGCCGAGGAAGCGGGAACGGTTACGATGCACATGGTCGACTCTCTGATAACGACGATCGGCGAACGACCTTGATGCCGATACGGACTGCGTTCCTGTCAACGACGCTTCTCGGCGCGCTGGCGGCCTGTGGCGAGGCGAAGGCGCCCGAGACGGCCGAGGCGACGGCGCCCGAGTGCCCGGCGATGCCGGCCGAGGATTATGTCTGGGTTCCCGGCGCGACCTTCGCCATGGGGGCGGACGCCCACCTGCCAGAGGAAGGCCCCGCGCGCGAGGTCCGTGTCCCCGGATTCTGGATCGCGACGCACGAGGTGACCAACGCCGAGTTCGCCGAATTTGTGAACACAACCGGATACAAGACTCTCGCCGAACGCGACCCGCCAAAGCTGCCCGGCGCGCCGCCGGACATGCTGATTCCCGGTTCGGCGGTGTTCACGGCGCCGACCGACGGCAACCCGAATTGGTGGCGCTGGGTCGTCGGCGCCCAGTGGAGGCACCCCGCCGGGCCAGCCACGGACATCGACGGGCGCGGCCGCGAACCGGTGGTCCAGATCGGTTACGACGATGCGCTCGCCTATGCCCGGTGGAAGGGCAAGGCGCTGCCGAGCGAGGAGCAGTGGGAACTCGCCGCGGCAACCGGCGGCGCCGACCGCAACGTCCCGGTGGACAAGGCGGGCAAGCCGCTCGCCAATTATTATCAGGGCGCCTTTCCCGTACGCGACCTCGGCTCCGACGGCTTCACCGGCCGAGCACCGGTCGCCTGCTTCCCCGCCGACCGGCACGGCGTCCACGACCTGATCGGCAATGTGTGGGAATGGACGACGAGCAAGGCGGGCGGTGAGAACAATGTCATCAAGGGCGGCAGCTTCCTGTGCGCCGCCAATTATTGCGCGCGTTACCGTCCCGCCGCGCGCCAGTTCCAGGAGCGCAGCCTAGGCACCGATCACATCGGCTTTCGCCTGATCGATACGGCGCGCGCGGCGCCGGCGACGCCAGCCCCAGACCAGAACTGACAGCGCCAGTACGATCCCGCCGGTCCAGAGGCCAAGGCGGATGAGCCGTCTTCGCCCCTGCTGTTCGAAGGCATAACGATTGATCTGTTCGTCGGCGGTGTAGCCCGGCGGCATGTCGAGCACCCCATTTGCCTTTGCATAGGCACGATAATCGGCGCGCATGGCGGCAAAGCGGTCGGGCTCGGCGGCGGCGAGGTCGCGCGTTTCGCCGGGGTCGAGCTTCAGGTTGTACAGCCGCCAACGGCCATCGCCGGCCGGCGCGAGGTTGCGCACCAGCTTGTAGTCGCCCCGGAACAGGGCGGCATTGCCCGAAAGCTCATAACCCAGCGGGGCGTCGCCATGGACGCTGCCCGTCGCGCCTTCCAGCATCGGCACCAAGCTGCGCCCCGTGACGGGTTCGACCGCCTTGCCGTGCCACGCGCCCCTGTGACCCGGCACGCCGCTCAGTTCGATCAGAGTCGGCAGGATGTCGGTAACGTGCGCGAGACCGTCGTTTATCGCGCCGGCGCGAATCTTCGCATTGCCCGGCCACGCGACGATCAGCGGAACGCGCAGCCCCCCTTCGGACGCCGTGAACTTATATCCGGAAAGCGGCGACGCCGCCGCGCTCGCCCACCCCGGACCGATCGCCGAGAAACTGCCGCGACGGCCGATGTTCGCCGTCGCCAGATCATATTCCATGCCGAGGAAAAGCCGATTGCGCAGGCTGCCGAACGGATTGGTGGGCTCGGCGCCATTGTCCGACAGAAAGACGAAGATCGTATTTTCGTAATCGCCGGTCGCTTTCAGATGCGCGACGAGCCGGCCGACCTCTCGGTCCATCGCGGTCGCCATGCCGCCGTAGGCCTGCATCACGCGCACCGCCGCCGCGCGTTCGTCGGTGTCGAGTTTCCTCCAATCGGGTGTCGTCGCCATCGTCACCGTCGGCACCCCCGCGGGCATGATGCCGAGCGCCGCAGCGCGTTTCGCCCGCGCTTCACGCAGCGCGGTCCAGCCATCACGGTACATCGCCGCATAGCGGGCAATATCGCTGTCGGGTGCTTGTACCGGGATATGGTTGGCGAGGAAGTTGATCGAGGCGAGGAAGGGCTTGCCGCTGTTACGGTCCGCCTCGATATAATCGATCATCCGCTGCACGACGAAGTGCGACGAATAATATTCCTTCGGCAGCGTGGCCGGCTTGCCATTTTCGGTCCAGTTCGCCTTGTCATACAGGCCCTCGATCGGGCGCTGTTCGAAATTGTCGGCGCCGGCATCGGCGAGGCTAAATGCCCGGTCGTACCCGCGCGCGTGCGGCAGGCGCCTCGCATCGCTGCCGAGATGCCATTTGCCGTTCAGGTAAGTGCGATAACCCGCCGCTTTCAGAAGCTGTGCGATCGTGACGACGCGAAAGTTCATCACCGTGTCGTAACCAGGCTTGCCGCGATGTTCGTCGGGGATCGTCTCGGGCATATTGCCGAGCCCGTTGCGATGATTCATCACGCCCGTCTGGAGCATCGCCCGCGTGGGTGAACAGGAACCCGCGACGTGGAAGTTCGAAAAGCGCGTGCCCGCTTGCGCCAACGCATCGATGTTGGGCGTCGCCATTTCGGACCCGAAGGAACCGACGTCCGAAAATCCCCAATCGTCGGCGAGCAGGATGACGATATTCGGATGCTTCGGTGCTGGCTCCGCCGGTCGCGCCTGGACTGGCGTCAGGGCGACCAGCGCGCCGGTTGCTATGATGGCAGCACGCCGGGACCCGCCTAAGCGACCCGGCATTTAGTGATCCTCCCGCGTACTGCCATCACTCCCACCCCCTCGGGATATGACACTTACTATGCCAATATATTGGCGAGTCAATGGGGTGAAGGCGGGCGCTTAACCTTATCGCTCGCGATATTGCGGCGAGCGCTTTTCGAGGAAGGCGGCAAGCGCCTCGCGGTGGTCCTCGGTCGCTGAAAGGATCACTTGCTGGCGGTCCTCGATCGCCATCGCCGCATCGAGGCTCGGCGCGTCGATGTTGAGATTCAGCGCTTGTTTCGACAGGCGAAGGCCATGCGGCGACGTCGCGAGCATTTCGTCGGCGAGCGCGAGACCGCGTTCCAACAACGCCTCCTCCTCGACGATTTCGCTGACCAGTCCGCTGCGCAGCGCACGGTCGGCGTCGATGAAGCGGCCGGTCAGGATCATCTCCGACGCAAGGCTCGCCCCGACAAGACGCGGCAGGAAATAGCTCGACGCCATGTCACACCCGCCGAGGCCGATGCGGATATAGGCCGCATTGCAGCGGAACGAGGGCGCCGCATAACGCACGTCGGATGCGAGCAACAGCGACAGCCCGCCGCCGCACGCTGCGCCGTGCCCGAGTGCAACCACCGGCTGCGGGCAGGCGCGCATCTTGCGATAGATATTGCCGATGCTGGTCTGGGTACGCAGCGTGCGAAGCACCGGCGTCTCGTCGCTCGACCGGTCTTCCTGGATGTCGAGACCGGCGCAGAAACCGCGCCCCGCGCCGCGCAGGATCACGACGCGAACATCGGAGCGTTCGGCGAGCTTGCCGAAATAGGCATTGAGCTCGTCGACCAGCGCCTCGTTCAGCGCATTGAGGCGCTCGGGCCGGTTGAGCGTCGCGATCTCGACCGCACCGCGCGCCTCGACAAGCAGTTCGCTCACAGCGTCTGCCCGTCGTCGACGGTGATCACGCTGCCCGTGATGCCGAGCGCGGCGTCGGAACAGAGCAGGAGCAGCGGCGCGTGAAGGTCGCTCGGCGGGCGCATCCGCTGGCGCGGGAAGCTTTTCACCATTGCCGCGCCGACATCGCTTTCGAACAGTTCGGCGGTCATTTCGGATGCGAAATAGCCGGGTTGGATCACATTGACGCTGATCCCGCGCCGCGCCCATTCGCGCGCCAGCGCCTTGCCGAGGTGGCGCACCGCCGCCTTCGTCGCGCCGTAAACCGAGGTCGCGGGGAAAATCTTTTCCGCGGTGATCGAGCCGATCAGGACGATGCGGCCGTTCTGCTTCTCGCGGCTGCCCGCCTTGTCGAGCCGCTTGGCCCCTTCAGTCGCGGTCAGGAACACGCCGCGGACATTGGCCGCGAGCAGGAAATCGACCTCTTCGACCGAAAGACCCATCGCCATCTTCTCGGTCGCGACGCCGGCGTTGGCGACGATCGTATCGACGGTGCCGAAGGCCGCCTCGGCCGCGTCATAGGCGGCCTTGGTCGATACCTCGTCGGTGACGTCCATGCCGACCGCGATCGCTTTCCCCCCCGCCGCCTCGATCGCCGCGACCTGCTCCGCGAGCTTGTCGGCACGGCGCGCGGCGAGCACAACGCTGGCCCCTGCGGCGGCAAGCGCCTTGGCGAAGCCCGCGCCGAGGCCCGAGGACGCCCCCGTCACCAGCGCCACGCGCCCCGTCAGATCGAATTTGGGTTGCTCCGCCATCCCACTCCCTTTCCTTCGCTTGCTATGCATTGATCGCGATTGACGTTCACGTCAACCGGGCGGTCGAGGTGGAAGAACATGAATTAACCTGTTGACGAGCAGGATTTGTTCCCTTAATGTTCTTGTTGTGCACAACGAACCTCATCCCCCGCTGCGGCTACCGAGTGTGGCGGGCGGGGGATAAAGGTCATCGCCTATCGGTGGGTTTCGCTAGATATCGATCGTGATTCGACCGGTGCGTCGCCCTGGCGAGCCCCGCCGCGAAATGGCCGGGCACCGAGCCGAGCCCCCAGCCGCTTGAACAAGAGCACGGCGATCTTGGCGCCGCCAAGCAGTGGCCCGCCTTCAGCGTGCCCGCAAAGACGTTCGGGAATCAAAAGGCCGGCGGTTCCTAATCATATCCGGCCGCGCGACGCACGGCCGGCGCAGCCGGCGGGCGGGCAAGTTCGACGATATGAACTTCGGGGCCCGAACTGATGCCCGGCTCCGGCCGCACCACCAGCCGCAACCGCCCGCCCGCGAGCAGCCGGTCGTAACGCCGCAACGCCTCGCGAAAATGAACGCGATCGGCGCGGTAGCGAATATGGTTGGTCACAACCGCAAAATCGGCCCGGCAACTGTCCAGCCGCGCCATATCGACATGGCCGACATCGACGATCGCCCCGCCCTGTCGCCGATCCTCGACCTCCGATTGGCCGATCCGGCCGGCGAGCATGTCGTGCACATCGACACAGCCCGCCGATCCCATCGGGTAGAGCAATTGCCATGGCTCGTCCAAAAGATCGAACGCCGGATTTTCGATCAAAATCCGGCTTCCCCGCGGTGCATGATCGCGAAGCCAGGCGGAGGCGGCCTGGCGCGTGTCCTGACGTCTGCCCGCGGCCTCCAGGCGTTCGGTAACCACCATCGGAATCAAGAGCAATCCAAGCGCGACGGGCAGCGCGACCCGGGCGCGCGGCGCAGGCAGCCAGTCGGCCATGGCACATAAGGCCCGCGCCGCCGCAAGCGCGGCAAAGGGCAGCAGCGGGACGATCCACCTTTCCCAACGCAACGACTGAATCGCGATGAGGCACAGGAAGGTCAGGCAGAAGGGCAGGATAACCCACGCCCAGCGATGGCGATCACCCGCACCCCAGACGAGCCCCCCGCCGACGAGCAGCAGGCCGCCGATTCCCAGCGACGAGAAAAGCGGCCCGGCAATATACCAGCCCAGATTGTCGAACAGCCCGCCCCCGGTCGCCCCCGGATGCAGCGGGCGCGCCTCGCCCGACAGATTCTGCAGAACGGTGGCATGGTCGATAAGCAGAAAGGGCGAAACGACGAACAGGGTCGCGGCCGCGGCAAGGCCCGAAAACACGAAGTCGCGCCATTCAGCCACGCCGGATCGCCAGCGACAAAGGCAGGCGCCGATGAGCGTCACGCCAACCACCGCACCGGGCCATTTCGTCGCGCAGGCGAGGCCGGCGAAAAATCCGGCGAACAGATAGTCGCGGCGGCGGCCGTCCTGCGCGATCGCCAGCGCCGACTGCGCGCAGAGCAGCATGAACAGGCTGGCTTGCACGTCGGTACGGATAATTTGCGAATATTCGATATGGACCGCATTGACCGCGAGGATCGCGGCCGCGACGAGCCCGATCCGATTGCCGCCAAGCTGCTTGCCGAGCCGCCAGGTCATCCACACGCAGGCGACGCCGAAAGCCACCATCATCAGTCGCGCGGGCAGGAAGACGATGCCGGGATCGGTGTAGACCGATGCAGCGAAGGTGTCGAAATCGGCGAAGCGCCCGGTCAGGATGCCGAGGCCGCCGACGAGCAGGACGACCAGCATCAACGAGTAGAAGGTGACAGTGCCCGGATGGCCGAACCATCCGGGGTTGAGCGTCGGTTTCGAGAGCATTTCGACCGCGGTCGCCATGAACAGCGGTTCGTCGGCATCGTTGAGCGCCGGAAGGCCGAAGCCGACGCCGTCGATGCGCAGCAAGGCCGCGACGAACAGGATCAGGCACAAGCCCGCCGGTCCGGTCAGGACCTTCCAGGGCGAATTGCGGGCTGTAGGCATCGGGTCCGTCATGCTGTCGAGAACTAGACGTGGAGCGACGATGCAAACCGTAATTTTGGCCGGCGGCCTTGGCAGCCGCCTCGGTGAAGAGACCGCCGTCAAGCCCAAGCCGATGGTGGAAATCGGCGGAATGCCGATCCTTTGGCATATTATGAAGATCTATTCCGCAAGCGGATTCAACGACTTCATCGTTTGCCTCGGCTATAAGGGCTATTTGATCAAGGAATTTTTCGCCAATTATTTCCTCCACACGTCGGACGTCACGATCGACCTGCGCAACGGCAACGGCATGGAGGTGCACCACGCGCGCAGCGAGCCCTGGCGGATCACGCTGGTCGAAACGGGACCGACGAGCATGACCGGCGGGCGGCTCGCCGCGATCCGCCCCTATCTCGATCCCGACGAACCCTTTTGTTTCACCTATGGCGATGGCGTCGCCGATATCGACATCGCCGAACTGGTCGATTTCCATCGCGCCCACGGACTGCGCGCAACCGTGACGTCGGTCACCCCGCCGGGACGCTTCGGCGCGCTCGCCTTCGACGGCGACCGGGTCACCGATTTCCACGAAAAGCCATTGGGCGATGGCGGCCGGATAAATGGAGGCTTCTTCGTGGCGGATCCGTCGATCCTGGACCTGGTCGATGGGCCCGACACGGTGTGGGAAAGCGGTCCGCTCGAACAGCTTGCGCGCGGCGGCGAACTAATGGGCTACCGCCACGAAGGCTTCTGGCAGCCGATGGATACGCTGCGCGACAAATTATATCTCGAAGAGCTGTGGAACAAAGGCGATGCGCCGTGGAAACGCTGGTGAACGCCGCGTCGGCATCGCAGTGGGCCGGGCGTCGCGTCCTGGTGACCGGCCATACGGGTTTCAAGGGAAGCTGGCTCAGCTTGTGGCTGCACCATATGGGCGCCCAGGTTACCGGCTTTGCCCTGTCCCCGCCGACGCAGCCGAGCCTGTTCGAAGCGGCGCGCGTCCACGAACTGGTCGATCACGTAGAAGGCGACGTGCGCGATGCTGCGGCGCTGCGCCGGACCGTCGAAGCCTGCGCACCCGAAGTCATTTTCCACCTCGCCGCACAACCGCTCGTCCGCCTCTCCTACCGCGAACCGGTCGAGACTTATGCGACCAACGTCATGGGCACGGTCCACCTGCTCGACGCCGCACGGCACGTTGCCGGCATCAAGGCGATCGTCTGCGTCACCAGCGACAAATGCTATGAAAACCGCGAATGGGTCTGGCCCTATCGCGAAAGCGACCCGATGGGCGGCCACGACCCATATAGCAACAGCAAGGGCTGCGCCGAGTTGGTCGTGTCGGCATGGCGCAGCAGTTTCTTCGACACTCCGGGCCCGCTCCTCGCCTCGGCGCGCGCGGGCAATGTCATCGGCGGCGGCGACTGGGCCGACGACCGGCTGGTTCCCGACCTTATCCGCGCGATGCTGTCGCGCACCGCGCCATTGATCCGCTCCCCCGGCTCGGTGCGCCCGTGGCAGCATGTGCTCGAGGCGCTGCACGGCTATCTGATGCTCGCCGAACGGCTGCTCGCGGGCGAGCGGCAATTTGCGAGCGGCTGGAATTTCGGCCCGTCGGACGAGGATGCGCGACCGGTATCGTGGATCGTCGAGCGGCTGCAGGTCGCATGGGGCGACGAGCCCGAAGCCATACCCGACACGGGTCCGCGCCCGCACGAGGCGGGACTGCTGAGGCTCGATAGCTCGAAAGCGCGCGCGGCGCTCGGCTGGCATCCGATGCTGAAGCTCGAAGAGGCGCTCGGCTGGATCGCCGACTGGCACAAGGCCGTCTCCGCGGGAAGCGACGCCCGCGCATTTACGCTCCAACAGATCGCGGACTATTCGGCCGCCGTGATCTCCACGCCCGTGCGCGCGGTCGCCTGAGCCGGAGTCCCCGCGAGCGACAGCATATTGCCGAGCCTGAGACCGATTGTCGCCTTGGGAAGCGGCACCCGGTCGAGCTTGATGCCCACCGCCTCCAAGGCCTGCCGCGCGAGAAAATCGACCGGGAAATGATTGCGGCTGCGTTCGATGCGCACGCCGGTATAGCCCGCGCGGCCAAGCAGATCGGCCATCGTGTCGGGATTATAAAGCTCGGGATGCTGGAGGCAGAAGGGCGGCCAACGCAGCCCCATCAGCGTGCGTAGCAGGGACCGTTCGTTATGCGTGACAATCATCAACGTGCCGCCCGGACGCAGTTTGGCCCGGAGCCGGGTGAGCATCGCGCGCGGATCGAGCAGATGATCGAGGACGTGCACCATCACCGCGAGCCCGATGCTGGCGTCGGGCACCGCGGAAATATCCTCCATATCGGGCAGCAACGTCACCGGCCGGTCGCCCGCTGCGGCGCGCAGCATGTCGTGAACCGCGCGGTTGGGCTCGAACAGCCAGAAATGATCAAAAACATCGCGTCCTGCCGCCTCGGCCACGATATAACCGACGTCGGGACCGATTTCGAGATAGCCGCCCGCCAGCGGGCCCTGCGCCGCCGCGCGCTCGAAATAGCCGCGCTGGGTAGCGCCGATCGCATCGCGGGCCACGACGTCCATGTTCGGTGCCATGTTCGAATACAGCGCCCCCAATTGCGCCCCGTTGAAGAAGACAGGATTGTATAGGAGGCCGCAATCGGCGCAGCGATGATAGGAAAAGAAGCGCTTATCCTGCGATAACCCCGACCAATATGGACGAACGTCTTCGAACGCCATCGTTTCGGCGCGGTGTAGGCTTTGGACTTCGGCACGGGTCTCGGTGCCGCCGCAAAGGGGGCAGGGCCGCGGGAGGAATTCGCTCACGTCACGCCTCCGCCGACCGGAAGGTTACCCGGCTGTGCCAGAGCCAGCTTGTCACGATCAAAACGAACGTGAAAGCGAGCTGGCCGTAGACCGGCGAAACCCCCGCGAGCTCGACGAGCACCGGCAAAGCCACCCAATTGGCCGCGTAGTTGAAGAGGTAAAAGCCGGAAAAAACGCCGAACTCACGCAAGACATTACCGCGCGTGCGGAACACCGCGAGCTTGTAGATGGCAAAGGCGAAACATAGGCACACGGCCTGCGCGATTCCCAGCGCAATCATATAATGCGTGTGCAAATATGGCACCGACCAGAGCAGAAGCGGATAAAAGGCGAGCCCGAACACCGTGTTCACGCCTCCCGCAATCAGGAAGCGTAGCGGCCGATTAAGCGGGACAACCTTGGCCATCACGCGGGTCAATCCTCGTCCATCAGCGGAATGCGCATATTGTCCGCCAGCACGTCGCGCGGCAGGAAGGGCGACAGATCCTCGAGCGCGGGCGAGGTGATGCGCCCGTCGGGATGCTGTTTCGCACCGAGTTTCGGCGCAAAGGACACATGTTCGTCGACGACGATCTCGCAAATGGCGGGGCCTTCGACGGCCAGCGTCGACGCGATTGCATCCGCGAGGCCGGCGTGCGTGTCGGTGCGGACATAAGCAAAGCCAAAGGCGGCGGCGACCTTGCCGAAATCGGGGAAGGTGACGTGGCTCTTGGGGCCGCCGCCGACCTCGACGCCGGCAAAGAAATTGCGCTGCGTCTGGAAGATCGAGACATAGCCGCTGTTGTTGATCAGGATGACCTTCACCGGCAGGCCGTAACCCGCGATCGTCTGCATTTCCTGCAGGTTCATCATGATGCTGCCGTCGCCGGCGATCGCGATCACGCGCCGTTCACCCCCGGTCGCGGCGCAGACGCCGATCGCGGCAGGCAGGTCGTAACCCATCGTCGCGCAGCCCGAATTTGTCCAGAGCCGCTGTCCGGGACGAATATGCGCCGCCTGGAACCCGATCACGCACGCGCTGCCGTTGCCGGTGACGATCACATCCTTCTCGCCGAGTTGTGCAAACAGTTCGTCCATCGCGACATAGGGATGCACAAGCTGGTCGTGATCGCGATATTCGGGAAGCACCGCCGGGAAACGCCGCACCCGTTCGCGCGCCCAGCCGAGCCATTCGACGTGCGCCGCGGTCGGCCCGGCATAATCCTGCGCCAGCAAGGCGGGGATCAGGTCGGCAAGATCGGCGACCACCGGCATGTCGGGCACGACATTGGGTTTTGCGAGTTCGACCGGGTCGATGTCGACCCAGATCTTGCACGCCGCGCGCGCGAAGCTTTGCCAATTATAGCTGACCTGCCGGATGTTGAGCCGGCTGCCGAGGATGAGCAGCAGGTCGGCGCTTTGCGTCACCATATTGCCGCCGCGATCGCCGACCGTACCGGGCTTGCCGCAGTTGAGCGCATGGTCGGTCCACAGCGCATCGTGCGCGTTCCAGCCGGTGACGACGGGAATGCCGAGCCGATCGACCAATTCGATGAAGGCTCCGTGCGCGCCGCTCAGCCGGACGCCGCTGCCGGCAAACACGACCGGGCGTTCGGCGGTGGCGATCCGCGCGAGAATTTCGGCCGCGGCGGCATCGATATCGGTGGCTTTCCAGGGCTCGTCGAGTTCGGCGGGATCGAAGCCGGCGAGGAGGTCGTCGGGGTCAATCTTTGCCGCCTGCACGTCGAGGGGAATGTCGAGCCACACCGGACCCGGCCGACCGCTCGTCGCTAGATAGAGCGCCTTTTCGATATGATAGCGGATAGACCGCGGATCGGTGACCATCGCCGCATATTTGGTGATCGGGCGGACCAGTTCCTCGATATCGAGTTCCTGGTCGCCATATTGGCGCAGCGGCAGACCGGTGTGGCGCACCGTCGTCTCGGTCTTCACCTGTCCCGAGATCACGAGCATGCCGATCGAATCGACAAAGGCGCCGTAAACGCCGGTGATCGCATTGGTGCCGCCTGGGCCCGAGGTGACGTTGACGACCGCGAGCCGGTTCGTGAGGCGATAATAGGCCTCCGCTGCCATCGACAAAGCCTGTTCATGATGCGTGAAGGTGGTCGTGAGCGCAGGGTGCGTGCCGAGCGAATGGTTGAGGTGCATCGCCCCGCCGCCGGTGAGCATGAAGATGTCGGCGATGCCTTTGTCGGCGAGGGTCTGCGCGACCCAGTCCGAGAGCTTGATCTGGCTCATTCTTTCCATCCATTAAAAGTTGCGGTTCGGCGGATCGCCGTATCGAGGGAGACCGTCGGCGCGACGCCGAGCATGTTCCGGATCAGCGCGGTCGACGGGACGTAGCGCCCGGGATTCCAGCCGGCATCGGCCTGCCCCGCTATCTCGACACCCGGACCGCCAAGGGCGGCGGCGGTGCGCCGCGCCAGGTCGGCGATCGACACCGCATCCTCCGACCCCATGTTGAACGTCGCGCTGCGCGGCGCACGCAGCAGCGCGAGCCACAGCCAGGCGGCGAGATCGGCGGCGTAGAGATAGGATCGCACCGCGGTGCCGGCGCTTTCGATGCGGATCGGCCGTCCGGCCATCGCGTCGCGGATAAAGTTGCCCGCCGCAAAATGGATATCGAGCGACAACAGCGGGCCCAGCAAGGCAAAAATGCGCGCGGTCACGATGTCGAGGCCGAACTGCTTGCCATAGATGGCGCAGAGCATTTCGGCGGCGCGCTTGCCTTCGCCATAAGCCGATTTCGGATCGCGCGGGTCGGGACCACCCATCCAATCTTCGGCGACATGGGCGACGTCCCACGGCTGGACACCATAGACGGCGCCCGAACTGAGAAACAGCACCCGGCTCACCTGCCGTTCGACCGCCAGATCGAGAATGCGCCGGGTGCCGGAAACGATCGTGTCGAACATGCGGCGCGGATCGTTTGCATTGAGCGCGGCGCTCGCATCGGTCGCCGCGTGGATGACATGCGAAAAACGCCCCGGCGGCGGCACGAAATCGGTAACATCGCCAGCGAGACACGCGAACCGCTGTGCCAGATGCGGCGCCCGCGCAGCAAAGCCCGAAGGGTCGCGGCTGAGGATCAGGACGTCCGCATCCACCCCCGACCGCGCCAGCGCTTCGAGCATCCAGCGACCGATGAAACCGGAGCCGCCGGTCATGAGGATGCGCGCACCGTCGAGTTCGCGCCAATAGGGTGCGAGTTGACGATCGATCGCGGAAAGGTCTTCGTCGAATATCATGCTGGCACCAGCCCGAGCGACGGAGGGTGGGCGCGATGCGCGCGCGCCACCCGGACGATGCTGTCGAGCGCGAGCGCCCACACGATGAGCACGACCAGCCCCGGCCGGATGAAATGCCCGGCGGTCAGCCCGAAACTCGCTGTCACCGAGCGATCGCCCAGCCAGCTGTTGCTCGTGACATCGAGTACCGTCGCGAGCGGCCAGTCGCCGACAAGGCAGAGGAGATAGGCCGCCACGATGGCGATGGCCGCCCCCGCGCCGTTCCACCGCTCCATCAACACGAGGAACAGCAGGAACAATTGGGTGTAACCGCCGGGCGACTGAGTGACGAGATAGGCGCCGAGCAGGATCGCCGCAAGGCGGTGGGCGGGCAGCACCCGCGGCTGGAGCCACGCCGCGGCGAGCGCGGCCAGCGCGACGAGCTGGGTCGAACGAATGACGATCGGCACCAGAAACTCGATCGTTTCGACAAGGCGCGAGGGCACGAATTGCAGCAATGGCATTTCGAGCGTGCGAAACATCATGAAGGGCGCGTAGCTGGTCGCGTAATTGACCTCGTTCCACACCTGCGCGCCCTGGAACACGACCCAGTTGGCGGTGTTCGACGCGAGTTCCATCGGCGTCCCGGACCCGACGAACGCGAGCGTGGCGAGATAGAGTGCAAGGGTCGCGATCCCGGCGGCTTCGAGGGGCCGCCAGTCACGCTTCACCGCATACGCAAGCACGGGCAGCACCAGATAGGGCTTGAAATTGATCGTCACGGCGGCAGCGAACCAGCGCCACGGCCTCGACGCGGTCACCGGCCCGTGCGCGACCATGAAAAAGGCGAAGGCGACGAGGATCAGATTGCCGCGCTCGACAGTGAACAGCATCGGCAGGCCGAACCCGATCGCGATCGTGCGCATCGGCGCGGTCGCGCGGTCGAGCCGCCGGAAACAAAACCACGCGAGCCCGACATCGACGGCGTAGAAGGCATATATCGTCGTCCGCGCCAGCCAGTCGCAGTCACGAGCGTGAAAGGGCGACTGTAGATAGCAGCCCGGCAGGCTGGTCGCATCGAGGAAAACGAAGGACATCGGCGGATAGATGCTCCGCCACACGTCGTAAATTCCCCGATTATTCGCCCAATAGGCGGTGTTGAACCAGTCCATGAACGTGTCGTTGGTATCGAACACGAACGGCTGTGGCAGGTATCCGAATTCGAAGAAAAAGTGCAGCGTCCAGCCCAGGCTGGAAACCACGCCGAGCGCGAGCAGCACTTCCGCGGCGAGCGGCAGCAGGCGGGCGCGCGGCGCGGTCACGGCCGGCGGATGAGCGTGCGCGCGGCGGGGCCCGCGCGATCGACCGGGAAATTGATCCGCTCCTGCTCGATAACCAGCGGCACGTTACGGCTGCGCTCGGCGAGCATCCGCACCTGCTCGCCGATCAGGCCGAGGAAGAGCAAAAGCGCGGCGAAAAGCCCCAGCCCCAGCGCGAGCGCAAGCAAGACCCAGACCGGGCCATCGACCGCGAACGCAACCGGCGCCGCGAACAGAAGCGCAAATGCGAACAGGCCGACGTAAAGCGACAGGAACAATGGCAGGCGCAATAGCGACTTGGCCGAACCCGCGAGCCCCGACAGCGCGAAAGAAGCGAGCGCGGCGATGCCGTTCTTGCTCTCACCCGCCGCGCGTCGAGGCCGGTCGAAGGGCACCAGCGCCAGCCGGAACCCGCTTTCGACGACCATGCCGCGGAAGAAGGGCTCGGGCTCGTTCCACGCGGCGAGCGTATCGATGACCTCGCGGTCGAACAGGCCGAAACCCGTTGCGCCGGGGATGACCGGGTAGTCGCCGAAACGGGCGAGGAAGCCATAGCCGATGTGGCGGAGGGCACGCAGCAGCAGCGACGCCTTTTCCGACCGGCGCTGCCCCAGCACGACCTGCGCCCCGCCGCGCCATTTGCGCAGGAATTCGCCGATCAAAGCGGGCGGATCCTGAAAATCGGCGCACATGCCGATGACGGCGCGGCCCTCTGCCTGGTAGAGGCCGTAGGTTGGCGAACGCATCTGGCCGTAATTGCGGTTGTTGAAGATCGCCCGAATGCGCGGGTCGGCGGCGCACAGGTTGCGCATGATCGTGCGCGTGCCGTCGGTCGAGCCATTGTCGATCAGGATGATCTCGTGACTTTGCGCATGACTGTCCGCCTCCGCCGTCACCGCCGCGCAGATCGCCGCGACATTCTGCGCCTCGTTGAAGCAGGGAATGACGACGGACAGTTCGGGTTCGCCGGGTGCCAACGTCACGCCGCTGCGTCCTTGCTGCCTCCCGCGAACAGGCGGAGGCCGGTCGCGGGCGCATAGATTTCGGTGAACAGTGCCGCGAGGACAGCGAGCGCGAGCAGCGCGGCGGCGGCGATATTATATTTGCGGTCGGCATCGAGGCGCGGCGCCTCCAATATCTGCACATTCGCCGCTGTCTCGCCGGCGAGCGTTTCGACCGCCACCTCCTCCGACGAGCGCGCATACACGTCGTAAAGCGCCTGAGCGAAGCGATAGTCGCGATAGCGGTCGAGATATTCGCCCGACACTTCGCCAAGCCCGGCGACATTGGGGCCGGCGGGGCCCGTGCCCGCCTCAGCGCTGCGCGCAACCTGCGAACGAAGCGCCGCGACTTCGGACTGAACCGCCATCAATTGCGGATTTTCCGGGCCCTGAAACTTCTGCAGCGTCTGCAGTTCGACCTGCTTCGCCTGCAATCGCGCCTCGAGCCCCGCACGCACCGACAGCGCCGCGCCGAGTTCGGCCTGCGGTTCGGCGAGGCGGTTGCGGCGGCGGAAATCGTTGAGCGCCTTTTCGGTGGCGACGACGCGGTCGGCGGCTTCCTTGAACCGCTGCGACACGATCGCGCGCTTGCGCTCGACGCGGTCCTTGCCCAGCGCAACGATACGATCGCTGATCGCGTCGACATAGGCGCGCGTCAGCGCCTCGGCCTCCTCCTTGTCGCGGGTGCGCACCTCGACTTCGATGATGCCGCCGGTCAGCGAATGGACATCGACCTTTTTCGCGAGCGCGACACGGGCGCCGGTCGTCGACGAATAGCCGCCCGGGCCGACGAGCTTGAGCTTGCGGATCACTGCGCCGCTCACTTCGCCGCTGCGCCCAACCGCCAGATACATGTCGGTCTGCTGCTTGGCGCCGCCGAACAGCGATGCGAACCCTTGCAACTGCCCGCCGAGCGCGTTCATCATCGATCCGAGGCCGATGCTGTTATTGTCCTGCGGCAACAGCTTGGCGCGGGCGACATAAGGCTGTGGAAAGACGGTCAGCAGCGCGAGGACCAGCACCGCGAGCGCGTAGGCGCGGCGGCGCATGCCCGGATCGGCGACGAAAGCGGCGGCGCGTCGGCGGACCGCGTCGGCGGGGCTCATTTCGAAATCGCCGCGATCGATGCTGCCCCGACCAGCCCGCTGAACAGCGTACCGGTGATATCGCGCAGCCGCGCCCAGAACTCGCCACGATCGGCGTCGATCGGCACATAGACGAGGTCGCCGGGCAGCGCTGGCGCGCGAAGCGCACGCTTGCCGCCCGCCAGCAGGGTGCCGTTGGCCCGCACGACGAATATTTCGCTCTTGTCGCCGATCTTCTGGACGCCGCCCGCCCTCTTTACGAAATCGCCGACCTGCGCGCCGTCGCGCCAAGCGAAGGAGGCCGGGCTCGGCACGGCACCGAACACACCCACCGTTACCGGCCGCGCGGGAATATGCACGACGTCATTGTTTTCGAGGATCAGGTCGTCCGGAAGCGACACCGCTTCAACCGGCAGATCGAAGACCAACCGGCCGTCGGGTTCGCGGCGGCGGAGTTGGTCGATAATGCTGTTGATCAGCGCGATATTCCCCGGCTGCGCGAGTTGCGCCCGGTTGACCGATGTGACCGGCTGTGCGGCAAGCAGGAGTTCGACATCGTCGATTGCGCGATCGTAACTCAGCCGCTGCTGATGCTTGACGCTCTCGCGCGTGATCACGCTGGCATAGGGAAAGGCTTCGGCGGTCAACCCGCCCGCCTCTGCGACGAGATCGGCCATTCGCGTTCCCGGCTGGACATAATATCGGCCAGGGCGCGCGATTTCGCCGCTCAGCGTAACCAACACCGGCTGCTGGCGCAGCGGCCGCGCAATGCCGACGTGCGAGAGCACGCGCACGACATCGCCGCGCCGGGCCTGCGTCGTCCCCGCATCGCTCGCCGACACTTCGCGCCAGCCGGCATCGCCGCCGCTCACGCCGTTGAGTACCATCAGCCGGCTGTTGTCGGCGACGCTGTTGACGCCCCCGGCATAAAGGATCGCGTCGGTCAGCGTTTCGCCGGGCGCGAGCTCGAAAATCGCTTGCCGGTTGACGCTTCCGATCACCGCAACCTCTTCGCCGACGGGCGCGATATAGATGACGTCGCCGTTCTGAAGCACCGCGTCGCCGCGCTTGTCGCCTTTCAGGAGCAGATCATAAAGATCGAAGTCCGAAACCAGCTTTCCCCCACGCCGGAGCTGGATCGAACGGAAGCTGCCACCGGCCGCCGGACCACCCGCCGCGAGGACGGCGTTGACGAGAGTCGACAGGCTGCTTGCCGTATAGGAACCAGGGCGCGCGGCGAAACCCGTGACATAGACGGTGATGCCGTGCTGGCGCCCGATCATAACCTCGAGACTGAAACCCCGGTATTGGCGCGACACTTGCCGCTCTATCACGCCATGCAGGTCGCCATAACGCACCCCGCCGACGACGATCGCACCGACACGTGGGACGAAAATGCGCCCCTCGCCATCGACGACAAGCCGAAGCCCCGATGCCTGCACCGATCCGGTCATGCCGAGAAGCAGTTCGTCACCCGGGTTGATCCGGTAATCGGGCGGGATGGCGGTCGTCGGCGGCGCAGTGAAATCGCGCGCCGAAGGCACGAGCAGTTCCGAACCGAAACGGCGCAGCGGTTCGCCCGTGAGCGTCGACACATAGGTTTCGAATTCGCTGGGCGGCGGCGGCGCATCGGCCGGATCCTGCTCGGGGCCCGCTTTCCTGCGCGGTTCGGGTTGCTGCGGCGCTTCGCCGTCGAGAACGGCAGGCGCGATCGCGGGGACGTCGATGGGCGAAACCGCAAGCTGCTCGGCGGCGCGGCGCTGGGCGACGTCGCCCTGCGCGGCCGGCTCGACCGGCACCGCAAGTTGTGCCGCCGACGGCACCGCAAGCGACAAGGACGCAGCAAATAATCCCGCCGCGCGCGTCCAACCTTTACGCATGAAGATTGTCCTCCCGGCCGACCAGCCCGGCGACCGGATCGCGAACAAGACCCGACGCCAGGTGCCACAGCTTGGCGTCGGCGGCCGCGAGCACGCCCTTGCCGGAACCGCCGACGCGATAGGGCGTGCAGTCCCAATGGGTGATCTTGCCGCCCGCTTCTGTCAGGAACAGCGCACCGGCGGCATGATCCCAAGGCAGGATGCGCTGAAACAGCGCAATATCGTCCTGTCCCAGCACCAGCCGGACATAGCTTTCGGCGGCACAGCGCGGCACGGGCTGGACGTCGAGCGTCCGCGCGGCGAACGCATGCAACGCCGCGCGCCGGTCGGGTTCGAGGAAATGCGAACCGAGGGCCGCGCGGGGCGGCAAGCGGCGGCTGCGGGGACCCGATACGGGCACTGGCTGGCCGTCGCAGGTCGCGCCATGCCCGCGCCGCGCATGACAAAGCCGGCCGCTGGGCGGGTCGAATATCCAGCCTTCGATCGGCTCGCCATCTTCGACAAGCGCGATCATCATGCCAAAGGGGAAGCGCCCGGCAGCGAAATTGGCGGTGCCGTCGAGCGGGTCGATCAGCCAGACCCGCCCGTCGCCGACGCCGTCGAGCAGCCCCGGATCGCGGCTGACCGCTTCCTCGCCGACGATGCGGGCACCGGCGTCCAACGCCGCGAGCCCCGCATACAACCGCGCCTCGGCCTCGCGATCGGCGACGGTGACGATTTCGCCGGGCGTCTTTTCGGCGACTTCGCCGGGGGCGAGCGAGCGGAAGCGCGGCATGACCACGTCGGCCGCGACCTCGCGCATCAATATCGAAACCTGTTCGCCGAACATCGTATCAGGCGGCGACGCTTGCAAGATGACCGCGCTTGGCGACCGCGCCGCGCTCCTCGATCATGCGGATACGTGCCTGATCCTCGTCGGCGAGGCTGCGGTAATAGTCGCGCTTGTTCTTCAGCCAGTCGAGCTCGAAGGCGACGGCATTCGCGATTCCCGCCTCGAAATTCGCGCTTTCCACTGCTGCACCGTCGAAAACGACCTTGCGCGTTTCAAAACGATCAAGCCGCACCGCTCGGATTTCACGCAGGGCGGGCGCCGCTTCGACCGCGACCGAGCCGCCGACGACGAGTTCGAGGTCGCGGTCCGCGCATGCCTGAGCGACGCGCAGCACCGCCTCGGTGATCGCGCGGTCGTTGATCGCACTGCGCGGCAGGCCGCGGGACAGGGTGAAATCGACGCGGCCGAAGACGATGCCGTCGATCCCGTCAGCCGCGAGGGGCAACATCGCATCGAGATTGGCCAGCGTCGTTTCGGTTTCGAGATTGAACAGCATCTGCGTGCCGTCGCGGCCGGCACCGTAGACCTTGGCGCTCGCGTCGATGAATTTTGAAAGTGCGTAAGGGGTCTCGACCATCGGGGCGATGATATAGTCGGCGCCATAAAGTCTGGACGCATGGAGGTCGGAAACGGCTTCGCAGCCACCGATCTTGAGCGCCAGCTTGAGGTCCGCGCGGCACGTCAATTCGAGCAGGCGGAGCAGTTCGTCGGGACGCGTGCCTTCGGCCTCGAATTCGGCTTTAACCGCAACCACGCCATAATGGTCCCGCCCCTTTTTGAGCATGTCGAGCATGCGGTGCTCCGTGGAATTCATCGTCCGTCTCCTTCGATCCAGAAAGGCTAGTGCTATGGTCAGAGACGAAGGGAGAAGCCCGTTTCCGTAAGGATTTTCGACGACAATTTTTTTTGCGCACACCACCAAGGGCGCGCCGGGCGGGCTCCGTCTTATGAGCGCATGCCCGTACGCTCCGCCCTATACCCGTTGCTTGCGCTAGGCTGTGCCTGCACGGCCGGAATCGGCCCGGCCGCGGGGCAATCGACGCTTCCTGGCGGCGACAGTGAAGCCTTTCGGGCACGGATGACCGATTGGTCGGCGCCCGAGGTCAAACCGGCGCCGACCGGTATGCGTACAACACCCAAGCCCGCGACATTGCCCAAGCTCTCGTCGCATTTCGGTTATCGCAGCGACCCCATCCGCGGCGTCGGCCGAATGCATTACGGGCTCGACATTCCGGGCCCGCTCGGCACTCCCGTTCTTGCGTCGAGCGGCGGCCTTGTCGCTTTCGCGGGGCCTGCGGGCAGCTATGGCCAGATGGTCGAACTCGACCATGGCGGTGGCCTTCGCACGCGCTATGCGCATTTGTCACGCCTGCTCGTGCGTGTCGGCGAGACCGTCGGCCAGCGCCAGGCGATCGCGCTGATGGGGTCGACCGGACGGTCCACCGGCAGCCACCTGCATTTCGAGGTGCGGCGGCACGGACGAGCGACCGATCCCACCCCGCTCCTCGTTCCGTCGTCGCCGCTGTCGTCGATGCGACTGGCGACCGTCGATACAGGGCCGCATATCTCCGACTTCGCGCGGCGCCGGGCCTCCGCAAGATCCGGCGAGATCAAAGGCGCGCGACAATGGTAGCGCAGGCGGGCAGCAGCGGGCTGCACGCGACCTTGCTCAACGAACGCAGCCGGTTGCTGCGTTTCCTTGCGGCGCGCGGCGCGGGTCATGAGGCAGAGGATGTACTCCACGACCTGTGGCAGAAAATCGCGTCGGCGCCCGAGCGTCCCGTCGCCGATCCAATATCCTATCTGTTTCGCGCGGCCGAAAATCATATGCGCGACATCCGGCGCGCGACCTCCAGCCGCGAAAAAAGGCAATTCGACTGGCAGGCGATGGGCGATGCCCCGGAAGACACGCCCGCCGGCGAGCGCGTTCTGGTCGCGCGCGAACAATTGCAGCAAGTCCAGTCGGCCCTCGCCGCGCTCGGTTCGCGCGTCGATCATATATTCCGGCGCTATCGCCTCGACGGCGTCGGACAGGCCGACATCGCGAGCGAACTCGGAATAAGCCTGAGCTCGGTCGAAAAGGACTTGCAGAAGGCGTATCGGATGCTCGCCGAGCTCCGGACAAAACTGAATACGGAATAGCCGTTGGGGTTTCGTCATGCCATAGGACCCCGCATAACAGGGGAAGGGCATGACGACGCATCAATCCGAACTTATCGAAGCCGCCCGACTATGGGCGATGCGCGTCGCCGATCCCGCTTTCGACGCGTGGGATGAACTGTCCGCATGGCTGGAACTGAGCCCGGCGCATCTTGCCGCATATGAAGCTGCGGTCGAGGATGATGAATGGGCCGCCGCGACGCTGGCAAAGGCGCAGGCGACCAGGGACGATCCGCACCAACGGCGGAGCTGATCCAGCCCGCGTTGTGTCGCGCCGCGAGCTATTTCCCCTGCGCGGCAAGCACGCGCAGGATGTTGCCGCTCCACATTTTTTCGATGTCGGCGTCGGAATAGCCCGCGGCCTTCAGCCGCTCGGTCACCTTGGGCAGCGCCGAAATATCCTCGATGCCCGGCAGGCCGCCGCCGCCGTCCCAGTCGGCGCCGAAACAGATATGGTCGACCCCGCCCACCTCGATCGCGCGCAGCACCATCTTCATATAGGCGTCGAAATCGGCCGCCCACAATTTTTCGGTCTTGTCGAGTTCGCGCCACTGGCGGTTGAGGTCCGTCTGCTCGGCGGGCGACAGCGTCCCGATGCGCTCATATTTGCCGAACAGCTCGCCGCGCGCGGGCGACATGTTCATCGGCGACATGAAGATCGTCGAGATGCACATCGCGCCGCCCTTCGCGGCAAGGGCCTTCAGCCGCGCTTCGTCGAGGTTGCGTGGATGATCGAATGAAGAACGCAGGCTCGAGTGCGAAAGCAGGATCGGATATTTCGATAATTCGAGCATCTGGTCGAACGCCGCGTCGGACGAATGGCTCGCATCGATGACGATGCCGAGGCGGTTCATCTCCGCGACCCACTGCTTACCGAGCGGGCTCAGTCCCTTCCAGCGTCCCTCGCCCGTCGCGCTGTCGGCGAACTGGTTGTCCTTCGAATGCACCGGCCCGGCGAGGCGCAGACCCTTGTCGTAGAACTCGTTGAGCAGCGACAGATCCTCGCCGAGCGGATAGCTGTTCTCCATCGATTTGAAGGCGATCAGCTTGCCCTCCTTGTTCAGCCGCAGCGCATCGGCCGCCGTCAATGCGGGGGCGATGGCGTCGGGATATTTGGCGATGGTGCGGTCGATCAGATCGGATCGTCCCCGCGCGAAAGTCAGTGCATCGGCATAGCCCTTCGCGGTCAGGGGGCCCTGATCGGTATAGATGGCGAAGAAGCCGCCATCGAGATTGCCGTCCTTCATCCGCGGGATATCGAGCTGCGCCATGTCGTCGGCGAGCGCGTGGCGATCGGCGAAGCTCCAGCCCGCGCGCTCGAAATGGAGCGGCGTGTCGAGGTGGGTATCGAGCACGAGCATCCGGCTGTGCAGCGGCGCTTCGAGCGATGCCTTCGGCTGCTCGCCGCCGTTCGAGCAGGCGGATAGCGCGGTGGCCGTCAGCAGGATTGCGATGCGCTTCACTTCTTGTCCTCCACGGGTTTCAGGTCGAGATCGTGATAATCCCAGCTGAAATCGGCGATCTTGCTCACGGCCTTCATCGTCACGCCCGTCACCTTGCCGTCGGCGTCGAGCGCGAAGGTGACGTAGGCGGGCTCGATCGCCGGATCGTCGAATTTGGTGACGAAGCTGTCATATTGCCAATGCTCGAGCCGTCCCGCCATCCGCGGCGTCGAGGTGAAGTCGATCGTCAGCCCCTTTTCGTCCGCGCCGATCACGACATCGCCATACCAGGGATCGCGGTAGCGGCCCGCGTAGCGCGCCGGCGCGAGCGAGGGACCGCTCTGCGCCGGCGACGCCTTCGACTGCTTCAGGAATTGGGCCCCGTCCGCGAGCCGTGCCTGATACCAGTCTTCCCATTTCGCGATCCAGCCATAGTCGCCCTGGTCGAGATAATGGTCGAGCAGGTCATAGGTGAGGCCGAGGAGCATGCCGCTGTCCTCGCTGTTCATCATGATCGCGAAGCCGACTTGTCTGTCGGGGATCATCACGACGCGCGTGATCGACCCGAAGACGCCGCCGCCGTGCTGGATGATACGGTGGCCGCGATAATCCTGCACCTGCCAGCCGAGCGCATAGGCCTGCTGCGTCGGCTGCGCGGGCTTGAGGCCGTCGGGAAGCGGCGTGATCGGCATGGGGGTGACCGGCGCCCACATTTCGGCCGCCTGCTCCTCGCTGAACAACCGTTTCCCGTTCGGCAGCGCGCCATGCGCGAGCTGGATCTTGAGCCACGCCGCCATGTCGTTGGCGCTGAGCGCGAGCCCGCCTGCCGGCGCGCCGTTGCGGCCGAGTTCGTCGCGCTCGTCGAGCGCCGCCTGCGGACCAAGGCCGCGCAGCGCCCCCGATAGCCGCGCGTGGGGCCATGAACGGTTGGGAATGCGGAAGCGGTCCTCGCTGTCGCTCGTCGCATTCTTCATTCCCCCCGCGCGCAAAACGCGCGCGCGGATGAAGTCCTCCCATGTCTGGCCGGTGACCTCTTCGATCAGCTGGCCAGCGACGGCATAGAGGATATTGTCATAGGCATAGGCCGAGCGAAAACTCGTCTTGGGCTTGAGATGAGCCACGCGCTCGACGGTCTGCTTGCGCGTCAAGTGCGTGCGCGGCACGAACATCAGGTCGCCCTGCCCCAGCCCGAGCCCGCTACGGTGGACGAGCAGGTCGCGGATCGTGATTTCGCGCGTGACCCACGGATCATACATGCGGAACCATGGCATATGCCGGATGACGGGATCGTCCCATCCAATCTTGCCCTCGTCGACGAGCACCGCGAGCGCGGCGGCGGTCATCGCCTTGCCCGTCGATCCGGTCTGGAAGATCGTCTGCGCATCGACCGGCGCCCGATCTCCGAGCTTGCGTACCCCCCAGCCGCGCGAAAGCGTCGTTTTGCCGTCCTCGACGATCGCGATCGAGACGCCCGGCGCGCCGACCTTCTGCCGCAACGCCTCGACGCTTTCGACAATGTCGGCGGGTGGGTCGGCCCATGCCGGCATGGCGACGGACAGCATCAGCGACAGGGCAAGCAAGCGTTTCATGACAGGGCCTCCATTGGGGGAGCGGGTGCGGGGCGCAGCAGGCGCCAGATGCCGACGGTGAGCAAGGGCAGCACGAACACGCCAAGGAACAGCCACGCGAGGAAGCGGTATCCGCTGGCGATCAGGTCGATGAGGCCGACGCGCGATGCGACGAACATGCAACCGACCAGCACGCCGCCGCCGATCGCCGCGCGGGCGCCCGTTCCGAGCGGCGGGCGGCCGCGCGCCTCGACGACGCCCGACACGCGCTCGTTGATCGCGTGGATGGCGCCGACGCCGCTTTCGAGCAGCGCGGCGAAGATCATCAGCTGGAACAGCACATGAAAGCCCGGCACCGCCATCTGGCGCAGCAGGAAATCGGAGGGCAGCGTCTCGCCGCCGATCGCGGGATAGAAAGCCATCATCGCGACGAAGAAGAGGATCGCGGGCAGCATCGTCAGCGGCCCCGCGATCAGCCCGGCAACGACGGCGTCGCGCTGGCCCGTCAGGTGACGGAGGACGGGCAGGATGACGACCGCGCCGACGATATTATAGCTCGCATAGGTGATGCCGCCAGCCACCCAATTGCCCGAGGGCGGCGGCGCATTCGCGAAACCGCTCGCGATCAATCCGCCGAAACTGGCGAGCGCAAAGACGAGGAACAGCGCATAGACCGCATAGATCAGCATCGAGGCATATTGGAACAAGGTCTCGACCAGCGCGGTGCCGAAGGCGGTGAAACCGAGGATGGCGAGTGCGAGCAGCACCGACCCTGCGAGTTCGGGCCAGCCGAAGGTTGCCGCGCCGATGGCGCCGGCAGCGGCGCCGAACACGGCGAGGATCAGCACGACGAAGACCAGATAGGCGATTTCGAACGCGATCCATCCCGGACCGAGCAGCCCTCCGAAAAAGGCGCGATAATCATAGGCGCCGAGCTTGCGCGCGAGCGCGAATGTCAGCGCCGCGACGACGCTCCATATGACGGTCGCGAGCAGCATTGCCGCAAGTCCGCCCCACGGCCCGGACGGCACGAAATATTCGGCCAGTTCGCGCCCGGTTGCATAGCCGCCACCGATGATCACGGCTTTCAGCGCGAAACCGGGCAGCAGGAAGCGTTGGAACCAGTTGGAACCCCGCACCCTGCTGCCCGTCTCGCCCACACTCATGCGAGAATATTGTCCACGAGCGCATCGAACGACGCGCCGCCGCGGATCGGATCGGTCACCGGCAGCCCGAGGCGTTGCCGCTCGGCCGCCATCAGCGCCTCGGCCGCATCGGCGTCATAGGCCGATGTGTTGAGGCTCACCCCGCCGCAGCGGATCGCGGGATTGGTGCGGCTGCCGAGGCGGATCGTCAGGTCGATCACTTCCTCGATGCTCGGCAGCGCAAAGCTCTCCATCCCGAGGATCACCGTGCGCGCCGGGTCGTGGCAGACCACGAACACATCGGGCTGGCTGCCGTGCAGCAAGCCAAGCGACACCGCGGCGTAAGCGGGGTTGAAGATCGACCCCTGCCCTTCGATCAGGTCCCAATGGCTCTCGGGTGCGTCGGGGCTGAGCATTTCCGCCGCGCCGGCCTCGAAATCCGAGACCACCGCGTCCATCGGCATGCCGCCGCCCGCGATCATGATCCCCGTCTGGCCGGTCGCACGAAAGTCGGCGTCGATACCGCGCGCCACAAACGCGCGGTGCAGCGCGAGCGCGGTATATTTCTTGCCGAGCGCGCAATCGGTGCCGACGGTCAGCAATCTTTTGCCGCTCCGCTTGCGCCCGTTGGCGATCGGGATCGACGGCGGCGGCGTGCGAACGTCGATCAGCCGCTGGCCGGTGCGCCGCGCCGCCTCGACCAGCGCCGGGATGCTCGTCAATCTGGTATGGAGTCCGCTGACGATGTCGAGCCCCGCCTCCATCGCCTGGACGAGCACCGCGACCCAAGTGTCGCCGATGACACCGCCCTGGTTCGCGACGCCGATCACCAGCGACCGGGCCCCCGCGGCCCGCGCCTCGGCGGGCGACAGCGGCGGCAGGCCGGCGCTGACCGAGCAGGCGCCGATCCCATATTCGCCGACGCAGCGGTCGGCGGCCCAGTCGGCGAGGCCGAAGGCGGTCTTGGCATAGCCCGCCTCGGTCGTATCGCCGAGGAACAGCAGATAGGGTTGCGGCAGGGTCAGGCTTTCGGCCAGTCTGCCGGTGGGCGCGTTCATAAGACTCACTCCCAATTCCTAGAAGGTTGCACCGAGGGTGAAACCGACGGTTCGCGGCCGAATGGGAGCGACCAGCACCGCCGTCCCCGGGCGCGCACCGAACGATCCGGCGCTCGTCAAAGCCAGACTGTTGGTCAGATTCTTGGCATAGACCGACAGGTTGAAGCGGTCGAACTGAATTCCCGCCCGCAAATCGACCACCGCTTGGCCGTCGATCGTCAATCGCCGTCCGAACGTCGTCTGATAGGCGTCGTCGAAATCCGTGAGTTGCTCGCTCGAGAGTCTGACACTGCCGCCTACATAGGCCGCCAGATCGCCGCCCAGCGACCATTCATAGTCCGCCGATACATTGGCCGCCCATTCGGGCGCATAGGGCAACCGGTCGCCGGCGAAGCCGCCATTGCCGGCCGGTAAATCCTGGTCGAGCTTGGCGTCGTTATAGGCAAGGTTCAGGACGACATCGAGTCCCCGCACCGGACGCAAGGTGGCGGTGATTTCCGCACCCTTGCTGCTGGCGCTGTCTCCGTTACCGTCGGCGCTAACCGGGCCGATCGCCGTGTCATAGGTCACCAGCACCTGAATATCGCGCCAGTCGAGATAATAGACCGATGCGTCAATCGCGAAGCTGCGATCCGCCGTTTCGGCACGGAATCCCGCCTCGTAGCTGACAAGCGTGTCCGCACGATATTGCGAAGGGAAATTGGGTCCGGCGCCCGGCGGCACGACATTGGGCCCACCGGGGCGATAGCCCTTTGCCACGCGTGCATAGAGCGTTGTGTTGTCATTGAGTTCGAAACGAGGCGCGACCGACCAGGTAAACACATTTTCCGACGATTTTCCGTTCACGATATCGGGGATGACGGTCGCACCGGAGAAAAACAGCAGCGATCCGTCGAGCACCTGGTTGGTTCGCTGTTTGTTATGGCTGTAGCGCCCGCCTGCGGTGATGTCGAAGCGCGGCGACAAATGCCAGGTCACGCTGCCGAAGCCGGCATATTCCTTATATGTCGAATCGAGTTCGGCACTGAGGAAATTGGGGAAGGTGACGTCGGCACCGTTCGGTCCCGCCGGAAGCGTTAACGTCGGATCGATCGCTTCGCCAGTCGAAAGGACAAACGGAAGATATCGCTGAAACAACCTGCCCTTCTCATGTGTGTAATAGCCGCCGACGAGCCATTCGAAACTGTCGTTGTCGGCCGACTGGAGCCGCAACTCCTGCGTGAACTTCTTTTGCCCGGCGAGCGCCGGGAATGTCGTGCCGAGCGGAGGGACGCCCGGCCCCCCGTAAATTGCATCGGCGATGCCAACGAGTTGATAGCTGGCATCGTAGATCTGGCGCTGGGTCAGCTTGCCGTAACTGGTGACCGAGGTGAGCGAAACAGGTCCGAAATCCCAATCGACGACTCCATTATAGAGGCGGTAATCGACATTATTCTGCTCGGGAAAAAACTCCGAGCGGGTAAGGCGCCCTGCGGTCGACGCGCCGCTGTTGGGATCGGTCGCCAAGGGCTCCAGGGTTACGGGGTCGGCGTCGAACGTTCCCTGCGAGTTGGCCCGGATATTTTGCGCGATCGCCGTCAGCCGGACCGACAGCGCTTCGCCGGGCTTGAACAAGAGCGACGCGCGCCCACCGTAACTTTCATAATCATTGGCATCGTCGCGGGCGATGCCGACCGTGTCGATAAATCCCCCGGCCTTGCGATAATAGCCGCTTGCCCGCAGCGCTATCGTGTCACCCAGCGGCACGTTGAGCACGCCGTTCGCGTTCCATCCGGTGTCGCCGCCCTTGGTAATTTCGGCGCCACCCTGCGCGCGGCCTTCGAACGTTCCAAGCTTCGGCGCGACCGTCACGAATTTGAGCAGACCGCCCAGCGAATTGGCGCCATACAGGGTGCCCTGCGGCCCACGAAGGATTTCGACCCGCTCGATATCGAATGTATCGATATCGCCTGCGAGTACCGCGCCATTGCTTTGGCCGGTGCTCGGGCCGAATGGCGTATCGTCGACATAGACGGCGGCGGTCGGGCTGGCGCCGCCCGTGTTGATCCCGCGAAGCACGATGCGGGTTTGGCCGGGATTGGCCTGCTGCAAGCTAAGCCCGGGGACGAGCGCCGCATAGTCGACGAAGCTGGTCGCCGCCTGCTGTTCGAGCCGCTCACCGCCGACAACCGAGATCGACTGCGGGATTTCCGCCAGCGTCTGCACGCGCTTTTGGGCGGTCACGACGATTTCGTTCGGCGCCTCACCGTCGCCCGCTTCCTGCGCCTGTACCGGCATCGCGGCGATCACCGCGACCATGCTTGCTGCTACCAAAAGTCCCTTGTTCATCGTCTTACCCCCAGACTTGGGCGAGCAGGCGGCGGAAATTGCCGCCGAGCACGGCCCGGATATTGTCGTTCGAATAGTTGCGGCGAATGAGTTCCTCGACGAGGTCGAAGGTCTTCAAAGGATGGTCGAAGCCATCGATGTCGATCTTGTCGCGAAAGGCGTAGCTGCCCTTGTAGCCGGCCTTGAGCGCGGCATATTCTTCCGGCTTCATGTCGTCATAACCGTGAAGGTCGGCGTCCGAGCCAATCCCCACATGGTCGATGCCGACAAGCTTGGCGACATGGTCGATATGGTCGGCCATGTGCCCGACATTGGTGGGGTCGCTCGTTCGCACGAACATGCGCACGCCGGTGATACCCATCACCCCGCCCTTTGCGGCGAGCGCCTCGATTGCCTCGTCGGTCTTGACGCGCGGATGATCGACCAGCGCGCGGGCATTGCTGTGGGTGATCGCGACCGGGCCCTTCGCGATGGCGATCGCGTCCAACGTCGTCCTGTCGCCGCAATGCGAGACGTCGACGAGCATCTTCTGCTTTTCCATTTCGGCGATGATCGCCGCGCCGTAATCGCTGACCCCGCCGTCGACGCGCTCGGTGCTGCCCGATCCGATCCGGTTCTGGCTGTTGTAGGTGAGCTGGGCGCAGCGGAGGCCGAGGCGGCGGAACAGCGCGACGTCCTCGACCTTATCGAAATGCTCGGCATTCTGGATGCCCATGATGACCGCGCATTTCTTTTCCGCCTTGGCGCGGTCGAGATCGGCGACGCCGTCGACGAGCGTGAAGACATGGCTGTTGCGCCCGGCGAAACCCTGCCACCCGGCAAGAAATTCGAGCGCCTGCTGCTTCGCATCGGGGCCGCCGAGGCCATAGGCGTTGTGAAAGCCGGTGATGCCCGACGCCCGGAACTCGGCGGCCTCGGCATCGGTCAGCCGGTGCGCGACATAGTCCGGCGACATGGTGATTTTGAGCGGCGCCAGCATGTCGATGACCAGCGACGAGGCAACGAGGTCGACGGCGCGGCGCGAATAGGCCTTCGTCGGCGCCGCCGCGAAGGCATAGGCCCCGCGGCCCACCATCGGCGCAGACAAAGCGACCCCGGCCGCGCCCGCGAGTGCCGCACGGCGCGTCATCGGGAATGACGACGTCATTCCAGCCTCCCTCAATGAAATCTCGATTTAAAGACTATTGTCCTAATCAGAAAATTGTCAACCCGTTTAGGACATCAAATTGTCATGAACCCCAAATTTCTGCCGGGCAATGGATCATCCCGCCGCGATATCCGACGCCGGGCACACGATCGCGCGCAAGGAACGTCGGTCCATCGAGGTCGACGATGTCGCAGAGCTGTCCCACCAGATAGGACGGCGCCATCGACAGGCTTGTCCCCATCATGTTGCCGACCATCACATCGAGACCGAGCTTTTTCGCCTGCCGCGCGATTGCGAGGCCTTCGGTCAGGCCGCCGCATTTATCGAGCTTGATGTTGACGATGTCGAAGCGCCCGACGAGCGAGGCGGTATCGGCGAGCGAGAGCGCGCTTTCGTCCGCGACGAACGGCAGCGGCCGTTCCAACCCGTCGAGATCGGGCTCGCGGCCGCGCTTCAGCGGCTGTTCGAGCTGCGCGACGCGTGCCGAGACGAGCACCGGGAGCAGGTCGGCGAGCGTGGCGACGTCGTAACCCTGATTGGCATCGACGCCTATCCACGCGTCGGGCCGTGCAGCGCGGATCGCTTCGACGCGCGCGAGGTCATCGGCGAGGTCGCCCGTCAGCTTGACCTTGACCGGCGCTTCCGGGTCGATCGCCAATGCGGCCTTCGCCATATTCTCGGCGCGGTCGGCGCCGAGCGTCAGGGTCGAGCGCAGGGCCTTGGGCTGTTCCAGCCCGGCCAATTCCCAAACGGGGCGCCCCGTTTGCTTCGCCTCCAGGTCCCAAAATGCGCAGTCGATCGCATTGCGCGCACCGCCGGGAGGAAGCAGGCGCTGCAATTCCTCGCGCGTTGCACCATTCTCGATCGCGCCGCGCACCCGCACCGCTTCGGCCAGCATATGATCGATGTCGTCGCCAAGATAATAAACCCCCGCCCCCTCGCCGCGCCCAACGCGCGCGCCGTCGGATATTTCGGCGACGAGCAGCGCGGTTTCGGTGAAGACATGACCCGAGATGCGGAAGGGCTGGTGATAGGGAAAACGCTCGACCCGAAGGTCGAGCGTCAATTTCGAGGCCTGCTGTGTCGCCATCAATAGACCATCCCGAAGCCGTAAAGGTGGAAGACGAGCGTCACCCAGACGAGCACGAGCGCGGCGAGGATCAGCAGCACCGCGCCGAGCTTCATCGTCCAGCGGCGCTTGTCCTTGATGCTGAGCCACAGGTGCCAGGCCGCCGTCGCCAACAGACCGAAGGCGGCGAGCGGGGTCAGGATGCGCAGCAGGTGAATGAGCCAGTCGAGCGGTCCGCCGATGCTGCCGATATCGGCCGAAAAGGCCGCGATCAGCCCGATCCAGCCGGCGAGCGCGCCGATCGCGAGCCAAGCGAAGACACGGCTCAGACGATAGACGCGGAGCGACTGTCCCTGAAGCGCGAACTCGGCCTTGAAGCTGCGGCGCACCAGCGCGCGCACCGGCCATGCCAGCGCCGCGAGCAGGATGATCCCGAAGGCGAAGACGAGCGCCGGGTTGAGCCATGCCGCATTGACGCTTGCGGGCGCGGGTTCGAACACCATGAAGGGCGAGCCGGCATCGAGGCTCCAGCGCACGACGCGGCCCTCCTTGACCTCGGCGGCGAGGCGTTCGCCTGTGCCCGTGTCGCGCCACACAAAGGGTTCGACCTCAACCCAGTCACGCGCACCGGCGCTGAGCCCATCGAGCGCGGGGAGCGTGATCTTGCCGTCCTCGGTCAACCCGATGGTTGCCTGACCGAGCAGACCGAACAGGCTCATGAAATTGGTGAAGCTCCCGCGGCTGGCAATATAGTTACCGACCATCGTCTGCGCGTGCTCACGCGCCGTCTTGGTATCGATCTGGGTCGGCTTTTCGGCCGGGCCCGGCAGGTAGCGATCGGCAAATTTGTGGAACAGCGCGCTGCGCACCGCCCCCGCCGCGCCGTCCTTGCCCGCGCTGTTCATCGAGATGAAGACGCCGGTATCCGCATCGGGGAACAACCACAGATAGGAGTGGAACCATACGGTGTCGCCGCCATGTGCGATCGCGCGGTGGCCGTTGACCCATTGTTCGTAGAAGCCGAGCGCCATGCTGTTGAGCGGTCCGACGCCGGGTGCCTTGAAATCATGCATCATCTGCGCAGTTTCGGGTTTCATCAGCCCCGCGCCGTCATCGAGGTGCGCGATCATGAATTTGGCCATGTCGGCGCCGCTCGACGACAGGCTGCCCGCGGGTGCGGGGATCACCATTTCGAATGGCTCGGGCTTTTGGGTAATGTCGGGATAGCCCTTTGACATATGCGGCACGAGCCGCGCGGGAAGCGGCTGGCGGAACGACGAATGCGTCATGCCGAGCGGCTGGAAGATATGATTTTCGATATAGCTGTCGAAATCTTCGCCGCTGACGCGCTCGACAATATAGCCCGCGAGCGCCGTGGCGTAGTTGGAATAGGCCGGGGTCGTGCCGGGCGCGAAAACACGCTCGGGCAGCGCAAGCGGCATCTGCTTCTTCAGCGTCATCGCTGCCTTGGGATCGCTGCTGATCAGGTGGCGGACCGATTCCTCGAAGCCCGCGGTGTGCGTCATGATGTTGCGCATCGTCACCGGCTTGCCCTCATAGGGCGGAATCTTGAAATCGAGATAGGCGTTGACGTCCTTGTCGAGGTCGATCTTGCCGGCCTCGACCTGTTGCATCACCGCAGTCCAGGTCAGCAGCTTCGACACCGAGCCCGGGCGGAAAAGCGTCGTCTCGGGCAGGACCGGCGCGCGCTTGGCGACATCCGAATAGCCATAGCCCTTCTGGAGCACGACCTCGCCGCCGCGCACGACGACGACAACCGCGCCGGGAATGCGTCCGCGTTCGAGCGCATAGGGCAGATAGCCGTCCATCCACGCTTCGAGATCCTTCGGATCGAACGCGACCGGCGCCGCCGCCGTCTTGGCAACCGGCGCGGTCGCCTCGGCCTTCTTTACCGCTGGCGCGGGCACCGGTCCCTGCGCCGCGAGCGGCAATGCGGCAAAGGCCGCCAGCCCGATCATCGCCTTGCGAATGAAACGCATCGCTTTCCCCTTTTGTCTGGCGCGCCTGTCACACCTTGCGGCAAGCCGCGCGACCCCTTACCAAGGGACCAACAACTGTTGGCCCGATAGGGACATAATGATCCTGATTGGAAAATTGTCAAATATGGAATGGAAAAACTGATGGCGGACCGCGCAATCCCGCCGACGCTCGGCACGGTGATGAAGGGCATTCGCGCGCGAAACGGCTGGACGCTCAAGGAAATGAGCGCGAAGTCGGGCATTCCGGTTTCGACGCTGTCGAAGGTCGAGCATGATCGGCTGACGCTCAGCTACGACAAGCTCCAGCAGCTGAGCCAGCGTCTCAAGATTCGCATGTCGGACCTGTTCGCGGAGGGTGAAGAAGATGCTGCGCCGCGCGTCACCGGGCGCCGCAGCATCGCCGCGATCGATCGCGCGGCACGCGTCACCACCGACAATTACGACTATCATTACCTCTGCACCGACCTGCGCCAGAAACGGATGATCCCGATCCTGACGCGCATCCGTGCGCACAGCGCGAGCGAGTTCGGCGAGCTCGTCCACCATCAGGGCGAGGAATTCATCTATGTCCTCGAAGGACGGATCGAGGTGCACAGCGAATTCTACGACCCCGTCACGCTCGACGTCGGCCAGGGCATCTACATCGATTCGTCGATGGGTCACGCCTATGTCGTCGCCGACGGGTTCGACGAGGCGCTGGTCCTTGGCGTCTGTTCGAGCGCCGACGAAGGGCTGATGGACAGCTTGATGAGCCTGCACGGATAACCCACCGAAAATGGAGATATAAATGGCAATGCCCCGGCGCTTCGCCCCCTCGCTTTTGCTGCTGTGCAGCGCGATGCTGGTTTCGGCGTCGGTTGCCGCGCAGGCGCCGGCCTATGACCTCATCATCCGTGGCGGCACCCTCTACGACGGGTCGGGCAAACCACCCGTCGTCGGCGATGTCGCAATCAAAAACGACCGCATCGTCGCGGTCGGCAAGGTCGATGGCACCGCGAAGAGCGAGGTCGCGGCAAAGGGCATGGCGGTCGCGCCGGGCTTTATCAACATGCTGAGCTGGGCGACCGAATCGCTGATCGCCGACCCGAAAAGCCAGAGCGACATCCGGCAGGGCGTGACGCTCGAGGTGATGGGCGAAGGCTGGTCGATGGGGCCGATGAATCAAGCGATGAAGGCTCTCGAAACCGAGCGCCAGGGCGATATCAAATATCCGATCGAGTGGACCAGCCTCGGCGATTATTTCGACTGGCTGGAAAAGCGCGGCATATCGACCAATGTCGCAAGTTTCGTCGGCGCGGCGACGGTGCGGGTGCATGAACTGGGCGAGGGCGACGTCGATCCCAACCCAGAGCAATTAGGCCGGATGCGCGCGCTGGTGCGGCAGGCGATGAACGAAGGCGCGATGGGGGTCGGCAGCTCGATTATCTATGCGCCGGGCTCCTATGCGGAAACCGACGAACTCGTCGCGCTGACCAGCGAAGCCGCGAAGTGCGGCGGGATGTATATCAGCCATATGCGGTCCGAAGGCGACCGCATCGAGGAAGCGGTCGACGAACTGATCGAGATTTCGCGCCGCTCGGGCGCCCCCGCCGAAATCTATCACCTCAAGATGGCGGGTCGCAGCAACTGGGGCAAGCTCGACACGATCGTGAAGAAGATCGAGGATGCGCGCGCCGCAGGGCTGCGGATCACGACCGACATGTACACCTATACCGCGGGTGCGACGGGGCTCGACGCCGCGATGCCGACCTGGGTGCAGGCGGGCGGGCTCGAACAATGGATCGAGCGGCTGAAGGACCCCGCGATCCGCGCGCGCGTCGCCGAGGAGATGAAGAAGCCCGGAAGCGACTGGGAAAATCTCTATTTCGGCGCAGGCGCCGACAAGATGATCCTGTCGGGCTTCAAGAATGACGCGCTCAAGCCGCTCACGGGCAAGACGCTCGCCGAGGTCGCGGCAATGCGTGGCAAATCGCCCGAAGCAACCGCGATGGACCTCGTCGTCGAGGACGGATCGCGCGTCGGCACCGTCTATTTCCTGATGTCCGAGGACAATGTCAGGAAACAAATCCAGCTGCCGTGGATGAGCTTCGGTTCGGACGCGGCGTCGCAGGCGGCCGAGGGCGTCTTCCTGAAATCGGGCGCGCATCCGCGCACCTACGGAAATTTCGCACGGCTGCTCGGCCGTTATGTCCGCGACGAGAAGCTCATCCCGCTCGAACAGGCGGTGTATCGTCTGACCACCCTGCCCGCGACCAATCTCGGCATCAAGGACCGCGGCGCGCTGAAGCCCGGCTATTATGCCGATGTCGTCGTGTTCGATCCCGCGACGGTCGCCGACCGCTCGACCTTCGAGGAGCCGCACCAATATTCGGTCGGCGTACGCGACGTGTTCGTCAACGGCGTCGCGGTGCTGCGGAACGGCGAGCATAGCGGCGCGACGCCCGGCCGCGCGGTGCGCGGTGCTGGCTTCAACCGCTGCAGCTAGGCCGCGATCGGCAGGCGTTCGATCAGACGGCGTTGCTCGGCGGCTGACCGGAACAGGAAATCATGCGGCAGGCCGAGCCGAACGCTCGCCTGACAATGCGGCGCCGCACGGTCGACATGGCGGTCGGCGAGCCAGCCGGCGATGCGCAGCGCGGTGCGATCGAGCCGCGTGAGGTCATAGCGCGAACCGAGGTCGAGCTTGCGGCGGATATGATTGGGCAGCAGCGACACCGATGCGCGCGCGATGGCGCGATGCAGGAAGCGCGGCACGCCCGGCGCGGCGCGGCCCGATTGGATAATATCGAGGAATTCGAAGATGATCGGATGCGGCTCGAAGCGCGGTTCGAGTTCCTTCATCATCGCCATGAAGGCCGCCACCGTCGGCGGCGTGCGCCGTGCGCCGAACTCGCGCCCGATCACGTCGCCGTCGCGCATGAAGCGGTCCTTGTCGGCATCGCTCACCCGATGGACGAAGCGGTCGTACGCCATCAGGAAGCCATAGGAGGCGGTCGCTGCGACCCAGTCGAGCAGCACGGGGTCCATCGCGCGATATCTGTCCCCCGCCGGGGTTTCGCCCTTCACCTTGCCATGCATGCGGTTGACCTTGCCGATCACCTCTTTCGCCACGCTCGCGGGACCGTAACAGGCGAGCATCGCGACGAGCCCGGTCCGGCGCGACCGTCCGATCGGGTCGGCCTTATAGGTCGAATGATCCCACACTCCCGACCGGATGCGCGGCTCGGCGAATTCGAGGAGCACCGCGGCGATGCCGCCGATGCCGAGCGCGATCGGATTCTTGTAGACGCGCCACTGGACGCTGTCGGGGGCAAGCAGCGCGGACTCGCCGGCGGGCGCGGCGAAGTCGATCGCTGTCCCCAGATAATCATCCTGCGTCGGCGCACGCACCACGGTCGTGGCTCCTTCTAGAAGTCATAGCCCAGAGTGATACCCCAGGTTCGCGGCTGGTTGGCGAAGCGCACGACGACATTGGCGTTGCTCGCCACCGCAGACCAATAATATTTGTCGAAGAGATTCTTCGCCCAGATCGAAACCGACCAGCCGCTTTCGCTCTTCAGGCCGAGGCTCGCATTGACCGTGCCATAGGCATCGACCTTGTAGAGATCGAGGTCTTCGAAAATCGTGTTCGACTTGCTCTGGTACCGCGCGCTCACCGCGCCGGTGAGGTTGAGCGTGTCGCTGACCGGGGTGTCATAGGCGATCGTTACGCTACCCTGGAATTCGGGGCTGTAGATGAATTCGGCGCCGTCGAAATTCTCCGGCTGTCCCGCGGCGTTTGTGCCGTCATAATCGTTGATCCGCGTCTTCAGCCACAACGCGTTGGCGGCGATGGTCAGCCCGGCCGCGGGGCGGATCGTCAGTTCGCCCTCGACGCCATAAGCCTCGCTGTCGGGGACATTGTCGAGCCGCGAGAGCGCGGTGTAGATCGGATCGGCGAAATAGGTGCTGATCTGCTTGTCGCGATAGTCGTAGTAGAAGGCCGAGAGATTGGCCTGCACCAGCCGGTCGGCGAGCGTCGCCTTCACGCCCACTTCATAGGCGGTGAGCTTTTCCTGCGTCACCGGCGCATTCTGACGCGCGAGGTTCGCCGCGTTGATCGGCGTCGTTCCCGATTTATAACCGCGCGAAACCGAGGCGTAGAGCAAGGTGTCATCGTTTGGCGACCAGTCGAGCGCGGCGCGCCAGGCGACGTTGTTTTCGTCGAGCAGCGACTGCACCTCGCCGAAGGTGCCCGTCACGGGGTCGAAGGTGTTGCACTGTCCCTGCAAAATCGGATCGGCGAGCACGCCATAGGTCTGGAGGTAGAGTGCGCGGTTCACAACATTGACGTTCGGCAGCATATTGCCGTTGAAGTCGCGCGAGCAGCCATTGTAGCGCTGCTTGTCCTCGGTATAGCGCACGCCCAATGTGACCTTGAGCTGCTCGGTGAGTTCGGCATCGGCGTTGCCGAAGATGCTCCACGTCTTGGTGCGGATGCGCCCGAAATCCTCATAGGTGCGGAAGGCCTGACTGAGTTCGAGCGGCGTGTAGCCGCCCGAATTGAAGATCGGGCTTGCGAGCAGCGGCGCGCCCGCCGCGCGGATCAGCCCGACATTCGCATTCTGCCCGAGCATCGTGCGGTTGGAGTCGATGATCCGGTCGTTGGCATAATAGGCGCCGACGAGCCAGTTCACCGCGCCGCTTTCGCCTTCCAGATGCAACTCCTGCGCAAAGCTCTTGATTCGCCCGACCGTATTCTGGAGCAGGATTTCGAACGGCGCACCGCTCCAGTCGGAGAGCGCGTTGCGCTTGAAATCATTGTAGCTGGTCAGCGAGACGAGCTTCATCGTCTCGCCGAGATCCTGATCCCAGCGCAGCTTCAGCCCCCAGAAGCGATTGTCCTCGGCGAGCGGGCCATCGAGGCCGAGCCCGGTGCCCACGTCCGCCGAGCGCGCCGCTTCGGGCGCCCAATCGGCCTGGCTGGCCTTGGTCGGAAAATTGGCCGAGAGATAGTCGGCGAGCCCCGGCGCGTTGAAGAACCGCGAATTGCTGGTGCCGGTGACGGGATTGGTCGCTGGGGTAAAGCCGATTCCCTGCCCCGCTACGGTATCCGAACGGTTACGCCACCAGGTCACCGACAGGTCGAAATGCGTCCCCGGCGCCGGGTCGATCGCAAGCGAGCCGCGGATGCCGAGCTTGTCGACTTCGCCCAGCCGATCGCCCCGCGCGTTGCTGACCTGCCACCCCTTGTCACTATTCTCGCTGCGAAAGGCAATGCGCGCCGCGACGCCCTCGCCGAGCGGCCCCGAGACATGACCGGCGATATTCCAGGTCTGGTAATTGCCGAGATCGGCCTTGATGCTGCCCTCGAAACGGTCGGTCGGCTTGGCGGTAATGAAGTTGATCAGGCCCGCCGTCGTGTTGCGGCCATAGAGCGTGCCTTGCGGCCCCTTCAGCACCTCGACGCGCTCAAGGTCCATCACCGGTCCGGTGTTCATGATCGGATAAGCGTAAGCAACCTCGTCGACATAAGTACCGACGGTCGAGGTCGACGACAGGTTGATCGTGTTGAAGCCGATCCCGCGCAGCGTATAGGTCGGAACGCCCTGATAGCTTTGCGAGACGGTGAAGCTCGGCGCCACCGCGGTCAGATCGCGCAGGTCGGTCACGCGCAGATTTTCGAGCGTTTCGGCATCGACTGCCTGGATCGCCATGCCGACGTCGTTCATCGATTCGGCGCGCCGCTGCGCGGTGACGATGATATCGCCTTCGGTCGCGACGCTGTCGGGTGCGGTTTCTTCGGCGGCAAGGGCCGGTGCCGCGACAACGAGGCCGATCGCGGTGCCGGGGGCCAGGAAAATACGCATTGCCTTCATCACTCATCCTCCCTCAAACGGCTTGTCGCGGGGCTCGTCTTTGTGCGAGCGTCGCGCGAAGCCGGACCGTGACAGAACAAAGGATTGCGGCGGGGCGAACAAGCTGACACCTGTGTCAGGGAGTGGAGGGACAAGCGTGTGATCAATGAAAGGGTCGAATGCTGGGCCGACATGCCGGCACTGATCGCGGCGGTACAAGCCGCCGGCGACGCGATCGGCCTGCCCTATGTCGCGGCGCAGGCCGACCTTGGCGACCCCGAACCGATGAGCGACGAGGTGGGCCGCCCCTATGCCGAAACCAGCTTTCACTGGGTCGACCCGAGCTATGCCTATTGGCGCGACCGCAAGCTCGCGCTGCAACTCGCCTTCCTCACCGCCGCGCGGCTCGTCGCCGAGCCCTTTTACTACAGCGACGGGCGGCTCGGCACCTGGCGCCCGTCGCACCTGCTCGATGAAGTCGATTGCTCGCAGGCACGCAACACCCCCAATTTCGGCGAGGCGATCATCGCGCCGGTGCACCTGCCACGCGGGCTCGTCGGCGCGGTCTTCTGGTGCTCGCGCGAGCCCGTCGGGGTCGAGGCGATCTTTGCCGAAGAGGCCGGCCATCTGCACAGCCTCGCAGTCAAGCTCGTCGCGACGCACAATGAGGCGCGCGGACGCCCGCGCAACGCCACGGTACCGCAGACGCTGACGCGGCGCGAGGTGCAATGCCTGCGCTGGGCGGCGGCGGGCAAAACCGACGGCGAGATAGGGATCATCTTGTCGCTATCGGTATCGACGGTGCGCTTCCACCTTCGCAACGCAGCGGCGAAGCTCGGCGCGACGGGACGCGCGCAGTCGATCCAGATCGCGGCGGGGCTCGGCTTCGTCGGTGCGCGCGCGGCCTGATGCAGGTGCCAGCTTGGCCCGACGTCGGCCGAAAGCCTAAGCAGAGGCCATGGACATGCTGAACGACCCGGCGTTTACGGCCTTTCGCGACGAGGTTCGCGCCTTTCTCGCGGCGCACCTGCCCGACGATATCCGCCGCGGCGCGGCGCGCGCGACGAGCGTTTTCATCGACCCCGCGATCACATTGCATTGGCAGCGTATCCTTCATACCAAGGGCTGGGCCGCCCCCGACTGGCCGGCGGAGTTCGGCGGCCCCGGCTGGAACGAGATCGAACGCTATATCTTCGCTGCCGAATGCGCACGCGCGGGCGCGCCGAACCTTGCCCCGATGGGGCTAAAAATGGTCGCCCCGGTCATCATGCATTATGGCAGCCCCGAACAGCGCGCCCATTACCTGCCGCGCATATTGTCGGGCGAAGATTATTGGTGCCAAGGATTTTCGGAACCAGGGGCGGGATCGGACCTTGCCGCGTTGCAGTTGCGCGCGGTGCCCGATGGCGCCGACTATGTGCTGAACGGATCCAAAATCTGGACCACCCACGCGCATTTTGCCAATCGCATGTTCGCGCTCGTGCGCACATCGAACGAGGGCAAGCCGCAGGCCGGGATCAGTTTCCTCCTCCTCGACATGGACTCGCCGGGTATCACGGTCGAGCCGATCCGCACGCTTGCGGGCGACCATGAATTCAACCAGGTGTTCTTCGACGATGTCCGCGTGCCGCAGGCGAACCGCCTCGGCGGTCAGAATGAGGGCTGGTCGGTCGCGAAGCATTTGCTCACCTTCGAGCGCGGCGGCAAATATGCGCCGGGATTGATCAGACGCCTCGATCAGCTGAGTAGACGGGCCGACGTCGGGGCAGTCCTGCGCGCGCAGATCGATCGAGAATCTATAAATCTCCACGCGCTGCAGGCACTCGAACTCAAGGCGATGCGCGGCGTCGGCGGCAGCAACGCACTTTACGCGTCGGCGTTGAAGATCCTTGGGACCGAAGCGGCACAGCGCATCGACGTGCTGGCCTGCGAGATTGCAGGTCATGCGGCGTGGGTCGACGCCGACGGACAGACGCCCGACGAACTGGCGGTCGTCGTGCCGCGCTATTTGAACGACCGTGCGGCAAGCATCTATGCGGGATCGAACGAAATCCAGCGCGATCTGATCGCGCGTCTCCTGCTGGGCTAAGCCGTTGCCTGGGCAAAGCGCGCCAGATGGCCGGCGCGCGAGCCGAACCCCGCGGTGATCGCCAGCGCTCGCTTGAAATGGCCGCCAAGGTGCAATTCCTCGGTCAGGCCCATCGCCCCGTGGATTTGCACCGCGCCTTCCCCGACGATCCGCGCCGCATCGGCGGTTTCGATACAGGCGGCGCTCACCAGTCGGGAACGCTCGGGACGTTCCTGGTCGACCGCGCCGATCGCGGCCTCGACCAATGCCGCGGCCTTCATGGCCGCAAGTTTCATGTCCGCGGTGCGATGGCGGAGTGTCTGAAACAGGCCGATCGGCTTTCCGAACTGCTGGCGCTGGTTCAGATAATCGACGCTGTCGGCAAGCATCCGGTCAATCAGTCCAAGTGCCTCGGCGCAACGCCCGACAAGAACCAGGTCGTTCGCGAATTCGGCAAGCGCCCGCGCTGCGGTACCGGACGCCAGCACCTCGAGATCGCCCGGCTTCAGCGTGAAGAAAAGGTCCGCCGACACGCTGCCGTCGTGCATGATTCGGTGGCGTTGCTCGACCTTGTCGTGTTCGGCCGCAATCCGCAGCAGGGCATCGCCGTCGGCCAGCAAGAAGAGATCCGCTTCGGCAGCTCCAGCGACCAGCGTCGCACTGCCCCGGACGGACGCGTCCCCTTCCACCACCGGCATGGTCGCCGACGACGCGGGGCAGATGATCGCCGCCCGCTTGGCGCCGGTCGCCAAGTCCGGCAATGCCGCGTCATCGGGCGCCACGCGGCCGAGCAACAGCGTTGCCGCGGCATGGGATAACCAGTCGGCTCCGGCCAGCGCGGGCCCGAGTTCCGCCATGACGAGCGCGATGTCGATCGCACCCCCGCCGAAGCCGCCCGCCGCTTCAGGCAAGGCGAGACCCGTCAGGCCAAGCGATTCGGAAAGGTCGGACCAACTGGGCCACGGCCTGTCGGCAAGGAAACGCTGAATGCTCGCCTGCGACAATTGCTGCTCGCCAGAGAGCGGAAAGTCTAGACCGCCCATGCCGGCGCATCCCGCAGGTCAGCAGATATCGGCATTATATATGTCACAGCATCCTCCCCCCTCCGCCTAGCGTCATAGCGCCGAAAGGGTCTAGCTGATTGGCGTATCAGGTCGAGCGTCCGGTGCCCTCCGTCTTATGGCACCAAAATGTCGCGGGGAAACACCGGCTGGCTGGGGCGGCAGGTCGAACGAAGATTCTATATCAATTTGAATTTAAGTGTTTTTCTTCGATCTCTGGTCTGAAATACCAGAATTTTGACCGCAATCGAGCTCCAGCCTTCTGAAGACAGGGCGCTCACTGGAGAGGAGCCCCACGGCAGATTTACCCGTCTCGGCACCCAGAAACCGACAGACAGCAATCGGCTAACATGGGAAGCCTGATAAAAAAGGTTCCGCCGAGATTGCAATGCCCCGCTGAGACACCATATGTCGGTCATTGCCAGGCCAAACTGCGTGCCGGTAACTGAGAGACCATCGCGCTCCCGCCCCAGGAGCGAAAATATGGATCTCAACGAACTTCTCTATCATCATCAGATCGCCCTGATGTCCGTCAGTCAAGCGGAGCGTCGCGGGCATGCGACGGCAAATTTCGATCTGCCGCTTTATTATGCCAAGCGCATCAACGACTATCGCGACATTCGGGGTTTGGCGGGCAATTTGATCATGTCCGACGGAACGCCGCAGGTGTCGGGCTTGTCCGACCGCGTCGAATGCAATCGATATGTCGGCGACATGCTGTCCATGGCGCAACCGGCCATTCTCGCTTGAAAGATCTTATTGCGTTCGATCTCGACGGCACGCTTGCCGAGAGCAAGCAACCGCTCGACGAGGCGATGGGGGAGGCGCTTGCAGATCTTCTCTCTGTCGCCGACGTGGCCATCATCTCGGGCGCCGACTGGCCGCAGTTCGACAAGCAGATCGCCTCGCGCCTTCCGGTTCGCGCCGACCGTGCGCGATTGTGGCTCATGCCCACGACCGGCACGAAGCTCTACACTTATCGTTGCGATGCCTGGCAGGCGGTCTATGCGGAACTCTTCGCCGACGATGAGAAACAGAGCATATTCGAAGCATTCGATGCCGCTCTCGAAGCCACGGGCTTCGTTCCGGAAGCAGTCTGGGGTGAACGAATAGAAGACCGCGGCAGCCAGATCACCTTTTCGGCGCTCGGGCAGCAGGCACCGATCGGCGCAAAGGAAAAATGGGATCCGGACTTTGCGAAGCGCAAGATCATCCAGCAGGATCTTCGCGGGCGCATGCCGGGACTGTCGGTCAATATGGGCGGGGCGACGTCGATCGACATCACTCGTGCAGGCGTCGACAAGGCCTATGGGCTGACCAGGCTGCGCGATGCGAGCGGTACCCCGCTCGACGCGATGATGTTCATCGGCGATGCGATTTTTCCCGGCGGCAATGATTATCCCGCAAAGACGCTCGGGCTCGACACGATTTGCGTTCGCGATACGCGCGAAACGCTTGGGGTTATTTCGACCATCATTGCCTGTCTGAAATGATCGGGTTTTCGCCGCGGAGCAGGTGTCCGGCGGAACCAACGCCTCGCTGATTTGTATTATTTCCGAACCCGCCGCAGCAGATCACGGCGCGTCCTAACACAATCAATCAATTTATTGGTGAGGCCTTCTGCCGCTTCATTTTGGAAGGTAAAACCTGTGTACGAAGCTCCTGATCGCACGTCGTTCGATGAAGGCCTCGAGGCTTGCCGATCGCTTCGTCCCACCGTCGCGCCGTCGCTCCGGCTCGCACTGATTGGCGGCTTCCTTCCCCGGCGCTGCGGCATCGCGACGTTCACCGCCGACATTCACGCGTCGCTTCGGGCAGCTGCGCCGGAGGTCGCTGTCGATGTCTATGCGATGGCCCCCGCAGCGACCCCGACCATATTCGATCCGGTGGTTTGTGCCGCGATAACCGAGGGCGACACCGACAGCTTTATCGACACGGCAAAACAGATCGAGGCGAGCTGCGCGGACATCGTCTGGCTGCAGCACGAGTTCGGTCTTTTCGGCGGGCTGGCCGGGGATATGGTGCTCGAACTGGTGGACCGGGTTTCGGCGCCTCTGATCGTCACGCTTCACACGGTGCTCGCCGAACCCGATGCCGATCAGCGCCGCGTCATGGGTCGCCTGATCGCGCGCGCCACCAAGCTTGTCGTTATGTCCGAACGCTCGCGCGACCTTCTGCGCAGCGTCTATCGGGCCGATGACGATCAGATCGCCATGATTGCGCACGGCGTACCCGATCGCCCGTTCGGCCGCGCGTCGCAGTTCAAGCCGCGGTTCGGCTTTGCGGGCAAACAGGTCGCGCTGACCTTCGGGCTATTGTCGCCGGGCAAGGGGATCGAGGCCGTCATCGAGGCACTGCCCGTGATCGTCGAGGATCATCCCGACTTTCTCTATTGCATCGCGGGGGCCACGCATCCCAATCTGCTCGCGCAGGAAGGCGAAGCCTATCGCGACCGGCTTGAGGCGCTCGCCGTCTCGCTTGGGGTTGAGGCGCATGTCCGCTGGATCAATGCCTTCTTGGACACCGACGATCTGCTTGATCTGATCGAGGCGGCCGACATCTATGTGACGCCTTACACAGGTGCGCAGCAATCGACGTCGGGCACGCTCTCCTATGCGATGGCGCTGGGCAAGGCGGTGATCTCGACGCCCTATGTGCATGCGGTCGAGCTACTCGCCGACGATCATGGCGTGCTGGTTCCTTTCAACGACAGCGAAGCGATCGCGAACGAAATCCGCTATCTGCTTGGCGATACCGACCGGCTGCTCACGCTGCAGCGCCGCGCCTATGATCGTAGTCGAGACATGATCTGGCCGGTGTTTGCGGAGCGCACCTGCGCGCTGATCGCGGAAAACCGTGTCCTGCCCAAAGCCGCTCCCATTCCCGACCGGATCGGCATCGACGGGTTCCTTCGCATTTGCGACGACACCGGCATCCTCCAGCATAGCGTTCATATGATTCCCGATCGCGCGCACGGCTATTGCGTCGACGACAACGCGCGGGCGCTGATGCTGATGCATCGGCTTGACGACGACGCCTTCCGCAGGTGCGGGCAGTTGACCTCGGTTTTTGCGGCATTTGTGCAGCATGCCTGGAACCCGGACCGCGCCGAATTTCGCAACTTCATGGGCTTCGGACGCGACTGGCTTGAGGACGTGGGGTCCGAGGATAGCTGCGGGCGAACCCTCTGGGCACTCGGCGCGACAGCGCGCGACGCACGCGAACCCGGTCAGCGGCTATGGGCGCACGAGCTGTTCGAGCGCACGGCCGCGTCCGCGCTGGATTTCCGGTCGCCGCGCGCGATTGCCTTTGCGATGCTCGGCGCCGACTTCGTCCTCGCGACGCATCCCGAGCATGACTTGGCGAACCGGATATTACGCAGCGGCGCCGACCGCCTGATGACGCTTTACGAAGTCGCGGCGCGGCCGAACTGGAGATGGTTCGAGCCGGTGCTTGCCTATGACAATTGCCGCCTGCCCGAGGCGATGTTGCGCGCGGGCGTGCGGATGGAGCGTGCGGACATTACTGCGTGCGGCGTCGATACGTTGCGGTGGATCAACGACGCGCAGATTTCGCCTGATGGTTATTATCGTCCAGTCGGATCCGACAGCTTCGGTCATGACTATGAAATTCCGCGCCCCTTCGATCAGCAGCCGCTCGAGATTTGGGCAGCCATCGATGCGGCGTCTGTGGCATACGACGTAACCGGCGACGATATCTGGCTCACGCACGCGCAACGGGCCTACGAATGGTTTTCGGGGCGCAACGACCGAGGCGTGATCGTTGGGGATCCGCTGACCGGGACCAGCAGGGACGGCATAAATCCCCGCGGTTTGAACTTGAACGAAGGCGCGGAGTCGGTCCTTGCCTATCAGCATGCGACCTATGCCATTCGGGATTTCATCCGCAAGGTCGACTGAGGGGATTATGGTGCATCTGGTCCAGGACGAATTGCGGCTCCACGCCGACCCGACGCGCGTCGTCGTGCGACCCTTTCACCTGGCATGGCAAGCGTCCGGCCCCGATCTCGAGCGCGTGCGGCGTCTGGCGCGCGAAATCGTTGCGCTCGATACACGCACCGTGCGCGCCGAGCTCGCTGTGATCCTGCGCGATTTCGCCGATCGGCACTGGCAGATCGAGAAGGTGTTCGAGGATCGTTTCGAGCAGATCGAACCGAAGCTCGGTCTCGAAGGCCTGACACTGAAGCGCGAGATGCGGCTCTTGATCGGCGCCTATTTCTGCCACGAATATAGCTACGCTGCAGCGGCGCTGATGAACCCCAGCGTTGTGCGCCATCCCGACCAGACGGGCTTGGGGGAAGGTTGCGTCCGAATCCTGCTATCGCTGCGTGCGGTCGGCGAAGGCCATATTTCGACGATCGCCTTTCGGGAGGGGATCATCACGAGCGACCGCGAGCTGACGCTGATGCCGCAGCCAGCCTTCGCCACCGCGGCGATGCTGGGTCAGCATCGCGAGGACAAACCAGACGATGTCGTCTCGCTCTACCGCCAGAAGGACAGCTCCCTGTCCGGAACCGTGATCTTTCCGATCACCGAGGCGCAGCGCAACGGTCTCGAGGATCTCCGGCTGCTCGAGTTCGAGCGCGACAGCGGCAAGAGCGAATGGATCGGAACCTACACCGCCTACAGCGGCCGGGACATTCAGTCGGAACTGCTGCGGACGCGCGATTTCAAGGATTTCACGCTGACGCCGATCAAGGGGAAGGCGGGTCGCAACAAAGGCATGGCGTTGTTCCCGCGCAAGATCGACGGGCAATTCTGCATGATTGGCCGGCAGGATGGCAAGAATCTCTACTTGCTACGCTCGGGTGCAGTCGATCAATGGGAAGACGGTGAATTGCTGCTCGAGCCGCGCTTTCCATGGGAGCTCATACAGATCGGCAATTGCGGCGCGCCAATCGAGCTGGACGAGGGCTGGCTGGTGCTGACCCATGGCGTCGGCGCAATGCGCAAATATGCGATCGGCGCCGTGCTGCTCGACAAGTCCGATCCGTCGAAGGTCATCGGCCGGACGCCCAACCCGATCCTGTCCGCCGCCGACGAGGACCGCGAAGGCTATGTCCCCAATGTCGTCTACACCTGCGGCGCGATCCGCGTCGGCGAAGATATCTTCCTCCCCTATGGCGTCGCCGACAGTTCGGTGTGCTTCGCATTCGTTGCGATAACGGAAATCCTTGCGGCCATGGATTATTCCGCGCGGGCCACAGGATGACGTCGCTTGCGGCCAGCGAAGGGTCGGCGATCGATATATTGATCGTCGGCGCGGGACCTGCCGGACTGACGGCCGCACTGTATCTCGCGCGCTACCGGAGAAAAGTACGCGTCCTGCATGACGGACGTTCGCGCGCCCTTTGGGTGCCGCGGTCGCGCAATATTCCCGGGTTTCCCGACGGCATCGTCGGGGCCGATCTCATCGCGCGCATGAGCGACCATGCCACGCGTTACGGGGCGGAGATTTTCGAGGCCAGCGTTAACGCAATCGCACCCCGACAAAATGAGGAGGGCTTTCGCGCCCACCTCGCGGACGGCGCGACCATCGATGCACGCGGCCTGATTCTCGCGACCGGCGTCGATACCAATCTCGCGAGACTCGACAGCGGCGATCATGACGCGGCGGTTCGGAACGGGGTGCTTCGTTATTGCCCAATCTGCGATGGCTTCGAACATGGCCACGAGCGGATCGCGGTCCTCGGTTCCGATCTCCATGGCGCCGCCGAAGCGATGTTCCTTCGACAATATTCGAGCGACGTCACCCTCATTCCGAAATGGCAGGTGGCGCTGACCGATCGGCAGCGGGGCGAACTCGAAGCGAGCGGCGTCGACGTTCTCGAAGGCCGGGTCCTTCGCCTTGACGCTACCGACGAGGCGATGTTCGTCGCGGTCGAGGGCGAAGCCCAACCGCGCCGGTTCGATACGCTCTACCCGGCGTTCGGATCGACGCCGCGCGGCGAACTCGCCGCCATGCTGGCGCCGCTGACCGACCCCAATGGCTGCATTCCGTTCAGCGCTTTTTCCGACGGACTGCTACCCGGCGTTTATGCCGCGGGCGACGTCATCGAAGGTCTCGACCAGATCAGCGTCGCGATCGGGCAGGCCGCGATGGCGGCGACGCGGCTCCACAACTGGCTGCGCGAACAGGACGGGCATGTGATGGCCGATCAGAAATAGTCAGAGAAATCGGCGCCCTGCGAAACCTAAGCGCGAGCGGGGGGTTGAGGATGCAAGCCCCTCGAAATTCAAGGAACCGATCATGGCCAAGAAGCCCGCGCCGTCGCCTGCGACCATCCACGCCCTTGGCGACCATCAGCCTGGCGCGGGGCAGCTTGCCCAGGCCGGCAGCCGCGGCAATGGTGACGAACTGCACCAGCAGGTCGAAGGAGGCGTCACCGATCCGGCAGCCTATCTCACCGACAATTTCGGCCACCGCATTTCGGACAACCAGAATTCGCTGCGCGCCGGCGAACGGGGGCCAACACTGCTCGAGGATTTCGTGCTCCGCGAGAAAATCTTCCATTTCGACCATGAGCGCATCCCCGAGCGGATCGTGCACGCGCGCGGGTCGGGCGCCCACGGCGTGTTCGAATGCACCAAGGCGATCCCCGGACTGACCAAGGCGTCGATCCTGCAGAAGGAGGGCGCGACCTGCCCGGTCTTCGTCCGCTTCTCCACCGTGGCGGGCGGCGCCGGATCGGTCGATACGCCGCGCGATGTGCGTGGCTTCGCGGTAAAATTCTACACCGACAGCGGCAATTGGGACCTCGTCGGCAACAATATCCCGGTCTTCTTCATCCAGGACGCGATGAAATTTCCCGACCTCGTCCACAGCGTGAAGATGGAGGCCGACCGCGGCTATCCGCAGGCAGCGAGCGCGCACGATACCTTCTGGGACTTCATCGGCCTGATGCCCGAGGCGATGCACATGATCATGTGGGCGATGTCCGACCGCGCGATCCCGCGCAGCTTTCGGATGATCGAGGGCTTCGGCGTCCACACCTTCCGCTTCGTCAACGACGATGGGGAGGGCAAGTTCGTCAAATTCCACTGGAAGCCGGTGCTCGGTATCCAGTCGACGACATGGGACGAAGCGGTCAAGATCGCAGGGGCCGATCCCGACTTCCACCGCCGCGACCTGTTCGAGGCGATCGACGCGGGCGACTTCCCGGCCTGGGATCTCGGCGTGCAGGTCTTCGACGAGGCTTTCGCCGAAAAGCTGCCTTATGACGTGCTCGACGCGACAAAACTGATCCCCGAAGAGGATGTGCCGGTCGAGATCGTCGGCCGCATGACGCTCAACCGCAACGTCGACAATTTCTTCGCCGAGACCGAACAGGTCGCCTTCCTGCCGTCCAACATCATTCCCGGCATCGATTTCAGCAACGATCCGTTGTTGCAGGGTCGGCTCTTCTCCTATCTCGACACGCAGAAGTCGCGGCTGGGGACGACCAATTTCCACCAGATTCCGATCAATGCGCCCAAATGCCCGTTCCACAATTTCCAGCGCGACGGGATGATGCAGACGCTCGTCCCGACCGGGCGCGCCAATTACGAGCCCAACAGCTTGGCCGAAGCAGGCGAGAATGGCGGGCCGCGGGCGAGCGCCGCAACAGGCTTCAGGACTTTCGAGACCAACGACGAACGGAACGATCCGGCACAGAAACTGCGTATCCGCGCGGAACTGTTCGCCGATCATTTCAGCCAGGCGCGGCTCTTCTATCGGTCGCAGACCGGGAATGAGCAAGCGCATATCGCATCGGCGCTGGTGTTCGAGCTGTCGAAGGTGACGCTGGACCATGTCCGCGCCCGCGTCGTCGGCCAGCTTCGCAATATCGACGAGGATCTGGCGAAGCGCGTCGCGGCGGGTCTCGCAATCGATCTGCCCGCAAAGGAAAAGGCCGCGCGTTCGCCGGTCGATCTTAAACCCTCGGATGCGCTGTCGATCCAGAAAAATGCCGACGACACGATGGAGGGCCGCAAGATCGCGATCCTGTTCGCTGAAGGGTCGGACAAGGCGGCGATCGACAAGCTGAAAGGCGAAATCGAGGGCGCAGGCGGCACCGCATTCCTCATCGCCCCCAAGGTCGGCGGCATCAAGGTCAAAGGTGGTACGCTCAAGGCCGACGGCCAGCTCGCGGGCTCGCCCTCGGTGCTGTTCGATGCTGTGGCGTCGATTCTCACCGAAGAACAGGCCAGCCTTCTCTCGAAGCAAGGCGCCGCCGTCCAGTGGTTCATGGACGCCTATGGGCATTGCAAGACGATCGCGCATGACGACGCGACGCAGGCGCTGCTCGACAAGGCGGGGGTCGAAAAGGACGGCGGTGTTGTTGCCATCGACAAGTTCGAAAACGTGGGCACGCGGCGCCATTGGGCTCGCGAAGCCAAGGTGCGCGATCTTGCCTGATCGCCCGTCCCGATGAGGCGCGCATCGGCGACCCATCATCGCGACCTTCGTACCGGCCAGTCGATCTGGTCGGCCCGGCGTCGCCCGGCCATCGAGGAGAAGCCGCTGACCCGCGATGTCGCTTGCGACATTGTGGTGATAGGCGCCGGTATTTCGGGCGCGCTGATCGCCGAGCAACTGTCCGATGCGGGGTTCGATGTCCTCGTCGTCGATCGCCGCGGTCCCACCGACGGGTCGACCGCGGCATCGACCGCGATGCTGCAATATGAGATCGATACGCCGCTCCATCAAATGGCCGAACGGATCGGTCGCGACAAAGCCGAGCGCATCTGGCGCCGCTCGCGCCAGTCGGTCGACGCGCTGCGCGAACGCACCGAAAGGCTCGGCCTCGACGTCGACGGTGCAACGCGCGGTTCGATCTATCTCGACGGCAATGTGCTCGATGCGGCGGGGCTTGCGCGCGAAGCCGAGGCGCGGCGCCGGGCCGGATTTGAAATCGAATTGCTCAAACCCGCACAGGTCGGGGATCGCTATGGCATCAAGGGCCGGCATGCGATCATCGGCTACGGCAATTATTCGGCCGATCCGCGCCGCCTGGCAGCAGGCTATCTGAACGTTGCGATTTCGCGCGGTGCACGGCTCTACGCCCCGGTCGATATTTGCGACGTCGCCCCCTCCGAGGCGGGCGTGACGCTCCGGTCCAAGGACGGACCCGCAATCCGCGCCAAACATCTCGTCGTCGCGACAGGCTATGAGATGATGAAGGGCGTACCGCGCAAGGGAAACAAGATCATCTCAAGCTGGTCGATCGCGACTCGCCCGCAGCCCCGCGCAATCTGGCCGACCGCCGCGATGATCTGGGAAGCTGCCGATCCTTACCTCTACATCCGTACGACGCCGCGCGGCGAAATCATCTGCGGGGGCGAGGACGAGGAAATCGCCGACGCGGCGCTCCGTGACGCGAAGCTACCGGACAAGGCGGCGACGCTGTCGCGAAAGCTCGCCGCTCTTTTACCGGGAGTGGACGCGACGCCCGCTTACAGTTGGGCAGGCAGTTTTGGCGACAGCCCGGTGGGCACCCCGACCATCGGTCGGATTCCGGGTATGCCCAACTGTTACGCGGCAATGGGATATGGCGGGAACGGCATTACCTTCTCGATGATGGCGGCCCAGATGCTACGCGGCCTTATCTGCGGCTATGGTGACCCCGACACCGATCTCGTCAGCTTTCATCGCAAATTTTGACTGCATAGATTTCATTCCTTCGGACGATTTCCGCTTTGCGGGTCATGATGAGCCACTTCGATTGCGCGCCGCGCCGCCGCCATTCGATTTCTAGTACGGTTTCGACGCGAGCTTGATGCCTTGACGCCAACGTTGGTGAGCATGGGCACAGCCTTTCCCGTCACGCGAACAGGTTCGAAACCTGCGCGCGCAATTTGTCGGTGGGAGCGGAATTGCGATTCCGCTCCAAGATAGTTCATTGTTTTTATTGATTTAGACGAGACGTCCCGAGGGCTAACGAGCGCTCGTGAAAACGCCGGCTGGCTGGGGCGGCAGGTCGAATACAGAAATTTTAGATGATTGAAATCATTGTATTTTATCTGAATTCTTCACAAATTTACCACCGTTCGGTGGTCGATTTTCGTGAGCTGCAGAGCGGCTATTTGGGACTATTTGCGAAATTCGATAGTGCGTTTGTTCGCGCGACGAAATGCTCGCCGCGGGAGGTATTTTAGGTTCTCAGAGCACGGTTGGACGCGTCGATAGCCGGATATGAGTCTCACAAGTCGACGACAATTTTTCCCATGTGCTGCCCGGACAACTGATAACGAAACGCGTCGCCTAGCCGGTCCAACCCAAAACTGCTGTCGATCAGCGGCCGCATGCCATTCGCTTCGACAAAGGCGACCAGGTCGGCAAGTTGCGAGACGCTGCCTACCGCCATGCCGCGGACTTGGATGTGGCGCATAACAACGTCGCGGAGAGGCAGTTCGGGCGCGGCATTCGAGGTCGAGCCGACAACCAGCAGCTTCCCGCCCATCCGGCACGCCGCGACAGAGCGGGCAAAGGTCGATTGCCCGCCGATGTCGAGAACAAGATCAACGCCAAGCCCCTTCGTAAGGTGGCGAACCGCGGCTGGCCAGTCGGGAACCGTGCGATAGTTGATGCCATGGTCGGCGCCGAGCGCTTTCAGTCGATCCAGCTTGTCATCCGACGACGAGATCATGATCACCTGCAATCCGAGCGCTTTGGCGATCTGGAGCATGAAGACCGCCAGACCGCCCGATCCCGGCAGCAAGACGGTCGCGCCGGGTTGCACTTGCCCCACGACGCAGAGCCCACGCCATGCCGTCAGTCCGGCGCATGGCAGCGTCGCCGCCTCGGCAAAAGACCAGCCGCGCGGCATTGGGCACAGCGAGTGCGCCGGGACGGCGACATGCTCGGCAGCGAAGCCATCGATCGTCTCGCCCGAAATCGCGGCATTATTTTCCTCGGTTGGCGCGCCGTCGACCCAGTTCGGAAAGAATGCTCCCATCACCCGGTCGCCCACCGAAAAACCGGCCACCCCCTCCCCGAGCGCAACAATCTCACCCGCGCCATCGGACATCGGTACGCGTCCGGCGGGCTGCGGAATGAAGCCTGCGACGACCAAATAATCATGGTAGTTGAGCGAGGTGGCGCGCACGCGGACCAGCACTTCGCCGGGCCCGGGATGCGGCGCCGCTTCCTCGGTCAAGGTCAGATTTTCGAGCGTCGGCTGGGCGGACAGGCGCAGGATGCGCATCATCCCGGTCACGCGGGTTCCCCCGGCACTGGGCGTATGACGAGGCTTTCGGCGCTGGCAAGGTGGCTCGCGCCGCCCAAGATATTGGTGAAGTTGGGCAGGCCGGTGTGTGCCATGCCGCCGCCGTCGACAACAAGGTTGTGGCCGTTGACGTAGCTCGCATCGCGCGACGCAAGAAACGCGATGGCCGCCGCGATCTCGGCCGGATCGGCGGGGCGTCCCAGCGGTAAGGCGTTGGTCCAGGCCGCCATGATGTCGGGATTGCCAGTCAGTCCAACGGCGAGCGGGGTCGCGGTGAGGCCCGGGCTGACCGCGTTGACGCGGACGTGCGGTGCATGATCGAGCGCCATGGCGCGGGTCAGGTTGATGAGCGCAGCCTTGGCGGCGTTGTAGGCGGCAAAGCCGTAGTCGCCCGCGATCCCGGCAACCGATGCGACATGGACGATATTGCCGCGCGCTTTTTCGAGGAAAGGCATCGCGGTGCGGCTCGCCCACATCGCCGCCTCGACATCGATCGCCATCACTTCGCGCCAATGCGCCAGATCGATGTCGGTAATCCGCCCGAACGAGCCGATCCCCGCGTTGTTCACCAGCACGTCGATCACGCCGAAGCGGTCGGCGACGGTGGCGATCAATGTTTCGATTTCCGCGGTAACCAGCATATCGACCCGATGGCCGACAATACGGTCGCTGCGCAGCGAACCAGCGAGCGCGTCGATCGCTTCGGGACGAATGTCGGCGACGACGACCGATGCGCCCTCATCGTGCAGGCGGCGGACAGTCGCCTCGCCGATCCCCGATGCGCCGCCGGTGACGATCGCGACCTTGCCGTCAAACCGCCCGCTCATCGCGCGGTGTATCCGCCGTCGACGGTCAGCAACGCGCCGTTGACGAATGAGGCGCGGTCGCTGAGCAGCCAGCACGCGGCCTGCCCAACTTCCTCGGGCTGCCCAAAGCGACCGATCGAATGGCGTTCGACCATCGGCGCGACCTGCGCCTCAAACGCCGGATTGCCGAACAGCCGGTCCTCGACCATCGGGGTCAGGATCAGCCCCGGCAGCACCGCGTTGACGCGCACCCCGGTGTAGCGCGCCTCGCACGCCGCGGCGCGGGTCAGGCCGATCACGCCATGCTTGGCGGCGACATAATCGGCGGCGTAGGGTGCGCCAATGATGCCGTCGCCCGACGAATTGTTGACGATTGCGCCCCCCGTCCCCTTCATCGCCTGCGTCTGATATTTCATGCACAGGAATACGCCGGTCAGGTTGATCCCCATCATTCGCACCCAGTCGCTCTGATCGAGGTCGGGGACGAGCTTGTTGGCCATCTCGATCCCGGCGTTGTTGAACGCGCCGTCGAGGCGGCCGAAGCTTTCGACGACCCCGGCAACGGCCGCGGCGACCGAAGCTTCGTCCGAGACGTCGCAGGTCCATGCGTGCGCATCGCCGCCGATAAGCTCGCGCGTTTCCGCATTTCCGTCGGGTTCGACGTCGAACAGCGCGACACGCGCGCCGTCGGCAGCAAAGACACGCGCGGCGGCGCGGCCGATGCCCGAACCGGCGCCGGTGACGATGACGACCTTGCCGTCGAGCAGTGGTTTGACGGCGGTCATGCCGGGTGGTGAATCGTTTGGGGAACGGTGAATTCGAGCAGACCATCGAGGCCGTTTTCGGCGCCGATCCCCGATTGCTTGTGTCCGGCGAAGGCCGCGAACGGAGTCAGTCCCTGCGCCGAGTTGATCCACACCGTCCCGGTTTCCAGCCGCGCCGCGACGTCCGCCGCGGCGGCGGGGTCGGATGACCAGACCGACCCACCGAGGCCATATTCGGATGCATTGGCACGCGCGACGGCCTCGTCGATGTCCGAATAACGCAGCAGCGGCAGTACCGGGCCGAAGGCTTCCTCGGCCACGACACGCGCGTCGTCGGGCGGGTTGTCGACCAATGTGACCGGGACAAAATAGCCTGCGCCGTCGGTGGGGTCGCCCCCGGCCAGGAACCTGTGCCCTGCCGCCTTGCTGTCGGCGATCATCGCCTTGACGCGCTCGTACTGGGAGCGGTTCTGGACCGGACCGAGCGCGCTGTCGGGGTCAGTGCCGTCGCCAATCCGTACCTTGCCCGCAATATCGACCAGCGCCGCCGCCAACTCGTCATAGATGCTGTCGTGGACGAACATGCGCTTGGTTGCGACGCAGACCTGGCCACTGTTGGTGAAGGCGGCCCAGAACAGGGGTTCCGCGATGTCGGTAACCTTCGCGTCCGGCAGCACGATCGCGGCGTCGTTGCCGCCGAGTTCGAGCGTCAGCCGTTTGAGGTTCGCCGCGGCGCTCGCCATCACGCGGCGCCCGGTGGCGGTCGATCCGGTGAAGCTGATCTTGTCGATGTCCGAATGCTCCGACATCATCGGCCCTAGTGCATCACCGCCCGAGACGATGTTGAGCACGCCGGGCGGCAGAACGCTTTGCAGGAGCTCGCCGAGCCGCAGCGTCGCGAGCGGTGTGAAGGGCGAGGGTTTGAGCACCAGCGTGTTGCCGGTGAGCAGCGCCGGGCCGATCTTCCAGATCGCCAGCAGCACCGGAAAATTCCAGGGTACGATGGCACCGACGACACCGAGCGGGACATGCCTGGTCACGCTGCGCTGGCCCGGCATGTCCTCGTTGATCGTTTCGGGTAGCAGCTGGTCCGCGACCACCCCGATCCACCATGCCGCCGCCTGAATTTCGCCGAGCGCCGCGGCATGAGGCTTGCCCTGTTCGGTCGTGAGCAATTGTTTCAGCTCCTCGGCGTGCTCGGCGACCAACGTGCCGATCGCCCGCAGCGCCGCCTGCCGTTCGGCATAGGGTGTCGCCCGCCAGCCGGGATAAGCCGCGCGCGCCGCCGCGACCGCCGCGTCGAGTTGTGCGCGCGAACAATCGGGGATGGTCGCGACAACAGCCTCGGTCGCGGGGTTGATGACGTCGATCTGGTCGGGCGAATTTTCTGCCCGCCCGTCGATGGTCATGTTGAAGACACTGGTGATCATGGATTACTCCCGCAGCAGGGACAGGGCGTCATGGTCGAGCACATGGCTGACATGACGGTCGAGCATGGTGAGGAACATCTGGTCGCCGCGGTCGGTGCGCTGGACGAGCATCGCGGCGCCTACGGCGACATTGATCCCGGCGAAGGTGAAATGGCGATAATCGGCGACGAATTCGTCGCGCGAATAGTCCGAGATGCCTTGCGTCCGCAGTTCGTCGAGATAGGCCGCCATCAATTGCGGTTCGATCGCGCGCCGCGCCTCGGGCGAATAGCCGCCCCCGATCAAATAAGCGACGTCAACCGCGCCGTTGCCAAGCGCGACCGACTGCCAGTCGACGACAATCAGCCGCTCGTCGTCAAACAGCATATTGTCAGGCCGGAAATCATTGTGGGTAATGCAGCGCGGCCGCGGGCGGGCGCGATCGTAGATGTCATACCCCTCGGCCAGCGCATCGCATACCTGGCGCTGCGCATCGCTGAGCAGCGCGTCGTAGCGATCGCGAAAGGCGGGCCAGGCGCCGCGAAAGACCTTAGCAGTATAGAAAGGCTGACCGTGGGCTTCGGTGCCGAGCCAGGCGAGGTCGCTGCTCTCTCCCTGCTCCCAGAAGGCGGCGTGGAGCCGCGCGGCCTCGCGCACCGCGCGTAGGGCATGGCGATCCGACAGCCCCTTGAACTGATCGCCGGGAGCAGCGGGGGCGAGGTCTTCGAGCAGAAGCGCAAAGCCCCCTGCCGCGTCCATCTGTGCGCCGTAGCAGGCCGGCACCGCGATCCGCGCCTGTGCTGCCAGTTCGCGGTAGAAACGCACCTCGCGCGCATAGAGCGACCAGGCGGCCGCGACGTCCAGGCTGGTCGGGTCGGTCGAGGAAAATTTGCCGATCAGCGTGGACGGCGCGGGGTCGCTGTCCGCCGCGTAGGTCAGGCGAAACCTCGCAGTATCGCCCAATTGCCCGGTACCGATCCGCTCGGCCGCCAGCGACGTGATCGCGACGCGGTACCCGGCATCCATCAACATCGCTTCGATCCACGGAGCGTCGACAGTTTCGGGACGGGGAACCGCATCGACCGCAACCAAATCTGCGGGCGCAATGGCATTATTCACCTGTATTCCTCTCCAAATGCCTGTTGTCGACAGGTCTGGCGGCAAGGATGCGAAGGCGCCCAGCTAAAGTCCAATCGGCCTTTGCCGCCGACCTATTGGGTCATCCGATGAATGGCGCCGCCGAAACAATTGGTATCGCCTGGCCGACGGAGCGACGACGGAAAAACATCGGGAGATGCAGGATATGACCGACGACCGCACGCAGCGCGCGCTCGCAATATTGACCGCGATCGGTACGGGAACCGTGCCGATCGGTCCCTTCGCCGCGGACGCACGCTGGTGGTGGAACGGCGGGCTCGATTTACCGGTGGCGGATTTCGCTGCGCTGCTCGCCGAGCTGCACAACCAGACCGAAAGCGGCATCGCGATTACCCCGGGGCTGATTTTGGCTCAGGACGACAGCGTGATGATCGAGGCGACGTCGATGGCGCGACTGACCAACGGGCGCGTTTACGACAACCGCTATGTCTTCCTGTTCCATTTCACCGGCGACGCGATCCGCGAGGTGCGCGAATATAGCGACAGCGCGCACGTCAACGCGACCTTCGATCTCGGCGGCTAGCCGAAGGAGGCGATCGGCAGCTGCTCGACGCTTTCGCCCGCGGCCTCGCGGGTCGCCTGCCAGCCTTCGGCAAATTCGAAGAAGCGCCGCGCCGCCTTGTTCGGTGCCGTGCCGAGCACCACTGAAAAATCCATATAGAAATTCATGCCCTCCACGGGCCGCAGTGCCAACCCCGCGGGGGTCGGGAACCAGCCGATGCCGATGCAGCAATTGCCACTGCGCAGCGCATAGCGTTCGATTGCCAACGCATTGCCTTCCGACGGAGCAAGCGGGATCGCCCCGTGTGACAGCATGAAGCTGACCATCGGGTTGATGAAGGCGTCGCCATGCTCGCCGCTGAGCATCGCGATCCGCCGCCCGGCGAGTGCCTCGCCGGGAATGATGTCCATCGCGGCGAGTTCGGATTCCTCGGGCACCAGCAGGCCGATCTTGCGGCGGCACAGGATCACGCGTTCGAGGACGTCGGGATATTGCACCTCGTTGACAATGTGGCCGGTGGGGACATCGCGGGTGAATTCGCCCGGCGGGACATCGGTCGCAATGCCGAGCAACAGCGCGGCGTCGAGCCGGTCGGAAAGCAGGTCGCGAATCTGGTCTGATTGCAGCCGGTTGTCGATCTGATGCCGGATTTCGGGTCGCGCGGCGGCGAACGCGTCAAGCAGATTGATACGCTCGGCAAAATCCATCGTGTACATCGCAGCACCGAGACGGAATTGCGTCACCGTCGCATGCTGCATGTCTTCGGCGTCGTGACGCACTTCGTCGGCGAGTTCGAGCAGCGCCTCGACCTTGGGCAACAGCCGCGCGCCCTGTTCGCTGAGCGTGACGCGGCGCGAGGTGCGGTGAAACAGCAGGAAGCCGAGAATCGCTTCGAGTTCCTTGATCTGGCCGGACACCGTCGGCTGGGTCAGGTGCAGCTTTTCGGCCGCACGCGTGACCGAGGCTTCGCTCGCAACGGCGGCAAAGCTGCGCAACAGCTTGAAATCCAGGTGATGCATATCCTCAGCCCATCGCTCTGTCGGCGTATGCCGCGCAGCATAACAGATTGATTGGCGCGGTCTATCGATTCACCGCGATTGCCGATTGGACGCGACCAGCACCTACTCCCTACCAAGGCGCCGAGAGGAGAACCGACGTGGCCGATAAGCTCGCGGACAAAATCGACGAGATCATCACCGATCCGGCAACCTATGCCGACGAGACGCTGTATCATCGGGCTTTTGCCGAATTGCGCCAGCATGATCCGGTGCATTGGTGTGCGCCGAAGGATTATCATCCCTTCTGGGCAGTCACGCGGCACGCCGACATCATGCGGGTCGAGCTTGACGCCACCAATTTCCTCAACGAACCGCGCCAGTTTCTCGTCACCATTGCCGATCAGAAGATGCTGGAAGAGCAGACCGGCGGCAGCAATTTCGCGCGCAATCTGGTTGCGATGGATAACCCCGATCACAAGGCGTATCGCGCGCTGACGGCCGACTGGTTCGGTGCCAAGAGCGTGCGCGCACTAGAAGAAAAGATCACGGATCTCGCCCGCGAAACGGTTGACCGCATGATCGCCAAAGGCGGCAAATGCGACTTCGCCAAGGAAATCGCCGCCTGGTATCCGCTGCGCACGATCATGATCGTGCTCGGCGTGCCGCGCGAAGACGAGCCGCTGATGCTCGAACTGTCGCAAAAGGTGTTTGGCGGTAGCGATGCCGACACCGGCGGCGGCGAAGGCATGGCATCGATGCTCGAGGCGTTCAACGCGTTCAACCAATATTTTAGCGGGGTTGTGGCCGATCGCCTGGCCAACCCCCGTGACGACGTCGCGACGCTGCTTTCGACCGCGACGATCAACGGCGCCCCGATCGGCGAAGCCGAGCGCAACGCCTATTTCCTTATCGTTGCGGCAGCCGGGCACGACACGACCAGTTCGGCGATTTCGGGCGGGCTGCTCGCGCTGATCCGCAACCCGGACGAGATGGCAAAGCTGCGCGCCAACCCCGAACTGATGCCGCAGGCGGTCGACGAATTCATTCGCTGGACGACCCCGGTCAAGCATTTCTTCCGCACCGCGGTCGAGGATTGCGAAGTCGGCGGACAGGCGGTGAAAGCGGGTGACAGCCTGATGATGTGTTACCCTTCGGCTAACCGCGACGAAGCCGCGTTCGAAGATCCAATGGCGTTCCGCATCGACCGCAAACCCAATCGCCAGCTGGCCTTCGGTTATGGTCCGCATGTCTGCCTCGGCCAGTTCCTGGCAAAGATGGAGATCCGTATCCTGTTCGCCGAGCTGCTGGCGCGCATCGACGACATTGCGCTCGACGGTGATCCGGCGTGGGTAAAGGCGAATTTTGTATCGGGGCTGAAGCGCCTGCCGATCCGCTATCGCTGCTCGACGTGACTGACGGGAATCAGTCACGGGTTTGGCGGACGATTCCCGTCTAGGACAGCGTGAAATACCTCGCGTCCTTCCATTTCTTTTTCCGATGGATGGACAGGTAGTCCTGATTGGACAATCGCCGAGCGGGAATGGGACAAAGTCGACAACGCCCGTGGCCACGAAGCCGCGCGGACAGAACAAGAACTGGGATGGAGGGCCAAATGAGAGGATGTCGGACTTTTTCGGTGGCGCTCCTGAGCGCCACGGCGCTGGTTTCGGCGCCGACATGGGCACAAGACAGCAGCGCGGCGGCACCCGTTGCCGACGAAAGCTCGCAAGGGATCGACGATATCGTCGTCACCGCGCAGCGCCGCTCGGAATCGCTGATGTCGGTTCCGGTCGCGGTGTCGGCGATCACGACCGAAGACCTGTCGCGGCAGGGTATCACGTCGAGCTTCGATCTCAGCGGCTCGGTTCCGTCCCTGCAGGTGACGAGCGCGTTCGGCGAAGCGCAGCCCAATTTCACGATGCGCGGCATTGGCGTCGGCAATGAATATGGCGCCAATCAGGTGTCGCCGGTCGGCGTCTATACCGACGACAATTATCTGAGCGCGCGCACGATGCACGGCCTGCAACTCTATGACCTTGAACGCGTCGAGGCGCTACGCGGGCCGCAGGGCACGCTCTATGGTCGCAACACGACCGGCGGCGCGATCAACTTCATTTCGAACAAGCCGACGCTCGGCCCGGGCACGCGCGGCTATGTCGAGGCAGGCTATGGCCGCTTTAGCGAAGTCCGCGGCCAAGCCGCGCTCGAAGGAACGCTTATCGACGATGTTCTCGGCTTTCGCGCCGCGGTGAACTATGTCGAGGCCGACGGCTATGTGAAGAATATCTTCCCCGGCCAGCCCGACGCGAATTCGAAGGATTCAATCGCGGGCCGCCTGATCATCCGCGCCAAGCCCACCGAACGGCTCGACATGATGCTGAAGTTCACCGGCAGTAAGGGCAAGCCGACGCAGGCCGCAGCCTTTCACCGCAATGACGGCACCGGCACATCGGCCTATTTCCGCTCGAACGACAATCTGAGCTTCTATGAGACGAACCAGCCCGACCTTGGCTTCAACGATGTCAAGAATGCCGGCGTCCAGTTCAACATCAACTACGAGCTGACCGACAGCCTGTCGCTGCAAACGCTGAGCGCCTATGACTGGTCGAAGCAGGCGCTGTCGCAGGAAGGGTCGGGTACCCCCGTTGTCGGCTTCCTGCAGACCAATTATGGCGACGTGTACAAGCAGTTCAACCAGGAAGTGAAACTGGCCTACAGCGGCGACAGCACCAATGTGCAGGCCGGCGTCTATTATGGCCGCGACAGCATCGACAATGTCGATAAATATCGCCTCGTAAGCACGCTCTATTTCTATCAGCATTACCGGCAGGTACGAAAGAGCTACGCCGCCTTTGCCCAGATCGACCAGGATCTCGGCGAGAATTTCGGGTTCACGGTGGGACTGCGTTATACCAAGGACAGCAACCGGCATTATGATGCCTATTCCTTCCTGACCGCTTTTGCCGATCCGGCAACCTCGCCGCCGTTCAGCACCTATGATTTCGATCCCACCGATCCGGCCGCGGCGGCGATCACCTTTACCCATGGCACCATCTCGCCCGCCGGGGTGATCACCCCCGAAGCGGAAAAGCGCCGCAAGAGCAGCAGAGTGACCGGCAAGGTCGGCATCGACTATACGTTCGACAGCGGATCGATGCTTTATGCCAACTTCAGTCGCGGCTATCGCGCCGGATCGTTCGCCAGCCAATTTTATGCCGGCAACCCGATCGATTTCGTGCCGCCAGAAAAGGTCGATGCTTATGAAATCGGGGCAAAGACACGGCTGTTCGACGGGCTGGCAACGCTGACGACCGCGGCGTTCCTGACCAAATACAAGAACCAGCAGCTCAACGAGGTTATCGGCACGACGGGCTTTATCCGGTCGGCGCCGGGATCGACGATCAAGGGTGTCGAGGCCGAGCTGAATATCCGCCCGGTGTCGTCGCTGACCGCCAATCTGTCGGTCACCTATCTCGACGCAACCTACGACACGCTGACGCTGTCGGGGACCAATCTCGACGGCAACAACCTGCCCAATGCGCCGAAATGGACGATCAATGCCGGTGCCGACTGGACGATCGGCTCGCTCGGGTCGGGCGAAATCGTGTTCTCGCCCAACCTGGTTTACACCACCAAGCAGTTCTTCTCGCCGTTCAACAACAAAGGCGGCAACCAGTTCCTCAATTCGCCCGGCCATGTGTTGGCCGATGCGACGCTCGGCTGGGAAGGTGAACAGCTGTCGGTGCGGCTGTGGGCGACCAACATCTTCAACAAGAAATATTTCATGTACGGGCTGAACCTGCGCGACGCCTTTGGCTACGACTATCTGCTGCACGCGCCGCCGCGGATGTATGGCGTCACCGCGCGGTACAAATTTTAGGAAAAGGGGGCGTGGCCGGTGGAGCGACAGCTCCGCCGGCTGCCGATTCCCGATCTTGACAAGACACCATGACAAATAGTGAGAGCACCGACAATGATACCACCGGCGGCTGTCTGTGCGGCCAGGTGCGGTATAGTTTTGGCGGTCCGCCCCTCCTGACCGCGATCTGCCACTGCCGCCATTGCCAGCGCCAGTCGGGTAGCGCCTTTTCGATCGTCGCGGCGGTACCGGCCGCCGATTTCTACCTCCACGGCGAAACCCGCACCTTCGACGATATCAGCGACAATGGACGACCCGTCGCCCGGGTCTTCTGCCCTGAATGCGGCTCGCCGATCCTCTCGCGCATCGAACCGATGCCCGACATGCTGCTGATCAAGGCGGGGACACTCGACGACGCCAGCATTCTGCAACCCACGATCGAGGTTTTTTGCGATCTGGCGTTTCCCTTCATGCCGCCGCTCGCGGGGACCGAGCGCCACGGCCGGTCGAACATCTGAGGACGGACGATGCGTGAATTTTTGAACCTCGACGGCAAGGTGGCCGTCATTACCGGCGCCGCGTCGGGGATCGGGCGCCAGACGGCGACGCTGTTTCACGCCCTCGGCGCGCGATTGCTGCTGACCGACATCGATGCCGCGCGACTGACCGGCTTTGCCGCCAAACTGGGCGGCGATGTGCTGACCGCCACGCATGACGTGACATCCGAAGATGGCTGGCACGCGGCATTTGGCCAGGTGGACGCGGTGTTCGGCCAGCTCGACATCCTCGTCAACAACGCCGGCATCATGATGTCGAAACCCTTTGTCGACGCCGGCATCGATGTGTTGCGACGGCAGATGGCGATCAATGTCGAAGGGGTGTATCTGGGCATGCACGGCGCGCTGCCGCTGCTCCGCGCGGCGATCGCGCGAGGCGCCGCGACGGCGGCGATCGTCAATATCTCGTCGGTTTACGGCAAGGTTGGCGGGGCGCAATTTGCCGCCTATAGCGCCACCAAGGGCGCGGTGCGGGCGCTGAGCAAGGCCGTCGCGATCGAGCTGGCGGGGAGCGGGATTCGCGTCAATGCGGTGCTGCCAGGGCCGGTCGCGACCAATTTGGGCGCGACGTGGGAAGCGCCAACCGACGCGGCAGGCAACCCCCTCACCCCCGAAGCTGCGCTCGCCGCATGGACCAGCCTGATCCCGATGGGGCGGCTGGGCGATGCGAACGACATTGCGCCGCTGATCGCCTTTCTCGCGAGCGACGCCGCCGCGTTTATCACCGGATCCGAATTCATCGCAGACGGCGGCTATACCGCTGCCTGACAGGAGTTGCATATGGACGTCAAAGCCGCGGTCGTATCGGCGCCGGGCGCCGATTTTGTCATCGACAGCCTGACGATTGACGAACCGCAGGCAAACGAGGTGCTGGTCGAGATTGCAGGGGTCGGTCTCTGCCACACCGACCTCGTATTTCGCGACGGATTTGCGCCAGTGCCGTTACCGATGGTGCTTGGCCATGAAGGCGCCGGGATCGTCCGTGCGATCGGGTCGGAGGTCAGCGATGTCGCACCCGGCGACGCGGTGATCATCGGGTTCAGCAGCTGCGGTCATTGCGCGCGCTGCGACGAAGATCTGCCCTCCTATTGCCGGTCGTTCCCGCAACTGAACTATGCGGGCGCGCGGACCGACGGCACCACCGCGCTGGCCAAGGACGGGCAATCGATTGCGTCGCATTTCTTCGGCCAATCCTCCTTTGCCAGCTTCGCGATCGCGCCCACGCGCAATATTGTCAAAATCAATCCGGCCGGGCTCGACCTGGCCACCCTCGGCCCGCTGGCGTGCGGGTTGCAGACTGGCGCGGGCGCGGTGATGCGCTCGCTCGATTGCGGGGCGGGCAGCACGCTGGCAATGTTCGGCGCCGGACCGGTCGGTCTGGCCGCAGTGATGGCGGCCAAAATCCGAGAATGCGCGCGGATCATTGTTGTCGAACCGATGGCGCAGCGGCGCGCGCTGGCGATCGATCTCGGTGCCACCGACGTAATCGATCCGGCGGCCGGCGACGTCGCCGAAGCGATCCGCACGATCGAAACCGACGGGATCGATTTCGGGCTGGAAACTAGCGGCCGCGAGACGGCGATCGCCGCGGGGCTGGCGGCACTTGGCAGTCGCGGGATGCTCGGGCTGGTCGGGGTGCCGCCGCGCGCCGATGACGCACTGTCGATCAACATCGCCGCCATGATCACCTTTGGCCACCGCGTGATCGGGATCATCGAGGGGGACAGCGATCAGCAAGGGTTTATCCCGGAACTGCTCACGCTGCACCGCGCCGGGCGCTTTCCGTTCGACCGGCTGATCACCACCTTTCCGCTTGAAGCAATCAACGACGCAATTGCGGCGCAGCATCGCGGCGAATGTGTGAAGGCGGTCCTGATCCCCTGAATTCAGGGCATCGCGCGTTCGAGTTCGGCAAGGTCGAAATAATCGCGCCAGGCGGCGATGCGGCCATTGGTGTCGATCTCGAACACCCCCGCCGCACGCACCGCGGTCCAGTCCTTCCCTGCGAAACGGAAACGATCGTCGCGTTCGGTGAACACCGTGGTGCCATTCGCCGCGATGGCAAGAATCCGCCAGTCGATCTCCTCCGCCGCCAGGAAAGGCGCGAGCATCGCCATCGTCGCCCCGCGGCCGTGCGCGGGTTCGAGCGGGATGCCGGCACAGACAATATCTTCGGCCAGAAGCTCGGCAATCGACGCCGCATTGCGCCGGTTGAATGCGGCAATCAGCGCCTCGACGATCGCGACGGGGTCGCGCTTCACCCGAGCGGCACCTGCGTCGGCTGGCCGCTGCCGGCGCTGACCCCGCCGTCGGCAACGACAATCGACCCGAACATAAAGCTCGCCTCGTCGGAGGCGAGGAAGGACGTCAGGTTCGCAATCTCCTCGGGTCTTCCCGGACGCTGCGCGGGGATGTCCTTGATCCAGCGATCGAGCAGGTCGGGCAGCGCCTTGAACGCATCGGTAGCGGGGGTCTCGATAAAGCCGGGGCAGATTGCATTGATGCGGATGCCCTCGCGCGCGTGATACACCGCCATCGCGCGGGTCAACTGGATCACCGCGCCTTTCTGTGCCGAATAGGACGGATAGGCCCCCTCGCCGCCGAGCCCTGAGATCGAGGCGATGTTAATGATCGTTCCCCTGGTTTTGCGAAGATGCGGGATCGCGGCGCGCGATGCGAAGAAGACTGAATCGTAATTGACCGCATTGCTCCGCCGCCAATCCTCGGTGCTATGTTCGTGGATCAGCGCGACCGCCGCCACGGCCGCATTGTTGACTAGTATGTCGAGCCCGCCAAATGTCGTGACGGCTTTCGCGATCAGCGCCTCGACATCGGCTTCCTCGCCCACATCCGTCGCCAGAAAATGGGCATTGTCGTTCGCCAGCCGCCGCAGCGCCTCATCACCGCGTTGCTGCTTGCGCCCGCAAAACAGGACTTGTGCGCCATCGTCGAGCAGACGCTTGACGATGGCAAAGCCGATACCATCGGTGCCGCCGGTAACGATCGCAGCCTTGCCATCGAACTTCGCCATCGCTTCAGTCCTTATCCCAGCGGGTGATGTCCATCGCGCTTTCGATGCCGAGCGGGCGGTACGCGCCGAGGATCGCCTGTTCGAACGTCCCGATGGTTTCCTCGACAGTACCGTCCGGCTCGGTCATCTTCACACGCGACAGGCGCTGGACGTGCAGGTTTTCCAGCTTCATCGGATCAAGGTCGGCGACCGCGAAATCCTCACGCTCGACGCGCAGGCCGCCATGGTAATTGCCGTGGAACCATTCGGAATGAAAATAGCCGATCCCTTTCATCTGCATCCGGTGGAAAGGCTCGAACTCCAGCCGGTAAGGGCCGGTCCCATAATCGACGGTCAACACCCCGCTCTTGGGCCACAGCGTGCCGGGTTCGAGCACCGTTTCCATCTCGGCATTTTCGGTTTCGAGGAAGGATTCGGGGCCAGTGCCGTCGAGGCAGAGCACCGATCGTTTGTTCCATACATGCCCGCTCGGTTCGGCGGCGATGTGAAAAAAGAAGCTCTTGTTCTTGAAATTGAGCGGAGTCCATTGCCAGAAATAGCCCTGTTCACCCGCCAGTGGGTTGGGCTGCGGATCGGACATGCCGATGGGGCGGGTGCCCCACGAGCGGTCACGGGTGCCGGTGCAGAGCGAGCTGAGGTCGATGCGCTTGCCGTCGATGCTGATCCACCCTGTCCAATGGCCGTTCTGGGTCAGGCGCGTGTAATCGAGGAAGCCCCGCGTGCCGACGCGGCGCATGAAGCGCGGCTCCTCGATCGGAAAGGCGCGGCCGGTGATCGTGATGTCGGCGGCGATGCCGTCATGTTCGTCGACGACGATCCGGAGCTTTTGCAGCGGCTCGGTGACCTCGATCCGGATCGGGCCGACCGACGTGTCCATACGGTCGGTCAGCACCCGGCTGCCGCGCAGGCAATGCTGCACCCCGTCGACCTGGATCGAGATGCCGCAATCGATGATGTTGAGGTGCGGATAGATGCCCATTCCGGCCAGAAAGAACAGCGACCCGTCGGGCTCGTAGCCGTTGAACCAGTAGCGGTCATAGAAATTGCGGTCGGTGCCCGAATAGGCAATCGGTTCGGGGGTCTGGTGGATCGGGAAATCATCGGCGGCGGTCAGCATGTCAGTCTCCAGATGCGGGAGGGGAGGATTCAGAAATTGGCGGAGGCGATGCGGCGCCGCTCGACCGATTGCGCGAGTTCGCGCCAGATATCGTCGTCGAGGGCGCTGGCATCGCCGTCGTTTCGGGTTTCGAGCGCGGTTTGCAGATCGATCAGCGCGCTGCGCAGCAGGTCGTTTTCGGCTTGGAGCACCGAGACGCGGAGGTCGGGTTTGGCGGGCGCATCGGGCGCAGCGACGCCATCGACGAGCGCCGCGTCGCGCTGCAATAGCGCACGCACCGCCTCATTCTCTTCGAAAAGACGCGCCGCCGCACGGTCGAATTCCTCGGCGATCATGTCGATCATCGCCGATCCCATCGCGACATTATTGGCGCGAAAGCCGGTGAGTTCGGGGACAATCTCGCTACGCAGGCGTGCCGCGAAATCACTTGCGGCGGCGGGGATCGACGGTTTCATAAATGCCCCATCAGTTCGAGGATCGCACGGTCCTGGGCGTTGCGCAGCCACCAGGCGGCATAGGCGTGGATCACCTCGCGCTCGCCCGACGTCGTGGTCCAGGCGTGGGCGCAGCTGTTCCAGATGCCCTGCCCCTTCACGCAGTTAAGCAATTCCCACCAATGGAGCGCCTCTGGATCGGCGGTCAGGCCGCTCGCAGCTTCCCAGATGCGGATCGCGTCGGCGCGCGGCGCAATGCCGCTGCGCCGGTCGTCCTTGCCGAAGGAAAAGACGCGTGCGAGGCTCCACGCCAGATCCTCCAGCGGGTCGCCGCGATGCGCCATTTCCCAGTCGAGGACCGCGATCAGATTGCCATCGTCGTCGTAGAGGAAGTTCCCGGCGCGAAAATCGCCATGCACCATGGCCAGCTTTTGCGCCGGCGGTGGCGGGTTGCGGCGCAGCCAGCGGATCGCGGCACGGGTGATCGGTTCGGGGCCGACGTCATTCTTGTCGAGCGTCGCTTCCCAGAAATCGAGTTCCTGCATCGCGGTGGTTTCGGGGGTGGCGGGGACCATGAAATCGAGATCGAGGTCTTCGACCGGCACCGCGGCAAGTCGGCCCATCGTCCCCCACATCTGCTCCGCGATATGCGGCAGCTTGTCGCGCCAAGCGGGCTCCTGCAGCTGATATTCGCTGTTGTGAAACCCGCGCAGGTCCTCCGCGATCGAGATCGCGCCGCCCATCGGACCAGGATCTTCCTCGAGCAGGATCATCCGCGGCACCGCGATGCCGTGCCCGTGGATCGCGCGGTACGAACTATATTCATGGTTACGGTCGCTATCGACGTTGCTGACCGGCGGATCGCGGCGCAGGATCAGCTTGTCGCTGTGCGCCCCGTTCATGTCTTCATAGGACAGGTCGAACCGGTAGGTTTCGCGCGATGCGCCGAGCGGCAAGCGGTGCAACCCGTCGATCCGGATATTGCGCCAGTCGGGGAACCGCGCGGCCAGATAAGCGGCCATATCCTCTGCGGTCAGGGCTTTCATGTCGGTTTCACCATCAGTTTAATGTCGGACCCGCCGCCTGACAGCGCGGCAAAAGCGCGATCGACATCGGCGAGACCGACCGATCCCGTCACCATCGGCGCAAGGCTGTCGGGATTGGCGACTATCATCGCGAACGCAGCGGCGAAGTCGGCGGGCGAATATGCGAAAACGAAACGCAACTGCAGCGCCTTTTGCAGGAAGAACGCCGGTTCGATCGCGTCGCTTTCCATACAGGTGCCGACGACGGTGATCGTCGCGCCGATCGGCGCCGCCGCCCCGATCGCCATCAGCATCCCGGGCTTACCCACGCAGTCGAACAGAATCGCGCGCTCGCGTTTCTTCAGTTCAGGCGCCTGCGCCATCGCGTCGGACAGTCCGAGCGGCAGCCCAAGGCCATCAAACCAGCCTTCGATACCCGCATCGCCCGGCGCGACGACATTATCGGCGCCCATCCGCGCCGCCATATCGCGCCGCGCCGCATTGGGTTCGACCGCGAGAATCGGACCATAGCCCAAGGCCTTCAACCGCGTGATGACGAACAGTCCGACCGGGCCGCAGCCGAAAACAGCAAAAGCGCAATTTTCATCGGCGCCGCTCTCTACCACCGCATGCACCGCAACCGATAACGGCTCGGTGAGCGCCGCGATGTCGGTTTCGACATGGTCGGGCACCGCAAATGCCGCATCGGCCTGGAGCAGCATCTGTTCAGCGAACGCGCCGTTGAAGCGGTTCGAATAGCCGATCAGTTCGATGCCGTCGGGTCCGGCGATGAACGGCTGCGCGACGACGCGCTGGCCGCGCTCAAAACCGCCCGCGCTTTCCAGCACTTCGCAGCAGAACTCATGCCCCATGACGACCGGCTTTGCCGGGTCCATGAAACCGCGAAAACCGGCCCGGTGGAGCAGATCGCACAGATGGTCGCTGTGATCGCGGGCGTGGAGGTCGCTGCCGCAGACCCCGCACACCAGTGGCCGGGTCAGCATCTGGCCCGGACCCGGCACAGGCTCGGCGACGTCGGCCAGAGCCAGTACGCCGCGGTCGAGGAGCATCGCCTTCATCACCATCCATTCCCTGTCGTCCCACCGGCGGCAGAGCGCGGCGGATCATGCTTCATGGGGTAAAAGGCGGCAGCGCGCGCGGCCAGTGACGGAAACCCGCTATCGCGCTCAATGTCCGCCGAAAATCTTCGCGGTCATCGCGGCGCGATTGTGGACGTTGAGCTTGCGATAAATGCGCCGCAGATGGTTTTCGACAGTGAATTCGGAGATGCCGGCGATATAGGCGACTTGCTTGTTCTGTTTGCCCGCGCCGATGAGCTGCGCAATCTGCAACTCGCGCGACGACAGCTTGTCGGCGGCGTTCCACGACCCCGCGTCCGTGTCGTCAAGCGCGGCGTGCAGCATACCGCGCCCGCCCGCACCAGAGACCGTTTCTTCGAACAGTTGGCTCACCACCATCTGCGCGATCGCGGCGGACTCCCTTTCGAGAAGGCCGTGCGCGACATCGGATGTGCGATGACCCTTGGGTACGCAATGCGCGCCGATAACCAAATAGAATTGGGGCAGGATTTGCTGCACCCATGCACCCACCACGTCGACCGAATGGCAATTGATGAACTGTCGATATTCCTTTGCTCGGCCAGCTTGACGATCAAGCGCCGCGTCGCCCCACCGAACCAGCCGTCCGCAGCGATCGTTGCGATCCACAATCCGGGTGAACGGATCCTCTTCGAAAACGCGCCCATCCCGGTAGGCGGCCTGGGCATCTTCCGAGACGCCATGATGAAACAGATAGGTCAGTCGCTGCGCGGTTTCAGCCTGTTCCGAAAAGAAAATCGACAATGTGTCCAGTCCGCACGCCGCGATCATCTGCTCGGATCGAGAAGCTATATCTTTCGAAACCAGCATCGCCTCATCCTTTCCCATTTTGCGCGCAGCTTTGCTGCGTCACGATGTCGCGCCTGCATTTTGAACGATTTCGTCCTACCATAGTCGTGCCACGAGTCTAACGGAATCGAAGCGAACCGAACGGGTTTCAGACGTGCGCAACGCTGATGGAGAGGGCGATTGAACCGCCATCTCCATCGGTAGCGCAGGATAGACCGGCCGCCCTCCGCCCGGCGCGGTTCAGAAGCGATAGCCCAACGTGACGCCATAAGTCGCTGGCTTCGCGGCATAGCGAACGACGGTGTCCTGGCCGGCGACGACGTTCGTCCAATAATATTGGTTGGTGACGTTCTTGCCCCACAAAGTGGCCTTCCAGGGGCCGTCAGGAGCCTCGATTCCTACCTGCAGATCGAGCAGCGCATAATCATCAATTTTGTAGAGCGGCGTTTCGCCGACGATCGCGTTGGTGGCGCTGCGATAGGTCAATTGAACGCCGCCGAACAGGTTTAGCCCGTCGCTAACGGGGATGTCGGCGCGCATGTTCGTCGCTGCTTGCCATTTTGGCGTGAAGGGTACCCGTGTACCCGCGAAGTCGGCTTGCACGCCACCAGCATTCACGCCTGTGTAACGATCGATCTCTGAGTCCACATAGGTCAGCGCCGCGCCGAAGCTGAGGCCTTGTGTCGGACGCGCCTGCAACTCAAGCTCGAAGCCCTGAAGATGCGATTTGGGAATGTTGATGATCGCGTCGAGGATGCCGAAGGTCGCGTCGATCAGCTTCGAGCGCAGCTGTTTGTTGCGATAGTCCATGTAGAAAACTGCGCCGTTGAGCGACACACGGCGGTCGGCAAACTGCGCCTTGAAGCCGCCTTCATAGTTCAGGATCGATTCCTGCACAGCGGGATTGAACTGCGCGGTTGAAGAAGCGTTGATGTTTCCGAACGTCCCCGCCTTATAACCCTTGGATACATTGGCGTAGAAAAGCAGATCGGTCGACGGCTTGAAATCGACACCGGCACGCCACGAGATATTGTCCTCGTTGAGCTCGCTGTTGAATTCCGGTCCGTTGAAGAAATTCTCATCAAGCACGAAACAGTCTGTCGGGCCGAGTGCCGGACGGTTCGGATCCCCCGACAGGAGCCGCGAGAAGAAGGTGAACAATCCTGATGTCAGCCCGTCGCCGCCATCGCGGTTGCAGATGGTCGCGCTACGCCGTGCATCGGTATAACGGATGCCGCCCTTTACCGTTAATTTGTCCGACAGGTCGAACTCGACATTGCCGAAGGCGGCAAGATTGCGCATCTTCTGATCACTGTAATTTTCGCTGGTCGTGATGCCAAAGTTATAGAACGCCGACGAGTCGCCGTAGAGAAGGTTTTCGATATAATAGACCTTGTCCCGGCTGTAATTTCCGCCGACGATGAATCGGACACGACTTGCCGCATCGTTCGAAATCCGCAGTTCCTGCGACAGGCTGCGGATACGGCCGGCAAAACTGCGCAGATCGATATCCTGCAGATTCATCCCGTCCTGGTCGAGCGCACCCCGCTGATTGAACCGGCTGTAGGCGGAAATTGAGGTTAGGGTCAGACCGCCGCCTAGCTCGATGTCACCGCGCAGCGAGGCCTGCGCGAACTTGCGATTGATAAACATGCCGTTGTCGGTCGACCAGTCGGCGGCGCGCGAGGTCAGCGGCGAGCGCGGATAATCGCGGACGATCTGCGTATTCGAAACGGCCTGTTCGTTGAAAGCGAGATACTGAACCGCGATCGGATCACTCTTGTCCTGCCAGCCATTGATGTTCAGCTGAAAATTAAGCGCGTCACTGGGTTCCCAGTCGAGCAGGAAACGCCCCGCCAGCTCGCGCACCCGACCATTCTCGTCGTCGCGCGTATAGCTTTTCTGCCAAGGCCCGCTGTGCGCTCCGCGAACGGCAAGGCGCGCACGCAAGGTGTCGCTCAACGGCCCGCTAATAAAGGCATTACCGATGAAATGGTTGAAGCGGCCATAGCTGGCATCGACGCCAGCTTCGAAATCTGACGACGGCTTTGCTGCGATATAGTTGATTGCGCCTCCGGTCGAATTCTGACCAAACAAGGTGCCCTGGGGCCCTTTCAACACCTCGATCCGTTCGAGATCGAAGGCGGTGAGCGTGGTCAGCACGGGAAAGGGCAGCGGGACCTGATCGAGATAGACGCTGGCGGTCGGATAAGAGCCGAGCGAGGTGTCGTAGAAACCGACACCGCGCAGCGTAAACACGGGCGTGTTGTTCGCGCTGTTCGTATAGCTGAGCCCCGGTACCGCTTGCGCGATGTCGGCAGCAGATGTGATCTGGCGCTCGCGCAAATCCTGTTCGCCGACTGCCTTGATCGTCAGACCGACGCGGTTGATCGATTCCTCGCGCTTATTCGCGGTGACGATGATTTCATTATCATCGTAGCCGCTTGCCGCCGGGGCTGCCGAAACGGCTTCCTGCGCGTGAACGGAGCTCGTCGCGGCCCCCATCGCAAGCATCGAACAGCTCATCGAAATCGCAATATGCTTGGAAACCATCGGCCCTCTCCTCCCACTGCGGCTCGCATTTTCGCAAGTCCACTTAACGGCGAGGCTGGACCTCGCCGGGCATCTTCATTTCATATTGACGGACATCCGTCAATATCGTTCGACGATTTCGTGTGATGACAGTGTAAGACGCTTTTCCGACAGATGATGGACGACCGGTCCGACTTGGGTTACACAGGTCGGAAGTTTGGGGCAGGAACCAAGATGGCGACAACAGCGAAAACGGCTCGGAAAAGCGTGCCTGCGGGCGATGTGACTGAGGGCAAAAATGCGGGTGACGGAGCGCTTGCCAGCGCGGCCGACCGGGTTTCGGAATCGATTCTGCAGGGGATAAGATCGGGATCCTTCGTTCCCGGGCAGCATCTTCTGGAGCCCGATCTGACCCGCAGACTCGGGATCAGCCGCGGGTCGCTGCGCGAGGCGCTCAAACATCTGGCTGCCGCCGGGATCGTCACCCTCAACCGTTTTCGCGGCGCCTATATCAGCACGCTCGACCGCAAGTCGGTGCTCGATCTGCTGGACACGCTTGAACCGCTGGCGCGCCTAGGCGCGCGCCTTGCGGCCGAAAATTGCGGCACCGATGCCCAGCGCAAGCGGATGCAAGTCGCCGCCGCCAACATCGATGCCGCGACCAAGGAGCGCAATCGCGGCCTCTACCTCGATCGGCGCCGGCAATTTTATGACGCGATGATCGACATTGGCGGCAATATGGAACTGGCGCGTGCGATGCCGCTCAGCCGCACCGACCTTTTCCGCGCCCAGGTCGAGACGATTCAGACAGAGCGCCAGCGTATGCTGCATGCATCGGGCTATGCCAAGATCACCAAGGCGATCGTCGAAAATGATCCGGTTGCGGCCGACAAAGCGGTCAAAAAGCACTTTGACGGAACGCGAAAAACGATCAACGAACTGCCGCCGCACGCCTTCCCAACCTTGGAAATCTAGGCTTTTTCATAGTTCAGACCCGAACGGACTCGAACTACGTGTGCTAAAATCACTGGACGAAATCGTCCGACACGTTTAGTCCTTCCGCAACGAGCTCGGTCGAATCGCGAGCCGCGGGAGAGGTCTGGCATGCTGTGCATCACAGCCGTTTATCCGAATGATCCGGGCAGCCGGTTCGACGCCGACTATTATCGTGTGTCGCACACCGAACGCGCCCAGGCCTTATTGGCGCCGCACGGGTTGCAGGCAATTCGCACCACGATCGGTACCGCGAGCCTAGATGGCTCACCCCCGCCCTATTGGGCGGTAAGCGAATTGCATTTTACCTCGCGCGCGGCTTTCGATGCCGCAATCGCGGCGAGCGGCGACGCACTGTTCGCCGATATTCCCAATTACACCGATGTCACCCCGATCCTGCAGGTCAGCAAACTGCCCGCAGCATAATCAATCCAGGAGAGCGCGAGAATGTCCGGTTTCAACCCCAATACTCCCTATGTCCGCAACGCGATGAGCGACATCGGGATGATCACAGCGCTCGACGAGGTGCTGAACCACCAGATCGTCGACACCTTCTCGACCGTCTCGACGTCGGAACAGAGCTGGACCGAAAAGATCTGGTCGGCGATCGTTCGCAAGGACGGCACGATGGGGATCGATTTCGGATTGGGCCGCTATCACAACCGCGGCGTGCTCGACGGCTGGGCCGCGGTGTCGCGCGGCAGCGAACAATGGACGGTGCGCGCCAACCGCGAATTGCGCGACGATCCGTCGATTACTCAGGTCGGTCCCCTCACCTATGAAATCATCGAGCCGCTGAAAAAGGTCCGCTACGCACTCGCCAAGAATGACGCGCAGCCGATCAGCTATGACATCGTCTTCACCGCCGAAATGCCGCCGTTCTTCGAGGACCGCCACAAACAGCGCGAGCGTGACGGCTTTCGCGTCGGGTCCGACGTCGTGCGTTACCACCAGATCGGGGTGCCGTCGGGCTGGGTCGAGATCGAGGGTGAGCGCTTCGAAATCAAGCCCGAGGAATGGACCGAATATCGCGATCATAGCTGGGGCACCCGGCTCGACGTCGGCGCGCATAATGCCGATGTCCGCCCCTCGTCCGATTTCGGCGACGTCAAGTTCGGCGAAGGCGAATTCGTGCTGATCTGGAGCCCGTTCATGCTCGAAAGCCCGAGCGGCGAACGCACCAGCTATCACTTCTATTACATGTCGAAACAGGGCCATATTTTCTACTCATCAGGCTATCGCAACCTGCCCGACGGAACGCAGGAAAAGGTGGCGCGCGTGCGGCCGGAAATGCGCTTCGACGACAAGACCCGCCGTTTGCTCGGCGGCACCGTTCACTTCGACATGCTGCAGGGCGGCACGCACAGCGTCGAGGTCGAAGTCGTTGGCACCTCGGGCGTTCACCTTGGCCCCGGGCTCTATCTTGGGTTCGACGGGCGCAAGCATGGCAGCTGGCATGGCCCGCTGACCATCGAGGGCGAATATTTCGCCGACACGATGGACGTCCCCACGCTCCAGCGCATCCGTCAGCTGCGCGACTGCCCGATCAAGGTGACCGAAGGCGACGCCGTCGGTTACGGCATTATGGAAACCATCATCCACGGCGCGCACCCCGAAATGGGTCTGACCGCCGCGAACTCGCTGGTCTGATCGGGTGGCGCGCGATACCGACCAGCTCGCCGCGGGGCTCCGCACCTATCTGCCGCGCGGCGCCGGGATCACCGGAGTGACCACGCTGTCGGCGGGACATTCGAATGAGACTTATTTGGTCAATGGGATCGGCGAAGTGCTACGCATGCCGCCGTCAGAGGAAGGGTTGCTGCCCCCCTATGACATGGCGCGCCAGCATGCGGTGCTGACCGCAGTAGCGGGTGCTGCGCCGGGCGTCCCGTTGCCGCCCGTGCTCGAACTTTGCACAGATCCCTCGGTGATCGGCGACGAGTTTTTCCTGATGGGTCAGGTCAAGGGCGACGCGTTCGAATATGCGGTACCTGACTGGCTCGCCGCCGATCCCGTCGCGGGCGCCGACAGCGTCTGCCGCCAATGGTTCGACGCGCTAATCGCGCTCCATAACATGCCGATCGGCGCGATGCCGCCGGGCGAGCGGACGGTGCGGCAAGAGGCGCAGCATTGGCTCGACGTCGCGCGCGGCGCCGAGTCGATGCCGGTACTGATCGACATCCTCGAGGATTTGGCGAAACGCCCGCCCGCGACCAGCGGCCCCGCGACGCCAGTGCACGGCGACCCCAAGCATGGCAATTGCCTGTGGCACGAGGGCAAGCTGACCGCGCTGCTCGACTGGGAAATGGCGCAGATTTCCGAACCGTTGCTCGACCTGGGCTATGTGCTGATGTTCCACGACCAGGGCGAAGCCTCGCTGGCCGATGCCGGGTTCGATCTCCCCGGCTGGTGGTCGCCCGAACGGATGATCGCCGAGTGGGAGCAGGGCACCGGGCGCAAGGCGGTCGATGTCGCGCGCTATGCGGTGCTGGGGCAGGCGAAGGTGTCGGCGATCATTTCGGTCGGCGCGTTTCTGTTCAACAGCGGCCGCATCAACGATCCACGGTTCGAGGCGTTTGCCGGGGTGCTGCCCGCCTATGTGACGTTGCTCGAAAAGCGAGCGATGGTGGCGGGTTAAGCGGGCTCTAACCGCACCAGCGGGGCGCCATATTCGACCATGTCGCCGTCGGCCGGAAGGACCGCAGCGATGCGGCCCGCGACATCGCTGATCACATCGGTCGCTTCGCCCAGCTTGTCGACCTGGCCAATCACCGCCCCCACCTGCACCTCGGTCCCCGGCGAAACGCGCGCCGAAAAAATGCCGAGATGCGGCGCGGTAACATCGCGCAGCGCCGCTACGGCGGCGGCCACCGCAGCGCCTGCCCGAGCCAGCATCGGATTGGGCCCGCCATCGGCCTTCGCCATGAACAGCGACCAGCTGCCCGACCGGACATGAAGGTCGCGCCAAGGTGACTGGACAAAACTGGCGAGCAACGCGCGGACGTCTCCGACGGTCGAACTCATGCGGCGTCTCCGATCATGGTCAGCAACACTGGCAGCACGGGTTCGGTGACGATCACCTTCGCCCCCGCGCCGCGCGCAATGCGGGCAATATCGTCGTTGGCGAGCGCATAACCGCGCACCACCGACGCGCCGCCGATAGCGGCGCCCAGCCCTTCGGCATCGCCCGCCGCCAGCGCGCGATCGACGTCGAAGCCTTCGCGGCCATCGGCAAAGTCGACCACCGCGACCGGGCTCGCGGCGCGTGCCCAGTCGATCAGCTGGCGCAGATGGGCATCGTCGCGCTCGCTGGGCGCCTCGGTCGCGAGCGCACCGGCATAGACAAGCCCCGCCGCGCCATCGACCGTCACAACTGTTCCCGACTGTGCCACCGCACCGTCACCCACGCCGACCACGCACGGCCGCCCGAGCGCACGGCTGACCACCGCCGCGTGTGAGGTTGAGCCCCCCTGTTCGGTGACCACCGCGCGCGCCGCGATCATACCATGGACGTCGTCGGGGCTGGTCGTCTTGCGCACTAGGATCACATCTTCACCCGCTGCGGCGCGGCGTTCGGCCTCGTCGGCGTCGGCAACAAGCACGCCAACCGCCGCGCCGGGGCAAGCCCCCTCACCCGCCGCGAGCACCGAGGCGCCGTCGGTCGCACCCTCATTGAGGCGCGGCAGCAGCAGCGTCCGCACTTGTTCGGCGCTCACGCGCGACAAGGCAGTGACGGGATCGATCCGCTCTTCGGCCACCATATCGACCGCAAAGCGCACCGCCGCCGCTGGCGCACGCTTGGCAGCGCGCGACTGGAGCAAATATAGCTGCCCCGACTGGACGGTGAATTCGATGTCCTGAACATCGCCATGTTCGCGTTCGAGCAGGTCGCTGGCGGCGAGCAGCGCGGCATGCGCGGCGGGCTCTGCCGCTTTCATCGCATCCAGCGGCAGCGGGGTGAATTTGCCCGACACCACATCCTCGCCCTGCGCGCGCGGCAGATATTCGCCATAGGGCAGATTTTCGCCGGTCAGCGGGTTACGGCTGAACAACACGCCGGTGCCGCTCTGGGCATCGAGATTGCCAAACACCATCGCCTGCACCGTCACCGCGGTGCCAAGGTCGTGCGGGATATTGTTATGCTCGCGGTAGCGCCGGGCGCGCCGCGTGTTCCAGCTTTCGAACACCGCGCGCACCGTAGCGAGCAGCTGGTCACGCACGTCGCCGGGCACCGGTCCGCCTCCGGCCTCGACGCTCGCGCGCCACGCGGCAGGCTCGGCATCAGGCTCCAGCTCTACCGGCGCCCTGAGCACGATCGACGCATAAAGCTCGAGGAAGCGGCGATGCGTATCGCGGGCAAAAGCGGGCAAGCCGGTTTCGGTAGCGAGCGCGGCCTCGCCGTCACCGTCGATGCCGAGGTTGAGCACCGTGTCCATCATCCCGGGCATCGAAATCGCCGCGCCCGAACGCACCGACAGCAACAGTCGTTTGTCGCCGGTGCCGAAGGTCCGTCCGCTTTCGCCCTCCAGCCATGCCAGCCCGGCGTCGATCTCTTCGACCAGCCCAGCAGGGAAATCGCCACTCTCAAGAAAGGCAAGGCACGCCTTGGTCCCGATCACGAACGCTGGCGGCACTGGCAGCCCCAGTCCGCGCATCCGCGCGATCGACCACGCCTTCCCGCCCGCAGCCTCCTTGGTCGGGAGTGCCGACCCGTCCAGCTGGATCGTCCAGCTGCTCATTCGTCGCGCTCCGTGCCCATGATACGAAGCAGTTCTTCGTGCAGTTCGAACCAGACGGTGTGATAGCTGTCGCGGCGAATATCGCTGACCCATTCGACGTCGCCATCCTCAGCGGCTTCCAATGCGGCGAGCAATTTGTCGCCGTAGATTTTCAGGCGTGGCAACCCTCTGGCCAGCCCGGCAAGGATCGGTTCGGCCTGTTCATGCAGCCCGCCGAGCCGATCGATGATCTTCGCATCATAATCCTTGTCGCGATGGTCGTTCGCGACCTTCTGCCCGCCGACGTCAAGCGTCTGCCAGTCGGTGATGATCTGCTTCAAGGTCCGGTTGATCCGCTCGAACCCGTCATAGGCCGACCGAAAGGCAGCGTCCTCGCGCAGATGCTGGAAATGCAGGCCATAGCGCGATTGCAGCGCCACCCCGGCAAGCGGGGTCAGCGCATAGGCGCCCTTGGCCTCGATCGCACGACCGCTCGCCACCGCCTCGGTCAGTAGCGCCGCAGCGCGCTCCTCGGACAATCCGACCAGTTCGCCGATCGCTTTGGCCGGCGCATGGCGCTTGATCGCCGCGCCGTGCAAGGCAAGGTCGCGGTCGTTCATGCGCTCTCTCCCGCTAGCAACCAGACGCGGCCGACGCGCTCGACACCTTCCTGATAATCCTCGGTCGTTTTCGCAGGCGCGCTCGCCTCGATTACCACCGTATCGCCCTCGCGGATCCCGCTGATCTTGGCGTTCATCAGACAGGGGATATTATATTCGCGGGTCAGGATGCCGAGGTGCGAGCGGACGGTGCCGCCGGCGCAGATCACCCCGGCGAATTGTTCGATGATCGGCGCGGTCAGCGTCCCGCCGCTGTCGTCGATCACCGCGATCGTCCCCGGCGGCACCCCGTCGGTCAGGTAGGACAGAACACGCTCGTTCGAGCGAATGTAGCGGGCGGTACCGCGCATGTCCTGCGCATGCTGGACGACATTGTCGCCGACCCCGCGCAGCGCCCTGCCCCGGTCGTCGGCGTCGCCCGTCGGCGCGTCGGGATGAACAAAGCCGGCGTCGGTCGCGGCGTCGTCGCCCGCCGATTTATAGGCCTCGGGCCGCTCGGCGACCGAGATGCTCGCCGACCAGTCAAAACGGTGGCCGCTCGCAAGCAGCCGCGCCTCGACTGCCGCGAAATCGGCGGTCGTCAGCAGGTCGTCGGCACCCGCCATCGTGAAATCGTTCCAGTCGCGGCCCGACTCGCGCAGGCGGTCCCGCACCAGCTCTTGCACGAGGCCGAGCGTCGCTTCGACCAGCGGCGATGCCGGAGGTTTTACATAGAGCGCGTCGTCGATAGGCAGCCTGGCCAACCCTCTTCCCCTAAATGTCGTTTTCTTTGTCCGCTAGGTGACCGATGGCGGGACTGATGTCAATAAGCATTGGGCAAAATCGTCCGACGATATTGACTAATGAACTCGCTTTCCCCTATGGTGTGCCGATAACGGAATTTGGGGAAGGATGACGAACATGGGCATGAAGGCCAACCCGCGGATATTGGTGATCAACGACGACGGCATCGACGCGCCGGGGATCGTGCTGCTCGAAGAGATCGCGCGCCAGTTCAGCGACGATGTCTGGCTCGTCGCCCCCGACGAGGAACGCTCGGGCGCGGGCCATTCGATGTCGATCAGTCATCCGGTCCGCGTGGTCCAGCGCGACGAGCGGCATTGGGCGGTGCGCGGCACCCCGACCGACTGCGCGCTGCTTGGCATCTATGAATTCATGACCGACAAAAAGCCCGATCTGATCCTCTCGGGGATCAATCGCGGCCCGAACCTCGCAGAGGACATCACCTATTCGGGTACCGCATCGGCGGCGATGGAGGGCGCGGTGCTGGGCGTTCCAGCAATCGCGCTGAGCCAGATCATCCGCTACCACAGCGAGATCCATTGGGACACCGCGCGCCACTATGCGCCGATCGTGATCAAGCAGCTGCTCGAACTTGAGTGGACACCCGGTCTGTTCGTCAACGTCAATTTCCCCGACTGCCCGGTCGGCGACGTGACCGGCATCCGCGCGACGACGCAGGGGCAACGCCCCTCGGGCTGCTTCCGCCCAGTGCGCCGCGTCGACGAGCGGCACGTTCCCTATTACTGGGTCAAGATCGGCTTTCCCGACGGCGGCGACGACGACGGCAATGACCTGCACGCCGTGCTCGACAACAAGGTGTCGGTGACCCCGCTGCAGATCGAGATGACCGCGCATGAGGTCGTGCCGAAGATTGCAGCGCTGTTTGCGGACGCGGATGCTGCGGCCGGATAGAGTACCCGTCGCCGCGTGAAGGTAGGGGCCGCTGTCGGTCTACCCCGCCTAGTTGCGCAAGGCCGATCGCGGTCCCCGCCTTCGCGGGGGCGACGATCAGCTATAGCCGCGCCAATATCGTCACTGCCGACATGCCATCCTCTACGCCGTAAAAGCCGCCGCTGTTCTCCGCGATCGCGATGCGCGCGCCTTCGACCTGGCGGCCATCGGCGCCGCCGCGCAATTGCGTCACCAGTTCGTGAATCTGCCCCAGCCCGGTCGCGCCCAGGGGATGGCCTTTTGATACCAGCCCGCCCGATGTGTTGACCGGGATTCGCCCGCCAAGTGCCGTTTCGCCGCGCTCGGCCGCCGCGCCCGCTTCGCCGGGCGGACAGAGCCGCAGCGCTTCGGTCTGGATGATCTCGCCGATCGAGCTTGCGTCGTGGACCTCGGCGACATCGATGTCGGCGGGACCGATGCCCGCGCGCTCATAAGCGCGGTCGCCGACGATCCGGGTAACATGGTGCGCATAATCGTGGGGCGCGCGGTTGCTGCCCGTCTGTTGCTCGGCGGCAAGGATGCGGACGGCACGACCCGTAAAACGCGAGGCGATGTCGGCCGTGCAGATGATCGCCGCAGCGGCACCGTCGCTGATAGGTGCGCACATCGGATTGGTCAGCGGCCAGGCGACCTGCGGCGCGGCGAGCACTTCGTCGATGCTGATCGCATCGCGATATTGCGACAGCGGATTGAACTGCGACGCGGAATGATCTTTTGCGGCGACGGCGGCGATCTGGCGCTGCGTCGTACCATAAGTCGCCATGTGAAGCCGCGCCTGCGCCGCATAGGCTTCCATCAGCACATTGGGGCTTTCGCGTTCCAGCCCCGGCGGGACGGGCGCGAGCAGGTCGGCGGTGCGCGCGAGATAGGCACGCGCCTCGACCAGGTCGCGCGGCTGCTGGAACACAGCGAATTTCTTGGCGCGGTCATCGGAATAGAGTTTCTCGACCCCGACGATCAGCGCGATATCGCACAATCCGGCGCGGACGTGATCGACCGCGAGGTGGAAACCGACGGTCGAACTCGCGCACGCCGCCTCGACACGGAAACCGCGCACCCCCGAAATGCCGAGCGGACGCAGCGCATATTCGCCCGGGATCGACATTTCGCCCGCAAAAAAGCCCTGGATGACATTGGCATAGACCGCCATCTGAATCTGATCGGGGGGCACGCCGGAATCGGCGAGCGCCAGCCGTACCGCCGCCTGCGTCAGTTGCTCGTGACTCTTGTCGAGATGGCGCCCGAATGGCGTCATGCCGACGCCGAGGATGACCGCATCACGCATCAGATCGCCCTGCCCGCCGCAGTCCAGCGTTCGCGGCGCAGCTCGGCGCGTAGGACTTTGCCGGCATTGCTGCGCGGCAGCGATTCGACAACTTCAATCACTTTTGGCGTCTTGACGGGCCCAAGCACTTCGCGTGCCGCCGCCATCAGCGCGTCGGTGTCAATCGTCGCCCCGACGCGCGGTTCGACCACCGCGACGACCGCCTCGCCCCATTTGTCGTCTGGCACGCCGATCACCGCGCAGTCCTGGACTTGTGGGTGCGCTAGGAACGCCTGTTCAACCTCGGCGGGGTAGATGTTGAAGCCGCCTGAGATGATCATGTCCTTCTTGCGATCGACGACATAGAACCAGCCGTCTTCATCGCGCACCCCGATGTCGCCAGTATGGTGCCAACCGAACGCCGAGACCTCGGCGGTGGCTTCGGGGTTCTTGTAATAGCCCGCCATCACCAGCGGCCCGCGCACGACAATCTCGCCGCGTGTCCCCGGGGGCAATATATGACCTTCCTCGTCCATGATCTCGACGATCGAAAGCAGGTTCGCGCGCCCACAGCTGCCGGGATGCGCAAGTTCGCCCGCGGCATTCAGATGCTCGTGCGGCGGCATCGCAGTGACGCACATCGGCGCCTCGGTCTGGCCGAAGCTGGCGTTCATCACCGGGCCGAGCACCGCAATCGCCTCCTTCAGTCGGTCGAGCGACATCGGCGCCCCCGCGTAACTGATATATTCGAGGCTCGAGAGATCGGCCGTCCGCACGCTCGGTTCGGCGAGCAGCATGTAGATCGCGGTCGGCGGAAGGAACATGTAAGTCACCCGGTGGCGTTCGATCGCCTCGACAACTGCGGGCGGGTCGAATTTTGGCAGGATCACGACCGTCCCGCCGAGCGCCATGCTGGCGAGCGCCAGCGGTCCCGCCGCGTGCGTCATCGGCGCCGCGACCAGGTTCACCGGCGGCACCTTCATCGGCATCGACGCGACGAGGCTCGACACCAGCGCCTGCCAGTTGCGGTTCGACAGCATCACTCCCTTGGACCGCCCCGTCGTCCCGCCGGTGTTCCCGAGGAAGGCGAGTTCGTCCTCATGGCCCGAACGCCGCTGCGGCGCCGGTTCAGTCGAGCCGTCGATCATATCCTCCAGGAACAGATCGGCCTCGGCGAACGGGCGGTCAAGCGCGACATAGCGGCGGATGTTCGGGCATTCAGCGCGAAAGGTTGCGATACGGTCGGCGATTTCCGAGTGAACGAACAGCGTGTCGACATCGAGCAGATCGAGCAGATAGGCGTTCTCGCCGACCGCGGCGCGGTTGTTCGCCATCACCCACACGCCGTCGGCGCGCAAGATGCCGAGGATCGCCTCGAACGCTTCCATTGCATTGCCGCTGAGCACCGCGCCGTGCGCCCCGGGAGCAAAGCCGTCGGCGATCAAGGCGCGCGCGATCGCATGGCTGCGCGCCGAAACCTCGTCATAGGTCCGCGATCGATCGCCCGCGATCATGCACGGCTGATCGTGCGCCATCCGGGCGCCACGATCGAAATAGTCGATCATCCGCATCGGCGGCTATCTCCGCATGACGAGGTCGAGTTCGGCTGACTTGATTTGCACGAACGGGGTGTTCGCGACCTTCATCAACCGCCGCACCTGCTCCATTTCGGGGGACGAAATCGTCGGATAGTCGCGCTTCAGCGGGCCGGCCGCGCGCATCTTGTCGATATCGGTCGCGGGGACCAGCGCGCGCAGGATGAGCTCATCCTCGTCATCAGTGCCGTGCTGGCGCTTTAGATCCTCGAGCGTCGGCTCCGGCGGCGGATTGCCAAAAATTTCCTTCGCACGCGGCGCCGCGGCGATGCGGTCCATCACTTCGGGGTCGATCGGCGCCGGCGGTTCGCCGTAATAGCCCGCGGCATATTGGATCACCTCGTCGGGAATCGCGCCATAACGCTTGCCGGTAACGATATTGAGAACCGCGAGTGTGCCGACGAGCTGCGCGAACGGCGTCGCCATCCCGGGGTAACCGAGCTCGCGTCGCACCGCGGCGACCTCGTCGAGCACCACCGGCAGCATATCGAGCATATTCTGCTGGATCAGCTGGTTGCGCAGCGTGCCCATCATGCCGCCCGGGATCTGCGTGGTCAGCGAGGTGACATCATATTCATAATGCTGGTCGTGCAGATAACCCGCGGTCTTGGCGACCTTGCGGAAATGCTCGGACACCGGATGCAGTTTCGACATGTCGATGTCGTGCGTGTGGCCCAGCGTTTCCATATTCTTGGCCATGATGTCGATCGACGGGATCGACGGACCGTTCGCCATCGAGCGCGCCGCGGTATGGAGAACGGTGACCCCGAATTCGACCGCATCGCAATAGGCCTTCGCCGACTGGCCGAGCATGTTGTTCGAATGCATCTCGACCGGCTTGCCGCGCGCATTGGCAACGATCGCGGGAACCAGCGTCTTGATCCGGTCGCGGTCGAGTACGCCGCCAGTGTCATAGAGCAGCAGGCTGTCGACTTCGGGTATGGCGGACAGCTTGTCGGCCTTGTCCGCCCAAAAAGCATCGTCGTGGACGGGCGACAGCGTGAACAGCATCGTCGCCGCGACCTTGCAGTCATATTTCTTCGACAGCTTGGCGAGCCGCGTCATCTTGTCGATGTTGAACAATACGTCGTAGATCCACCAGCTGCGCACGCCATGGATGCAAAGCCGTTCCATCCACAAGTCCATCAGCACCTGCGGGGTAAAGCCGAAGGTCACCGACCCGTTCGAGCGGATTCCGCCGCGCACGGGGGTGTTCTTGATCTGGCTCATCATCAGGTCGAACCCCGCCCAGGGATCCTCCTGGCAGTGCCGCACCAGCACCTCGAACAGCGAGGATCCCGCCAGGCTGATCGTCGAATAGCCGGTCTGGTCGATCGTCGGCAGCACCGGATAGGCCTGCCCTGCCTGCATCCGCATGCCCCACAGGCTCTGCTGGCCGTCGCGGCAGGTCTCGTCAAGGAATTTGATATGGGCCATAGTCTGCCTATTCTGCTGCAATCGCCGGTTCGGCGAGCATCACTTGTTCGAGCCAGCGCGTGTGGAAACGGTTGGCAATGAAATCGGGGTGGCGGACGATCTGCCGGTGCAGGTCGATCGTCGTCGGCACGCCTTCGACCGTGAAATCGTCGAGCGCGCCGGTCAGCCGCGCGACCGCCTGCGCGCGGTCGGCGCCATGGACAATCAGCTTGCCGACCATCGAATCGTAAAAGGGCGGGATAACCGCGCCGCTACCCATATGGCTGTCGAGCCTGATCCCTGCGCCTTCGGGCGGCGCCCAGCGGGTGATTGTGCCGGGAACGGGGGTGAAACCGCGAGCACTGTCCTCGGCATTGATCCGGCATTCGATCGCATGGCCCGACAGCACGACATCGTCCTGCGCCATCGACAGTCTCTGCCCGCCCGCAACGCGGAGCTGCTGCTGGACCAGATCGACGCCGCTCACCATTTCGCTCACCGGATGCTCGACCTGGATGCGCGCATTAACCTCGATGAAATAGACTTCCTGACGCAGCACGTCGTAGAGAAATTCAACCGTGCCGGCGTTGCGGTAATCGACGCTCGCGGCCAGATCGACTGCTGCCTTGTGCAGTTCGGCGCGCAACGTGTCAGGCATCGCGACGCTCGGCGCTTCCTCGATCAGCTTTTGGTAGCGGCGTTGCACGGAACAGTCGCGTTCGCCGAAATGCACGACCTTGCCCTGTCCGTCGCCGATCAGTTGCACCTCGACATGCCGCGCCTCGGGAACGAAGCGTTCCATAAACAAGGTGCCGTCGTTGAACGCCGCCAACGCCTCGGCGCTGGCACGGCCATAGCCCGCCTCGACCTCTTCGCCGTTGTTGGCGATCACCATGCCGCGCCCGCCGCCGCCTGCCGCGGCTTTGAGCAAGACCGGATAGCCGATCTCATCGGCAATCCGCCGCGCATCGGCGGCGCTGGCAATCTCACCGCTGCCCGGCACCAGCGGCACCCCCGCCGCGGCCGCCATTTCACGCGCGCGCAATTTGTCGCCGAGCGCGTCGATGATGCCAGGCTGGGGCCCGACAAAGATAATGCCATGATCCTCGCACAGCTGCGCGAACATCGCGCGTTCGGACAGGAAGCCGTAGCCGGGGTGCAGCGCGTCGCATCCGGTGGCCTTCGCCGCCTGGACCACAAGCCTCGCATCGAGGTAGCTTTTTGCCGCCGGTCCGGGGCCGATCACGACAACGCGGTCGACCAGCCGCGCCGCAGCGCTGTCCTTGTCGGCTTCGGACACCCCGAGCACGGTTTCGATATTCAGCGCCTGCGCGGCGCGCGCGACGCGGAGGGCGATTTCGCCGCGATTGGCGATGAACAGGCGGCCAATCGCCATCGTCAGTCCGCCACGATCACGAACAAGGGCTGATCGGCCTCGACCAACGACCCGTCGCTGGCGAGGATCGCGTGGACAACGCCATGCCCCTCGGCGCGCACGGTGGTGAACAGCTTCATCACCTCGACCAGGCAGAGTTCTGATTCTGCTGTCACCTTGTCGCCGACCTCGACATAGGGTGCCGACCCCGGTTTGGGGGCCCGATAGAAGGTGCCGAGATAGGGCGCGCGGATGACCAGCGCGCCGTCGGGCCAGTCCGAGGCCGCGGGCGCAGCAACTGCCGCCGTCGATGCGGCCGCGGGCGCCGCAGCGGCGCTCGCCGCCATCGGCGCGGGCGCGGCAGCACCGGTGCTCAGGCCGACGCTGTTGCCGTCGTTCGACAGATAGATTTCGAGGCCGTCGCGCACGACGTGCAGTTCGCGCAGCCCTGAGGCTTCGAATTCGGCGATCAGTTGCTCCAGCTCCGCCGAGCGGTTGCCCGCGTTCATTGTGCTGCCCCCCGCAGCGCTTCGATCGCTGCGCGATCAAGCCCGGCGCCCTTGCCCGTCAGCCGAGAATTCTGCTGCTCGTCCAGGTACATTTCCTGCACCGCAGGATCATCGGGGTGATATTTGACCGTCGTATCGCAAAGGAAACGATATTCCGGCTGCATCTGGGTCGGCCGCATCGCCGCCGCCCGCGCATTAAATTCGGCGAGGGTCAGTACGCCGGCGGTCGTGGTGTAGCGATCGGCCTTGGCATCGAAATGGATGACACCCAGTCCGATCGGCGCCAGTTTCGGAGCCGTGCCTTCGTCGCCGAGCACGCTGTAGGGGATCTGCGAGATGTAGCGCACCGGATTATTGTTGTGCTGCATCATCGCATAGTCGCTGATCCGCTGGCTCGGCAGGTCGACCAACCCGACCATCTCGCCCAGAAAATCGCGGCCGAATTCGTCGTTGAGCAGCGGCCGGAAACGATCGGCGCGCGGGTCGATCGTCATCCAGTCATTCACGTCGTAAACCCCCGCGATGTGCGCAAAATCCTTGGCCATCGAAAAATAGACCAGCGCGCCCGCGTCCATCATTTGATCGCGCGTCCAGCCCGCGACGCTTTTCCACAGCGCCACCGTCGCGGCGCGGACCTTTTCGGTCAGATCCTCGAAGGTATCGGCCAGCTCTTCGGCGGAGGCCATGCCGACCGGCACAAAGCCTTCGGACAAGGCATCCGACGTGTAAAGACCGACTCCAGTCAGCTTCTCGGCGGTGAATTCGGGCCGTGATTCAAAGCTGCCCCAATCGTCCATCAGATAGAAATGGCACCCGGTCGCCTCCATCGTGACGGTCAGATTATTATAGGGGATGTCGCCGGCAATCCCGTCGAGCCACGGATAGTCGCCCTCCGCCAGGTCGCTGAACTCGCGGACGATCAGCTCGCGGTCGTCGCCAAGTTTGTATGGCCCATTGTTGTTGAGCGAAACCCGGCTTTCGCACGACACGAGGAAGCCATATTGTGACACGGTGGCGAGAAATGCCTGCGCCGCCTTGTGCAGCCGATCGCCCGGCGCGCAATTATGAAGGTCGGCATGAAACCGCTGCACGCGGCGTTCGGGAAGCAGTTGCACCCGCTGACCGAATTCGCGGGCATTAAGGTGGCCGTCCTCGCGCTGCTGCGCCAGCTTGAAGCGGCGCCAGAAGTCGAGGACATAGGCAACGTCTTCGGCGCCGTCGGTGGGGTCGAGCATCCCGAAGTTGATCAGCATTTCGCGGCCGAGTAGATAGAAGGTCGGCAGGCCCCAGCCAGGCAAATTACCAAATTTGCCGCCCATCGCCCGCGCGCGGTCGCCAATCTCCTCCGCCGACATCTTGGCTTCGACTTTGCGCAGCAGCTCGGGATAGCGATAATAGCAGCAAAGGTACGACAGCAGCATGTACGAAGGCACGGGGAACAGTTTGGATTCCTGCACCGTTCGCGTCACGCAGAGCCAATAGGTATCGTCGCCCAGCGTCTGGATCGCATTATTGGCTTCCAGCAAGCGCGCATAGCTCAACATCACTCACCCCTTGTTCCCCCTGTCGGCCGGGGGCTCGTTCGATAGCCCCCGGTTAGCACCGACGAAATGAAAGTGAAAGAGTGTTTAGGCGAAATCGTCGAACGAAATTGACAAGTCAAACGGCGATAAGTGCCCGCTCGCGCCAAGCTTGGCACGGAAATTATGGCTGAAAATGCAGGATTCCGGCGCAAAGACCCCGTCAGACTATTTCGTTTCGTGGCGGGAATCCGTCACACGCCGACGCAGTCGTTCATCGCTTGGCGCGCGAGTGCTGCGAGTCGAGGAAAGGCTTGAGCCCGTTGGCGCGCGTGCTCGCTGTTCGCCGTGCCGCGTATCACGCGCCCCTTGATGCCATGAAAAATGGCAGCGAGCCGGAATAAATTGAAGGCAATGTAAAAATCCCAGTCGGGTAGGCCCGAGCGCCCGGTCCGGCGGCAATATGCCTCGACATAACCAGCCTCGGTCGGGAGCCCGAGCGGGGCCGGATCGGCGCCGCCGAGCCCCGCGACGATGTCGGGGGGCATTCGGTACAACAGTGCGTGATAGGCAAAGTCCGAAAGCGGATTGCCCAGTGTCGACAACTCCCAGTCGAGAACCGCGACGACGCGCGGCTCGGTCGGGTGAAAGATCATGTTGTCGCAGCGAAAATCGCCGTGAACGATGCAGCTCTCATCGCCCCCCGGAATATGCGCGGGCAGCCAGGCGACAAGTGCATCCATGTCGGCATCACGCCCCGCCGCGTCATCCGCGAGATATTGCCGCGACCAGCGTGCGATCTGGCGTTCGAAGAAATTTCCCGAACGCCCGTAGTCGCCCAGTCCCACGCTCTCGGGATCGACGCTGTGCAGCGCGGCGATCGTGGCATTCATCGCATCGAAATAGGCCGAGCGCTGATTGATTGGCACCTCGGAGAATGCCGCGTCCCAGAATATCCGCCCCTCGACGAGGCTCATGATATAGAAGGCGCTACCAACGACGGCATCATCATCGCAAATGCCGAGCACCGCAGGCACCGGCACCGGGGTTGCAGCCAGCGCCGAGATCACGCGCGCCTCGCGCAGCACGTCATGCGCACCCTTGACCAGTGGCCCGGGCGGCTTTCGCCGCATCACGTAGCGCGCGCCAGGCGTCGTCAGCCGATAGGTCGGATTGGATTGACCGCCGTTGAACTGCTCGGCCGTCAGCGGTCCCGCGTACCCCTCGACGTTTCCAGTAAGCCATGCGTCGAGCGCGCTGACGTCGAGCGCGACACGCACTGCGCCCGCGCCGACATTTACCGACGGATCAGTGACCATTTGCGGCCTTCCAGTCGCGCTTGATCTTCTTGGCGAGGCTCCATTTGTGGACCTCGGTAGGGCCGTCGTATATCCGGAACGCGCGAATTTCGCGGAACACCTGCTCGACGATGGTTTTGTCGGTTACGCCCAGGCCACCCATCACCTGGACGCAGCGGTCGGCAATGCGCATCAGCGCCTCCGACACAGCCACCTTGGTCATCGAGCTCTCGGCGGTACCAAGGTCGCCGGCATCGAGCACTTCGGCGCACCAGCGGATCATCAGCTCGGATTGTTTCAAGTCGATCAGGTTTTCGGCCAGCATGAAGCCAACGCCCTCATGGTCGATCAACGGCTTGCCGAAGGCATGGCGGCGGTTGGCATAATCGGTCGCAATCTCATTGGCGCGCTCGCAAGCGCCATGCCAGCGCATGCAATGCGACAGGCGCGCGGGGCTGAGGCGGATCTGCGCATAGCGGAACCCCTCGCCCGCCTGTCCGAGCATCTGGTCGGCGGGTACGCGCAGATTGTCGATGAGGACCGTGGCGTGACCGCCGGGCATCGAACTATCGATCGTGTTTGGCACATGCTCGATGCGGATCGCCGGATCAGGGAGATCGACCAGGAACATGCACGCGCCTTCTTCCGCCTTGGCCATCACAATGCCGACTTTTGCTCCCTCGGCCCCGGTGATGAAACATTTGCGGCCGTTGATGACCCAATGATTGCCATGGAGATGGCACGTCGTCTGCATCATCGACGGATCGGACCCGGCGCCTCCCTCTTCCGCTGGTTCGGTCATAAAGAATGCCGAACGCGCGCGTCCCTCGATCAACGGCTTCAGGAAGCGCTCCTTGATATCAGGGCTGCCGACATGGCCAAGCAGATACATATTGCCCTCGTCGGGTGCTCCGGTGTTGCACGCCAGCGGACCGAGCGGCGACAGGCCGGTCTTCTGCAACACGAAAGCTGTCTCGACTTGCGTGAGATGACTGCCGTCGACCAGAATATGCGGCGTGAGCACGCCTGCCGCTCGTGCCTGTTCCTTGAGCTCGTCGATCAGCTCGTCGGACGGGCAATCATGATGGTCGCGGCGCGGATCACCTTCATAAGGCGCGACGATGTCGCGGACGAAGGCTTCGACGCGTTCACCAATCGCGCGGGCGCGGTCCGAGATGCTCATCGCGGCGCCATCCGGATCGCGCCATCGAGACGGATCGTCTCGCCGTTAAGCATCGGGTTCTCAATAATGGTGCGCACCATTTGAGCATATTCCTCCGGTTTGCCGAGACGGCTGGGATGCGGAACCTGCGTGCCGAGACTGTCCTGCGCCGCCTGCGGCAGGCCCATCAGCATCGGCGTCAGGAAAATGCCCGGCGCTATGGTCACCACGCGAATGCGATGCTGCGCCAGATCGCGCGCGACCGGCAACGTCATGCCGACAACGCCGCTTTTCGACGCCGCATAGGCCGCCTGCCCAATCTGCCCGTCGAACGCCGCGACCGACGCGGTATTGACGATGACGCCGCGCTCCTCGCCCAACGGATCGGCAGCGGCGAGGCGCGCCGCGAATTGCGAAATGACATTGAAGCTACCAATCAGGTTGATCTCGACCGTGCGGCGAAAAGCATCGAGCGGGTGCGCGACATTCTCCTTGCCGACCGTTTTGATCGCAGGAGCGACGCCCGCGCAATTGACAAGAATTCGTGCGGTACCGTGCGCGGCCTCGGCGGCAGCGATTCCACTTGCCACACTCGCCTCGTCGGCAACATTCACGTGCGCGAATAACCCGCCGATGGCCTGTGCGTGGGCAGCGCCCGCTTCGTCGTTGACGTCGAAAACGGCGACCTTCGCACCAAGTTCTGCGAGCATCGCGGCTGTCGCGCCGCCGAGCCCCGAGGCGCCCCCGGTTACGATTGCAGCCAAACCTTCAATCTTCATGTCCGTCTCCCTAAATTACTGACTGCGCCAGCGCGCGATAATCTCATGTCCGTCCGCCTTCGTCGGGCGAATGGCACCGGGCGTGCGCGAAAAACGCGGCGCGGGCGCCGCCTGGATGAGGCCGTCGGCTTCGACATAGGTTTGGCGCGCAGCGAGATGTGGGTGGTCAGGCGCTGCGGCGAGTTCGAGCACCGGCGCGAAACACGCGTCGCTTCCCTCAAGGATCGCGCACCATTCCGCGAGCGTCCGCGTCGCAAACAAATCGGCGAGACGATCCGACCGCACTTCCCAACCGGCGACGTCATTTTGCTGCTCCAGCAGGTCAGTCGGCGCGCCGCTCAATTCGATGAGTTGACGGTAAAATTGCGGCTCGAGCGCGCCGACCGCGATCTCGTCGCCATCGGCGCAGCGATAGCAACGATAGAAAGGCGCCGCGCCTGCGAGCAGGTTTCGCTCGCGATCCATCGAGATGCGGCCTTCGGGTAGCAACCCTGCGAACATCGTCATCAGCGACGTCACCCCGTCGATGATCGCGGCATCAATCACTTGCCCACGTCCCGACGCCTGACGCTCCCAAAGCGCGGCCATGATCCCGAAAGCCAAGAACATCGATCCGCCGCCAAAATCGCCCACAAGATTGAGCGGCGGCATGGCAGGTTCTCCAGCAGCGCCCATCGCGGCGAGCGCACCGGTCACGGCTATGTAATTGATATCGTGGCCAGCGGCTTGCGCCAGGGGTCCCGATTGGCCCCAGCCGGTCATCCGGCCGTAGATGAGCCTTGGATTGCGTTCGCACAGGACGTCCGGTCCAAGGCCGAGCCGTTCCATGACGCCGGGCCGAAATCCTTCGATCAGCACGTCTGCCCTATCGGCGGCATCGTAGCAAAAGGCTCGACCCTCGTCCGACCGGATGTCGATCGTAACCGTCGATCGACCGCGATCGACGACCGGATTAGGCCAACCATTGCCGCCCGCGCGATCAATCCGCACGACTTCGGCGCCGAGATCGGCGAGCAGCATGGCGCAGTGCGGTCCGGGTCCGATCCCCGCGAATTCGAGCACTCGCAAACCCGCGAGTGGGCCGCTCATCGCCCTGACGCTCTAAAATCGGGCGCACGCTTCGCAAAAAAAGCTGCAATGCCTTCGCTGCCTTCGGGACCTGCCCCTGCTTCCGCGATCGACCGGGTTTCCTCTTCAAGTTGCGTCTCGAACCCGGATTCATAACTTCGCTGCAGCAATCGTCGGGTGGCGGCCAGTGCTCCGACCGCCGAGGCCATGAGTGACGTCGCGGCATCTGCACCGGCCTGCGCAAGCGCATCGTCGTCTACCGTCCGGGTCACCAAACCAATCGCCTCGGCTTCGTCTGCCCTAACCCTTCGATTGGTCAGGATGATGTCTTGCGCTTTGCGCAGTCCGACCAAGCGCGGCAGCTGCCAGCTCATGCCGCCGTCCGGGGTCAAGCCGATAGCGCCATAGGCCGCGGTGAAATGAGCCGATCGCGCGCAAAGCACGACATCCCCAGCCATCGCCAAACTCATTCCCGCTCCCGCGGCCGGGCCGTTGACCAGCACAAGCAAAGGGCATGGCATGCGGGCAAGACGCGTCACGGCCATGGGCAGCGTCCCGGCCAGTTCGCTCAGAAGCGCGCTCGCCCGATCGCCTGCCTCGGCAAAACTGCCTACGTCACCGCCCGCACAAAAAAGCCGACCCGCGCCTGTAAGCACGACGCAGCGGATTGTGCGGTCGGTTTCACAGCGGATCGCGCATTCGACCAGCGCCCGCGCCATTTCAAGATTGATGGCATTGCCGACAGCGGGCCGATTGAGCGTGATCGTAGCGAGATCATCGCGCACGTCAAAGATCACCGGGGTAGTGTTCATCCAGAAACCTTTCAAAAAGCCGGATCGCCAAATGGCCATGTCGCCCGGACCAACCACTGCCGCGAATCGTTGAAACCTATACGTATATAACTTACTCACAAGTATATTGATTGCATACACGTTTCGTGTCAACGATGCGGGGCTATGTTTGGTCAACAAATTCCATGAATCGCGGCCTGTCCGATCCTTCGCCATTTCCTAGCCGCGCGGAGAAGCTTTCCGAGCGAGAGCGGAAACGTGAAGCTGTGCTCCGCGCGGCGGTGCGCGCATTCAATGCTCGGGGTTTTCATTCGGCGTCGCTCGACGACGTCGCTGCGAGCCTGCACATCAGTAAGCCGACGATTTATCACTATTTGGGGAACAAGGAGCAGGTGCTGCTCGAGTGCGTCACGCGCGGCCTTGAAAAGCTTCAGGAAGCAGCGGACGCGGCGGAGCGGGAAAGCGGGACGGGCCTTGACAGGCTAAGGAGCTTCTTGCGCCGCTACGCTGAAATCAACATGGACGATTTTGGCCGCTGTGTGATCCGTACCGGCGAAGAGATGCTGTCTGCCGACGGCGCACGACGGTTTCGCGAACTTAAATCACGCATCGATCTGGCGATGCGCAGTTTGATTGAAGAAGCAGTCGGTGATGGTTCCATCGAAACTACGGATGTAAAGCTTTTGGCATTTACGCTTGCCGGCGCCCTCAACTGGCCAGCGCGCTGGCATCGTCCCGACGGCCCCCTTACGGCGGAGGCTATCTCGGCGACGATGGTTGATCTATTGACCGCCGGCATTGCGCCACGCCGTTAGGAAATGATGGGCTTCAAAATGCGCTGCAATTTCGACGATCACTAGGGTCAGGACTCATTGATCAGAGCCAGAAGATGACGGTCGCGGCGAGTGCCACGGCGGAGAAGAAGGCTTTCGGGCACCGATCGTAGCGTGTTGCGACGC
>NZ_JACHDA010000005.1 GCF_014207235.1 Sphingopyxis sp. JAI128 | reverse complement strand
CGACAAATCCCCGCGACCCATGACTGCTCCTCAAAAAGCAGTCTTGAATCAGACGCAGCCCGCTTTGGGAATCCCTTTTGTCAACACGGCCTAGTGCCTTCAACGACGTGGACACGGACGGCTGACTGCATTTTGCGGCTAAACCGAGCGCAGTGCGGCCTAGGCCTTTTGGCTTCGCGTGAGCGAGCAGCAGTAGTACTTCGAACTTCGACGGCACACTTTTGCCGACAAAAACTTCGCCATTAATCGATTCGATGAGAGGGATGCATCCGCGGGTTAGGGCGGTCATCGCATCCGCGACAGCCTTCTCGCTCGACTTGTGGAACAACCGGAGTAGCTCGGCCGTGATCCAGCCCGCCGCTGCGACGGTGAGGGCAACGTCGATGGCGGTTGGGTCGATTTCTTTTACGTGCACTCCGTCGCGTTTGCTCCGAAGATCATAGATCATTCCATATGCGGCGCGAGGGATCAGAAACCTGAGGGACTCCTGCAAGTTTGTGTCGTTCTCAATCGTGCGTATTGCGGCCTGAACCTGTTTGATCTCGACAGGCGTTTTACCTGTTCTGACATGTTCAATAAATCTCAGCGTGTGCTCGACAAAGCGACCTGCTTTTACCAGTGCCCCTTCGAAATCCCCGCCGCTGTGCTTTGCGACGAGTTGTTCGTATGTCTCCAACAGCTCATTCGCGAGCACTTCGGGAACGACTGTCGAGAGGTCTGCTATGATCGCTTCACGCATTATGCGCTCCTATAAGACCAGACATCCTTGCCGCCCTCTGACAACTTTTTGCGTGTCAGCTTGCCGGATCTCACCATGTCTGCGATCGGCCCGGAAAGTGATGTTGTCTTGGCGATAATCGCCATTTCATGAAGGCGCGCGACTACATCGCTCAAGGTGCGGTCGGTGGCGAAGAAGCCGCTCTCGACGAGACGATCCAGAGAACTGCGGATTGGAACTCCGCTCTTTTTGCGCGCCTTAGCTGGCTGCCCGTCGACAGGCGCCTCGTCGCCTTCTCCATTCTTTCCGTTGCCGCTGATTGCCCGCTTGGACTTGCGCGACGGCGACCGCGCGACGGGCTTCTCGCCTCCTACAATCCGACCAATTGCGTCAAGGTTAGCAACGCGAACTGCGTAGCCGTCCGTTGTGGAGACAATAAGATGAGCATCTTTCAATTTCTTCAGGGTAGGCCGGAGGGTTCCGCCCGGGATGCCAGTCATGAGTTCAAGCGCGCTCGGCTTCGTGTCCACCACCTGAACTTCATCGACGACGTATTGCCAACCAGCCATCGCCACCAGCAGCACCAAGATTTTCGCATCGTTGCTCAGTTGGAGGCCGGCCGGCGTCAGAACTACGTCGTATGTGCCAGGATCGTACCGCACGTACTCACTTATAATTCCTTCAATCGCCGCTTCCGTAAGTTTGCTGCGATCTGCCACGAGGTCTTTCAATGCCATGTCAAAGCTCCCTCAAGCCTGTGTTCCAAAGCGTTTCTCGACTGCCAGCGCCCCCGTACGGGTGACGTAGTAGGTGCCCGCTTTCGCGTGATCTTCCGCGATGAGGCCTTTCCCAATTGCGGTATTAAAGTCGCGAGGAAAGTTGGAGGGGAGAGGTTCCCGGGCAGACTGAAACTTTGACTTAATGTCTTCCCGGGAAAAAGTGTCCTTACTCTCGTGGATCGCCAGATAGTGGCCGATTGCTACTATTTGATCCGGCTTAGTTGCGGCTTTTGCATCATCTAGAAACTCGCGCAGCGACATTCTCACGCGTGCGGCTTGTGGGCTAGGTGAGGTCATATCGGCAGGCAAATCCGCCGTTTCCGGGCCCATAATAACGCTCATTAGAACTGCAACCTTTGCGGCACTGACTTCTCGCTGTATCGAGATGCCAGCACCGGCTACGGTTACGCTAAAAGTTTCTTCGGCTTCAACGCTGGACACTGGTCGGCTCCTACAGTCGAGAGCAGTGGCCTAATTGTCGGTTAGAAACTTGTCAACAATCATACATCGTTAGCGTATCGAAGTATGTGCTTATGTGGCACGATATGCCCCCTATGGCGCGAAAATAGGCCAAATCATAACTTGAACAAAACAAAAACATAAGCCTGCTGTATGGGCATAAGAAGGATGCGTATGGCTTACCTACAAAAAACGGCCATTGATCTAATTGATATAAAAGGATAAAATCTGACGAAGTACCTTGCCGTACGCATCTCTCTCTTGCCGGTACGTGAGGATTTAATTTTGGCATGCGGGGAGGCGGAGGGGCGCTTCATGGGCGGAAGGGCGACCTCCAAAAATCGAAACGTCCCGCTAGCGGACACCTTGGGTTGCTGTACGACCGCCCTGCTGCGCACTAAGGTCTCTCAGTTGCGAGGGGAGGAAACGGTGGATTCGGGTAATCTTGCTGATTGGGTGAGTGCAGCTGCGACTTCGATTGCAGCTATAGTCGCGCTTATTGTGCCCTTCTTAATGCGCAACATCGATAGAGCCACAGGGAAGGCGGACCAGAAGGAAGCCGTCGTCCAAATTTGGATTCTTATTGAAAGGTCTGTGGTCAGCTATCTCGAAATTAGGGGCGCTTCTGAGCAGGGAAATCCTAACCCAAATCCCAACAGGGCACGGCAGGTTGCCGTAGAATGTCTAGCTATCGGCGACGCCCTTCGAAGAATGCTGAATCAGCCGCGATTGGATAGCGATCTACTGGTGGCTGGTGCCGCCGCCATTTCGGTTTGCGAGGGGACTGCGAATGCCGCGACCCAGCTTGCAGACGACGAATTTTTTGCAGCGCACGACATTGCCACTCGGTATCACCATCTAGCGCAGCTATCGAACAGCCGAAATGAAATCGTGCGCCAACGGTTTTGCATTGTGCGCCCGGCTAACCAAAATTTGCCCGTCGTTTGACCGTGTGGAGACCGTTCCGCAATTCTAGAGTGCGATAGCGAAACGGTATTGCTCTTCTTCGCCGGTTGCGGTGCACCATCTTTTCAATGACTTAGATTGATTTGGCCACAAGACTTTCATACTGAGGGTCCGCAAACTTTGACATTCCAAAGAGCCTAAGACTCTCGAGCGTGTTTTGCGGGATCTGCGTGGGCTGCTCGCAACAGCAACCGCATAGCAATCACAAATTTGCTGCCGCAGCGTTCCTGCGTCTGTTTTGCGCCCGATTTCAGTCGTACCGTCCAATGAAATGGCGACCCGAAAGCTGCCATTTGCAGAGGCGGAGACAAGGCGATGGGTTCGCATCCGGTATCGAACATTCGCTTTATTCTCACACCATTATTAAACCGGACGGTGTTCGTGCCGGGCTTTCCGTCAGCAGAAATTTAGATGGCCAATCAGCGCGCGCGCTCGACTATCAGGTGGCACCGTAGATCGATCGTTTCACCGTCTGGGCTCTTGATCGATCGGTGAGTTCGTTCTGAAGATAATGTTCTACCAGCAATTGAACTTCGCTCGTCGATCCGAGCACGACCGGTATCCTTTGATGAAGTGATTCTGGTTCGATATCCAGAATGGCTTGGCCGTTACTCCAGGTGCGGCCGCCGGCCTGTTCTATAAGGAGCGCCATGGGAGCGCCCTCATAGAGCAGGCGCAGTTTTCCGCTCTGCATTCCCGGCCGGCTGTCCGCAGGATAGAGGAAAACACCTCCGCGAGTTAGAATGCGGTGCACGTCCGCCACCATCGAGGCCGTCCAGCGCATGTTGTAATCGTGAGCGAGTTGGCCCAACGAGCCGGCGAGGCAATCATCGAAATATCGCTGGATCGGCTCCGGCCAGTAGCGACGGTTCGATGCGTTGATCGCGAACTCCCGGTTCGTATCGGGAATTTTCATAATCGCGTCGGTCAGGATGAACGACCCGATGTCGCGATCGAGCGTGAACCCCGACACGCCTCGGCCAAGCGTCAGCACCAATATCGTCTGCGGACCATATATGGCATATCCGGCCGCCACCTGATTGCGTCCCGTCTGGAAAAAATTTTCCTCGCGAATATCTCGTCCGGGCGACGCCTCGGGTGCTTTCAGGACCGAGAAAATCGTGCCGACCGAGAGGTTGACGTCGACATTGGAGGAACCGTCGATGGGATCGAAAACGAGCAGATATTTGCCCTTGGGATAGTGGCTCGGCACCACCCGGATGAATTCCATCTCTTCTGACGCGAGGGCCGCGAGTTGGCCGCCCCATTCATTGGCATCGAGAAAAATCTCATTCGCTATGACGTCGAGCTTCTTTTGTACTTCGCCCTGCACATTTTCGGTTTGCAGGCTGCCGAGTGCATCGCCAAGCGCGCCCTTGCTGATCCGGTGGCTGATCGACTTGCACGCGCGCGCGACCAGTTCGATCAACAGCCGCAAATCGGCCGAAATGTCGCCCGATCGCTCGGCCTCGATCAGAAATTGGGATAAGGATTTTCGGCGCATGCGCAGCTCCTTCTAGGTCGCGTGGGCCCTATGGCACTTGGCAGCTGACACGATCGAGGCGCGGCCGGCGCACGAGGCAAAGTCGCCGCATCGCGAGGCAGATCTAGAATATCGGATCCCCGATCGCGGCCGGGACGACCGTTCGGCGACTTGTAAAGCGCGCGGTAAGCCAGCGGCGGAGCGGCCGGTCGTAGAGGAGGAAGGCGGCGTAGGAGATCGCCAGCGTCAGGGGCAGAATGAAGAGGCCGTTGAGAAACGGGTTTTGGGTAAAGCCGATCCCCAGCGTCTTGCACGCGCCGTTCATCGTCCAGATCAAGGGAACATGCAGCGCATAGAGCGGATAGGACAGATCTCCGAGCATCTTTTCGGCGCCGGTAAAGGGGCCCGAATGCACGACTTTCGTGCCGGCGGCGATGATATAGGGGAAGACGAGCGCGAGCAGCGCCATGACGGCGAGCGGCGGCACCAGGTCGCGAGGCAGTACCAAAGCGGCGACAAGCAGCAGTGCGAGCCACCGGCCACCCGGCAATACGGCACCGGTGGTGCGGTCGCGACAGCGAAAGATGATCATGCCGAGGGTGAACGAGAAGGCGACGCGGCTGAGCGCATGTATATATCCAGTCGCGGTATCGCCCGCGGCGGATCTTAGATCGGCCGGACCGAATGTCATCATGGCCCAGACATAGCATCCGAGCATGGCGACCAGGGCGATGACGGCCAGTCCGAAGATATTGACGCGATAGAGGACCAGCCAGAACGCGAGATAGGCAATGAACTCGAAATGCAGCGACCAGAGTGCATTGTTCAGCGGGAAGAAGCCGGCCACGCCGCCGTCCAGATCGAAGGGGATCATCGCCAGTCCGCCGACCAATTGGGTAACCAGCTCCTCATTTATCGGGCTGCCGCTCTCTTGGAAGGAGAGCATCGCAAATCTCGTAAATCCCAGCAGGACGCCGGCCGCGATCATCGGATAGAGCCGAATGAACCGCTGGCGGATGAATTGAGCCGATCTGCCCTGGGCGAGAAGCCGCTGTTCATAAGCGAGCGCGACGACAAAGCCGCTGAGGATGAAGAAGAAATCGACCGCGAGTAATCCCGATCCGAACAGCTCTTTTCCATTTCCCTCGAACCAGTGGAGCAGCAGCACCATGAGCGCCGCGACGCCGCGCAAACCATCTAGGAAGATATAATGCTGCTTTGGCGCCGCGGGGCTATCCGACATGGAAGCGCTCCACCGCAGGCGGGTTATCGGCGATGCATATGGTGACGCCCATGGTCCGGAACTCCAGCGAGTCGTGACCCGACGAAACTGGCATCATTTCGCACTTGCAGCAATTTTTCTTTTCGCACTTGCACAATTTTTCCAGCCCGTCGGCCAGCGCTCGGTTAGCCTTTCGCAGACTGTCCGAAATGGCACTGCTCGGCGGATTTTGCCGCCTCGGTTGTTTCTGCCGATGGTCGCGAATGACAGTATGACGGCACGTGCGTCAGATATGTTGCAAAGCAGCAAAATAGGAGGCATGAAGGGTTCAAATACAAAGACGGGAGAGAATGTCGCCTGGTCAGGGGTGCGACAATGGATGTCTTTGTTACCGTTCGAACCGAATCCGATTTTCAGCACGCAAAGCGCGGCAGGCGCGGGACGAGAAGTTGGCGCACGGCGCGGCGATCTCGGGCGACCCTTTCCGGATGTCCACTATCATGAGCGCGGCGGCGAGCCCGGCAGTCGTGAACACCGGTGAGCCGTTGCCGCAGCGAATGCGCCGGTTTCGCGAAGAAAGCGGTCTGAGCCGGGCAGAACTGGCCGATCGGACCGGCCTTAGCAGGCCAACCATCTGGGCCTGGGAATCGGGCAAGAGCCGGCCTCGTCAAAGCAATCTCGAAACGCTGGCTCACGCGCTTGGCATTTCCGCGCAGGAATTGACGGGAAAGGACCAAAGCGAAGCGATGTACCGGGAGATGGATGCCATGGGATTATCCGCCTGGCGCACTGTCGGCATACCGGCAGGGGCGGGCAATGCGCATCGATTGAGCGTTCTCATCTATGGAGCGCAGCTCGTCATCGCAGCAATGGCCGGCGTCGACGCCCGGAACGTGCGGATCTCCATCAAGCGCTGAGCCTTATACGGCGGCGCGTCGTGGCTCTGATCGTGTGTTGGCGAAGGCGTGAGCATTGCGCTGACTGCGCTATCTGAAGTGCCTGGCTATCCGGTTGTGTAGTCGAAGGCGGCAACGGACGGAGCCCCAAATAACCGTCTGTCGCCGCCTTCGTAGGGAACGGTCCCCGCCCGCGGCAGGCTTGCTCAATAGCAGCCGCGCGCGCCAAGAATTGCAGGGATCGTCCTTGCGCAGATTTCGATGTTCGAATGAAGGTTCCGGGTCTGGACATAACGCACGTCGAGCGCGACCCGTTCGTCATACGTCGTGTCGTTGCGACCGCTGATCTGCCACAGGCCGGTAAGGCCCGGCCGCACGGCGCAATAATATTCAAAGCTCCGGCCATAGCGCGGCACTTCGCCCGCGACGATCGGCCGCGGTCCGACGACGCTCATCTGACCTGCCAGAATATTGAACAACTGCGGGAGCTCGTCGAGGCTGGTTTTACGCAGCACGCCGCCGATTGCGGTAATCCGTGGATCGTTGCGCAGCTTCTGGTCCGCCGCCCATTCGCGAGCCGCATTTTCATCGGTTGCAAGGAGCATCGCCAATCGCTGTTCGGCATCAGCCGCCATCGACCGGAACTTCATGCAGGGAAAGGTCTTGCCGTCCTTCCCGATCCGCTGCTGCACGAACAGGGCGGGACCCTTGTCGGTGGCCTTGATAATGAAGAAGATGACAAGGAGCAGGGGGAGGAACAGCACGAGCGCGAACAGGCTGATTGTGAAATCGAAAAGGCGAATGATCGCATCTTCGGCCTCGTCGCGGTCCCAAAGGCCCATATCGACGGAGTTTGCCGCTTTCGGATGATGCAGTGCCCCGAGAACGGAATCGCCGAATTGCTCGACGCTCGACCGCGGCAGATTTGCGATACTCATCGGACTATCGAGTGACATAAACGATCCCCTGTCGAAGATGACGCTATGCTTGAGTCCGCTCCCAGCCCTTTTTTCTTGCCGAACATTTCATTGATCGCTGACCGAACTCTATGGCAAGCAGCCCGCTCGTCAAGATTTTTTTGCACTGCAGCATAAATCGGGCGCCAGCGGCCGGTAAATATCCACTTCTGGCTGATAAACTGCCCCAAAGCGAAGCATCGCTGCGATCAAAATACACGCTCGGGGACGCGAATCGTGTCGCCTGGCTGGACGGGCGTGCTGCCGTCGACACTGTAGAGCTTTTCATCCTTTTCCATTTTATGCCGGATGAACACCTTCTTCTGGGCAGCACGATAGGAAAAGCCACCGGCTCGCGCGACCGCGCTGAAAATCGTCAGGCCGTCGACAAAGGGATATTCGCCCGGCTTGCCGACCTCGCCGAGAATATAATAGGGCCGGTAGTTGGTCACTTCGACAACCACATTCGGATTGTTCAGCAACCCCTCGCCAAGCGCCTTCGTCAAGATCGCCTCGAACTCGCTGATCGAAAGACCGGCCGCCGGGATCTCCTCGACGAGCGGAAAGGATATCTTGCCTTCGCCATTGACCGGATAGGTGCCGCTCAACCGTTCTTCGCCATAGACCGTGATCTTCAGCTGGTCGCCGCTGCCGAGCCGATAAACGGCTTGTTCCGGTGTGATCGCCAGCGTTGGCAACGCCCCCGCCGCGGAACAGGCGGACAGAAGCAGCGCAGCGGCCAGGATCATTCGTCGCATCATCATCATTCTCCCAATCACCCGATTGTTGTCGGTGAGTTTCGAAACTGATCGCCGGCGCAACTGCGCGCGACGAACATTCGCGCGCCGCCCAGCGGCACGACGCGCGATGGATCGCCCGTCACCACACAATCCCCGGGCTTCGCCACGCCGTTGTCGGTCGCGACGATGCCCTCCAAGGGGACAACAAAATAGGGACCCCTTCCGTCGAGCCGCGGGATGCTTTCATGAGCAATCGACAGCTTGAACTTCGGTCCATCGACGAGCCGTCCCGCCTTTTCGATCGACACATGCCGCCGCATCGCGGCTGGGTAGGGCTGGGCATTCGAGACGTCGATCCCGTGGTCGAGGTGCAGCTCGCGCGGTCGTCCATAATCGTAGAGGCGATAGGTGATGTCGGCATTTTGCTGGATTTCGACCAGCGAAATTCCGACGCCGATCGCGTGCACCGTGCCTGCTGGAATATAGAAGAAATCGCCCCTTTTGACAGGAATCCACTCCATCAAGCTTTCGATATCGCCATTGCGGCATGCTTCGCGCAGCTCGTCGGCGGTAAGTTTACGCTTCGTACCGATGCCGACGCTGGCGCCCGGCTCGGCATCAAGGATGTACCAGCATTCCTCCTTGCCTTGACGGTGTCCGGCGCGGCGCGCTTGATCGTCGGACGGATGGACCTGGATCGATAGCTTTTCGCTTGTGAAAATATATTTGATCATCAGATCCAGCGGGCGCCCCGGCATCTCGAACCAGATTTCGCCCACCGGATCGGAAAGCGTGGCGTTTGGTGTGCCGAGGGGGGTGGGGAGTGTCCGGCGCCCCCAAGGTTTTGCGACCCGCATCGTGTCGAGCTTGAGCGCCGCGATCGGCATGCCGCTATAATGCAACATGGCTGCGCCCCTTTCCGGCCGTGCCCGAAATGTCGGTTTGCGCGGACCAGAAATCCTCGACCGGGCCGGTCATCCCGGGGCGCGTCATCGCCACGGCCAGGTTGGCGATGACAAAGCCGATTGCGTCGCCGCAATCATAACGCCGTCCTTCGAAATTATAGCCGAAACTGTCGCCCTTGGCGGCCGCCCGCGCGAGCGCATCGGTCAGCTGGATTTCGCCGCCGGCACCGCGTTCCTGTGTCGCGAGGAGCGCCATGATGTCGGAGTCGAGAATGTAGCGGCCGACGATCGCCATGTCGGACGGAGCGTCAGCGGGCGCGGGTTTTTCGACCATGCCGCTGATCCGCGTCACCGAGCCGATCTGCTCTTCGGGAATCACGATGCCGTAACGTTCGCTGTCGCGCGGATCGATCCGCTGGGTGCAGATGATATTGCCGCCATGTTCGGCATGGACAGCCGCCATCTGTGCAAGGCAGCCAGGTTGGCCGACCATCAGATCGTCGGGCAGGAGGACGGCAAAAGGTTCGTAGCCGACGAGCTCGCGCGCGCACCAGATGGCATGACCCAGCCCGAGCGGTGCCTGCTGCCGAACATAGGAGACGCTTCCCGGTTCGAGCCGCGTCTGGGCCAGCGGTGCCTGGGATTTTCCGCGTGCGCTCAGCGTCGCCTCAAGCTCGAACGCGACGTCGAAATGATCCTCAAGCGAGGATTTTCCGCGCGACGTTACAAAGATGAAATGCTCGATACCTGCTTCGAGCGCCTCCTCGACCGCATATTGGATCAGCGGCTTGTCGACGATCGTCAGCATCTCCTTTGGAATGGCCTTGGTCGCGGGCAAGATGCGCGTGCCCAGCCCGGCAACGGGAAAGACGGCCTTGCGGATTTTTTTCACGACGCGGACACCTCCAAATGATGTTATCCGCCTCCTGCATCCTCTCTTTTTTAAGTGTTTTGCGTGCCGGATCGTCGGTCCGACTGGAAGTTCCCGTTAAAGTCTATCCATCGCGCCCGGTCTGCGCCCAGGCACTGGCTGCTGCTCGTCCGCTCGAAATGCGAGCAATTCCAAAAGGCCCGATCGACGCCGGTGCGACGATCGCGAACATAGAGAAAAGCGACTGCCTCCCGATCCGCGCTCGACATCGGCAAGGCGTTGGCGCGGCCGCTGCTTTCCAGCCATCCGACCACCTTGCAGAATTTCTGATCGCCGCAGACGTTTAGCGCCTGCATCGCGAGTGAACCGCCATTCCCCTCTTCGTGCGCATTGATGAAATGGACGCCTTCGAGCGAGGGCGGAGGCATTGCGGGCGCCTCCAGCGAGGCGAGGGTGGTTTTTCCATCGGCGACCGCCACGGGGACGAGGCCCGTCGCGTCAGCGATCATGACAGCGTCCTCACCGAGCTCTGCTCGATGCGATAACGAGAGCGAGGCGAGTTTTGTGATGGGCTGCTCGTGCCCTGCATAGCCTTGACGCATCGCGGCGGGCTGGCCCCACTTTCCGCTCCAACGGAAGAAGAGATGCGTGTCGACCTGTGCGATTTTTTCGAGTTTTGCGCTCCAGATCGGATGCACCCAATCGGTGTGATAGTGGGTCGCGAGACCAACGGACGCATCGACCAGGCCGCCAAGTGCCGACCGCGCGCGCGCGCGCGTCTCTGCCCAGGCAAACTCGGACGGCGTACGACGTAGGGCGCCGTCGCAGGTGAAGGTGAACTGGCATCCCGTCGTTCGTTCGCTTCCCTGGAACACGACGCCGCATACGGTCGCCGGGAAGGCGGGATGACGAACGCGATTGAGGACCACCTGCGCGACGGCGCGCTGGCCGTGGTCGTCGTTGCCCCCCTCATACCACATGGCCGCGGCAAGGCAGTCGACCGCTTTTTCGCGGCTCGCGGTATCACCGGCCAGCGCGAAGGGTCGCGCGACCGGCATCGGGGAGGTACTGAAAGGTATCGCGGCGTTGATCTCGCGCGCCGATTGCGGGTCGATCTTGTTGAACAGCAGTGGCTCGGGAAGCGGAAGATCGCTTGGAACTCCGGGCGCACCTAAATGAGCGGCGGCGAGCCGGGATGCGATATTGCGCTGTTGCCCGATCGTTCCACCGGTGAAGCTCGCGAGGACGACCAGCAGCGTCAGCGCCGCCGCCGCCTGGTATATCCGGTCCTGGATAGCAAATCGCGTCATCGAACTCCGATCGACCAAAATGCTGGACTGCCCGAATTCCGGGCGGCGCTCTTCAAGATCACCACAGGAATGTGACACAATCAAAAAATATTGCAATGCAACAAAGATCGGCAAGGCCGGTCAATGGCGGGAAGATTGTCCAAACCCTTGGTTATGGTGTCAGGAAAATCACTATTTAACTGATATTTAAGTTCCCGCTAACGAGCGGCCTCCCTGTCTCGTTCCGGTACCGACCGATCCAAAATCGCGCTATCGACACATAAATATGTTGCATCGCACAACGAGTCGGCCCTAGCATGTGGCATAGGCGTCTGGGAGCTCTCTCCATGAACCAGGCAATGACGATCCGGATTCTGAGCGCTCCTGCGCGCTCTGCCTCGACGGCGGGGCTCGACCCATCGGCGCGCCTCGCGATCGGCTCGCCACCAGAGCGTTCATCCTGTCGGTTACAGCTGAGGAGTTGAAGGCATGAGTCGGCTCGAGGTTGCGGTTATCATCGCCAGCACGGGCAGGCCCGCCAATCTAGCAACGTCGCTCCGCCATTTCTCGAACCAGACCCGGCCCCCTGCGGTGATCCTTCTTTCGGTGGCGTCCAAGGACGATTTGCCGTCCGATCTCGATGACTATCCGGGCGTCGAGCATGTGATCGGCCCCAAAGGCCTTCCGGCGCAGCGCAATAACGGACTGCGCAATCTGCGCGCCCCGGCCGATGTGGTCGCTTTTTTCGACGACGATTATATTCCCTCGCGGCGCTGTATCGAGAAGGTGGCCGAATTTTTCGATGCCAATCCCGATGTTGCCGGCGCGAACGGGCTGCTCCTCGCCGACGGCATCAACACCCCTGGCATCTCGACCGAGCAAGCCGAGGAGTTGGTGGAACGTTACGACGACATCGCAGCAACGCCTAGCACCGCAATCCTCAAGGACATGAAGGGCCTCTACGGTTGTAACATGACCTACCGTCGCCTGATGATCGAGGGCATCTGGTTTGACGAGCGTTTGAAGCTCTACGGCTGGCAGGAGGATATCGACTTTGCCGCCCAATTGCTCGGACGCGGTCGGCTGGTCCAGACCCACGCCTTTGCAGGCGTGCATCAGGGCGTGAAGGGTGGCCGTGCGTCCGGCGTCCGGCTCGGCTATTCGCAGATCATCAATCCCCTCTACCTCGCAGGCAAGGGGACGATGCGGACGAGTTTCGCCCTGCGAATCATTTTCGGCAATTTCGTCGCCAATCACGCACGGGCGCTGAAACCGGAGCCATGGGTCGACAGGGCCGGGCGCGTGCGCGGCAATTGGCTCGGCCTGTTCGATGCCATGCGTGGCAGGCTGACGCCGGAAAGGATCGAGGCCCTGTGATCAGCCATCGTCGTCCCGACACCGTCATCGGCATCCGGCCTTCCCGTTCCCAACCGTCGTATCGAGGTGCGTTTCCGATGACATCACTGCCCCAGCGTAATGCTCCGCAAGGCGAGAAGGTCGGGCTGCTGAAATATGCCTGGCGCAACCTCGGGATTCGCAAATTGGTCCTCGAACGGCGCTTTCGGACACTTGAACTGGAATGGAAGTCCGCGCGCGGAAAGGTCCGGCAATATCAAGGTGTCCCGGCGAATATCCTGATCATTCCGTCCGATCCGGAACTCCTGACATCATCGACCGGCGATCAGGCGATGATTGGCGCGATCGTGGCCTACTGGCGCCACGCGATCCCGCACGCCCGCATCAACGTGGCCGTTGCCAATGACGTCGCCGCTGCCGCGGCGCTTGCCATTGGTCTGACGCCGCTTCGTCTCCTTACCCCGGCGGCGACCTTCGAAGCTGCGATCGAGCAGGTGAAAGCGTGCGAAATCGGTACGGTCGTCGCGATGGGGGCCGATGTGCTCGATGGCAGCTACAATGTCGCATTCTCTGGCCGTCAGCTGATGCTTCTCGACCTGCTCGCACGCGGCGGTGCCGATAGCTATATCACCGGCTTCAGCGTCAGTCAGGACTTTCATCCGCGCATCGTCCGCCTGTTCGATGCGCTCGACGCGTCGGTCCGGATCAACCTGCGCGATCCCGTGTCGTTCGGCCGTTTCCAGCGTGCATCGACGGCGCAGTCGCGTCTCGTCGCCGATGTCGCCTTTCTCCTCGATCCAAGGGTGTCTTCGCTCACCGAGGAGATCTCCGGCTGGATTGCCGATCAGCGGCGGACAGGCCGTATTGTGCTCGGGCTCAACTGTCATCCGTTGTTGCTAGAACTTGAGGACCGCCGCAATATCGATCGCTTTCTGGACGCCTTTGTCGAGGCGATTACCGATTTCGCTGCCCGCCGCGAGCTGGCCTTTTTGATGATCGATCACGACAGCCGGGGCTCCTCCTCCGATGCCATCTGCTTGCGGCCGATCTACGACCGCTTGCTTCGAAGGATGGGCGCCGAGCATATCCTTTATCCGGACGAGCGCCTTGCCGCCGACGAGATCAAGGCGGTGGTTGGCGATCTCGATGGCGTCGTTTCGGGGCGGATGCATCTGATGATCGCTGCGATGGGGGCGGGCACGCCAGTCTTCGGTATCGATTATAAGGACAAGATGGAGGGGTTGCTCAACCATTTCGATCTACCGACCGACGCGCTGTGCACGGCCGCCGACTTCATGCGAGGCGATGGCAAACCGGCTGCGCTTCTCACCGAATTTGTCGATCGGATCGACGCGATCCGGACGCATGTGACGGAAGCCAAGCCGCTAGTGAAGGCAGCTGCAATGCAAAATTTCGGGGCCGCGGCCTGATGCTCGCCGTTGCGAAATCCTTTGCGAAGCTGAACCGCAATCTCTTTTACGATGCCTTCCGCTACTTTCGTTTCTCCTCGATGTTCGACCGCGAATCCGAAAGCGCGCGGCTCGGTGCGGCGATCAAGATGGATGCTCACCGGATCGAAAAAGGACTGGCGTTGCCGCAATCGCGGCCCGGCTTCGGCCAGGATGTCGTTGCGCGGCTGATCCGCGATGTCGGCATTTATGAGCAGCGCTTCGGCGCCGACCGGATTACGCGCATCGCCCGTTCGGCGCTCGCGGGCTATGAGCAGACCGGTCGCGATCAAGGTGTGCCGCACGCAAGCCTTGGCCAGTTTCTGACCCCGGTCGATTTTGCCCAAGCCGAGTCCGCGACGATCCGGCTCGATGCGGAATCGGTCCGCGGACGATCGCACTTGGATTTTGCGTCATTCGCGCATTCGCGCCACTCGCTTCGTCAATTTTCCGCTGACCCGGTCGACCCCGCGGCGATCGAGGCCGCTGTGCGTGCGGCCGAACGCACACCTTCGGTCTGCAACCGCCAATCGGCCAAAGCCTATCACATCGTCGATCCGACGCTGCGCAGGCAGTTGCTGGAGGTGCAGGGCGGGAACCGGGGGTTCGGCGACGATATCTCCGAACTGCTGATCATAACGTCCGAGCTGCGCAATTTTGTGAGTGCGGCGGAACGCTATCAGTGCTGGATCGATGGCGGCCTGTTCGCGATGTCGCTCGTTTACGCTCTTCACGCTCAGGGTCTGGGCACCTGCATGCTAAACTGGAGCGTCGACCCGAGCCGCGACATTACGGCGCGCAAGCTGATGAAGCTGCCGCCGACGCAAAATATCATCGTCTATATCGCGGTGGGCCATTACCCCGAAAGCTTCTCGGTCGCGACCTCGGCGCGGCTAGGGATCGACGATATTCTGATACGCCTCTGACCCGCGGCGGTTAGCGGGCGTGCACGGCGCGCCTGCGGAAGATGTTGAAGATGAAGGCGCCGGTGACAATGGCGTAGATGGCAACGCCAGCGGAACCCAGCGCCAAGATCTTGAGGATATGCGGAAGGGCATGCACTGCGCCGTGCCTTTCGAGCAACCACAGCGCGGCGATCATTGCGAGGAGGCCCGCAGCTGGAGCAGCGAGCCGCTTCAAGAAACGGGTGGAAGCGAAATCGCCATGGACCCGTAGTGACCACAGGGTCACGGCCGCGACCAGAACGCTTGCCGCCAGCTGCGCCCAGGCGACCGCATGGAGCCCGAACGGGACGGCCAGAATGGTCGCGACGACCGACATGATGGCGGCCGAGATCGCGAGTTCGCGCGCCCGCTTCGGCTGGTTGTCGAGTGAGAAGACCGGCTCGCTCAGCGTCGTGATAAACCCGATCAGATAGGTGATCGCCAGGATCGATATGATGGGCGCCGCAGGAGCCCATTTCTCACCGAGCAGCATCAGGATCAGCGGCTCGGACAATTCGGCCATGAGCACGAAGACCGGCGCCGCCACACAGAAAAGATACCAGGCCGAATTTTCGGCGCTCCGGATGCGTAGTTCGCGGCGGTCTGTTCCGTCGGCTTTTTTCATGGTCGACCAGAAGATCACGCGCGCGGGTTCCCGCAGGGCTTCTGCGGCGGCTCCAGCGACGCGGGTCGCGGCGCGGTAGAAGCCCACCGCGATCGGGTTCAGACCGAAACCGATAACGAAGACCGAGGAGTTCCCACTCAGGAAGGAGGCGAAACGTCCGACGAGGATTTGGCTCGCGAATTCGATCATTGTACGATCGTTCGGCTGCCGCCGCCACTCGCATTTCATGCGTTCCTGACCATGCATCAGGCAAAGCAATGCGGTGGCTTCGAGCGCGAGTTTGGACACGCCAAGCGCCAATATCCCCTGGCCGGCCCACAGCGCGCCGAGGCCTGCAAGGCAGCCTGCGGTTTCCGAAACGATCGATGCCACGGAAATCTGATGAATCTGGCCGGCTTTCGTCAGTCGCCCGGCCTCGAGGGTCGCGAAACTTCGAAATGGCACCCATAATGCTAGCGCCACCATGGTGGGAGCGAGACGGGCGTGCGGACTCGCGACCCAGAAGATGACCGCGGCGCTGGTGATCAGAAAAAAAATGGCCAGCGAGATCATGATCGCGAGCCCATAGCTTCGCCGAACGAGGGCGTCTTCGTCGTGGCAGATCAGATATTCGCGCCAGCCCCCCTCGGCAAAGAGCGAAAGCCCGAGGGCAAAAGCGAAGAGGAGACTGAAAGTGCCGAAGTCGGCGACGCCGATAAAGCGCGCGACGACTAGAAAGAACGCGAACTGGACGATTTGCGCATAGACTCTGGCAAGGAACAGTCCCCCCGCAGAGGTCGAACGGCCTGCCGTCGATCGAAGCCGCTTCACGATAGCCGCCGTCTGGGACACGATGGAGAGACACTCCTGAAACGCTGAATTCAAAGGCTATCAGATCAATGTTGCGTTGCAACATAAATCGCTGGAAAACCGTGGCCTACCGAAAGCCAATCCATTTCGAGAGACCGACGCGATCGGCAATCGCCGCTGTCACGAGGGGCATGAGAACTCCAACGAGGCACAAGAGCGACAGAAGGATCGGGGCTGGAACGGCTGGGTCATATTTCAGCACGGCGATCCGCGTCGCAGCGATGAAGAGAATATGGAGGAGAAAGATCGGCATTGTCTGTCTGCCACAGGAAATCAGCCAGCCCGGTGCCCATTGTCCGGTGAACCGCGCAAGCGAAACGAGGGCAATGATCGCGGCGAGTGCGGCGTAGAAATTGTCGAAACTTCGAACATCGAGGATGATCGCTGCCCCGGTTTCCGGCCAGAGGCCGGGAATACCTAGCTCGATCGCGTGCGCCATTGTCACAGCGAGCGCGGCACATGCCAGGGGGACCGACCAGAGCCAGACCCTGTCGCGCGGCGAAGGCGCGCGATCGAGAAGCAATGGGCCGAGAAAGACCCCCAGCCCATAATAGGGTGCCATCTGCAGGCTTGCCTCGACAATGCCGGGCAAGGCTTGTTGTTCGCCGAGTGACCCGGCCGCGATCAGAAGGAGCAAATAGAAGGGAGTCGCGATGGCACGTCGGGCGATGAGGGACAGGCCATGGAAGAAAAAGAGAGAATAGAGGAACCAAAATTGCGCCGACGGCATGAAGAACGTCCGCAGCAGCGATGGGCCAAGAGGGCCGCCCGGATTGTTAGCCAGCGATCCCGCCATCGTGATCGCTACAATCTGGACGGCGCTCCACAGGAAATAGGGCCATGCGATCTGGCTGAAAAGCTGGGCGCGAAAACGATCGGGATTATCGTTCACCCGCTTCGCGACGAAGAGTCCCGTCAAGAAGAAGAAAAGCGGCATATGGAAGATGTATATCGCGGCGAAAAGCGGCCGAAACCATGTCGTGCCCGGCGCGAAGCCGGCATCGATCAAGCCGCCGAGCGCATGGCCGAGCACGACCAGCAAAATGCCGGCGCCCTTTAGCGCGTCGACCCATTGCAGCCGCGCCGCGCGCGTATCGCGCGCCGGGGAATCGGCAATCGCATGAGGCGCTCCGACGCCCGTCGCTTCCAACGGCATAATCGGCTGTTTCCCGGCTGTAATTCGTAATCCGAGTGTTGCATCATTTCGCAGGTGCAGCAATAAAAAAGCAGGGCGCCGCCGCGCTATCGGCGAGTCGGAACGACGGAGCGGAATGTGCCTTCAAAACCCCGAAAAGTGGTAATAAACGGCAAGTTTCTGTCGGGCATGCCGACCGGCGTACATCGTGTTGCCGAAGAGTTGATCCGGCATGCCAAGATCATCGTCGATCAAGACCCCGAAATCGGTCGGCGGATCGAGCTGTCGCTGTGGGTTCCGCGCAACGCGGAAGCGAAGGCGAAGCACATGGATATGCCGTACCGCGTCGTCGGTCCTTTCAGCGGGAACCTGTGGGAGCAGATCACGCTTCCGTTGCGCGCACGTGGCCGGACCATCGTCAGCTTGTGCAACGTGGGCCCGATGCTGACGCGCGATGCAATAACGATGTTTCACGACGCCCAGGTGCATCTGGCACCCGACAGCTACTCGCGCCCGTTCCGGCTATGGTATCGCCTGCATCAGCCGATCAGTGGACGGCGACACCGCAGAATTTTGACCGTATCGCATTTCTCGCGCGAGCAGCTCGAGCGGGTCGGAGTCGCTGACCTGGACAAGACCGCCGTCGTCCATAACGGGGTTGATCATGTGCTGTCGACGGTGCCGGACGATTCCGCGCTACAGCGCCTCGGCTTGGGCGATGAACCCTTTGTCGTCGCGCTGGCCAACACGCAGCCGCACAAGAATATCGGGCTTTTGCTGAAGGCATTTTCGCAGCCCGAATTGGAAGGCACGAAACTTGTCCTGTTCGGGTCGGCACGCGCCGGGGATTTTGTCGCAGCCGGTCACGCGGTACCCGGCAATGTCGTCTTTGCTGGCCGCGTAAGCGATGCTGAATTGCGCTCGCTATATGGCCATGCGCTCTGCATCGCCTTTCCCTCGCTCACCGAAGGCTTCGGCCTGCCCCCGCTCGAGGCGATGACAACCGGCTGCCCGGCCATCGTCGCGCCGCACGGCGCTCTTCCCGAAATATGCGCCGATGCGGTTGTTTATGCTGCGGCGGACGATCCCGGCGCATGGGCCGCTGCCATCGTCCGGCTCAACCAGGATGGCGATTTCCGCACCGAGATGCGGGCGGCCGGCGAGCGTCAGGCGGCGTCCTTCACCTGGAAACGTGCCGCCAGCCGGCTGATCGAGGAACTGTTGGCGCTGTAGGGTTGCCAGCGCGATCGGCCGGCCGGTTCGGGATTGCGTCGCGGCACTTCAGCGCGATTGCGATGCCCGCAAAACAGGCGAAATCCATGCCCGGATCGGGTGAAGCCTGCGTGAGCAGCGCCGGAATCAGCGAAGCGATGGCGGTCCAGCCCATGGCATCGGCGATATCGCCTGCCTCGGACCCGGGTTGCGCGCCGCGCCGCGGCCATCCGATTTGGAGAAGATAGGCGATGAAGCTCACAATTCCGACCACGCCCATTCCGCCGAGGATTGCGGTCACAATGCTGGATGATCGGAAACTTCCGGCTCCGATCCCCAAGCCATAGGACACGAAGAACGCATCAAGCCCCTGGCGAGCCCAAAATGCACGCTGCAAACCTGAATCCGAGCCTGCTTTGTCGACGGTCATTTGGCGTATCATCTCTTCGAAAGCCTGCGCGGCTTCGCTCGACGCGATCATGAGCAGGGAGACGAACGCGATGCCGAGCAGCGCAACCGCGCCTATCGTGATCAGTTTGTCCGCTCGAAGGTAACGCGGCATCAGCGCTGCGCGGCAAAGGAGGATGAGCGCATAACCGGCGAGGCCGACATAGGCCGTCGACGAGGTCGAAAGCATGAGCACGATGGCCATCAATGCCGCCGCGAACCCCGTGGCCGGCGGCCGGATATGCCTGAGCCACAGTTCGAAGCACAGGATGAACCAGGCGAGGCCGAAGTCGGCGTATATCGAAGGTTCGGGCATAATCCCGTTGATCCGGATGAAACTTTTGGTGCGCTGGTCGACCTGTGAATAGGAGCCGTTTCGGAAGAACTCGACCACTTGGTCCCACGGGGTCCCGCGCAGGGCGACACCCAATATTCCGAACGAAGCGTGCGTGACCGTGATGACGATCGCGGCCGTGACAAGCGGATTCAGATTTTTCGACCGGGTGACCGCGATGTAGCAACAAAGAGCGGCGATACCGGTGCCGATCAAATAGACAGCCGTCGTGATGTTCTGTGACGAAAAGAAGAGCGGGATCGTATCGAACTGATGCCGCATCCCGATCGGCCGCAATGGAAAAACGTCCATCGACTGTTGGAATATCCGCGGGAGCAGGAAAGCGCCGATAAAGCTGTAGATGCAAAAGATGACCAGCCAGACATTGTCCACGATTGCCTGACGGAACAGCGCGGCATCCTCTTTTACCAAAGAGAAGCAAGAGAGGAGCAGGAAGCCGAGCATGATGCGCCCGGGCGGTATCGACGAACCGCCGAGGCTTGTCAGGATCAGCGCCGCCGACCCATCGAGCAGGCTGAGCGCGATGACCGCACACATCAGCGCCATCGGGCCGCGGCGAAGCAGAAGCCAGCTGCCCAGAAGGATCGTCGCGACACCGATCAGCGTCGGTATCATTGCGCAGCCTCGAAGAGCCTTGCCACCGGTTCGGATTGAGGTGGATCCCGATACAACGCGCGCGACACGATGCGCACAATTCCGGCGTCGAAATTCTCGGGCGCGAAGCGCTCGGCGTTCGCGACTGCCGCATCGGACTCGAAATCGGGCAGCCAACGCTCGAAGCGCTCGACGGCGTCGATAAGCGCATCGGTTTCCTGACGATCGAAGAACAGGCCCGTCACTTGATCGACGATCGAGTCGCGAACGCCGCCCCGGCCGAATGCAATGACCGGGCGCCCGGCGGCGTTCGCCTCCACCGGAATGATGCCGAAATCCTCCTCGGCGGGAAAAATCAGCGCGCGGCAGTCGGCATAGGCCTGCCGGAGGCCCGCATAGTCGAGCCGTTCGACGATCCGGATATTCGGTCCGGCCCGCTTGGCGATATCGCGCGCCAGTTCGCCCGTACCGACCATAAGAAGCGGCAGTCCGAGCCTTGTAAAGGCATCGGCGACGAGATCGGCGCGCTTGTATGGCGTCATTTGGCCGACCCAAAGATAATGGTCGCCGATCGTTTGCGACTTTTGGAACATGGCAACATCGACCGGTGGGTGGACAACGTCGGCCGAACGTCCCCAGCTTTTCCGGATTCGGCGCGCGATGAAATGGCTGTTGGCCACGATATGGTCGACGCCCTGCGCGGACGTCACATCCCACTGCCGCAGCGCGGGGAAGGTGGCCGACATGGCGGCGCGCGCGAGCGGGCCAGCGCTGGCGCGATACTGATGATAATGATCCCACAGATAACGCATGGGCGAATGGCAGTAGCAAAGGTGGAATGCGTCGGGCCGCACGATGACGCCCTTGGACGGGCCGGACTCGCTGCTGATTACCAGATCATATTCGCTCAGATCCATCTGCTCGAGTGCGCGCGGCATCAGCGGCAGATATTTCTGATAATGTCTCCGCGCACCGGGAAGGTCCTGGATGAAGGTGGTGCGTATCCGGTGCGAAGCGATGAAGTCGGAAACAGCTGTGGGGTCGTAGACGTGGGTAATGATGTCCGCACCGGGATAGAGGCGCAGCAGGCGTTCGAGCACGCGCTCGCCACCGCGCATCGCGACCAGCCAATAGTGGACGATGACGATCCTCGGCGGGGTCATGCGGCGGTCGCCACATATTGCTGATACTGCGTGTAGTAGCTGCTGGAATCGTCCGGCGCATAACGGCTCTGCTTGCGCAGGTCGACGCGCGTTAGCGCGATCCCGACATAGTGAGTCAGCCGGACAGGAAGGAGGCGTGACGCCGTGACGACGGCCTCATCCGGTGTCGAGCGCCATTTTGCGGCCAGGATGACGCCGTCCGACAGGCCTGCGATCTCGCGGGTTTCGGCGACCGCGAGAAGTGGTGGGCAGTCCAGTATGACAAGGTCGTACCGTTCCTTTAGCTGCGCAACCGTCGCCTGGATGAGGCCCTTGTCGGTTAGTCGGTCGCCTTCGTTGCCGCGCGACACGATCGGCAGGATGTGTAGACCGCTGCCGACTATGCGAACAGCTCCGTCGAGGGTGGTTGCTCCTTCGCCGATTTCGATCAGGCCCTGTCCGTCGTGAATGTGGAATTCGTGCGACAGGCCGCGGCGGAAGATGTCGCAGTCGACGACAATGGTACGATGACCTGTTTGTGCGGAAACAAGGCCGAGCAGCGCCGACAACACGCTCTTGCCTTCCGCCGGCAGCGCGGATGTGACCGCGATGACCTGCGCCCTCGCTAGGCCCGGTATCTGGATCGAGGCGTGGATATTGCGCAGTGATTCCGCGAGGATCGAGTTGGGCATGCTGGTAATCGTCTCGATCGGTTTTGGCGCGTGGTGCTTGGCCGTGCCATTCTCCGGGACCATGCCGAGATAGGGGAGCCCCGTCCGCTTTTCGACGTCGGCGGCTGTGGTCAGACCGCGAAATTGCATTTCGACGACGAAGGCGGCGACAAGACCGAGACCAATGCCGCAAATCGACGCGAAAAAGAGGTTGAGGATGATGTTCGGGCTCGTCGGCATCGTTGGCGGCGAAGCGAGGGTCAATACGCGGGCGTCTGACCGTTCGGTGCCACTGCTGGCCGATGTTTCTCGATAGCGCGCTAGGTAGGATTCATAGAGGCCCTGCGATGCCTCGGCGCGGCGTTGCAGGTCGTCGAGGGCGACCATCGCCTTATTGTTGGTCAGCAGTTGTCCTTTCGCCGAGCCGAGCGTTCCCGAGAGGGAGGCAAGCCGCTGCGAGGATACCGCAGCCTTCGCTTCGAGGTTCGAAATCACGCGGTCAATCTCTTCCTGGATCTGCTTATCGAGATCGGCCATTTCCTGCCGCGCGCGCCGCAGGTCGGGATGGCGATCGCCATATCGAACCCTGAGATCGGCCATCTTCACGACCAATTGCCCACGCTGGGAGCGGAGCGACGAAACCACGGGCGATTCAAGCGCCTCGCCGACATCGTCGCCCATCGAACCGCTGCGAAGCTGCGCGCGGGCGGTTTCGAGACGAGCGGCATCGGCCGCGGCTTCCGCGCGCGCGGTTGCCGCCTGTTGGTTGTAGACGGAAATATCCTGCTCGGTCAGCGAAGCCCCGGTGGTGCTGGGAAGACCGTTGCGGATGCGATAATTCTGCACCGCCGCGAAGTCCGTGGTGGCTTGTGTCCGCAACTCCTCGACCTTGTCGCGCAAGAAGCCAATGGCTTCCGAAGTCGCGGTCTTTTTTTCGTTGATCTGCGACTGCGCATATTCATTGGCATAGGCGTTAGCCAGCATGGCGGCCATTTCCGGATCGTGATGGCGGTAGGCGATGCCGATTGAATAGGATGTCCCGATCCGGGTCGCGCCGAGACCGCTGCGAAGATAGCGGACAAGCTGATCCTCCATCTTCTGACGCTGAGCGGCGCTAAGCTTGCGGGGATCAATCGGCGATCCTCCCCCGTCCAACAGGCGCGAAAGCGTCGATGCGGGCGGATTCACGAAAGGGTTAAATCGGCGGTTGTCGACGAGTCCATATTTCCGGACGATTTCGCGGGCCATCCCCAGCGAACCTACAACCTGGATTTCTGTGGCGACGTCGGCGTCGCCCGCCATCGTCGGTTCGGCCTCGTCACCGACCTTCGCCGCGAGTTCGCGATTGGACCCCGTCAACCGGACGATGGCATCGGCTGTGTATATCTTGGGCTGCCACAGCGTCACAAAGAGGCCGATGACGAAAATGGCGGCTGCGACGCCGATGATCAGCCACAGGCGGCGGCGCAGCATGTTGAACAGCTTGGCAAAGCTCAGCCTGTCGCCAGCGGGCGAGGGTGACGTCTCGCGGAGGCTCCGTGCGTCGGAGCCTCGCACAATATTCTGCGGCTCGGCATGCGTTACGGGGAGAGTCATTTCGTGCCTTTCGCTTGTCTTTTTCTGGCGAGCTTGATGGCGACTAGAGGGCGAGCGTCGTGCGGACTCCTGTCTGCACCGAGGAATAGTCGCGGATCGGGCCGGAGCCCGAGCCGAAGCGGCTGTTAAGCGTTGCGTAGCCTCCGGCCCGAAGCCAACGGTTGACCTTCCATTCCACCCGGCTGGTAAACGAAAGCCGCTTCGCCTGGAGTCCGATCTGGCCATAGTCCTCGAATGCCAGTGCCGTCTCGGCGGTGACGAGGACGTTTCGCCGGAACTCATAGTCGGCGCCAAGGGTGAAATCGGTGACCGTCACTGCGCTCACCTGGTCGAGCGTGCTGGTCGACGTCGATTGCGCGAGGTCGGCGCGCACGCTGATCAATGGTGTCGGGTACCAGCGAAGCCGGCCAAACAAGGCGACGCCCTTGATGGTCGCGAACAGGGGATTGTCGAATTTGTGCTGACGAAGGCCGGCGTTGAACTCGGCTGTGAAAAGCTGAGTGATCTGGTAGCGAAGTCCAATGCCGATCGAATAGGCCTCGGCATCGCGAATGAATAGCGGCCGCACGTCGCTGTAGCGATACACGTCATAGGTCGCGCGCGTTTCGAGCGCGAGCAAAGGGCTCACCTCATATCCGAGTGTCACTGTGCCGCCCGAGCGATGGCCGTTCCGGAAGCTCTGGTCGATGACGGAGCCATCGTCGAGGTCGATATCCTCGTAAGTCGATCGGGCGGCAGAAAGCCCGATCGAGGCGTAAAGGCGGTTGAAGCTCCTACGGAGAGAAATGCGCGAACGCAGTTCGCGCATTTTTAGGGGATCGCCGATCGACAGGTCGTTCGCGACGGTGCCGCGCGCCGCGGTCGTATCAGCCCAACCGACTCCGGCGCTCAGGAAAAAACCCGACGGTAGTTCGGTCGATCCCCCGGCGTCGATTCGGAACTGCTCATCGTCCTGCGTGGAGTAGGTCGCGTATCGCCGGATCCTCGCTTCGCCATAAAGGGAAAAATTTGCGCCGGGCTCGGTGAGCGCCGCCGTGATGGTGGGGACGATCGAAACGCTGGCGTCGGATCTCGGGTCGTCGGCAGTGGTGAAGACATTCGAAGAAAAATCCGGGGAGATGGTCAGGCTTGGCCGGATCATCAATTTGCCTGCACGGATGCCGACGGGATCATAGCCGGGCTGGGGCCGGTTACCTGCAACGTCGCTTGGTTCGCTATCGAGGGTTTGCCCGCAAGCCGGCTGGATGCCGCCCGAAAGGCTGAGGGCAGCCACAAGGGCCGCGACCAGTCGGCGACGATCGACGCGCTCCCTCCAGGCAACGCACTTGTCTCCGGCGATAGTCTCTCTTGAACCGGTCCGCATATGCACCCGCAATGCCTCCGAAAAACAGACACCATGATCGTAACCGAATACAGAAATGTTGCAATGCACAAAAAACTGAAGCATCATTGTGCGGTGCAGAAAATGAGGAGGAGGCGCGGGCCTCACCGCATGTCTCGACAAAAGGCGCCCGGCTACGCCGGCCTGGTGATCCTCGCCCTTCTATTGGGCTTGGCATTTCTCGGCGCGGACATAGAGATGCTCGACAGCATCAATATCGCCGCGCCGGTCTGGACCATAGTTGCGCTCGCCTATCTTCTTCTCAGGCTATTGATCGACTGGCGAGCGGATCGCCGAGGACGAGCCGCAATGTCGGCGCTCCTCGCCGCCGGATACATCATCTTTGCCCTCCTGATCTTCCGCCCGCTATGGAACGGAGTCGATTCTGTCGCCGCCACAGGGGAAAGCCTTCGCCTGGTCAGTTTCAACATCAACAAGGATAATCCCGAGCAGCGCGAAGTCGCTCGATGGATAGAAACGCAATCGCCCGATTTTGTCGTTCTGCTTGAAGCGCGCGACCGGGCCGGTTCGGTTTCGCGTTTGCTGAAGAAGCAATATCCCTATCAATATGACTGCCGCGGCGACGGAAATTGTTCAACACTGATATTGTCCCGAACTCCGGCACTCGCCGTTATGCCCCACGCGCGCGGCGATGCCGAAAATCGCAAGGCTATTTCTGCATTGACCGCGCGCTTCAGTCGAGGAGGCGAAGAGATTGCGATCACGGCGGCGCACATGCCGCGGCCGTGGCCCATGGGATCCCAGGCATTGCGATTGCGCGAGCTTGCCGCCCTCGCTGCCGAACCGAGCGCTAGCCAGATCGTGATCGGCGACTTCAACAATGTTCCATGGAGCTTCTCGATGAACCGGCTCGCGGTTGACATGGGCGTTCGCCTGATGAGCCGTGCTGTTCCCACCTGGCCGACCGGTGGACCGGCCGCGCTCCTGCCGATCGATAATATCTACGGCAGGGGATGTCTCGGCTTGGTTGACCTGACTCGCGGACCGGAAATCTGGTCGGATCATCATCCGCTGGTGATGACCGCACGAACAGGGGGATGTGGTGGATAACCACGCCTTTCTTGCGCTGGCGGCCGTCGTCAATCCGCGGGCGCCACCGACGAGCGATGCGTTGGCAGAACAGCTTGGTTCAGACTTTTGCGGCTGGCCGACGCTTCTCGAATATGCTGAACGCCATCGGGTCATGCCATTCTTTGCCAATCGGCTTCGGGCACTCGGGTGGATGGCGGGCACTGCGATACCGGTCGATGCTGACTTGCAGGCGCGAATGGATAAAACGATACGCGATTCGGCCTTTGCTGAACTGGCGGCGCTTGCCGAACTCAGGCGCATTTCCGAACGCTTCGCAGGCCATGGTGTGACCCCCATTCTTCTCAAGGGGCTGGCTCTTTCGCAGCTGTGCTTCGACAAGATCGGGTGGCGCACCAATCATGACATCGACCTGCTGATCAAGCCCGCGGAACTTGCGACGTGCGACCGCCTTCTCGGCGAAATGGATTATTTGCGGGTGGAACCCCATCCGGCACTCGACCTATCCCAGACTGAGCGCTGGCGCCGTTTGCACAAGGATTGGGTCTATATCCATCGGTCGCGCCGAACGATCGTCGAGGTCCATTATCGTCTGTTCGATAACGAACCGCTTTGCGCTGAGGTGGACCTGGGCGAGATCGAGCCATTGGATTTGTTCGGTCAGCATCAGGTGTTGTCGCTGACTGGCGAGGCACTCCGGTCCTATCTCGCGCTTCACGGCCTGTTGCACAGCTGGTCGCGCCTGAAATGGCTTATCGACTATGAATTGATCAGACCAGCAGCAACGCGTGGCAGGGCGCGGCGGGTACCGATACGTGTTGCTGATCGTCTCGGCGACAAGCTGTTTTCGTCCCCCACCAGGCCGATGGCGCGTGGTTATAGCCGTACGGAAATGCTCGTGAGGTCGTCGCTCAACGCGATGGCGGGAGGCGGCGCTCAGGAGCTCGAACAGACCAAATTCGGCACTACGATCAAGAATATAAGTCATTACCTCATCTCGATCCGCCCCGCATATTGGATTGCGGAATTTCGTTATGACCTCGCTGACAGGTCACGCGACGGGGATGCGGCATCCGGTCCCTCGGGTTTCCTTGACCGTATGGGCAGCTGGATCCGGAGGAAAGCCGGTTTCGACTCGGGCCTGCGACATTAGCCAAGCGCGAATTTCCATATACAAATAGCTAAATTTCTTTCGCCGTCCGTCTATTTGCCGACGCTCGAAAATGGGACGGCGCTTGTTAAGTTGATCGGCCGCAAAATGGAAAATCGGCCATGTTCAGGCGGATAAGTCATTAGATTTGTTTATTTGTTTAGTTAGCAGCTGCACAAATTTGTGCGCCGCAACATATTGACTTGGTTAAGGAATCATGAAAATTTTCGATGGGCGGGCACTTCTGCCCGTCTACTGATGGAGGGTATCCATGCATACACTTCCGAAATCGGCTTACACGAAGCCGGAACTCGTCGAAGTCGGTTCTTTCGAGGACGTGACGCTCGGCGGTAGCTCGGGGTCCAATCTGGACGCCGATTTTCCCTCGGGTACCCCGTTTAGCGATCTCACCTTCTCCTGATCCGTTCAGGAAAAGAGGGACCTTCTCGGGATTCCGAAATAGTGGGGGGCGGTGGGTCGCCCGCCCTCCATTTCCTGATCGGGGTCGCAACCATCAGGAGGATGATGACGTGAAATGGATAGCCAGCCCATCCGCGGTTTTCAGCGATCTCGACGGGATGACCGCGCTGCTCGATACGCATGGGAATATCTATTATTGCCTGTCGGGTATCGGACCGTTCGTGTGGGACAATCTTCGGGCAGGCGCGAGCGCCGACGAGATTTGCGCCGCGGTAACGAAAAATTATGATGTTACCCCGTCAGTTGCCCAAACGGATGTTACCGCACTGCTGGACAAGCTTTCGTCTGCTGGTCTGATTGTGTCGACCGATGCTTAGCGAGCGACCGGGCAAGAACCGGCGCCTCTCGGTTATTTGGCGGGACAAGTGGCTGCTCGTGTCGTCGCTGATAATATTGTGGTTTGTGAGGCTCTCCCTCTCGCTGATAGGCTATAATCGAATGATCCGTCGCGTATCGTTCCAGCCGAACCAACCGGTCCCGACCAGCGCACTGGCGCTGCGCGTTGCCACGTCCATTCGGACGGCGTCGGCGCTTGTGCCCAACCCGACTTGCCTGGTGCAGGCATTGGCCGCGAAAATTCTCCTCGGGCTGCGCGGGTATGGCTCGCAGATCAAAGTCGGCGTTCGCCTAAACGGTAATAGTTTTGGCGCCCATGCCTGGCTGATCAGCGATGGCAAGATTGTCTTGGGAGGCGACAGCGAGAATGTCGCCAGCTTTCAACCCCTCATGAAGATTGAATAGCGATGAGCGGCATCTGCGGCATCGTCCCTGCGAACGGCGATCACAATCATAATGTCGCTATGCTCGAAGGCGCCCTCGACGCGATGGCACATCGATGCCGCGACGGAATGTCCTGCTATCATGACGAACATGTTCTTGTCGGGCACGGGCTGCTCGACACGGGGTGCAACGGGTTTGCGCTCGACGACGATGGTTATGTCATCGCGTTCGACGGCCGTCTCGATAATGGTGACCAGCTGCGCACGAGCCTTCGCGATGCTGGCGGCCTTCACGCGCCGGCCTTTGAAAATCTGTCAGATACGCGTTTACTTCTCGCGGCCTATCGAACGCTCGGTGACGGGCTGGCTGAACATTTGCTTGGCGATTTTGCGTTCGCGATCTGGGATCCTCTCAAGCAACAGCTCTATCTGGCCCGCGATCATATCGGCGTAAAACCGCTCTTCTATCGCATCGTAGACGATGCATTGTTGTTCGCATCCGAGATAAAGGGGCTGCTGGCGATGCGACCCGACCTTTCTGCGAACCGACGCGAGGCCGCCATGGCGGCTTTCGTCCAAGGTGAATTTCCGGAGGCTGACCGCGACAGAACCTTTTTTGAGGATATCTATCGGCTGCTGCCCGGCCATTATGCGATCGCCACGCGCGGCGCGTTCACGACGGTTTGCTATTGGCGCCTGGACGCAGATGCACCGGTCCCGAGAGACGATGTCGGCGGTGAATTTCGCAAACTGTTTCTCGAAGCCATCCGTCGCCGTCTTCGCGGAAACTCGGCGATCGGTTCGCTTTTGAGCGGCGGGCTCGACTCTTCTTCCATCGTCAGCGCTCTGGCTTCCAGCCGGGCGGACGCCGACCCCCCGGTGCAGGCATTCTCGCTCATATTCTCCGACCCGGACGTCGAGGATGAACGCGATTTCATTGCGGCGGTGGTCGATCAATACGCGATCGGGCACGCGACCATAGATTGCAGCGGTGTCTCGGGTCTGGCGCATGCCGACGCGATCCTTGGCGAACAGGACCAGCCTCCTGCAGGGCCTAATGGCGGGATATTCCGCTATTTTCTGAAGCAAATCGCCGCCGGTTTTCCTGGCCGCGTGATCCTTCACGGTCACGGCGGCGATGAGGTTATCTCACACGGCGGCGGCCTGTTCGGCGAACTGGCCGCTTCTGGTCAGTGGCGGAAGTTGTGGCGCGAATTGCAGGCGGTGCGTCATGTCACGGGCGCGCCGTGGCCGCACTTCCGGCGCCTGATCTGGCGCCGGGGCATTCGCCGCAGCGTGGGCAAAATCCTCGACTACCCCGCGAGCTTTCTCGTGCGCGGCGCGCCCTTGCAGCGCGACCCGCTCATCACGGCACCCGATGGCCGCGACCGGCCGATCGAGCAGGCTGCCCATCTGAAGAAGCTCGCCTCTCCTATTTTCGCCCATGCACTCGAGGTGATAGACATTGAGGCCGCATGTGCCGGCGTCGAACTCAGGATGCCGTTTCTAGATCTGGACGTGGTTCGCTTTTGCGTGACGGTCGAAGCGCAGGAGAAATGGCAGGATGGGCGCCCGCGCTCGGTGCTTCGCAATGCCATGCAGGGCGTCTTGCCGGAGAAGGTGAGGCTTCGCACCGACAAGCATGATTTCGCGACCCATTTGCGTCAGTCGCTGTTGCGCTTCGACCGCGACGTCATCGACGAAGCGATATTGAGGCGGCCCGACCTCATTTTGCCGTATTGCAATCTTGCCGAGCTTCGAGCCGACTGGTCGGACCTGCGAACGACCGGTGAGCTCGATGGCGTGGCCCTCATGCGCCTTTGGCGAGCAGTCATGCTCTCGCGCTGGCTGGCGACAGAGGATCCGCCGGAGGACGCTTCCTATCTTGAGAAAGCGGCATGACGGCAGGTCCCTATTATTATCGGCTCTATGATCTGGTCGTGCGGTCGGCATTCCGGCTGGAGGAAGCCGACGAATGTCTGGCAGCCGCACCCGGCCTCGACATCGTTGTGGCCGATCTGTCGCGCCATTCACAGCCATTCGATGGATTTCGGCATTTCGCCATCCTGCCCGAAGGCGACCTGCTACGATTCCGCAACGTCGGCTCCTTTCTGGTGCGCGCGGGTGGGCGCGAAATTGCGGTCGACCTTGACCCGGCGTTCGATCCACGGCTTCTCGCCCTGCCGCTGCTCGGGCCGGTAATCGCAATTCTGATGCATCGGCTCGGTTATATGGTCCTTCATGGCAGCGCTGTTGAGCTGGACGGGCAGGCCGCCGTATTCCTCGGCGACAAAGGGGCTGGAAAATCGACCACGGCGGCCAGCCTCGTCTCTGCGGGCTACCCGCTTATCGCCGACGATGTTGTCGCCGTACGCCTTTTGGACGATGTACCCGTCGCCGCCGCGGGCTATCAGGCGATGAAGCTCGACGCGCATATGGAAGCACGCTTCGGTCCCGACGCCGGTCATGTGATAGAGCCGTCCGACGGCCCCTTCACCAGCGGCAAGATACGATTTCGGCTCAACCGCGAAAATCCATGTTCGCCTTTGCCTCTCGGGACGATCCATGTTCTCGAACGGAGCGCTGCGAACAGTTTTCGCCCCTTTGAAGCAGTCGACACGTTTCAAGCGCTGATCCGTTTTTCCTACTTTCCCCGGCTTGGTCGCGCTGCAATCGACAAGGGTGAGTCCGCTGACTTGTTCGCTAAGGCGGCAAGACTTGCGGGTCATGCAAGCGTAGGCCGGCTAACGGTCCGCAATGGGCTGGATTGGCTCCCTGAACTCGCCTCATTCCTTAGCCATGCCGACAGGCGCGACCATGCGCTCGCATGACGGTATAGCCGACTTCATCCGCTTCGTGTGGACCGGAACGCGCGGCGCGTTTGCGAAAGCCGCTATTCTACAGACACTCGGCAGCCTTAGCGAGATCGTCTCGATCCTGCTGCTGATACCTCTGCTCCGGCTGCTTGATCCGAGTCGGAACCAAATTCTGCTCCACCTGGACCGGGTCCCGTTCGTTACAATCGACCGGACGGTGGCGATTACCTTGCCATTGATTATCGGCGCTTTTGTCGTCGCCACCATCATCCGGTCACTCCTTCTCGAAACCAAGGAGCGCTACAATGCGCGCGTCATGTTCGGCTTTGTCGCCGATTTTCAGCACCGGCTATTCAAGGCTGTCACCCTGACGCGCTGGCAGGTCCTTGGGCGTTATCGGACCGCTGATCTCACCCAGGTCCTGACATCAAATATCGACCGCCTCCTGATGGCGACGCACCAGTTGCTACAGCTTGTGCAATCGGCGTTGATGACGGTGATCTTCGCGCTCGCGTCGCTTGCTATATCCTGGCGGATGACGCTCGCCGCGCTCAGCATCGGCGTCGCCGTATTCGCGTTCACCTATCGCGCGAGGCGGCGCTCGTTCGAGCATGGACAGACCGTTGGCAGGCAGCGCCGCGACGAATTTCGCCTTGTCGATGGCTTCCTCGGCGGGCTTCGCACAGCGAAGCTGTTCGGATTACAAAACCAGCATCTGGCCGCGATGGACGATGTATTGTTTCGGATCTACCGCCACAATATTCGCTTCGCCTCGGCGCGCGCGCGGAGCGCGACCATCTATCAGACGCTGACCGCGGTGGCAGTCGCAAGCTTCATTTTCTTCGCGCTGACGTTCCAGACGATCGAGCTGCCAGTTCTTCTGGCCATGCTCTTTCTGTTCATGCGCCTAGCACCGCGGATCATGGCGCTACATTCGGTCAGTCAGGAACTCGCTGCTAGCCTCGGTCCGGTGAGCGCGGTGGTACAGCTCCTGCAGACGTGCCGCGAAAACGCCGAGCAACCCGTGCAGGAGGAGGGCGGAACCGATGTGCGGCTCGATCGCGGCATCGAGCTTTCGCAGATCCGTTTCCAATATGGGTCCGACGACGCACCGACGCTCGACCGCGTTTCGGCATTTGTCCCCGCACATGCGATAACGGCAATCAGCGGGCCGAGCGGCAGCGGAAAGTCGACATTGCTCGACATTATTTCGGGCCTGTTGCCGCCAGTCAGCGGCGTGATCAAGGTCGACGGGCTCGTGCTCGATGATGGGCTCATGCCGCAGTGGCAGCGCCACGTCGCGCTCGTTCCGCAAGAGACATTTCTTTTCAATGATACGATCGCCGCCAATCTTCGCCTAGCCGATGAGGATATAGACGAAGCCCGATTGTGGAGGGCGCTCGAGCTCGCCGACGCGGCCGAGCTCGTCCGGTCGAAGCCCGCCGGGCTGGAAACGACGGTTGGAGATCGCGGGCAGGCGTTATCGGGCGGCGAGCGGCAGCGCGTCGCGATCGCCCGGGCCCTGCTGCGACGCCCGCGACTTTTGATCCTCGATGAGGCGACCAGCGCGCTCGATGCCGCAAGCGAGGCACGGGTGGTCGAAGCCATCCGTTCGCTACGCGGCGAAATGACGATCGTTATCGTGACACATCGCCCGGCACTACTCGATGCCGCGGATTATGTGATTGCGCTGGAGGAGGGCAGGGCGACCTCCAGCCCCCTCGCTTGGGAAGTAATGGACGGCGGCAAAATCGCGATCTAGAATGCTCGCGCAGGTGTCTCGGCAGAAGATGCCGATGACGATGCGAGAGGAAGTGGGTCATGGATGGTTCGCGCGACAGTCCGGAGTCCCGGGAAGGGACAGAACCCCTGCCTCTGGCGCGCGGAATTCACGACAATTTAACCAGCGAATCGGCAATTGGCCCCGGGGACCGCAACCGGGGGCAAGACATGCGTACTTCGACGATCGATGCGGGCCAGCGCAAGGCTGGTGCGAACCCCATCCGCTGGTCGGGCTGGCTCGCCGGGCTGCTTGTCTCGGTCCTTTTGTGGGCCCTGGTCTATTGGGTCTGGAGCGCAGTCTAGCTCGCGCGAGCTCAGGATTTCTGGCAGGCGACAATCGTTTCCATCACCGCCAGCGTCTCCCTCGGGTCGCGAACGCGGATCGTGTCCAGGCCGAGTTCTTTCGCCGGATAATCATTCCCGCCCGGGAAGATCGCATCGCCGATGAACATCATCGCCCCCAGCGAAATGCCGCTCGCATCACGTAGCTTTTTGAGGCCATAGGCCTTGTCCACACCTTCGCGGGTGATGTCGATCGAGGTCGCGCCGCCCATGTTGATCGACAGCCCCGGAAGGCGTGTCCGAAGATCGGCCTGGATGATCTTGCGTTTCGCGAAATCGGGGTCCCAGATTTCCTTGGCATGGATCGGCGCCTGCTGGCCAAGCGCTGAAAATGTGATCTGGCTGCCGCGATCTTCGATCCGTTCGCCCCATGTTCTCTCGGGAACAAAGCCGGTGGCCTCGAGCGACGCGTCAAAGGCGGAAAATATCGCCTGCTTTTGGGCCTCGTCGAATAGTTCGGCATAGACCGGGGACCATATGCCGCCGCGGTGCGTGTAGAGCTTCGTTCCCGTCGTAGGCATTAACCACAGCCGCGCGAGGTCGGCGCGGGGCGGCAAACGGCTCGCGACCTGCTTGTCGAACTGGGGCCAGTCGCCTCCCGATATGACGGCGACGTGGGCCACCTCCAGAAGGTCGGCGACGGCTTGCGCCATCCAGTCGGGGAGGGGCTGCTTGCTTTCGGCGAGAGTCCCATCGAGATCGAATGCGACAAGCTGCTTCATCGGGAAAGCTCCTTCGAGAGGATCGCGCACGCTGGCAAGTAGCCCGCGGCCTTTCCGACACTCTCGCCAGGCAAAACTGTCGCGACATCCTCCCGGCCCTAATACTCATGGCATTCGGCCTTCCACGCTGCCGAACGGCTGCGCGGACACCCGTGATATTGCCTTTAAAATCTGGCTGATCAAGCTTCTCTTCGCACCTGCAGCAAAATGGTTGCTGTCGGGTCGGTTTTGGCCTTATGTTCACGGGCAGGGAGAGGCGTGCTTTCTGGCCAACTTTGATTGGATCGGAGCCTGCCGATGATTCAACCGGTTATTCTCTGTGGTGGCGCTGGAACGCGGCTCTGGCCCGAATCCCGCGGTCACCGTGCCAAGCAGTTCCTGCCGCTCGCCGGTTCGGAAAGTCTCTTCCAGCAGACCGTGAAACGCACGCCGGCGAGCCCGGCTTTTGCACCGCCAATGATTCTGTGCGGCAGTGCGCATGTCCCGGTTGTCCGCGATCAGTTGGGCAACAGGGACGCGCTGTTGATCGTGGAGCCGATGCCGCGCGGGACGGCTGGAGCGATTGCTCTTGCGGTGGCGCAGGCCGATCCTGATGCACTGCTTCTCGTGATGCCCAGCGATCAGGTCATCACCGACTTTCCGGCCTTTCACGCCGCGATCGACCGGGGAACGAAACTTGCGCTGCAGGACTGGATCGTGACCTTCGGGATTACGCCGGATCGGCCCGATACAGGCTTCGGATATATCGCGAGCGGGAAAATGCTGGGAGAAAGTGGTTTCGCCGTCGAGCGGTTCGTCGAGAAGCCGCCGCTTGACGAGGCGACGCGAATGCTCGCTGCCGGCGGCTTTAGCTGGAATGCCGGAATCTTCCTGTTCCGTGCTGGACGAATGCGCGATGCGATGCTGGCCCGCTGCCCTGAGATTTTTGAGGCGGCGCGGGATGCTGTTGCGGCCGGCACGGTGGACCGCGATGCCCTGCACGCCGATGCGATCGAGTTCGGCCATGCGCCCAATGACTCGATCGACTATGCGGTCATGGAGAAGGATGATCGCGTTGCAGTCGTTCCGGTGGCAATGGGCTGGTCCGATCTCGGCAGCTGGCATGCGGTACAACTCCTCGCGGCGAAAGATGCGATGGGTAATGCGGCGGTGGGCGATGTATTTCTCCACAGGAGTAGCAACAACCTCATCCGGGCAGGAGGCAGACGAGTGTCAATCGTGGGAATGAGTGACGTCGCTGTCGTTGTCGATGGAGACGATATTCTCGTTATCTCGCTTGATTGCTCGCAGGAGGTTCGCGCCGCCGCAGACGCGCGCAAGATTTGAGAACGGCGTGACGCGAAAGCATACGTGCGGCAAAACAGTGGTTGATCGCTCTAGTACTGCGCGACGATATCCAGATACCGTCAGTTCTGAGCCGATTTTGCCGCGAGGTTTCGCGCGGGCAGACGTCATCATAGTCTGGGTGTCAGCGTCGTAGATCGTCAGTTTTGCGCCTCAAATCAGACATCCGGCCCATACGCTTGGATCGCTGCAAAGCGCCGCATTTCTGGTGATCGTTATGTCCGCTACCGGCCAGTGGTCGACCATGCGGGGACATGTATTGTGGTGGCGGTAATCGGCGCCGATCATCTGGTCCTGGTGGAGCCAAAGTGCCCGGGCATTGCAATCGACATGGCTCAGAAAATCAGGCATGGAGATTTATGGACATTTGGGCCGCGCGCAGAATCTGTTCGCCTGCTGATGATGACAGACTGTCACCCCTCGAATATCTCACGAATGGCGCGGGGTATTTGCGAGATCGGGCAGTGGGTATATCGGGTGGTGGAACTGCCCATGCTGTCGTTTGATGTCGCGGTAAAGCTGGTGCGACTGTTGACGATAATATCCGTCCTGGAGGGAACCTCGATTGGATCGCCATTGCCATATGACGCCCGTCCGTGCAGGCGATAGCGGTTGCCGCCCAAAGCCTCGTAGCGCTTGACCGCAAGTTCACCGAGGTAATCGATTTTCTCGTCAAGATATGTGAACGGTATATCGTCGGGGAGGCCGTTGGGATCCGCTTCGCGGATCGCCTGCGCGCAGCTCATGTCGACCGCCCAATACCCCTTCTCGATGGGCAGAGAGGTGACTGTGCCCGGCGCCTGCCCGCCTGCGCTGGGCCGCGGGATTGCCGCGCCCGCCATTTGTGGCTGCTCGGCGCGCACGGCCGCCTGCATCCGCGACGAAAGCTGGGTGAAGCTGCATTTCCGGTAATTGCTTTCCCCCAATGACCCCAGGCCGAGATGAATAAACTGTCCCGGACCTGTCGCTTTCAGCGCCAGAGAAGGAAAGCCCTTGCGCTCGCCTTCGGCATCCCAGGCGAGCGTGAAGCCGCGCGACGCGCGGCCGAGTTCGGCAACAAGCGACTTGCGCGCGGGACCGACGCGGGAAATCCTGACGGCGTTGTTTGTCCAGTGGCCTGACTCGTCCATTCCGACCTCTCCGGCATTTGCCCCGTCATAGAAAAATACGTCCGTTGCGCCCGCACAGGCATTTGCAGGGACGGGACCATCGTCGATGGACATGTAGAAGCCCTCCGGCGTTTTATAGCCGGCGATGTAGAGACCTTGCTCGATCGGCAAGGCCGCCTGCGACGCCACGGCGGGCGCGGCTTGCGCCGCCTGTGCCAGCGCAAAACCTTCCGTCGTGCCGCTTCTTGCCGGAGCGGCGTTGGCACGGTCACTCGCGGACGATTCAGGGCCGCAAGCCGTCACGATGCAGGCTGCGACGCCGATGAGAGCGGCGAGCCCTGTTTTGGAAGGAACAAAAGCCATGGTCAAAACTCCATTCTCTGGTCGGCCGCCTGTGCAGCGAGCCGCGCCATGTCTGTTCAAAAATCCGGCCGGTTGTGACTTGAACGCGCGCTGTCCGCCTCGCCGCGCTTCTCGCGCAGCAACTGGTTAGTCCGATACTGCGCGTCGTGACCCGCCTTGAAATCCACCGCGCGGACGGAGAGCGAATAGACCATTCCCCGTGTATGGCCGATGTCGGCGCGAACGGCGTAGGCACAGTTCCCCTGCCGCGCGCGCAGGAAGGGCTGCGGATCGACCGGAGCCGCATTGGAATTGACGTGAAGCGTGAGGCCGGTCTCGACCGAGGCCCTGCCCATCGCCAGATAGCAGGTTTGATGGGTCTCGCGGGTCCAGCGGAGAGAGCGGCCCTCTGCGTCCCACGCCCACCATAGCTGGCCGTGATTTCCGGCATTGGCCCTGCGGGCTTCAAGGCCTTGCGTACGCACGGGCTCACCAAAGCGTTTCCGCAGTTCGACGAGCACATCGGGCAAGATCGGTGCGGATGCACTGACATTGAACCAGTCGCCAAAGCTCTGGTCCGAACCCGCCGACCAGATTCGGTGTTCATTAGGCGGCGCGGTGAACGCGAAGCTGAACGCCTCGGTGCGGTCGGCCAGCCTCCGGAATCCCCAGTTGGTCGAGAAGAACTCGGTGCCCGGCAGATTCTCGATATTGACGCGGTAGCGGCAGATCCGCGCCGCTTGGCAATGGTCGGTGAAGCCGCCAAAGCCGCGCTGCACCGCCATCCGTTCGATATCGGCGGCCGTCCCGCCGAGGGGAATGCCAAAGACCGAGAGAGACGGCCCCGCACTGTTTTGCGCTGATACCGGCAGGGCCAGCGCCGCAAAACCGAGAAGGGCGCCGCGCGCGGCGTGCGACATAAAAGACATGGCTGTTTGCCCCTAACCTACCGCGCCTGTGCCGAGGCGCGCACCTCGCTGGCTGGACACCACCGCATCGTCTCGACGCCGGTATTGGGATCGCCAACGCTGATCTTGTCCGCTGCCTGCACGTGCAGGGTTTCACCCGTCACGGTATCCACGACCCAGTCCGCGCCGCGCCGCCGCGCGCTTGCGACGGGCTCCATGCGGTTTGCCGCGAAGGGCGACAGGTCGATCCAGCCCGCGCGGCGGCCATCGTAGTAGAAGATCATATCGCTCGTCGTGCCGCAGGCGGCCCCAACGGGTACATAGTGGCCGGGGCGGATATTGAAGGGCGGAATCGGGGTCGGAATGGACGCCGACGCGCCAGCGCTGTCGGCAGCGGCTGTTCCGCCCGTCAATTGTGGACGTTCGGCGCGGATCGCCGCCTGCATCCGGGGTGAAAGCTGCGCGAAGGTACATTTCTGAAATGTCTCTTCAGAAAACATATCCCCTTTGGGTCCGCTACTAACCGCGATGCTCCTGATCCGGCCATTCCCTTCCGCTTTTATCCCCAGAATATCCTCTTCGGCCTCTGCATTCTCCGTAGTCCAGACAAGGGTGTATCCACGGTAGTGGTCGTAAAAAGCGCTTCCCCGTGCTGGCGGACCCACGCGAGCGATGCGATTGATCTCAAAATATGCGGTGTCGTTCCAGCCCGGCTCGACCGGGGAGACATAACCGTAATTTGTCCCGTCATAGAAGAAGGCTCTCCTAGCGCGAGCGCAGCTTCCCCGTTCGACATCGCCGTAAATGGCTTGTTCGATGGGTAATGCCATAGCGGCTAGCGCGGCCTGCGGCGTGGTTGTGGGCTGCGCCGACACGGCGGCGCTCATAGCGGCGTTGCCCTGCGCCGCGTTGGACGCAGCGGTGGATTCCGATCCGCAGGCAGTCAAGGACGCGACGGCGAGGATCAGGGCGGTGGAACGGCCAATGCCGTTGCTGCTCTTGTTATGCTGCACGGGTCGGATCCTCCTCTTTTTGCAGTGTCGATTGGGCGACGTTTTCGACTTCAAGGCGCACCTGTCGGTAGAGGGTCAGCCAGCGGAACACTTCCCACGCCACCACGCCGCCGCCGATCAGAAACGCGACAGGCATGATCCCTCCGGTAACACTGCCCGAAACCGAGAGTGCAATGACCGCGAGAATAAGGAGAGCCGCGCCGGCGCTAATGGCGTAGAGCTTGATGCGGTTACTAAGAATCCAGTTCACGCGTGCAGGGAGCATCTGGTGATTGCCGGTGGTGTGATTGACCAAGGCCATGGGATGGCCCCGTCCCGTCCTTTTGGGGCCGGCGCAGACAACGGACACGCGGTGGCCCTCTCGAATGCCGAACTGGACATCGGGAAACTCCACGTCGAATTCATCGCCGTCGTCCTTGCGCGCGAACAGGCGCTGATGGTGGGTCGAGGATGACGACACCGAGGTCCGGGTCGTCGGTGCTGATATAAATCCAGACCCCTGATGCAGATACCCGCCACCGCCATGCGTCGTGGTTTCCGATGACAGGTGGGTGGATGTGCGGCCTTGCTGGCCGACCACCGTTCCGGTCATCGTGAATACATCGAGTTCCGCAAAGCGGCGGATTTTTCCAACTGTCGCCATATGAGCCCCGCTCTCTCTCTCTCTCTCTCTCGTCACCCGGACATTGTTCATCCCTGCGGACAGAACACGCCTTCGCGATGATTGAAGAAGCACCCGGTGCCTTGGTTGAGCCGAAAATCCATCGAGCCGACGTTGGGATGGCGCATCTCAAAGGAGAGAATGCGGCCCTCGGAATCGCGTACGGCGGTATAGGCCCATTCGAGGTCGCCCCGATTGCCAAGATATTTGACATGGTCGTCTGACACGAACTGGAGCTGCCATTCCGGCTTTTCGGTATGGACGTAGGTTGCCTGCTTGCTGCCGCACGCGCTCAATGCGAACACTGTGCCGAGCAGTGCGAGCGCAGAGATCGCCGCGCGGTTTGCTGTCTTAGCCATCTGCTATTCCCCTTGATCGGTTCGGTTGGGGCAAGCCTAGAAAGGTCGGTGCATCAAAGTCTTGATGGCGTTCTCAAGAATTTCTAAAACCGTCACGGGGGAACGATATGCAGGGCAGCACTTCATCGCGGCGGCGTAGACGCCTTTGGACCTTCGCGGGCGCCGAGTTCGACGAAGCGAGCTGGGCGCTACGCGTCGATGGGCACGTTGTCGCGCTCGAAGGTAAGCCGCTCGAGGTGCTTCACGAGCTTTTGCTGCGCGCAGGCGAGGTCGTCACAAAGGACGAAATCCTCGATGCGGTCTGGCCGGGCCTCAATGTGGTGGAAGGCTCGCTGCCGACCGCCATCTCCAAGCTGCGAAAGGTGCTCGGCGGACGGCAGGAAAATATCATCGAAACCGTGCCGCGCGTCGGCTATCGGCTGACTTGCACCGTCAAGATCGCAAGCGTCGAATCCCCACTCGCTCCGCGCTTCACTTTCGCGGTTGGCGACGCCGTGCCGGGGCGCAAGCAATGGCGGTTGGCAAAGCCGCTCGGCGATACGGGCGCGGAGGATGTCTGGCTGGCCAGCCACGACAAGACGAGCGAGCGACGCGTCTTCAAGTTCGCCGACGCACCCGACCGCCTGCGCGCGCTCAAGCGCGAGGCGGCGCTGTCGCGCGTGGTGTTCGCGGGGCTCGGGGCCTCCGCGCCGCTGCCCGCGCTGCTGGAATGGAATTTCGACGCCTCGCCCTATTTCCTCGAATATGCCTATGGCGGGCGCGATCTGATTGGCTGGGCGGACGATGCGGGCGGACTTTCATCCATTCCGCTGGAACAACGATTGGCCGTTGCGGCAGACATCTGCCGCGACGTCGCTGACGTTCACGGCCTTGGTGTGCTGCACAAAGATTTGAAGCCCGCCAATATCCTCATTGCCGATGACGGCAATGGTGGTGTGGTGATTCGGCTGGCCGATTTTGGCAGCGGACGCCTGCTCGATGACACAGTGCTCGACAGTTTCCACATCACTGATCCCGGATCGCTCGATGCTGATCTTGGCAAGGACGAACCGCGCTCGGGCACGCTGGCGTATCGTGCGCCCGAGCTGACCGGCGATGCTATGCCGACCGTCAAAAGCGACATCTATGCGCTTGGCCTGATCCTCTATCAGCTCGCTGTGGGCGACTTCATGGCGACGCTGGGACCCGGCTGGGAGCATCGTGTTGCCGATCCCCTGCTGCGCGACGACATACGTCACGCCGCCGAGGTCGCGCCCGAGCGCAGACTCGACAGCGCCGCCGATCTAGCTCACCGCCTGCACCATCTCGATGAACGTCGGCAGGCTGCCGCCAGCGACGCTGAGCGCGCCGCATTTTTTGCGGAACAGCAGCGGCTGGAAGAGCGTCGGCGCATGCGCCGTCCGTGGATGCGCTTCGCTGCCGCCAGCCTCGTGCTTGGCCTGATCGCCAGCTCGGCCTTCGCCGTTTATGCATGGACGCAGCGAAATCGGGCGGTGGCCGCGCAGCAATTGGCAGACATGGGCTACAGCTTCATCGCCGAAGACGTGCTGGCCAGTCCGGACCCTGCGCGCTCGGCCGCCGATGAAACCGTAATCGATGCCATCAAGCGTGCCAGCCGCAACATCGATCAGCGGTTCGCCGGTTCGCCGCAAGTCGCGGCGCGATTGCATCTGGCGGTGGCACGGGCCTTTCACGGGCGATCGGATTTCGACACCGCTCGCGCGGAATATGTCCGCGCCGGGCAATTGTTCGCGCAGGCAAATGAGACGGGCAGCGACGATGCCGCCATCGGGCGGCTGGGGCGTATCCATATGGAAGCGACCTCCGGCCAACCCGAGCGTCTTGAAGAAGCCGGACGCCTGTTGGAACAGGAACGCCAGCGCTTGGGGAATCTCGGCAACAGCGGGCGGGTTGGTTTTGCACTGGCACAGGCCGAGGGTGCCTATGGCTATATGGCCGATATCGAGTTGGCCGAGCGCGCGTTTCGCCGCGCTGTCGCTATCGGCGAAACCGACGGCTCGGGCGTGCCGCCCACCCAGCTTCTCAAGGCGAAGTCGTCGCTGGTTCTCGTCCTGATGCGTCTTGGCCGCGCACAGGACGCCGAACCCATCGCCCGCGCTATCGTGGCGGAATCCCGGCGCCTGCGCGGTGCCGATCATCCCGACACGCTGGTGACGCGCCAGCACTGGGTGACCAGTCTGTCTATGTCAGGCCGGGACGAGGAAGCGCTGCGCGCGAGTGATCCGCTGCTGGCGGCAATGCGCGCGCGATTTGGCGACAATCACCGCTTTACGCTGGCGCTGCATTCAACGCGGTTTGAGAGTTTTGCTGCGCTCGGCCGCTACGATGACGCCGCCCGTGAAGCCGAGCGGGTCTGGAAAGGCGCGGCGGCGCTGGCAGGTCCGCAATCGCATCAAGCGCTCGGCGGGCAGAACGACTATGCCGCCGCACTGTGCCAGACGGCCCAGCGCGGGCGTGGCCTCACCGTGGCGCAAGATGCGCTCGCTTCGGTGCGGCAAGCCTTCGGCGCGGATTATCCGCTCACGCATGTGATCCGCTTCTACACGGCGGAATGCATGATCTCCAACCGCCGCCATGCCGAGGCAGGCGCGCTGCTCGATGGCCTCGACCGGCAGAAGGCCGCTGATCTCACCGGACGACCGGAGTTCGACGCGGGGGTCGATCTCGCCCTGGCCGAAATCGCGTTGGCGCGTGGCGATCGTCCGACGTCGATGCGCGCATTTACAGCCGCCGATAAAGCGCTGCATGCCACAAAAGATGCGACCACTCGCAGCCGCCTGGCTGTGCTGCGCCGCGCGTTGGTAATTTGATGGCGGACTGAACCATCGGGGTGGCCTTTTGCCGCGAAGCACGAGCCGTTCGCTTGGCCGCCAATGGCGGCTTCTCTGACTTTCCGCCCAAAAGAAGACCGGCAGCTATCGGCCAAAATCGTCAAAATCTGGCGCGTTCACGCGAGACAACCTCGGCAAGAAATTCCGCAACAGCGCGGACCCGAGTAAGTTGGCGAAGATCGGCATGGATCACCAGCCAGTAGCTTCGGCTCGCTTCGATCTCCTCCTCCAGGACGCGCACGAGCCTCGGGTCGTCCCGAACCGCGATGTGGTGGAGCATGGCGAGACCGGTGCCTGCCGCCGCCGCCGCGATCTGGGCGGAGCTTGTGCTCGCGCGGAAGACGACCTTGCCTTTCAGGTCCATGCCGCCGAGGACGAGCAGCTCGGGCACTTCGACGAGATCGTCGACATATGAGATATAACGGTGATCGGAGAGCGCACCGATCGACGCGGGCATACCGAAGGTCTCCAGATAGGAGGGGGCGGCGAACAGTCCGAGCCGATAATCGGTGAGCTTTCGCGAGAAGAGCCGGCCGTCGAGTGGCCGGCGTACGGCGATCGCAATGTCCGCTTCGCGCTTCGAGAGGCTCGTTGCGCGCGATTCCGGAACGAGTTCGATGACCAGCTCAGGATGCCGGCGGGAGAGTTCGGGTATCAGCGGGGCGAGGAAGTCGGACCCGAATATTTCGGGTGTGGCGACGCGCACGGTTCCCACGATGGGCGCGTCGCGCTGTGAGACGGCATCTGCCGCCACGATGAGGTCGCGTTCGATCCGTTCGGCGTGCGCGAGAAAGGCGCTTGCCGCCGCCGTGGGCGCAAGGCCGCGCGGCGAGCGGTCGAAAAGCCTTGTCCCAAGTTGCGCCTCAAGGCTTGCGAGACGCCGCGACACGGTCGAATGATCGAGCCGAAGACGGCGCGCTGCCGCGACGCAATTGCCCTCGCGTACAACGGCAAGGAAGGCGCCTATCTGATCCGAGTTCAGCACATGATTTCCTGCACACCTGTTTGGTATCGGTTGGCATTTTAACGCAAAGCCGGGCGATGTAACGCGAAATCCTTCAATCAGGAGGAATTATGCGCACCATCAACCACTTCATCGGCGGACGGTCTGTGACCGGAGGCGACCGTATCGTTCCCGTCTACGACCCCTCAGTCGGCCAGATTCAGGCCGAGGTGGCGCTCGGCCGGGCCGATCTGCTCGCGCGCGCCGTCGACGATGCGCGCGCCGCGCAGCCGGCATGGGCGGCGCTCAACCCGCAGCGCCGCGCCCGCGTCATGTTCCGGCTCAAGGAATTGATCGAACGCGACATGGACGAGCTAGCCCACCTCCTGTCGAGGGAGCATGGCAAGGTCGTCGCGGACTCGCGCGGTGATATCCAGCGCGGGCTCGACGTCGTCGAATTCGCCTGCGGTATCCCGCACCTTTTGAAAGGCGAATATAGCGAGGGGGCCGGCCCCGGCATCGACGTCTATTCGATGCGCCAGCCACTCGGTGTCGTGGCGGGCATCACGCCGTTCAACTTTCCGGCGATGATCCCGCTCTGGATGCTCGCGCCTGCCATTGCCTGCGGCAATGCCTTCATTCTGAAACCGTCGGAACGCGACCCTTCCGTTCCCGTGCGGCTTGCCGAGCTTGCGATCGAGGCGGGATTGCCGGCAGGCATTCTTAATGTGGTCCATGGCGACAAGGAGATGGTCGATGCGATCCTCGATCACCCGGAAATCAAGGCTGTGAGCTTTGTCGGTTCGTCGGACATCGCGAACTATGTGTACGGGCGCGGGGCGGCCGCCGGGAAGCGCGTGCAATGCATGGGCGGGGCGAAGAACCACGGCATCGTCCTGCCCGACGCCGACCTCGACCAGGCGGTGGCCGACATCATCGGTGCTGCCTATGGATCGGCGGGCGAGCGTTGCATGGCGCTTCCCGTCGTCACCCCGGTCGGGGAAAGCACTGCTGCGCTTCTTCGGGAGAAACTGGTGTCCGAAATTGCCAGGCTGAGGGTCGGCACCGCGACCAATCCGGACGCGCATTACGGGCCTGTCGTGAGCGCCGAGCATAAGGCGCGCGTCGAGGCCTATATCGCGATGGCGGCGGCGGAGGGCGCGGAGATCGTCGTCGATGGCCGCGGGTTCGAACTGCAGGGCCATGAGGAGGGCTATTATCTCGCCCCGACCCTTATCGACCATGTTACCGCCGATATGCGCTCCTACCAGGACGAGATATTCGGGCCGGTGCTCCAGATCCTGCGCGCGGAGACGCTGGAAGAGGCGATCGGATATCCCTCGCGCCATCAATATGGGAATGGTGTCGCCATCTTCACCCGCAACGGCGACTATGCCCAGCGGTTCGCATCGCAGGTGGAGGTCGGCATGGTCGGCATCAACGTGCCGATCCCGGTGCCAGTTGCCTACCACAGTTTCGGCGGCTGGAAGCGGTCGGGCTTCGGCGACCTCGACCAATATGGGATGGACGGCATCCGCTTCTACACCCGGGGCAAGAAGATCACGAAGCGCTGGCCTTCGGGCGGCGCGGTCGTCGACCAGAGCTTCGTCATTCCCACGATGCGCTAAGGCCCGCAGAAGACAGAAAGGACGGGGGCGACGCCACAGGGTGTCGTCCCCGCCAGGGGAGAGGAGCATTGGCTGCGGGATGGGTCTCAGCGGTCGGAGTTTTCCGGCTCTGCCGCGGCTCAGCTTTGTGCGCCGCCGTCCAAACGGAAGAAAAGGCCGGCGTAGCCATTCTGCTGCAAGCCGAACCGTCCGGTGATGCGGATCTCGCGGCCGAGCGGAAGCCGCACCGGGTTCGCGAGGCGGACCTCGACCATTTCGTTCGGCCGCGATGCCGCGTGATAGGGGCATTCCGGCGAATAGCGCGAGAGCAGGAAATGATCGGTCACCGCCTCCTGTCCGAGCGACACGGCATAGCCGCTGATCGTCATCTCCTGCCCGGCTATCGCCTCGATCCTTGCGGGGATCGCCGCATGATAGCGATAGTCGGGCGGTGCCTGCGAGATCGCGACCGTTTCGAACAAGGCCCAGTGCGGATCGTCGGACCTGTCGACATGATCGCCGTCGCCATGCGCCGCCGCCGGCGCAGGGCCGAAGAGGAGCATCGCTGCCGACACTGCGGCCGCAAGCGTCCTATTTGCGTTCATATACGACCTTGCCGTCGAGGATCGTCATCGAAACGCGGATTTCGTCGATCTCGGCCGGGCGGGCGGCGAGGGGATCCTTTTCGAGGATCACGAAATCGGCGAGCTTGCCAACCTCGATGCTGCCCAGCGACTTTTCGAGAAAATTCGCCTCGGCCGACCAGATGGTGAACATCTTGATGCCCTCCATCGGGGTGATCGCCTGCTTGGGCTGGACGATCGTTCCGAACTTCGTGTCGCGGCGCACCGCGCGCTCGATCGAGAATAATGGGGACGTCGCAAAATTCTGCGTTCCGACGGTATCGACGCCTCCCGGCGGGTGCATGCCGCGATCGATCAGCTCGCGAAGCGGAAAGAATTTGACGGCCGGTTCCTTCACATTGACGTCGGTCAGGCGCCACAGGAACGCCACCTGCGGCGACGGAATGATGCCGTTGTCGACCATCCGCTTGAGCCGCGTCTCGGTGCGCTCGGGGTCCTGGGTGAGGAAATGCGCAAAATGTTCGATCCGGTCGCGGCTGTCGGGCTTCGGCGCGAGCTTGTTCGCCTTCTCGAACGCGCTGATCACCATATCCTGCGCCCGGTCGCCATTGGCGTGGGTCTGCACCTGCCAGCCATGCTCGCGAGCCGAGAGGATGACGGTATCGAGCGTCGCCTGGTCGAAGCTGGTGCCGCCATAATTGCCGGGCACCCAGGTCGTTCCGGATCCCTTCCATGCAGGCCGGTAGGTGGCTGCCGTTGTCCCCCATACCCCGTCGATGAAGAGCTTGAGCGCGCCGACCTGTAGCCAGTCGTTACCCAGCCCGGTGGAGATGCCGGTGTCGAGGATCTTCTGCGCGGCAGCATTATCGCGCGCGATATAATTCATCCGGATCCGGGTCGGCAGCCGGCCTTCGTTCCGAAGCTCGGCATAGGCACGATAGGTCTCGCCCGGCGACATGTCCGAGACGGTGGTCACCCCCTTCTCGAGATAGAAATCGTTAAGGACGCCGCGGACGGCTTCCTTCATCTCCGGATAGGTGAATTCCTCCTTCGGCCACGGCGCGGGTGCGTCGCGGATGATCATCACTTCGCCGTCGGCTGTCCGTTCGTAACGCCCCATCGCCCCCTTCGGCGGGTCGGGGAAATCCCGGCCCATTCCAAGGATCACCGCGGCGCGGTGATTGATCATCTTGTCATGGGCGCTCCAGTCGAGCCGCACTGGATTGTCCGGGAATGCGGCATCGAGTTCCGCGCGCGTGGGAAAGACCTGATTATAGGTTCCCTGGCCGATGATCCAGGCCCCTGCCGGCTTCTTCGCGGCGGCTTCGCGCAGCTTCGCGATAATGGCCTTTGTGTCGGCCAGCGGCGGCACCTGCACATTGACATGATGCGCCTCGACATTCGCCATTCCGGCGATGTGCGAATGCGCGTCGATGAAGCCCGGAAGCATCGTGCGGCCTTTCAGGTCGACGACCTTCGTGGCGGGCCCCTTCCATTCGCCGGCCTGCCCGACAGCGACGATCCGGTTGCCGCGGACCGCTACGCTGTCAACGATACGCTCCCCCTTGTCGACGGTGATGACTTTGCCGCCCGTGAAGATGATGTCGGCGTAGAGCGGCTCACCGGGGGATTGCGCTGCCAGCGACAGGCTCCCGAGCGCCGTCGCAAGAAGCATCGCGCCCGCCGAACGGCGTATTGCGGTCATCATCGTCAATCGTTCCTCCGGGGCTGCAATTAATAGCGGGCGATGAGTTGCAGGCCGATCGTGCGGGGTCGGAGCGTCATTCCGCGCCACAGCGGGCCGCGGGCGTAAGTCGGGCCATCGGCGACATAGTCGACGTTATTGAGCAAATTTTCAGCGTAAATCTGCACCTCGACCGGCCCGAGGCTGACGCCGGCCCGCGCATCGAGCGTCGACGGCTCGGCGGGAAGCCGCCGGGTCGGGTCGTAGCTCGTCGATGTCGGAACCTGATAAAGGAAGGGACCACGGTTCACCGATTTGAAATTATACTGGACGCGGATGAACGGATCGAGATCGCCAGCGTGCGGATAACGATATTCGGCGTTGACGTTGACGGTCCAGGGGGTCGCGCCAAGCTGCTGTCCCGCGACGACGATCGGCGCGGTGCCGATCTGGATGGTGTCGTCATAGGTCGCATCGGTGTAGCCTACCGCAGCGCCGAAGCTGAAGCTGTCGTCGGGACGGATATTGATGTTGGCCTCGAACCCCTTGGACGTTGCCGACGCGGTGTTCGCGACGAGACTGAAGGCGCACTGTAGGCGAAGCTGCTGCTGGATATTATTCCATTTCGTGTAGAAAGCGCTGACGTCGAGCTGGAGAGCACCGCCAAGAAGGCGGTTCTTCATCCCGATCTCGTAGCTGTCGGTGCGATCGGACTTGTAGACCGCTGCATTGCCGATACCGAGGGCCTGGGCTTCGGCATCGCAAATGTTGGGAAGTGCCTTGTTCACACCGCCCGTGCGGTAGCCGCGCGCAAAGCTCGCGTAATAAAGCGAATTGGGCGTCGCCTGGAAGGACAGGCCCACCTTGGGCAGGAAGGGATTTTCCTTGAGCGATCCGACCGCGCTCGACGAGCCGGTGGCGTAGGAGACGCCGCGTTCGAGGACATCGAACTCGAGCTTGTCGCGCGAATAGCGGCCGCCCAGCGTGAGGGTCAGGCGATCGACGATCTTGACGTCGACATTGGCGAATATCGCGACGCTTTTCTCGATGGTGCTTTCATTGCCATAATAGCGCGCATTGCCATTCACCAGCGGCGGCACGCCGGCGGCTTCGGGCGTGCGGCCGAAGCGGACGAAATAGAGCGCGTTGTAATGGGGCTCGAAGATCGGCAGGTCGGACTTGATCGAACCGCGCGAATAATAGGCGCCGACCGTCCACTTGATCGGGTCGTCGCCGCTGCCGCCGGCGAGCCGGACCTCCTGCGTGAAGACCTTCTGGTAGATGTTGGGGTTCTGCCAGGTGATCGATTGGGCGAAACCCGGCGTGATCGGAAAGAGATAGGCGTTGCCGAAGGATGCGCGGTCGTTGATGTTCGTCGCATCGTTCACATCCTCGACGTGGCGATCGAAATAGGAGGTGACCGACGTGATCGAGAAGGGCCCGGCATCATAGCCGAGCTTGAGCGCGGGAAGGTAGAAGCGGTCCCGGCTCGGCTGGCGCAGCGAAGCGTAAGAGAGGAATTTGCCGGCCTCGGGATCGGAGACGCCGTTGACGCACGGGACGCGGGTGGGATCGACCGGGCCGCCGACCGTCGCGGGGCAACGCGTCCAGAGGTCGGCGCGATCGTGGAACTTCAGGTCCTGGAAATAGATGCTGGGCGCGATGGTCAGGCCCGGCGTCGGTTCCCAGAGCGCGGCTGCGCGCAGGACAGTGGTGTCGCTATAATTGACGTCATTCTCGCGATCGGTCGGATCCTGCCAGCTCTGGCGGTCGATCCAGCCCGCATCGTGACGGCGATAGGCGCTGAGCCGGATACCGAGTGACCCTTCGACGATCGGCACGCCGACCGCGATCCCGCCCTCATAACCGGTGCCCCCATCCTTGACCGTGTTGATCGCCGCGCGCCCGTAGATGCTGAATTCGCTGAGGTTCGGTGTCGGAGTCACGAACCGCACCGCACCGCCCTGCGAGCTGGCCCCGAACAAGGTGCCTTGGGGGCCGCGCAGAACTTCCACCCGCTCGAGGTCGAACAGGAAGGGCAGGGTGGTGCCATTATAGTTGAGCGACGAGTTGCGCGCCATGATCGGCGTATCGTCGATATACACCGCCGACGTGGCCGCGCCCGCGGTCGAATCGATGCCGCGGATGGAAATGCGCGTTTGACCCGATCCGCCCGTCGATGCGCGCGAAATGTCGAGACCGGGCGTCTGGTTCGCGACATCGCGAATGTCGCGGATGCCTCGCTGGTCGAGGCCTTCCTGGCTATAGGCCGTGATCGAGATAGGAACCTTCGAAACCGATTCCGAACGCTTCGTAGCCGTGACGACGATGTCCCCCGACATCTCGTCGCTGGTATGGTTCGTTTCCTGCGCGGCGGCGGGGAGGGCGACCAACAGCGACGCGGCGACCGCGATGGCCGACAGTCCGGTCATATGTGTTGTTGTCTTGCGCATGGCTATTTGCTCCCTGTTATGATTTCCCGGCTCGCGCAACGGTGCGCGTCACCCTCCGGGCCCTTGCTTCTCGTACGAAATGTGACCGGCGCCCCGGCGAGCGGGAAGTTGCGAAAGATTGGTCTGATGTTGACCGTTCGACACCATTATCTATTGTCGAAGCCCTCTTCGCGGTCCGGCGGATGCCGATCGCGCTCATTGTTCGCCGAGATATTCTGCAAATCGCGCGTCGAGCGGGCGCCGACGCTGCGCGCTTTCGGCCTCGTCGATCCGCGCGAACGCATTCTGTACATAGCGGACCCCGATCCAGCGGAAGGGCTCTATCTCCCAGCGCGGCGCGCGGGGCCGGTGCACGGGGAGCGTTTCGAGTCCCGTGGTCCAGCCTCCGATAAGCCCCGCGAGAAGCTTGGCGCATAGCGCGCTCGTCGACACCCCGCGGCCGGTATATCCGTGCAGCGTGGCGATCCGCGTATCGGGGTCAAAGCCGACCGTCGGCAGCCAGTCGCGCGGGACGCCGAGATAGCCGCCCCAGGCGTGGGTGAAGGAGAGGTCGGCGAGTTGCGGCCACCATTCGCGAACGCAGCTGCGCATCCATTCGAAGACGGGTTCGTCGCGGATGGCATTTTCGGGCATCGCCGATCCGAACAGATAGGATGCGCCGCGGCTCCCATAGAGAATGCGGCCGTCGCTCGTCCGCGTCAGATAGTTTTTCGTGTGAACCTGCGAACTGACACTTTCGCCGCCAAGCCAGCCGATCTCGGCCCACTGACTCTGGCTGAGCGGCTCGGTCAGGACGATCATCGACGACATCGGCAGCAATGTGCGCCGATAACCCGGCAAGCCGGTGCGATAGGCCTCGTTCGCGGCGACCACCGCCTTGCGCGCGCGGACCGTGCCGGTGCGGGTGACGATTGCGGCGTTCGGGGCCGGGCGGACCGCGATCGCCTCGCTGCCCTCGTGGATGACCGCTCCCAGCTTTTCCACCGTGCGGGCGAGGCCGCGCACCAGCTTGCCGGGATGAATATTCGCGCCATGGCGCGACTGGAGCGCGCCGTGAATATGGGTGGCATGGATGCGTTCGCGCGCTTCGCCGGCTCCCAGAAGCCTGTTGCCCGAGCGAAGCCCCAGCGACTCATAGGTCGCGAGGGTCGCTGCAAGGCCGCTCAGTTGCGCTTCGCTCCGCGCGAGGCTCAAAAGGCCCGTCGCGCGAAACTCGGCGTCGATCGCTTCTTCTTCGAGCGTGCGCCCGATTTCCTCGACGATGGCTTGCTGGGCGAGGATCGTTTCTCTCGCGCGTGCCGCGCCGAACCGCTTGATGAGCGCGCCGGGATCGACCGGGAAGCGAGGCGAGCACCAGCCGCCATTTCGGCCCGAAGCGCCATAACCGCAAATCTCGCGTTCGACGATCAGCACCTCGAGCGACGGGTCTTGGCGAAGGAGGTGATAGGCGGTCCAGAGGCCGGAAAAACCTCCGCCGAGGATCGCTACGTCGACCTCGACATCGCCCGCAAGCGGTGCGCGCGGCGTCAGGTCATCGCCGGACGTGGAGAGCCAGAAATCATTGCTGATCGGACGCGGCAGCGTCTCGGCGGCGGAACTCACGAATCACGCTCTTCGTCGAGCACCATGAATATCTTGCGGCTCGTCTCGACAATCTCCCACACGCCGCGGCTGTTCTCCGGGAAATGCGCGACATCTCCCGCGCCGAACGTGACCGGCTCGCCTGCCTCAGGGGTGAAGATCGCCCGCCCGCTCAGAAAGTGGCAGAATTCGGCCTGCCTGACCTGACGCACCCAGCGGCCGGGTGTACATTCCCAGACCCCGATCCGCGTCGTTGTGCGCGAGCTCGAAGGCATGGAGATCGATCGGACCGTCGAAACGGGTTCGCCGAGCGGAACGGGCACGGGAGCGGGAGGCGGGGCGGTTTCGAACAACGACGCGAGATTGAACATCGTAACGGACATTAAGAGGCTCCAGGAAGAATGGAGCACCCAATTGCGTCAAAGCGAGCCGTGTCAGGAGTTGTGTAGCGCTTACGCCCCGGTGTGAATTAATCACCAGTCCTTCAGTGCGGACGAAGGACCCGGTCGAGGAAGAGGCGCGTGCGTTCGGCCGACGGCGCGGTCAGGACGTCGCGCGCCGGCCCGCTTTCGACGATCACGCCCTCGTCGATGAACAGCGCGCGGTCGGCGACCTCGCGGGCGAAGGCTATCTCGTGGGTCACGACCACCATCGTCATGCCGTCCTCGGCAAGCTCGCGAATGACGGCGAGCACTTCGCCGACGCGCTCGGGGTCGAGCGCGGAGGTGGGTTCGTCGAACAAGATGGCCTGCGGCTGCATCGCGAGCGCGCGGGCGATGCCGACCCGCTGTTGCTGACCGCCCGAAAGCTGGCCGGGATGCGCGTCGGCGCGGTCCGCAAGACCGACCCGGCTGAGCAGTTCGACGGCGCGGGCGCGGGCGGCCTCGGGATCTTCGCGGAGCACATGCACGGGCCCCTCGATGATATTCTCGATGACTGTGCGGTGCGGGAACAGATTGAAGCGCTGGAACACCATCGAGACCTTGCGCCGGATCGCCGGCAGCGACTTGTCCGAAAGCAAAGTGCCGTCGACCGTGATCGTGCCCGCGTCATGGCGCTCGAGACCGTTGATCGTTCGCAGGATCGTCGATTTCCCCGATCCCGAGGGACCGATCAGGCAGGCCACTTCGCCCGCCTCCACCGTGAAGCTCACATCGCGCAGGATCTGCCTCGCGCCGAAGGCTTTCGCGACTCCCGAAAGCTCGATCACCGCCACGCCGCCTTTTTCTCGAGTGCGCGCACGGCCATCGCGAGCGGGATGCTCGCGGCGAGATAGAGGAGGGCGATCAGCACGTAGACGGTTCCGTTCTTGAAGGTCGAGATGGCGAGAAGCTGGCCGGATCGTGTGAGCTCGGCGACGGTGATTGTCGAGGCGATCGAGCTGTCCTTGAGCAGCATCACCGTCGTGTTCCCGAACGAGGGGAGCGCGGTGCGGAGCCCGAGCGGCATGACGATCCGCCGCGTAATCATCCCCCGGCTCATGCCGAGCGCGGTTCCCGCCTCGACCAGTTGCCGGTCGACCGATTCGAACCCGCCGCGCAGATTTTCGGCCTGGTAGACCGAATAGGCGATCCCGAGCCCGATCACCCCGGCAAGGAACGGCGGAAAGTCGATCCCCCAGTCGGGGAGCACGAAATAGACGCAGAATAATTGCACGATGATCGGAATGCCCCGCACCGTGTTGACGACGATATTATTGGTCCAGCGCAGCGGCGCATATTGCGACATGCCCATCAACGCCCAGACGAGCCCAAGGGCAAGGCTGACCGCGAGCGCGCAGACCGTGAGCAGAACCGTCGTCCACAGCCCGCGCGCGAGCACGGGAAGAAAGGCGACCGCGTCGGTCAGAAATTCGGACATGATCTCGTCAAAGCCCCCATTTTCGGTTGATGGCGGGAATGTTGCGCGCCGTGAGGCGGGCGATCGCCAAATTGATTTTCGTCAGCCTTGCATCGTCCAGCCGCATCACAAGGCATAATTCCTCGAGCGCCGGCGCTCGAAACTGCTCGACGATGCGCACATTGCGGCGCCAGCCGACGCGCAGCTGGTATCTCAGGATCGGCTCGTCGCCATAGCCGATGTCAATACGGCCGTTCTCAAGATCGCGCATGATATCGACGAGCGACTCATAGGTCGAAACATTCCGCGCACCAGCCGCGTGCAGCTGGTCGATAAAGCGCGATCCGATCTGGGCGCCTACGCGCGTCGTTCCGATTTGTCCGAGATTGGTGACGATCCGCTTGTCGTCGCCGCGGACGATCAGCGCACCGGCATAATGATAGATAGGGTCGCTGAAGGCGACGACGCGCTCGCGCTCCGGCGTGCGCAACATGGCCGCCGCGATCATGTCGATCTTGCCCGCGGCCAGCGACGGGATCAGCGCGGAGAAAGGCGTTATCGCCGTTTCGGTCTTGAAGCCGGCATCACGAACCACCGCTGTCGCCGCATCGACCATCGATCCGGTGAGTTCGTTGGTCCAGGGATCGACGAAGCTGAAGGGCACACCTGTCGGCGAGGATCCGATGACGACCGTTTCCGGATCGCGTTTGCGCCGTCGGCAACCGGCGAGCATCGCCGCCGCGAGCGGCAGCCACAACATGTCCCGGCGACCATATTCCGTCATGCGGGCGCTATCTCCGCGGCAATGAGCTTCATCGACACATAATCGTCGATCCCGAACCGCGACCCTTCCCGCCCGAACCCCGATTCCTTGACCCCGCCGAAGGGTGCGACCTCGGTGGAAATGAGGCCGGTGTTGAGCCCGACCATTCCATATTCGAGGGCTTCGCTCACCCTGGTGGCGCGGCCATGATCCGCCGTGAAGATATAGGCGGCAAGTCCTGCGGGCGTATCGTTGGCGAGCCGGATCGCCTCCTCCTCATGGTCGAAGCGGATGAGCCCGGCAAGGGGGCCGAATGTTTCCTCGCGCGCGAGGAGCGATTCCGGCGCGACATCCACGAGGAGCGCGGCGCGGGCAAAATGCCCTTGGGAGGGGCCGCTGACCTGGCCCTGCGCCAGAATCCGCGCGCCGCGTTCGACCGCATCGACGCGGTGGCGCTCGACCTTCGCGACCGCCTCGGCGTTGATGAGGGGCCCTTGGTCGGCGCTTCCCGCCAGCCCGTCTCCGGCGTTGAGGAGACCGACCTTGCGGGCGAGCGCCGCTGCAAAGCGGTCGTAGATACCGTCCTGGACCAGGAAGCGGTTGGCGCAGACGCATGTCTGTCCGCTATTGCGAAACTTGGAGGCGATCGCCCCGGCAACGGCGGCGTCGATGTCGGCGTCGTCAAACACGATGAAGGGGGCGTTGCCGCCGAGTTCGAGCGAGACGCGCTTGACCGTTGCCATGCATTTCGCGGCAAGCATCTTGCCGACCGGGGTCGATCCGGTGAAGCTGAACTTGCGGACGCGCGGGTCGCCGGTCAAGACCTCGCCGATCGCCGGCGCGTCGCCCGACACCACATTGAACACGCCCGCCGGCACGCCCGCCTCGGCGCCGAGACAGGCAAGGGCGAGCGCCGAAAGCGGCGTGAGTTCCGACGGCTTGAGAACAACCGTGCAGCCCACGGCAAGGGCGGGGGCAACCTTCCGCGTGATCATGGCCGCCGGGAAATTCCATGGCGTGATTGCGGCGACGACGCCGACCGGCTGGCGAATGACCGTCAGGCGCCGTCCCGGCGCATTGCCCGGGATGACGGTCCCATAGACCCGCCGCGCCTCTTCGGCGAACCAGGCGAGGAAGGAGGCGGCATAGGCCACTTCGCCTCTGGCTTCCGCGAGCGGTTTGCCCTGCTCGGCGGTCATGAGGCGCGCAAGGTCCTCGGCATTGTCGAGGATGAGGTCGTGCCAGCGTCGCAGGATTGCGGCGCGCTCGCCGGCGCTCAGCGACGACCATGAGGGGAGTGCGGCGCTTGCGGCGTCCACTGCGTGGGTCGCGGCGTCCGCGCCGTGCATCGCCACCTCGGCAAGACACGCGCCTGTTGCCGGATTGAGCACATCATATCGGGCGCCGCTGTCTTCCCAGCGACCGCCAATCAACGCTTCGCTTCGCAGAAGCTCGGGTCGTCGAAGCAGCGCGTCGCTCATGTCCGCAAGGCTCGTTCGATCGCGGCGAGGCCCTCGTCGACGATCGCATCGGATGCGGTGAGCGGAACGAGAATGCGGATCGTCTCGCCATAGGTTCCGCAGCCAAGAAGGATGAGCCCTTCGTCGGCGGCGCGCGTGGTGACGGTCTTCGCGCCATTCGGCGCCACGGTATCGGACCCTTGGCCCTCGAGCATATCGAAGGCAATCATGGCGCCGAGTCCGCGGATATGCCCGATCGGCAGCAGATCGTTGCGCGCGGCGAGTTCCTTGAGACGGCGCACGATCCTTTTGCCCATGGCGACGGCGCGTTCGAGAAGCCCCTCGTCCTCGATGACGTCGAGAACCGCGAGACCCGCCGCGCATCCGAGCGGCGACCCGCCATAGGTTCCGCCAAGCCCGCCCGGCTCGACCGCATCCATCACCGCGGCGCGCCCAATCACGCCGGAGATCGGCAGGCCGCCGCCCATCGACTTCGCGACGGTGACGAGGTCGGGCTCGACCCCGCTATGCTCTATGCCGAACATGCGTCCGGTTCGGCCGAACCCGGTCTGCACTTCGTCGGCGATTAGCATGATGCCATATTCGTCGCAAAGCTTGCGGAGCGCTGCGAGCAGTTCGGCGGGGGCCGCATGGAAACCGCCTTCGCCCTGGACCGGCTCGATGATGATCGCGGCCACATCCTCCGGCGGCAAGTCGGCCGCGAACAGAAATTGAAGCGCGCGCAGCGTCTGGTCGACGTCGATGCCGTGGTGGGGAACAGGAAAGGGGAGGTGATAGACATTGGGGACCGAGGCCCCGAAGCCGCGCTTGTAGGGCGTGACCTTGCCGGTCAGCGCCATGGTAAGCGCCGTGCGGCCATGGAAGCCGCCGGTGAAGGCGATCACGCCCGCCCTACCCGTCGCCGCGCGGGCGATCTTGACCGCATTTTCTACCGCCTCGGCGCCCGTTGTCAGCAGCAGCGTGCGCGCCTCGCCGGAGAAAGGCGCCAGCGCGTTCAGCCGTTCGGCCAGTTCGACATAAGGTGCATAAGCGGTGACCTGAAAGGCGACATGCATATAGTCGTCGAGCTGCGCACGAACGGCGGCGGCAACCCGGGGATGGCGATGGCCGACGTTGAGGACCGCGATCCCCCCGGCAAAATCGATGTAACGGCGACCGTCCTCGTCCCACATCTCGGCGTTTTCGGCGCGCTCGACGAAAATGGGCAGGGCGGTCGCGACGCCGCGGGGGACCGCGAGGCTGCGGCGGTTCAGCAGTTCGATATTACGAGCCATGGGGCCTCCTTCTCGGCCCCTGCCTTCGGCGAACCGCCCCTCGTGCGGCAAGTTGACTATCCCCCCGCCGACGTTGTTCGTTAGTCACCGCATCGATCAGTTCGCTAGCGTACGCTCGATCCAGCGGCGGAAATTGACCAGCGCTTCGCCGCGCCATCGCGACCGGCGGGTCGTGAGAACATAGGAGCCGAGATAGACCGGCGGGAAGGTGCCGACCTCGACGAGTTCGCCGCCGCGAAGGCTGTCCCCGACGAGCAGCGCGTTGGCGAGGGCAATTCCCTGACCGCGCCGCGCGGCGGCGAGCGTCAGATGGCCTTGCCAGAACCGCGGGCCATCGAGCTTGCCCTCGCTTTCCACGCCATGTTGTTCGAACCAGCGCCGCCATTGGTCGAAGCTCGCTTCATGCAGCAAAGGCGCCTCGAGGAGAGCGGCGGGATTTTCGAACGGCGGCAGGTCGGCGAGGAAGGCGGGACTGGCTACGGCAAGGATCGGCGGCCGCAGAAGCTCGACCGAGCGAAACGCAGGCGCTTCCTCCTGCCTGGCGGCATCGACGACATAATGGATATGCGCATCGACATTATTGTCGACCGCTTCCGGCAGGATTTCAATCGGTTGCAGCTCGATCTGGATGTCGGGGAAGGCGGCTGAAAAATCGCCGATCCTTCCAGTGAGCCATTCGGACGCAAGGCCCGGCGCGCACCATACGACAAAATGCCGGTCGTCGAGCTGCGGCATGAACTCCATCGCGGCGGACGCGATGTCGGTCAGGCTTTGCGCGATCGCGCGATGGAAGCGTGCACCGACCTCGGTCAGCTGCCCGTTGGAGCCCGACGCGCGATCGAACAAAGGGCTGCCCGCCCATTCTTCAAGCGCGCGCAAATGCCTGCTGATCGCGGCATGATCGATCGAGAGCGCTTCTGCGGCGCGCCGGATTCCGCCGCATGTGCCGATGGCCTCGAACGCCTTGAGCGCAGCAAAAGGAGGAAGCGCACGTCGCTGCTCGGGCGTCAATCCATAGTGCGCGACATTGGCCCGCATGCTCTGGACCTCGCGCTGTTTCCTGTCCGCCATCCTTGCCATGCGGGGCGGATAGCATTGCGGCGCCGGACTGTCACTTTTCTAACGATTGCTGTCGATGCTCCAGGCATGATCGATGGCGATCGGTCGAAGCCATTCTCTTCTATGGGCGGCCGTCGATGCCACCGGGCCTCGCCAATGATCGCTTTCCAATGACCGCTTTTCATGGGGGCGCTTGCAACGCAGACCGTCTGCTTGCCGTGCACGCTAAGGCGACATTCGATCAAACATTCTCGTCTTGGAGCTGAAGGTGACGACGTATCACCCGGACGAGCGCCTCGTTCGCATCCCGGTGCCAAGCCAGCACCAGTTCGGCCTCTTCCTGGAATTCCTCGATGTGCCGAAATATGATCTCGCCCACGCCGAGGTTAGCTATCACCTGCGGGGCGACGAGGACGCCGTGCTCGGCGGCGACCAACGTCATCGCCGAGACGAAGTCGCGCGTCTTCACAACTCTGGAATTTGGAAATCCGCCGCGCTCCGACAGGCGGTCGATCGTTGTGTCAAAGTCTCCGCCGTCACCGAACTGCGGAAATATGAGGGTTTCCGACGCAAGCGACGCCAAGGATATCTTGGTTTGCCTGGCCAGCGGATGGCTTGACGCCAACCCAATCAACAAGGGATCGCGATGGACGATCATCGTTTCGACGGAAGGGGGGTATGTCGGGCGCGGGCGGACGAACCCGATGTCCAGCGCGCCATCCTCGAGCGCGGCGAGCTGCTGCGGCGTGTCCATCTGGTCGATCGTGACGGTGAGTTTGGGCAGTTCGACCCTGATCGCGCGAAGCGCAGCTGCCAGCGTTCCGCCAAGCGCCGCCGAGAACACATAGCCTATATGCGCCGGGCCGGCTTCTCCACGGCCCGCCATGCGTCCAATTTGCTCGGCGCGAGCAGCCTGTGCGACCACGAGGCGGGCCTCGGTGAGAAACGTCTGTCCGGCGCGGGTCAGTCGCACATTTGATCGCCTGCCGCGATCGAGCAAGCGCGTTCCGAGAAGATCTTCCAATCGCTGGACGTGCGTACTGAGTGCGGATTGAGCGAGGCCGAGCCGTTCGGCGGTCCGGCCGAAATGGAGCTCCTCTGCCAGGGCGATGAAATAGCCAAGGGAACGCGTCTCAAGCATTATTTGATCTGATTAGCAGATCAAAATGGCGAATTAAAGTAATTGAAGAGATTATAGGGGTCGCCGATGGCAGCGCCAGAAGAGGAGAGACTGCGATGGCGGCGTTCGATTGGGAAGATGCGTTTCGACTTGAAGACCAGCTGACCGAAGACGAGCGGATGATACGCGACACGGCGCGGCGATATGCCGAGGAAAAGCTTGCTCCGCGGATCATCGAGGCCTTCGAAAAGGAGACGGTAGACCCATCGATCTTTCGCGAAATGGGAGCCCTCGGGCTGCTGGGACCCACCGTGTCTCCCGACTATGGCGGTGTCGGCGCAACCTATGTCGCCTACGGTCTGATCGCGCGCGAAATCGAGCGCATCGATTCTGGCTATCGCTCGATGATGAGCGTCCAGTCGAGCCTCGTCATGCACCCCATAAATGCCTTTGGCAGCGAAGCGCAGAAGAAGCGCTACCTTCCCGCGCTGGCCTCGGGCGAAGCTATCGGCTGTTTCGGGCTCACCGAGCCCGATGCCGGGTCCGACCCCGGCGCGATGCGCACGCACGCCGTGAAGGTCGATGGTGGATATAAGCTCTCGGGGACCAAGACCTGGATCAGCAATGCCCCGATCGCGGATATATTCGTGATCTGGGCCAAGTCCGAAGCGCATGGCGGCGCCATTCGCGGCTTCGTCCTCGACCGCGACCTGCCCGGACTTTCGACATCCCGGATCGAAGGCAAGCTCAGCTTGCGTGCCTCGGTGACCGGCATGGTCATGATGGACGAGGTCTTCGTGGCCGAAACGTCCATCCTGCCGGGGGTCGAAGGGCTGAAGGGGCCATTCTCATGCCTGAACCGCGCGCGTTACGGCATCGGATGGGGCGCAATGGGCGCGGCCGAGTTCTGCTTCTTGGCCGCGCGCAACTACGGCCTCGACCGCGTCCAGTTCGGACGGCCGCTCGCAGCAACGCAGCTGTTCCAGAAAAAGCTGGCCGACATGCAGGCCGATATCGCGCTTGGCCTTCAGGCAAGCCTGCGCGTTGGGCGGCTTATGGACGAGGATCGTTTCGCTCCGGAAATGGTGTCGATCGTCAAGCGCAACAATGTCGGCAAGGCGCTCGATATCGCGCGAGCAAGCCGCGACATGCATGGAGGTAACGGAATTTCGGGCGAATATCATGTGATGCGGCACGCGATGAATCTGGAGACCGTCAACACCTATGAGGGCGCGCACGACGTCCACGCCTTGATCCTCGGGCGCGCGATAACCGGTATCGCTGCGTTCTGAAGATGGCCGGCTTGCTCGAGGAGCCCGGTCAGGTCGAAAGACCGGCGACGGCCGCTGTTATGAGAGCAGCCGGTAGATGTCCGGGCGGATATCGTCGGCGAGCCGAAGCACGTCGGCCAATAGTGGCTTGTCGATCGCTGCTGCCGATGCGTCCATGGCGGCCTCGTCCCGCCACCGTTCCGCGAAGAGCATTTCGCACCGCGCCACATGACGCTCGATGTCGATCCCGTCGCAGCCCTCGATAGCCCGAACCGACCGCGCCAGTTTTCCAAGCGCGGCCTGAAGGGCGCTTTCGTCTTCAGCTCTGAACCCGAGCGTGTAGCGCTTCACGATCATCATCCGAGGCGCTCCACTATCTGACCCGCGAGGATATCGAGGTTGATGTCTTCGGATGTGCTCGCCCCGGCCTCCACGGCGACAGGGGGATGCGAAGAGTTGATCGTCACGCCGAGCGGCGTGGGCCAGCCGCGCAGCGCATGCGAGATCGTCCGCAGGGTGGCGAGAGTCGAACCCGCGGCCTGCCAGCCATAGGCGCAGGCGATGCAACCGACGGGCTTGCCGTCGAAATAGGGCCGGACCTCGGCGGCGAGATCCTCGGCATAGTCGAGCGCATTCTTGATGAGGCCCGAGATCGTGCCGTGATAACCGGGCGACGCAATGACGATTCCGGCACAGGACCGCATCCCGTCCACGAGGATCGAGGCGCGGCTGTCACGGTCCGACTGCCCGGGCTCGTAAAGCGGGACCATGAGGTCGGGGCCGGCCAGACACAGGGTTGCCACCCCGCGGGCTTCTATCCGGGCCAGCGCGGCGCGCAATATCCGTTCGGACGAGGAGCCTGGCCGCGTCGTTCCTCCGATGCCCAGGATGAACGGCGTCTGCATCAGCCGGCGGCCTCCGGCCGCTTGGCAAGCTCGGCAACCGCGGCGGCAATGCCCGCCGCGAGCGCTTCGGGAATCTCATGGCCCATGCCCTCGATGAGTCTCAGCTGGGCGCCGGGAATAAGCGCGGCCAATTCCTCGCCACCCTGGTGCGGGATCAGCGGATCCGCTGTTCCATGGATGACCAGAGTTGGCGCCCTGATGCCCTTCACCATCGCGCTGCGGTCGCCGTCGGCGAGGATCGCAGCGCGCTGGCGAACATAGCCGGACGGGAGATGGGCGCGCTCGATCTCGGCGGCGGCCCGGGCCCTGAGGCGCGCCGGGTCGGGCGGATAGGCCGGGCTGCAGATCACCAGTGCGTTGGCGATCGCCTGCTCGACGAGGTCTCCAGCGCCGGCTTCATCGCCGGCTTCATCGCCGCCCTTCTTGGCCATGAACGCCTGTGCTTCGGCAGACGGCGGGGGCAGCGCGGGGTTTCCGGTCGAGGTCATGACGAGTGTCAGCGTGTCCACGCGTTCGGGATGGCGGGCGGCAAGATGCTGAGCGATAAATCCGCCCATCGACACCCCGAGGATATGTGCGCGTTGAACGCCGAGATGGTCGAGCAGGAGAACCGCGTCATCGGCAAGGTCAGTGAGCCGATAGGCGAGATCGGGCGTTCCACCCGATCGCAGCAACCGGAACACGGCCTTGAGGTCTGGCGTAGGCCCGTCGGCATAGTTTCGCGACAGTCCCGTATCGCGGTTGTCGAAGCGGATCACCTGGAAGCCGTGGCCCACGAGAGTCTGACGGAATTCGGGTGACCAGCGGATCATTTGCGAGCCGAGGCCGCAGATCAGAACGAGCGGCAGGCCTTCTCCTTCGACAGCATATTCGATGGGTCCGTGCGGCGCGGAAATATTTGGCATGTCGTGATCCGTGGACTGAGAGGGGTGATCTGGACGATGGCGAAGGCAAAATTGCGCTAAGCCGGGACCCAGTGACTGAGGTGGGGCGGGACAGGCTCCGCGTTGCCGGTAAGTGCCGGATCGATCTCTGTCCGGCGGAAGACGCCGGCCGCATGGAGAGACCGTATCAGCTCGGCGTCGAGACCAACCGCTTCGAGAATCGCTTCGCCATCGCTTCCGAGCGACGACACGCGGGGTGACGGAGGATGGCCCGCGGATATAGCAGGTCCGGGTACAGGCACCTTGGTCCCGTCCGGATATTGAACGTGATGGACGGCGCCCGATCCCTTGGCGACCTCTTCCTCGAAGACGGCGCGCGCGGAGCGCATGATGCCGCAGGTGATACCCTTCGCCTGAAGGGCTGCCATCGCGTCATGCGCGGTCATGCTCGCCATGAAGCGTTCGCCGGCCTCGACCGCCGCATCGCGCAGGGCACCGTCGGCGTGAAGGTCGGGAACCTCGGTCATCCCGCGCGGAGCCCATTCGGGATGCCCCACCAGCTGCGAATAGCCGCGCCACATTCCGGGGGTAATCGCAGCCACGAAAAGCGTTCCGGTCCGCGTCGCGAAGCGATGGACGAAGCGTGTCCCGGCGCGAATTCGGGAGCGTGTCGGGTCGAGGTTCCACAAACCCATCATCGCGATCTGATGTCCGAGGTAGGTCGTCATCACGTCGAGCATATTCATCTCGATAAGTCGCCCGCGACCGGTGCGCTCGCGCTCGGCGAGCGCCGTCGCGGCAGCGAAGGCGGCGTGTGCGCCGACGCTGTGATCGGCGAACAGGATCTGGCTGAGAACGGGCGGCCCGTCCTCGTGTCCGGTCATCTCGGCAAGGCCGCTCATCGCTATGATCGTGCCGTCGAACGCCGCATAATCGCGCCAGGGGCCATCGACGTTATAGCCGGTGACATGCACCATCACTGCGCGCGGATTGATGGCTTGGAGATGCGCATATCCAAAACCGAGCCGCTCGGGGACGCCGGCAGTATAGTTGGTCACGACGATGTCCGCCCAGCGAAGCAGCGGATCGAGAGCCAGAGCTGCGCGCGCGTCGCTGAGGTCGAGCGCGATGCTCTGCTTGCCGCGATTGTGGCAGGCGTAAAACATCGAGTCGCCGATCTGTCCGGCGCGGGTGTTGAGGCGCGACGGGTCGCCGCCGAGCGGCTCTACCTTGATGACCTCGGCCCCCTGATCGCCGAGCATCTGGGCGGCGTGGGGTCCCGCAATATAGTGCCCGATCTCGAGCACATGGATGCCGTCGAGGGGGCCGGTCATGGGTGCACCGGGTTCGGGCGCGTTTCCCGCGGAAGCGCTTGTTCGTCGATCGCCGGGGTTCCGATCTGCGCCGCGGCATATTTCTCGCCGAGCCTGCGCAGATTCTCTTCATGGAGCTCTTTGCTGATGCGGTAGCGCGACACGAATATCATCGCGATCAGGATGAGACCGCCGTAAATCGGGATATAGAGAAGCGCGAGGGAGTCGAGTTGGCGCTCCGTCACCGAGCCGACGGGCGTCTTCATCGAGAAGCCGACTGCGGACAGGACCATACCGGCGACGAACACCCCTATACCCGAAACGAATTTGCGAAACAGGTTGTCGGCCGAGAAGAGCAACCCCTCGGAGCGGCGACCGGTCTTCAACTCGCTGTCCTCGACGATGTCCGAGATCATTGCAGGAACGAGGACTGCGCCAGCGATGAGGAGGATCTGCGTCACGACATTTTCCACCAGGAGAACCGGGAAGACGATCCAGTGATCGTTACTGGGAAGAATATCGACGACGCGAAGCGCGAGCGGCAACAGGGTGACGACCATCGCCGAGAACCAGACTAGGAGAGTTGCGCGCTTTTTGCCGAGCCATGCCGCGAGCGGCGGTGCGATCAGGACGCCGACGAGGCTTCCGGGCACCTGCGCGATCGTCAGGATAGCGATCTGATCCTGGTCGAAAGCCCAGAAGTAGAGATAGAAATAGACTTCCATCGCGGCACGTGCGCCGATCGCGGCCATGTAGATCATTCCCGCGATGGCCATGAAGACAAACGATGCGTTGTTCAGGGTCGCAAAGATTTCGCTGAACGTCGTGCGGAACGTCAGCTTGCGCTCCGGAGGCTGACGAAGATAGACGATGCGGTCGTGCGTCCCGGCGGCGGACGCGATGATGACGATGAAGATCATCGAGGCCGCGACCAGTGCATAGAGCGAATAGCCGCCGCGTTCCGTCACGCCTCCCGCGCTCTCTGCCATGAAGTAGCGATAGCCCGAGAGCACCATGAGCAGCCCGCCGCAGGTCTCGAAAGCCTTGCGCCAACTGATGAGCTTCGTGCGCTCGTTATAAGCCGGGGCCAGTTCGGGCCCGAGTGCCGCATTCGGGAGTTCGAAGAATGTGTCGAAGGTTCTCACGACGAGGAGGCAGGCGAGCATATAGACGAACAGCTGTCCGTGGCTGAATCCCAGGGGCGGGTTCCAAAGCAGGTAGAAGGCGACCGCCAGCGGCACAGCCGCTGCGTACATGAAGGGGTGGCGGCGTCCGATCCGCGAGCGAAAATTGTCGGAGACCTGTCCAATGATCGGATCGACGATCGAATCGTAGATTGTCGCGATCAATATCACGGTGGCAACCATCGCTGGGGGAAGGCCGACAGCCTGGTTGTAGAAGATGAGCAGGAACGCGGTGAAGCTGCGCGTCTTGATCCCGGTCGATGCGGAGCCGACGCCATAGAGCAGCCGATGGCGCAGTGTCAGGGGCGGCGCGATAGCCGCGGCCGGGTCTTGAGCGGCGTTCATGCGAATTTCTCTAAGGCATTGGCGAGGCGCGGCCCGTAATTCTCATGTTTCGGCATCGATTTCATCTCTTCATTCGCCCAAGAAAACAGGTTCGCGGCGCTCGGCGAACGCCGCTCGGCCCTCACGATAGTCGGCGCTGGCAAAGCAAGCTTCCACCGCCGCCGTCACGGCGTCGACATCGCGGTCCGCAGGTGCCTTGACCGCTTCGCCGACGGCGAGCTTGGCGGCCCGCACCGTGAGCGGCGCGTTCGCAGCGATCGTTGCTGCATAACCGGTCGCGGTCTCGACCAGGTCTGCCGTCGGTACGACCTGGCTGACAAGGCCGATCCGCAGCGCCTCCTTGGCGACCAGCTGGCGAGCGGAGAGGAGCATGTCCTTGGCGGCTCCAGGGCCGACGAGGCGAACCAGATCGATCACGCCGCCGAGGCCGTAGCCGAGACCGAGGCGAGCCGCCGGTATCCCGAATAGCGATATATCGGAAGCGATACGGACGTCGCATGCGAGTGCCACGACAAGGCCGCCGCCGATGCAATAGCCGTCGATCATGGCGATCATCGGCTTGGGAAAGTCGACCAGATCGCGGCGCGCCTGGCCGCTAACCTTGGTATAGGCTGCGTTTGCCTCGGGCGTGTCGCGCTTCGCGCCGAACTCGGAGAGGTCGGCGCCGGAAACGAACGCCTTGCCTCCCGCGCCCGTCACGATAACGGCGCGGATTCCCGGATCGGCTGAGAAGGCGGCAAGAACGGTGCTGATGCCCGCCCACATCTCCAGCGAGACGGCATTATGCTTGGCGGGACTGTTGAAGATCAGCCAGCCGACTCCTCCCTCGGCCCGGCCGAGCAGCTTCTCCGTGCCGCTGTGTATAAAATCGCCCTTGCCGATGATGGTGGCGGTCATGCTGGCTGTCCCCTGTGTCGTTCCACCATCTGGCGGACGGCGGCGTAATCGAGCTTACCGTTCGGAGCGCGCGCGAGATCGCTCACGACGACTAGCTCTCGCGGCGCCTTGAAAGGCGCGATGCGTTCGCGGACGAAGCGTGCGAGCACGTCGAGGCCCGGGTCGGGCGTCGCCCGGTGATATTCGACCACGGCGCAGATCCGTTCCCCGAAACGCGGATCGGGAAGTCCGATCACGGCGGCGTCGCGCACCGCGGGATGGCGCTTGAGCGTTTCTTCGACTTCCTCGGGGAAGATCTTTTCTCCGCCGCTGTTGATACTCTGGCTTCCGCGGCCGAGCAGGACCAAGGTGCCATCTGCCTCTACGCGCGCCCAGTCTCCGGGAACCGACCAGCGTCGACCCTCGATGGTTCGGAAGGTCCGCGCAGTCTTCTCGGGATCCTTGTAATATCCTAGCGGTATCGGGCCGCTCACCGCTGCGAGGCCCGGTTCGTTGCTCCCGGGCGTCACGCGGCGCCCGTCCTCGGTGAAGACCGCTCCGTTGGGACCAAGCGTGAAGCTGGCGGTTTCTACGGTACCGCTCACCGAGGAGTGCGACGTTGCCATCTGAAAGCCTTCGGACGACGCAAAGGTGTCGGTGAGCGTTGCTTGGGGAAGATGCTTGAGCAGGCCGAGCTTGTTTTCGGTACTCCACATCGTACCCGACGAATTGATGTTGCGGAGCTTCGACAGATCCCAGCGGCGGGGTTCCGCATCGAGAGCCTCGAGCAGCGGTCCGGCAAAGGCCATGCCGACGATCGCGACACGGTCCACCTTGAGGCGTTCGGCTTCGTCGAGCAGCTTGGCCGCATCGAAGGCGGCGGGCGGCAGCATCGCGGCAAATCCTCCCGAATTGAGCGAGGAGCATGCGCTCATCAGGCCGGTTCCATGCATGAAGGGGCAGGCCACAAGCGTCGATATCGTCCCGAAAGCATCCGCGCGCGCCGGCGCATCTTCGGGAGAGGCGAGAGGCGGCAGGCCAAGAACCGGAGATGCGCCAAAATTGCCGACGCTGAGCAGGTCCTCTTGCCGCCACATGACACCCTTGGGGTGGCCGGTCGTCCCACCGGTATAGAGCAGGATCTGATCGTCGCCCGTCCGTTCGCCGCCGCCGATCCCTCTCTCGACCGGCCCGCCCGCGATCGCCGCGAAATCCTCCGCCCAAGCGGGCAGGGGCATGTTTTCGCGCGTCACGGCGATCCACCGGCGCACGCGCGGCAGATCGCGGCGAATCTGGTCGACAAGGCCGCCAAATGCCATGTCGAAGACAATGGCTTCGGCATCGGCGTTGTCCGCCAGATAAGCGATTTCGTCGGGGCCATAGCGATAGTTGATATTGAAGGGCGCGACGGAAATCTTGAAGGCGGCGTTGACTGCCACAAGATACTCCGGGGCGTTCGGCATGTAGATGCCCAGCTTGGAACCGCGTTCGAGGCCCGCGCTACACAAGTAGCCAGCGAGCGCGCAGGCCGAACGGTCGAACCCGTCCCAGTCGATGATCCGATCGCCCTGCACAAGCGCGGGCCGGCTCGGCTGCGCGAGGGCGATTTGCTCCCAGATGTCGGCATATGTCCAGGGCGCCATCGCGCTTCCAACTCCCTTGATCGCCCGGTGTCGTCCGGATTCGAAAGCCGTAGCTAACCGTCGCACCACGCCAGAGCAAGACAAATCTGAACAATGTTCCATTTAATGGAACGATGATGTTCGGAGCTTGCATTTTGCGCCTTCCGATGGTCCGGGCGGCCGGGAGAAGATTGCCAGTCTTGGTTCCGCTATCGGCCGGATAAGCGAAGATCGGTCTGCTTCTCGGCAAAATGTCGCCGGCGGGCGCGGCACCAGAAACGGGAATTTCCCAAGGATTCTATCCCAGGAAGGGTCCCTCCTTCCGCCTCGGCGCGGCCGTCGCGGTGCGGAAATATTCGCACCGATCTGAAAATCGCTAATTGATTTCCATAATATGGAACACTATTCCAGTCGCGATTGGAATTCGCAGGCTGCGGCATCGCGCCGGCCAGAAGGGGAATTATAGTGAGCGCCACCGAGACATCGAGCCAGCACCATCCGGATGGCGCGCCCCTGCCGCTTGCAGGGCTCCTGGTGCTCGATCTGACGCTGGCGCGCGCGGGGCCGACATGCGTTCGCCATCTCGCCGACTGGGGCGCCGACGTCATTCGCGTGCAGCCGCCCGACACGGGGGACGAGGAAGTGATCGGGCGCCGCGACGGCTCCGACTACCAGAATATGCATCGCGGTAAGCGGGTCGTTACCCTCGACCTGAAGACGGCCACTGGCCATGCCGCCTTCATCGAGTTGGTGAAGCGCGCCGACGTGCTGGTCGAGAATATGCGCGCGCCCGTCAAGCATCGCCTCGGTATCGAGTGGGAGGCGCTCCGCGAGGTCAATCCGCGGCTCGTTTACGGCAGCATAAGCGGCTTCGGTCAGACCGGCCCCTACACGCAGCGAGCAGGCGTCGATCAGATCGCGCAAGGCATGAGCGGTTTGATGTCCATCACGGGCGCGCCGGGAGGCGGGCCGATGCGCGTCGGCATTGCGGTCGCCGATCTCACGTCGGGCAATCTGTTGGCCCTTGCGATCATGATGGCGCTTTACCAGCGCGACCGGACCGGCCTGGGCCGCTGGGTGCATACGTCGCTACTCGAAAGCCAGATTTTCATGCTGGATTTCCAGGCGGCACGCTATCTCCAGTCGGGTGTCGTGCCCGTGCAGGTGGGCAACGACCATCCGACCGCCGTGCCGACTGGCGTCTTCCCGACCAGTGATGGCTTTATCAATATCGGTGCTTCGTCTTCCAGGCAGTGGACCAACCTGTGCCGGATTGTCGAACCCGGCTGGCTCGATCGACCGGACTGGCAGAGCCAGGCGGACCGGAGTCGCGATCGCGCCGCGGTCCATGACGCGATCGCCGCGAAAACCGCGGAACATACGACCGAATATTGGGTCGGTGCCTTCGAGGAGGTCGGGATACCCTGTGGCCCCATTTACGGCATCGACGAGGTCTTCGACGATCCGCAGGTCCGTCATCTGGATATGACGCCGGAAATCGAGCACGAGCGCATCGGCCGCATGAAGCTGATCGGTTCGCCGCTCAACTTCGACGGCAGCCCGCGCCAAATTACCGAGGGAGCGAAGACGACCGGGGTCGACACTGTCGAGGTCCTTCGCTGGATCGGTTATGACGATGAACGCATCGAGGCGGTCACAGGCGCTCTCCCCGCCTGAACCGTTGGCGCGCCGTCGCGGCGGAATGCGCCGGCGGCGGGAGGCTCCCGGGAAGGGGGCGGGGGCCTCCGTGCCGCCCCCTAGAGTTGGCCCACCGTTTCGGCGATCCGGGCACATGTATAGAGTAACGCCTCGACGATCTGGGCGTGCTTCGCCTCGTCGACGCGTTCGGTCGGAGCCGTCACCGAGATGGCCGCTGCTGCGCGGCCATTTCGGCCCATGATGGGGGCGCCATAGCTGCAAATGCCCACCGTCCAGCTCCCGTTGGCGCTGGTATAGCCCTTGGCCCGTACCTCTTCGAGGTCCGCAAGAACCTCGTTGATGTCGACACCCTTCGCCCGCTCGCGGGTCGCGATCGATTGCCTGATGATTTCCTCGGCGTCGGGTTCGTGGGCCAGCATGGCTTTGCCGGGCGCCGTCATGATCGCAAGCGCCCGCGATCCGGGCTGTGTCGAAAATCGCAGGGGACGCGGCGCGAGAATCTTGTCGACGAACAGTACTTCGTCGCCGTCGAGGACGAGCAGGTTTATCGTTTCCTGCGTCAGCCGGTGCAACTCCTCCATGTAGGGAGCGGCCGCGCGCTTCGCGGGATGATCGGAAATGATGTTCTGGCCCCATTCCCAAAGCTTGAGCGTCGCGCTGTACCGGCCCGAATCCTCGTCCTGCCGGACAAAGCCAAGCTCGATAAATGTCCCGAGAAGGCGATGCACGCCGCTCTTCGGCATTTTGAGTTCGGACGCGATGGCAGACAGCCGAACAGGCCCGCGGTTGCGGACCAGCAGTTCGAGCACGCTCACGCCCTTTACGATCGTTGATTCCATTCGCTCCCCCTAGGCGGCCAACCGGGCCACGCCAACTGTTAGCGCATATTTGCTCGCCATATAGAGCATAAAATGCAGCAATGTTCTATATAGTGGAACAAGATTATAAAATTATATACTTTGTTCTTGCAATCTACGTTTTGATCGGTCAATTCGACTCCCGATACGCCCGCACAGGCGACGTGAGAGAAGGGATGAGAAATGAAGTTCGGGATTTTCTACGAGTTGCAGCTCCCGCGGCCATGGCACGAGAAGAGCGAGTATGACCTCTATCATAACGCGCTCGCGCAGCTCGAACTCGCCGACGGCCTAGGCTACGACTATGCATGGGAAGTCGAGCATCACTTCCTCGAGGAATATTCGCACAGCTCGGCGCCCGAAGTGTTTCTCGCGGCAGCGGCGCAGCGTACGAAGAATATCCGGCTTGGTCACGGCATCTTCCAAGTGACCACCAATCATCCCGCCAAGGTTGCAGCGAAGGTCTCCGCGCTCGACCTGATCTCGAACGGCCGCGTCGAATTCGGCATGGGCGAGAGCGCGAGCGTCACCGAGCTTGAGCCCTTTGGGGTTAATTTCGAAGACAAGCGCGAGATATTCGAAGACGCCGTGCGCTGCATCACCCCGATGTTCGGCGACGCCCCGGTGGAATATCATGGTCCTTTTCATGACTTCCCGCTGCGCAATGTCGTGCCGAAGCCGCTGCAAAAGCCGCATCCCCCGATGTGGACCGCCTGCTCGCAGCTCGAGACGATCCGTTATGCCGGCGAAAAGGGCTTGGGCGCGCTCGGCTTCCAGTTCGTCAGCGCAGATGCTGCCCATGCCTGGGTGCATGCTTACTACAACGCCTTCACGAAGCGGCGGGACCCGCTCGCCGACTATCAGCCAAACCCCAATATCGCGCTCGTCTCTATGTTCATGTGTGCCGAAACCGACGAGGAGGCACAGCGCAAAGCCGATGGCGCGACCTTCTTCCAGTTCTGCCTGCGCTATTACGGGCAGAGTCAGGACCGCCAGCGTCCGGCTGCCGGATCGGTCAACATGTGGGATCTCTACAACGAGTGGAAGCGCGCCAATCCCGATGCTGCAAGCGCCGCGCTGAGGGGCGGTCTGATCGGCTCGCCCGAAACCCTCCGTCGCAAGCTGCGCAAATTCGAGGAATCGCATATCGACCAAGTTATCCTGCTCAATCAGGCGGGGATGAACACCCACCAGGACATCTGCGACAGCCTCGAACTCTTCGCCCGCGAGGTCATGCCCGAGTTTCATGCGAACATCCCCGCCCATGAGGCTTGGAAAACCGCAGTTCTTGCGGGTCAAATCGAGCTGGAAGAGATCGAGACCGAGGCGTTCGCGCAGCGCTATGGCCCGAAGGCCCTCAATATCCAGCCCGTCAAAGCTTGAGATCGAACGCGTCATCGTAAAAAGCCGAGCCCGATAACGGGCCGGCTTTCGGGCTCAAAGGAGCCCAAGGGGAGAGCCAATATGCAATATCGAAAGACGAATGCTCGCTTGACGGCGTGTGCCAGCTTGGTTGCGCTTGTCTGCCTTCAGGTCACCGCCGCCAGCGCCCAGGAAACGACGGCGGTTGCCGCTCCGCAGGGGGAAGCAGCCGACGACAGCGCCGGCGCGGCAAGCAACTCCGGCAATGATATTATCGTCAGCGGCTCGCGGGCGATCGTCGACGGAACCAACGCGCCAACGCCGGTGACGGTCATGTCGAATGAGCAGCTCAAGACGGCGTCGCCAAGTTCGCTGATTGATGGCCTGAACCAGCTTCCGGTCTTCGCGTCGTCGATCCGGCCCAACAGCACCGGCTCGTCCGGATCGGGCCAAGGCGGCAATGGCGGCAACTATCTCAACCTGCGCGCGCTTCTGCCCACGCGGACGCTTGTCCTCCTCGATGGTCGTCGCACGGTGGCATCGAGCATCCAGACGAACGCGACCGACGTGACGCTCTTCCCGCAAATGCTGATCAGCCGTGTCGATGTCGTCACGGGCGGCGCGTCGGCGGCTTATGGTTCGGACGCGGTCGCGGGTGTCGTCAACTTCATCGTCGACACGAAATTCCGCGGCCTGCGCGCCGAGGCCCAGAGCGGCATTTCGACCTATGGCGACGGCTTCTCTTACCGGGTGGGCGTTGCAGGGGGCCACGCCTTTGCGGACGATCGCGGCCATATCATCGCGAGCTTCGAACATGCGGAAACCAAGGGGATCGACGATGCCAATGCGCGTTCCTGGGCGGCGACCGGTTACGGGATCATCCCCAGCACGATCGCACAGAGCGGCACGACGCAGATTTTCGCGCCCGACGTCCGCCTGAATGGCGCCACCTTCGGGGGGACGATTCAGAGCTGTCTGCCAGCGGGTGTGAGCTGTCCGATCGCCAACATGTTCTTCAATCAAGACGGATCGCTCAGCCCCTTCGTTACGGGCCGCTTCGCCAGTTCGTCGGTCGCCTCGGGCGGCAGCGGCGCTGCGGTGCGTACCAACATCACGACCGGCAATTGGACCAATACCGCCTATCTGCGTGCGCAATATGAGTTCAGCGATGCCGTAAGGCTGTTCGCCGAGGGAATTTATGCCGACGTGAACACCGAATATCGGGGGGCTCCGTCAAACGTCACCTCGGGGTCGACGGCGCTCACCATCTTTGCCGACAATGCATTCCTCCCCGATGCGGTGCGCGCGGTGATGGCCACGAACGGGATTACGTCATTCCGGATGGGACGCTCGAACAAGGAGATCGCGCCCAATCGCAATCGGACCAACACCAAAACCTGGCGCGGCGTCGCGGGAATCGAAGGAAGTCTCGGCGGGTCGTGGAACTACTCGCTCGCGCTCGAGCGCAGCCGGGCGCACTATCAACTCTTCGGCCGCAACAATCTGATCATCGAGAATTTCTACAATGGTGCCGACACGGTCATCGACCCGGCGACAAATCGCCCGGTGTGCAGGTCGACGCTTCTCGGCTTGCCGCAAGGGCAAGGCTGCGTCCCGATCAACCTCTTCGGCGAAGACTCGGCGAGCGCCGAGGCAATCGCCTATGCCGCCGGAACCGCCAAAGCGGACTTGTACCTCAACCAGACCAACGTGATGCTCGACTTTCGCGGCTCGCCTTTCGACACCTGGGCCGGTCCGGTGTCGCTCGCTTTCGGCGCGGAATATCGCAAGGAAACCGCGCTGCAGAAAGTCGACCCGATCTCGGGCAAGGTGAAGAGCAACGCCGGGATCCGGGGTTTTCCGACGTCCGCCAACGGTCAGCCGGGCGGCTTCGCACTCAGCAATCCGCAGCCGATCCAGGGCGAATTCTCGGTCAAGGAAGCCTATGGCGAAATCGTCGTACCGCTCGCGCGCGACATTCCCCTTCTCTACTCGCTCGATTTGAACGGCGCGGTTCGCTATGCCGACTACAGCAATGTCGGCGGCGTATGGACGTGGAAAATCGGCGCGACATGGGAGCCCATTTCGGCGCTGCGCTTGCGCGCCACCCGCTCGCGCGACATTCGCGCGGCAGGGATTGCCGAGCTCTTCACCGCGTCGCAGCAGACCGCGGGTCTTTCGGTGCGCGATACGACGCTGCCCGGCGCGCCCGCGGTGGCGCCGGTCACGCGGCAGACACGAGGCAATGCGGGTCTCCAGCCGGAGGTAGCCGATACGGTAACCGCCGGGATCGTTGTCACGCCCGGTTCGGGGGTGAACCTCTCGGTCGATTATTATTCGATCAAAATCGACGGAGCGATCACGCAGTCGACATTGCAGCAGGTCGTCGATGGTTGTGCTGCCGGCAATACCGAGTTGTGCGGACTTATAACGCGCAACGGCCCAGGCGGATCTATCAGTTCGATCATCACGCCCTTCCTCAACCTCGCCCAGGTCAAGACCAGCGGACTCGACATCGAGGCCGGCTACCGAACGGACCTGGGGGGAGGCCAGCTGACCCTCCGTGCGCTCGCCAACCATACGTTCGAGCTCGAAACGACAAATGACGGCATCAGCGTTGACCGGGCCGGGGATATGGGGCTCCGCGATGCGGTGGCCAAATGGACGCTTACCGGGTCGGCCAGCTATGCCTCCGAAGGTGGCACAACGGTTTTTGTGCAGGGGCGCTATCTGTCCGGCGGCAAATATGACAGCACGCTCGGCCCCACGGCGCTTCCGGTCGAGCAGAACCACGTGCCCGCTGTCTTTTACGCCGATGTCACGCTCAAGCAGCGCATCGGTGAGCCGGCAAGCGGCGTCGAGTTCTTCCTCACGGTGAACAATCTCTTCAACCGCAAGCCGCCGCTGGCACCGCAGGGCGCCGTGACGATCCCGCGTCAGACCAACCCCTATTTCTACGATATGGTCGGCCGCTATTTCACCGTCGGCGCGCGCGCGCGTTTCTGAAGATTCCGATCCTCTCCACCTCGCCCGGTCCGCAAATGCGGACCGGGATTTCTTGTGATGACTGATGCAAACCACCGCAAACCTGCTCGCAGCGCCCTTCGCAACGCTTTCCGATCTCATTCGCTGCCACGCCGCCGAACGGCCGGCGCAAATCGCGCTGATCGCCGGGGAGGGCGTACTGACATACCGAGAGCTCGACCTCCGCGTCGATGCCGCGGCCGCCGCCCTCCAGCGGGACGCTGTCTCGCCGGGCGACTGCGTCGCAATTCTCGGCGCTGCATCCTTGTCCTACATCATTCTGATGCTGGCGGCCTTGCGCGTTGGCGCTGCCGTGGTTCCGCTGGCGCCGTCCTCGGCTGCGGACGATCTGGCGTCGATGGTGGCCGATGCGGACCCGAGCCTGATTTTTCTCGATGCCGAATGCGAGGCGCGCTTTGCGCTAGGTCTGCCCAGCGCGCTCGGCCGTCTCTCGCTGGAGAGCGATCCGTTTCGCAGCTGGCAGGGTGAAGCGGCGAGGCCTTCGGTCGCCGAAGTGGCTCCCGACGCGCCGTTCAACATCATCTATTCTTCGGGAACGACCGGACAGCCCAAAGGCATCGTCCAGAGCCACGCGATGCGTTGGCAACACATCCGGCGCGGGCACGTCACCCGTTACGCGGCCGACGCCGTGACTCTCGTATCGACCCCGCTCTATTCGAACACCACGCTCGTCAGCCTGATCCCCGCGCTCGCCTATGGCGGGACCGTCGTCTTGATGGCGAAGTTCGATGCGTTGGAATTCCTGACGCTGTCGGAGAAGCATCGCGCCACCCATGCGATGCTTGTGCCCGTTCAGTATAAACGCCTGCTCGATCATCCCGACTTCGATCGTTTCGACCTGTCGGCCTATCGCATGAAAACCTGCACGTCGGCGCCGTTCGCACCGTCGCTGAAGGCCGATATTCTGCGCCGCTGGCCGGGGGGTCTCGTGGAGATTTACGGCATGACCGAGGGCGGCGGGACGATGACGCTGGCGGCGCATCTCTTTCCCGACAAGCTGCACACGGTGGGACGGCCGGCCGAGGGGCATCTCGTGCGATTGATCGACGAGCAAGGCAAGGAAGTTGCCAAGGGCGCGGTCGGAGAGGTCGTCGGCCACTCGCCGTCTATGATGACGAGTTACCTCAACCAGCCGGGTAAGACCCGTGAGGCGGAGTGGTTCGACGAGGATGGCCGTCGATATATCCGGACCGGCGATTTCGCCAGGTTCGATGAGGACGGATTCCTTATCCTGCTCGATCGCAAGAAGGACATGATCATTTCGGGCGGCTTCAATATCTATCCGTCCGATCTTGAAGCCGTGCTGCTCCAGCATCCCGACGTCGCGGACGCCGCAGTGGTGGGCGTCCCATCGGAGCAATGGGGAGAAACGCCGGTCGCGTTCGTCACCGCGAACGCAGATGCGCCGCTTGATGCAGATGCCGTCCGGAAATGGTTTGCCGGCCGAGTGGGGAAAACGCAGCGGCTGGCGGACCTGAGGGTGGTCGAAGAATTGCCGCGAAGCCCGATCGGCAAGATCCTCAAACGCGAACTGCGCAACAACTATCTGACTTCCGGTAATTGAGGAAACGTCATGCGATACCGGCAACTTGGATCGAGCGACCTTCGCGTATCGGAAATCTCGCTCGGCTCGTGGATGACCTTCGGCGTTGGCATCGAGCGCGCGACCGCAGCAGACGTGGTCGACCGGGCATTCGGCCTCGGTATCAATTTCATCGACACGGCAAATGTCTATGGTCGCGGCGCTGCCGAGAGCTTTCTTGGTGAAACGCTCGCCGGGCGCCCCCGCGACAGCTATATTCTCGCCACGAAACTCTTCGGGCCGATGAGCGACACCGACCGCGGTCTTGGCCGCGACCAGGTCGCCAAGCAACTCGACGCGTCGCTGGCTCGGCTCGGCACCGACTATATCGATCTCTATCAATGCCACCGCTTCGACCCGGACACGCCTATCGAAGAAACCATGGAGGCGCTCAGTGCGGCTGTCCGCGCCGGAAAGGTGCGATACCTTGGCTTCTCGGAATGGTCGCCGGCCAATATCCGCGAAGCCCTGGCAGTCTCTGGCGCCCAACCTTTCGTATCGAGCCAGCCCCAATATTCCCTGCTCTGGCGGCGCCCGGAAAAGGAAGTGATTCCGCTGTCAGCTGCGAACGGGATTTCGCAGATCGTCTGGTCTCCGCTGGCGCAAGGCGTTCTGACGGGCAAATATGTACCCGGGCACGCGGCTCCCGCCGACAGCCGGGCAGCCGATGACGTGATGGGCCGGATGATGGGCCCCAAGATGACCGAGCCAACGCTTCGGGCCGCTCAGAATCTCAAATTGCTTGCCGCCGAGGCAGGCGTGACATTAGCTCAATTTGCCCTCGCTTGGGTGCTGCGCGAACCCAATGTGGCATCTGCGATTGTCGGTGCGAGCCGGCCAGGGCAGCTCGAGGAAAATGCAGCGGCGAGCGGAATGGCGATCGACGGTGACTTGTTCCGGCGCGCGGAGCATATCGTGGCGGCGATCCCGCGAGAGTCGGTCAAGGTCCCGGTCGTTCCGGGATTCAACAAGGGGCGATGACGTGAGCAATCTCTACACCAGGCTCCTCGCCTCCTCACCTAGCAAGGACGAGCCGTTCGCCATTCTGCCGGATGGGCGGGTCATCAATTATGGCGCGCTTGACGCCATGTCGGGCCGCTTTGCCAATCTGCTCGGCGAGCTGGGCGTCGGACAGGGCGATCGCGTCGCGGTCCAATGCGAAAAGAGCATCGAGTTGGTCGCGCTCTATTTGGGCACTGTCCGGGCAGGGGCGGTGTTTCTCCCGCTCAACCCTGCCTACACCCCGAATGAGGTCGCTTATTTCCTCGGCGACAGCGAAGCAACCCTGTTCGTTTGCCGCCCCGACACCCTAGAGGCGCTGCGTCCCGTGGCAAATGCCGCGAACGTTTCTCGGATCGAGACGCTCGGCGAAGATGGCAGCGGTTCGCTCGCGGACGCGGCCGGGCGCGCTGCCCCCGGCTTTTCCACCGTGGCGGTCGAACGTTCGACCTTGGCAGCGATCCTCTATACCTCGGGAACGACCGGCCGTTCGAAGGGGGCGATGATCACCCACGAGAACCTCGCCTCGAACGCGCTTATGCTGAAGGATTATTGGGCGTTCGCGCCGAGTGATGTGCTGCTGCACGCCTTGCCGATATTTCACACGCATGGGCTTTTCGTCGCGATCAACACCATCATGTCGGCAGGCGCGTCGATGCGGTTCTTGCCGCGGTTCGACCTGGACGCGATCATTGCCGCGCTGCCGCATTGCACGACGATGATGGGCGTTCCCACCTTTTACAGCCGGCTGGTTGATGACCCCCGTTTCAATAAGGAGCTGGTTCGTGACATGCGGCTCTTCATATCGGGATCGGCACCTCTCTCGGCGGACATGCACCGGGCCTTCGAGGCACGCTCCGGCCATGCGATCCTAGAGCGCTATGGCATGACCGAGACCAATATGAACACGTCCAATCCTTATGAAGGCTCGCGGCGGGCGGGGACGGTCGGCTTCCCGCTGCCGGGCGTCGATATCCGGATTACGGATGCCGAGACGCACCTGCCGGTGCCGGTCGGGGAGGTCGGCATAATCGAAATTCGGGGGCCAAATGTGTTTAGGGGCTACTGGCGGCAGCCCGAAAAAACTGCCTCGGAATTTCGGGACGGCTGGTTTGTGTCAGGGGACCTCGGCCGGATTGACGACGAAGGCTATATCTCGATCGTGGGACGCGAGAAGGACCTGATCATCTCGGGGGGCTTGAACATTTATCCCGCCGAGATTGAAGCGGTCATCGATGAAATCCCGGAAGTTAGGGAATCGGCAGTCATCGGTATTCCGCATCCCGATTTGGGTGAGGCCGTCGTCGCGATTGTCGCGGGGCAAGCCGAGATGTTGTCCGAAGAGAAAATCTTGTCGATCCTCGCGCTCTCACTCGCACGATTCAAGCAGCCCCGCGCTATACGTTTGGTGGACGAGCTTCCGCGTAACTCCATGGCAAAAATTCAGAAGGCCGCGCTAAGGGATCAGTATCGATACCTGTTTTCTAAAGAGTAGCGGGTCATCAATCCTGATCCTTATTGTTTGCAATGGGGCGAGTGCAGCCACAAGGTCCGACCAGCGATCCAAGGTCTGCTTTTAGCGATTTCGCGCCAGGTGCGGACGGTCTCCAAACGGCCAGCTCCAGCTCCAGCTCCAGCGGCAGTGCAGACTGTCGCTGGGCGCGCAGGAAAAGACCGGAACGGGGTGGGGACGGACGCGCCCAAATCAACTTGGTCCGATGATCCGGGGTCGATTTAGATCGCTTCGCGGTTCATTTTCGACGAACAATCGGCAACGGCCGACTGCTTTGCTGAAGTCGCGCCCGAAGCGGATTGAGATCTATCGGGCCAATTATCGCCATTTACGATGCGTCAGCCAATTCGACTGGCCGAGGTTCGCGAGCGTCGTGAACTATTGCCGCCACGTGCCGACCCTAGATGTGCAACGCTTCGCGCTTTTCGTCCGCATACTCATAGCGCTGGTACGTGCCAGCAACTCCCGCCTTTCGCCGGTTCTGCACGGCCTCAATCCACTCGCTAGAAACGCGAAGGCGTTGCAGACCGGTTGCAACCGATCGCCGTAGATCGTGAAATCGCCACGCGGTGACGGGCGCCGCGTCATCTTCAACAAGGTCACGTACCTGCTCGTCCAATTTGCGTTTGCACCGCGAGAAGCCGGATACGCGCGATTTTCCGCCATCGGTCGTCAAGACAAAGCCTTTTCGTGGCCAAGATGCGCTTCCTGCCAGGGCGTCCAGTTCGGCGATGACTTGTTGAGACAGGGAAATAAGGTGCTCTTTGCCATTCTTTGCCCGGGGCCGAAGGCAGTATCCACTCTGCCCGGGCTCGATCCAGTTCTTGCCACTCGAGCCCGGCGACCTCGTCGCGGCGCTGGCCGGTAAGAAGCAGCAGCCGGACGAGCCCGCAAAATATCGCTCCGAGTTCCTCGCTAGCGGTCCAGACCAGCTTCAATTCGTGATCGTTTAACACGCGATCCCGGCTCGGAGCGGCGGCGGGTACCTCGAAGCCTTCGAGAGGATTACGGTCAATAATGCCACGGCCTTTGGCCCACCGCATCATCCTGCGAGCAACGGCGAAAACATTCCGTCGCAGTGCGGGGCTGTGCGTCGAAAGGTCATCGAGGACCGAGAAAATCTCGCTACCCTGGATAGCGGGCAACGGACGCTTGCCCAATTTGGGGCGGAGATAGATTCTCAGGGTCGATTTGAAGAATTCGCGAGTCTTCTCGCGCAAGCCTTCGAGGCCCTTTTCTTCGAACCGATCAGCGACTGCGTTAAACGTCAGTTCGCTCGCGACGTAGTGCCTGCGCCGTTTTTCTTCAGCGGGGTCGATGCCCTGCGCAATGAGGATAAGCAGGCGGTTAGCTTCTCTACGAGCCAGCTCTGGCGTCCACCCGCTTCCATGCCGGCCAATCTTGTATCTCTTGGTTGGCGTCGACCGCCCACCCATTCGATATTGAAGAACATAAATCCGCCGCCCCCCGGGCGTTACCTTTACGCCGAAGCCCTTACGCGGCGGGCCGCCCGGTGCCTGTCAGGAAAAGCCGAGCTATTCCCGGACAAAGGGGTCTTCGCGCAACGAACGTCCCGCCGTTTCGGGCATATACCGAAGCGCGACAAGTCCGACGAGGCAGGCCAGCATCATATAATAGGCGGGCATCAGCGGATCGCCGGTCAGGCTGATGAGGCCGCTGCCGATCATCGGCGCGGTGCCGCCGAAAATCGAGGTCGAGATATTATAGGCGATCGCGAAACCCGCGAAGCGCACCGCGGTCGGGAACATCGCCGGAAAGGTCGCCGAGATCGTCGCGAGCTGCGGCACATAAAGCAGGCCGAGCGCCATGAAGGCGATCAGCGCGCCGGCGAATCCCGTCCCCATCAGCATATAAAGCGGGACGACGCCGAGCAGCAGGCCGACCAGCGACCAGCGCCACATCGCGCGGCGGCCGACGCGGTCGGACAGCGCGCCCGCGAAGGGCAGGAAGATCATCATGAAAAGCATGCCGATGATCGGCACCAGCAGCGCCTCTTCGTTCGACAGGCCGATGCGCCGCTGGAGATAGGTCGGCATATAGCTGAGCAGCGAATAATTGACGACGTTCAGTGCGACGACGAGACCGCCGACGACGAGCAGCGGGCGCCAATGGTCGTGCACCAGGACGACAAGGCCCGGCGGTTCGCGCCGCTCCGCCGATGCCATTTCCTCGCGGAAAATCGGCGTATCCTCCATCTTCGAGCGCACATACATTCCGATGAGGCCGATGGGCCCCGCGATCAGGAAGGGAATGCGCCAGCCCCATTCGTGCATCGCCTGATCGCCGAGGTACAGGGAATAGCCGAGCATCAGCGCCGCGCCGAACGAAAATCCGGCGAGTGTCCCGAATTCGAGGAAGCTGCCATAAAAGCCCCTTCGGTCGTCCGGTGCATATTCGGCCATGAAGGTCGCCGCGCCGCCATATTCGCCGCCGGTCGAAAAGCCCTGCAGCATGCGCAGGACGATCAGCAGCGTCGGCGCCCAGAAGCCTATACTCTCGTAGGAGGGGATCAGCCCGACCGCAAAGGTCGCTCCCGCCATGAGCAGGATCGTCATCGCCAGTACCGATTTGCGCCCGATGCGGTCGCCGAGCGGTCCCCAGAACAGCCCGCCGAGCGGCCGGACGAGGAAGGAAATGGCAAAGGTCGCGAGCGCGAAGAGCACTGCTTCCTCGGTGTCGCCGGGAAACAGGGCCGCCGAAATATAGGTCACGCCATAGGCATAGATGCCATAGTCGAACCATTCGACCGCATTGCCGAGCGCCGATGCGCCGACCGCGCGGTGCAGCGGTGAGGGTTCGGGGAAGGGGGGCGGGTGCCCCGGGGCTTGGATCATTACGGGCTTTTCCATGGATCACCTGTTTGCGGATGGGATTCGGTCGAAGGGGCGGGAAGGTCGGGGCCGGCCGGGTCGAGCAGCGCGGCGACGGGCGTGGTGCGCGGCAGGATCTGGAAATCCTGCTGCGCCGCACCAGGGACGGGCGCGCTGGTCGCGAGCCGCCACAGCCCGAAAGCAAGCATCGCGGCCGCGCCGAGCGCAATGAACAGGAACAGCCCGCCCGCGCCCGCCAGCGTCATCGCCGCGGCGGCGCCCAACGGGCCGAGCGCGGCGCCGCCCGAATAGAGGAGGACGAGCTGGCCGCTCGCGGTCACGCGCTCCGACGGGAGCAGGCGGTCGTTGGCAAAGGCGACGCAGAGCGGATAGAGCGCGAAGCTGAGCCCGCCGAACAGCGCGCCAAGACCGAGCAGCAGCGCGCCCGTCGGCGCCATGGCGAGCGCGAGGCTGACGCCCAGTGTCGCGGCAAAGCAGGCGATGATGACGCGGCGGCGGTCGTAGCGGTCGGACAGGCGGCCGAGCGGCCATTGCAGCGCGACCCCGCCGAGGATCACGGTCATCATGAAGGTCGCGGTGTCGCCGAGGTCGAGCCCGATCCGGCGCGCGTAAATGGCGGCAAGGCCATAAAAGGCTCCGAGCAGGAGGCCGGTGATGCCCGCGCCCGCGACGCCGAGCGGCGATGCCTCGAACAGGCGTCTGAGCGGGAGCGAAGCCGCGCCCTCGAGCAGCGGCGCGGCGCTGCGCGTCAGGCAGACGGGGATGATCGCTAGCGAAATCAGGATCGAGGCCAGCTCGAACGGGATCTGTGGCGCCGTATTTCCCGACCGCAGGATGAGCTGGCCGAGCGCCTGCCCCGAATAGAGCGCGACCATATACCAGGCGAGTACCGTACCGCGCGTCGCCGGTTCGGCGCGGTCGTTGAGCCAGCTTTCGACGCAGATGAAGACCCCCGCTACGCACAGCCCGTCGATGAGGCGCAGCGGCGCCCACAGCACGGGATGCTGGAACAGCGCATAGGTCAGCGTGCTGGCCGACAAAAGCGCGACGAAGGCGGCGAAGGCGCGGATATGCCCGACGCGACGCACGATCTCGCCCGCGCGCAGCGCGCCGAGAACAAGCCCGGCGAAATAAGCGGTCGCGACAAGGCCGATGACCATCGTGCTGCTGCCCGCGCGTTCGAGCCGGAGGCCGACGAGCGTCGACAGGAAGCCGCTGCCCGCCATCATCACGAAAATCGCGACCAGCAGGCTCCGTACAGGCAGGATCGTTGCGAACATCGTCGGCCGCGCGCGGCCGCCGCGCATCACGCGGCGCGCCGGCCCTCCGCATTCGCGTCCATGTCCTCGACCAGCGCCTTGTGCAGCACGCGCACCGCCCTGTCGAAATCGCGGCTTTCAACGATGAACTGGACATCGACGTTGCGGATCTGATGCTGCAACGCGATCATGCCGATACCCGCATTATCGAGCGCGCGCAGCGCATCGGGGACCAGCCCCGGGCGCGAAATGTCGCTGCCGATCGCGGCGACCATCGCCACGGGCTGCGCGGATATTGCGGCTTCGGGATAATCTTTCTGCAGGTCGGCGATCACCTTTTTCACCGCGTCGGGGCTTGCCGACAGATAATGGGTGATCGTGTTGGCGTTCGACGATTTGCTGACAATCCACAGCCGGTGGCGCGTCAGCGCGTCGAGGATCGCCATATCGTACCCCTTCACGCCGACCATATCCTGTTCGAAAAAGGTCAGCGCCTGCAGCTGGCGGATTCCGGTGACGATTTCGACGCGCGGCACGTCGGACACATAATCTCCGGTGACCAGCGTGCCGCCGTCTTCGCGATCGAAGGTGTTGCGCACGCGCAGCGGAATGTCGGTCTGGCGGAGGCCGCGTCCGGCGCCGGGGTGGATCGCCTCCATGCCCAGGTTCGCCAGTTGGTCGGCAACGTCGTAATTGGTACGGCCGATCTTGCGCGCCTTGTCTTCGCCGACCAGCTTCGGGTCGGCGCTCGACAGATGAAACTCCTTGTGAATGATCGCCTCGCGCGCGCCGGTGAGGACCGCGAGCCGCGAAAAGGTCATTTCGGTATAGCCGCGCGCGTAGCGGCGCACCATGCCGCCCTCGCACCCGGCATAGCCGGTGACGATCGGCAACGTCGAGGCGAGGTCGATCGCGGCAAAGGCATCGCTGATCCGCGCGTCTAGGCTGCGCAGGTCGTCCTGATCCCATAATGTCAGGTCGACGAAGCGGGCGTTCACGTCGCGGTCGCGCAGCAACAGCGCGGTGCTGTGCGCGCTGTGCGCCTCGCCGATGCCGGCAAGCAGCTCGCGCACGGTCATCAACTGCTCCTTGACGCAGAAGCGGCCGTGAGCGCGCAGCCGCGCGAGGTCGTCGAGGCACGCGGCGACCGTGGCGATGCGTGTGTCGACGAAGGCATCGGCCTCGTCGCGGCTTTGAGGCCGCGCGAACATGCCGGCATTGCGTTCGTGCATCGCGCGGCGGACATCTTCCATCGCCTCGCGCCAGCCGTCCGTGTCTTCGTCGGCGATGAAACGGCCATAGACCCCCGGTGCGCCGCTCTTTTTGTTCTCGAGCAGCAGGTCGGTCATCCCGGCATAGGCCGAGACGACGAAGATGCGGTTGTAGAGATCGGCGCCCGAGCGGCCCGCGATCAGCACATTGTCGAACAGGGTCGCGGTCGCGGCCATGGAGGTGCCGCCGATTTTTTCGACGCTATGCCCCGTCATGCCGGGACCGCCTCGACCAGCGGCCCGCGTTCGATCGCCAGCGGCACGGGTTCGCCGCGGTGCGCGAGGAACCAGGGGCGCGGTTTGTCGACCCCGAACGGCTTTTCGAGCCGGTTGGAGACGGCGTTATAGACGAGGAAGGCGTTGGCGCGCGGGAAGGGCGTGATGTTGCCGTTCGACCCATGCATCAAGTTGCAGTCGAACAGGATCACCGTGCCCGGCTTGCCGGTCGGCGCGACGATGCCGTGTTTATGCGCAAGTTCGGCGAGGCTTTCCTCGTCGGGGACGCCATATTCCTGTTTCTTGAGCGAGCTCAGATAATGGTCGTCGGGGGTTTCGCCGACACAGGTGAGGTAGGTGCGGTGCGACCCCGGGATCACCATCAGCGGCCCGTTGTGCGGGGTATTTTCCGCGAGCAGCACCGACATCGACAGCGCCCGCATCCGCGGCATGCCGTCCTCGACGTGCCAAGTCTCGAAATCGCTGTGCCAGTAGAATTCCTTGCCCGTAAATCCGGGTTTATAATTGAGGCGCGACTGGTGGATATACACCTCGTCGCCAAGCAGGAAGCGCGCGACGTCGGCGAGCCGCGCATCGGCGGCGAGCCGCCCCATCACGGGGCTCTGCGCATGAATCTCGAAGATCGAGCGGATTTCCTTGCTCTGCGGCTCGGTAACGATCGTGTCGTCGTCGAGCGCCGCCGGATCGGCGAGCAGGTGGCCCGCCGCCTTTTGCAGGAAGGCCACTTCGTCGGCCGAGAAAATATCTTCGAGCACGATATAGCCGTCGCGGTCGAATTGCGCAGCCTGGCGCGCACTGATCGGCGCGTCGTTGCTCCATTCATTATGCACCACGGGGTCCTGCCGCGGCCGCATTTCGGCTTCGGCGGCGTGGCGCGAGGGGTAGAGGTCTTGCATTGGACGCCTCCCTTTCTGTTTTTCGGATTGTCAGTCGGCGGCGACGAGATCGGTATCTGCCGGATAGGCGCCGCTTTCGTCGTGTACTTCCTTGCCGGTGACCGGCGGATTGAAGGCGCAGGCCGTCAAGATGTCGGTTTCGGGGCGCACGATATGCCGGTCATGCTCGTTGAGCGCGTACATCACGCCCGGTTCGAGCCGGTGGATTTCGCCCGTGCCCAGATCTTCGATCGTGCCGGTGCCCTTGAGCACGAAAACGGCTTCGAGATGATTCTGATAGTGCATCTTGAGTTCGGTGCCCGCGAACATCGTCGTGACATGGAAGGAAAAGCCCATGCCATCGTCTTTCAGCAGCATGCGGGCGCTCGCCCAGCCGTCCGAACGGACGTTGCGGTCGGATTTGCGGATATCGCCTAGGTTGCGAACGATCATCTAAATATCTCCTGTATCATTCGGCGGCGACGGCGTAATCGGTGGCCATCGCCTCGCGGATCTTGGTTTCGAGAATGTCGAGCCCGACGCCGAGCACGGCGTCGTCGATCACCAGCGGTGCCAGCACCTTGATGACCTCGTCGTGCGCGCCGCTGGTCTCGATGATGAGGCCGGCGTCGAAGCAGGCGGCGGTCACGGTCGAGGCAAGCTCGCCCGAACCGACATTGACGCCGCGCATCATGCCACGGCCGCGTACTTCGAAGCCATGTTCGTCGGCGATACGGCCCAGCCGCATCGCGAGCAGTTCGCCGCGGCGTTCGATGTCGCGCTGGAAATCGCTCGTGCTCCAGAAATGGCGGATCGCCGCGGTCGCAGTGACGAAGGCATGGTTATTGCCGCGGAAGGTGCCGTTATGCTCGCCCGGCGACCATTGGTCGAGTTCAGGGCGGAGCAAGGTCAGCGCAAAAGGCAACCCCATCCCCGAGAGCGATTTCGCCAGCGTGACGATATCGGGCGTGAAACCCATATCCTCAAAGCTGAAGAAGCCGCCGGTGCGGCCGCAGCCCGCCTGGATGTCGTCGACGATCAGCAGCGCGCCGTGCGCTTTTGCAATCTCCGCGATCCGGCGCAGCCATTCGGGCGACGCGGCGTTGAGCCCGCCTTCGCCCTGCACCGTTTCGACGAGGATCGCCGCGGGTGCGTCGAGCCCGCTCGACGGATCGGCGAGGCGCTGTTCGAGCAGGTCGGCGGTATCGACCTCGGGACCGTAATAATCATAATAGGGTTCGTGCGCGACATGGCTGAGCGGAACGCCGGCGCCGCCGCGCTTGGTCGCGTTGCCGGTGCAGGCGAGCGCACCCAGCGTCATGCCATGAAAGCCGTTGGTGAAGGCGATGACCATTTCGCGGCCCGTCACCTTGCGTGCGAGCTTGATCGCGGCCTCGACGGCGTTGGTGCCGGTGGGGCCGGTGAACATCACGCGATGGTCGAGCCCGCGCGGCTTCAGGACCACCTCTTCGAACGTCGCGAGGAAATCGCGCTTCGCATCGGTGTGCAGGTCAAGCCCGTGCGCGATGCCGTCGGCGCCGATATAATCGAGCAACGCCTGCTTCAGGATCGGGTGGTTGTGGCCATAGTTGAGCGTCGAGCAGCCCGACAGAAAATCGAGATAGCGCCCGCCCTGGTCGTCGTGCATCCACACGCCTTCGGCCTTGCCGAACTGGCGCGGCATCGAACGGGCATAGCTGCGCACTGCCGATTCGCGGCGCTCATAGATATTCCTGTCCGGGATCGCGCCGGACGGCTGGGGTGTCGTAATCATCATATTATCCCTGTTCTACGTCTGTCTTCGTGCGGTCGATCGGCCCGATGCGGGCCAGATATTCGGTGGCGTGCGCGCCCGCGAAATGGGCTTCGCGTTCGAACAGCGCGCTGCGTTCCAGTTCGGCATTCCAGCGGCGCGCGAGGCCGCGGAACAATCCCCACGACGCCTGGTTGTCGGCGGTGATCGTCGTGATCATGTGGGTCACGCCGTCCTGCGCGGGCCGGGCGAGCAGGTCCGCGATCATGCGGCTCGCGAGCTGCTTTCCGCGTCCTTCGGTCGATACGGCGACCTGCCACACGAAAAAGGCCTTGGGGTCCGATGGCGGGCGATAGCCCGAGACCCAACCGACGATCCGCCCCGCCTTTTCGGCGATGACGCAATGGTCGGCAAAATGTTCGCACTGGAGCAGGTTGCAATAGCGGCTGTTGCGATCGAGCGGCGGGCAGGCGGCGATCAGCGCCGTCACCGCCGGGCCATCGCCCGAGCGCGGCCGGCGGAATCGCACGTCGGCGGCCGGGGCCGAGGCCGCGTCCCGATCTTTCTTTGGAGGCAAGGACTCGTCGTCTGTTTGCCGATCTAGTATCTTTCATCTCCTGAAATAAAATTCGTGCGCAATCGACCCTATGGGCGATCCGCCCGAGCCGTTTGGTCGCGCAAAATATAGGGGCAGCGGCAAATCATTCAACCCGGAGTCGTAATTATATTTCAGATATCGAAATATATTACAGGGCTGTGTCAGCGATGACGATTGCCGATAATGCGTTTGGCGTGCGCGCGCCGGGCGGCTAACAAAGCGCGATGGAGCCCGATATTGCCAATGCGACGTTGAAGGCCCTGCGGCGCGTGCTGCGGGCGACCGAAAGCGGCACCCGGCGGCTTGCCGCTGCGACGGGACTCACGCCGTCGCAGCTTCTGGTCTTGCGTGAGATCGATGCGGGCGACGAAGTCACGCCCGGGCTGGTCGCGCAGCGGCTGGAGTTCAGCCACGCGACCATCACGGCGATCGTCGACCGCCTCGTGGCGCTGGGGCTCGCGAGCCGGACACGCAGCGCGCAGGACAAGCGACGGATCCACCTCGAAGCCACGGAACCGGGCCGCCGCCGTCTCGTCGAGGCGCCCGACATGTTGCAGGAAAAGTTCGAGGCGGGATTTGCCGAACTGCAAGGATGGGAGCAGGCGATGATTTTGGCGGGCACCGAGCGGCTGGCCGACCTGCTCGGCGCCGGCGACGTCGATGCCGCCCCGCTGCTCGATACCGGGGCGATCGACCGCGAATAGGTGGGCGGGGGGCGCCTCCTACAGATCGACCTCGGCGCGCATCGTCGCGCGGCCCGCCGCATCGCGCGCCCACAGGCGAGCGCCGCCGTCCTGTCGCACGAGGCAAAGATCGAAGGGGGTGCCGTCGATCAGCGGCGCTTCGGCGCGGAAAGCGAAACGACGCGGCACAAGGCTCGAACGCAGCGCATGATCCATCAGCAGGGTCGCGATCAGCGGGCCATGGACGACAAGCCCTGCATAGCCTTCGATTTCGCGCGCATAGTCGCGATCATAGTGAATCCGGTGCGCGTTGAAGGTGAGCGCCGAGTAGCGGAACAACAACACCGGATCGGGCGCGATGCTGCGGACGGCATCGGCCGGTTCGGAATCGGTCGGCGCAACCGGCGGCAGCGGCGCCGCGGGTCCGGTTGCGGCTTCGCGAAACACGATGTCCTGTTCCTCGCGGATCGCGGGGACGCCGTCGGCGGCAATATCGTGGCGCACCGTGACGAACAGCAGATCGCCGCTCGCGCCGCGTTTCGGCTTGATCGCGTCGATTGTGGTGACGCGCGTCAGCGCCGCGCCGACCGCGACAGGCGACAGGAACGCGATCCGGCTGCCCGCCCACATGCGTCGCGGCAACGGCGTCGGCGGGAGCAGGCCATGCTCGTCGCGGCGCGGGTGGCCGTCGGCGCCGATCGCCGACTGGCGCGCATCGGGCAGGAAATAGAGCCAGTGGCCGAGCGGCGGGACGGTGCCCGGCGTCCATGGCGAAACATCATGGTCGAGCAGCGCGGCGAGGCCGGCGAGCGGGGCGGGCGCGGCGATATCGGTGCGCGTCTCGCTGCGGCCCACCCAGGCGGAATAATCGTCCATCGCGCCCTCAGAAGCTTTTGGGCAGGCCGAGCGCGTGCGTCGCGACATGGCTCAGGATCAAATTGGTGCTGATCGGCGCGACTTGATACAGCCGCGTCTCGCGGAACTTGCGCTCGATGTCATATTCTTCGGCAAAGCCGAACCCGCCGTGGGTCTGGATGCACATGTCGGCGGCATACCAGCTTGCCTCCGACGCCAGCATCTTCGCCATATTGGCCTCGGTCCCGCAATCCGCGCCCGCGTCGAACAGGCGCGCCGCCTTGTCGACCATCTCGGCGGCGGCGGCAATCTGGACCCAGGCGCGCGCGATCGGGAATTGCACGCCCTGATTTTCACCGATCGGGCGGCCGAACACCGCGCGCTCCTTCGCATAGGCCGATGCGCGGTCGACGAAGAAGCGGCCGTCGCCGATGCATTCGGACGCGATCAGGATGCGTTCGGCGTTCATGCCCGAGAGAATGTAGCGAAAGCCCTTGCCCTCCTCGCCGATCAGGTTCGCCGCGGGAACTTCAAGGTCGTCGAAGAACAGCTCGGTCGTCGCATGGTTGAGCATCGTCCGCACCGGCCGGATGGTGAGGCCGTTGCCCTGCGCCTCGCGCATGTCGACAAGCAGCACGCTCATCCCGTCGGAAGACTTGGCGCATTCCTCGCGCGGCGTCGTGCGGCATAGCAGCACCATCAGGTCCGAATGTTCGGCGCGGCTGATCCAGATCTTCTGCCCGTTGACGATATAATTGTCGCCGACCCGCTTGGCGAAGGTGCGGATACGCGTGGTGTCGGTCCCCGCGGTCGGTTCGGTGACCCCGAACGCCTGCAGCCGCAGCTCGCCGCTGGCAATCGCGGGCAGATAGGCCTGTTTCTGCGCTTCGGATCCATGTTTCAGCAGCGTGCCCATCGTGTACATCTGCGCATGGCACGCGCCGCCGTTGCAGCCCGACCGGTGGATTTCCTCGAGCACCGCAGTCGCCGCGCCAAGGCCGAGGCCCGACCCGCCATAATCTTCGGGGATCAGCACCGACAGGAAGCCGGCTTCGGTCAGCGTGCGGACGAATTCGGTCGGATAGATGCGGTCACGGTCGAGCGCCTGCCAATATTCGCCGGGAAAACCGGCACACAGGCGGCGCACGGCTTCGCGGATGTCGGGATGGCTTTCTTGTCGCGGGTCGGACATCGGCGGTCATATCTCCTTGGTCGCGCATATGCTTAGGCCGCTAAGGAGCCGCACGCCAAGATGAATCGACGCGGACGGGGCCTTGGGTCGCTTCAAGGCCCCCGCCGCGGCGATCAGGCAACCACTTCGACCAGATGCCGGCCGTCGTCGCGGCCCGACACCCGGAATCGCGTGCCGGTGAAGCGCTCGATCAGGCCAGCGGCGGTGTGCATATGCCCGCCCGGCTTGACCGTCGTGAACGCGCCGCCGCGCGCGAAGGCCATCGGCAACAGCAGCTGGTCCTGCAGATAGGGGCCCGCGAACGCATCGCTTGCGAGATAGCCCGCCATGCGTTTCGCCGCGGTCTGCGCAAGCCGCTCGGCGGGAAGGCCGAGCTTGCCGAAGCCCGCCATGATCTCGGTGACATGCTCGAATTCCGCTTCGACCAGCAACGCATTGCCCGGACCCTGTTCGGCCGGGACCTGCCGCGTGACAAAAGCCTCCTCGGGCCATTCGGGCAGCGTCTTTCGCGCGGTCGCGAGTTCGCGCTGGGCGATGTCGAAGGGAACGCCCGCGACGATGGCGGTCACCGACACGCCGCGCCGCGCGCCGCGATCGATATATTCGACCGGACGGAGCGGCGCGGGCGCGATATCGACCTCGATCCGCCCGCCGCCGCGCGGGAAAAAGCCATGGCGCACAAGCCGCGCCGACACCGTCGGGCCCACGCGATTGATGACGGGCAGCAGCGTGCGCTCGATAAAGTCGAACGGTGGTGCGGCCATCGCATGCGTCCCGCCCTCGATCACAAGCCGCGACGGCGCGTCGGCGGTCATCAGCGGCACGAGGATCGTCTGGAGGACGAGCCCGGTGCTCCCCGCGGTGCCGACCGCGAAATGATAGTCGCCCGGCGTCACGCGGCCGGGTCGGAAGCCGATGCTGTTCGACCCCACGGCCAGCCCCGAGCATTCGGCGCCGCCGATCACGCACGCCGCCTCGATCGCGGTCACATGCTGGCGCATCAACCCCGGCTTCTCGCGTCCCCCGCGGATGTTCTCGATCGTGAAGGGCTGCCCGGTCATGAGCGCCAGCGCGCACGCGTAGCGCAGCACCTGCCCTCCGCCTTCGCCTTCCGATCCGTCGATGATGATCATAAATTCTCTACTGCTTATAGAAACCAAGCGACCGAGGCATCCACCAGAACCTCCAGCCCATTTCCTTCCGATCGTCGGATGTCGGCCGTCCTGCCGCCATTCGGCGACCCGGTCGCGCATGGTGCCTCCCCCCGACGGCGGCGTGAAGGGGTCACCCCTTCACGCACACCACCTGCTTCAGCGTATGGACGATCTCGACGAGGTCGGCCTGCGCCGCCATCACCGCCTCGATCGGCTTGTACGCCTTCGGCGTCTCGTCGATGACGCCTTCGTCCTTGCGGCATTCGACACCCGCGGTGTCGGCGATATGCTCGTCGAGCGTGACGAGCTTCTTCGCCGCGGTGCGGCTCATGACGCGGCCCGCGCCATGGCTGCAGCTGTCGAACGACTCCGGGTTGCCCAGTCCGCGCACGATGAACGATTTCGCGCCCATCGAACCCGGAATGATCCCCATTGTGCCTTTCGCCGCGCGCACGGCACCCTTTCTGGTGACGAGCACATTCTCGCCGAAATGGTTCTCGCGCGTCACATAATTGTGGTGGCAGTTCACCGCTTCGGCCTGGGCCTCGAAGGGCTTGGCGATCTGGAGGCGGAGCGCGGCGATGACGTTCGCCATCATCATGCGCCGGTTCAGCGCGGCAAAGTCCTGCGCCCAGCCGACCGCCTCGACATAATCGTCGAAATGGTCGGTCCCTTCCGGGAAGTAGGCTAGGTCCTCGTCGGGCAGGTTGATGAACCACTTGCGCATGTCCTTCTTCGCCAATTCGATGAAGTATGTGCCGATCGCGTTGCCGACGCCGCGCGACCCCGAATGCAGCATCACCCACACCCGCGCCTCGGTATCGAGGCACAGCTCGATGAAATGGTTGCCCGTTCCGAGCGTTCCCAGATGCGTCAGGTTGTTGGTGTTTTTCAGCCGCGGATGCTTGGCGACGATATGACCGAAGCGCTCGGCGAGCGTCGCCCAGGCGTCGACGATCGCGGCCGGGGGATCGCCCCACGAACCATGGTCGCGCTGGCCGCGCCCGACCGACCGGCCGTGCGGAACCGCCGCCTCGATCGCGCTGCGGATGCCCTCCAGATTGTCGGGCAGGTCGTGCGCCATCAGCGTGGTGCGCGCGGCCATCATGCCGCAGCCGATATCGACGCCGACCGCCGCCGGGATCACCGCGCCTTTCGTCGGGATCACCGATCCGACGGTGGCGCCGATGCCGACATGGACGTCTGGCATCGCGGCAACATGTTTGAACACGAACGGCATTTTCGCCGCCTTGGTCAGCTGCGCGCGCGCCATGTCCTCGACGGGTACGCCGCGCGTCCACATCTTGACCGGGCGTCCGCCCTCGACATTCATCACTTCATAGCTCGTCTGGGTCATGGCTGACCTCCTTCTTCCTGTTCTTCATGGTGCCGGCGACGAGGCGTGGCGAGACATTTTTCCTGAGCTACTCCGGCGTGCCGGGGGGCGGACTTGAACCGCCGACCTTCCGCGATGAAGCGGACGCTCTGACCCTGTAGTCCCGCCGGCATTCGCCGACCTGTTTGGGGTGCTGGCAACGAGTGTGTGGCGAGACATCCGGATTTCTCCGGTGCGGAGTCGAACCGCGGGCCTTTCGGCCTGACCGATGTAGTCCCGCCGGCATTTGCCAGCATGAAAGTGTCTCGCAGCGACGAGATGTGATGAGACGGCGGTCTTTAAGCTACATTCCTGTGACGGGATTCGAACCCGCGACCGCCACATTATCAATGTAGTCCTTTCCGACATTCGCCGTGACCCTAGTTCAAACCTCCGTTTCGTTGACGATCTGGACCCAGTCGCGCGTTTCGCCGGAAGCGAAGCGCGCCATGGCGTCGAAGACCGCGTCGGTGAATCCACCGACATTCATGATGTCCTTCCGGTCCCCCTTGGTATCCGGCGCCTGCGTGGTGCCATAAGGCTGGATGTCGATGCAGATCAGCTTCGCGCCCGGGTTGCGGGCCTTCAGCTTCGTCCACGCGTTCATCGTCGCCGTGGCGCCGTGGCGCGAGGGATCGATCCAGCTTTCGTTGTCGGACACGATCACCACCGTATCGACGCTTGCGCGCTCGGCATTGAGCCGGGCGAGCGGGGCCGAGACATTGGTACCGCCGCCGCCGATCGCCGCCAGCCGCGCCGCGTTGACCGCGACGCGCGCCCTGGGATCGAGCGCCATGTCGACAACATCGACATCGAACGGCATCACCAGTGCCTGCCTGTTGGTGCGCAGCACCGCCGCCGCGACGAGCGCCGCGATGTCGATGCAACGGACTGCGGAGGTCGCGCCCTTGCGATATCCGGTCGCCGCCCAGCTCATCGAGCCCGAGACATCCGGACAGACCACGACATTGCCCGCCAGCACCGGAACCGCCCTGAGCGACAGTTCGAGCGCCTCTTCGAGCGCCGCCTGGACGCGCAGCGGAACCGCGTCGCCGACCTGACCCAGCGCGACCATCAGCTGATACGGCGCCGGACGGACCCGGGCGATCGTATCGGCATCCGACAACCGCGCCGCGACGGCTTCGGTGACTCCCTTCACGTCGAACGCTCCGCCCCGCGCCAGCGTGTTGAGGTTCATGCGCAGCGCCTGCCAGCCGATCCGGCCGGAAAGCTCTGCCCACTGCTGTGCGGTCAGCGGAAAGGCGGTCAGCCATTCGAACGGCACCGGGGGCAGCGGCCCCGCGGGGTCGCGCTTCCAGATCTCGAACGCCGCGATTTCCGCAGGCAGTGCCGCGACATCATAGGGCTTGCCGATCAGCCAGCCATAGAAGGCACGCCGCTCGGCCGAAGCTGGCGCCGGGTGGACCATGCGGACGATATCGGCGAGGCTGGGGTTGTTGCCCGTCGCCGCGGCCATGAGCTGCGGCATCGAGGCCTTTTCCAGCCACTCGCGGACGAGCCGCTTGGGACGCGAACCGAGCGAACGGCGGCCGACCTGGCCCGACCGCATGATCTGCACGAAGTTGCGCAGCATGCGGCCATTGTCGATCACGCGGCCGAAGACGCGCACCGCGAGGTCGGGATCGGCGATGGTGAGATAGGCGGCGAGCAGCGCCGGCATATCCTTCATCGCGCCCGCCTGACGGGCATAGACCGCGGCCTTGGCGACGAATGCGGGCGATACCGCCTGCGCGGCCGCCAGAACATCGGCGAGCTGCGCATCGGCGCCGGAATAATAGCCGTCCGCCAGCGTGCCGGTGGCGGCGAGCTGTGCGAGCCTGGCTTGGGGGCCATAGGCATAAGCGACGCCGCCGGCTTCATTCGTCGCATCGGCGCGCGGCAGGAAGCGCGCGAGCGCCGAGGAAAACAGGGTCTTGTTGGCCATCGTCCAACTCCTTTGAAATCTCTTGCCGGTCCTCGGGGGCGGCCAGCCCATTCCGGCCGCCCCTCCGTTCCACTGCGCCGGGGGACGTGAGCCCCGACGCAAGATGTTTTGCAGGAGCCGTGCCAAATTTCGAAACGAACGAAGGGAAATTATAAGACGCTGGTTTTAAGCCGAAAAAATTTCTCCTCATGATCCTGACCTTGGGTCATGATGCGTAAAAGACGATTATCTTGTATCGTGATTTATCCTATAATATAAAAATTGCATGAAGCCCGTCACCGTCATCGGATTCCTCGGCTCGACGCTCGATGCCGCCAAGTTCGGCCCGTCGCGCTGGAGCAAATGGCGGCCGACGGTCAGCATCTGCATGCAGGAAGATTTGCGGGTCGATCGCTTCATCCTTCTCCACGGCAGCTATCATCGCCGGCTTGCCGATTATGTCGCTGCCGATATCCGCGACGTGTCGCCCGAGACCGAGGTCGTGCAACAGCTGCTCAACTTCGACGACGCCTGGGATTTCGAGGAGGTGTATGGAAAGTTGCTAGATTTCGCCCGCGCTTTTCCATTCGACCCCGACAATCAGGACTATCTGATCCACATCACGACGGGGACGCACGTCGCGCAAATCTGTCTCTTTCTGCTCACCGAGGCGCGCTACCTGCCCGGTCGGCTGCTCCAGACTCAGCCGCAACGCGGCGCGCCGCAACCGATCGGCACCTGGAATGCCATCGACCTCGACCTGTCGCGCTACGACAGCATCGCGACGCGCTTTGCCGAAGCGAGCGCCGAGAGCGCGAGCTTCCTGAAAAGTGGCATCGAAACGCGGAACGACGCCTTTAACCGGATGATCGACGAGATCGAGCAGGTCGCGGTGCGCAGTCGTGCGCCGATCCTGCTGATGGGCCCGACGGGTGCGGGCAAGAGCCAGTTGGCACGCAAGATATATGAGCTGAAAAAGCTGCGACACCAGATTGCCGGACCCTTTGTCGAGGTCAATTGCGCAACGCTGAAGGGCGACAGCGCGATGTCGGCGCTGTTCGGGCACCGCAAGGGCGCTTTCACCGGCGCGGCGCAGGATCGCCCGGGCCTGCTCAAATCGGCCGACAAGGGGCTGCTCTTCCTCGACGAGGTCGGCGAACTCGGTCTCGACGAACAGGCGATGATCCTGCGCGCGATCGAGGAAGGGCGTTTCCTTCCTGTCGGTGCCGACAGCGAGGCGCGCAGCGAATTCCAGTTGATCGCCGGTACCAATCGCGAACTGATGGGCGAGGTCGACGCCGGACGATTTCGCGAGGATCTGTTCGCGCGGCTCAATCTCTGGACGTTCAGTCTGCCCGGGCTCGCGCAGCGCCGCGAGGACATCGCGCCCAATCTCGATTATGAGCTGGAACGGTTTGCGGAGCGCGAGGGCGCGCGCGTCACCTTCAACAAGGAGGCACGCGAAACATATCTCGCCTTCGCGGAGAGTCCGGCCGCTCCCTGGAAAGGCAATTTCCGCGACCTGGCGGCGAGCGTTACCCGCATGGCGACGCTCAGCCCGGCGGGCCGGATCGATTCGGCTGCGGTGGCGTTCGAGACCGCCCGGTTGCAATCCTTGTGGTCGGGCGGTGATGCCGGGGGAGACCCGCTCGACGCGCTGCTGCCCGCGAGCCGGCTTCGCGCGATCGATCCGTTCGACAGAGTGCAACTTGCCTATGTCGTCACCGTTTGCCGGCAGAGCGGCAGCTTGTCGGCGGCGGGCCGATCGCTGTTTTCGGCATCGCGCACGGAACGCAAATCGACCAACGACGCCGACCGGCTGCGCAAATATCTGGCGCGTTTCGACCTCGACTGGGCGCGCGTCGCGGCACGCTGACCGGCAGGCGCGACACCGAAGCCGTGGCAGTCCATGGCGAAGCGCGCTATCGCGCCCCGGGGACCAACGCGCGGATTACGGGCGGGCAGGGGATGCATATGGACGGGAAAATTGCGCTGATCGAAGCGGGCGGGACCAAGTTCATCGTGGGTGTCGGCGACGCGACGCGCCAGATCCACGCGCGCACCCGCATCGACACCACGCGTCCCGACGAAACCATCCCGGCCGCGGTCGATTGGCTGCGCGCGCAGGGCGGCGAGTATGTCGCGGTCGGCATCGCCAGCTTCGGCCCGCTCGACCTCGATCGCGCATCGCCCACATGGGGCCACATCACGCGCACCACGAAGCCGCACTGGAGCGATGCCGATATCGCGAGGCCTTTCGCGCGCGCCTTTGGTTGCCCGGTGATGATCGACACCGACGTCAATGGCGCCGCGCTCGCCGAATGGAAATGGGGCGCGGGGCAGGGAATGAATTCGGCGCTGTATCTGACGGTCGGCACCGGCATCGGCGGCGGCGCGGTGGTCGGCGGGCGGCTTATCCGCGGCCTCAGCCACCCCGAGATGGGACATATCCGCATGCCGCGCCATCCCGCGGACGCGGGGTTCGCGGGGCATTGCCCGTTCCACGGCGACTGTCTGGAGGGGCTGGCCGCGGGCCCGTCGATCCTTGCGCGCTGGGGCGCGTCGCTGTCGGACCTGCCCGACGATCATATCGGGCACCAGGTCATCGCCTGGTATCTCGCGCAGGCGGCGCAGACCTTTCAGGCGATCCTCGAACCCGCGCGCATCATACTCGGCGGCGGCGTGATGGCGACGCCCGGCCTGCTCGACCGCGTGCGGTTGGAAGCCGCCACGGCGGCGGCAGGTTATTTTGCGGGGAACGTCGCGGAGATCCTCGTCGCGCCGGCACTCGGCGAGAACACCGGGCTGCTCGGGGCGCTCGCGCTGACCGAGGGGCCGGGATGATGTCCGGGCGGCGGTGCGCGACCGCCGCCCGCGCGATCAATGGCGCGCGAGTTCGTCGCGGCCGACCACCATATAATGAACCTCGTCCGGCCCGTCGGCGAAGCGCAGGTGGCGCACGTCGGCGTAAAGGTCGGCGAGCGGGGTCCAGTGCGAGATGCCGGTCGCGCCGTGGATCTGGATCGCTTCGTCGATGATCCGGCAGGCGCGTTCGGGGACCATCGCCTTCGCCATGCTGACCCAAACGCGTGCCTCGCGATTGCCGAGCAGATCCATCGCCTTGGCGGCCTTGAGCACGATCAGGCGCATCGCCTCGATCTCGACGCGCGCACGGGCGATCACCTCCAGATTCTTGCCAAGCTGCGACAAGGGGCGGCCAAAGGCGGTGCGCGAATTGCCACGCTTTACCATCAGGTCGAGCGCGACTTCGGCCTTGCCGATCGTGCGCATGCAGTGGTGGATGCGGCCCGGGCCGAGGCGCATCTGCGAAATCTCGAATCCGCGGCCCTCGCCAAGCAGGATATTCTCGCGCGGGACGCGGACATTGTCGAAGCGCATGTGCATATGTCCCTGCGGCGCATGGTCGGCGCCGAACACGCGCATCGGGCCGAGCACCTGCACCCCCGGCGTGTCCATCGGCACGAGGATCTGCGAATGCTGGCCCTTGCGCGACGCCTCGGGATTGGTCTTGAGCATGCAGATCAGGATCTTGCAGCGCGGATCGCCCGCGCCGCTGATGAAATATTTCTCGCCGTTGATCACCCATTCGTCGCCGTCGAGCACCGCGCTGGTTTCGAGGTTGCTTGCGTCGGACGAGGCGACGCCGGGTTCGGTCATCACATAGGCCGACCGGATTTCGCCGTTCAGAAGCGGCTTCAGCCAGCGCTCCTTCTGTTCGGGCGTGCCGACCATTTCGAGTACTTCCATATTGCCCGTGTCGGGCGCCGAACAGTTCAGCGATTCCGACGCGAGCGGCGATTTGCCAAGCTCGGCGGCGATATAGGCATAGTCGAGGTTGGTGAGCGGCGTGCCCGTGTCGCCATGCGGCAGGAAGAAATTCCAGAGGCCGGCGGCCTTTGCCTTGTTCTTCGCGCCTTCGAGCAACTCTAATTGCCCCGGCGCCCAGCTCCAGCGATCGGCGCGGCCTTCACCAAGGCGGAAAAATTCCTCGGTGATCGGGTCGACATTGTCGGCGATGTGGCGCTTCACCGCGTCGAACAGTGGCTGCGCCTCCTTCGACATGCGCAGGTCGTTCAACTCGGCTTGGAGTTCGATTTCGGTCATTTTGTGGGTCTCCGGTGATTTTCGCCAAGACCCTAGCGGCGCCGACCCATCAAGGATAATGATAGGATCGAATAATTTATATTCACTATCGGAATGACTAGACGGCCCTGGCCAGCTCGTCGATGATGATCGCGCGCAGCCAGCCGAGACCCGGATCGGCCTGCGCCGCCTGATGCCAATAGAGATAATTGCCACCCGATTCGACCGGTAGCGGCAGGTCGACGAGCTGCATCGGCCACATCGCATCGAGCACTGCGGCATGCGACCTGGGCAGCGCGAACAGCATGTCGGACGCCGCGACAATCTGCCAGGCGGTGATCGCATGCTGGCACCGCACCGCGACGCGACGCGTCAGCCCCAGGCGGTCGAGCGCCATATCCTCGATCCCCGGGCCATAGGGCCGCGCGGTCGCAACGATATGGTCGAGCGCCAGATAGGTGTCGAGATCGATCGTCCCGTCGATGCACGGATGCCCCTTGCGTGCGACGACGACGAGGGGCTCGGTGCCAAGATAATGGCGGCACATCCGGTCGTCGGCGGGCAGGGAGACGTCGAGCGCGAGGTCGAGGTCGCCATTTGCGAGCATCGCGACGAGATCGCGGCGGCGAAAGGTGACGCTGGCCAACGCGACATATGGCGCCTCGGCGCGCACCCGCGCCACGAGCGACGAAAAACGCGGCATCTCGCCCGACAGCCGGACGCCGATGCGAAACTCGCGGGTCGACCCTGCGGGGTCGAAGGCGGCCGCGGCGTCGAGCGCGACGTCGAGCCCGCGCAAGGCTTCGCGCACCGGACCGGCGATCGCCCGCGCCGCCGACGTCGGGACGAGCCGGTTGCCCTGCCGGACGAAGAGCGGATCGTCGAATTGCGTGCGCAGCCGGGCCAGCGCGTGGCTGATCGCGGGTTGCGACAGGTTCAGGTGGCGCGCCGCCGCCGACACGCCGCCTTTCGCAAAAATCGCGTCGAAGACCCGCAGCAGGTTGAGATCGAACCGGGCAAGGTGCCGCAAGACATGTTCCTAGGCGATGGCAGCGCAGGTTGCGAGGGTCGAGGCATAGCAACCGGGCGAACGAAAGGGAACCGGACGGGGGACATGATGCGCTCCGTGAGTCGAGCCTGTGCCAAGGTGCAGGGGGCCTGCGCCGTCGGTATTCCGGTTCCTGTCGGGCCGCACGATATCGGTTCCGACCAAAATGCGGGATGTCCGCGCTTCGCAACGCTGCAAAGAGGAGAGCGACATGACGATCAACACCATCCTGAAATCCGACGGCCCCGCTATCGACGAGCCGGTTCCGTCGCGGTACGCGCTGAACGTCGGCGACATCGAGATATTGGTTATCAGCGACGGCATATTGCCGATCCCGTCGCATGTCCTCGCGCATAATGTCGAACCGGACGTGCTCGACGACTGGCTGGACGCGCAATTCCTGCCCCGGGAAATCGCCGAATGGCCGCTGAACGTGCTGGTCGTGCGCAGCGGCGACCAAGTCATCCTTGTCGATGCGGGGCTGGGGATGGACCCGAACCTCAAGCTTGAAAAGGCCGGCCGGCTGGTGCAGCGGCTCGAGGCGGCGGTGATCGCGCTTTCGTCGATCACCGACGTCGTGATCACGCATATGCATATGGACCATATCGGCGGGCTGGTCATCGACGGAACGCACGAACGGCTGCGTTCCGACCTGCGCGTCCATGTTGCCGCCGCCGAAGTCGAATTCTGGAAGGATCCCGATTTCTCGAAGACACTGATGCCGCAGGGCTTCCCCGATGCGCTTCGCGCCACGGCCAAACGGTTCATGGAACAATATGGCAGCCAGATCCGCACGTTCGAAACCGAGGCGCAAGTCGCGCCGGGTGTCACCGCGCAGCTTACCGGCGGACACACGCCGGGGCATTGCATCGTTCGCGTCGCATCGCGCGGCGACCGGCTGACCTTCGTCGGCGACGCGATCTTCCAGGTCGGGTTCGAGCAGCCCGAATGGTTCAATGGCTTCGAGCATGATCCCGAGGAAGCCGCGCGGGTCCGGATCGGCCTCTTGCGCCAATTCGCCGAGACGCGCGAAGCATTCGTCGCGACGCACCTTCCCTTTCCATCGATCTATCATGTGGCCATGGCGGGCGACGCCTTCCGCGCGGTGCCCGCCGTCTGGGATTATTGACCGCCCGGCACATCGCAACGATGTCGAGCTTCGCCCGCGCCTGGTTTCGACCGGGCGCGGGCGGGTGCGTTTTTATCGAGGGTCCTGGCGGCATCGCTCTCGCCGGATCGCGCGGGCAAGTCCGCCGGGCCACCGGCATCGCGAACCGGCGTGGAACCCATCATGGCTTGATCGGTGATATCCGCGCGTCGATTGCTGCGATCAGGATGACGCAGAGACAGCCATGGATGATGCTGGTGAATGGCTCCCCGGGTAGGATTCGAACCTACGACCCATCGATTAACAGTCGATTGCTCTACCGCTGAGCTACCGAGGAACACTCCGCCGTGGCGGGCAAGGCGGCCCCTTTGCCGCTGCCCGAACGATTTTGCAAGAGGGTATTGGCACAATTTGTTGCGGGACCGGCCCGCAATGCAAACGCGCCTCAAACGATAAATTGTTCCATCGCGATGCGTTCGTCCAGTCCCTGGTCGGGATCGAACAGTAAAGTCAGCGGCCGGCTACGGTCGGTCGTGACCAGCACGGTCTTCACGTCGCGGATTTCGCGCTGGTCGGCGACGGCGCTCACCGGGCGCTTTGCCGCCTCGCGCACGTTGAAACGGATGCTCGTCGATTCGGGAACCAGCGCCCCACGCCAGCGGCGCGGGCGGAAGGGACTGATCGGCGTCAGCGCGAGCATTTCGGATTCGAGCGGCAGGATCGGACCGTTGGCGCTGAGGTTATAGGCGGTCGATCCCGCGGGCGTCGCCACGAGCACGCCGTCGCACGCCAGTTCCTCGAGCATCGTCCGTTCGTTGATCATCACTTCGAGCTTCGCCGCCTGCCGCGTTTCGCGCAGCAGCGAAATCTCGTTGATCGCGGGCAGGATATGCCGCTCGCCGCTGATCGTCGTGATATCGCCCGCCAGCGGATGGATCAGGAACGGCCGCGCCGCGGCGAGCCGGTCGATCAGCCCCTCGACGCGAAATTCGTTCATCAGGAAACCGATCGTCCCGCGATTCATCCCGAAGACCGGCAGGCTGCGCCGCTGGTCGAGCAGCTGGTGCAGCATGTGTAACAGGAAGCCGTCGCCGCCGAGCGCGATGAGCAGCTCGGCCTCGGCCAGGTCGACAAAGTCGTAGAGCGGCCGCAGTTCGGCCTCGGCTTCCATGGCCGCGGGCGCGTTCGATGCGACTAGCGCGATCTTGCGATTCATATTGGTCCGGTTCCCCCGTGCCTTCGAATAACGGGGCTGCTTTTCAGCCGCCCGTTGCACTCATATGACGCGCGACCGCCGGTGTGGACTTTCGTTCGATGTGAAAGTCATGCGCGCGCGGTTTGCCAGCCAAAGCGGCATCGATCAAGCCGTCGACATCGCCGCCGTCGCGCAGCGCCGCGCGCAGGTCGACATGATCGTCCTGGCCGAGGCACATATAGACGCGCCCCTCGACAGTCAGGCGGATGCGGTTGCAGGTCGCGCAGAAATTGTCGCTGAGCGGCGTGATCAGCCCGAGCGTGACCGGGCTGCCCTCGACCGCGAAATAGCGCGCCGGGCCGCCGGTGCGCTTGTCGATTGGATAGATCGCGCGCGCATCGCGAAGCGGTGCGACAAACTGGTGGAGCGGGATGTAATGATCGCTGCGATCCGCCTCGACCTCGCCCAGCGGCATCGTCTCGATGAGCGTCAGGTCGCAGCCCGTCGCGGCGCAATAATCGAGCATGGGCAGCAGCTGGTCTTCGTTAAGCCCGGCGAGCGCGACCATGTTGACCTTGACCGCCAGCCCGGCGCTGCGCGCCGCATCGATCCCGGCGAGCGCCACGGCCAGATCGCCGACGCGGGTGATATGGCGAAAGGCGGCGGCGTCGAGCGTATCGAGGCTGACGTTGATGCGGCGCACCCCCGCTGCGGCCAGCATCGGCGCATGGTCGGCGAGCCGCATCGCATTGGTGGTGAGCGTGAGTTCGTCGAGCCCATGGCCGATCATCGCGCCGAGACGCATCGCAAGCGTATCGATTCCGCGCCGCACCAGCGGCTCGCCGCCGGTCAAGCGGATTCGCCGGATCCCGCGCGCGACGAAGCGCTCGGCAAGTTCGCCCATTTCCTCTATGCTGAGCACCGCGGATCGGGGCAGGAAGGTCATGTCTTCGGCCATGCAATAGCGGCAGCGCAGATCGCAGCGGTCGGTAACCGACAGGCGCAAATAGCTGATTCGCCGGCCAATGCCGTCAATCAGGGGGGCCGTCGATGCGGCATGTTGGGATAATGTGGCAGCCACGCGCATATTGTGGTGCAAAAGGGAAGCGCTTGGCAAGCAAAGCCTGATAGAGGGACCGCCATGAATCGCCTTTCCGAGTCCCTTTCCGCCTGCGCCCGCAAACTTGAAACACTGCAGGCGCGGCACGATGCCGACGCCGGCGTCCTCCTGGTCCAGGTCGACCAGATGGCGCGCATCAACAACAGTGCAGGCACCGCCACGGGCGATTCGGTGCTCGACGAAATCGGCCGCCGGCTTGAAAATTTCGCGAGCGACGAATTTGGGCAGGGGTCGTGCGTCGAACGGCTCGATGGCCCGCGCTTCCTGATCGTGCCATCGGCCCCGATGTCGCTCGGTGCGTTGCGTGCCCAGGAACGCGCGCTGCACGTCGCGCTGGCCGAACCGATCGTCGGCGATCCGAACGGGCGCCTGTCGATCCGTATCGCAGCGGCGCTCATCACGCGCGACGAATCGGTCGGCGAACAGCTGCGCGCGGCGTGCGACCAACTCGCGCGCCCGGCGTCGGCGCGCGACGGGGTCATGGTCCATGCCGCGCTGTCGCGGAACGAGGTCGTGATCCATTATCAGCCGCAATATGACGTCGCGACGGGCGAGATGACGGGGGTCGAGGCGTTGCTGCGCTGGCAGCATCCCGAACTCGGGCTGCTCGGCGCGGGGCCGCTGGTGACCGCCGCGCGCGCCGCGCGGCTCGAGTGCGAACTGACCGAACATGCGCACCGCGTCGCGCTCGCCGAAATGGCGAGGTGGCCGCGGGCGCTCGCCAGGCTGCGCGTCTCGCTCAATATCACGGCCGCCGACCTCGGCGATCCCGAATTTGCCGGTCGCTTCGCCGCGATGGCCAGGGCCGCGAAAGTCGACCCCGACCGGCTCACCCTCGAACTTACCGAACAGGCGATGCTCAGCGATCCGGCAAGCGCCGCCGAACAGCTCGCCCAGATCCGGGCGCTGGGCGTCGCCATCGCGATCGACGACTTCGGCACGGGCTATTCCAGCCTGTCGCTGCTGGCGCGTCTCCCGATCGATTATCTCAAGATCGACAGCGGCTTTACGCGTACGATCGACGGCAGCGACCGCGACCGCATCGTCGTGCGCGCGATCGTCGACCTGGCGCGTGCGCTGGGGCTGCTGGTAGTTGCCGAAGGGATCGAGAACGAGTGGCAGCTGGCGCGCCTGTCCGAGCTCGGCGTCGCGACCTGGCAGGGGTTTCTGAAATCTGGGCCGGTGCCCTTGGATCAGTTGCTGGCGTTGATGGACGCCTAGGCGGCTTGCCGCGCCAGCTTGCCCAACCCCTTAGATAGCTGCAGCGCCCCGTTCAATCGCGCGCCCGTGCTGACCCAATCGCCGCTGATCGACAACTTGTTGTCGGGGCGGATGCGCGCGCGGCCCTTCAGCCGTTCGACATAGGCGATGAGGCCCGGGACGTTCGCGAACTGGTCGCCGTGAAAGCTGACGAGCGCGCCCTTGGTGCCGACGTCGAGCTTGGCGATGCCAGCCATCTTTGCGTTCGCCTTGATCTCCATCAGCTGGACGAGGTTCGCGGTCTCGGGCGGGAGCGGACCGAAACGGTCGATCATCTCGGCGGCGAAGGCGTCGAGCGCGGCGCGATCTTCGGCCTCGTTGAGGCGGCGATAGAGCGCCATGCGCAGCGGCAGGTCGGGAACATAATCCTCGGGGATCAGGATCGGCGCGTCGACGGTGATGACCGGCGACAGCGCTTCGCGCGGCGGCGCGGCGCCCATGCCCTCGGCCTTGGCGACGAGGATCGCCTCCTCGAGCATCGACTGATACAGTTCGAAGCCGACCTCGCGAATATGCCCCGACTGCTCGTCGCCAACGAGATTGCCTGCGCCGCGAATGTCGAGGTCGTGGCTCGCGAGTTGGAAGCCGGCTCCCAAGGTGTCGAGGTCGCCGAGCAGCTTGAGCCGCTTCTCGGCGGTGTCGGTGATCGCGCCGCCCTCCATCGTCGTGAGGTAAGCATAGGCGCGCGTCTTCGACCGCCCGACGCGCCCGCGCAGCTGGTAAAGCTGCGCGAGGCCGAAACGGTCGGCACGGTGGACGATCAGCGTATTGGCGCTCGGGATATCGAGCCCGCTTTCGACGATCGTGGTGGAGACGAGGACATCATATTTGCGGTCGTAGAAAGCGCTCATCCGCTCCTCGACCTCGCCCGGCGCCATCTGGCCGTGCGCGACGACATATTTGATTTCGGGCACCCGCGTGCGCAGGAACTCCTCAATGTCGGGCAGGTCCTTGATCCGCGGGGTGACGAAAAAGCTTTGCCCGCCGCGATCATGCTCGCGCAGCAGCGCCTCGCGGATCACCACCGGATCCCAGGGCGCGACATAGGTGCGGACCGCCAAACGATCGACCGGAGGCGTCTGGATGACGCTGAGTTCGCGGAGGCCCGACATCGCCATCTGCAGCGTGCGCGGGATCGGCGTCGCGGTCAGCGTCAGCACATGGACGTCGGCCTTGAGCTGCTTCAGCCGCTCCTTGTGCACGACGCCAAAACGCTGTTCCTCGTCGACGATGACGAGGCCGAGATTCTTGAATTCGACCGATTTCGCGATCACCGCGTGCGTGCCGACGACGATGTCGATCTGTCCGCTCGCCAGCCCGTCGCGCGTCTTTTGCGCTTCGGCGGCGGGGACGAGGCGCGACAGGCGCCCGATCTCGATCGGGAAGCCTTTGAAGCGTTCGACGAAGTTCGTGTAGTGCTGGCGCGCGAGCAAGGTGGTGGGGACGACCACGGCAACCTGCACCCCCGCCATCGCTGCGACGAACGCGGCGCGCAAAGCAACTTCGGTCTTGCCGAACCCGACGTCGCCGCAGACGAGCCGGTCCATCGGCCGCCCCGACGCCATGTCGGCAAGGACGTCGCTGATCGCGCGGTCCTGATCGTCGGTTTCCTGATAGGGGAAGCGGTCGGCGAAAGCGGGGTAGGCGGCGTCCTGCGCGAGCAATTCGCCCGAACGCAGCGCGCGCTGTGCCGCGGTCGCGAGCAGTTCGCCCGCGATCTCGCGGATGCGCTCCTTCATCCGCGCCTTGCGGCGCTGCCACGCCTCGCCGCCCAATTTGTCGAGCGCGACCCCCTCGCTCTCGCCGCCATAGCGCGAAAGCACGTCGAGATTCTCGACAGGGACATAGAGCTTGTCGCCGCCCGCGTAGGTGAGCGCGACGCAGTCGTGCGGGCTGCTCCCGACCGGGATTTGCGTCAACCCCTCGTAGCGGCCGATGCCATGATCGAGATGGACGACGAGGTCACCGACGCTCAGCGTCGCAAGCTCGGCGAGGAACGCGTCGGCGCTTTTGCGGCGTTTCTGCCGCCGAACGAGGCGCTCGCCGAGGATATCCTGTTCGGTGAGCAGGCTGATCGCGTCGCTCGCAAAGCCGTGGTCGAGCGGCAGGACGACCATCGCGGTCGTGCCGCCGCTTTCCGCCGAAGCGGTGCCGAGCGCATCCTGCCAGCTGTCGACGGGCGCGAGCGAGGTGACGCCGTGATCGCGGAGCAGCCCCGACAGGCGTTCGCGCGCGCCCCCCGAATAGCTGGCGATGATCGTGCGACGGCCCTTGCGACGCTCGTCGGACAGATGGTCGGCGACTTTGTCGTAGACGTTGAGGTCGGCGGTGCGCTCGGGCGTAAAATCGCGCGCGGCAAAGGTTTCGAGGTCGACGACCGCTGCGGAGGGCGGAACGTCGAACGGCGTGACGATATGGATCGGACGCGCTTTGGCTGCACCGGCCCATTCGGCGTCGGTCAGATAAAGCGTTGCGGGCCCAAGCGGGCGATAGCTTCCCGGTGACTCGCGCTCGGCGGCGACGCGGTTCGCATGATAGTCGGCGATCGCGGCGAAGCGCGTCTCGGCGGTCGCGTCGGTGCGGTGTCCACGCAGCACGGGGGTCGCGGGATCGATATGATCGAACAGGGTTGCCAGCCGTTCCTCGAACAAGGGCAGCCAATGGTCCATGCCCGCCTGCCGTCGGCCGTCGCTGACCGCCTGATACAGCGGGTCGCCGGTCGCCTGCGCGCCGAACAGGTCGCGATAGCCGGATCGGAAGCGTTTGATCGTCGCTTCGTCCAGCAAAGTTTCGCTGGCAGGGAGCAGTTGCAGCGCCTTGGCCGGTCCAAGGCTGCGTTGGTCGGCGGGGTCGAATCGGCGGATGCTCTCGATCTCGTCGCCGAAGAAATCGACGCGCAGGCCATTTTCTTCACCCGCCGGGAAGAGGTCGAGGATGCCGCCGCGCACCGCGAACTCACCCTGGTCGGCGACGGTGTCCACGCGGCTGAAGCCGTTCGACACGAGCAATTCGGCGAGCGCGTCGCGGTCGATCCGCTGCCCCGGCGCGAGCGTCGTCGCGAGCTGGCGGATTCGGAAGGGGGTGAGCGTGCGCTGGGTGATCGCGGCGACGGTGGTCAGGATCAGTTCGCCGCGCTTCGCAGGCAGTTGCAGAGCCGAGAGCGTCGCGAGCCGGTCGGCGCTGACGCGCATCGAAGGCCCTGCGCGGTCATAGGGCAGGCAGTCCCATGCTGGAAAGCGGTGGACGATCAGGTCGGGCGCGAAAAAGGGCGCGGCGTCGGCAACCGCCTGCATCGCCGCATCGTCGGTCGCGACATAGACGAGGCGCTTGTCGCTGGCACGCGCGAGGTCGGCGAGCAGCAGCGGCAGGAAACCGTCGGCGGTGCGCGCCAGGGTCAGCGGCGCGGACGCTGGCGCAATCGCGGCGAAAATATCGGCGGCAGGGCGGGTCATGGCAGCGGGATATAATCCAGCCGGCGCATCGCGGCGATCATGTCGGGGCGGTCGAGGTGCGCGGGGGGCTCGCCGGTACCAAGCGCCCACGCCATGATGTCGACGTCATCCTCTTCGACGACCACCTCGTACCACGCGATCTCTTCCTCGCTCCATTCCGCCGAATAGCGGTCGAAGAAGCCGCCGATCATATAATCGGCCTCGCGCGTGCCGCGGTGCCAGGCGCGAAATTTCAGGCGTTTGAGGCGGTCTTGCATGGCAATTCTTCTTGAGCGGCTCGGCGAGGCGTTGATGGACCTTCCCCATCCCGTTCGCATCGAGCGAAGTCGAGATGCCCATCGGCCCGGCGCTTGCCATCGGGGTGTCTCGACTTCGCTCGACACGAACGGAAAGACGAGGCTAGACACGCCCTAGCGATGCGACCCGAGATACTCAATCCGCTCTTTGCCGCGCTGACCGACCTGAAAGGCGTCGGGCCGCAGCTTGCCAAGCCGCTGACGCGGCTGGGGCTCGAACGCGTCGTCGATGTGTTGTTCCACCTGCCGACCGGGCTCATCTCGCGCTTTCCGGTCGACCGGCTCGATCAGGCGCAGGCGGGCCAGACGATCATCGTCGAGCTGACGGCACAGGATTATCGCCCAGGCCGCAGCCCGCGCGCGCCCTTCGGGGTCGACGCGTTCGACAGCGCGGGCGACCACGTCCGGCTCGTCTACTTCGGACGCACGTCGGGGCTCGCGCGCAAGCTGTTTCCGCTCGGCGACAAACGCCGGGTATCGGGGCGGCTCGACCTTTATGGCGACATGCGCCAGATCGTGCATCCCGACCATGTGGCCGAGCCTGGCGACGAGGCGGGGATTGCCGAGCATGAGCCCGTCTATCCGCTGACCGAGGGGTTGACGAACGCACGGCTGTCGCAGCTCGCTGCGGTGGCGCTAGAACGGCGGCCCGATCTCGCCGAATGGATCGACGCGCCGCTTCTTGCCAGTCGCGGATGGCCCGCGTGGAACGAGGCGATGGAGCGTGCGCACGCCAGCCCGCGCGACGAGCCGGCGCGCGACCGGCTCGCTTATGACGAGATTTTCGCGAGCCAGGTCGCGCTGATGCTGATCCGGCAGGGTCTGCGCACGCGCAAGGGCCGGTCGATCGTCGGCGACGGGCGGCTGACCGATGCGCTGAAATTGCCGTTCGGGCTGACCGGCGCGCAGGAGCGTGTCGGGCGCGAGATTGCGGGCGACATGGCGCAGGACACGCCGATGCTGCGGATGTTGCAGGGCGATGTCGGGTCGGGCAAGACGCTCGTCGCGCTGCGCGCGATGCTCGCGGCGGTCGAGGCGGGGACGCAGGCGGCGCTGCTCGCGCCGACCGAAATCCTCGCGCGCCAGCATTTTGCGACCTTGCAGCGCATGCTGTCGGGCCTGCCGGTCAACCTCGCGATACTGACCGGGCGCGACAAGGGCAAGGCGCGCGAATCGACGCTGATGGGGCTCGCCGACGGCAGCATCGACATCCTCGTCGGCACGCACGCGATCTTCCAGCAGGCGGTGAATTACCGCGATCTCGCTCTCGTCGTGGTCGACGAACAGCATCGCTTCGGCGTCGCGCAGCGATTGATGCTCACGCAAAAGGCCGCACGCCCCCCGCATTTGCTCGTAATGACCGCAACCCCGATCCCGCGCACGCTGCAACTCGCCAATCATGGCGAGATGGATGTGTCGCAGATCGACGAAATGCCCCCCGGCCGCACCCCGGTCGATACGCGCGTCATCTCGCTCGACCGGCTCGACGATGTGGTGGACTCGCTCGACCGCCACCTCGCCACCGGCGCGCAGGCCTATTGGGTGTGCCCGCTCGTCGCCGAAAGCGAAGGGAGCGAACTGGCGGCGGCCGAGGATCGCGCGGCGTTGCTGCGCGAGCGACTGGGCGATGCACGGGTGGGGCTTGTCCACGGCCGGATGAAAGGCCCCGAGAAGGACGAGGTCATGGCGCGCTTTCAGGCGGGCGAAATCGGCGTCCTCGTTGCGACGACGGTGATCGAAGTCGGGGTCGACGTGCCCGCCGCGAGCCTGATGATCGTCGAACATGCCGAAAATTTCGGGCTGGCGCAGCTGCACCAGTTGCGCGGCCGCGTCGGGCGTGGCGCCGCGAAATCGGTGTGCCTGCTGCTCCGCTCGCAAAATCTGTCGGACACCGCGCGCGAGCGGCTGGCGCTGATGCGCGAAACCAACGATGGTTTCGTGATCGCCGAAAAGGATCTGGAATTGCGCGGCGGCGGCGAACTGCTCGGGCTCAAGCAATCGGGCGATGCCGATTATAGGCTCGCGACGCCCGAACAGCTGGTGCGCCTGCTGCCCGTCGCGCATGACGACGCGCGGCTGTTCGTCGAGCGTGACGGCGGGATGGAGGGCGCGCGGGCCGAAGCGGTGCGGCTCTGCCTTTATCTCTTTGAACGCGATGCGGCGGTGCCGCTGCTGCGGAGCGGTTAGTTGACGTCGCCTCTGGCGCCCATGGCGCGGATCATCGGCAGATAATCCTCGACCGAGATCGACTTGTCGAACTGGACACCGGTCTTGCCGCCGATCGACCAGACGACTTTTGCCGCGATCCGGCCGACGATCGGCATGCGAAACACGACGAGGTCGCCGATCTCCAGCCCGCGTTCGAAGCGCATCAGCATACCGTCCGCGCTGATGTTGACGCAGGTGCACATTTCCTGCCGTCCGTCGGGCATGACGAAGGGCAGGCGGCAATAGACGTCGCTACGCGGAGCGATCCGCTGGTCGAGGCCGACATAATGGGCCTTGCTGGTGTCGATCTTGCGCATGTTCGTGGACCTTGTTGATTTGGGCATGACGATCCATCCGATTGCTGAAGAAGTGGTAAACGCTTTTCTGCGCGCTACCGCACCACAAGACCATGTTTTTTTGATCCGAGGCTCAGCGGAACGGCATTCTCGCCGGGCTGGATCAGCTGGTGCGGGTCGCGGACTACGGTCCCGTCGACCTTTACCGCGCCCTCGTCGAGCTTGCGGCGCGCCTCCTTGTTCGACGCTGCAAAGCCCAATTCGCGCAGCGCGTCGACGACGCTGATCCCTTCGGCGGGCGCGACGGCTTGCGGAAGGTCGCCGCCAATCTGCCCCTTTTCAAAGGTTTGCGCGGCGGTCTCCGAGGCGGCCCTTGCGGCCTCTTCGCCGCGGCACATCGCGGTCGCTTCGTTCGCAAGGATCTTCTTCGCCTCGTTGATCTCGGCGCCTTCGAGCTTTTCCAATCGCGCGATCTCGGCGAGCGGCAGGTCGGTGAACAGCTTCAGGAACTTGCCGACGTCGCGGTCGTCGCAGTTGCGCCAATATTGCCAATAGTCAAAATGGGACAGCTGTGCGGGATTGAGCCACACCGCGCCGGCCGCGGTTTTGCCCATTTTCGCCCCCGCAGCGGTGGTCAGCAAAGGAGTCGTCAGGCCATAAAGGTCGGCGCCATCCATGCGGCGGCCAAGCTCCATGCCGTTGACGATATTGCCCCACTGGTCCGACCCGCCCATCTGCAGCCGGACGCCCATCGCCTTCGACAGATGGCGGAAATCATAGCCCTGCAGGATCATATAATTGAATTCGAGAAAGGTCATCGGCTGTTCGCGCTCGAGCCGCAGCTTGACCGAATCGAAGGTCATCATCCGGTTGATCGTGAAATGCGTGCCGACTTCCTGCAGCAGTTCGATATAGCCGAGCCTGCCAAGCCAGTCCTGATTATCGACCATCACCGCGTCGGTCGGACCATCGCCGAAGATGAGGAACCGCTGGAAGATGCTGAAGATCGACGCGATGTTCGCGGCGATCGTCTCGTCCGACAGCATCTTGCGGCTTTCGTCGCGCCCCGTGGGGTCGCCGATCCGCGTCGTGCCGCCGCCCATCAGCACGACCGGCTTGTGCCCCGTCTGTTGCAGGCGGCGCAGCATCATGATCTGGACGAGGCTGCCGACGTGCAGCGACGGCGCGGTTGCGTCGAAACCGATATATCCGGGGACGACCTGCCCGGCGGCGAGCGCATCGAGCCCTTCCGCGTCGGTCATCTGGTGGATATAGCCTCGCTCGTCGAGAAGGCGCAGCAGGTCGGATTTATAGTTGGTCATAGCGGGTCTCTTTAAACGCGGGGGGCGCTTAGCATGGGGTTTGATATTTGGATAGCATGCGCAAGGAACTGATCTGCCACCCCGATACGCCGGGCAAGGCGGTGCGGTCGGTCGCGGTCGAGGTCGGCCTGTCGTTCGAGGAGGGATTCGCGCTTCGCTATATTGTCGACGGGGCGATCGCCGATCTCGTCCTGCCCCCGGGCGAAGGCGAACTCGTCATCGCCGACAGCGCCACCGACGGATTATGGGAAAGCACTTGTTTCGAGGCGTTCCTGACCGAGGAAGGCCAGCCCGATTATACCGAATTCAACTACGGCCCCGACGGGCGCTGGGCCTGCTACCAGTTCGACGATTATCGCTCGCTGCTGCGCACCGACGAACTCGCACCGTGGGAAATGGTGGTCGAGCGCGATGAGCAGGCCTATGCCCTGCGGGTCGAACCCGGCATCTTCCCCGACGTCGGCGCAAAGCTCGCGCTGTCGGCGGTGATCGAGGAACTCGACGGCACCAAAAGCTATTGGGCGCTCGCGCACCCGTCGGGCAAGCCCGACTTCCACCATCCCGATTGCTTTGCGCTCACGCTTGAGGCACGCGGGCGGGCATGACGACGCTTTTCGGTATCGACCGCCTGCTCGCCGACCCGGCGCTTCGCAAACCGCTCGAGGGCAAGCGCGTCGCGCTGCTCGCGCACCCCGCCTCGATCACCGCGAACCTGACGCATAGTATCGACGCGCTCGTCGCGGCGGGGATCGACGTGACCGCGGTGTTCGGGCCGCAGCATGGCGTGCGCGGCGACCTGCAGGACAATATGATGGAGTCGCCCGACTTCACCGATCCGGTCTATGGCGTGCCGGTGTTCAGCCTCTATGGCGAAGTGCGCCGCCCGTCAGGGCAGTCGATGCACAGCTTCGACGTGATGCTCGTCGATCTGCAGGACCTTGGCTGCCGCATCTACACTTATGTCACCACCCTGCTCTATGTGCTCGAGGCCGCGGCCGAGCATGGCAAGGCGATATGGGTGCTCGACCGTCCGAACCCTGCGGGCCGCCCCGTCGAGGGAACGCGGCTGCTGCCCGGATGGGAAAGTTTCGTCGGTGCGGGCCCGATGGTGATGCGCCACGGCCTCACGATGGGAGAAATGGGGCGCTGGTTCATCCGCCACTTCAATCTCGACGTCGATTACCGCGTGGTCGAAATGGACGGGTGGCAGCCCGAAGGCCCCGGCTTTGGCTGGCCGATGGAGCGCGTCTGGATCAACCCCAGCCCGAACGCCGCGAACGTCAACATGGCGCGCGCCTATGCCGGCACCGTGATGGTTGAGGGCGCGACGCTCAGCGAAGGCCGCGGCACGACGCGCCCGCTCGAACTCTTCGGGGCGCCCGATATCGATGCCAAGGCGGTGATCGGCGAAATGCAGCGGCTGGCGCCCGAATGGCTGGCCGGATGCAAGCTGCGCGACATCTGGTTCGAACCGACCTTCCACAAGCATATGAAACAGCTCAACAACGGAATCCATATCCATGCCGAGGGGGCGTGGTACGACCATGCGTCGTTCCGCCCGTGGCGCGTGCAGGCGCTCGGCTTCAAAGCGATCCGCAGCCTCTATCCCGATTATCCGATCTGGCGCGGCAAGGATTTCAAATATGAATATACCGACGATGTGCTCGCGATCGATGTGATCAACGGCGGACCGGGCCTGCGCGAGTGGGTCGACGATGCGGCGGCGACGCCGGGCGATCTCGATGCGCTGGCGCTGCCCGACGAGGCAGGGTGGCGCGAGGAGATTGCGGACCTGCTGATCTACTGAAGGAGGGGACGATGATGCACCGACGGCAATTTATGGGCACCGCGACGCTGGCCGGCTTCGCTGTCGCCTTGCCAGCGCCGGTATTCGCCGCCGATACCGCCGGACTTCCCGACCTGGCCGCCAAGGCGGTGCCGATCGGCAAGACCGAACGCATGGCGCGCATCGCCAGGGCGAAGGAGTTGATGGCGGCGAACGATATCGGCGCGCTGCTGATCGAACCCGGGTCGAGCCTCATCTATTTCACCGGGGTCGAATGGTGGCGAAGCGAGCGGCTGACCGCTGCGATCCTGACCCGCGAAGGCGAGGTGGCGATCGTGACGCCATTCTTCGAGGAACCGTCGGTGCGCGAAAGCCTTGGCATCGAGGCCGAGGTGCTGACGTGGAACGAGGATGAAAATCCGCTCGCTGCGGTGGCGGCGTGGCTCGGCGAGCGGGGGCTGACCAAAGGCCGGATCGGCGTCGAGGAAACGGTGCGCTATTTCGCAGTCGACGGGCTCGAAAGGGCGATGCCGGAGGCGACGGTGGTCAACGGTGCGCCCGTGGTGCGCGGCTGCCGGATGCACAAGTCGCCCGCCGAAATCGCGCTGATGCAGATCGCCGCCGACATCACGCTTGCCGCCTATCGCCACACCGCGCCGCGCATCGAGGCGGGGATGACGCCCGCCGACATCGGCGCGATCATGAAAGCCGCGACCGAGGCGCTCGGCGGCAAGAGCGAGTTCGAGCTGATCCTGCTCGGCGAAGCGAGCGCCTATCCGCACGGGTCGGGCAAGCCGCAGGCGGTGCGCGAGGGCGAGGTCGTGCTCATGGACTGCGGCGCGACCGTCCACGGCTATCAGTCGGACATTTCGCGCAGCTTCGTCTACGGCAAGGCGAGCGCGCGGCAGCGGCAGGTGTGGGACCAGATGCGCAAGGGGCAGGACGTCGCCTTCGCCGCGGCGAAGCTCGGCACGCCCGCGGGCGCGGTCGACGATGCGGTGCGTAGCTATTATGCGGGGCTCGGCTGGGGACCCGGTTACAAGCTGCCCGGCACCTCGCACCGCACCGGCCACGGCATCGGGCTCGACGGGCACGAACCGGTCAATCTGGTGCGCGGCGAGACGACGAAGCTCGCGCCCGGCATGTGCTTCTCGAACGAGCCCGGCATCTATATCCCCGGCGAGTTCGGCATCCGGCTCGAGGATTGTTTCCACATGACCGAGACGGGACCGAAATGGTTCAGCGAACCGCCGCCGTCGATCGACAAGCCCTTCGGTTAATCGGGCGTCTTCGGTCGCTGGACGATGCTGACGAGCACGAACGAGATGATCATCAGCAGGTACCAGCTGCCCAGTTTCTCCACACCGACCATGTGCCAGCCATCGTCCTGGCTGGGATAGGTCCAGGCGCGCGCGAAGGTGCCGATATTTTCGGCGAACCAGATGAACAGCGCGACCAGCCCCCAGCCGACGAGCAACGGCATCCGCCGGTGGACATGCAGCGGCCGGAACCACACCTGACAGCGCCAGAAGAGCAGCGCGGTCGCCGCGAACAGCAACCAGCGGATGTCGTAGGTCCAATGGTGCGCGAAGAAATTGACATAGATGGCGGCAGCGAGCGCATAGCTCGTCCACCGCGGCGGGTAGCCGGTGTAGCGGAAGTCGAAGATACCCCAGACGCGCGCGATATAGCTGCCGACCGCGGCATACATGAAGCCCGAGAACAGCGGCACCGCGCCGATGTGGAGCAGGCTCGCCTCGGGATATTGCCACGATCCTGCGGCGGTCTTGAACAGCTCCATCACCGTGCCGACGATGTGGAAGATCAGGATGACAAGCGCCTCCTTCGGCGTTTCGAGCCGGAAGGCAAGCATGGCGAGCTGGATCAGCACCGCGCCGATCGTGATTGCGTCATAACGGTGGAGCGGCGCATCATCGGGCCAGAACAGATGCGTGCCGAGCAACAGCGCGAGCATCAGCGCGCCGAACAGGCACGCCCAGCCCTGTTTGAAACCGAAGACGAGGAATTCGAGGAACCAGCCGCGCGGTCCGGGATCGACCGCCATCGCCTCCAGCCGCGCGCGGACGGCATGGAAACGGCTGTGACCGCGCTCCGGTTCAGACATGGACGGCGACCCAGGCGATCAGCATCGCGGCGGGCAGCAGCAGCGCTTGCGCGAGGATCGTGCCGGCGAGGCGGCTCAAGGAGATGAGGGTGATTGCGCGGCGGAAATCGGCCTCGTCGACTTTGCCCTCGACCGCATCGTCGGTCATCACCGAGAGCTGCGGGTCGATGAAGGCGAACAGGAGGATCGTCGCGAAACCGTTGATCAGCGCCGAGAGCTGCGACGCGGTGACGCGGAACTCGGGCGCGAGATAGCCGGCGTAGAGCGAGGCGACGACGCCGACTGCCAAGAGAGATTGCGCGAGGCAATTGGCGATCAGCACGCCCCAGCCGATGCCCTTGGGCATTTTCCAGCTCTTGAGGTGCGACAGGCTGGGGAAGGTCAGCGACTGGCCAAGCGTGCGCGCTCCGCCTGGGCTCATGGCCTTCAGCGCGAGTTTCGTCGTCGAACGGTTGTCCTGATACCAGCCGATCGCGGCGGCAAACATTCGCTGTCCCGTCGGCACCAGCAATATGCCGATCAACGTCGCGACACTCGCCGCGGCAAGCACCAGCTGCATATCGATGAACAGCGACGCGCCGCTGCCGTCGTGGATGCGTGTCTCGATCCGCTTGGCGAGGAAAGGGCCGAGAAAGCTGTTCGACGTGCGCGAGAAGAGCACGAGGATGTTGAACAGTGCGAACGACATCGCAATCCGCCGCGTCCGCACCCCGGCGATGCGCGCGGCATAAGCGAGCGCGCCGATCAGGTTGATGAAGCCGGTAAGCAACAGGATGGTGACGAGGGGGAGGTCGATCATCTTCGCGCCCCTACACCCCGCCCACGCCGCGTCAATGCTTCCGCGTCAACTCGCGCATCGCGTCGTCGAGCCCCGCGAGGGTCAGCGGGTACATGCGGTCGTTCATCAGCTGTTTGATCAGCTTGACCGACTGGGTGTAGCCCCAATGCTGCTCGGGCACCGGATTGAGCCACACCGCGGCGGGATAGACATGGGTGATCCGCTGGAGCCACACCGCGCCCGATTCCTCGTTGAAATGTTCGACGCTGCCGCCCGGATGGGTGATTTCATAGGCGCTCATCGACGCGTCGCCGACGAAGATCACTTTATAGTCATGCCCATATTTGTGCAGGATATCCCACATCTGGTGCCGTTCGGACCAGCGGCGCTTATTGTCCTTCCACACCCCTTCATAGGGGCAGTTATGGAAATAGAAGAATTCGAGATTTTTGAATTCCGTGGTCGCGGCGCTGAACAATTCCTCGCACAGCTTGATGAACGGGTCCATCGACCCGCCGACGTCGAGGAAGAGCAGCAGCTTGACCGCGTTGCGCCGTTCGGGGCGCATCTTGATGTCCAGCCAGCCCTGCCGCGCGGTGCCGTCGATCGTGCCCGGAATGTCGAGCTCGTCGGCGGCGCCCTCGCGGGCGAACTTGCGCAGGCGGCGGAGCGCGATCTTGATGTTGCGGGTGCCGAGTTCCCTGGTGTTGTCGAGATTCTGGAACTCGCGCTTTTCCCAGACCTTCAGCGCACGCTTGTGCTTGCTCTCGCCGCCGATCCGCACACCTTCGGGATTATAGCCCGAGTTGCCGAAGGGCGAGGTGCCGCCGGTGCCGATCCACTTGCTGCCCCCTTCGTGGCGTTTCTGCTGTTCCTCGAGCCGCTGTTTCAGCGTCTCCATGATCTTGTCCCAATCGCCGAGCGACTCGATCGCCGCCATTTCCTCGGGGGTCAGGAATTTCTCGGCAACCGCTTTCAGCCAGTCGGCGGGGACGTCGACGGGGTTCTGGCCGTAGTCGGAGATGATACCCTTGAAGACCTTGTTGAACACCTGGTCGAACCGGTCGAGCTGCCCTTCGTCCTTCACATAGATCGCGCGGCTGAGATAATAGAATTGCTCGGGGCTGCGATCGATCACCTCGCGGTCGAGCGCCTCCAGCAGCATCAGATGCTCTTTGAGGCTGGCGGGAATGCCTGCGGCGCGAAGCTCGTCGAGAAAGCCGAAAAACATGCGACAGGGGTATCGCGTCCGCGCGCCGCGCGCAATCACTTTACGTTCACGTAAAGCGGCGGGAGGCAACATCTGGACCGCGAGCTTGCACCTCGCGGCAAACGCCGACAGTTGCCGCTAGAGGTCGCGAGATGGCAGCTTCCCCCCCTAAAGCCGACGTCTGCAAAAAGCCCTTTCCTACATTATCCGGGCGTGCCAGCCTTGATTCGGCTCTTTCATTTGGTGGAGAATGACCGCTGCTGCCTGGCGTTCGGATACGGCAAGGGTGGCGCGCGCCGGGTGCGGCCGGCAAGCCGCGAGCTCCAGACCGGGCGGCGCATGGGGCTGACCTTTCCTGACCTTTGGAATTGTTGCGCGGTCTTTGCTCCGTCCGGCCCCGGCCTAAACCGCGATGACCAAAGGGGGAGGGGACGTCCGCCGATCGCCCAAGTCCTTGTCCTTCGGCCCAGCACCATTGACCGCCCGTTAACCATTGCCGGTCATAGCTTCTCGATCATTCAGGGACGTGGGCGAGCCAATGAAATATGATCCGATCAACCCGGTGGAGCCGATCCTCGACCAGTCGGTCGCCAGCGACTGCGGCGAGCTCGCCGTCGGGTGCAGCGACGCCGCGGGACGGATCAAGCGCGCGACCGACCAGATGGAGCGGCAGATCGGCGAACTCGGCCGGCTCGAGGAATATGTCGTCAGCCTGGAGGCCGACCAGCGCCAGATCGCCGATTCGACCGACGAAGCGAAACTGCTGTCGGCGCGGGCGTGCGAACAGCTCGATGCGGGCGCCGAGCGTGTCAACATGGCGGTCACCGAATTTCGCTCGGTCATCGACCTCATCGCGCGGCTGGGAGCGCATGTCACCAATTTCGCCGCGGTGATGGAGCAGGTGCAGCAGGTCAGCCAGTCGATTGAGTCGATCGCCAAGACCACCAACATGCTGGCGCTCAACGCCGCGATCGAGGCCGAACGCGCGGGCGATGCCGGCCGCACCTTTGCGGTCGTCGCCGCCGAGGTGAAGAAGCTCGCGCAGAACACGCGCGGCGCGACCGACGAAATCCGCCGCAGCATCGGCAGCCTTGCCGCCGAGGCGAGCGGACTTGTCGCCGAGATCCAGTCGGGGGTCGAACAGTCGAGCCGCGCCGAGGCGCAGTTCGAAACGATCACCGACGCGCTTCACGATGCGACGCATCTCGTTGCGCTGCTCGACGACCAGAGCGACCGCATCGCGCAGTCGAGCGCGATGGTCCACGCCAATGGCGCGAAGGTGCGCGAGGCGCTCGACGGCGTTGTCGCCTCCGTACGCGACAACAGTTCGACGCTCGACGGCACGCGCGATTCGATCCTGTCGATGGAACATGTGTCGAACCGCATGTTCAACGCGGTAATTTCGGCGGGGGTCAGCCCGCAGGATTCGGCGATCGTCGCACTCGCGGCCAAGGTGCGCGACGAATTCGTCGGGTTGGCCGAAACCGCCCTTGCGCGCGGCGAGCTGACGATGGAGCAGCTTTTCGACACCGACTATGTCCGCGTCCCGAACTCGAACCCCGAACGCTTCCGGACCAGCCTCTGCGACTGGGCCGATGCCCACTGGCGACCGCTATTCGACCGCATTGTCGCGAGCCATCCCGAAATCAAGATGTCGTCCGCGGGCGACATGAACGGGTTCCTGCCGACGCATATCACCGAATGCTCGCGCGCGCCGACCGGCGACATCGAGCATGACACCGCGCACTGCCGCAACGGCCGCATCCTCTATGACGAGACCGACGCCGCGGCGAAGCGCAGCACCGCGCCGTTCTTCATGACGGTCTATCGCCAGGAGGGTGACGGCATCAATTATCTCACCGTGCGCAACGTCTATATGCCCGCGGTGATAGGCGGCCGCCGCTGGGGGGATGTCGAGGTGGCGTACCAGCTTTGAAGAGCATAGGCCCGGGCGGCGGGAACAAACTCGACGCTGCCGGCCATGGCCGTTTCGGGATGGTGAGCGGACGTTGAGATTGTGAACCGATTTCCCCTCCCGCTTGCGGGAGCGGCAGCGAGGCTTGCGAGCTTGCTCGCTCGCCGCAGCGGGGGAGGCCGATCGCGACGTTGCAGGCTCACCCCCGACCCCTCCCGCAAGCGGGAAGGGAGATCAACCTTCGCAACACTCGCCGGACGACGAACCCCTTTTCCAGGCCGAAGTTTATCCCGAGCGCCCGCCCGGCGGGGGCGAAGAGCTCGCAGCGCAGTCGAGATTTCATTTTGTCCCTGGTGCGGGGCAAGGTGCCTGCGGTGCTCCCCGACCGGCCGTAGGCAGCTATTCCGCCAGCAGCCCACCCGCCAGCAAGAGCGCCACCCGCACGTCGATTCCGCAGCCCCCTGCGCGCTTTTTTGCGATAAAATCCGCGATCCCGGTCAGGGGGACACGGTGGACCGTGATGTCCTCGCCATCGACCCCGCCGCCGGCGCCGACCTTATTAAGCCCGGTCGCAACGAGCAGGGTAAAGCTTTCGCTGACCATCCCCGGCGAGCTGTAGAATTCGCCGACGGTGCGCCAATGGTCGGCGCGATAGCCGGTTTCCTCTTCGAGCTCGCGCGCGGCGGCGCTTTCGGACGCCTCGCCTGCGGTGTCGTCGCCGACCAGTCCGGCGGGCAGTTCGAGGCAGCGGAGCTTCAGCGGTACGCGATACTGTTCGACAAGGATGACATGGCGGCCGTCGGCGTCCTCATCGATCGCGAGGATCACCGCCGCGTGGATGCCACGCGAGCGCGAGACATATTCCCAGCTTCCCTGCTGTTTGACGGTGATGAAGCGGCCTTCCCACCGCGTCTCGATGGGCGTGTCGGCGCCGGGGCGGCTCATGGTCGTTCCTTCGTCAGAGTTCGATCAGGCGGTCCGGAATCTCGTTCGGATTTTCGCTGCCGCGCGGGAAATGGTGGGCGAGTACGATTCCCATCTGGCGCACCGCTTCGGCCATGCCTTCGCCGGGTCGTCCTGCGCGCACGCATTCGATCAGCGCTGCCATCGCATCGCCCCACACGTCGGCGGAAACTTTCGCCGCGATCGCCTCATCCGCAACGATATCGGCGCGATGTTCCTTGAGGCTCAAATACAGGAGGACGCCGGTGCGACCGACGGTCTTGCCCTCGGCTCCCACCTTGAACAGGTCGATCGCGCGCGCGCGCACGCGCTGCGCCTTGATCGCTCGCGGCGTCAGCGCCATGCGCAGCGGGCGCCACAGCAGGATCAGCCACATGCCGATCCATTTGAGGACGCCGACGGCGATCACCGTCCCGAGCCATTGGTTGGCGGTAAGCTCATGCCCCCAGCCGCCGGTGAACTGGTCGTAGAGGCCGCGATAAAATTCAGGAAACAGCGCAATCACCGACATGGCGAGGAACGCGACGATGCTCGCCCAGACGAGCGCGACGTCGTCGTAATCGTTCGATTTTCCGGCCACGACGGTGACGATCTCGCCGCTCGTATGCGCCTCGGCCGCCGCGACCGCAGCGGTGACGATATTGTGGTCGGCTTCGCTGACGTGGCTGACTTTCATGTGTCGCGCTCCCTACCAGCCGCCGGAGGCGCCGCCGCCCCCGAACGATCCGCCGCCGCCGGAGAAGCCGCCAAAGCCGCCGCCTCCGCCGCCGCTCCAGCCGCCCCACGACGAACCGCCGCCGCCGCCGCCCCAATTGCCCCAATCGTCGCCATCGCCCCAGACGATGATCGGCGCGGCGCCCCACGGCCCCCCCTTGCGCCGTTTCCTGCCGCGCCGCGAGCGGCCCGACAGCCAGGGGATGACAAAGAAGATCAAGATGATGAAACCGATGAAAAAGAGCCCGCCGAAATTGCCATCGTTGGCGCGGTCGCGCTCGGCCTTGTCGGCCGCCGCGGCGCGCGCTGCGGCTTCCTCGGGCGTTAGCTGGATCTGCACGGCGATCGCATTGACGCCGTCCTGAATTCCGCCGGGATAGTCGTTTGCCTTAAACTTTGGCGTCACGACGTCGCGGATGATCCGGCCTGACAGCGCGTCGGTCAGGATCGGCTCGAGGCCATAGCCCACCGAGATGTTCATCCGCCGCTCGTTCGGCGCGATCAGGAAGACGACTCCGTCGTCTTTCTCCTTGTCGCCGATCTGCCACTCGCGGCCGAGGCGATAGCTGTAATCCGAAACATCGTGGCCCTCGAGGTCGCTGACCGTCGCGACGACGAGCTGATGCCCGGTCTTCCGCTGCAGCTCGAGCAGCTGCGTATTGAGCGCGGCTTCTTCCGTAGCGGGAATGATGTCGGCCTGATCGACGACCGGATTGCCCGCGAGCTTGGGAAAGGTCTGCGCACCAACGGGCGCCGCGAGCAGTAGCAGACCCGAAAGGGCTACCGCTATCGGTGAGCGGAACAAGGTCGGTGCGCCCACCTTATTGCCCGAAGTCGACCTTCGGCGCCTGGTTGGCGTTGGGCGTCACCGCGCGGTACGGCGTCATCGGCTGCGCGCCATGGACGATCTTGGCGCCGATGATGTCCGGGAAGGTGCGGATCGTCGTGTTATAGTCCTGCACCGCGGCATTATAGTCCTGCACCGTCACATTGATCCGGTTTTCCGTGCCCTCAAGCTGGGTCATCAGGTCGGCGAAGCGCGCCTGGCTCTTGAGGTCGGGATATTGTTCGACGGTGACGAGCAGGCGGCCGAGCGCACCCGACACATTGCCCTGCGCCTGCTGGAACGCCTGCACCTTCGCAGGGTCGTTCAAATCATCGGTGCTGAGCTTCACCTGCGTTGCCGAGGCGCGTGCCTGGATCACGCCTTCGAGCGTCGACTGTTCGATCCGCGACGCACCCTTGGCGGTTTCCACGAGGTTGGGGATCAGGTCGGCGCGGCGCTGGTACGCGGCTTCGACATTCGCCCACTTGGCCTTGGCCGCTTCTTCCTTGGTCGGGACGCTGTTGATCCCGCAGGCGGACAGGCTCATCGCGGCGACAGGCAGGATCAACCAGCGGGCGTTGCGATAGGTCATGGTCATCAGGCTCCCTCCGGCGGCGTTTTGCCGCAACAATACACATAATAGGATCGCGCTTGCCTTTGTGCAATCGTCGAGCCACCTTTGCGGCCACGGCTCAACAATCCGGGGTACGACAAGATGCTGAACGAGTTCAGGGAATTTATCGCGCGCGGCAATGTCATCGACCTCGCGGTCGGTGTCATCATTGGCGGCGCCTTTGCGACGATCACCAAGTCGCTGACCGAGGATATCATCATGCCGGTCGTAGGCGCGATCTTCGGCGGGGTCGATTTCTCGAACATGTTCATCCTGCTGGGCGATGTTCCCGCGGGGGTTTCGCCGACCGACTATGCGAAACTCAAGGAAGCGGGGGTCGCCATGTTCGGCTATGGCGCCTTCATCACCGCGACGATCAACTTCCTGATCTTGGCGTGGATCATCTTCCTGCTGGTGCGGGCGGTGAACAAGATGGTCCGCAAGGAGGCGCCGGCCGAAGCGCCCGCGGGCCCGACCGAGGTCGAACTGCTCGCTGAAATCCGCGACGAACTGCGCAGGAAATAATTTACACCGTTTCTCGGCCACTCGCCCGCCCGCACCCTTTCCAAACGCGGGCGGGCTTCCTATATGCATAGGTGCCGGTTTCGGCCGGCTATGAGGATAAATGGTGTCGTGGAATAGACACAGCGGACCCGGGGGCAGTACCCGGCGGCTCCACCACAAACCCGTGCTTTCCTTTGGGTGCGCGGGCTTCTGACGGGGCCGAACCAGGATCGACGTGTGTTCAAAGACGATATTTTCTTCCGGGCTGAGTAACCCGTTCAAGGCTCAAAACCAATAAGTGCTAACGATAACGAAGCACTCGCTCTTGCTGCCTAACCGATAAGCCTCACGGCCTAAGGTTAGACAAATAGAACGCGGTTCGGACCGAACCGGGCAACAGAATCGGAAACCAGCGGCTGGGGACGAGCCGGGCAACAGAATCGTCCCACCCTTTCTGTCCGGCTGACGCCGGATGCGGCCCCGGACCGCTCCCCACTCGACCTCCCACAGGCTACTATCGTCAGAGAGGTCGGGTGGGGAGCGCCCGAGGCCGTTTATCCCTCCCCTCAGACGTGCGGGCTTTCGCAGTGTCGATGATCCCCCAATGCCTCGATCACGCGGCAATCGGCGGCGATACCGCCGCGGCAGCGCCCGACGATGCGCGTCAGCTCGTCACGAAGCCGGGCAAGCTGTTCGATCTTTTGCTCGACCTGTTCCAGATGCGCGGTGGCGATGCGGTCCGCCGCGGCGCAGTCGCGCGCCGGATCGTCCGACAGGTCGAGCAGCGAGCGGATTTCCTCGATCGTGAAGCCCAGTTCGCGCGAATGGCGCACGAAGCTGAGGCGCGACCGGTGCGCGTCGCTATAGCTGCGGTAATTCGCGGCGGTCCTGTCGGGTGCCGGAAGCAGTCCGATCCGCTCGTAATAGCGGATGGTTTCGATGTTGGTGCCGGTGGCACGCGACAATTCGCCGATTTTCATTGCTTGACCCTGTAGTTGCTACAGGGTGCATATAGGATGCCGACTCGAAGAATGAAGGAGGCTGCGGCGATGGCCGATCAATGCTGTGCCGGCAAAAGCGGCAAAACTGCGCTGAGCGATCCCAAGTGGCGGCGCATTCTGTGGTTTGCGCTGATCGTCAATGCCGCGATGTTCGGCGTGGAGATCGTCGCAGGCGTCGCGGCGGATTCGCGTGCGCTCCAGGCCGACGCGCTCGATTTTCTGGGCGACAGCGCCAATTATGCGATCAGCCTTGGCGTCGCGGGCATGGCGCTGGCATGGCGCGCGCGCGCAGCCGTGCTGAAAGCGGCGACGATGCTGGTTTTCGGGCTCTGGGTCTTTGGATCGGCAGTCTTGGGTTTTGTCGCCGGATCGGCCCCGCATGCCGAAACAATGGGGCTGATCGGCGCGCTCGCGCTCGCCGCCAATGTCGTCGTCGCGCTGATGCTCTATCGCTATCGCACGGGCGATGCGAACATGCGGTCGGTGTGGATTTGTTCGCGCAACGACGCGATCGGCAATATCGCGGTGATGGTCGCGGCGCTCGGCGTGTTCGGAACCGGGCGCAGCTGGCCCGACCTTGCCGTCGCCACGATCATGGCGATGCTGGCGATCTGGGGCAGCGTGGATGTGTTCCGGCAGGCGCGCGGCGAACTTGCCGCCGCGCCCGCTTAAGAAGCGGCGCCGGGCGGTCAGCTCAGCAACGGTTCGAGCGCGTCCCATTCGCGATCGACCGCGCGCCGGCCGGCGTCGATCGCGGTGCGGATTTTCGCCGGATCGAATTCGAGCGTTTCGGAATATTCCTCGTCGGGCTCGAGGATCCGGATCGGCGCGAAGCGATAGCGCGAAATCTGGACGTCGAGCGGGCGCAGGATGCGCGCCGCCTGTGCGCCTCCGATGCCCTCGTTCTGGAGCGCGCGAAGCTGGGCCTCGCGCGCCGCGATCAGGTCGTTGATCAGCGCGGCCCCGGACAGGTCGTTCGCCGACACTTCGGACTGCAATATATCGACCGCGCGCAGCCCGATCTTGATGAGGTTCGGATAGGTGCGCGGCCGTCCCGGTTGCGGCGCCGGCGACGCGCGCACGGCGATCACCCCGCGCGGGTTCATTTCGAGCGCGGCGCTGAGCGGCGTCACATCGCGCACGCCGCCATCGACCCATTGCTCGGTCGTCCCGTTGCCGTCGCGTGTCTTCAGCGGATCGAAGAACAAGGGCATCGCGCAGCTCGCATAGACCCAATTGTGGATGCCGGGCACGCTCTCGTCGATGTTGCGATAGGTTCCGGTGCCGAGGTTGACGACCCCGAGCAGCAATTTGCGCCCGCTTGCCGCCAACTTCGTTTCGTCGGCGAACCCCTTGAGCAGTTTTTTGAGCGGTGCGGCGTCGTAGATCGCATCCTCGCCCAGGATGCCCCCGACGACCCCCAACGGGCGCTCCTTGTAAATCGAGCCGTTCCCCCGGATACCGAGCCAGGCGTCGAGCAGTCCGGGCACATCGTCCTGCGCGACGCCGAGCGCCTGGATCGCGCCGGTCGATACCCCGGCGACGATGTCGATCCGGACGCCGCGATTGACGACCAGTTCGTGGACCACGCCGACCTGAAACGCGCCCTTGGCGCCGCCGCCGCTCAATACGATAGCCAGACCGCCCGCCATGCGCCTTCTCCTTCGCCGGACGCAATCTACCGGAAACAGGGCATGGTCCCAAGGGGCGGGCGGCGGAGCGAGGGGAGCGGGTGCCGCCCGCCAGCGCTTTTGGCCGATTGCTGCAACGCCATTGCCTGGATTCGGGAAGGCCGCGGATCGTATCGTTTTGTTTCTGTGACGATAGGGCGTTCCCGATCCGCGATGAAACGTTCGGCGGCCATTGACCTCGATCCGTCCCCGCCTACGTGGGCGCGGATGCTTTCCTCTCCCACGCTCGCCCCGAACCGCCTTCCCCACGCCGCCATGACCGCTCCGACCATCCTGCTTGTGGAAGACGACCCGCCGCTCCGCACGCTCACAGCGCGGGCGCTCCAGGAAAATGGCTATATCGTCCGCCCCGCGGCGACGGCGGCCGAAATGTGGGCGACCTTCGATGCCGGGCCGATCGACCTGATCCTGCTCGACATTATGCTGCCGGGCACCAGCGGCATCGATTTGTGCAAGATGATCCGGCAACGCAGCAGCGTGCCCATCATCTTCATCAGCGCGCGCGGCAGCGAGACCGATCGCGTCGTGGGCCTTGAACTCGGCGCCGACGATTATCTGGCCAAACCCTTCGGAACGCGCGAGCTGGTCGCCCGCGTCCGCGCCGTGCTGCGTCGCGGCGTGGTCGAGGAACGCCGCGAGACCCCGTCCAACCGTGCCGAATTCGATGGGATGACGGTCGATTTTGCCCGCCGCCAGCTCTTTTCGCGCGATGGCGCCATGATCCCGCTGACCGGCGCCGAATTCGATTTGCTCGCCAGTTTTTTGAGCCACCCGCTGCGGGTGATCGCGCGCGAGCGCCTGATCGAGTTGTCGCGGACCCGGGTCGGCGATTCGTCCGATCGCAGCATCGACGTTCTGGTCAGCCGGCTGCGCCGCAAGCTGGCGGACGACGATCGGCCGGCACCGTTCGTCACCGTCCGGGGTGTCGGCTATATGCTGAATACCAGCGTCAACCGGCTTTGATGATCGCGCGTCCGTCGCTCGGGCTGATCGGCCGCATCGTCGGGATCATCCTGCTGACGGTGACGATGGAATTCGTCGTCAGCACGCTTTTATATGAGCGCGCGGGCGAGTTTTCGATCAAGGAGGACGAGGCGCGCCGGCTGGCCGAGCATCTGGTGATCGTCCATCGCCTCGTCGACGAGCGACCGGCATTCGAGCGCCCGGCGATCGCCCGCTATCTGTCGACCGACCGCTACAAGGTCCAATGGCAGCGCACCGCGCCCGAACGCCATATACTTTCGGCCGAGCTGCGGCAGATGCGCGACCAGGTGGTCGAGTGGGAACCGACGCTGGCGAGTGCCGGGCTGCAATTGCAGCTGGCGTCGCCCGTCAGCAACGACAAGGTCGCCGGCCAGATCAATTTGACCGACGGCAGCTGGGTTCATTTCAAGATGTACGGGCTCGAGACCGGCTGGGCCCTGAAATTCAACCGGATCATGCTGGCCCTGATACCGGCCATCGCGTTCGCCATTCTGGGGGGGCTGCTGGTTCGGCAGACCTTGCGCCCACTGAGGACGCTTGGCCATGCGATCGAGAGCATGGGGCAGGGCGAGCGTATCATCGTTCGCGAAGCAGGGACGAACGAGGTCCGCCAGCTGATCCGCGCATTCAACCAGATGCAAGATCAGATCAGCCGGATGATCGCCGATCGTACACAGGCGCTCGCCGCCGTCGGCCATGATCTGCGCACGCCACTCGCGCGGCTCCAGCTGCGCATCGACGGATCGAACGACACCGACCTGCGCGCCTCCTCCGAACGCGATATCGCCGAGATGGAGGAGATGATTGCCTCGGTGCTGGCCTATCTTGGCGGCGACGAGGATTCAGAGGCGCCGATGCGCGTCGACCTTGCCGTCCTCGTCGCGACATTGGTCGACGACATGACCGATCGCGGCCATCGGATATGCTATGAGGGCCCCGATCACCTTGTCGCGACGTTGCGCCCCAACGCCTTCAAGCGGGCGGTCGGCAATCTGATCGAGAACGCCATCCATTATGGCGAGGACGTCCGGGTCGGCCTGATGGGCGATTCCGAACGGATCATCCTTCGCGTCGAGGATAATGGTCCAGGCATTCCCGCCGCATCCATCGCCGACGTGTTGCAACCCTTCGTCCGGCTCGATGCCGCGCGCAGTCGCAATACCAAGGGACTGGGGCTCGGTCTGGCGATCGTGTCGCGGATGGTCGAACGCGAGGCCGGGATGCTGACGCTGACCAACCGGGCCGAAGGCGGCCTGCGCGCCGAAATCGCCTTGCCGCGAGCCGCTCCCGCCAAGCCGGTATCGCGGCAGCAATAATTCCTTACATTCATGCTGCGTCGCAGCAATCGAGGCCGCCTATCTGCCTCCTTCCAATGGCCGGGCCCTGGCCCGGCCGGCCCCCAGCGAAGGAGTATCGGAATGAACGAGCTGATCGGACGCGTCTTCCATTTTGAAAAGCAGGTTTTCCCCAGCAACCTCGACCTGTACGCCAAACTCGCCACCGACGGGCAAAGCCCCAAGGCGTTGATGATTTCCTGCGCGGACTCCCGCGTCGTGCCCGAACATATCATGCAGGCGCAGCCCGGCGACCTGTTCGTCTGCCGCAACGCGGGCAATATCGTGCCGCCCTTTGCCACCGCAAACGGGGGCGTGTCGTCGACGGTGGAATATGCCGTCCTCGCGCTCGGCGTGCGCGACATCATCGTTTGCGGTCATTCGGATTGCGGCGCGATGAAGGCGCTGGTCCACCCCGAAAGCCTCGACACCATGCCCAATGTCGCTGCCTGGCTGCGTCACTCGCACGCCGCGCAGCGCGTCGCTGCGGAAGGCTATCCCGAAGCCGAAGACCATCAGCGCGTGCGGATCGTCGCGATGGAAAATATCGTCGCCCAGATCGCGCACTTGCGCACCCATCCGTCGGTCGCCTTGGGCATCGCGCGCGGCGAAATCTCGCTGCACGGCTGGTTCGTCGATATCCATGCCGGCGCGGTGCTCGGCCTCGATGGCGAAACGGGCCGTTTCGCACCCATGCGCGACGACCGTCCGCTTCCGGTGGCGCTCGCCGCCGGCCCGCGCCGCGCCGCCGACACGCTACCGCTGGTCGCCGCCGAGTGACATCGATGACCGCCTTGCAACGCCCCTCCAACTGGCTGGCGCGCGACCTTACCGCGTCGGTCGTCGTATTCCTCGTCGCGATGCCGCTGTGCATGGGCATCGCCATCGCGTCGGGCGTCCCGCCCGAAAAGGGTTTGATTACCGGCATCATCGGCGGGATCGTCGTCGGCCTGCTCGCGGGTTCGCCGCTGCAGGTCAGCGGCCCCGCGGCGGGCCTTGCGGTGATCGTTTTCGAAATCGTCCAGCGCCACGGCCTCGCGGCGCTGGGTCCGATCCTCGTCGTCGCCGGCCTGATCCAGTTTCTCGCCGGGGTGATGAAATTGGGCGGCTGGTTCCGCGCCATTTCGCCCGCAGTCGTCCACGGGATGCTCGCGGGGATCGGCGTGCTGATCGTCGTCGGCCAGTTCCATGTGCTGTTCGATGCCCGCCCGCTCGCGAGCGGGCTGGAAAATCTGGTCGCGATCCCGGGCCGCGTCCTCGGACTCGACGGCCCGGCGATCCCGGCGCTGTTCATCGGCCTTGTCGCGATCGGCTGCACCCTGTTCTGGGACAAGAAGCGCCCGGCCGTGCTGCGCTTGCTGCCCGGCGCGTTGATCGGCGTCGTCGCCGCTACGTTGATCGCGTCGTTCGCGGGCCTCGACGTTGCGCGTGTCGATGTGCCCGAATCGATTGCCGCGGCGATCGCGCCGCCGACGATGGCGGGGCTTGGCGCGATGCTGACTCCGACCTTGATGGTCACGGCGATCGCGATCGCCTTCATCGCCAGCGCCGAGACCTTGCTGTCGGCGGCGGCGGTCGACCGGATGCACGACGGCGTCCGCACCGATTATAACAAGGAATTGCGGGCGCAGGGCATCGGCAATTTGCTGTGCGGTGCCGCCGGCGCGCTGCCGATGACCGGCGTGATCGTCCGCAGTTCGGCCAATGTCCAGGCGGGGGCGGTGACGCGGATGTCGGCGGTGCTCCACGGTATCTGGATTCTCGCGCTGGTCGCGGCGATGCCGTGGCTGCTGCGCCAGATTCCGATGGCGGCGCTCGGCGGCATCCTGGTCGTGACCGGGTGGAAACTCGTCAGCCTGCGGCATGTGCGCCACCTGCTGAAATCGCACGGGCCGTTGCCGGCGGTGATATGGGCGGCGACACTCGTCATGGTGGTGGCAACCGATTTGTTGACCGGCGTTCTGGTCGGCCTTGCCCTGTCGCTGGTCGAGATCGTCCCAAATATGCGGCGGCTCAAGCTGGACGTCGACCAGAGCGAACACGACCATGGTCACGAATTGCGTCTCGCGGGCGTGGCGAGCTTCGTCTCGCTGCCCAAATTGTCGTCCGCGCTCGATGCGTTGCCCGCCGACCGGCGCGTCCGCATGAATCTGTCGGACCTGCGCTCGATCGACCATAGCTGCGCCGAACTGCTCGCCGAATGGTGGCAACGCCGCCGGTCGCGCGGCGGCGAGGTCGAGGTGCATGGGGCGCAGGGTCGCCTCGCCACCTTGCTGGCCCATTGACGGGAGGCGGGGCGGCGATGTGATCGCCCCGTCACCGCAATACCTGCTTCCAATCCAAGAATTGTCGTCCTGCGATCATCATTCGACGACGGGGCAGGGACTGGTGCCGGCTGTCAGACTCGAACTGACGACCTACCGCTTACAAGGCGGTTGCTCTACCAACTGAGCTAAGCCGGCGCTCTCGGTCCCCCTAAGCATTTTTTGGCGGGATGGAAATATCCGACAATCGAAATTTCGGCCGATCGTCAGACGATGCCAAAGGTCCAGCCTTCGGTCTGTGCGAGACGATCGGTGAGCCGAGTGGGGCTCCAGGGCGCCGCCTCCGCCGCGATCGAACGCAGCCACGCGGCGGAAAGCAGCGCGTCGGCAACATGGTCGCTGATCGGTCCACGGCTCCGCACGGGCGGCGATCCCAGCCTCGCCAGCGCCATGTCGAGCGTGGCGCCGTCGCGGATCTTGCTGCGCCCGGGCGGCAGACCGGCCGCGCGCGCGGCGAGGCTCGTATAGATTTCGACCAGCAGCGGACCGCTGCGCGGCACGGGATCGAGCGGCCAGAGCGGTATCCGGCCGCGAAGGCGATGGAGCAACCGCATCCCCGACAGGCTGGCCTTACCGACCTGCGCCGGCCCGACAAGGTTGAAATTGCTGACGCTCGCCGCCTGTTTCGTTTCGCGCTGATGCTGCTCGACGATGCGTAATCGCCCGCCGCCGCGAGGAAACAGGTCGCCGACGTCGCCACCGCGCTGGCGGAAATGCCGCCGTGCGTCGGCATGGGCGAGGAAACTTCCGGCCTCATAATGGGGATCGGTCGCCGCCAGCCGTTCGACCAGTGCCCAGAGCCCCGGCATATCGGCGGGACTGTCCGCCCATTCGGGAAAATAGGCGTGCCGGTCGGCGAAGGCGAAAGCTGCCGAAAAATCGAAACCGATCAGTACATCGTCGCCAGCCGTTGCAGCCGCTTCGAGCCAGCCGAGGGTTTCGGCGCGCGACCAGATATGGCCGGGCCGGACCAGCGTCGGGGCCGCCGCGCCGCTGGCGACGGCAAGCGCAATCCCGCGCTGGCGTTCGCCGCGGGCGCCCGACCAGTCGAGCGCGGCAAAATGGGTGAAGCGGCGCATGTGCGCGCCTTAGCGCATCCCTATCATCTTGCACAAAGGCTTGCGGAACCCCACATGCGCCCCATGCTGATCGAAACCGAATCGACGCCCAATCCCGCGACGCTCAAATTCCTGCCCGGCCGGGCGGTGATGGAGACGGGAACCCGCGACTTCGCGAGCCCCGAAGAGGCCGAGGCCTCGCCGCTCGCGAGCGCGCTTTTCTCGCTCGGCGACGTGACGGGCGTCTTCTTTGGCCGCGAATTCGTGTCGGTGACGATCGCGCCCGGCGCCGAATGGGCCGATCTGAAGCCCGACGTGCTGGGCATCGTGATGGACCATTTCCTTGCTGGCGTGCCGTTGTTCAACGCCGCGAGCGCCGGTTTTTCGGTCCCGGCGGAGGATGAAGGCTTCGCCGACGATCCTGCCGATGCCGATATCATCGACCAGATCAAGGAACTGATCGAAACACGCGTTCGCCCCGCGGTCGCAAATGACGGCGGCGACATTGTTTATCGCGGTTTCGACAAGGGCAATGTGTATTTGAAGATGCAGGGAGCGTGTGCCGGATGCCCCTCGTCGTCCGCAACTTTGAAAAATGGCATCGAGTCCCTCTTGAAACATTATGTTCCCGAGGTAACGGCAGTTCACGCCGTCTGATCATTTTTCTCCGAGGAGTTAGCCCATGAGCGAGCCGCTTTCCGACAGCGCTCTCGATCAGCTGTTTCGTACCGCGCGCACCTATAACGGCTACCTCGACAAGCCCGTCTCTGAAACGCAGCTCCACGCGATCTGGGACTTGATGAAATTCGGCCCGACGAGCGCGAACAGCCTGCCGGCGCGGATCGTCTGGTGCGTGTCGGACGAAGCGAAGGAAAAGCTCGCGGCCTTTGCTTTGCCCGCGAACGCCGAAAAGATCCTTGCGGCGCCGGTCACCGCGATCATCGCCGCCGACCATGAATTTTACGAGCATCTGCCCGAGCTGTTCCCGCACACCGATGCGCGCAGCTGGTTCGTGGGCAACGAGGCGCTGGCCGCGACGACGGCTTTTCGCAACTCGAGCCTGCAGGGCGCTTATTTCCTGCTCGCCGTGCGCGCCCTCGGGCTCGATACGGGGCCGATGTCGGGTTTCGACAATGCTGCGGTCGACGAAGCCTTTTTCGCCGACCAGCCGCATGTAAAGAGCAATTTCATCTCTACCCTCGGCTATGGCGACCCCGCGACGATCTTCGAGCGCAGTCCGCGCCCGGACTTCGCGCGCTTCAACCGCATCGCCTGAGCGTTTCGCTCATCCCCTATGCGATATCTGGTCATCGATTCGGCGAGTGAGGCCTGTTCGGTGGCGCTGATCGAGGCCGGTGAGGTCGTCGATCATCGTCATGATGTCATCGGCCGCGGCCATGCAGAACGGCTCGTTCCGCTGATCGCCGAGCTGGCCGACGGCGGCCGCGCCGATGTCGTTGCCGCCGGGTGCGGGCCGGGCAGCTTTGCCGGCGTGCGGATCGGCGTTGCGGCGGCGCGCGCGCTCGGGCTCGGCTGGAACGTGCCCGTACGCGGCTTTTCGACGCCCGCCCTCGTCGCGGCGGGTGCGGCCGACGAGATCGCGGCGGCCGGCAGCGCGCTCGTCGTGATGGAGGGCGGCCATGGACAATGGTTCGTGCAATCTTTTGCCGCCGACCTGTCGCCTCTCGGCGAGGTGAACTCGCTGGTGCCCGATGACGCGATCGGCCTCGGCGACGAACTGGTGGTGGGCAATCGGGCCGATGCTTTCGTGACGCGCCGCGGTTGGGGCCGCGCGCTTCCGGTACTACCCGATGCGCGGTCTTTCCTTCGTCTGCCGCCCGCGGCGCTGAACGATCGGCCGACGCCGATCTATGGCCGCGCGCCCGATGCCAAGCCCATGGCACAGACATGACAGCGGATATCCACATCGCCACCGCGCGCGTCGCAGACCTGGCGGCGGTGATGCGCGTAATGGATGCCGCCTTCGATCCCGCCTATGGCGAGGCGTGGAGCGGCGCGCAGTTGCTGACCCTTTTCGCGTTGCCATCGGCACGCGTCCGCGTCGCGTGGGACGGCGAACGCCCTTGTGGATTTTCGGCGGCACGGATCGCCGGGCCGGAGAGCGAATTATTGTTGCTGGCGGTCGATCCCGACTATCGGGGCGGCGGTGTTGGTTCGCTATTGATGGATGACTGGCAGTTGTGGGCGACAGGCCAGGGCGCCGACGAATATTTCCTTGAAATGCGGGCGGATAATGACGCCGTTCATCTGTATCGGCGGTCGGGATTTTCGGAATGCGGACGCCGGCCTGCTTATTATCGCGGCAACGACGGCGTTCTTCGCGATGCGGTTACGATGCGCCGGGTCCGTGATTGTGGAAAAGCCGACTGATCGGTCATTGCGGATTTGCATCCAAAGTGGCAGTAATCCGTACGGCAGAAGAAAATATCCAATATTCGCTGTCGATGCTTCTGGGTAATAAAATAAGGAATAGTCTCATGTCCGATCAAGCCGATACCAGTGAGATGCTTGTTACGCTGACCGCCGACATTGTCGCCGCGCACGTCAGCAACAACAGCGTCGCCATTTCGGATCTCTCCATTCTGATAAATAATGTCCACGCCGCGCTGTCGGGCCTGGGCAGCGAACCCGTCGTCGAAGAAAAGCCTGTACCGGCGGTATCCATCCGCGCTTCGGTCAAGCCCGACTATATCGTATGCCTCGAGGACGGCAAACAGCTGAAGATGCTGCGCCGTCACCTCATGACGCATTATGGCATGACCCCCGACGACTATCGCGCGAAGTGGGGCCTGCCTGCCGACTATCCGATGGTCGCGCCCAATTATGCCGAAAAGCGCCGCGCGCTGGCGAAGGAAATCGGCCTCGGCACCAAGGGCCGTGGCGGTGGGCGCAAGCGTAAGAAGGTCTGACGCGCGCCGATGCGCCGTGACAGAGAAGGTTGGGGGCGGTGCCGGCGGGCGCCGCCCTTGTCCTATCAGCGGCACGACCCTATACTCTTCTCATAACAAAGACGCGGCTGCATCTTGCAGGAAAGGCGAGCATGTCCGGTACCATCGATCTCGAAGCATTGTGCCACGAAAAGGGGCTGCGCATCACCGAGCAGCGCCGCATCATCGCGCGCGTTATCTCGGATTCCGAAGATCACCCCGACGTCGAAACATTGTATGAGCGCGCGTCCAAGATCGACAGCGGCATCTCGATCGCGACCGTTTACCGCACCGTGCGCCTGTTTGAAGAGGCGGGAATCCTCGACCGTCATGATTTCGGCGACGGCCGCTCGCGCTACGAGGCCGCGCCCGAGGCGCATCACGACCATCTGATCGATGTCGAGACGGGCAAGGTGATCGAATTCGTCGATCCTGAACTCGAAGCATTGCAGAAGGTGATCGCCGAACGGCTGGGCTTCCGCCTCGTCGACCATCGCATGGAGCTTTATGGTGTCGCCCTCGATCGCAAGCGCGACTGATCGCGCGTCGATCACCTGGCGGACGGTCGCCCGTCTTGCCCTGATGGTGCTGACGCTTCTTTTCCTGATCGTCCCGCATCTTTTCTATCGGGCCGCGGGCCGGCCCTCGCCGATGGTGATGGCCTTCCTCAACGCTGTCGGCTGGATCGCCGGCCTGCGGATAAAGACCACCGGCACGCGGCTGCGGCGCAATGTCCTGTTCGTGTCGAACCATGTCAGCTGGCTCGACATCCTGGCACTCGGCGGCGCTGCGCGATCGGCCTTTGTGTCGAAGGCCGAGGTCGGGACGACGCCGCTCGTCGGCTGGCTCGCCGACCAGAATGGCACCGTCTATGTCCAGCGCGAAGCGAAGCGCGAGATTCACAACCAGACGAACGAACTCCGCAGCGCGCTCGCCCGCGGGCGGCCGGTGACGTTGTTTCCCGAAGGAACGACCGGCCCTGGCGACGGCCTGTTGCCCTTTCGTGCTTCGTTGTTCCAGGCGGCCGTGCCGACGCCGCCGAACCTGCAGGTCCAGCCGATATTCCTCGACTATGGCGCGGAAGCGAACGACATCGCCTGGCTCGACCCCGAATCCGGGCTCGCCAATTTCAAGCGGCTGCTTGCGCGCAAACGGCCGGTTCATTTGACGATCCACTATCTCGACCCGCTGCCCGACGCCGTCGAAGGCGACCGCAAGCTGCTCGCCGAAGCGGCCCGCGCCGCAATCGCCGCGGAAATTGCCCGGTCTTCCGCCCGCGCCCCGCTTCGCCTATAGCGCGCCGATGAAATCCGACTCCCCCCCAAATTCCCAGAAGACTTTTCACGTCAAATCCTTCGGCTGCCAGATGAACGTCTATGACGGCGAGCGCATGGCCGAGATGCTGGGCGCCGAAGGCTATGTTGCCGCGGCCGAGGGCGCCGATGCCGATTTGGTCGTGCTCAACACCTGCCACATCCGCGAAAAGGCGGCCGAGAAAGTCTATTCGGACATCGGCCGGCTGAAGCGCGCCGACGGCAGTACGCCGACGATTGCGGTGGCGGGCTGCGTCGCGCAGGCCGAGGGCGCCGAGATCGCGCGCCGCGCGCCGAGCGTCGACGTTGTCGTCGGTCCGCAGGCCTATCACCGCCTCCCCGACCTGATTGCCCGCGCCGAACGCGGCGAGAAGGCGGTCGACCTCGACATGCCGCTCGAAAGCAAGTTCGGCGCGCTCCCCAAGCGCGCGGGCGGGCAGCGCCCGACGGCTTTCCTGACCGTGCAGGAAGGCTGCGACAAATTCTGCACCTATTGCGTCGTCCCCTACACGCGCGGCGCGGAGATCAGCCGGCCTTTCGCTGACCTGATCGCCGAAGCGCGCGCGCTCGTTGCGGGCGGGGTGCGCGAGATCACGCTGCTTGGGCAGAATGTGAACGCGTGGGACGGCGAGGATGGCGCGGGCCGGGCGATCGGCCTCGACGGATTGATCCGCGCGCTTGCGCGCGAGGACGGGCTCGAGCGCATCCGCTACACCACCAGCCATCCGAACGACATGACCGACGGGCTGATCGCGGCGCATGGCGAGGTCGACAAGCTGATGCCCTTCCTCCACCTGCCCGTACAGGCGGGCAGCGACCGCATCCTCGCGGCGATGAACCGCAGCCACAGCGTCGAGAGCTATCTTCGTGTCATCGAACGCGTCCGCGAAGCGCGCCCCGACATCGCGATCTCGGGTGACTTCATCGTCGGCTTTCCGGGCGAGAGCGAGGCGGATTTTCAGGCGACGCTCGATATCGTCCGCGCGACCAATTACGCGATGGCGTACAGCTTTAAATATTCGCGCCGTCCGGGCACTCCCGCGGCGACAATGGACGGGCAGGTTTCCGAAGCCGAAATGAATGACCGGCTTCGGCGGCTGCAGGCACTGCTCAACGAACAGCAACAGGCGTTCAACGAAGCGACCGTGGGACGCACGACGCGGTTACTCCTCGAACGCAAGGGCAAGCTCGACGGCCAGCTGATCGGCAAATCGCCCTGGCTCCAGTCGGTTCACATCATCGCGCCGGGATTGAAGATCGGCGATATGGTCGATGTGCGGATTGCCTCGGCCGGACCGAACAGCCTTGGCGCCGAACCGCTGATGGAAGCGGTCGCCTAGTGCCAGGGGCGGAAGCTGTCTCCGCGAAGACACACTCCGTCTCCTTCCGTCACATTCCGAACCCGCAGGAGATGGACTCCCGCCTTTGCGGGACTACAGTCGCCCTATCGCCAGAAGGAGCCTTGCCCACGTGTCGAAACGCCCGCTGACCGCCTCCACCCCCGCCGAACCCGGCGACCGCGTCCGATTGACGGCGGAATTCGAGCGAACGCAGCTTTTGGGCATCCTCTTCGGTGAGTTCGACCGCAATCTCGTCGCGATCGAGAACCGCCTCGGCGTCTATATCTCGGCGCGCGGCAACCGCGTGCAGATCGAGGGCGAGGCCGAAGCCGCCGCGCGCGCGCGCGACGTGCTCACCGATCTTTATGACCGCATCGAAAAGGGGCAGGAGGTCGACGCGGGCATGGTCGACGGTTTGATCGCGATGTCGGCGCAGCCGACGCTCGACGGCATCATCCGCCACGACGCGAGCGAAGCGCCTGCGGTGATGATCCGCACGCGCAAAAAGACGATCGTGCCGCGCGCGCCGTCGCAGGTTCCCTATATGCAGGCGCTCGCACGCGACGATGTGATTTTTGCGCTCGGTCCCGCAGGCACTGGCAAGACCTATCTCGCGGTGGCGCAGGCCGTCGCGCAGCTGATCACCGGCAGCGTCCAGCGCCTGATCCTGTCGCGTCCAGCGGTCGAGGCGGGCGAAAAGCTCGGCTTCCTTCCCGGCGACATGAAGGAAAAGGTCGATCCCTATCTGCGTCCGCTCTACGATGCGTTGCACGACTGCCTGCCCGCCGAGCAGGTCGAGCGGCGTATTGCGAGCGGCGAGATCGAGATTGCCCCGCTCGCTTTCATGCGCGGCCGCACGCTCGCCGATGCCTTCATCATTCTCGACGAGGCGCAGAATACGACGATCCCGCAGATGAAGATGTTCCTCACCCGCTTCGGCATGAACAGCCGCATGGTCATCTGCGGCGACCCCAAACAGGTCGACCTGCCCGCGCCGGCAACTTCGGGCCTCGCCGATGCGGTCGCACGGCTCGAAGGGCTGGAAGGGATCAACGTCAGCCGCTTCACCAGCGCCGACGTCGTGCGTCACCCGATCGTCGGGCGTATCGTCGAAGCCTATGAAGGGCCGGGAAGTTAACTCCCAACCTTTCTGAACGTCACGGTCGACGATCCGTTGGGGCCGGGCCGGCCTCGCGCGTCCTCTTGCGCACCAGCCCGTAGTTCCGGTCGATCCGCTTGGCCCCGCGCGGCGGCGCCGTCCGACAGGCGCGCGCATCGGCCTCGCCCCGCGCTATCTGTTCGATCACCGCGGCGACTGCGCGGCATGATCCTCGACCGGCGGCGAAAGCGCGTCGAACCGGTGCGGAAAGCCCATGAATATTCGGTGCCGCCCCTCTGCCCGAGGGGAAGATGCGCTCGGCGGCGAGCGGGGCGGAGGGGGGCTTCCCGCTGACGCATGCCGCATTAAAGGCGAATGATTCTCAATAGCACAATTCTTGACCTTCGCCCCTCGCTTGCCTAGAGACGCACTATTGCGAATCAATAGCAATTAATAAGGGGAAGAAATTTGACCAGTTACAGTTCGCCGTTCCTGTCCCGCCTCGCCGTTGGCAGCGCGCTGGGCGTCGCGCTCGCCGCGACCGCGCAGCCCGCGATGGCGCAGGACGACGACGGCGCATACTGGCTCGCGCGCAAGAACCAGATCGTCGTTACCGCAACGCGCACCGCGGCACGGGCTGAGGATATCCCGGTCACGGTCACCGTAAAGAGCGACGAGCAGATCGCCGACGAACTGGTCACCGACATCCGCGACCTCGTCCGTTTCGAACCCGGCGTCAGCGTCCAGCGCCAGCCCGCGCGGTTCGGCGCCGCATTGGGTTCGACCGGCCGCGCGGGGAACGAGGGTTTCAATATCCGCGGCATCGGCGGCAATCGCGTGCTGATCCAGGTCGACGGCGTGCGCGTTCCCGACGGCTTCAGCTTCGGCGCGCAGGCGGCGGGGCGCGGCGATTATGTCGACCTCGGCCTCATCAAGTCGGTGGAGATCCTGCGCGGCCCTTCGTCGGCGCTTTACGGGAGCGACGGGCTCGCGGGTGCGGTCAGCTTCATCACCGCCGATCCGGTCGATTTCATCGAGGCCGGCAGGACGGTCGGCGGTCTCCTCCGCGCCGGCTACAGTAGTGCCGACGAGGAGTATAGCGAAACCGCGATCCTCGCGGGGCGCAGCGGCGACTGGTCGCTGATGGCCGCCTATACCCGCCGCGACTGGCAGGAACTCGACAACAAGGGCGACGTCGGCGGGACCGGCGCGGCGCGCACCGAGCCCAATCCGCAGGACGGCCGCTCGAACGCCGCGCTCGCGCGCATCGTCTATGATCCCGCGAGCGGCCACAAGCTGCGCCTGACGGGCGAATATTTGGACACCCACCTCTACACCAACGGGCTGACGGGCCTCAGCGCATCGGTCGAACGGCTCGAAGGCTGGGACAGCGGGAAACGCAAGCGCGTCTCGTTCGACTGGAGCTGGGAAGGCGAGGGGGCGATCGATTTCGCGCGCGTCGCGCTCTACTGGCAGGACGGCGAGGATGATCAATATACCGAGGAAGACCGCACGTCTGCGGCCGACCGCACACGGCTCAACACCTTCGAAAACCGCGTGATCGGAGCCGCCGCCGACGCGCGCGCCGATTTAGCGACCGGGGCGATCGCGCATCGCCTCGTCTTTGGCGGCGACATCAGCAAGACGCGCCAGCGGGGCCTGCGCGACGGCACTGTTCCGCCTTTCGGCGAGGTGTTTCCGACGCGCGCCTTTCCAAGCACCGACTTCACCCGTGCCGGCCTGTTCGCGGGCGACGAGATCGGCATCGCCGACGGGGCGCTGCTCCTCTATCCGGCGCTGCGCTTCGACTGGTACGACCTCTCGCCCGACGACGATCCGCTGCTGCCCGCCTTCAGCGGTGCGGGGCAGGACGGCTCGCGCCTCTCGCCCAAGTTCGGCGCGGTGTGGAAGATCGGCGACGCGGTGCGGCTGTTCGCCAACTATGCGACCGGCTTCAAGGCGCCCGAACCGGGGCAGGTCAACCAGTTCTTCGAAAATCTCGCATTCGGCTACACCTCGGCGCCGAACCCCGATCTCGACCCCGAACGCAGCGAAAGCTTCGAGGGCGGCATCCGTTTCTCCAGCGACCATGTCAGCCTCGACGTCACCGCCTTTTCTGCGCGCTACAAGGATTTCATCAGCCAGGAAGTGGTGAGCGGCAGCTTCACGCCCGCCGATCCCGCCGTCTATCAATTCGTGAATCTCGACCGCGCTCGTGTCAAAGGCGCCGAAGCGCGGTTCGAGGGGCGAGCGTCGTCCGGCCTGTATGCGACGCTCGCCCTATCCTATGCGAAGGGCAACGAGATTTTACCCGATGGCACGCGCGTGCCACTGTCGACGATCGACCCGCTCAAACTCGTCGCGGGCGTCGGCTATCGCGAACCCGCGGGCCGGTTCGGCGGTCAGCTGATCATGACCCACAGCGCGCGCAAGGAAGCATCGCGGACGACAGGGCTTTGCACGCCCGAATGCTTCCGCCCCGAAGGTTTCACCATCCTCGATGCGACTGCGTTCGTGCGAATTGTTGAAGGGCTGACGCTGCGCGCCGGCGTCTTCAACATCCTCGACGAAAAATATGCCTGGTGGAGCGATGTGCGCGGGCTCGCGTCCACCTCGACCGTCACCGACGCCTATACCCAGCCGGGCCGCAATGCGAGCGCCTCGCTGAGCTTCCGCTTCTAAAGAAGAAAAGGACTGCACCGATGAAAAATTATCGTCAGATCGCCGCCGCGCTGATCATGTCCACCGCCGCGCTGCCCGTCGCCGGCTCGGCGCATCCGCCGATTGCGGCGGAAACCGCCGCCGCCAATTTCGAACAGGACCGCGCCGACATCCTCGCGATGGCGGGCAATTACCGCGTCAGCTTCAACATGCAGGAATCGACGCGCTGGGACCCCGATTATGAAGTGCTCGAACCCAAGCGCTCGGGCGGCAACGAAGTCGTGCGCGTGATCGAGGATACGGGGCGCAAGATCGTGCTCCAGCACATGCTCGTCATCACCGGCGACGACGACAAGAGCTTCGTGATCAAACATTGGCGGCAGGATTGGGAATATGAGCCCGCGAAGATCCTCGCCTATTCGGATCGCAACATCTGGGCGTGGGAAGACGTCCCCGAACGGATGCGCACCGGCCGCTGGTCGCAGACGGTCTATCAGGTGGACGACAGCCCGCGTTACGCCGGCTGGGGTCAGTTCGAAACACAGGGTGGCATCCGCCGCTGGCGCTCAAGCTGGACGTGGCGCCCGCTTGCGCGCCGCGATGCGGTGCGGGGCCCGGTCTACGACCGCTATCTCTCGATCAACCGCCACCAGCCCAGCCCCGACGGCTGGATCCATTGGCAGGACAATATCAAGATGGGGGCGAAGGACGGCAAGCTGGTGCCGATCGTCCAGGAATATGTCCTCAACACCTATATCGAATACGACCAATATGACGTGAAGGCCGCCGACGATTATTGGACCGCGACCAAGGAATATTGGGCCGCGGTGCGCGCCGAATGGGACCGCGTGGCGCAGGCCAAGGGCGGCATCGCGATCGACGAAAAGGCCGACACCGGCACCGTCATCAGCGGCCGCCTGCTCGAAATGGCGGACGAGGTTCAGGAAAAGAAGCTGACCACCGCGAAGGCGATCGCCGAGGCAAGGAAGCTGATCGAGACGAACACGCGCACGCTGGGACGACTTTTCACCATGTGAAGCTCGCGGGCGGGGGCGGTCCGCAAGGGTCGCCCCGCTATTGTGCCGGCCGTCAGCCCTTGCCGCGGCTGTGGCGCAGCAGGTTATCGCGCAGTTCGGCGATGGTCTGCTGCATCGGGAGGACATCTTCGCCCAGGCCGGTCGCCTCGAACAGGATCGCGCCCGGATCCTTGTCGAGCAAGGCCTGTCCGGCGGGAAGCAGGCTGACACGGACCATCCGCTCGTCGGCCGGGTCGCGGCGGCGGGTGACGAAGCCCAGCGATTCCAGCTTCTTCAGGATCGGGGTCAGCGTGTTCGATTCGAGGAACAGCCGCTCGCCGAGCTCGCCGACCGTCTGTTCGTCCTGCTCGGCCAGCGCGACGAGGGCGATATATTGCGTATAGGTCAGGCCGAGCTCGTCGAGGATCGGTTTATAGGCACGGCCAAAGGCCAGATTGGCCGAATAGACGGCAAAGCACAGAAAATTGGACAGCGGCCGTGATTTGGCGGGCGCCGGAGCAGCAGGGGGCATGGTCGTCTCCTAGAAGGAGGACATTATATATGTCGTATGCGATTAAATCGCAACTGGGAGCCGCGTGCGGTGCGCGACCGCGCCGTATCATTTTTGGCGCCATCGACACTCCAGATCCCGGCGCCGCGCGTCGCGATGAAGAGGAACAGGAAGCAATAGAGCGCGATCGTGCCCGCGCCCGGCAGCATCGGCTTGAGCGGCATGGGGGAGGCAACCGGGAAGCCAAAGAATTTTGGCACCCCGTGCGCGAGGAACAACAGGCCCGCCCCCCTATACCAATGAGGGATTGATCCTCGCCCCCACCGATACGGCAGGATGTCCGCGACGAAAAAATCTGCGCGCCATGTCACAGCCGCGGCGCGTCGCTCGTCAAGTCTGCATAGTCCGACAAAGGAGATATGATATGACCCAGGTAACCGACCCCTTCGCCGCCGCCCCGACGCTGATGAAGCAGTGGCTGGCCGCCAGCATGGCCGCCGAAAAGAGCCTCGACAAGACGCTCGTCGAACTGGTGAAGATCCGCTCGTCGATGCTCAACGGCTGCGCCAATTGCATCAACATGCACAGCATCGACGCCCGCGCGCACGGTGAGACCGAGCAGCGCATCTACCTCCTCGCCGGCTGGCGCGAAGCGCCGGTCTATACCGACCGCGAGCGGGCGGCGCTTGCCTGGACCGACGCCTTGACGACCCTGTCCCAAGGGCACACACAGAAGGCGGCGAAGGAAGCGCTCGAAGCGCATTTCACCCCGGAGGAACAGGTGAACCTGACCGTGATGATCAACGTCATCAATGGCTGGAACCGTATCGCGGTCGGTTTCGACCTCTGGTACGAAAACGGCGCCGTGGTGAAAGTCGCCTGATGACGCCGGAAGGCATCCGCAGCGGCCATGATGCGGCGGACGCGGCGGTCAGTTTCGACCCGCTGCGCCCGTTGCTCACCCGGGTCGCCTATCGCATGCTCGGTTCGGTCGCCGATGCCGAGGATGTGGTGCAGGATGCCTTTATCCGCTGGCTCGGCACCGACCGCGGGGCGGTGCGCGAACCCGCCGCCTTCCTTCGCCGCACCGTCACACGGCTCTGCCTCGACCAGCTCAAATCGGCGCGCCACCAGCGCGAGACCTATGTCGGTCCCTGGCTTCCCGACCCGCTGGTCGAGGAGGAGGAAGAGGATGATGTCACGCTGCCGCTGATGCTCGCGCTCGAACGGCTCTCGCCGCTCGAACGCGCCGCGTTCCTCTTACACGACGTGTTCGGCGTCGAGTTCGACGAGGTCGCCCGGACGATCGACCGCGATCCAGCCGCGACGCGCCAACTCGCGGCCCGCGCCCGGACCCATGTTCGCGAGGCGCGGCCGCGCTACAAGCTCGAAAAGGAACATGGCCTCGAAATCGCCAACGCCTTTTTCGCGGCATCGCGCAGCGGCGACATGGGCGCGCTCGGCGCGTTGCTCGCCGCGGATGTCGGCATGTGGGCCGACGGCGGCGGCAAGCGGCCCGCCGCGATGGGGCCGATCCTCGGTCAAGATATCGTGTTGAAACTGCACCGCAGCCTCGCGGTGCTGTTCGGCAAATATGGCTCGACGCTCGTCCACACGGGCATGATCAACGGCTTGCCGGGTTTCGTCACGCGCGAAGCCGATGGCGAATTCCAGACGACCGCGCTCGAAATCGAGGACGGCAAGGTCACCGGAATCTATGTGATGCGAAACCCGGACAAATTGCGTCATATGCATTGAGCCGAGGTGGCTTGCAGCCCATTGGCTCCGTCAATGCTGGGAATGGCAACCTCCAGCCAAAGCGGCGGCCACGAACAACAATTTTTTGCTGTCCTACATCACGCCGCCATTATAGCGTCTCCCCCATGATCTGCATCATCGCGCCTTCCGACTCAAAACCGCGATTCCCGAGTGAAGTTACGCAGTTTTTCGCCATTTTCCTGTTGTGTCATCTGCCATGCTGAGCGTCGAAACGTATGAGGCGCAGCCTTGGCCTGATGCGCTCGACTGGGAAGCGCGGGCCGCCGAGGCGGCCGCGGCGGCGCTGGCGCTGACGCCCTTCGCCCGCCTTGCCGACGCTGCGCCGCTGGTCGAGATTGCGATCCGCCTGACCAGCGACGACGAGGTGCACGACCTTAACCGCGATTTCCGTGGCAAGGACAGGCCGACCAACGTGCTGTCCTTTCCGCAGGTCCAGCCCGACCTGCTCGAAAGCCTGTCGAACAGCGACGACGGCGAAATACTGCTCGGCGACATCGTGCTGGCGCGTGAAACCTGCGCGCGCGAAGCGGAGGAGAAACGGGTTTCACTGGCGGATCATGCGACGCACCTGATCGTCCACGGCACGCTGCACCTTGTCGGCTACGACCATATGGATGACGCCTCGGCCGCCGCGATGGAAGCTCTTGAGGTGAAAGCGCTTGCATCGCTGGGCATCGCCAATCCATATGCGGACGAGGATTAACAGGAAAAGCGATTTCTATGCCCGACGACCAGGGATCTTCGAGCCGATCGGAAGAGGACAGTAGTAGACCCGGACTCTTGTCCGGGCTGAAAACCCTGTTGTTCGGAGGCGACAAGGAACCGTCGCTGCGCGAACAGATCGAAGACGTCATCGACGAGGCGGAGGAGGAAGGCGAGGAGCGCCGCGGTAGCAATATTGTCGGCGATCTGTCGCAGATCGAGCGCAAGATGCTGCGCAACATGCTCCACTTCGGCGAGCAGACCGTCGACGATGTCGCGGTGCCGCGCGCCGATATCATCGCCATCCCCGAAAGCGCGAGTTTCGCCGAGATGGTCGCGTTGTTCGCCGAAGCCGGGCACAGCCGCTTGCCGGTCTATCGCGAAAATCTGGATGAAGTTGTCGGGATGATCCACGTCAAGGACGTGTTCGCCGTGCTGGCCGAGGGGCGACCGCCGCCGCCGCTGATCGACCTGATCCGCCAGCCGCTCTATGTCCCGCAATCGATGGGCGCGCTCGATCTGCTCGCCGAAATGCGCGCGAACCGGACGCATCTTGCAATCGTGATCGACGAATATTCGGGCACCGAGGGGCTGCTCACCATCGAGGATCTGGTCGAGGAAATCGTCGGCGAAATCGAGGACGAGCATGACGACGAACCGACGGCGATGTTTGTGCCCGGCGCGGACGGCTGCTGGGACGCCGATGCGCGCGCCGAACTAGACGATGTCGGCGAAGCGATCGATGCGCGGCTCGCGGAGATCGATGAAGATGTCGATACGCTTGGCGGCCTTGCCGCGGTGCTGGCGGGCCACGTGCCCGAGGTCGGCGAAATTCTCGTCCACCCGAGCGGCTGGCGCATCGAGGTGACCGAGGCCGACGAACGCCGCGTCCATCGCCTGCGCCTTCACCCGCCGGTCGTCGTCGACCTCGAAGCGCCGTCGGAACGCAGCGAGGAGTTTTGATCCAATTGCCTTTGCGGGGCTAAAGGATTAGGCGAGGCCGGATGGAAGTTTCCGACCTCCGCATCGCCCTGTTCAGCGGCAATTACAACATGACCACCGATGGTGCGAACAAGGCGCTCAATCGTCTTGTCGGCTTTCTGTTGGCGCATGGCGCGGCGGTGCGCGTCTATTCGCCGACCGTCGCCAATCCCGATTTCGAGCCGACCGGCGACCTCGTCAGCGTGCCGTCGATGGCGATCCCGGGACGCAGCGAATATCGCATTCCCTTAAGCTTTTCGTCGCGCGTGCGCGAGGATATCACCCGTTTCGCGCCCAACATCGTCCATATTTCGAGCCCCGATCGCGTATCGCGGCAGGCGGCGGCTTGGGCGCGGCGGCGGCGGCTTCCGGTGGCCTGTTCGGTCCACACACGTTTCGAAACCTATTTCCGCTATTATAATCTGTCGTTCCTCGAACCCGTCGTCGTCGCCTGGCTGCGCAAGCTTTACCGCAAGTGCGACGCGCTGATCGCGCCATCCGAAAGCTTTGCGCAGGTGCTGCGCGATCAGCGGATGAACTATGATATCGGCATCTGGACGCGCGGCGTCGAACAGGGGATTTTCAACCCGGACCGTCGCGACATGGGGTGGCGGCGCGGGCTCGGCATACAGGATGATATGCCCGCCATCGCCTTTCTCGGCCGGCTGGTGATGGAAAAGGGGCTCGACGTCTTCGCCGATGCGATCGACCTGCTCCAGCGGCGGGGCACGGTGCACAAGGTCGTGGTGATCGGTGAAGGGCCAGCCGGCGAATGGTTCGAATCGCGCCTGCCCGACGCCAAGTTCGTCGGATTTCAGGGCGGGGCAGATCTGGCGCGGGCGCTGGCATCGTGCGATATCTTCTTTAATCCCTCGGTGACCGAGACTTTCGGCAATGTGACGCTCGAAGCGATGGCGTGCGGCCTGCCTGTCGTGGCCGCGCGCGCGACGGGCAGCGCCAGCATCGTCAAGCACGGCCATACGGGTTATCTGGTCCCGCCCGGATCGATCACGGGTTTTGCCGACCACCTCCAGCGCTACTGCCGCGACGTCTCGCTTCGCGCCGGTCATGGTTCTGCTGCCGTGCTCGAAAGCGGCGCCTATCAATGGGACGCAATCAACCAGACGGTCGCCGAAACCTATATCCGCCTGATCCGCCAGAAACAGCGGCGCGGGGGCTAAGTCCGATGGCCGGGGACTTGTTCGGTGAAGAGGTGCCCAGGGTGCAGCGCAACGCGGTGTCGGGTCCCGTCCCGCTCGCCGAGCGGCTTCGTCCGCAGCTTCTCACCGATGTTGTCGGGCAGGAGCACCTGACGGGCGCGGACGGTGCGATCGGCCGCATGGTAGCGGCCGGGCAATTGTCATCGATAATTCTTTGGGGGCCGCCGGGGACAGGGAAGACCACGATCGCGCGCCTGCTCGCCGAAGCGGTGGGGATGCGCTTCGCGCCGCTATCAGCGGTATTTTCCGGCGTCGCCGACCTGCGGCAAGCTTTTGCCGATGCAGAAAAAATGGCTGCCGCGGCCAAGCGCACCCTGCTTTTCGTCGACGAAATCCATCGTTTCAATCGCGCGCAGCAGGATGGTTTCCTGCCCTATGTCGAACGCGGGACCGTGGTGTTGGTCGGCGCCACGACCGAGAATCCCAGCTTCGCGCTCAACGCGGCGCTGCTATCGCGCGCGCAGGTGCTGGTCCTCAACCGGCTGGGCGATGACGCGCTGGCGACGTTGGTGGCCCGCGCCGAGGCGGATGTCGGACGCGCCCTGCCGGTGACGGCCGATGCGAAGGCGGCCTTGATCGCGAGTGCCGATGGCGACGGACGCTTCCTGCTCAACCAGGTCGAGACCCTGTTCGCAGCCGCAATCGACACGCCGCTCGATCCGGGCGAACTCGCCGGTTTCCTTCATCGGCGCATGCCCGTGTACGACAAGGACCGCGACGGACATTACAATCTGATTTCGGCATTGCACAAGGCGTTGCGCGGTTCCGATCCGCAGGCCGCGCTCTATTATATGGCGCGCATGCTCGTGGCGGGTGAGGAGCCGCTCTATGTCCTGCGCCGCCTCGTGCGCTTCGCGAGCGAGGATGTGGGTCTCGCCGATCCGCAAGCGCTCGTGCAATGTCTGGCTGCCAAGGATGCCTATCAATTCCTTGGCTCGCCCGAGGGCGAACTCGCGATCGTGCAGGCCTGTCTCTATCTCGCGACAGCGCCCAAATCGAACGCGGCCTATGCCGCGCAAAAAGGGGCCTTTGCTTCGGCGCGCGATACTGGATCGCTGGCGCCGCCCGCTAACATTCTCAACGCGCCGACGAAGCTGATGAAGGATCTGGGTTATGGCGCGGGTTATGAATATGATCATGACGCGCCCGAAGGATTTTCGGGGGCCGGTTACTGGCCCGAAGGCATGGGCGCGCAAGTCTATTACAGACCAACCGACCGCGGTTTCGAAAAACGGATTGCCGAACGCATCGCCTGGTGGGACGAGCAACGGCGTGTGCGGGGTGGAGCATGACGCAGCGCTTCGACAGCTGGAGCGACGTGGTCGCTTTCGCCTGCACGTTGCCCGACGTTGAAATACTGCCTTTCTATGGCACCCCTGTCCCAAGCTCAACGGAAAGGCGCTGGCATCGCCCGGGCGCGAGCCGGGAAGTTTTGCGGTGATGGGCATGCCCGGCGAAAAGGAGGTCCTGCTTGAAACCGATCCCGACACTTTCTGGCAGACCCGGCATTATGAAGACTGGCACGCTGTGCTTGTCCGGTTCGGATCGGACGACCCTGGGCGCGTCGCCAACATCATCCGCCGCGCCTGGTGGGATCGGGCCAAAAAGGCCCAGCGCCAAGCTTTTGGCGAGCGGCCCTGAGATGCTGCGCCGGTTGATGGTGGGGCTTGCGTTCGCCGCCTGTGCGCTGCCGGCGCATGCGCAAGCGCCGCAGGCAAGCGCCGAGATCAACCGGGCGTGGGCCGCAGGCTATCGCGCGGCTTTCACCTGTTCCTCCCTGTGGAACGGCGACGGCAAAGCGCTCGCCGACATCGAGCGCGACGAACTGACCGGCATTTATCCCGAGATCGAGGCCGACGTGCGTGCACTGAAGGCCGAGATCGACGCCGAGGCGAAGCGAGTGAGCGTGCGCTATCGCGACGATATGCCGCCGCGCGTTGCCCAATGGGACAGTCGCGAAGGCTGCGTCACGTTGCCGATCGGATCGCAAGCGACACCGCGGTCCGGCGTGGCTCCACGACCCAATTTCGACGATCAGGCGTGGCCGCTGGGCGACCGTGGCGCGCAGGCGGGGATGTCAGCGGCCCTCCCGCCGTTCGCCGGGGTTTCGACAAGCCGCGACAGCTTCGGCGGACGCACGAGCGCGCTGCTGATCGTCAAGCAGGGCCGGATCATTTACGAGTGGTATCAACGGGGTCACAACCTGCATACCGCCCAGCGGACCTTTTCAGTCGCGAAGTCGATGGCGGCGACACTCGTCGGCCATGCGGTGCTGAAGGGCCGGATCGACGTCAAGAAGCCCGCAATGATCGCCGAATGGCAGACGCCCGGCGATCCGCGCTCCGCGATCACGACCGAACAGCTGATGCGCATGGCGAGCGGGCTGACGAGCGACACCGCCGGCAATCGCACCGACGCCATCTATATGGGCGGCGCCTCGGTCCGCCAGTGGACGACCCAATGGCCGCTGTTGAACGCGCCGAACAGCGGCTATCGCTATGCCAACAACGACACGATGCTTGCGATATTGTCATTGAAGGCGGCGCTCGCTAAATCGGGGGAGGTTTTGGACCCCAATGCATTCTTCGACCAGCTTGGCATGACGCGGACCTTTGCCGAGCACGACAAGGACGGCGACTATATCTTGTCGAGCCAGGTCTGGACGACGGCTCGCGATCTCGCGCGGCTCGGGCTGCTCTACCAGAATGACGGGATGTGGAGAGGCAAGCGTCTGCTTCCGGCAAACTGGCGCAGCTTCGTCACGACGCCCAGCGGGCCGCAGCCCGACCGGGAGTTTGGTTATGGCGCGGGTTTCTGGCTGTTCAGCAAATCGGACGGCGTTCCCGCCGACGCGTTCAGCGCCTTTGGCAATCGCGGCCAATATCTTGTCGTCATCCCGTCGCGCCGGTTGGTGATCGTCCGCCAGGGCTATGACGACGACAAGAACCGTCTCGATATCGCGGCGCTTGTGAAGGCGGTGGTCGCCGCCGACGATCGCGACTGATTATTCGAAGGGCGGATAACGCTCAAACGCCGGCAAAGTGCCCAGCTTTTCCATCCAGCCGATCCGTTCTGCTGTCTGGATTTGCACCTGCGCCGGGATCAGGTCGGGGTCGTCGAGCGTCGCGACCTGCACATCGATTTGCCCCGGAAAAATAGCGTCGTTGGTGTAGAAGAGTCCCGTGCCGCAATCGCCGCAGAAATGACGGCGGCCATGCCCCGAAGACGCGTAGACCTTGGCCGTCCCGCTGACCTCGATTACATCCTGCCCGACAAGCGCCCAGCCGACCATCGGTGCGCCCGAATGGCGACGGCAATCGCTGCAATGGCACAGAGCATGATGCTCGACCGCGGTCGGCATCGAATAACGGATCGCGCCGCAATGGCATTGGCCGCTGGCGCGCGGGCTCGAATCGGTCATCGTCATCTCCTCACATCAGTGAAGAGAACATAACATAAACATGGCCTGCGGAGCAATTACCCGATGGGTCAATCGCCCAGATCGACCTGATGGCTCTGCGCCCAATTTCGGTATTGACCGCGCGGGTCCGAACTAGGCTGAGCGAGGATCGCCGGCATGTCGGCGCGCAGCGCGGCGAGATCGAGCGATCGGATCATCGCCTTCACCGGGCCGACCCCCGCCGGGGTGATCGACAGGCGTTCGATTCCCACGCCGAGAAGTGCCATGGCTTCGAGAGGGCGTCCGCCCATTTCGCCGCAAACACCGAGCGCAACCTTGCTGCCGGCCACGGTGCGCACAACCCGCGCCAGATAGCGCATGACGGTGGGTGACAACCAATCATAGCGTTCGGCCAGCCGGGGGTGCGCGCGGTCGGCCGCGAACAGGAACTGGGTGAGATCGTTGGTGCCGATCGACAGGAAGTCGAGGTGCGGCAGCATCAGGTCGAGCGTTTCGACGAGCCCCGGAACTTCGAGCATCGCGCCATAGCGAATTGCGACGGGCAGCTTCTTGTTGTGGCTTGCAAGCCACGCGCGCTGGCCGACGAACAGGTCGCGGGCCGCTTCATATTCCCAGGGTTCGGAGACCATGGGGAACATCACATTGAGCGTGCGGCCGGCGGCCGCCTCCATGAGCGCGCGGGCCTGAACTTTGAGCAATCCTTCTCGTTCGAGCGCTAGACGCAGCGCGCGCCAGCCCATCGCCGGATTTTCCTCCTGCGCGCTATCGCCAACATTCATATAGGGCAGCGCCTTGTCGCCCCCGATATCGACGGTGCGAAAGATCACCGGACGGTCGCCCGCCGCATCGAGCACGTCGCGATAGAGGCGCTGCTGCCGGTCGCGCGCAGGCAGCGTCGCCGAAACGAGAAACTGGAATTCGGTACGAAACAGCCCGATTCCGCGAGCACCGGTCAGGTCGAGCGCAGCGACATCTTCGCGGAGGCCGGCGTTGATCATCAGCTCGATCGGAACGCCGTCTTTCGTGACGGCGGGCAGGTCGCGCAGTGCCGCGAGATTGGCGCGTCGTTTCTGCGAGATTTCCAGCTTGGCGTCGAATGCGTCCTGCACCGCCTGCGTCGGCCTGACATGCAACTGGCCCGCCGCCGCGTCGAGCAGCAGCAGGTCGCCCTCGCGGATCGAGGCGCGCACGTCGCTGACGCGGCCGAGCACCGGGACGCCCATCGCGCGCGCGACAATGATGACGTGGGCCGTGAGCGAGCCTTCTTCGAGCACAACACCCTTCAGTCGGCGGCGGTCATATTCGAGCAACTCGGCGGGGCCGAGGTTGCGCGCGATCAGGATCGAATCCTGTCGAAGGCCCATTTGCGCGGCGGTACCCATTTGCCCCGACACGATGCGGATCAGCCGGTTCGACAGGTCTTCGAGGTCGTGCATGCGGTCGCGCAGCAACGGGTCATCGATCTGGCGCATACGCATGCGCGTGCGCTGCTGGACGCGTTCGATCGCCGCCTCAGCGGTCAGGCCGCTGTCGATCGCTTCGTTGATCCGCCGCGACCACCCTTCGTCATAAGCGAACATCTTGTAGGTCTCGATAACCTCTTCATGTTCGCCGCCGACGCCGAAGTCGGCTTGGCTTGCCATGCGGTCGATCTGTTCGCGCATCTTGTCGAACGCGGCATAGACGCGGTGACGTTCCGCCTCGGTATCGTCGGCGACCGTATGTTCGATGGTGATGCGCGGCTGGTGGAACACGGCGACCCCGGCACCCATGCCGTCGACCAGTTTCTGCCCGTTCAGACGCTGCGCCGACTGGTCGGTCGCAGCGGCATCGGTGCGCGCGGCGGTATCGACGAGGTCAGCGTTGGCGATCAGTTCGGACAGCACCATCGCCACGGTCTGCAGCGTTTCGATCTCGATATCGTCATATCGGCGCGGGTCGGCGTGCTGGACGCAGAGGACCCCAACCGCGCGTTCGCGGCGGATGATCGGGACGCCGGCAAAGCTGTGGAACAATTCCTCTCCCGTTTCGGGGCGATAGGAAAAGTCGGGATGCGCCGCCGCCTCGTCGAGGTTCAGCGTTTCGATCTGGTCGGCGATCGTGCCGACCAACCCTTCGCCGAGGCCAAGGCGGGTGACGTGCACCGCTTCCTGCTTCAGCCCGCGCGTCGCGTAAAGCTCGAGCGCGCCCTCGCGCAGGAGGTAGATCGAACAGACTTCGCTATGCAGACATTCGCCGATGATGCCGACGACCTGGTTCAGCTTGCCCTGCGCATTGACGCGCGAGGCCATCACCTCGTGCAGCCGGGTCAGGATCGTGCGGGCCGACTGTGCGGCCGAGGAGGGCGGTGGCGGGGCGTTCGTCATCGCAACCCTGCTAACAGAAGGAGGCGAACCGCGCCAATACTCCGCGCGCGATTCCCTATTCTGTTGCCGCGTACCGCGTCGGCGAAGATTCCCGTCAGCTGCCCGCCTCTGGCGTCGCCGGGTCCGTTGCAACTGCGCTGGGCTCCACGGCGCCGTTCGTGACCGTCGGGCCAATCGGGGCAGGTGCGCTCATGATCGGCGGCGGCGGGGCATATTTGGCATCCCAGGCAACCAAGTCGGCCTGATATTTTGCATAGGCTTCGTAGAAATCGACAAATGGTTGATCGAGTCGGGCAAGATGCGCGGGTGCTTGCTCGACAAGCTGCGCGCTTGGAGTGGTAGAGACGATCTGGGCGATCTCGTTGGCGCGCACACAGAAATCGCGCTGCGCCGGCGGCTGCGCAAAATAGTTAAATAGTTGTGTCGACAGCCGATCACGCGGAGCGATTCCGTTGTTCTTATTCTCCTTCCCAAGCTGGGAGATCACACTCTTCTCGGTCGACTTGATCACCTTGCCATGGGTTTTGATGATGTTGTTATAGGCGGAAACGAGCGAGGCTTCTTCGAGACCCCGGCAGCCGATCGCGGCGACGTTGAGCCCGATCTTCAACTGCCAGAAAGCCCGGTCGCCGGTCACGCCGCTGTTCGCAGTGACGAAGCGGCCATCGATGCCGCGCCCGGGCAGGATTTGCGTGAGCGACGCGTTGCCCGGCGGCAACGGCCGCGGCGGAATGATGATGACCGGCGGCGGGGGCGGCGGAGGCGGCGGGGGCGGGGGCGGCGCCTTCGTACAAGCGGCCAGACCCGCGAGCAGGGCGGCGACGATAATCTTACGCGACAAATTCATGATCCACTCCCCAACCGCAAATATGCGGCGTCAATCCCGTGCGCGCAACGCGCTTTCGGCCTGCTGCGCCAAAGTTGCGATGATCTCGGCGGCACTTTCTTCCTGCGATACCATGCCGACAGATTGCCCTGCCATTAACGAGCCATTCTCGACGTCGCCGTCGATCACCGCGCGGCGCAGCGCGCCCGCCCAATAATGCTCGATTTCAAGCTGCGCCGCCATCATATCAACCTCGCCCGTGTCGAGTTTGTTCGCGACCTCGCGCTGCTTCGCAGTAAAGGCTTCGGTCCCCGCGTTTCTGAGCGCGCGGACGGGGATGACGGGCAGGCGCGGATCGATCTGGACGCTCGCGATCGCCTCGCGCGCCGAGGCGCGGAGGAAGGCTTTTTTGAAATTGGGATGCGCGATGCTTTCGATCGCGCACACGAAGCGGGTGCCGAGTTGGACGCCCGATGCGCCCATCTCAAGATAGGCGGCGATCGCTTCGCCGCGGCCGATGCCGCCGGCGACGAAGATCGGGACTTTGTCGGCAAGTGCCGGCAGGATTTCCTGCGCCAGCACGCTCGTCGATACGGGGCCGATATGGCCGCCCGCTTCCATGCCTTCTATGACCAGCGCATCGACGCCCGACCGGATAAGCTTTTTCGCGAGCGCGAGGGTCGGCGCGAAACATATGACCTTTGCCCCCGACGCCTTGATCGCTTCGAGGCTACCCTTGGGCGGCAGCCCGCCGGCAAGCACGACATGGGCGACGCCATGTTTGGCACAGACGTCGATAAGTTCGAAAAGCTGGGGATGCATGGTGATCAGGTTGACGCCGAAATTGCGCGTCGCCAGCGCCTTGGTCGCGGCGATTTCGGCATCGAGAAGATCGGGCGTCATGGCGCCGCATGCGATCACCCCGAACCCGCCGGCATTGCTGATCGCGCTGACCAGATGGCGTTCGGAGACCCAGCTCATCGCGCCGCAAAGAATGGCATAGTCGCTCCCGAGAAGCTCGGTCCCGCGGGCCATCAGATCGTTAATTTTGCTCATTGAGCTCGCCTTTGCCAGCACTGGGACTCGCGCGCAATCCCTGGTGTCGTTGCGACTGTCGGCCCGTCGCACGCCTGAATCCATTTGGCGCGGCAACCGAACCTTTCGGCGCAGAAAGCAAATAGATCATTGTCAACTAAATCACTTGGCATATTCTTGCTGTGCGAAGCTAGGAGGGAAAGGAACTACCATGAGCGCAGTCAACGAAGGCACAAAGGACGGCTCCGAAGAACTACCGCGCGCCATCCGGTCGGTGCTGGAAGCACTCAACAAGCTGAAGTTCGGCGCGATCCAGCTGACCGTGCATGAAGGGCGTCTGGTGCAGGTCGATGTGACCGAGCGGCATCGCTACCCCAACTGATTCAACAGCTCCCAAAGAGGGATGTCCCTCATCCTGCCGCAGACCGGACCACCGGATGTGGTGATTTCTTATGCAGCAGGAAATGACCCATGACCGCGAAATATCCATCCGCCCGCCGCCGTATGCAGGCCGATTCGCTGACGCTATCCCTTTTGCTCGCGCTTGCCGTGACCCCGGCAATGGCCGAAGAAAGTGCCGCAGACGGCACCTCGACTGGCACAGACGATGCCATGGCACAGGCCGAAGGCGGCAGCTATGGCGGCGAAATCATCGTCACCGCCCGCCGCCGACAGGAAACCGCACAGGATGTCCCTATCGCTATCTCGGTGGTTGCGGGCGAGCAGATCGACAATACGGGCAGTTTCAATGTCGGCCGCCTGACGCAGTTGACGCCGACCCTCCAATTCTATTCGTCAAACCCGCGCAACACCGCGGTCAACGTGCGCGGTATCGGGGCGCCGTTCGGCCTGACCAACGACGGCATCGAGCAAGGCGTCGGCATATATATCGACGACGTTTATTATTCGCGCGTCGCCTCTTCGACCTTCGACTTCCTGGATGTCGCACAGATCGAAGTGCTGCGCGGGCCGCAGGGGACGCTCTATGGCAAGAACACGACGGCGGGCGCGATCAACATCGCCACCAACCAGCCCACCTTCGATTTCGAGGGCAAGGCAGAGGTCAGCGTCGGCAATTTCAATTTCAAGCAGGCCAAGGCCGCGATCTCGGGCCCGCTGTCGGACAGGCTTGCGGCGCGTATCGCCATGTCGTCGACCAGCCGTCGCGGTACCATCTTCAATGTTGCGACCGACCGCTGGACCCAAAGCCAGGACAATATCGGCATCCGGGGACAATTGCTGTGGCAGCCGAACGACGATCTCGGCATTACCCTGTCGGGCGACTGGAATAAGCAGGATGCGGTGTGCTGCAGCTCGGTTTTCGTCCGTACCGGCGCGACGCAACGCCCGTTGAACCGCCAATATGCCGCGCTCGCCGCGGCGCAGGGCTATGTCGTGCCCAGCACAAACTCCTATGACCGCGTGACCGACCTCGACGCGAACCTCAACGCCGGGAACGAGATCGGCGGCGCGGCGCTGCGCCTTAAATGGGATATTGGCCCTGGCACGCTGACCTCGGTCACCGCATGGCGTTACTGGGATTGGCAGCCCGAGAACGACCGCGATTTCACCGGGCTGCCGATCGTCACCAAGTCGCAGAACCCGTCGCAGCAGGACCAATATACGCAGGAACTGCGCTACAACTGCACGGGCGACCGCTTCGATTTCGTCCTCGGCGGTTTCTATTATTACCAGCGCATCGACACGCAGGGCACCGAAGCGCATGGTCCGGCATCGAGCCGCTGGACGCTCAATCCGGCAAGCGCACTCGCCAACGATCCTGCGGTGCTCGACGGCCTGACCGCTATCAACACCCAATATCTCAAGAACACGAGTGCCGCGCTCTTCGGGCAGGTCAGCTGGAAGGTCACCGACCAGTTCACGATCCAGCCGGGCGTCCGCCTGAATTATGACAAGAAGGACGGTTTCTATCAGCGCCGAGTCTTTGCCGGCGACGGCACCCCGATCCTGTTCGGTCCGACCGATGCGATCACTGTCGCGCGGCTGGGCGTCTTTGCCCCGCAGGAAATTTCGCCATCGTTCAGCGACTGGAATTTCAGCTATGATTTGACGGCGACGTACAAGGCGACGCCCGACCTGCTATTCTATGCGACCTATGCCAAGACCTTCAAATCGGGCGGGATCAACCAGAATGGCGTTCCGAGCAATGCCGCGAATAACCCGATCCTGGATGCGGCGACGGTGAAGCCGGAATCGGTGAATCATTATGAGGCGGGCGTGAAGGCCGAATTCTTCGATCGGAAGGCGACATTGAACGTCACGGCTTTTCGCACCGACATCAAAAACTATCAGGCCAATGTGAACAACGGCCAGTTCGGTGTGCTGCGCGGTTATCTGGCGAATGCGGACAAGGTTCGCACGCAAGGTGTCGAGTTCGACGTCTCGGCGCGGCCGAGCGAACGGTTCCGGTCCTATGTCAACGGCGCCTATACCGATGCCAAATACAAGCGTTTCGTCGATGCGCCGTGCCCGCCCGAGCTTTCCGGCGGGACGACGGCGGGCGCGGGGCAGGCGCCTAGCGCGCCGGGGACAGCGGGCGGCATCAGTCCGGCGAACTGCGACATCTCGGGCCAGCGCCTGCCGGGCGTGTCGAAATGGGCTTTCTCCTTCGGAGCGGAGGCGAATGCCGAATCCGACCTTTTCGGACAGCAGGGGCAATATTATTTGGGATATGACGGCAGTTACCGGTCGAGTTTCTCGTCGAACCCGTCGCCGTCCGCCTACACCTGGATCCAGGGCTATTCGCTTTCGAACTTCCGCGCCGGTTTCCGGACCGAGAATGGCATCGACATATTTGGCTGGGTCCGCAACCCGTTCGACAAGAATTATCTCGAACAGTTGAGCGTCGGGCCGGGCAACACCGGTTTGATTGTCGGCTTGCCGGGCGATCCGCGGACGTGGGGCGGGACGATCAAAGCCAGCTTCTGACCCCCATCGTGCATGTTCGAATGAAAAGGGGCGGCCCGCAGGCCGCCCCTTTCTCATACAGCCTGAATTCAGCGCTGTTGCGGGTTCTGGCGGTCCTGATCGGGACGCTGGCTGCCGGGCTGGCGGTTCTGGCCGCCCTGCTGCTGTTGCTGGCGGCGCTCTTCTTCGTCGCGGTCCGCCTGCGGTTTCTTCTCATTCTGCTGGTTGGGATCGTTAGCCACTTTCCATCTCCTTTTTGCCGCGGACATTCATCGATGCGGCGTCCGATCAACCCTTTGAACGGGTTCGATGTTCCGGTTTTCGGCCGCCTTTCGCCAAGGCGTGGCAGTTCCGCGATGGACGCGGTGGAGGGCGCCTGGCGGCCGGGTCTATGATCGGGCCACTCAATCACTGAATTCACCTTATTCGTTTAGGTCGATCGGGATGGGCGGCCTATCGTCCGCAGGTCAGAACGAAGGGATGACGGCATCGACTCGCGCCATGCCTGCATGACAAGCCATTCAGCGGCCCTGGTCGCTCGCTCGTCATGTGCGGGTCATGCTGCCGCGCCAGCATATATCCCAGCCATAAAAGGAGAGACTGCATGAACGACCAGACCCCCATCGATGCCGCGGGCGGCTGTCCTGTCCACCAGCCCGGCGGCGTTCGCGCGCTGCTCGGCCGGACCAACAAGGACTGGTGGCCCGAAATGCTGGCAACCGAGATCCTCAACCCCAACGGCTCCTCGAACCCGCTCGGCGATGATTTCGACTATGCGAAGGCGTTCAAGTCGCTCGACTATCAGGCGCTGAAGAACGACCTGACCGCGCTGATGACCGACAGCCAGCCCTGGTGGCCGGCCGACTATGGCCATTACGGCCCCTTCTTCATCCGCATGGCGTGGCACGCCGCGGGCACTTATCGCACCGCCGACGGCCGCGGCGGCGCCAACAGCGGGCAACAGCGTTTCGCGCCGCTCGACAGCTGGCCCGACAACGGTAACCTCGACAAGGCGCGCCGCCTGCTGTGGCCGATCAAGCAGAAATACGGCAACAAGATCAGCTGGGCCGACCTGTTCATCCTGACTGGCAATGTTGCGATCGAAAGCATGGGCGGGCCGGTGTTCGGCTTCGGCGGCGGCCGCGCCGATGTGTTCGAGCCCGAGCGCGACATCTATTGGGGCTCGGAAGACAAATGGGTCAACCAGGGCGTGCAGACGCGCATCGCCCCCGAGCACGGCATGCACGAGCTGGAAGGTCCGCTCGCCGCGATCCAGATGGGCCTTATCTACGTCAATCCCGAAGGGCCGCAGGGCAATCCGCACGACGACGCGGGCATGGCGCGCGACATGAAGGAAACCTTTGCGCGCATGGCGATGAACGCCGAGGAAACCGTCGCACTGACCGCGGGCGGCCACACCTTCGGCAAGGCGCACGGCAATGGCGACGCCTCGCTGCTCGGCAATGCGCCCGCGGGCGGCGACCTTGCCGCGCAGGGCTTCGGCTGGGTCAGCAGCCACGAAAGCGGCGGCATCGGCGAGCATACGGTGACCAGCGGCATCGAGGGCGCTTGGACCAACACCCCCAGGGAATGGACCGAGAATTATTTCCGCCTGCTGTTCGACTATGAATATGAGCTGGTGAAGTCGCCCGCCGGCGCGAACCAGTGGCAGCCGATCAACCAGAAAGAGGAGGATATGGCACCGGCGGCGTGGGATCCGACCATCAAGGTCCCGACGATGATGACCACCGCCGACATGGCGCTGAAGCGCGACCCCGAGTTTCGCGCGATCAGCGAGCGGTTCCGCGCCGACCACGAAGCGTTCAAGGACGCCTTTGCGCGCGCCTGGTTCAAGCTGACGCACCGCGACATGGGGCCCAAGATCCGCTACCTCGGCCCCGAAGTCCCTGCCGAAGACCTGATCTGGCAGGATCCGATCCCGGCGGGTTCGATGCCGTCGGATGCCGACGTCAACGCGGTGAAGGACAAGATCGCGGCGTCGGGCCTGACGGTCAGTCAGCTGATCAAAACGGCCTGGGCGTCGGCGAGCACCTTCCGCAAATCGGACTTTCGCGGCGGTGCCAACGGCGCACGCGTGCGCCTCGCGCCGCAGAAGGACTGGGAGGTCAATGAGCCCGCGATGCTTGCCAAGGTTCTGGATACGCTCGACGGGCTGCGCGGTTCGATGTCGATGGCCGATGCCATCATACTCGGCGGCGTCGTGGGTCTTGAAAAGGCGATCAAGGACGCGGGGTTCAGCGTCGCGGTGCCCTTCACCGGCGGCCGCGGCGACGCGTCGCAGGAGCAGACCGACGTCGAGAGCTTCGAGGTGATGGAGCCCGAAGCCGACGCCTTCCGCAACTATGTCGGCAAGAAGAAGCTCGCGGTGAAGATCGAGGAGATGATGCTGGATCGCGCTTCGCTGCTCGGCCTGTCGGTGCCCGAAATGACGGTTCTGGTCGGCGGCCTCCGCGTCCTCGGCGCCAACCATGGCGAGCGCGGGCACGGTCACTTCACCAAGCGGTCGGGGCAGCTGACGAACGACTTTTTCGTCAACCTGCTCGACATGACCAATGTGTGGAAGGCGGTCGAGGGAGCGGACGATCAGGAATATGTCGCGACCGACCGCAAGAGTAGCGGCGAGACCTGGCGCGCGACGCGGGCCGACCTGATCTTCGGTTCCAATTCGGAACTGCGCGCGGTGGCCGAAGTCTATGCGCAGTCCGACAATGGCGAAAAATTCGTGCGCGACTTCGTCAAGGCGTGGACCAAGGTGATGAACGCCGATCGTTTCGACCTCGCCTGATCCGGCGCCCCGGCCCCGCATCATACCGCGGGGCCGGGGCGGCCAAAGGACGACGGGTCGCGATCCGCCCCCGGGGACATGGGCCTGGGGGCGGGTCTTTTTTGCCTAAAGCCACAAAAGCCTCGCATGCGCGCGTTCAAACTGTGTCCTTTGTGGCCTTAAGCGGTGTGGCATCTTCGCGCAGCGCCGAACGGACAATGTCCATGTCGGGGCCGCCCGAGACATCGACAGCGCCGCCTTTCAGCACGCGCACGATGGTGACGCCGTTGATCGCGCGGTCCATTGCGATGCTGAATTGGTACGTGCGTCCCATCGAAATCGCGCGGTCCCATGCAGCGGCGAAACTCGCCGCGCCGGGCCGGTCGCGAAGGCGGTAGGCCGAACGCCGCCCCATGCCGACGGCCTTTGTCGCCCGTCCGACCGAACCCATCGCTTCGAGTGCGCGGATGAAATTGGCCTGTGTGTCGGGCGTCCAGCCGTCGGCGCGGTGGCGCTGCCCGGGGACGGGGGTGAAAGCGAGGCAGGTGCCGGCGAGGAGGGGGGCGGGTAGGGTGCTGTGTTCCATCTGTCAGTATGGAGCATGGCTGGATAATGTAGGAAAGGGTTTTCGAACGCCGGTTTTGGATGGATTCCAGATGTTCGTCATCGCGGACTTGATCCGGGATCCATCGCAGCCGAAGTCATGGACCCCGGATCAAGTCCGGGGTGGCGACGAAGCATATCCTCCCTGTCGCGTAGCGATGGGGGAGTCGCAAAGGGCGCGTAGCGCCAGCGGGACTGCCGCCCAGCGGTGGTGGAGGGGGCCGCGACGGTCGCGTCAATGCCCCTCCGTCAGCGCGGCGCGCTGGTCAGCTTCCGGTCGATTCCGACTTCCCGATTTCTCCGCCGGCCTAGCTCCCCTGACGCCGCGCCATGAAGGCCAGCTTTTCGAAGAGCATCACGTCCTGCTCATTCTTGAGCAAGGCGCCGTGGAGCGGCGGGATCGCCTTGCCGACGTCGCGGTTCTGCAGCACTTCGAGCGGCATATCCTCGTTGAGCAGCAGTTTCAGCCAGTCGATCAGTTCGCTCGTCGACGGCTTTTTCTTGAGCCCGGGAACCTCGCGCACTTCGTAGAAGATATCCATGGCGCGGCTCACCAGCGTCTTCTGGATGCCGGGGAAGTGGACCTCTACGATCTCGGCCATCGTGTCGCGGTCGGGGAATTTGATATAGTGAAAAAAGCAGCGACGCAGGAAGGCGTCGGGCAATTCCTTTTCATTGTTCGATGTGATGACGACGATCGGGCGTTCCCTTGCCGTGATCGTCTCGTCGGTCTCATAGACATGGAAGGCCATGCGATCGAGTTCCTGGAGCAGATCGTTCGGGAATTCGATATCGGCCTTGTCGATCTCGTCGATCAGCAGCACGGGGAGCTTGGGCGAGGTGAACGCCTCCCACAATTTGCCCTTGCGGATATAGTTGCGAATATCGTGGACGCGTTCCTCGCCGAGCTGTCCGTCGCGCAGGCGCGCCACCGCATCATATTCGTAGAGCCCTTGCTGCGCCTTGGTCGTCGATTTGATGTTCCAGGTGATCAGCGGCGCGTCGAAGGCCTTGGCGATTTCCTCGGCCAGCACGGTCTTGCCGGTGCCGGGTTCGCCCTTCACGAGCAGCGGGCGGCGCAGCAAGGTCGCGGCATTGACCGCGACCTTCAGGTCGTCGGTGGCGATATAGGCGCTGGTACCTTCGAAACGCATGCGGCGCAGCCTTTCCCTTAACGTGAACGTCAAGCGGGCATAGCGGCGGCTGGAGAGCGGTGCAAGCGGACTCCGGTTCGCGCGGCTCGCGGGAGCGCCGCGCGCTGCGGATCAGGGGTGGACGCGGCTCGCGGCGCGAACCGACAGCAGATCCCACAAGCCGCTGTGCTGGGCGATCAGCTGCTGCGCGCCGAACACCATCGCGCGCTCGACGGCGGGGTTGCCGCCGGCCACGGTCCCGGCGAGCCGCGCGGTGTCGCGCAGGTCGGGCAAGGTGCACGTCGGCGGGGCAATGTCGAGCCGCTGGGCGCTGATATCGAGCAGGACGCGGATCGTGCGCCAGTCGAGCGTCAGCGCGATTGCGGCGCCGACGGCGCAGCCATGGCGATCGGATTCGGCGAGCATGTCGATCGCCTTGCGCTGCGCGGCGACGGCGGCTTCGCATTGGGCCTGACCCTGCGTGCTCGGTACCGGGCCGACCGCCGAGGCGATTTTCGAAAGGAAGGCGCGTTCGACGACGAAGGCGTCGGCTGCTTCGTCCATCCATTGCCGCGAGGCCGGATCGACCGCCTTGCGCGCGGCATTGTCGATCACGCCCGGATGGCGACCGTGAAGCAGGCAGAGGAAATGCACCGCGTCGGCGAGGTTGCGCATCGCTTCGGGGCCGGTCGACAGCGCGCCCGAGCGAACATGCGGATGCGCGCCGGTGCCATCGCCGGCGACCAGCGAATCGAGCATCTCGGCGACGTCGCGGGTCGGCAGCTGGGGCTGTGTCGATGGGCTCAACGCTCGATCCTCGCTGTGGCGGAGGCGCTCGCGCCCAAGCCAATGGAATGTCAGCGATCGGTCATAAACCGACGTCGTAAACGTCGCGTTTATAAGCAGTGGGTCGATCCATATTTTTCCTGTTCCAGTCAGGGACACATGGCTGGAAGGCAAGGGGGCCGGCAAGCACCGGGGAGAGCTTGCCGGCCCCGTCTATGGCGCCTGGGCGCCATCGGAGCGGAGAGGCCAGACGGGGAGAGGGATGCCCGGCCGGTACCGCTCAAGCTGCGAGCGCGAGTTCCTCGGCCCTTTCGGCCTTCGGCGCGTCGGCGGCGACCGCATTCTGCGCGGGCTGCGCCGAAGCTGCCGTCTTTGCTGGGAAGATCAGCCGCGACGCGAGGACGACGAGACCGAGTGCGAAATAGGCCATGAAGGTCTGCACCGGGAAGAAGAAGAGCGGTGCGATGAAGGCGAGGCGAAGCCACAGGGGATTGAAGCCAAAATCCTGGCCAACGGCCTCGCAAATTCCGAAAAACGTGTCGCGGCGGCGGAAGAGGTTGGTGGTTTCGTTGTCCATTTTTTGTCTTTCCCTTTGGCTGCGGGCTTCGCCCCGCGTCGATGCCCAATGCATCGCAAAGGCCGTGCCAGTTTCAGCAATCCCCGAAAATCCGAGCTTTATGGGGTCGGTTGCGCCGAACCATCTGCTCTGGATCGTGAATCCATTCCCATTGATTAGGAATGTTCGCCATTTGATGGGTGCCGCGTGAACCGTTGATGAAGCGCGCCGCTTCGCTCGACGACGGCTATCTGGCGTTGAAATACGAAGATTTAAAGAGGATCGGGCAGAATATTTGTGCGCCGCAGCATTGGAGAATGGCGGCCCATCGGGCTAGGCGCGTCGTCGATGGGTGTCTCGACTTCGCTCGACACGAATGTCCGGAATCCACCCCGCAACCGATGAAAAAGGGCGGCCCGTTGGCCGGACCGCCCTTGATATCTTCGCTCTCGATCCGTGCTTATTGGTCGAGGAACGACCGCATCTTGCGCGACCGCGACGGGTGTTTCAGCTTGCGGAGCGCCTTCGCCTCGATCTGGCGGATACGTTCGCGCGTCACGCTGAACTGCTGGCCGACTTCTTCGAGCGTATGGTCGGTGTTCATCCCGATGCCAAAGCGCATGCGAAGCACGCGTTCCTCGCGCGGGGTCAGCGACGCCAATACGCGGGTCACCGTTTCCTTGAGGTTCGACTGCACCGCGGCATCGACCGGGATGACGGCATTCTTGTCCTCGATGAAATCGCCGAGATGGCTGTCTTCCTCGTCGCCGATCGGCGTTTCGAGGCTGATCGGCTCCTTGGCGATCTTCATCACCTTGCGGACCTTTTCGAGCGGCATCGACAGGCGCTCGGCCATTTCCTCGGGCGTCGGCTCGCGGCCGCTTTCGTGGAGGAACTGGCGGCTGCACCGCACCAGCTTGTTGATCGTTTCGATCATATGGACCGGGATGCGGATCGTGCGCGCCTGGTCGGCGATCGAGCGGGTGATCGCCTGCCGGATCCACCAGGTCGCATAGGTGCTGAACTTGTAGCCGCGGCGATATTCGAACTTATCGACCGCCTTCATCAGGCCGATATTGCCTTCCTGGATGAGGTCGAGAAATTGCAGGCCGCGATTGGTGTATTTCTTGGCGATCGAGATGACGAGGCGTAGGTTCGCCTCGACCATTTCCTTCTTGGCGATACGCGCTTCGCGTTCGCCCTTCTGCACCATGTTCACGACGCGGCGGAATTCGACGAGGCTCATGCCCGCCGCCTGCGCGATTTCGCTGATCTCGATACGGATGCGGTCGACCGCGCCGGCTTCATTCTCGGCGAAAGCGGCCCATTTCTTGTCGAGCCCGGAGACCTGATCGAGCCAATTCTCTTCGAGTTCGCGCCCGACATAATTGTCGAGGAACGACTTGCGCGGCACCTTGTGGCGCTCGGCTAGCCGCAGCATCTGACCGCCCAGCGCGGTCAGGCGGCGATTGTAGCTGTAGAGCTGGTCGACCAGATATTCGATCTTGGTGCCGTGAAACTGCACGCTCTCGACCTGCGCGGTGAGCTCCTCGCGCAGCTTGTGGTACTTCTTTTCCGAGGCCGCGGGGAATTCCTCGCCGCCCGAAAGCGATTCGAGGCGCGCCTCCTGCAGCTTCGAGAAGGCTTTGAAGCTCTTGGTGATGTTTGCGAATTTTTCGAGCGCGTCGGGTTTCAGAAGCTCTTCCATCGCGGCGAGGCTGAGCGTGTTGTCTTCCTCATCCTCCTCGAAGTTCTCGCGCTTGCCCGACGATCCTTCGCCATCCTCGTCGTCGCCGTCGGCCGCGGGCTCTTCTTCGACCTCGTCCTCGTCCTTGAACGAGACACCGGCGGTCTTTTCGCTGATTTCGCCGTCATCCTCGGCGCCTTCTTCGTCGAGGTTCTCGGGCGCCGGGTCCTTCGAGAGCATCGCCTCGAGATCGACGATCTCGCGCAACTGCATGTCGCCATTGTTCAGCGCGGTCGACCAGTCGATGATCGCGTTGAAGGTCAGCGGGCTTTCGCAAAGCCCGAGGATCATCGTGTCGCGGCCGGCCTCGATGCGTTTCGCGATCGCGATTTCGCCTTCGCGGGACAGCAGCTCGACCGCGCCCATTTCGCGCAGGTACATGCGAACGGGATCGTCGGTGCGATCGACCGTTTCCTTCTTTTTCTCGATTGCGGGGTTCGACACCGAGCCCGTGCCCGCCGAAACATCGACTTCGTCGTCGCTTTCCTGCTCGGCCTCTTCCTGCACATCTTCGTCGCTTTCGACGATGTTGATGCCCATGTCGGAGATTGCCGACATGATATCCTCGATCTGCTCGGACGACATCTCATCCTGCGGCAGCGCCGCATTCAGCTCGTCATAGGTCAGATATCCGCGCTTCTTGCCGCGCGCGATCAGCTTTTTGACGTCGGCCTCGTTCAGGTCGATCAGCGGGGCGTCGGTGTCGGTTTCGGCGGCGGTGTTCTTGGTGGCCATTCTTGTTCCTTGCCTTGGGGCAATTGGTGGTTTCGGTTCTAGGCGCCGCCTTCGCGCAGCGCCTGGAGCCGGTGCATCAGGTCTTCATCCATCGCCCGCAGCCGGTTCTGCTCCGCGATGGATTGGTCGTCGAGTCGGGCCCTCGCGATCTCGTCGGCTTGCAACCGGCGCATTTTCAGCTCCGCCTGCGTGTTCACGAGAGAGATGAACTCCGAAAGTTCCCTCTGCGCCCGATTATGATCGATGGCCTCATTCTTTTTCGGCGAGCGATTGAATGAGAAGTGCATTCCATCGGCTCGGAGCAATGTCGTCGCCCTATTATACACTTTCATTGGCTCCAATATGGCAAGCAACCCCTCGCAATCAAGCCCTTCCTGCCGCATCGCGATGTCAAGCATCGCGTCGAGCAATTCGGCGTCGGCGGGATCGCCGATCGACAGGCGCGCCAGTTCCTCGTCGTGGCGCCGGATAACCGCCGGATAGCGCAGCAACCCGCCGATGAGCGCGGCGATCAGCGGCGCCGCGATCCCGGCCTGCCCGATGAAACGCGTTTCATCCGCCGGAGGTTGCAATCGCGGATCGGGGACGAAGCGGCGGCCCCCTCCGCCGAAACCGCCCCGCGCGGCGCCTGGCGTCCACGGCTGGCGCGGCCCGCGTTCGGGGCGCGCCCGCGCGAAGAGCGCGTCGAGCCGTTCGCGGAACGCCTCGCGATAATGGTGCCGCACGTCGGCATCCTCGATCGCATCGGCGTGCGCGAGCAGGCGGGTCTTGAGCGCGGCGCGTTCCTCGGGCGTCGCGAGCGGCCCGGCGGCGACCTCGTGCGCCCACAGCCGCTCGACCAACGGCTGCGCTTCGCCCAGGATTTCGGCGAAGCCCGCCGCGCCGCGCGCGCGAACGATATCGTCGGGGTCCTGCCCGGCGGGCATTGTCGCGAAGGCGAGGCTGAAGCCGGGGCGGAGCAGGGGCAGCGCGCGCATTGCGGCGCGCATCGCAGCCTTCTGTCCCGCGCTGTCGCCGTCGAAGCAGAGCACGGGCACGGGGACCATCCGCCAGATCATGCCGAGCTGGTTTTCGGTGAGCGCGGTGCCGAGCGGCGCGACCACGTCGGCGATCCCCGCTTCGGCGAGCGCGATGACGTCCATATAGCCTTCGACGACAATGATCCGGTTCGTCTGCCGTGACGCGGGGCTCGCCTTGTCGAGATTATAGAGCGTGCGCCCCTTGTCGAAGAGCGGTGTGTCGGGCGAGTTCAGATATTTGGGCTCGCCGTCGCCCAAGATGCGCCCGCCGAACGCGATGACGCGCCCGCGCGCGTCGCGGATCGGGATCATCAACCGTCCGCGGAAGCGGTCGTAGGGCTCCTTGTCCGAGCCATATTCCTTTGGCGCGATCAGCATCCCCGCCTCGACGAGCATCGCGGTCGGGAATTTCTTGAGCGCGTCTTTCAGCGCGCTGCGGCTCTCGGGCGCGAGGCCAAAGCCAAAGGCCTTGCGCGTCGCATCCGAAATCCCGCGCTTCGCCAGGTATTCGCGCGCCGGGGCGCCGTTGCTGCTGTCCAGTTGCTGCGTGAACCAGTCGGCCGCGCCCTGCACGACATCGCGCAGGCTCGCCGCCTCCTCGGCCTTTTTGGCGGCGCGCGGATCGGCGGCGGGAACCTCCATCCCGGCCTCGGCGGCCAGTTCCTTGACCGCATCCATGAACGACAGCCCGCGCTGGTCGGTCATCCAGCGGATCGCATCGCCATGCGCCGAGCAGCCGAAACAGTGGTAGAAGCCCTTTTCGTCGTTGATCGTGAAGCTCGGCGTCTTTTCGTTATGGAAAGGACAGCACGCCTTATATTCGCGCCCGGCGCGGGTGATTTTCACCGTGCGCCCGATGAGGGTCGACAGCGTGATGCGCGAGCGCAGTTCGTCCAGCCATTGCGGGGTGAGGGTCATGAGTTCCCCTCCCGCTCGCGGGAGGGGCTAGGCGAGGGCATGTCCGCAAGAGCGCGCTCGATCTCGCTCACGACCCCAGCGATCCGTTCCAGCACATCATTGTTCCAGAACCGGATCACTCGATATCCCTGTGCTTCCCAATAGGCTGTGCGCGATTGGTCTTTTTCTACATCAACCGCATGTTGCCCGCCATCGACTTCGATGACGAGCCTGGCTGATCGCGAGACGAAATCGCAGATGAACGGGCCGATGGGAAATTGGCGATTGAAACGAACGCCACTGACTTTGCGGGCGCTCAATTGCGCCCACAAAGCCCGTTCGGCGGGCGTAGCATTCAGACGTAGTTCGCGGGAACGCGCAGTCGGTCGTTTGTAGCCTTTATCCAACAGGCCCTCCCCCGACCCCTCCCGCAAGCGGGAGGGGAGAATATGCGCTCGCGGCTACCTTGTTCCCCTCCCGCTTGCGGGAGGGGTCGGGGGAGGGCTTGTTTCAAATCAGCCCAACGCCGCCTTCACCCACCCGCTCGCTTCGCTCATATCAAGCTGGCTCCCCAGCCGGTCCTTCACCGCCGCCATCACCTTGCCCATATCCTTCAGACTCGTCGCGCCGAGTTCGTCGACGATTGCCTTGATCGCCGCCATCGCTTCGTCGTCCGAAAGCTGCGCGGGCAGGAAATCCTCGATCACCGCGACCTCGGCCGCCTCGATGTCGGCCAGCTCCTGCCGCCCGCCCTGTTCGTACATGGTGATCGATTCGCGGCGCTGCTTGACCATTTTCTGCAAAACGTCGGTGACCAGCACATCGTCGTCGGCCGGCGCGGTGCCGGTGCGAAGTTCGATATCCTTGTCCTTGATCTTCGCCAGCATCAGCCGGATGGTGCCCAAACGCGCCTTGTCGCCCGCTTTCATCGCGGCGACCTGCGCAGCCTTGATGTCATCGCGAATCATGCGTGTCCTCTTGCGCTGCAAATTTCGGAAAGGCCCTCTCTAGCGAGAAGTTTCCTAATCCGATAGCTTGTGAATCATTTTTTTGCCGCCTACTTGGTCGGCCGTTTAGCCCCCCCGTCCGGAGCATGTTGAATGGCACCTGCCAACCCCTCTGCCGCGCCTGAAATCGCGCCCAAAAGCCAGCCTTCGGGTGCCACCGGCGTCCTCGTCCTTGCCGATGGCACAATCCTGTGGGGCGTCGGTTATGGCGCGAGCGGCGCCGCGGTAGGCGAGATTTGTTTCAATACGTCGATGACGGGCTATCAGGAGATACTGACCGACCCGAGCTATGCGGGGCAGGTCGTCACCTTCACCTTCCCGCATATCGGCAATGTCGGCGCGAACCCCGAAGATATGGAACGCGGCGTCCATGGCGCGCTCGGCGCGATCACGCGCGAGCTGCCGACGCAGCCGAGCAACTTCCGTAGCGTCCAGACTTTGCCCGAGTGGATGATCGAGCAGGGCGTCATCGGGCTTGCGGGCATCGACACGCGCGCGCTGACGCGCCGCATCCGCGATGCGGGCGCGCCGAACGGCGTGATTGCGCACAGCCCCGACGGCAAGTTCGATATCGACGAACTGCTCGCCAAAGCGCGCGGCTGGGCGGGGCTCGAGGGCATGGATCTTGCGAAGGCGGTCAGCCGCACCGACACCGGCGACTGGACCGGCGGCGCGTGGACGCTGGGGCATGGCTATGCGACCGAGGACGGCGGCGAGCGGCCCCATGTCGTCGCGATCGATTATGGCGCGAAGGACAATATCTTCCGCAACCTCGTCAAGGCCGGCGCGCGCGTCACCGTGGTGCCCGCGACCGCGAGCCTCGACGAAGTGCTGGGGCATCAGCCCGCGGGCGTGTTCCTGTCGAACGGCCCCGGCGACCCCGCGGCGACGGGCGAATATGCGGTGCCGGTGATCCAGGGATTGCTTGAGCGCGACGTGCCGATCTTCGGCATCTGTCTCGGCCACCAGATGCTCGGCATCGCGGCGGGGGCGCGGACGGTGAAGATGCACCAGGGCCACCGCGGCGCGAACCATCCCGTGCAGCGCGCCGAAGACGGCGTGGTCGAAATCACGAGCATGAACCACGGCTTCGCGGTCGACGCCGCGACGCTCCCCGTCGGCGTAGTCGAAACGCACAAGAGCCTGTTCGACGGATCGAACTGCGGCATCGCGATCACCGGCAAGAACGCCTTCAGCGTGCAATATCACCCCGAGGCGAGCCCGGGGCCGCAGGACAGCTTCTATCTGTTCGAGAAGTTTGTGGGTGGGCTAAAATGATCGCAACAATCGGCTATAGTTATCTTGCGCTGGCGGTGGCGGGGCAGGCTGCCTTGAGCGATCCGGCCTCTCCTCCATCGACGCTCGTTTTCGAGTTCCCTGACGGCGTTCGGGGAGGATATGGCAATATCCAAGGAACGGGGTCGCGGCCTGATTTTGCAGGTCCCCACTTTCTGCTGGAACAAATCCGAAAATGTGGCGCAACCGATGCAAGATACTCGGATGTGGAGATTTCGCATCGTCGGCTAATTCTGGCTTCGAGCACAGCACGCGATCCTGAAATCGTTTCATGCGTGAAGCGCTCCGTCCCATCCCATTTTTCTGTGTTCACAGCGCCGAAGGACTCTCCGCGAAAATGATCCCCCCTTCCGAGAGTTCTAGTCCTCGCTTCTAAATGCCTGCCGATAAGGTCCAATAATGCCCAAAAGAACCGACATCCAATCCATCCTCGTCATCGGCGCCGGCCCGATCGTAATCGGTCAGGCGTGCGAGTTCGACTATTCGGGGACGCAGGCGATCAAGGCGCTCAAGGAGGAGGGCTATCGCATCGTCCTCGTCAACTCCAACCCCGCGACGATCATGACCGATCCCGAGCTGGCCGACGCCACCTATGTGGAGCCGATCACGCCCGAGATCGTCGCGAAGATCATCGCGAAGGAGCGCCCCGACGCGGTGCTGCCGACGATGGGCGGGCAGACCGCGCTCAACACCGCGCTGGCGCTGTTCAACGACGGGACGCTCGAGAAATATGGCGTCGAGATGATCGGCGCCGATGCCGAGGCGATCGACAAGGCCGAGGACCGGATCAAGTTCCGCGACGCGATGGACAAGATCGGCCTCGAAAGTGCGCGATCGGGCATTGCGCACACGCTCGACGAGGCGTTCGCGGTGCTCGAACGTACAGGGCTGCCGTCGATCATCCGCCCCAGCTTTACCATGGGCGGCACCGGCGGCGGTATCGCGTATAACCGCGAGGAGTTCGAGCATATCGTCCGCGGCGGCCTGATCGCATCGCCCACTACCGAGGTCCTGATCGAGGAATCGCTCCTCGGCTGGAAAGAATATGAGATGGAGGTGGTGCGCGACCGCAAGGACAATTGCATCATCATCTGTTCGATCGAAAATGTCGATCCGATGGGCGTGCATACCGGCGACAGCATCACCGTCGCGCCGGCGCTGACGCTGACCGACAAGGAATATCAGATCATGCGCAACGCGAGCATCGCGGTGCTGCGCGAGATCGGGGTCGAAACCGGCGGGTCGAACGTCCAGTTTGCGGTCAATCCCAAGGACGGCCGTCTGATCGTGATCGAAATGAACCCGCGCGTGTCGCGCTCGTCGGCGCTCGCGTCGAAGGCGACGGGCTTCCCGATCGCCAAGGTCGCGGCGAAGCTGGCGGTCGGCTACACGCTCGACGAGATCATGAACGACATCACCGGGGTGACGCCGGCGTCGTTCGAGCCGACGATCGATTATGTCGTGACCAAAATCCCGCGCTTCGCCTTCGAGAAGTTCAAGGGCGCAGAGGCGACGCTGTCGACCGCGATGAAATCGGTCGGCGAGGTGATGGCGATCGGGCGGACGATCCACGAGAGCCTGCAAAAGGCGCTGCGCGGGCTGGAGACCGGGCTTTCGGGCTTCAACTTCGTCGAGCGGCTGAAGGGCGCGACGCACGACCAGCTCCGCAACGAGCTGGCACAGCGCACCCCCGACCGGCTGCTCAACACCGCGCAGGCGATCCGCGAGGGGCTGCCGCTCGCCGAGATTAACCGCGTCGCGGGCTATGACATGTGGTTCCTCGAACGCATCGCCGAGATCGTCGAAGCCGAACAGGAAGTTTGCAAGAACGGCCTGCCGCGCGACGCCGAGGGGCTGCGCAAATTGAAGGCGATGGGCTTCTCCGACAAACGCCTTGCCTATCTTGCGCTCCAGTCGGCGAACCTCCAGCCCGGCACGCGTCATGCGACCGCGCACGGCAGCGGTTTGATTCACGAGGCGGTCAAGGCGATGACCGGCGGCGTGACCGAGGCCGAAGTGCGCGCGCTGCGCCACAAGCTCGGCGTGCGTCCGGTGTTCAAGACCATCGACACCTGCGCGGCGGAGTTCCAGGCGCAGACGCCCTATCTCTATTCGACCTACGAGGCCCCGACCTTTGGCGAGCCCGAGAATGAGGCGAACCCGTCCGACCGCAAGAAGGTCGTCATTCTCGGCGGCGGTCCGAACCGGATCGGGCAGGGGATCGAGTTCGACTATTGTTGCTGCCACGCCTGCTTCGCATTGGAAGAGGCGGGCTATGAAACGATCATGGTCAACTGCAACCCGGAAACGGTGTCGACCGATTATGACACGTCGGACCGCCTCTATTTCGAGCCGTTGACCGCCGAGGATGTGCTGGAGATCCTGCACGTCGAAATGTCGAAGGGCGAGCTGGTCGGCGTGATCGTGCAGTTCGGCGGGCAGACGCCGCTCAAGCTGGCGCAGGCCCTGGCCGAGGCGGGTATCCCGATCCTCGGCACCTCCCCCGACGCGATCGACCTGGCCGAAGACCGCGAGCGTTTCGCGGCGCTCGTCAACAAACTCGGCCTCAAGCAGCCCGAAAACGGCATCGCGCGCAGCCGCGAGGAAGCCGTCGCGGTCGCGGCGCGCATCGGTTACCCGGTGCTGACGCGCCCCTCCTACGTCCTCGGCGGCCGCGCGATGGAAATCGTCGACGATCAGGCGCAGCTCGAAAATTATATCGAGACCGCGGTGCAGGTGTCGGGGGACTCGCCCGTCCTGATCGACCGTTATCTGCGCGACGCGATCGAGGTCGATGTCGACGCGCTGTGCGACGGGACCGATGTGGTGGTCGCAGGCGTGCTCCAGCATATCGAGGAAGCCGGGGTCCATTCGGGCGACAGCGCCTGTTCGATCCCGCCGTACAGCCTGTCGCCGGCCATCGTTGCCGAGATCGAGCGGCAGGCCGATGCGCTTGCCCGCGCGCTGGAAGTGCGCGGCCTGATGAACATCCAGTTCGCGGTGAAGGACGAAGAAGTCTATCTGATCGAGGTCAATCCCCGCGCCAGCCGCACGGTGCCCTTCGTCGCCAAGGCCGTGGGGTCGCCGATCGCCAAGATTGCGGCGCGCGTGATGGCGGGCGAGAAACTCGCCAACCTGCCCAAGATCAATCGCGACATCAAACATGTCGCGGTGAAGGAAGCGGTATTTCCCTTCGCGCGCTTCCCCGGCACCGATCCGGTGCTCAGCCCCGAGATGAAATCCACCGGCGAAGTGATGGGGATCGACCGCGATTTCAACCTCGCCTTCGCGAAGGCGCAGCTGGGGGCGGGTGACCGCCTGCCGACCGAGGGCCGCGTCTTCGTGTCGGTCAAGGACAGCGACAAGCCGCGTGTTGTCGCATCGGTCAAGCAGCTTGCCGCCTGGGGGTGGCAGGTGATCGCGACCGGCGGCACCGCCGACTATCTGGTGGCGCAGGGCATCGACGTCGAACGCGTCAACAAGGTGGCCGAGGGCCGCCCGCATATCGTCGACCGGATCAAGGATGGCGACATCCAGCTGATCTTCAACACCACCGAAGGGTGGCAATCGCTGCAGGATTCGCAATCGATCCGCGCCTCCGCGCTTGGAGCCGATATCGCTTATTATACCACCGCGGCGGCCAGCGATGCGGCGACGCAAGCGATCGGGGCGCTTCGCGCGCACTCTCTTGAAGTAAAGCCGCTTCAGGACTATTATTGAAGGCACCGCTCCACCCCCCGACATTGACGGAACAGCGGCGCAGCCGCCCGGCGAAGTTTCGCTGGCGCTGGATTATTGACGAAGGACAACAGGATAATGGCAAGCGTTGAAAAGGTGCCGATGCTGGCAGAAGGCTATGAGAAGCTGAACGCGCAACTCGCAACCCTCAAAGCCGAGCGACCGCTGATCGTCGATGCGATCGAGGAAGCGCGTGCGCATGGTGACCTTAGCGAAAATGCCGAATATCATGCCGCCAAGGAACGCCAGGGCCAGGTCGAAGCGACGATCGGCGACCTCGAGGACAAGCTTTCGCGCGCGCAGGTCATCGACCCGACGACACTGTCGGGCGACCGCATCGTGTTCGGGGCGACCGTGACGCTCGCCGACGAGGACGACAAGCCGGTGAAATACCAGATCGTCGGGCAGGCCGAGGCCGATGCCAAGGACGGCAGGATCAGCTATAACTCGCCGCTCGGCCGCGCGCTGATCGGTCGCCGCGTCGACGACGAGGTCGAAGTCACCGTGCCGTCGGGCGACAAATATTATCTGGTCACCAAGATCGAATTCATCTGACCGGCATCGGGTCAGGAACCGGACGATGAAGCCGCAGGACGCGCCGCTGGTCACGGGCTATGCTCTCGCCTGCGTCGTGCTGTTCATCCTCCTGTCGATCACCGGATTCCAGGTCGAGGCGATCGTGCGCGCGGGCTTCGTTCCCGCGCGTGTCGGACAGGACCTGATCCTGCCACCCGGCGCAATGGTCCCTTTCCTGCTGACCCCCCTGTCGTCGGCCTTCCTGCACGGCGGGGTGATGCACATCGCCTTCAACATGGTCGTCCTGCTCTTTGTCGGCCGCCAGTTGGAGGCGCCGCTGGGCGCGAAGGCGATGGCTGTGCTGTTGCTCGCCGGCGCCTATGGCGGCGCGCTCGCCCAATATCTCGCCGATCCAGCCTCGGCGGTGTCGATGATCGGCGCGAGCGGCGCGATCTCGGCGCTGATCGCTGTTTTTGCGCTGATCTTCAGCCGCTCGCGTGCTCCCGCTATCGGACCGATCCCCGGCCATTGGGTGCGCGCGCTGTGGCTCGCTGCGGCGTGGATCGGGCTCCAACTGCTGCTCGGCTTTGCGGGCGGAGGCGGCTTCGGGGCGGTGGCGATCTGGGCGCATGTCGGCGGTTTCCTCGCCGGCCTCTTCCTCGCGCGCCCGCTGCTCCGCTGGCGGTTCGGTGCGCGGTAAGGGCCCGGCCTGAAGACGCGTCCGCATGGGGGTGGAGCGGACGGTGCCGTCATCGTCAGTCGCGGGCTGGGTCGGGCGTCGTCACTCCAAAGGTCAGGAAAGGTCAGCCTTGTGCAGACGCCGATTGGTCGCACTCGGCGGACATGCCGCGCCCGGTTCGTGCGCGCGTCCATAACCGGCAAACGGGTGTTTTTGCCGATATAGAGACGGAGTCGGGACAAAGGCTGGCACAGCCGGATAATGTAGGAAAGGCCTTTTTGCAGGCGTCGGCTTTGGGGTGGATTCCAGACATTCGTCATCCCGGACTTGATCCGGGATTCACAGCAGCGCTGGCGACAACGCCTATCTGCAGGCCGACGCGAGCGAGGTCGTGCCGCGCGTCGGCGGGATCGTCACCGCGATGCTGGTCAAGGACAATCGGGCGATCAGGGCAGGCGATCCGCTCGCGCGCATCGACGTGCGCGAGGCTCGCCTCGCTTGGCGCCGAGCAGGGTCGCGCCTGCTGTCGGTGGTGCCGGCGAAGTCGATCTATGTCGTTGCCAATTCCAAGGAAACGCAGACGCGGGCGCTGCGCCCGGGACAGCGGGCCGACGTCTATGTCGACGCGCTCGGCGACACGCTGCGCGGCTCGGTCGAAAGCCTCGCGCCGGGATCGGGAAGCAAATTCACCCTGCTGCCGTTCGAGCCCGGATCGGACAATTTCACCAAGATCGTTCAGCGCGTCGGGGTACGGATACGGCTCGATGCGGGGCAGGCGGCACTCGCGGAACTGCGCCCCGGCCTGTCGGTGACGGCAAAGGTCCGGCTGCGCAGCTGATCGCGCCACAATCGCGCTTCGCAGCACTTGATGTTAACAGCGTCAATTTTTGCTTGACCCCGTTCGTGTTCGCGATCAATGTTTACGTCGATAACATTGAGTCGGAAAGGAGCTGCGGATGAAAACCTTGCTCTATGCCATCGGACCGATGCTGTTCGATTCGCTCGGCGTGCTCGTTTTCGCGGTGCTGCTCGTTGCCGGGGCAGGGATCGTCCCAGCGACGATCGCGGGCACCGTAGTGGCGCTCGGCGTCGTCGGTTACGAGCTTGCACGCGGCAAGAAGGTCGCGGCACTGCAATGGATCAGCCTTGCCTCGGTGCTCTTTACAGCCGCAGCGACGCTGTTCACCGGCGACCCGCGCTTCGTGATGGCGAAGCCGACGATCGTCTATCTGATCGTCGGCAGCGTGATGCTGCGCAAGGGGTGGCTCAATCGATATATCCCGCCCGAACAGCTCGCGATCGTCGGCGACGTCATGGACCGCTTCGGGATGATCTGGGCGGCGCTGATGTTCGCGAGCGCGGCGCTGAACCTCGTGATTGCGCTGTTCTTCACCGCATGGTGGCCGCTGTTCGTCGGCATCTTTCCGCTCGCGTCGAAATTCGGCCTGTTCGCGATCCACCTCGCGGTCGTGCATGTCATCACGCGGGCGCGACTGCGCCGCCGCGCGGGCGGCACGCTGCAACCGTTCGCAGCGGAGTGATTACTCGGCGTCGAGTCCGTACGCGGTGTGGAGGACGCGCACCGCGAGTTCGGTCTCGTCCTCGTCGATCAGCACGCTGACCTTGATCTCGCTGGTCGAGATCGCCTGGATGTTGATGCCGCGATCGGCCAGCGCGCGGAACATCGTGCTCGCGACCCCCGCGTGGCTCTTCATACCGACCCCGACGACGCTGACCTTCGCGACCTTGTCGTCGCTGATGATGCGGTTGAAGCCGATCTTGTCCTTCGCGCCTTCGAGCAGGTCGATCGAGCGGAGCAGGTCGGTGCCCGGCACGGTGAAGGTCACGTCGGTCTCGCCCTTTTCGCGGCCGACATTCTGGATGATCATATCGACGTTGATCCCCGCCGCGGCGAGCGGACCGAAGATGTTGGCGACCGCGCCCGGCTTGTCGGGCACGCGCGTGACGATGATCTTCGCTTCATTCTTGTCGTGGGCGATGCCGGTGATCAGCTGCCGTTCCATCTGATGTTCCTCTATTTCCTCGTCGCTGACGATCATCGTGCCTTTGGCGGGCGCCTCGTCGCCCTCGACGAAGCTTGAGAGCACTTGCACGCGCACGCCCATCTTCATCGCCAGCCCGACCGAGCGCGTCTGGAGCACCTTGGCCCCGACGCTCGCGAGTTCGAGCATTTCCTCATAGGTGACATAGTCGAGCTTGCGCGCGCGCGCGACGATGCGCGGGTCGGTGGTGTAGACGCCGTCGACGTCGGTGTAGATGTCGCAGCGGTCGGCTTTCACCGCCGCCGCCACGGCAACCGCGCTGGTGTCCGAGCCGCCACGGCCGAGCGTCGCGACGCGGCCATCGTCCATCATGCCCTGAAAGCCGGGGATGACCGCGACCTCGCCGTGTCCCATCGCGGCGGTCAGCGCGCCGGTGTCGATGTCGAGGATGCGCGCGCGGGCATGTGCCTCCTCGGTACGGATCGGGAGCTGCCAGCCGAGCCAGCTGCGCGCGGGGACGCCCATCGCCTGCAGGGTGAGGGCAAGAAGGCCCGAGGTGACCTGTTCGCCCGCAGCGACGACGACGTCATATTCGGCGGGGTCGTAGCGCGGGTTCGCCTCGCGGCAGAAGTTCACGAGCCGGTCGGTTTCTCCCGCCATCGCGGAGACGACGACCGCGACTTCGTTGCCCTGTGCCACTTCGCGCGCGACGAGTTTCGCCACGGTGCGAATCCGCTCGGTGCCCGCCATCGACGTGCCCCCGAATTTCATCACGATCCGCGCCATGTCGCCCCGCTTTCCCGATCTGGTTTCCGCCGCAACTTTTCCAAGCATTTCCGCGGCGCTCGCGTCGTTACGGAAGGGGGAGGGCGATGGCAAGACCGGCATCGTATGCGCCGGATAGAATTTCTTGCATGGCGCGAGGCACGGTGCCACATCGCAGGGCATGAGTGCCGCCACGATCAACCCGCACGAAGCCGCCCATTTCGGCGCACTCGCCGCCGACTGGTGGGATCCGCACGGCTCGTCGGCGATGCTGCACAAGCTCAATCCGGTGCGGCTTGCCTATATCCGCGATCAGATCGACGCGCATTGGCAGGTCGACGCGCGCGAGCGCCATGCGCTTGCCGGTCGCAGCGCGCTTGATGTCGGCTGTGGCGCGGGGCTGCTCGCCGAACCGCTCGCGCGAATGGGCGCGAAGGTCACCGGCGTCGATGCAGCGCCCGAAAATATTGCTGCCGCTCGTGATCACGCGGCGGGGCAGGGGCTTGCGATCACCTATTTCGCGGGTGAACTGTCCGCGTTGCCGCCTGCGACTTTCGACCTCGTCACCTCGATGGAAGTGGTCGAGCATGTCGCCGATCCGGCCGCCTTCATCGGCGAACTCGCCGGCCGGCTCGCGCTCGGCGGGCTGATGATATTGTCGACACCCAACCGGACGATGCTGTCGAAGCTGCTGCTCGTCGAGGCGGCCGAGCGCTTTGGCGCGGTGCCGCGCGGGACGCACGACTGGGATCAGTTCCTGAAGCCCGAGGAGCTGACGAAGCTGCTCGAGGGAGCGGGGCTGGAGGTCATCGACCGCACTGGCCTGTCGCCATCGGCGGCCAAGGGCTTCAAGCTCGGCGGCAGCGAGGCGCTGAACTATCTGGTCGCTGCGCGGTGGCCGGCCTGACCCGCGATCCGCGCGTCGACGCCTATATCGCGAAGCGGCGGCCCTTCGCGCAGCCGATCCTGACCCATTTGCGCGAACTGGTGCATGAATATGCGCCGGGCGCCGAAGAAACGCTGAAATGGGGTGTCCCGCATTTCGTGCTGAACGGGCAAAATCTTGCTGGCATGGCGGCGTTCAAGGAACATGCGACCTTTGGCTTCTGGCGCGACGAGGAGGTGACAGGCTCGCCGCGCGACACCGGCGCGATGGGCAGCATGGGGCGGCTGGCCTCGCTCGCCGACCTGCCGTCGGACAAGCAGATGGCGGATTATATCGCGAAGGCTGCGGCGCTGTGCGCGGAAGGCAAGCCCAAGCGCGCGACACCGAAACCAAAGGCGGCGCTCGATCTGCCGGGCGATCTGGGCGCCGCGCTCAAGGCCAATCCCGCAGCGCAAGGCCATTGGGACGCCTTCTCGCCCGGCAAGCGCCGCGACTATATCGAATGGGTGCTCGAGGCGAAGCGCGAGGAAACGCGCGTCAAACGCATCGAAACGATCGTCGCGCAGGTTGCCGAGGGTAAGGATCGGAACTGGAAATATCGGAGTTGCTGAGTGCCAGTTGGTGCTCCCCGGCGAAAGCCGGAGTCCAGGTTGCGCGGCACTGCATCGTGTGGACCCCGGCTTTCGCCGGGGAGCACTTATTTCTCCGTCGCCTCAGAAATCCACATCCTCATAATATTTGGGCGGCGTCACGATTTCCATCCGTTCGGCCAGCAGCGGGCGGAAGCTGGGGCGCGATTTGAGGCCCGAATACCAGCCCTTGGTCTGCTCGTGCCCGGTCCAGTCGATCCCGCCCAGATAGTCGGCGACCGAGATATGCGCCGCGGCGGTCAGGTCGGCGAGGCTCATCGTCGCGCCGGCGAGCCAGGTGCGGTGGTCGATGAGATAGTCGACATAGTCGAGATGGTTGTTTGCCGCTTTCATCGCCTCACGCAGCGCGCCGCCGTCGGGCGGCTGGCGGTGGACGATGCGCTTCTGCATGCGTTCGAACAGCAGGGGGCCGGTGACTTCATAATAGAAGTCGTGATCGAACCACGATGTCAGCCGGCGGATTTCGGCGCGGTTCGCCGCGGTGCCGTTGATCATCGCCTTGCCTTCGACGGTTTCCTCGAAATATTCGGCGATGGCCATGCTGTCGATCAGAACCTGGCCGCGCGCCTGATCGACCATCACCGGGGTGCGCCCGGCCGGATTGAGGTCGATGAATTCGTCGCGGCGCTCCCACGGCGATTCGCGCACCAATTCGTAACCGACACCCTTTTCGCCCAACAGGAGGCGAACCTTGCGCGAGAAGGGACAGAGCGGGAATTGATAGAGTTGCCACATGCGTCTGGCATAGCGGCAGCGGGGCGCCGCGCGCAACGGCTATGGCGCGCGGAATGCAGCCGATTGTCGATTAGGCGTCAGCGGCGCGACTCCGCGCGCTCCCTTTCCCATTGCGCGGCAAGGTCGCGCGCCATGTCCTTGAGGACCGGAGCGTAAGCGGCGATCGCCGATGCCGCGTGGCCCGCCATGCGCGTGGTGGCGCGGACATCGTCGCCCATGCGCTCGGCATAATAGGGGTCGCTGCCGGTGACTTCGCCGAGCGTCGCGTCGGGCGGGATATAGGCGGCGTCGGAGTCCGGATCGATCTGTGCCACCGCCTTCGCGAGCGGGCCGACCTGCATCTGCATCAGCGCGCCGACCATCGCGGTGATCGTCTCGGCCATCCGTTCCTGCGCGACCGGATCGTTAAGCGTCGCGACCGCGCCCCGCATCTCGCTCGCGGATGCGGGCGCGGCAAGCGCGAACAGGGGGAGGGCAATCAAGGACAATTTTGCGGTCGAGCGCATGACTTCAGCCTTTCCGGATGCGGAAATCGATGCGGCTCCCTAGCGAAGCAACGCTTTCGCTGCGCTGAACGTGCGGCGACGATGCGACGAAACGCATCGCCGCCACGGCGGGTCATTCGGCCGCGACGACCTCGGCCTCTTCCTCGTTCAGCGAATGCGTCAGGCGGCTCAGCATTTCCTTCGGACATATCTGCCAGAAACGGCCGCGCCAGCGGTCCCAGTCGGCGAGCACTTCGGCCGACCATTTGCTGCCGGTCGCTTTGGCATGGTCTTCAATCAGGTCCCTGAGCACGGCTTCCCAATGGCTGCTCGCGAGCCGCTGCCACACGATCGATTCGCCGTTGGCGCGGCGCTCGAACAATTCGTCGGTGTCGAGCACGAACGCCATGCCGCCGGTCATGCCGGCGCCGAAGTTCGAGCCGACGGGACCGAGGATCACCGCGGTGCCGCCGGTCATATATTCGCAGCCGTTGGCGCCGCAGCCTTCGACGACGACATTCGCGCCCGAGTTGCGGACAGCGAAGCGCTCGCCCGCCTGACCCGCCGCGAGCAAGGTGCCCGCGGTCGCGCCGTAAAGGACGGTGTTGCCGACGATGCTGTTGTGCTGGCTGACGAGCGGGCTCGACACGGTGGGGCGCACGATAATGCGGCCACCCGACAGGCCCTTGCCGACATAGTCGTTGGCGTCGCCGAACACTTCGAGCGTGATGCCCTGGCACAGGAAGGCGCCGAGCGACTGGCCGGCGGTGCCGCGCAGGCGCACCTGCACATGGTTGTCGGAAAGGCCTTTCATGCCGAAGCGCGCGGTGACCTCGGCCGACAGGCGTGTGCCGACGGCGCGGTGCGTGTTGCGGACATTATAGGTGAGCTGCATCCGCTCGCCGCGCTCGAACAACGGCTTCGCGTCGTTCAAAATCTGCGCGTCGAGGCTATCGGGCACCGGGTTGCGGAAGCTCGGCCCCTGCGATCGGCGCTGATCGTCGGGGGCGTCGACCTTGGCGAGGATCGGATTGAGGTCGAGGTCGTCGAGATGTTCGGCGCCGCGGCTGACCTGACGCAGAAGCTCGGTGCGTCCGATCACCTCGTCGAGGCTGCGGTATCCGAGCTTGGCGAGGATTTCGCGCACTTCCTCGGCGATGAAGGTCATCAGGTTGATGACCTTCTCGGGCGAGCCCGTGAATTTCTGGCGCAGTTTTTCGTCCTGCGTGCACACGCCGACGGGGCAGGTGTTGCTGTGGCACTGGCGCACCATGATGCAGCCCATCGCGACGAGGCTCAACGTTCCGATGCCATATTCCTCGGCGCCGAGGATGGCGGCGATCACAATGTCGCGCCCGGTCTTGAGCCCGCCGTCGGTGCGCAGGCGGATGCGGTGGCGGAGGCCATTGAGGGTAAGGACCTGATTGACTTCGCTAAGCCCCATTTCCCACGGCGTGCCGGCATATTTGACGCTCGTCTGGGGCGAAGCGCCGGTGCCGCCGGTGTTGCCCGCGACGAGGATGACGTCGGCATGGGCCTTCGCGACCCCCGCCGCGACGGTGCCGATGCCTGCGGAACTCACGAGCTTGACGCAGACGCGCGCCTTCGGGTTGATCTGCTTGAGGTCGTAGATGAGCTGCGCCAGATCCTCGATCGAATAAATGTCGTGGTGCGGCGGCGGGCTGATCAGCGTCACCCCCGGCGTCGCATGGCGCAGCCGCGCGATGAACTCGGTGACCTTGAAGCCCGGAAGCTGGCCGCCCTCGCCGGGTTTGGCACCCTGTGCGACCTTGATCTCGATCTCGTCGCACGCGCCCAGATATTCGGCGGTGACGCCGAAGCGGCCCGATGCGATCTGCTTGATGTTGCTGTTGGCATTGTCGCCATTGGCATAGGGCTTGTAGCGTTCGCTCGCTTCGCCGCCTTCGCCCGACACCGCCTTGGCGCCGATGCGGTTCATCGCGATCGCCAGCGTTTCATGCGCTTCGGGAGAGAGCGCACCCAGCGACATGCCCGGCGTGACGAAGCGCTTGCGGATCTCGGTGATCGCCTCGACGCTGTCGAGCGGCACGCCTTGCGCGGGATAGTTGAACTCGACCAGGTCGCGCAGATACACCGGCGGCAGGTCGGCGACCCCGCGCGAGAATTGCAGATAGGTCGAATAGCTGTCGGTCGCGACCGCGGTCTGCAAAAGGTGCATCAGCTGCGCCGAATAGGCATGGGTTTCGCCCCCCGCGCGCTGGCGATAGAAACCGCCGATGGGCAGGGTGGTGACGCGCGCGTCGAACGCCGCCTCATGCTTCTCGGTCGCATTGATGAACAGCGACTGATAGCCCTCGCCCGAAATCTTGGCCGGCATGCCGGGGAAGAGGTCGTTGACGAGCGCACGGCTCAGCCCGACCGCCTCGAAATTATAGCCGCCGCGATAGGAGGAGATCACCGCGATCCCCATCTTGGCAAGGATCTTGAGCAGGCCATCGTCGATCGCCTTGCGGAAACGCTGGCGGCAATCGTCGAGCGACAGGTCGTTGCCGAACAATCCGCGCGCATGCCGATCGGCGATCGCGGCTTCGGAAAGATAGGCATGGACCGTCGTCGCGCCGACGCCGATCAGCACGGCAAAGGCGTGGGTGTCGAGCACCTCGGCCGACCGCACGTTGATCGAAGCGTAGCTGCGCAGTCCCTTGCGCACGAGATGCGTGTGGACCGCGGCGGCGGCGAGCACCATCGCCATGCCGACGCGGCCTTCGCCGATATTCTGGTCGGTGAGGAACAATTCGCTGCGTCCGGCGCGTACGGCCTCCTCGGCCTCGCGGCGGACACGCGCGATCGCATCGCGCAGCGTCGATGCATCGCCGCCGACGGGGAAGGTGCAGTCGATATCGGCGACCGCATCGCCGAAATAGGCGCGCAGCCGATCCCAGTCGTCGCCGACGAGCACAGGCGAATCGATCACGAGGACGTGGTCGCTCTGCCCCTTTTCGTCGAGGATATTGGCGAGGTTCGCGAAGCGCGTCTTGAGGCTCATCACATGCCGTTCGCGCAACGAGTCGATCGGCGGGTTGGTGACCTGGCTGAAATTCTGGCGGAAGAATTGCGCGACGTGGCGCGGCTTGTCGGAAATGACCGCGAGCGGCGTGTCGTCGCCCATCGACCCGATCGCTTCCTTCGCATCCTCGACCATCGGGGACAGGATCAACTCCATATCTTCCATGGTGAGGCCGGCGGCGACCTGGCGGCGGAGCAATTCGTTGCGGTCGAACGCCGGCAGGTTCGATTTGCCGCCCTTCGGCAGGTCGGCCATCGTGCGGAAGCCCTTGACGCGCGAGGCATAATCGGCTGCGCCCGCGATCTTGTCCTTGATCGCGCGGTCTTCGTAGAGCGTCCCGCCGTCGAGGTCGACCGCGATCATCTGGCCGGGGCCGAGACGGCCCTTCTTGCGCACGCTGGCCTCGGGCAGCAGCACCATGCCGCTTTCGGAGCCGACGACGAGCAGATTGTCGGCGGTCAGCGTGTAGCGCAGCGGACGCAGAGCGTTGCGGTCCATCCCCGCGACCGCCCAGCGGCCGTCGGTCATCGCGAGCGCGGCGGGGCCGTCCCACGGTTCCATCACGCTGGCGAGATAATTATACATCGCCTTGTGCGCCTGGGGCATATCGTCGTTCGTCACCCACGCTTCGGGGACGAGGATCAGCTTTGCCGTCGGCGCGTCGCGGCCGGCGCGGCACAGCGCCTCGAACACCGCGTCGAGCGCGGCGGTGTCGGACGCGCCCGCAGGGATCACCGGCTTGATGTCTTCCGAATGCTCGCCGAAGGCGAGGCTCGCCATCTTGATCTCGTGGCTCTTCATCCAATTCTTGTTGCCGCGGATCGTGTTGATCTCGCCATTGTGCGCGAGCGTCCGGAACGGCTGGGCAAGCCACCATTGCGGGAAGGTGTTCGTCGAATAGCGCTGGTGGAAAATCGCGACGCGGCTCTCGAACAGCTTGTTCGTAAGATCGGGGTAAAAGTCGGCCAGGCTTTCGGCGAGGAACAGTCCCTTGTAGATGATCGAGCGCGCCGACAGGCTGCAGATATAAAAGTCGGCGACCTGCGCCGCGATCACTTTCTTCTCGATGCGGCGGCGGACGAGGTAGAGCTGCTTTTCGAACTCGTCGATCGACTGTTCGTCGGGCATCGGCCCCGCGATCATGATCTGCTCGATCTCGGGCCGCGTGCGCTGCGCCTTGTCGCCGATCACCGACACATCGACCGGCACCTGGCGCCAACCATAGATGGTGAAGCCCGCCTCGATGATCTCCGCCTCGACGATCGTGCGGCATTCCTCCTGCGCGCCCAGATCGGTGCGCGGCAGGAAGACCATGCCGACGGCAAGGCGGTTCGGGCGCACCTTGTGCCCCGACGCCGCAATCGCATCGTCGAAGAAGCGGACGGGCAGGTCGACATGGATACCCGCCCCGTCTCCGGTCTTGCCGTCGGCGTCGACCGCGCCGCGGTGCCACACGGCACGCAGCGCCTCGATCGCCGCCTCGACGACGCGGCGCGACGGCTTGCCGTCGGTCGCCGCGACCATGCCGACGCCGCAGGCGTCGGACTCGAGGTCGGGGCGATACATGCCTTCGGCTGCGAGCCGCGCGTGATCGGGGGTGGGGTAGTGGGTCATCATCGTAGTTCCTGACGGAGTGTTAGTCGGGCAGCTTCTTGCGCGCATTCTCGGCCGCTTCTTCGGCTGCCTGATAGGCGGCGATCGACGCGTTCTCATAAGCGAGTTCGAGATCTTCGACGCGCTTCAGGTCGGCGGCCGACCAGTTGCTGCGGTCATAGGCGGGATCGGCCGAGTCGGCTGCGGCATCGGCGGCCGCTGCCGCAGCGTCCGCGGCGTCCGCCGCGGCATCGACGGCATAATCGTCGGCGGCCTCGGCCACGTCGGTCATCGCCTCCTCCTCGACGGGGCCGTTCCACATGTCGCGCTGTTCTTGCAGCACCTTCGCATCGACCTTCATCAACTTCGCGAGCTGGGCCAGTTCCTTGTCGCTGAAATCCGAAAGCTGTTTTTCCTTCGGCAGCTCCTTCATGTCCTTTTCGATCTGCGGCGCGCGGTCGACGAATTTGGTGATCAGCGGCGGAACCGCCTTGATGATCGACAGCATCACTTCGGGGTCGGCCTGCAGCGCCATCCATTCGTTGGCGTAGAGCGTGCCGGTTGGCGTCGCGAGAAAGCCGTTGAGATCGGTGAGCTGCGCTTCGGTGAACTTGCGCGCATATGCCTTGGCCAGCCCTTCGCGCATCGGCGGTTCCATATCGGCCAGCACTTCGCTGATCAGCGGCTTGACGACCTTGGTGATCTGTTCCTCGCGTTCCTTCCGGTACGGGTCGAACATGTCGGAAACCTTGGCCTTGGTCGCCTCGTCCAGCGTTGCGATCTGGTCGCTTTCGACGCCGGTCTTGATCGACAGCATCATGTCCGATTGGCCGCCGAACTCGCCCATCAGCGTCTTGAACATCTTGCCGTAGAGGTTGTCCATCATCCGCTCGAGGCTGCCGCTGGGCACTAATGCGCCCATCGCTTTCTGGGCGAGGGCAAGGCGCGCGGGATCGACCGGCGGCAGGTCGCCCGTATCGAACATCTTTTCGATCAGCGCGATGGCCTCGTCCATCTCGCGTTCCATCTTGGCCTTTTGCTGGGCGGCATAGGCTTCGCTGGCGCCGTCGGCCTGCGCTTCTTCGGCCGCCGGCGGGAGGATGACCTCGGCAATCGGCGCCTCGCCCGGCGCGGCATGCGCCTCGATGCCCAGCGGCGCCATCGCGATCGTTCCGGCGAGCAGGACCGATTTGAACGTCGACATCATGAATTTCCTTCCCCTGTTGGTCATGCTGCCTTCTTTTCGCCTTTCGCCTTCGCCTTCAACCACTTTGCCATCTGTTCGCTGACGTCGCGGCCGTCGCGGATTCCCCAGACGACGAGACTGGCGCCGCGGACGATGTCGCCCGCGGCGAAAACGCCGGGCAGGCTGGTCATCATCGTCTGGTGATCGACGCGCAGGGTCCCCCAGCGCGTGACCGACAGGTCGGGCGAGCCGAACAGCTGCGGCAGTTCCTCGGGATCGAAGCCGAGCGCCTTGATCACCATGTCGGCGGGAACGTCGAACTTGCGGCCGGGGTCGACCTCGGGACTCCGGCGGCCGCTCGCGTCGGGCGCGCCGAGGCGCATGCCGGCAACCGCGACCTCTTTCACATGCTTGTCGGCGGTGAAGCTCTCGGGCGCGGAGAGCCAGACGAACTCGACGCCTTCCTCTTCGGCGTTGGCGACCTCGCGCTGCGACCCCGGCATATTTTCGCGGTCGCGGCGATAGAGGCATTTCACCGACTTGGCACCCTGACGGACGGCGGTGCGAACGCAGTCCATCGCGGTGTCGCCGCCGCCGATCACGACGACATGCTTGCCCTTGGCGTCGAGGCGCCCGTCGTCGAACGCCGGAACCTCGTCGCCGAAGCTCTTGCGGTTCGATGCGATCAGATAGTCGAGCGCGGCGATCACGCCGTCGGCGCTATTGCCGGGGACCGCGATCTCGCGCGCCTTGTACACGCCGGTCGCGATCAGGATCGCGTCATGCTTCTGGCGCAGTTCGTCGAGCGTCGCGTCTTTGCCGACCGCGAAGCCGAGATGGAAATGGATGCCGCCTTGGGTCAGTCGCTCGATGCGGCGCATCACGACGTCCTTTTCCAGCTTGAAGCCGGGAATGCCATAGGTGAGGAGGCCGCCCGCGCGGTCGTGCCGGTCATAGACATGGACCTCATGCCCCTGGACGCGCAGATATTCGGCCGCGGTCAGCCCCGCCGGGCCCGCGCCGATCACGCCGACCGACTGGCCGGTGGCAGGGCCGGCGTGCAACGGCTCGACCCAGCCTTCGGCCCAGGCGGTGTCGGTGATATATTTCTCGACGCTGCCGATGGTCACCGCGCCATGACCCGAAAATTCGATCACGCAATTGCCTTCGCAAAGGCGATCCTGCGGGCAGATGCGACCGCAGATCTCGGGCATCGTCGAGGTCGCGTTGCTCAGTTCATAGGCCTCGCGCAGCCGCCCCTCGGCGGTGAGGCGCAGCCAGTCGGGAATATGGTTGTGGAGCGGGCAATGCACCGAGCAATAGGGCACGCCGCATTGCGAGCAGCGCGCCGCCTGTGCGTCGGCTTGCGGCGCCGCGTAGCGCTCGGCGATCTCGCGAAAATCGCGCGCGCGCTCTTCGGGCGAGCGCTTGTCCGGATAGGATTGGTCACGCTCCACAAATTGGAGCATGCGTTCGGAAGCCATGCAGTATCCCCTTCGTTACGCGGGGATTTGCATGGGAGCCGACGCCATGTCACGGGCGAATTGGCCAATAGGGCAATATTGCTAACCTAAATTGATGTCAAATTTTATCGAAAACAGGACTACGCAATTATCTTTCACCAATTGATGCCGTTTCGGACCTATCTCATGCCCAGCCAGATCAGGGCGGCGGTGCCCGCGATGATTCGATACCAAGCGAATGGGGCAAAGCCGTAGCGCGTCACGACGGCGAGGAAGGCCTTGATCACTGCCCAGGCGACAACGAACGAAACGAGCGAACCGACCGCGATCAGGCCGAGGTCGTTGGTGGTGATCGCGTCGCGATGCTTGAACAACTGGAGCGCGGTCGCGCCGGTCAGCGTGGGGAGCGCAAGGAAGAAACTGAATTCTGCGGCGGTCTTGCGATCGACCCCGAACGACATGGCGCCGAGAATGGTCGCGCCCGAGCGGCTGACCCCCGGGATCATCGCGATGCACTGGACAAGCCCGACGAGGATCGACTGGCGCGCCGAAACATTGGCGACGCCGCCGACGTCGACCGTCTTGGCAAAGCGTTCGACGAGCAGGATCGCAAAGCCCCCGATGACCAGCGCCCAGGCGACGACCACCGCATTTTCAAGGAGCAACTCGATATAATCGCCGAAAGCCAGGCCAAGGATAACGGCCGGGAAAAAGGCGAGCAGCAGGTTGCGGACGAAGGCGATCGCGACCGGATCGCGGCGGAAGAAGCCGGTGAACATGTCCCAGAACAGTTTCCGGTACAGCACGACGATCGCGAGGATCGCGCCGGGCTGGATCGCGATGTTGAAGATCGCCCAGCGCGCGGCGTCATAGCCGAGCAACTCGGTCGCAAGGATGAGGTGTCCCGTCGAGGAAACGGGCAAAAACTCGGTCAGGCCCTCGACGATGCCGAGGATGATTGCGGTGAGCCAGATGCTCATTATCGCGATGCAAGCGCGGCGAAACGGCCGTGACGGCGATATTGGACGAGCCAGCCGTCGGCGACCGAGGCGAGCGACGTCGGGGTGATGCCGAGATCGGCAAGGCCCGCCGCGCGGTCCGAGACCACATTGTCGTGCTGGAGCATCAGCCACTGATCCTTGGTGATCGGCGCGCCGGGCGCCCAGCCCAAGCCGCTCGCAAGCGCCGAAGCGACAAAATCGGGTACATCGACAAAGAGCGGCGAGCGGCCGGTGGCGTCGGCGATCCAGCGCAGAAGCTCGCTCATCGTGAGCACCTGCGGTCCACCGATCTCGAAGGTCTTACCGGCGGCATCGCCGGCGAGCGCGGCGATCACGGCATCGGCGGCATCGCCGACATAGGCTGGCTGGAATTTCGCCTTCGGCGCGATCACCGGGACGACCGGCGACAGGCGCATCAGCGTTGCGAAGCGGTTGATGAACTGGTCCTCGCGGCCGAACAGGATCGAGGGGCGAAGGATCGCGGCATCGGCAAAGGCGGCGCGCACCGCTGCCTCGCCGTCGCCCTTGCTGCGGCCATAGGCCGACGCGCTTTCAGGGTCGGCGCCGATGGCCGAGACATGGACGAGCGCGCCCACGCCGGCCATTTTCGCCGCGGCGGCGACATGGCCCGCGCCGTCGGCTTGCACCGCCTGCATGTCGGCGAACGCGCCGACGAGGTTGATGACGGCATCGCTGCCCTGCACCGCGCGCGCCACGCTCGCGGCATCGCGCACGTCGCATGCGACGAACTGCGTCTGACCGAGGCCGCCGAGCGGCTTCAGAAAGGTCGCGGCGCGCGGCTCGCGCTGGGCGACGCGAACGCGCGCGCCGCGTGCGAGCAGGCGTTGGACGACATAGCGGCCAAGGAAGCCGCCGCCGCCCAGCACCGTGATCAATTGCCCGTCGAGTTTCTGCATTGCGTCCGCCTGTATCGATTCTCTGGATGGCGCGGGGCGCGCCGACGGCCTTCCCCATGCCGCGAAGCGGGAAGGGGGGCAAGGGGTGAGGCGGCCCCGTGACGCAAAACCGGTGGCTTTGCGATAAAATGCACCTCGATCCGCGCGATGCGGTTGACAAGCCGATGGCCCCGCCGCTAAGCGCCCGCTCCTACCCCGTGCCCAGATGGCGGAATTGGTAGACGCACCAGCTTCAGGTGCTGGCGATCGCAAGGTCGTGGAGGTTCGAGTCCTCTTCTGGGCACCATTTTCTCCAAAAACCCTTTGTTTTCAGAGGGTTAGCGAGAGTGTCACCGAAATTTACCCAACACTTTTCGGCAGGTGGTCATATGGCCACGTTTTCGGTTCCTGACTGTGCATCCACAGGCCAATGAATTGCAAGGGAATTTGATTGCGATTTGCGCTTGCGGACGCCCCCATGCGTGCACGTTTGCTTGGCGTCGCCTATGTGAGACGCGGCGAGCAATTCCGGTCCGCGGTCCAATTTACCCAACATTTACCCAACAAATGTGTTGCGCTGAACGCGCCTGCGATGTTCCGCTTCCAGATCGGGCCTAATGCACCTGTTTGATCCCATCGGAATTACAGGCCTGGGGTAAAATATTCCATTACATAGGCCATTCCCTTGGGTGTGATTTTGAACCCGCCGCGAATGTCCTCAGCATATCCCTGATAAATCAGGTTGGTTTTCGCTGTCTTGTGGGACTTCAGGTTGCGAACCAGTTGGGAAAACTTCGAGTCCTTTCGGCTTGCATTGGCCGCCGTGTGTTCTTCCGACAGATTAACGTAATTCGGCATTTCGTTGATCAAATCCGTTGTGCTGATTTCGCCATTTGGGCGCACCGACATGATCAACAACGCATATTTCCAGAGATCGGCCCGAAGGTCGATTTCGACAGGCTGTGACACATCTGGCTTTGCGGGGAGCTGGGCGGCGCGTTCGATTGGCGTGGCGCCGCGAAGGCGCTGTTGCTTGCGTTCCTGCGCCGCGATCTTCTTTACGTCTTCCGCTACCGGCAAATCTTCGGGCAGGATGCCGCTCAATTCGCGCATGGTCTGGCGGACTTTCTGCCCGACCTCATAGTGAGCATCGCAGGCGGCTTCTTTGCCCTGGATTCCTTTGCTCCTTAGCTTTTCTTCGGTTTGTGTGATGCGGAACAGATTGGCCGCAAGCTCTGTGCTGCCCATGTGATCGAGGATTTGCGCCTTTTGTGGCAACTGCTTGTAAGAACGGATTTCGTCTACGCCACGACCACCGTAAAGGCCCTGATACCCCCTGTTGTGAAACTTACCAAAATCCCTGTTTTGCACGCCGGCGCTCATCGCCGCGCTGGCCAAAAGCTTGTTCTGCTCGACGACCTGATTGCGAAGGTAGAGACGCTTCTGATTTTCGGTGAGGGTGCCAAAATCGACATCGCCCTCGTCGGCAAGCTCTTGGCGCCGAGTCTGGATAGCAAAATAGTTTTGGGCAAAGCTAATCGGGCGCTTCCGCGGATCACCATTCTGGGCGATCAGGTAACAAGCGTAGCGATCTAGGTGGATGTTCTCGACTTCGCGCTTCCCGCCTTTTCCGATCTCGATCATATCGGTGACGTCAACGAAATGATCGTCGGGATTAAGCCGCATCTGGCGGCACGCTGCCTTTGCCTTTTCGACAATCGACAGGAAGTTTCGGTAATCTGCATATCCGAGCAGTGGCGCCAGCTCCCGCGCTGTCCAGAATTGATTGCCAGTTTCGGTTTCTTGAGCCGCGGCTTCGAACGCACTCAGCAAGGTGTCGATCGTGTCTTCTGGCAAATCAGATGCGACAAGCGCTGTCACCTCGTCAGGATCGGTTTGCGCAATTCGCGCAATAGCTTCTTCAAAGTCCAAGCCGAAGGAAACTGAGTCTTCCTTTTCCGTATTCATGCGATCGACTCCTTGTGGGTCAGGCGACGTTTGAACGAGTGTGTGCGGGCGGCATTGCGCAGGCGGTGGAGCATGAACCATGCAGTCTTTTGCGTGACGCCAAGGTCCTTGGCGAGCGACGTGCTCGTGATACCGTTCTTGTGCGAAGCGATGAGCCAGACCGCGACCATCCAAGCGTGAAGCGGGATTTTGCTGTCTTCAAAGATCGTGCCGACCTTGATGCTGAAACGCGTGCGGCAATCTCCGCACTTGTGGGTGCGCCGGTCGGAAAAATGATAGATTTTGATAGAGCCACAGCGGGGGCAGAATGCGCCGTTGCGCCAGCGGATCGTCGTAAAATAGTTGGTCGCAGCCTGCTCGTTAGGGAACGCCTCGACAATCTCACGCAGCGTTTCGAATTGCTTCATCTTTGGGGCGTCGTCCCTCATGCACTCTCATTGCAAGTAAATCAGATTGGGTCAAGCACGTATATAAGCCCCGCTATATGGGCGACCGATTTTACCCAACACTTACCCAACAAATATGTCCGGCTGGCATGAGATGCCGGGAGACGGCGTGAGACTGTAGAGCCGCGCAAACTGGTGCATTTTGTGGCGCCAGTGAGAAAACCTGAGATGCTGTGAAACTTGAACACGCAGTTTCTTCTGGGCACCATTTGTTCTTCCGGGGGCGTCCGAGAGCGTCCGAAAAACGGGAGATTTCAGCCATTTTTTGTGCTATAGCCGTCCGGTCAAATCCGGGCGGATACGGCACCAATCGGGAACAAATCAGGCACCCTGATAGGTATCGATTTCGCCTCTTTGAGAAGGCGATACCCCTATGAGCAAGCTCTTTGCCACGACGATTGCGAGTGCGAAACCCCGTGAGCGCCCCTACAAGCTGTTCGACGGCGGCGGGCTGCACCTCTTCGTAAAGCCAAACGGTTCGAAGCTCTGGCGCCTGAACTACAGCTGGCTCGGCAAGCAGAAGACGCAGTCCCTCGGACAGTGGCCGGACCTCGGTCTCGCAGATGCGAGGGCAAAGCGCGACGAGGCGCGGCGGTTGCTGGCGCTTGGGGTCGATCCATCGCATCAGCGGAAGGTCGATCTCGCGAAGGCTCGTGTCGAAGAGGACAACAGCTTTAAATCGGTTGCCGTAGAATGGATCGCCAAGAATGAGCGCGAAGGCATGGCCGAAATCACGCTGAGCAAGATCCGCTGGCTGCTCGATAAGGCCTATCCGAAGATCGGTACGCGTCCGATCGCCAAGATCACCGCCCACGAGGTGCTCGTCGTTCTTCGGGCGGTCGAAGCAACCGGTCGCTATGAAAGCGCTCGCCGGATGCGCAGCGTCCTGGGCCGGGTGTTCCGCTATGCTGTCGCCACGACGCGCGCTGAGCGCGATCCCACAAGCGACCTGCGCGGTGCACTCACCGTTCCGAAGCCGAAGCATCTCGCGGCGATCACCACCGCGAGCCGTGCCGGCGATCTGATGCGTGCGATCGAAGGCTATACCGGCCACGCCATCACCCTGTTCGGACTTCGGCTCTCGGCCCACCTGTTCGTTCGCCCCGGCGAACTGCGCCAAGCGGAATGGAGCGAGTTTGACTTCGACCGGCCGGTCTGGAACATCCCATCGGAGAAAATGAAAATGCGGCGCGCGCACCGGGTACCGCTTTCCGCACAGGTGGTAGCGATGTTCGAAGAGCTTTGGGACCTGACCGGTACCGGACGCTACTGCTTTCCATCTTTTCGGACCGATCGCCGGCCGATGTCGGAGAATACGGTGAACGCCGCGTTGCGCGCGCTCGGCTTCGGACCGGAGGAAATGACGGCGCACGGCTTCCGGGCGATGGCGGCGACGCTCCTCAACGAGAGCGGCCGGTTCAATCCCGACGCCATCGAGCGGCAACTTGCGCACATGGAAAACGACGGTGTGCGGCGCGCCTATACCCGCGGCGAATATTGGGATGAGCGCGTTTCGATGATGCAATTCTGGTCGGACGAGCTCGAACGGCTTCGTGACGGTGCCCGGTTACTCAAGCCGAATTTTGGCAGTCGTCGCCAGGTTTGAAGGCTTTAAAATCGAACTGCTTCGCAAAAATCGATGCCGCTATCGTCCGTCAGCTTGAGCTTGCGCGGCGCGATAAGAGGGGAGGCGGTCAACGCTTCCTTTCAATTTTCTCATGGCCCGACGACGTCCGCGCAGCTCAGATCTTCGCCTCATCGGAAGAATCCGGCTGCCTTGTAATTTCCATCCTTTGTTCCTATGAATGATATGATCAATAACTGTTCAGGAGAATGTCATGGCTACGCTCCCGGCGTCTCACGTAGATCACGGACGAGTGCTCTCGGAAGCGGTCGCGCGCGTGGCCACGTGCTGGAAACTGACGAACGAGCAACTGGGCTCGATCGTCGGTATTTCCTCGGCAACCGCCTCACGGCTCCGTACCGGCAGCTATCGCCTTCAACCAGCCGAGAAGGCCTTCGAACTGGGGCAGTATCTCGTCCGGCTTTTTCGCAGCCTCGATGCGCTCATGGGAAGCGACGATGCCGCCTCGGTGTCGTGGCTGAAATCGGAAAACCTCGATCTCCAGGGCAGGCCCATCGACCTGATCCGCACGATTCGCGGTCTGAACGACGTTGCCGACTATGTCGATGACTACCGCGCCCGGGTTTGAGCGAGCGCCAAGGCCCGAGCATTTCCGTCCCTACAATGGAAAGCTCTGGCGGATCGTCGAGGCCCAGCACCGGATTTCGACCAATCGTCTGGCTGTCGGCACCGACGATCAGGCGTTGCTCGAACAGCTTGTTGAAGAAGTGAAGCCCAGGTTGCCCGTCGCGGCGAGACACCTCCACTATCTTCTCGCAACGCCGTTTCGCTACGGGCACCGGAGCAGCTCGAGGTTTCGTCGTGCCGGCGAGAAGCCCGGAATCTTCTACGCCGCAGAGGCAATTGGTGCGGCGATCGCCGAGATGGCCTATTGGCGGCTGCGCTTCTACGCGCGGTCGCCCGCCTTCGAGCCGCCGAGCGCGACTGTTGAACATTCGGCAATCAGTGTCTCGGTCGCTATGGACCGGATGCTTGACCTTTGTGCAGAGCCATTTGTCGGAGGTTCCTCGCTGTGGATGGCGCGGGAGGACTATTCCGCCTGCCAGCAATTTGCGTCCGAGGCGCGCGAGATCGACACTCAGGCCATCCGCTATGCATCCGTCCGGGATCCACAGCACCGCGCCAACATCGCCTTGCTCGACCCGTCGGTTTTCACCGACCCAGCGCCTCACAATGCCCAAACCTGGCATATTCGCTACGAGCAAGGCTCATTGGTCGCCCTTCGGGCCTTTCCATCACTCGAGCGGTTCAGCTTTCGCCCTTCGGATTTCGGCCTCTGACCGTGCGCGTTGCTACGTCAGCGATTCACATCCTCGCGATCTCGAAGGCGGCGGCCGTGTAAGAAAATGTAACCAGATAGCGGGCGGCGTCCAATTCCCCCTCAATGGCGGGTAAGTTTCTCCACGAGACGCTCGCTGTCGGTCTTGGGCGCCCCGATGTTCGGATCGCCGCGACCGGTTTCGATCAGGCTTTTCAGGCTGGCCATATAGTTGGTCCAGCCGCTCGTGCAGACCTCATAGCATTCATAGTCGGGGACCAGACCAATATGCGCGAACATCAGCTCGGACCCGCCCTTATGCGGCAGGATGTCGAAGCGGATCGTGGTGCCGGTCCATTCGGTCTTGTCCTTCGTGAAACCGAAATGATTGTCGATCACCGTCCAGACCACGCGGCGATCCGCTTCCAGTTCGGTGACCTCGATCTCGCAGCGGTGCAGATCCTGGACCTGGTGAACGAAGCGGCCGCCCACGGCGTCGGTCGTGCCTTCAATCCCGGCGGACCACCATCCGCGGACGTTGTTGATCGCGGCGAAAACGGCCGCGGGGGGCTGGGCAACAGGGAAGCGGATAGTGTAGCGATCGGTTGGCATCAGGCTTTTCCTTCCATGTTCGTCTTTCTTCGAAATCCCGAACCCGGCGATTGGTCATCGCCTGTGGCATGCTGGCCGTCGGGCTTCGACGGGCAGGGGACGTGCTGGACACCGCCAAGAGATAGGGCAGGCGCTTGGCGAAGGTGAGTGACATTTCTGGCGCGAATGACAGCCAGGACGCAGCCGCTGTTGCAGCCCAACTGCTAGCTGCCGGTGCCCCTTTCGACGCGCTGCAACTGGTCGCGCTGCGCGAAGACGCCGCAGCCCTTGCGTTGCGGGGAATCGCTCTTGCACAGATCGGCGACCTGGAACGGGGGATCGAGTTGTTGCGGAGGGCACGTGCCCGCTTCGCCGATGCCGATAAGCTGGCGAAGGCGCGCTGCATTCTTGCCGAGGCCGAAATCAGGCTCGCGCTTCGCGACTTTCGAACCGCATCGCGCTTGCTCGCAGGGCTTGCGGGCGCGTTCGGCGACCTGCAGGACCGCTTCAATGCGGCTCACGCCGTGCTGCTCGAAGCGCGCTTGCTGATGCTCACCGGGCGGATCGGCGAAGCGGGGCAGCGTCTCGACACGGAGATGCCTCTCATCATGCCGGCTTCATTGCGGGCAGCGCACCTCCTGCTCCGCGCGGAGATCGCGGCCCGGCGCGCGCGCGCGCAGGAAGCTGCGCTACTGCTTGCTGATGCAGTCGCTCTCGCGGGCGATCATGCGATGTTGCGGGCCCAGGCAGCGGCTCTCGGCGAAGCGCTGGAGCGTCCCGTGGCGCGAACCGCGGGGGGCCGTTTGCTTGTCCTGCGCGAAGTGGAAGAGCTGCTCGCGAGTGGAGCGCTGGTGCTCGACCTGGGTCGTCAGGTGCTGGGCTGCGATGGCATCCATGTGGATTTTACGGGCCGACCCATTCTCTTGATGCTTCTCCAGATGCTTGCCGAACAATGCCCGTCAGATGTCACGCGCGACACGCTCGTTCAGCGCGTCTTCGGCGCGCGCGAGGTGGACGAAGGATATCGAAACAGGCTTCGCGTCGAAATGAGTCGCCTTCGCCGTCATGTGGGCGGCACCGCCGCGGTCCGCTCGACCGCGCGCGGCTACCGGCTGGTCCCGCTTCGCGGCGGCGATGTTGTGGTTCTTTCGCCACCAATCGCATCGCCGGAGGCTAGATTGCTGGGTTTGCTTTCGGATGGCGAAGCCTGGTCGAGCTTCGCGCTGGCCGCCGCGCTCGGGGCCAGCCAGCGCAGCGTCCAGCGCGGTCTGGCGGCCCTGATGCGTGAAGGCCAGGCCGGGCCGGTGGGGGATGGTCGGTTGCGTCGCTGGGTCGCGCGCCCGCTCGCGGGCGTCACTCCCAATCTGTTGCTGGTTGCCGCGACGGGGACCGGGGATACGAAGGACATGCGATGAGCCAGGATTGCACCGAGGCCCTCCGGATATATCGGCTCGAGGATATCGACGTCGTGCACGGCGTGACCTTCGATGGGAACCGCGTCTGGTTCGCGAGCGGTTCGCACCTGAACGCGCTCGACCCGGGAACCGGACATATTCAGGTTTCTCATGCGGTGCCGGCCAACGCGGGAACGGCGTTCGACGGAACGCATATCTATCAGCTTTCAGGCCCGGAGATACTCAAGATCGAGCCCGTATCGGGCGAGGTGGTCGCACGGCTTCACGCGCCCGCCGGCGCTGGCCATTCCGGTATGGCCTGGGCAGAGGGGTCGCTATGGATCGGTCATTATGCCGAGCGGCGGATATATGAGGTGGACCCTGCATCTGGGGAGGTGCGGCGCATCCTGTCTTCCGATCGCTGCGTGACCGGCGTCAGTTGGGCGATGGGAGAGCTTTGGCATGCAACCGGCGGCCCGGAGGGAAGCGACCTGCGTCGTATCGACCCGCGTAGCGGGGCCATACTCGGCAAGGCCATCGCGCCCGCGGGCACGCATATCTCCGGGATCGAGTTCGATGGCAAAGGCCAGTTCTATTTTGGTTTCGCCGACAAGGGCGCGATCGGGCTGATGGCCGTTCCAGCGGACGCGGCGCCGGCCCGCCACACCGCTGATTTGTCGGAACTCCCGCTTGACCCTGACGCGACGTGAGGGGCTATCGGAGTCGCCGCGCAGGAAAACAGGAGTTATGTGTGGCTCGATACAAGGTTAGCGAACTGGCGGCGATCGCGCGTATTTCCGTCCGGACGTTGCACCATTATCACGAGATAGGGCTGCTTGTCCCTGCAGATGTAGGGCCGAACGGTTATCGCTATTACGACCGCGAGCAGGTGCTGCGCTTGCAGCAGATACTTATCTACCGTGAGCTCGGGATGCCTCTCGCTGAGATCGCCAGGGCACTCGATGCCCCCGATTTCGATCGTTTGCAGACCCTGCGCGAGCAGCGCCGGCGGATCAGCGAGAACATGTCGCGCGGAGCCCGGATCCTGGCGACGATCGACCGCACAATCGCCAATCTGGAAGGAAAGCATATCATGAACGATGAAGAACTATACACCGGCGTCGTCGATCCGGCGAAGCAGGCCGAATATGAAAAATGGCTCATCGACAAATATGGCCCCGACATCTCGAAAGACATCGCAGAGGGGCACGAGCGCTGGGACGATGCGGCTCCGGCCGAAGTTGAAAGCAGGATGCGGGAGCTCAGCGCGATCGAACAAGAGCTTGCCGAGCAGATGCAGAAAGGTGTCGCCCCCGATGATGCCCTGCTTGATCCCTTCATCGAGCGCCACCGGGCGTGGGTCGAGGGGATGTCGGGACCGAGTCTGCCTTCTGCATACGCCGGGCTGGCTGACGTCTACGAACATCCCGACTTCGAAGCGCGCTACGAAGCGATCGCGACGGGCTTCGGCGCCTTCCTGCGTGCGGCCATGCGCGCATGGGCTGCCCGGCAGTAGCAAGGGCTGGGAGGGACCTCCCGGGCGGGCAGTATATTGACCGTTTCGGGGGGCGTAGATTGCCGGCCAGCGAGTTCTGGTGCCGCCTGCCTCGTCAGGCGTCCACAAAAGCTTGCAATGAGCCAACGCACCCGATGCAGACATCGTGCCGACGTTGCCCCTGCCGGGCTTGCAGCATCTTCACGATCAGGCCACGGTCGGACTTGGATATGGGCGGCGCGGTTGCTCGCCGGTCCTGGCAGCGGTTGAAACCGCGATCACGGGATAATTGTCGCATCCAGCGGTGCGCGAGCTCCAAAGTGAGACTTGGGGCCGAGGGCGGCCCCAAGTCCGGTCGTCAAAGTGCGCAGGCCTGCCGAATTGCCAACTGCACGGGCGAAGCCGGCGAACTCGGATCAAGCTCGCCCCTTGGCAACAAGGGCGGCTGCGCCATGAACCGCGGTTGCTGTCCCCGGTGAGGTTGCGCCGAGTGCACGAGGAAGGGATGGCACAAATAGACAGTGCCAGCCGCGCCGGTTGCCAACTCTTCGGCGCATCCGCTTGTCGACGCATAGCCGTCCGCGGAAAGCTGGCCAAGCGTCGCGCCGGCCTCGCCATAGGGCAACAATTCCCTGGCGATGACAGCATGCGATCCCTTGCGGATTATCGTTGGCGCATCATCGGGACCGACATCCGAAAACAGGAACAGCATCAAGAGGGCACGCCCTTTGCTCATGACATTGGCCCGCCATTGCATGAAATCCGGATTGTCGGTGCCGAAGCTCACGTCCACATGCCAGCCCACGTCTCCCGGCGCTTCGGGCGAGGGAAAGCGGATGGGAAAGGTTCCGACCCCCATCGGGGCAAGCCACCGGCCCTCCCCGGCGAGTTGATCATAGGCCTTGCGCAGTCTCGGCGTGTTCGCAGCCTCCACGAAGGGCGGCGATGACTTGACTCCGATCCGAACCACCGGCTGTGCCCAGCCTTCCGGCCGGTCCGGCGACAGCCCCATGTCGTGCCACAGTTCAGCCCTCGCTCGCGCTGCAAGGTCCGGACTGAAAGCGTCCTCGACTTTAACAAACCCGTCGCTGATGAAATTCTCGACCTGACCCGCGGTCAGGCCCACATGCTCGTTATCAGGCATGATAGCATTCTCCATTCGGCCTCCGCGTCTGCGGGGCCGCTTTTTTGACTGACGACGCACAGGCGCCGGAACGACTCGCGGTCGCTCAGATCAGCGGGAAGAATGTCGACTTGAACATGATGCAGGAATCCTAGGAAGAATGGGGCGATGATGCAATCCTGTGGTAACTGCCGGCGGCGGCGGAGGGGGGCAAGGACCGCCGCCGGCAGTGCGCCTCTCTAGACGCCTCGTTGCGCGGCTGCGCGCAGCGCCGCCATCTCGCGTTTGTCGACGATGCCGTCGCGGTTCCGGTCAGCCCGGTCGAACGCGGCGCTTCGTCCGTTGATCGCTTCGCTTCGCGTCACGATCCCATCGCCGTTGCTGTCGAGAAAAGCGCGAAACTGGTGAAAGCGAGCGCTGCCCGGCACGAGCGGGCTCGGGGCATCGCGCTTGTCGACGCGGCCGTCTTGGTTGCCATCCAGACGATCGAAGATCGTCTTGCGGAGCGCCATATGCTCGGCCCGGGTAACCTTGCCGTCGTTGTTCCGGTCGGATTTCTCGATCACGCGCAAGACGTCGCTCGCCGAGGCAGCCATCGCCGGCGCGGCGATCCAGAAGAGGGCTAAGAGTGCAGACGCGCCAACGCGCTTGGTGCGGATCATCGGTAGGCTCCTGATTATTCTCGCCCGTCGATGGACGAGCGCTCGGTTGCAATCCTTGGCAAGCCGGGGGGACCGGGGCGTGAACCCGGCGTAAGTGTTCGGCAACAAATTGTAACGCCGCCGCTGCGGCGGTTGATCGCGGCGCCGCAAATGCGATGAACGGTCGAACCGTGCTGCTCAAAGTGGGCGCCTTCTCTCCGGCGCGGCGCTAGGATGACCGGGTGAAGCGAGTAGCGACCAGCGATTATTCCGAGTCCGACAGGCGGGACGCCGCGAGAAGCGATATCCAGAGCTGCCGGCTTCTTGTCTGGGCGACCGCCATTCTCTGGCTCGCCAATTTCGGAATCCTCACGCTCCGATCTTTGTTCGAGCGTCCCGATGCCTGGGGCAACCTCATCGTGCCGCGCCTCTTCTTGGCGCTTGTTGGTGTGGGCTTCTGCTACATCCTCCACCTAGCGCTGCGCTATTTCGAGCGCCATGGCCTGCGCTGGCAGCTCGCCGCCGCGGCGCTGCTCGCGCCAGCAGCAGCCGAAGCCTATGCCTGGTTTATCACCCTCTTTGTCCGGATCGTCTTCGGCGCCGAGCAGCCCATGCCGCCTGGCTCGGTCGTTCTCGAGCTCGCCCTGCATCTCTGGTTCTTCGCGACCTGGATCGGTTTCTATCTCGCCATCTCGTACAGCGCCCGGTTGCGCCGCCAGGAGCGGCGCGAGGCGCGCGCGCATGCGCTGGCGCAGGCGGCGCAGCTGCAAGCGCTCTATTATCAGGTCAGCCCGCATTTCCTTTTCAATACGCTTAACGCGCTCGCGTCGCTGATCGCCGATCGCCGTAATGACCAGGCGGAGGAGATGGTCGAGCGGCTGGCCAATTTCCTTCGCCTTACGCTCGAGCTAGACCCCAATGAGGATGTCACGCTGGACTGCGAACTGTCTTTGCAGCGCGCCTATCTGGAGGTGGAGCGCGTCCGCTTCCCAGATCTCCGGCTCGACATCGAAGCCGACCCGGCGATCACCGGTATGGCGGTCCCAAGCCTCATCCTTCAGCCGCTGGTCGAAAATGCCATCAAGCATGGCGTATCGCGCCATCTCGGGCCCGCCCATATCGGTATTTCGGCCCACAGGCGTGAAGAACTGCTCGACCTCGTGGTGACGAACCGCGCGCCGCCTCCCGCCGCCATGCAGCCGCTCGGGATCGGGCTGCGCAACGTGCGCGAACGGCTCCACGCCCGGTTTGGCGAACGCTCGGGTCTGTCGGCCGAGTTTACGCCGCCCGACCAGTTCGTCGTCCGCCTTTCGCTGCCGTTGGTGCGGATATGAAGCCGCTGCGCGTGCTGATCGTCGACGACGAGCCCCTCGCGCTGCGGCGCCTCGAACTCCTTCTCGGGACGATCGATGGCGCCGAACTCTGTGGACGCGCCGAAGGATGCGCGGAGGCAGCCGAGCGGACCGCAACGCTGCGTCCCGACGTGGTGCTGCTCGATATTCGGATGCGCGACGGCAGCGGCTTCGACTTTCTGTCGCGGATCGACATGGACCCGGGACTCCAGGTGATCTTCGTCACCGCCTTCGACAGCCATGCGATCGAGGCCTTCGGTCATCATGCGGTCGATTATCTCCTGAAGCCGGTCGACCGAACCCGTCTCGAAGCCGCGCTCGCGCGGGCGCGGCTCCTGATCGATCAGCATGAGCGCGCTGACCGCGCCGAAGAGCTCCAGGCCGTCGTCGCGAATCTTCGCGAGCGGATGCGCGAGGGCGACCGCCCGGCTTATGACCGAGAGATATGGATCCGAAAAAAAGTGACCGGCTTCATCCGCGTTCCCACCGACGAAATCGACTGGATCGCGTCGGAGGATGATTATGTCCGGATTCATGCCGGGGATAAATGCTATCTCCTGCGCAGTACCCTCGGGGACATGCTCGAACGGCTCGATCCCGCGCGCTTCGCGCGTATTCATCGCTCCACGATCGTGCGCAGCGAAATCGTCACCGAGTTCTGCCGCGAGGGCGCCAGCTTCAGGGCCATCCTGGCCGACGGTCGCCGCCTTCCGGTCGGCCGCGGCTATGCCAAGGAAATCCGGCGCGATCTCGCCCGCTTCGAACGCCAGCCAGTCTAGATTCAAAGGTCCAACGACAGATCTGGGCGAAAGGTCTTTGTCCGCACTTGCCCTGCTGACGATGGTATGACCCGCTGGCGTCTCCGCGACGGTCACCGACCGGCATGTCACGGGAGCGGGGGGCGACATATGCGTCGTCGAAAGCGGGTCCGCCGGGAGAACGGCGATCCTGTTCATCCACGGATAGGGCATGACGGCGGATGTCTGGCGCAAGCGGCTCGATTATCTCCGCAGGTCCCGGCGCGTCATCGCGATCGATCCGTGCGGCCAGGGTAGATCGGGAGGGCACGACGCCGATGTGTCGCCCGAGGGGCGCGCTGCCAATCTCGCCGCGCTCCTCGACCGGCTCGGCCTCGAACGCGTCGTTCTCCTGGGCTGGTCGCTCGGCGTGAAGATAGCGCGTTCACGGTCCGTCGCGACGTTCGGGGGGCGGAAATGACTGTTCACCTTGCTGCGCGGCTCTGCGGATGGCCGATACGGCCGTCCGGCGCAAATAGTCTGCCGCGCTAGCGCGCGTCGCTCCACCTAATTCCCGGTAGCAGGGAGACGGAGTGGATGCAGGATATCGCTTTCGACAGTTCAATGGCCGCCGCAGGATTGCCGATCCGCCGGGTCCTCGGTGCTGCAGCCGTTGCGGGCACGCTCGACCTGATGTTCGCCGCCGCGCTCTGGTATCCCAAGGGCGTCCCGCCGAAGACCATCTTCCAGTCGATCGCAAGCGGTCTTCTCGGCCCCGACGCTTTTGCGGGCGGATGGGGCGTCGCGGTCCTCGGTGTCGGCCTCCACTTCGCGATCATGCTGATCATCGCCGTCCTTTACGCCTCGCTGGTGCCGGCTGGTCTGCGCGCCCGGCCCCTGATCGCCGGGGGGCTGTACGGCCTTGCGATTTGGCATGCGATGAACCTGGTGGTCGTCCCGCTTTCGGCGGCGCCGCTGTCCTTGCCGCCGTTCTGGATCGGGGCCGCAGACATGGCCGGACACATACTATTCGTCGGAATGCCGATCGCCATGCTGTTCAAGCCCGCAGCGCAGCGATGACGGCGCCGATAATTTTTAGTGAAGAACAAAAAGGGGAATGACATGAACTACAAACGCTTCGCTCGGCTTCAGGTACGAAGCCAGATTGCTCTACTGGCGATGGCTGCCGCGCTTGTTGCCGCACCTGCGGCGGCGCAGAGCGGAGGCGATGCACCCGGCGAAGACGAGGGCACGGCCGACACGATCGTGGTGACCGGGTCGCGCATCGCGCAGCGCAAGTTCGATACGGCGAGTCCTGTTGCCGTTGTCGGCAGCGAGGAATTCAAACTGTCGGGCGCGGTCAACGTCGAGCAGGTCATCAATACGCTGCCACAAGTCGTGCCGGGCGCGACCGCATTCTCGAACAATCCCGGAAACGGCGTTGCGACGCTCGATCTGCGCGGCCTCGGCAACCAGCGGACGCTCGTGCTGGTGAACGGCCGCCGCTACATCTTCTTCGATGCGACGCAAACCGTCGACCTCAACAATGTTCCGCAGTTCCTCATCGAAGGGGTCGATGTCGTCACCGGTGGTGCCTCGGCGGTCTACGGCTCCGATGCAGTTGCGGGCGTCGTCAACTTCCGCCTCCGCAACGATCTTCAGGGCCTCGAGCTAGGGACCCAGTATGCGATCACGGGGCGCGGCGATGGCGCGCGCTGGAGCGTCAACGCCGCGCTCGGTTCGGACATCCTCGACGGCAAGGGGCACATCACCCTCTACGGCGACTATTTCAACCGCAAGACGATCTCGCAGGCCGCTCGGGGATTCTCGCGCCAAGTGATGGTCGAGAACGCCACGGATACCGGCCTCATTCCCGGCGGTAGCGCCACCGTGCCGGGCGGCCGCTATGCGATCGCGGGTACGGTCGTCGTGCCGGCCGGGGGCGGCCTCGGTTCGGTGGCCCTCGACCGCGGCGTCGGGAACTTCGCTACCGCCAACGGTGCGATCTATACGGCTCCAGGCGTGTCGCGGCCCTATGTCGATCCCAGCGACGCCTATAATTTCGCGCAGGACAATTTCTTGCAGGTCCCGCAGGAGCGCTGGCTCCTCGGCGCCTATGGCAATTATGAAGTCTCAAGCGCCATCAATCCCTATTTCGAGATCACCTTCGCCAACAATCGGGTCCAGAACGAGCTTGCACCTACTCCGGTCACCGGCGTGTTCGCGGTGGCGACGAACAATCCCTTCCTGTCTGACGCGGACCGGGCAGCGCTCGTCCAGACCGACCTCAACGAGGCGGCGATCGATGCCGCGCGCGCCGCACGCGGCCTCGCGCCCCAGTTTGGCGATCCCGGTTTCGTGAACGTTTCGGTCTCGCGACGCGTCAACGATATCACCGCGCGTAATGCTCTGTTCGAACGCAATGCCTGGCGCGCCGTGGTAGGCACGAAGGGCGATCTGGGCGGCTCGCTGCGCTACGACGCCTATTATCTCTACTCGCGCACCCGCAACAGCGTGACGCAGACCGGCAACATCTCGCGCTCGGCTTTCGCCAAGGCGCTTCGCGAGAACCGCCTCAACATCTTCGGCCCGGGCACCATCTCGGACGCGCTGGCCGAGGAGATCACGATCACCGCTCAGAACAGCGAACTCTCGCAATTGCAGGTCGCGAGCGCGTCGCTGTCGGGCGACCTGTTCGAGTTCGGTCTCGGCGGTGACCCCGTCGCGTTCGCGGTTGGCGCCGAGTGGCGGAGCGTCGCGAGCGAGTTCATCCCCGATACCGCGCTCTCGAGCGGCGACGTCATCGGCTTCAACGCCGGTCAGCCGACAAAGGGGGGATACAGCGTCAAGGAACTGTTCGGCGAGCTGCTTGTACCCGTCGTGGCAGACAAGCCTTTCGCGCATGACATCACGCTACGCGGCGCGGCGCGGTACGCCGACTATAGCCTCCAGGGCGTCGGCGGCGTGTTCACATGGGCGGCGGGTGCCGAATGGGCGCCGATCTATGACATCCGTTTCCGGGGCCAGTATCAGAAGGCAATCCGCGCCCCCAATGTCGGTGAGCTCTATGGCGGCCAGGCGAACGGTTTCCCATCCGCCACCGACCCTTGTTCGGCGCGGTCGTCGGCAGCCTCCCGTACCGATGCCGTGCGGGACCTCTGTATCGCGACCGGTGTTCCTTCGTCACTTGTCTTCCAGAATTCGGTCCAGCCCAATTCGCAGGTCGAAACCCTTAGCGGCGGCAATCCGCTGCTCAAGGAAGAGAATTCTGAAACATACACCGCCGGGGTCGTGGTGCGTCCCTCGTTCCTTCCAGGCCTCAGCATCACTGCGGACTATTTTGACATTCGGGTGAAGGACTACATCGCACAGCTGGGCGGCGGCGCGCAGGGCGTGCTCAACCTCTGCTATTACACGGTCCAAGATATCGACAGCCCCTATTGTCAGGCGATCCGGCGCGATCCGCAGACCGGGATGATCGGCGGGCAGTTCCTGTTGACTGCGCTCAGTTCGAATATCTCGGAGCTTCGTACGGCCGGCGTCGACCTCCAGGTCGATTATGGCATGCGGGTCGGGAAGGGCCTTTTCGGGTCGGACGCGCGTCTGAACTTCTCCTTCCTCGGTACCTGGACGCGCAAGGCAGACTATACCGCCGTGTCAGATCTGCCCGATGAGGTCACCCACTGCGGTGGCGGCTTCGGTACCAACTGCGATCCGGTGTTCGGCGATCCGGTACCCAAGTACCGGTTCACCGCCCGCGCGGCGTGGGTCGAGGGGCCGTTCACGGCAAGCCTGCGTAACCGCTATATCGGACCGGTCACGAACGCGCGCATCATCAACGGCGTGGCGGACCCCGCCAGCATCACGGTCGATCGCCTCAAGGCCAAGACCTACACGGACCTCTCCTTCGCGGTCGATGTCGACGAGCGTCTTACCCTGACCTTCGGTGTGAACAATCTGTTCGACGTACAGCCGACGCAGATCGACGATGCCAATGACGAGCAGGCCGGCACCTATCCTTCGACCTACGATGTCCTCGGGCGCGACTTCTTCGTCTCGGCGCGCATGAGGTTCTAGGTTCCTCGACCTGGTTCAGCAGTCCCTTGCTCAGGTTGGTGGAGGAAGGGCGGGAGCTTTGCTCCCGCCCTTCCGTCCATGAGGGGACGACCTCGCCGTTCCCTTCGTTCGTCCGGAACCTCCGATACAATGCATTTCCGGGAATCTGTTCCTGGGATCGTATCCACCGAAGGCGTTAGCTTCCCCGCGGCCGCGCCACCCGCGGCTTCAAAACGGGGGTGCTCCGTGGCGGCCTGTCAGACGTTCCGTCGCGATTGAACCGAAGGTGCGCGGTCATGGTCAGCGTCCATCGAGCGCAGCCCTTGGTCTATCGCGCCGCTTGCGGAAAGATCGGCAGCTTTGCCACATCAGCCGGGTCATGCTGGATGATGATTTTCGCATGCAGATTCTCGGCGATCCTGTCGAAGCGGTCCATCGACGCAAGCGTTTCCGCGCGATCGGTGTTGAAGGCAGGGACACCACGATTCTTGATCTGATCGGCAAAATGATATTGATCACCCGACAGCAGTACCGGCCCGCTCGCGAGGCGCACGAGGAGCGCCTGATGCCCTTCGGTGTGCCCGGGCAAACTCAGCACCGTAACTTTTCCATCGCCAAAAACGTCGCTGTCCCCGGTCAACTCTCTGACTTTGCTACGACCGGACACCCAGGGCGCAAGACGGGCCTGCGCCGGCTTCCACACTTTTGCGACGTCGAAATCCTTCTTGCCGATGAGCAGTGTTGCCTCGGGAAAGTCCGCAGCCTGGCCGATATGGTCGAAATGATAATGGCTGAGGCCGATAAAATCGATATCGTCCGGCTTGAGGCCAATCCGGCTCAACTGGGGGACAATTCTTTCCTTCAGGGAGTTTACGTAGCCGTCGCTGTCTTTGGATGTTCCGGCCAGGTCGCCGTCGAGGCCCGTGTCCCACAATAGCAGCTGCTCACCGTTTCGGATAAGATAGCAGCTTGCGACGAGCGTCTTGGTCTCGCCTGAATATAGATAGGTATCCGAGAACTCCCCGAGATTCTTCACCGCGATCGTTCCACAGTCCAGCCGATAGAGCTCGACCGCCGGCCGAGCGGCCTCGGCCGCTGCGATTGGTCCCGCGGGGACTGACAGAAGCACCGATAGTGCACCGACCCACTTCATCATCATTTGATCCTCTCTCGTTTTGCGTCTGGATTGTGCGGATATACCCGCGGCGGTGGTCGAAATTCGCCCGAACCCTTCTTCGGCTCCATCGGCCGCGGGGCAACGTGGCCGGCAGTGTGCTTCGACGAGCTATGTTCCGGACTGGCGAGATCGCTATCTCCTCGCAGCGAAGATCGGGGAAAATCTCGCCGGATGGCGCACCCGGAGATTGACGCCCGCATGCTCAAGATCGATGCGTCCGCAAGCGTGAGATGTCATTTAACTTTGCGGCGAACGATCGGATGGTGCTGCCAGAGGCGCCGTCGGCGGCTCGTCAGCTTGGGCGCCCGCGCATATTGTGGCGGACGCAATCGGACCGCTTCTGCCAACATATGCCTGCGCCACGCAGCGCATGTCGGCCCGGGATATCCGCCACGAAGTGACTGAATAATATAGGGCAAACGGACGCGTCGGGCATCGAGTCGATTGACGGTGCGTCAGCTTGCGGTAGCCTCTTTAAAGATCAACCTGAAAGGTTTGCGATGTCTTACGCCAGCTCAGCCAGAATGACCTTCATCAATATGCTCGGCACGCTTGATCACCTGGTCGGCAAGGCCGTGGACGCGCAAATGGGGGAGGAGGTTCTCGCCGCGAAGCTGACCGACGACATGTTTCCCTTGGAACTGCAATTCCGCGTCGCGCTCAACCAGGTTCTGTTGGCGCTGAATCAGGTTGGAGGGCAATCGCTGCCGCTTGAGGAGGCGCCATATCGATCCTTTGCCGAAGTTCGCGACCGAATTGCCGTGATTCGCTCATATGTCGATGAGACCGAACCGGCCGAATGGCAGGACGCAAAGGCGACCGTAGACCTTACCCTCCCGAACGGCGTCCGCTTCTTGATGTCGTCCGAGGAAGACATCCAGGACTGGATCATGCCCAACTTCTATTTCCACGTCACGATGGCGTACGCGTTGTTACGCAATGCAGGATTGGCGATCGGCAAGATGGATTTCATCCCGCACATGGCGCAGCATCGGGTCCAGCCTGCCAATTGAGCGAGCCGCAGGGTTCAGCGGTGTCGCGCGCGCTCATGGCTCTCTGCAAGCAAGGCCGGCGGTCAGCCCCCGGCCGATCACTCGCGGGCAAGTCCATGCAGCTGAGGGCGCCGGCGCTATAAGGAGCGGGGGGTCCGGCGCCGGCGAGATCGTCAGGCCGGATCCGCTTCGGAACAACTTGTGAGGAGGCGATCGAGCCCCGTTCTCACCATATCGGCATAACCTCCGCTCGGAAGGGCAGTCGCCCGATTCATGCCGAACCGGGCATGGTCGCGCGCCCGATCATTTTCGCCGAGACGTCGGTACGCATCGCCGACATTCAGGTGCAGCGATGGAAGGAAGCTGTCGAGTTCGGGGGACAGCGCATCGGCATCGCCCTGCCGCTCGCATCCGGTTGCGGCTTCCAGAGCCAGCAAATCCCAGGCGAGTTCTGCGTTCACCTCCTCTTGTATGTCAGCCAGGAAATGGGCGATCGTGCAGCGCTGCATCGGCGTACCTTGGTCGCGCAGGTCGTCCCACAGGCCGAGCAGCGCTGTACGTGCCGCAACGCGGTCGCCGGCTTGCAGGGTGGCCACGGCCTCCATGATTGCGGCCATGTCGTCGCGATTCTCGGTCATGTTACCAATCCTGATCGGGAGGCTGGGCGGTGGGACGACAAGTACCTGAAAGAATTGCGCGGCTCCTGCGCGCCTCGAACCTTGGACATCGAGAACAGCCTTGGCACGCGCTCGTAGCCCCCGAGGATACTGCGCCGCCTCCTGCCTGTCCGAAGCAGGCGTGGGCGGTCGTCTTGGGGGATATCCACTGGATGGAGGGCGCTGACAAGCGAACAGGACCGAGTGATAAGCGCCTCCCATCGGAGCAACGGCAAAGGCCCGTCGGAGGTATGGGGAAAGAGTCGGGACAGGTCGACCGGGCGGGGCTCGCCCGCGCAGCCTGAATCTGCGCGCACCGGGGGCGCTCGAAGGGTCGCGTCTGTAATTCTCTGAATCTGGACCATTGAGCGTTCCTCCTACCGGGGTCGCGGGCGGTCCGCATCTACGTTTGCCCGCATGTTTCTACCGTTCGCCGCGTGCGTCCAGCGCGCAGCTAGCATTCCCCGAACCTGGCGCTTGTAATTACGCACACTGTGCAATACACACTGTGCGTAATTGAAGGATAGTTCAATGATTGTTTCGCTTTTCTTCGCATCTCTCGCCATGAGCGGTGCCGTATTGACGCCCTCGGCGCCAGCGGGTGCCGCAGTGGAGCCAGACAGGCATCTCCTCTGCAAGGAATCGATTCTGCGGCGCGCGCGAAACGGCGAGGTCGAAATCGCCTATCGGACGGCGGGCGACCGGACCGGCGAGCCCTTGCTCATGATCCCCGGGAGCGGAATGCAACTGGTCGACTGGCCCCAGCCACTCGTCGACGACCTCGTGCGGGCAGGATATTATCTCATCATGCCCGATCCTCGCGACGCGGGTTGCTCGACAAAGCTGGATGAGCTTGGTCCACCCGACTGGCCGCGCGTCTTGGCCGACCTCGCCGCGGGGCGTTCCGCCTCCCTTGCCTATGATGCTAGGGACTTGGTCTCTGACATGGCTGCTGTCCTCGATGCGGAGGGATTGGCGTCTGCCCATCTTCTTGGCGCATCGGGCGGTGCGGTTATCGGCGAGGTGATGGCGATAGAACGACCCGGGCTGGCGCGCTCCTTGACCCTGCTGATGGCCAATGCCGGCAATCCCTCACGTGCGCTGCCCGCCAGACCGGACGTCATGGCTCCCGTCGCTCAAGGTCCCACCTCCACGGACGGGAAAATTGTCGAAGCCTATCTGATGCGACTCGAAAAAGTGCTCGCTGGGCCCAAGGCCGCGAGCGATATCGTCCTTCTCTCTCGCGCGCGAACGCGGATAGCCAGAGGTTATAGCGCGGACGGCGTTCAGCGCCAGGGCGCCGCGTTTCTGGCTGCCGGAGATCTCAGGCATGGGCTCGCCGAGATATCGGTGCCCACCGTCGTCATCCACGGGGCCGAGGATCCGCTCATCCCGGTTGAAGCCGCCGAGGATGTTGCGCGCGCTATTCCCGGTGCCCGGCTCGAGATCGTCCCCGGTAGCGGCCATTCGCTTGATGAGAGCATGGTCGCCGCCTCGCTCGCCGCGCTCGAGGCGCGGTCGACAGCGAGCAGGCGCCGATGAGCGGTCCCAGTCAAGACAGCGTCCTTGAGGGGTTGACCGGCGAGCTCCGCCGGGGATCGCTGGTCATTGCGGTTCTCTGCGGCTTGCAAGAGGAACGCAGCGGCGGCGCGCTCAAGGTCAGGCTGGCCGACAGCGGGGTGAGTATCACCGAGGGCGCGCTTTATCCGATGCTGCGCCGCCTCGAAGTGCAAGGTCTCCTGCAAAGCCAGTGGCGCATGCACGATAGCCGAAAGAAGCGTTTCTACCTGCTTACCCCTGACGGACAGCGGGCTCGCGACTTTTTGCTCTCGAACTGGCGAACATTCGACACGGCATTTGAAGGCTTAAGATCATGAACGGCAAGGAATTATATCTTCGGCGCGTCTCGCACTGGCTGCCCCGCTCCATTCGCGCCGACGTCATCGAGGAATTGGACGCGGCGATCGAAGACTATCTCACCAGCGATCGGGAGGCCGTTGAGCCGGATCAGCTATATGCTGAGCTTCGGCGCGACTTCGGCCACCCCGCCGTCGCCGCGACGAGGTTCGTCGACGGGAGGCCGGTTGTTAGCGCGGGCCTTGCCCACGCTTATTGGCGCACGCTGGCGATCGCATGCGTCGCCGTCCTGCTGATTCAGTCGGCGCTCCTCGTCGCCGGCAGCGGGAGCACCGGCCTCGCCGTCGGTCATATTGTCGAAGGTGTGCTCAGAATACTCGGGCATATGTTCATGGCGGTCGGCGTCGTCACGATGGTTTTCGCGTTTATAGACGGTGGTTGGCGGACGGTCTGTCGTGTCCTGGGCATGGCGCGTTAGCGCTTGCCGCTCTCCGTTAAAAGTTGGCGTAGCCGCCAGCTGTCTTGGGGTTGCCGGATCGTCCCATACCAGCGGACGGACGACGAGGCGGCCGGCACCTATCCTTCCACCTACAATGTCCTCGGGCGCGGCTTCTCGTTCCCGGCGCCCTAAGGTTCCAGGTTCCTTGGCGTGATCCGGCAGTCCGCGCGCAATTCGATGGGCGACGGGGAGACGCCGGCGTTCCTCGCTTTCGTCCGTAACCCTATGATACAATGCGTTTCACGCTATTTGCTCCGACGATACCCGCCGCGGCCATTGGCTCCCCGCAGGCCGCTCCCATCGCGGCTTGAAAGAGGAGTTCTTCATGACACACAATTCACTGTTTCCCTCGCCGCGCGCAGTGCTGGCCCGGCTGCTTCTTGCCGGCACGGCGATCGGCGCGCTGGCGCTCGCAGCGGGTGACGCCCACGCAAAGGTAAGCGCCGATCCTTACGACCGCGTCATCGTCTTCGGCGACAGCATTTCGGATAGCGGAACCTACGCCGACAAGGCGCCCGACGGTGCCGGAAAGTTCACGACCAATCCCGACGACGTCTGGGTCGAGGTCGTCGCCAAGGGGCTCGGGCTCGACCTCGACGCGCATGCTGCCGGCGGCACGAATTATGCCGAGGGCGGCGCTCGGGTCGCGTTGCAGCGCCCGGACGCGCCCGGCGATCTGACACGCCGCCCGATCACCGAACAGGTGGCCGACTTCCTTGCCAATGACGGCGACCTCGGTCCGGACAGCCTCGTCATCATCCAGGGCGGCGGTAACGACGTCTTTGCGACCAAGTTCAACGGGCCCGCCGATACGCCGGCCGATCTCGAAACGCTGCGGGTCGCTGCGGAAGGTCTCGCCGACCAGGTTGGCCTGCTGATCGATGCCGGGGCCGGCACGGTGGTGACGACAAGCGTGCCGAAGTTCGATCATTACAATGCCTATTATGACAGCGCGCTGGCCTCGCGTAATCTGAATGTCCTCTACGTCGATATGGCCGGACTCATCCGCGAGATCGAGGCCGACCCTGCGGAGTTCGGCATCCTCAACACCACCGATCGGGCCTGCAAGGGATCGGCGCTCGAATCCTTTGTCTGTCTCCCAGAAAACTACGTCACGCCAGACGCCAATCGCACCTATCTCTACGCCGATTCGGTACATTTCACGGGCGTGGTCCACGAAATCGAGGGTGATCTCACGCTGGCGATGCTGCGCGCGCCGGGCCAGTTCGCGCAGCTTGCCCAGGTGGTCCGGGCGACCTCGCGTGCCGACGATGGTCTCGCGCGCAGCCAGGGTTCGGGCGAGGGGGGATGGCGCCTGATTGGCGGGGCCAAGTGGAGCGAAGCCGACATGCCCGGATTTGCCACGAGCGGAGAGATGCATGCCGACGCCACCGGATTTCAGTTCGGGGGGATGGGCAAGCTCGCTCCGGGCCTTTCGGCGGGGCTTTATCTCTCATGGAACCAGGGAAACGGCAGCTTCGCCGAGCAACTCGGCTGGTTCGACTATGAAACGCTCGGTCTCACGGCCTTCACCCGCTTCCACTCTGGTCCGTTCGACGCCGAGCTCACCGCAAGTGTTGGGCGCGCGGACTTCGACCAGATCGTCCGGAACATTCCGCTCGGCCCGGCGCTCCGAACCGAAGCGGGCGACACGAGCGGACATTATGCCGCGGTCGAAGGCCGGGCATCGATGTTTGTTGCCGATGGGCCGCTTGCAGTCCGGCCGTTCGTCACATTGCGCTATGACCGGGTGAAGGTGAATGGCTATGCCGAGGCAGGGACCCTTGCCACACAAGTAACCTTTGGCGACCAGACGCTCGAGACGCTCGAATTCGGCGCCGGTCTCCGTCTCGCTCCCCGGCTTGACAGAAAGCCGGTCAAGCCGTTCGTCGAACTCGGCTATTCGAAGGATATCCTCGGAGCCGGGCACAGCATCTCCATCCTCCCGAGCGGCGCACCCGTATGGTTCACCAGCGATCCCTCGCAGCTTTCAGGTGGAGAGTTCTTCTACTCGATCGGGGCGAATGCCCCGCTCGGGCCCAGGTCTGGCCTCTCGTTCCGTGTCGAAGGACGTGAGGGGAAGGAAGGTCGCAGCGAACTCGCCGCTTCGGTTGGGCTTTCCATGCGATTCTGATCGACGCGCTTTTGACGTAAAGAAGAAGAAAGAAGAAGGGGGAGGCGGCGGGAGCCGCCGCCTCCTTTGGTTGTACGGTGCCGGGAAATCGAACCAGATGATCGGCGACCGCCCTGTTCACCGGCGGCAGCGCTGTCCGGTCACACTCCGTTACACTTTCCGCCAACTGCTGAAACATTGCGGTGCGAAGACCCGCCGTCCGATCAACAGACGAGGGAAGACAGATGGTCAGCGTGAATGAGGTTACCCAGATCATGGCGGAAAAAGGCGCCTACGTGCCGGGGAAGCGGGTCAAGCTCGACTTTGGCGAGGAAGGCCAGATCATGCTCGACGGCATCGAGCAGATCGTCAACAACGAGGAACGCGAGGCCGATGCGACGATCAAGGTCGCGCTCGCGGACTTCATCGCCATGTCGCAAGGCAAGCTCAACGGTGCGGTCGCCTTCATGCAGGGCAAGCTCAAGGTCCAGGGCGACATGGGCGTGGCGATGCAGTTCCAGTCGGTCACCGCGAAGATGCGCGGATGACGGTCGAGGCCGGGCGCTTGGGGCGCCCGGCCCTTCACAAAGTCAGACCGGGATATGGGCAAGGTCCGCGCGCAGGATATTCTCGCACCGCATCAGGATCGCGTCGCCGCCTCCCAGATTGGGGAGCCGGGCGAGCGCATCGATGATCGGAAGCTGGGTCGGATTGCTCGCCCAGTCGGGTACCGTCCATTCCACGCTCGCCTTGCCGATCGTCGCCTCGCGAATATCGAACTCCTGCGGGAACAGCACCGGGTGGCTGATTGCAGCCCCGGGCGCCCCGACGTTCGGAAAATGGCGCCAGCCGAACCAGTTGGTCGTGCCCTGCTCCTGGCGGACCGCCTCGAGCTCGGCGTCGCCCAGTGGATGCGCGGCCTCCATGACCACCCGCGCGAAGCGCGCGCCGTCGAGATGGGCGGTCGCCGAGTAGATGGCATCGGGAAACTCGCGCAGATCGTCGACCTTCGCATAGAGCTTCGGAACGCCCTGGACGTCGCGTCCCATGAGAATCGGCGCGGTGCGGTTCTCCCACACCACCAGCCCGAACACGCCCGTGATCGGACCGTCACGGCCATCGAAAATCACGGGCACATTGATCGCCAAGAGATTATAGGCGCCGCCCGCGAGCCAGTCGACGCGGCGGTTGTTGATGAGCGAGACGATCAACTTCGGCTCGGCAAGCTGAAAGCGCGGCGGGAGGAGGGCGGCGAGCGCATCGCCATCGCTGTCATAGGTGAAGGTCAAATTGGTCGTGTCGCGATAGTGCGAGGCGGGCAGGGGATAGGGCAACGCCCCGAAAAATGGCGGCATCAGGCGGGTGCCGGCGTCGTCGAAACCTTCCTGCAACAACTGGCTGCGGTCGAAACTGGTCATGCTTGCTTTCCTCCGGAATGGACCTGCGGAACGTCAAGCATCGCCGCCGCCGCGCAGCCGCACCATGATCCGGGAGGTAAGATTCGTCAGGCGAAGGGGAGCTTTTCCGAGAAGACACCGAAGAGGAGCGGGCGGGCGCAGAGCTCCGCAATATTCCGGGCGAGATTCTCCGGGAGGAAACGGTTGATCTCGTCCGCGGCGTTGACCGTCGCGGAAATCGCCTGCGCCGCGAGCAGGGCGTCGACCGCTCGCACCTCGCCTGCCGCGATCCCCTCGGTGACCATGGCCGCGAGATGAAGGATGATGCGGTTCCACTCGCCGAGGACCACGGCACGCCGCTCGCTGCGGAGCGCGGTGAGCGCTGTGTCGCGGAGGAAGGGGCCTTCATCGCCGGTCTGGAAGGCGACGAGCGCGACGATCACCGTCACCAACTGACCCTGCGGGCTCCCTCCATCGGCTTCGGCCGCCCGGATGATTCTCCACATATGGGCGAAGGAGCGCTCGAAGCAGGCTTCAAGCAGCGCGTCCTTCGTGTCGAAATGATGATAGATCGCGCCCTTGGTAAGCTTCATGCCTGCCGCGATGCGATCGATCGAGGCTCCCCGAAAGCCGAGCCGGTTGATTTCGCGGGTGGCGGTGCGGAAAAATTCTGCCCGGTCGTCGGGGCTGTCCCCGTGCGCGATTTCTTTTGCCCGTCTCGCCCAGTCGCCGTTCCAGCCCGGCTCGCCGGGCGTCAGGCCCCTCGCGAGGATCGCGAAGAGCCGGCGCGCGACCTGCGGATAGTCGTCCGGCGCATATTGCGACGACCAGGCGGCCGACCAGAAGAGCTGGACGAGGATCATCTGGGCGCGCGGAACCGATCGCAGGATCTCGCCTTCGCTCGCAGGCTGCGGAGCAAGCAGCGCTGCGGCCGCAAGCAGCATCTCGCCGTAGCGGGCCACAGCCCGCTCCTGCTCGGTCTCCTCCAGCGCGCGTATATCGCTCAATATGGCCAGCGGCGACTCCTCGCCGGCCTGGACCCGGGCCGCCTGATCGAAATAGAGACGGAAAAGCTCGGCGAGCCGTGCCTCGGGATCGGCGGCGGCCGAAGCGTCGGCAATCATGGCCTTGTAGGCGTCGATCGCGCGATCGAAGCAGGCTGCAGCAAGATCCTCCTTGCGCCGGAAATAATAAGTGAGGTTGGCCTTGGTCATGCCGGCGCGCTCGGCAACGTCGGCCAGCACCAAGCCGCGCACGCCATGCTCGTTGATCTCCGCGCTGGCAATGGCAACGAGTTCGGCGCGGCGCCTTTCGCGCTTGCTGCCGCCCTTGCGTTGTCGCCCGTCGGACGCCGCGGCGCGCGGCGCCGTCCTCAACCCTTCTCCGTCGCCTTCGGATCCTGGCATGGCCCGCCCCATCTCTTTCTCGATGCTCCGCCCAGAGCAGGAAATCCGCGACGGGTCAATCGGACGGCAAAAACATACCAAGAGTAAAAATAATATTGACCTGTTATAGCCCAGTGACTAGCCGTTCGTTCAAACAACGGCGAGGCTGCGCAGGATTCGCTTCGGATGGCCGGGAAACCGGCAGCTTTTCACAAGCCCGAAGATAACCGGCGACGGCGCGCGATAATGGGAGGGAGTAGAGCGATGGTTCTAAGTCACAAGGCGCGCGCTGCGAGCGGGCCGGTCCTGCTGATGCTGGCGCTTAGCCCGGCGGTCGCCTCCGCACAGGCAGCGCCGGCGGAGGAAAGCGGCAGCAGCCAGGATGCCGCCGACCCGCGAGATGGAGAGATCCTCGTGACGGCGCGAAAGCGCGCCGAAAGCCTCGCCGAGGTTCCCGCCGCGGTGACGGTGCTGGGCAAGGAGGAGCGCGAGCTCCTTGTGGTCGACGACGCCGACGATATCCTCCGCCAAGTCCCGAGCGCGACCCTGGTGACCTCGGGCCCCGAGTTCCTGAACGATATCACGATCCGCGGCCAGGGCGGCGGGCGTCTCGGCTTCTCCGAGACCGCCACCGGCATCTTTCGCGACGGGCTTTTCAGCGCGGGCGGCGGCTTCGGCGGACGCTCGCTCAGCCGCATGGATCTCTTCGACATGGAACGGATCGAGATCCTGCGCGGCCCGCAGGGCGCGCTTTACGGGCGCAACTCGGTCGGCGGCGCGATCAATATCATTTCGGTCCAGCCCGAGAAGCTGTTCGGCGCCGAACTCCTAGCCCGCTACTCGGACCCTGAGCGCATCGAGGTCGAGGGTATTCTCAACGTGCCGGTGAGCGATACGCTCGCCGTGCGGGTGGGCGGCGTGTACAACCGCCAGTCGGGCGGGTTCATCACCAATCTCGACACCGGCGAGGTCATCGACAAGCAGGATTACCAGGGCGTCCGGGCGAGCGCGCGCTACGAGCCCAACGACTGGCTGAGCTTCGACCTCAGGTTCGAGTATTATGACAGCGAGGCGCCCTCCTTCACCGGGAGCGGGCAGCGCGCGACCCGGCTTGACGGCCGGCCGCTCGACCCGTCGCCCTATGAGCGGGCCGAACTGACCACGGTCGGGCGCGCGCGGATCGACGATGCGACCGTCCAGTTCGGTGCGACCGCGAAGCTTTCGTTCGCCGACCTCACGTTCCGCATGCTGCACGGCAAGCGCAACGGCGGCCGGTTCGACGAGGATGGTGACCATTTCGATGGCGGCACCGGGATCGACGTCGCCCCGGGCGCCGCAATCCTCTATCCAGACTATCGGGGCCAGCAGACCGAGGATTATTCGCGGACCGGCGGCCAGCTTTATCTGAGCTCGAAAGATGGCGCTGCGCTGAACTGGCTCGTCGGCGCGGAGTTCCTCTCGACGCGCAGCGACGTCGAGACCGGTCCCGATGGCTGTCCCGCCTATACGGGCGCGGCGTTACAGCAGGTGCCGGGTTGCACCGTGGGCTTCGCGGGTGCCTTCACACCGGCAACCGCGCCCGCCTCGACGCTGTCGAATGCGGTGCGGACCACCGGGCGGCTGGCAATGCGAAACGAGACGTTTCGCGAGAAACTGTCCTCGGTGTCGATCTTCGGCTCGCTCGATTATCGGTTCGCCGATCGCTGGAGCTTCGGGGTCGAAGCGCGCGGCCAGTTCGACGAGAAGAATTTCACGTTCCAGCGCTACTCGGTCGACCCGCTCGTCTATTTCGGCACCGGGCCGGTCCCCGCGGGCATGATGGCGCCGATCGTCGTCGATCCCGACGGCAGTGGCCCGCTTCCTGCCGCACCCGCACAATTCTGTCCGCCGACGCTGGCGCCGCCCGCCTGCGCACCGGGGCTCGAGACCGTCAACCTGGAGAAGAAGCGCAACTGGTCCTTCTTCACGCCCGCGGCCACGCTCAAGTGGAACTTCGAGCCCGGACAGCATCTCTACCTGCGGTTCGCGACCGGCTATCGTCCCGGCGGCTTCAACACCAATCTGCTGAGCGGCGCGACGCGGGCCTCGCTCGACAGCCAGCTCGCCTATGAACCCGAATATGCCTATTCGGGCGAGCTCGGCTGGAAAGGCAGCATGTTCCAGGGCTTCCTGAAGACCGAGGTCGCCCTCTTCTACGAATATACCAAGGATGTGCAGGTCGCGACGGTCGCGGCAGCCGCCGCGCGCGGCTTCCTGCTCGTCAACGCCGGCGACGCCTATGTCTACGGTATCGAGGCGACCGTCAGCCGGCGCCAGCCGGTCGGGCGCGGCGATCTGCTCCTCAATCTCGGCTTCTCGACGCAGGACGGCCATTTCAGGAACGGCGCGATCGTCCCCGCGAACGGCAGCCTCGTCGACATATCGGGGAACGAGGTGCCGCGCCTTCGCGACTATCAGATTACCGCGAACGTCGCCTTCCGTCACCCGGTCGGACGCGATGTCGACGCCTTCGCGAGCGCAAGCCTCCAGGTCGCGAAGGGCGGGCTGCAGAACCCGTTCGGAACGGCTGGCTACCCCGGCTATTCCCTGCTCGACCTTCGTCTTGGCGTCCGCACTGATAAGTGGCGACTCTCGGCCTTCGCCCGGAACGCGACCGACGAGCGCTACCTGCTCAACGATGTCGCGAGCAATGCCTACTGGAGCCAGGGCCGCGTCGTCGGGCTTGAAGCGATGGTGCGCTACTGATGGCTGGCTGTTCGTCGTTCACCGCCAGGCTGCGCAGCGGCGCGGCGCATCTCCTCGCCGCCAGTCTGCTGCTTTCAGCGTGCCACGCGGGGACGGGCGGCGCCGCGGTCGGTTCCCAGAGCCTGTCGCCGGTGCCATTTCCGCCGCCAACGGCCGTAGCGTCTCCGGCACCGCAAACGGTGCCGCCGAGCGTCGAAGAGGCCATCGCGCGCTTTCGCGAGAAGGCGGGCGTGAAGGATTTCTCTGTCCTCGTGATGCGCGGCGAGGACGTGCTTCTCCTCCGCCATGAAGGACTGTTCGAGGCATCGACGCAGATCGCCATCGCCTCCTCGTCGAAATGGATGGTCGGCGCGACGATCATGGCGCTCGTCGATGAGGGGCTTCTCGATCTCGATGCGCCGATCGGACGCTATGTGCCCGACCTACCGCCGGATTATGCCCGGCTGCCCCTGTCGCAGCTCCTCTCCTACACCGCCGGCCTTCCGAGTCTCGCGAAGTTCGTGGAGTTCAAACAGCCGCCGACCATTCCGCTCGCCGAATCGGCGCGATTGGCGGCCCGCGAACCGCTGATCTCGAAGCCCGGCACCCAGTTCGATTATGGCGGCGCGAACCTGCAGTTCCTCGGCGCGGCCGCCGAGAAGGTCACCGGCCAGTCCTGGCAGCAGATTTTCGACGACCGGATCGCGCGCCCGCTCGGCATGGCGAACACGCTATGGGGCGGCACCTTCGCGCGTCCGACGCGCACGACGCTTCCGAACAACCCCATGCTCCAGGGCGGGGCCTGGACCACGGTCGGCGACTATGGCGCGTTCCTCACGATGATCGCTGCGGACGGCACCTACCACGGGCGCAGGATCCTTTCGGCAAAGGCGGTCGAGCGGATGCGCGGCGTGATGACCGTCGGCCTTCGCAAGGGGTTCACTGCCCCCGGCGCGCAGGGCCGCGAGGTCGAATATGCGCTCGCGCATTGGTGCGAGCGCATCGTCGAGGGGCGCTGCCTGTTCGAATCGAGTCCCGGCGTGTTCGGGACCTATCCGTGGGTCGACCGCGCGTCGGGCCTGCACGGGGTGATCTTCGTCAAGGACCGTCTCCAGCGGATTGCCGAGGACGAGCGCGCGCTGCGCAACGCGCTGATCACGGAATATGCATCAAGCCAGCAGAGTGAAGGAGGGGCGAAATGACCCGTCGCAAGAAGATCGTTATCGGCGCCCTGCTCGTGGCGCTTGTCGTCGGGGGCTTCCTGGCGTGGCGCGTCCACGAACGGCGCGCGGCGGTGCAGGCGGCGGCGGACGCCTATATCTTCGCGATGCCGCTGGTGCTCACCGACGTGACGCGCGAGGAAACCTTCAAGCATCCCGCGGCGGTCAACGCCGAGCCGAACCGGATGTACAATATTCCGATCCTGGCCGACGCGACCTTCCGCACGGTCATCCGGCCGAATGTCGACACCCTTTATTCGATCGCCTGGCTGTCGCTTGCCAACGAACCGATGGTCCTCTCGATGCCGGCGAGCAACGGTCGCTATAATGGCGTTCAGCTGATGGATGCCTGGACGAATGTGTTCGCGGCGCCCGGAATCCGCACGCTCGGCAATGAGGCGAAGCAGTTTCTGATTGTCGGTCCGGACTATAAGGGTGCGGTGCCGGCCGGCATGGAAAAGCTTGTGTCGCCCACGAACATGGTCTGGGCGATCGCGCGTATCCATGCGCGCGACGAGGCCGATCTGTCCGACGCGCAGCGCTTCCAGTACCGCATCGACCTGCGTCCGCTGAGCAAGCTTGGCGATACGGGCTTCGGACCGATCTTCCCCGATCCGCGTGGTCGCGGCGCCAAGCGGACCGAACCCATGGAGATCGTCAAGCGCATGAGCGCCGAGACCTTCTACAAAAGGTTCATCGCGCTCGCGCAGGCTAATCCGCCCGCTGCAGCCGACGCCCCCTTCGTGAAGAATGTTCTCGCGCCGCTCGGCCTCGACCCCGCGAACCCGACCCCATGGGATGCCTTGCCCGAGGCGCGCAGGGCCGACCTTCAGCGCGGGATCGATGCGGTCTGGAGCGTTCTGACCGAGCGGGCGGCCGTCGAGAAGACGCGCACCCCAAGCGGCTGGGCAGGCTTCGAGGCCGTCGACAAGATCGGGAACTATGGCACCAACTACAAGGTGCGGGCAGGCGTGGCAGCGTTCGGGCTCGCTGCCAATCTCCCCGAGGACGCGATCTATCTCAACGCGACGGTCGACGGAAAGGGACAGGACCTTCTCGGCGGCAAGCCTTACCGGATGCGGTTCGCGCCCGGCGAACTGCCCCCGGTGAAGGGGTTCTGGTCGGTAACGCTCTACGACCGCGAAGGCTATCTCATCGATCATCCGCTGCGCCGCTACGCCATCCGCCAGTTCGACAAGCTCCATTACGCGCCTGACGGCAGTCTCGAGATTCTCATTCAGCCGAACGACCCGGGCCCGGAGCGTCGCGCAAACTGGCTGCCCTCGCCGGCATCAGGCAAGTTCGCCCTGTCGCTGAGAGCCTATTGGCCCGAGGAAAAACTGCTTCGCAAGCAATGGTCGCCGCCACCGGTCCTGCCGCTCGCCACGCCGTGACGGCAGCGCGGCCCGGCAACCCGGTATCGGCGAAGGCGTCCCCGGCGGGTTTCGGGGGCGTCCTTCGCTTCTGGCGGACTTCGTTCGGCCTCAGCCAGGAGGAGCTCGCGGGCCGCGCCGGGGTCTCGCCGCGGCATATCAGTTTCCTCGAGAATGGCCGCACCGCTGCCGGCGAGGGGGTGGCGAGCGGTCTTGCACGTGCGCTCGGACTCCCTCCACGCGAAGCCGCCACCCTCATGCTGGCGGCGGGCCATGTGCCGCCGCTGGCCGGCGCGTCGGCCGGTCTCGCCGACGATGCCACACTCGTGCTGCTGCTCCGGCAAACCGACCCGCATCCGGCGGCGGTGCTCGACGCGCTCGGCAATATCCGCCTCGTCAACAAGGCCTGGGTTATGCTGCATCGCCGCGCCTTGGGCGCACTCGCCGACGCACCCGATCTCAACGCGCTGCGCCTGCTGCTCCACGAGCAGGGATGGCGGCGCTATCTCGACGACTGGGAAGACATCGCGGCCATGTTCCTGACCGCGCTCAAGCAGGAGGCGCTGATCCACCAGGATCCCGAGGCGGGACGCCTGCTACGCGAGATGCTTGCGATGCCTTCGGTTCCCGACGACTGGGTGCGCCGCGGGCTCGCGCCTTCGCGCCTCGGATACACCGTACGCGTCGGCACCGGGGCCGAGGCACGCACGGCGCACATCGTCCACATGATGGCGGGACTGTTTCCGTTCGGGGGTGCTCGCCCCCCGATCGTCCAATTTGCCTATCCCGAAAGCGGCAAGTGGTTGCTCACGGGGGCGGACCTTCACCGCCTCCCGGGGACGCGGCACCCGCTCTGCCCTTATTGATCGCCTAGCGCGCTCCGATCAGACGGCGGATAATCGCCGGATAGCGCGCCGGCGCCAGCCGCTGCAGCCGGTCGGCGCGGCGCGCGTCCTTCCCGATCAGGATTCGCGCCTGGCCGCGTGCCGCGCCGTCGGCGATCTGCCGAGCGGCGTCGGCGGGACTTGTCGCGAGGATTTTCGCATAGTCTTCGAGATCGGAACGTGCCTGGACGGGATCGACGCCCGAGGCGAGCCGGGCCGAGCGCGCGATCCCCGTCGCGATCCCGCCAGGGTAGACCGTCGAGACTTCGACGCCCGAGTTCCAGAGCTCCGCGGCAAGCGTTTCGCTGAACCCGCGCAGCGCGAACTTCGACGCGACATAAGGCGCCTGCCCCGGTGCCGCGACGATGCCGAGGATGCTCGAGACATTGACGATCCGCGCCGGACCCGCCGCACGAAGCGTCGGCAGAAGCTGCTTGGTAAGACGCACCGGGCCCCAGAAGTTAACCGCGAACAGGCTCTCGAAATCCTCGACGCTCGTCTGGTCTATCATCCCGACGATACCGACACCGGCATTGTTGACGAGCGCATTGATATCCGAATGTTCCGCGGCGAGCCGGGTGCCGAGCGCCTCAATGTCCGCGGCGCTCCCGAGATCGGCGCGATAGGCGGCGGCGCGGTAACCCGCGACCGAGAGCCTCGCATGCGTGTCGGTCAGGCCGCCTTCGTTGATGTCGACGAGGGCAAGCGAAGCCCCGCGCGCGGCGAGCTCGACCGCCAGCGCGGCGCCGATGCCGCTACCGGCACCCGTGACGACGGTCGTTCCCGACGCATAAGAGAATGTCATGGCTCAGCTCCCAAAACATACCCATGGTAAAAATTTATTCGCAGGTCAAGCGGAAGGGCCTGCTAACAGGCAGATCGCATCGATCTTATCAGCTTCTAGCCGTCCAATTCCGGAGACGCCTCGGCGAGCGGCAGGCAAAGCGTGGCGCGCAGCCCGCCCTCGGGCCGGTTGGTGAGATCGAACCGGCCGCCGTGGCTTTCTGCCAGCGCGCGAACAATCGAGAGGCCGAGGCCTGCCCCGCCACTGTGGCGTCCGCGCGAGCTTTCGATCCGCTCGAAAGGCTGGGTGAGCCTATCGATCAGTTCGGGCGCGATGCCGGGCCCATTGTCCGAGACGGTGAGCAGCGCATCGGTACCGTCGCGCTTGAGGTCGAGGGTTGCCTCGGTTCCGTAGCGCAGCGCATTGTCGATGAGGTTCGAAAGCATCCGCCGCAGCGCGATCGGCGGGCAATGGATTTTCAGCATTGCCGGTCCGTCGGCAAGCTGGACCGGATCGCCGGTCTCGCGGCGAACGCGCACATAGTCGGAAGTCTCGGCGCAAAGATCGATCACCGGCGCCGGGACCGCAGCGCTGGCCGCGCTTTTCGCGAAGAGCAATATATCGTCGAGCAGTCGCGCCATTTCTTCGATGTCGCTGATCGCGCGGTCCCGGTGCCGGGCGTCGCCGATATGTTCGGCGCGGAGGCGCAGCCGCGTGATATAGGTGCGAAGGTCGTGCGCGATCGCCGCGAGCATCCGCGTGCGATCCTCGATCAGCCCTCCGACGCGACGCCGCATATGATTGAGCGCGTCTGCGAGCGCGCGCACCTCGCGTGCACCACCGACAGCGAGGTCGGGCCCGTCGAGGTTGCCCTCGAGACGCTCGGCCGCACGCGACAGCTTCGCGATCGGACGGACGACCTGCCAAAGCAGCAGGAGCAGAAGGGCGACAAGAACAAGCGCTGCGACGAGCGCGATATAAAGGTAGCGCGAGGCGAGCAGCTGAAGGATGACCGGCGCGCGCTCGATCGCCACCACTTCGCCCGTGCGCAACCCGATAAGGATGCGGATCGGGCCGCGTGGCGGCGCGTTGGACCCGGCGGGCCTCGCGAACAGCGTCCCGCCGCGGGTCTGGACCCGGATCGGGCGACCATCGAGCGCCTTGGGATAATCGGCGAACAGCTTTTCGAGGCGCGGCGCCCCCGATACGCCGCCGAGGCCGCCATGCTCGTGGGGGAAATTCTCCAGGAGCTCGACCGTGGTCCCCGTGTTTCCCGCAGCCGCCGCGATCTTGTGCCGGAGAGACGGGGGCGCCTCCTCGATCGCCTCGACGACCTCCCTCGCGTCCGAAGGCGAGATCATCCGGAACACCATCGGCCGCCGGTCGGGCCACATGGTCGCAGCGAGAATCGCGATCTGCAGCGCGAGCAGACCGGCGACGAACAGCAGCGCGATCCGGAAGAGGAGGCTGCCGGCGAGCCTGCGCATCATCCGCGCCGCCGCTCGACGACGGGCGCGAACAGATAGCCGCCGCCGCGTACGGTCCTGATCATCCGCGGCGCCTTCGGATCGTCACCGAGCTTGCGGCGGAGCCGGCTCAGCTGAACATCGATCGTCCGGTCGAACGGTCCGCTGTCACGGCCGCGGGTCCAGTCGAGGAGCTGGTCGCGGCTGAGCACGCGCTGCGGGTGGTCGAGGAAAACCAGCAGCAGGTCGAACTCGCCGCCGGTGAGCAGCACTTCCTGCCCGCCGGGGTCGCGGAGCAGCCGCGAGCCCGCGTCGAGCGTCCAGCCCTCGAAGGCATAATGGCTCCCGGCGATCGGCGCTGGCCGGTGGATGTCGCGTGTCCGCCGGAGCACCGCACGGACCCGCGCCACCAGCTCACGGGGGTTGAAGGGTTTTGCGAGATAATCGTCGGCGCCGATCTCGAGCCCGAGAATCCGGTCGATGTCGTCACCCTTGGCGGTCACGATGATTACCGGGACCCGCACCGATGCGCCGTGCAGGCGGCGGCATATCGAGAGACCGTCTTCGCCGGGAAGCATGAGATCGAGCAGCACGAGATCGATCCGTCGCCGGTCGCCGAGGCGGTCGAGTTCGTGACCGGTCCGGCAACGCGCGACGTCATAGCCCTCGCGCTCGAGAAGGTCGGAGACGAGTTCGGCGATGTCGTCGTCGTCCTCGACGACGGCAACCAGGGTGCGGCTTTCCGAGGTTGGGGGGCTGGCCATGGCGCACATCTTCCATAATCGCCCGCCCCCTCAAGCCCGAAGCGGCGGCGGTTACATTTCGTTGCGGTTCCTTACCGCCGGTTCAAGCAGCCCTCACAGCGCGAATGGAGAAAGGGCCTATTGAACTTGCACAGGAGTAAATCATGTTAAGTCTTCAAAAGCCAATCCTGGCCGTCGCCCTGTTGATGACCGGGATCGCCCCCATAGCGGCAACGCCGGTCGAAGCCCGCGAGCACGGCCGCCTCAGTGCGGGCCGCGGTCCGCACGGCGGCGGCTATATCAGCGGCCGCCACGTCTCGCGCGAACCCGGCCGGACCGTCGTGTCGCGCGGTGTCCTGACCGGTGGCGGCCACGGCTATCGCCAGACTCGCACGACGACGCGTGGCGACGGCACGATCACCAACGATGTCCAGCGCCGCAAGGCGAACGGCAGCGAGGTCCGGAGGACCGGCAGCGTCACGCGCAATGCCGACAATTCGGTCAGCCGGCAGCACACCCGCACCGGTGCCAATGGCAACAGCCAGTCGGGCTGGAGCACGATCTACCGGACCGAGGACGGCTATTCCAAGTCGCGCGGTGCTTCGACGTCGAACGGCCGCGGCTACACCGCGACGCGCGACGTATCGGTCGGCGAGGACAGCGTCACGATCAACCGCAACGCCACCACCAACTCGGGCCGCGAGGTGAGCCGCACCCGCACCGTGCCGCGTCCCCGCTAAGATGAGAAAGGTTCCAGTCATGCGTCTCGGTCTTACCCTGGCCTCCGCTTTCATGCTCTGCGGCTGCATGGCCGCCATCTCGTCGGTCGCACGCGCGCAGCCGCAGATGCGCGACCCGACGCAGATGCTCGAGCGCGCCGATCTCGACGGCGACGGCCGGATCACCCGCGCCGAATATACCGAAGCGCGCAGCCGGAGCTTCGAACAGTTCGACCGCAACAAGGACGGCTATCTCGACAAGGCAGACGCCTCGGGCCGACGGTTCGGGCGGAACCGCGGCGGCGGAGGCGCCGGCGAGCGCCTTCAGCAGGCGATGGACTTCATCGACACCGATGGCGACGGGCGGATCAGCCGCGACGAGTTCGTCGGGGGCCGGGCGATCATGTTCGATCGCGCGGACGCCAATGGCGACAATGTCATCGACAAGGCCGAGATGCGCTCCTTCCGCGACACCATCGCTACCTATCGCGACCGGTAACGGCCGCTGCCGGCGGCCGATGGCTCCCCGGCCGGCCGCCGGCACAACTTTCCGGTTCGGTGGACCGGCTTTCCTGATCCGGTACTTAGAGTAGTGCTTCCATGATTCTACGTTTTGCGGCGCTCGCGCTGCTCGCCATTCTCACATCTCCCGTCGGCGCTCAGACCGGCGACGCCTACGCTCCGGCACGCGCAATTGTCGCCGATATCGGCAAGATTGTCAGCCCGAACGGCGTGCAGGAAACCTTTCAGGTGACGCTCGGCGGCGCGCGGCAGATCGTGAACGTGCGCGGGTCGGACCGCGACAATCCGATCCTGATCTTTGTCCACGGTGGTCCCGGAGCCGTCGAGATGCCCTTCGCCTGGGCCTTCCAGCGACCGTGGGAGGATGTCTTCACTGTCGTCCAGTATGACCAGCGCGGCGCAGGACGCAGTTATCCGCTGAACGATCCGACGACGCTCGCACCAACGCTGACGCCCGAACGCTATCGTGACGACGCCATCGAGCTGATCGAGTTGCTGAAGAAGCGCTATGGCAAGCGCAAGGTGGTGCTGATGGGCCACAGCTGGGGCTCGATCGTCGGCCTGTCGGTCGCGGTGAAGCGCCCCGACCTGCTCTACGCCTATGTCGGCGTCGGACAAGGTATCAATTTTCGCGATGGAGAAAAGGCCGGCATGGCTTGGACCCGCGCCCAAGCGGTCGCGGCGGGTAACGCGGAGGCGGTCGCCGCAATCGACGCGCTCGCCCCCTATCCGCAGGGCGAGTTCACCATCGCCAAGGCCGACGGCTGGCGCAAATATGCCATCCCTTATGGCTCGCTCATCCACAACAAGCCCGACCTCACCTATTATTTCCAAACCCCGCGCCTCTCGCCCGAATACACCGAAGCCGACCGGCAGGCATGGGGCCGGGGCAGCGAGTTTTCGGTTACCACGCTCTGGCCACGTCTCGCCGATGTCAGCTTCAAGTCGGTCCACAAGTTGGACGTGCCCATAGTCTTTCTGCTCGGACGGCATGACTATACTGTCCCTTCGCCGGTGGCGGCTGAGTGGTTCGCACAGGTCAAGGCGCCATCTAAAAGGCTTATCTGGCTCGAACATTCGGCGCATATGCCGATGGTCGAGGAGCCGGGGCATTTCTTCGCTGCTTTGCTCCGCGATGTGCTGCCTTTGGCGAAGGCCCAGTGATGGGGTCCCGAATTCTGTCGGTCTTCCCGTTCGACATCCCTACATCTTCAGGACTTCGCCCTGCACGCCTAGCGGACGCGCTTCCCTGCTCCGGTACCGGGCATCTCGGTATCCTCTCCCCTGGAGGGCGGCTTGCCGCCCTCCTTTTTTCTTTCAGCGATGGGCACCCAACGCTGCTGCTTGCTCCGTACAATCGGTCTCGACGCTGTACTGCAGCGTCCCGATGATCCAGCGGTCGCCCGCGCGGCGCAGGCCGGCGGCTACCTCGCCGCAATGATGGAGCCGTCCATCTATCCGGTAGCTGTAGCGCCCGACGACGGTCGCGAAGCGCTCGCCGACGATCTCGCGCGCGCCGTGGAGCTCTTCGGAAAATGGTGCGGCGTCCGGATCGACCGCCAGATAGTCGGCGAGCGTCGCATGGCGCGGCAGTGCCTGCCCGTCGCGCGCCATGATGACGGCGATCGAACCCGCCGGGTCGACATGGGTGTCGAGAAAGCCGCGATCATCTGCGGAAATCGCCTCGAAGAGGAGGGTGGTCACCTCGAGCGGCGATCGCGCGGGAGCGGGTAGCCCGGGCGCGCGGGCGGCGTGCGCGACGGCAAGCGGCAGGACCAGAGTTTCGAGCATGATATCTCCCTTGCATGGCCGGAATCGGGGCCGACTCCGTCGCAGCCGGCCGCTGCGACGGCACCATGGCAGACGGTGACCATCAATGTCGGCCGCCGGTGCTCGTGACCGCTAGGCCGCCCCGTCCGCGGGAAGACAGCCTTCCGGTCAGGGTCGCGGCGTGTCGCCTGCAAGAATCGCGGCCATCACGGCCCGGTCGATGTTGCCGCCGGACAGGATGATCGCGACGCGCTTGCCCCGATAGCGCTCGCGGAGCCGGAACAGCGCAGCCAGCGATGCGGCGCCCGCGCCTTCGGCCAGATTGTGCGTGGTCTCATAGAAGGTCCGGATGGCATCGGCGATCTCGTCTTCGCTGACCTGCACCACATCGGCAGCGCCGTGCCGGACGATCGCGACGGCTTCGTCGGGCGGTTCGCGGCACGCGAGACCGTCGGCAAAGCTCGCGGCAACCGCCGGGCCCGGCAGCTCGTAGCCACGGTACCGCATGGCGAATGCCGGTGCCTGCTCTGCAACGACGCCGACGATCTCGGTTCGCAGGCCGAACAGGTCGCGCATCGCGATCAGTCCGCAGATACCGGTTCCGACGCCGATCGGGACGATGACCGCGTCGAGATCGGGCAGCTGCGTGAACAGTTCCCACCCATAGGTTGCGACACCGCGGACGATCTCGCGGTGGAAGGAGGGAACGAGAAGGAAGCCGCGGTCACCGGCTTCCTGCGCCGCAATGGCGCGCGCCTCGTCAAAATCGCGCCCGCGGATCAGCAGTTCGGCGCCAAAGGCCTTCATCGCCGCATTCTTCTCTTCTGAATTTTGCTCGGGCACGACGACGATCGGGGTGATTCCGGCGGCGCGCGCGGCGAGCGCGATCGACTGGCCATGATTGCCCCGGGTTGCGGTCACGAGGCCGTCGGGACGCGTCTGCCGGCAAAGGCTGTCGATATAGACAAGCCCGCCGCGCGCCTTGAAAGACCCCGTGGGGGTGTGGTTCTCATGTTTGACGTACAGCTCGACACCGGTGCGCATCGCCAGTTGCGGCCACGCATGGGTGGGGGTGGGCGGTACGCGGCGCCGCACGATCTGGAGCGCGCCCTCCATCTCCGTGTCGGTGAAGTTCAAGCTTCTCTCGCTTCCCAGCCTGCCAGGCGCGACCTGTGATACTTGCCCCGGTGCCGCCCGCTCATCACGTGAGTGCCAGCCCGAGGAAGCGGGCGCCTGGCGTCGGGTTCTCGCTGATCGGGTCTGCATCGCCGAAGCCGAAGCTGGCGTAGAGCTGCTGCGCCGCCTCGAACTCCGCGAGAACGTCGAGGCGCATTTCTGCGTATCCCGCCGCGCGGGCCGCGTCGATCGCCGCGGTGACCAGCTTTCTTCCCATGCCGGTGCCGCGAGCAAATGGTCGCACATAAAGCCGCTTCATCTCGCAGATGGCATTATCCTCCCTGCGAAAGGCGACACAGCCGGCAAGGCGGCCCTCGATCTCGGCAAGAAATATACGACCCTCCGGCGCTTCATATTTCCCCGGAAGCACGGCGAATTCGCTTTCATTGTCCTGATATTCGAGACTGACGCTCGGGCTCGCGACATACTCGCGCCAGATATCGAGCACCGCTGCCATGTCGCCCGGAAACTCGGCCTCGCGAATATGAATGACCTGGCTGCGGGCGCGGTTCGCCGAATCCATCGTCACGGTCTTCCTCTCCATCCTCTCGCTGCCCGGTGACAAGGTGTCTCAGGCCGCTTCGATATCCGCGATCCAACGCGCGATCTCGGTGCCGATCGTAGCGGGATGATCTTCCTGCAGATAATGCGCGCCCGCTCCGAGTTGGACCAGTCGGCAAGCCGGGAGCTGCGCCGCGAAACTCTCCGCGAAGGCGGGTGAGACGAGCGCGCCGGGATCGCCCGCAAACAGCAGCTTGGGATAGGCCGAGGTCGCAAGATCGGCATGGGCCTTTTCGAGTATGGCTGCGACGTCGGCCGGCTCGCCTGCGATCGGCAGTTCGTTGGGCAGCCGCCAGATCGGCTTGCGTGCATCCGCGCTGAGAAACGGCGCCCGGTAGACATCCATTTCGTCCGCGCTGAGCGCGCGCTTGATCGACCCCGGCAAGACGCGCTCGATGAAGGCATTATTCTCGATAATTGCTTCCTCGCCAGCGCCGGGCGTCCGGAACATGCGGAAGGTCTGACGCGCCTCGTCCGACTGGTGAAACGCGTCCCAGTCGGGAAAGGGCCGGATAAATTCCATGAAGGCGAGGCCGCGGATCATCTCTGGCCGGCGCGAGGCGAGATGGAAGGCGAGGGCGGTGCCCCAGTCCTGGGCGACGAGATAGGCGCTCTCGATCCCGGCGGTCTCGATGAAAGCATCGAGATAGCGCACATGGTCGACAAAGCGGTACTCGATATCGGGTTTGCCCGACTGCCCGAAGCCGATCAGATCGGGCGCGATGCAGCGCGCGACCGGCGCCACATGGGGCAGGATGTCGCGCCAGATATAAGAGGAAGTCGGATTGCCGTGGAGGAACAGCGCGACCGGCGCATCGGGGGATCCCAGCGTCCGGTAGGCCATGGGAGAGCCGAGCACGTCGAGCGTCGGCAAGTCTTCATCGGCAATCTTCATTTCATCCTCTTTGTCGTTGCGAGTTCGAGCGTGGAGCTATGGAATTGCTTTGGGCGAACCATGGTCTCCGCCGGCCTCAGCGCCGCGCGCGGCTTTTCGCCGCGGGCCCGCATAGGCGTGCATCTCGCCAAGGATCGTCGCCACATAGACTGTTCCGTCAGGTCCGAGGGTGGTGCCCACGGTGAAGATCGGCTTGCCCGGGATTGCATCGCGGTCGAGTATCGCACCCGTGCGCGTGTCGATGGTCAGCAGTTCGGCGCGGCCGTGCCCGAGCGACGCGGTCGGATAGGCCTTGAACCCGCCAGCCTGCGTCGCGACGCCGAAATTGTTGACGTCCGCCTTCCGCCACACGGTTTCGGCGTGGTCGCCCGCATCGCGGAGCGCCATCAAGGCCGCCTTTGCGCCGCCGGCGGGAATGATCAGCCCTTCGGGTGACGTCGAGACGCTGCCGCCCGCGGCATAGCCGATGGGAAGGCTCCACAGGATATTCCCGGTCGCCGCATCGAGCGCATGGAGACCGCCCTCATTGTCGGTCAGGTAAAGGCGCTTGCCGTCGGCCGAGATGTCCGGGCTCGCCGCGCTTCCGCCGGGCAGGCTCTCGTTCACCCACTCCTCGACCAGCGTTGGCGACGAACCGCCCGTGATGCGCATCGCCCTGATGCCGGCGCGCGGCGCGCCGGGGGCCCAGAAGGTGAAGAAAATCCGGCCCGTGGCCATGTCGACCGCCGGCGTGTTCGCGCTCGGGCATTCGGGAAGTCCGCGCATGCACGCCATCGCCCCCTTCGATGGATCGAACCTCGGGTTGGGAACGAGCGCGTGGGGCTCCATGACGGCACGGCCGGACTGTCGATCGAGGATGTAGATCACCCCGACATTGGTGATGAACACGACATCCCCATGCGGCGTGAACTGTGCCGACAGCGGTACCCCGATGATCGGCGTCGTCCATCGGAGTTCGCCAGCCGGGCTGAACGAGCGCATCGCCTTGCCGTCGGCGACGAAGAGGTTGCCGTCGCGGTCGAGCAGCGGCGAAGAGGCGACCGCCAGCTTGTCGACCACGTCGGAGCACCAGAGCGTCTTTCCGGTCGCGCCGTCGAGAGCATGGAGGCGGCATCCCGAGCCGCTCGAGGTGAAATAGATTCGGCCCGCAGCGTCGGCGGTCGGGCCGAGGTTGATCATGCCGCCGAACGACCGCGACCAGGCAAGCTTCAGTTCGCCGGGACCCTCGCCCTGGTGATAGTCGGTATTCGCTGCGTCGGCGTGCACCGCCGACCAGCCGGGGCCATAGGCGCCGCCGCCGTCTGCGGCAGCCTTCGCTCCGGGGAGGGCAAGAAAGGAGAGGGCGAAGGCTGCGGCTCGGCCGGCTGTCATCGATCTGGTCATGACGTGGCCGATCCCGCGAAACCGCCACCGGGAGACGAACACGGCGTATCATAATGTGAAGAAATGTATCCTTTCGCACGCGAACGCGGAGCCGGCCGGGACCTGCTCACCGGCGCGCCCTGGCGTTGCCCCGGCGCACGGCCCGGGAAAATTCTCGGCGCTGTCTGCGTCACGACTCTGCCCGGGCGCCCCCCGAAGCGTCCTCGCCGGACACGAGATGTCGCCGCATATGGCCAAGATAGTCGCGGATCCCGAGGCCGACGCCGTTATTGCGCAAGATCGCGTAGGCGGTGACGAGATGGAAATAAAATTGCGGGAATGCCCAGTCATCGAGCATTTCGTTCCCCGACATGCGGAACAACTGGCCCGTGGTCGTATGCACTTCGACGTCGCTCCCGAACGTCCGCGTCGCCTCGCCCGGCGCCCGATCGCGGAGCCGGTCGATGGTGCGGCGGATCAACGCCTGCAGCGCCTCGAGCGTTTCTCCCTCCAGGTCGATCGACACCGCGTCGGGTCGGCCGGCCAACCGCGCTTCCGCCTCGAGCGCGTGCCGGCAGGTCAGTTCGACATGCTGCGAGAGATCGAACATGTCCGGTGCGAGCCTTGCATGCACGATTCTCGCCCCGGGCGGTCCCGAGGGCGATGTGCGCGCGGTGTCGAGGATATGGTCCAGCGCCTGCAGCATCTGGACGAACACATTGGCGGGATATGGAAGTGTCGCGGTCACCGGACATTCTCCGGCTCGCCGAGAACGCCTGCCATCCGCGCGAAGCCCTGCTCCAGTATGAAGGCGAAGCCGAACTCTTCGGCGGCTTCCCGGTCCCCGGAGCTCGGAAAGAGCGCTTCGAAGCGGAGCAGCGTTCCGCCCGGCGTCTCTTCGAGGCGCACGAGGTTGAGTGGGCCGCTGCTGTCTGCGGCGTCCTGCCAGGCGAGGATGTGCGGCGGCTCGACGCGGGTGAAGCGGAAGCGCAGCGAATGCTCGGTTCCGTCCGGGGTTCGCATGACGTGCGACCAGATACCGCCGACCCGCACGTCCATCTCGCAATGGGGATTTGCAAAGCCGTCACCGCCATACCAGAGTGCCACCCGGGCAGGATCGGTGAGCGCGGACCACAGGTCCTGCGCCGACGCCGCGAAGACCCGCTCCATCCTGATCGATCGCGCGTCCACCGGGTCACAGTCCGACGTCATTGCCTGTCTCCTTCTTCCGGCATTTCGCTATCATCTGATCCCGTGGTGTCCGGAACGGCAGGTGGCTGCCAGGCTGCCGTCTCGCCCAGATGGGCCGCCAGGCTGTCGAAGCTGCGATCCCAGAAGCGGCGATAGGCGTCGAACCACGCCGCCGCCGGTTCGAGCGGCGCGGCGTCGAGCCATCGCGGTCGCCACTGCGAATGGCGTTCCTGGCGGATCAGTCCGGCATCTTCGAGAACCTTGAGATGCTTCGAAACTGCCGCGGGGCTCATCCGGTAAGCGCGGGCGAGCTGCCCCGCGGGCAGCGGTCCGTCTGCCAGCCGCTCCAATATGTGCCGCCGGGTCGGGTCGGACAGCGCATGAAAAACCTGACTGACCTGATCTCGCGCTGCCATAATTTCTCCAACTGGTTATAAACCATATGGTGAAATGATGCATGGCACGCGATGGGTCGTCAAGAGACAGGCCAGGGAACGTCGCGCGAGAAGACATGCACCGTCTCCTGCCCCAAAATGAATGCGCGCAAAACAGGGGGAGAGGCCGTTCGGCAGGACGATCCGCCCCTCCGCCGCAACTTGCTTCCGCCCTTGTCGCGCTGCGGCAACGGTGGCGGACAAGCTATGGAGGGACGTTATGCGTTTGCCCGCGATCGGTTCGTTACAACGTCATGGAACAAGGCGCAGCGTCCTCGCACTAGGCAGCGCGCTCGCGCTGTCGCCGGCGCTTGGTTTCGTCGCGGCGCCTGCTTTCGGCGCCGACCCGGCCTCGCCTTCGACGCAGCCGGCGCGCGAGCAATCGCCGGCTGGGGTCGTCGCCGCGTTTGTCGAGGCGCAGGGCCGGCTCGATACGGCGCGGATGACCGCACTGATGGCCGACGACTATGTCGAAATATCGCCGCTCGGTGCGATCGATGCGCGCCGCGACGTAATCGGCTTCTTTTCCGATCCCGCGGTGCGGCCGTACATGGTGAAGCTGTCGGTAGAACAGGAACGCGAATGGGCGGCGACGGCGCTGGTGATCGCGACGCTCACGTCCGAGGTCGACGGGAAACAGCGCCTGTTGCGGACGAGCTATTTTCTGCGGCGCAGCGCCGGATCATGGCTGATTGCTGCGGTTCAGTACACCGCCGTCCGAACGCCCGGCTAGTCACCGGCGTCCGCTCAAGCTCAGCATATTCCGCCCGTCACGCGGTGCAGAAGCTCTCAGTCGTCATCGCAGCGCGGATCCCAGCGGGGTTCGCGGCGAACCTGTTCCGCCGGGAGAAGCTCGCCTTTTTCGTCGAGACGATAAGGCGCAAGTCCCGCGAGGAACCAGCGCGCGAGCGGGAGTGTCCGAAATGCCTGCAGCTCTTCGCTGCTGTGATGCCAGCGCGGAGGCAGCATGGCGAACAGCAGGTCGTTCGCGACCAGTTTTGCCCTGAGTCCAATCGATGCGGGGATGCGGCGCGATGTGCCGCAGCCCGTGCAACGCCTGCCCGAAGTTCAGGGCCGCATGCTTGCCATATTCTTCCGCCCAGACCGGGATTTTCATCTGTCGATCTTTCCGGCGAGGCGCGCGCAGCGTCTTGGCATTGCGCCCGCGCCATCGTTCATCGTTTCATCGCTGCCATCGCAACGCCTGCGGACATCACCGCCGCGCCGCCCGCGCGCTGGCACCATTTCCTGACGCCGTCGCGCCGGATGAATCCCGACGCCGTGGACGCGGTCAGCGCATAGAGCGTGTCGGTTGTCGCGGCGATCGCCGTGAAGGTGACGGCGAGCAGCGCGGCCTGCGGCAGATAGGGCTGGTCGGCGCGGATGAATTGCGCGGCGAAGGCCATGAAGAACAGGATCGTCTTCGGGTGAAAGGTGCCGACAGCGATATTGGTCATGAAGGCCGCGCGCGGGCTGATCGGGCGCGATCCGGGCCGTTCGTCGCCTCCGCCGCCACTCCTCACGATGGCGAGGAGGCCGATCACGATCAGGTAAAGCGCGCCGGCCCATTTGAGAATCGCGAAGGCGGTCGCCGACGCGCCCAGCACCGCCCCCGCGCCCGCGAGCGAAACCGAGATGGCGAGCGCGTTGCCGACCGCCATGCCCGCCACCGACGCAAGCGCCGTCGCGCGCCCCGAACTGAAAGCAAAGCCGATGATGCTCGCGACGCCCGGGCCCGGAATGAGCGCCATCACGAGCGAAGCAGCTGCGAAAGTGAACCAGAGATGCAAGTCCATATGAGCCTTCCTATCTGAGTGAGCTGTGCTGCGGACCGCCGGCGCATATCCGGAAGCGCGCCATTGGTCTGCGAATCGGGGTCCTGATCATCTTTCCGGCATCGGCGATCCAGACGGGTAATTGCTGCCGTCCGGGGCCGCTGTTCGGCACCCGCGGCGAGCGATGCGCCGGGCGCCATCGCGATCTCCTCCGATATCGGCGCGCATCTGCCCGAGATCAAGACGGAACCAGCCCGCCTGCCCGACGATATCCTGCCCGAGCCGCCCGAGATGATGGTCGGCTATTCCGGTCGGGTCGCCGAGTGCCAGATCGACGTCGCGTGCGCACGCTGCCCAGTCGCCGATACGGACCTCGAGCGCCGGCACCTTGGCAACCGTGCCGACCGCCGTCCCGCCCGCGCCCGACACCGATCGCTCCGCGAGAGCGTTCGCGCGATATGCGGAAAAGCGCCGTGCGAACCAGGCCGTGAGCTCGGTGCGGGCGGCGCCGGTGTCGAGATGGAGGGCGACCGGGCGGCCATCGACAAGCGTCTCGATATAGAGATCGCTGCCGTTTGCGAACAAGGGGATACTTCCGCTGGCGGGCAGGCTGTTCCCCCACTCGAACCTGTCGGGGCGGAACGCGATCCGCTCGAGCGCGAGGAAAACGGGAAAACCGATGATCGCGTCGATGTCATAGCCGCCGGGCACCGGAAAGCTGAGCGCATCGTCGTTGAGCACGATGAACGCAACATCGTGCAGCGTCGCGCCGGCGAACGCCATCCGGTCGGCCACCGCCACCTCGATATCGACGCTCTCGACGGTCGAGCTTCCGACCGCCGCCGTGCCGGCTATAAACCGTATTCCGAGCCGCTTTGCGAGCGAGCGCCGGATGACCGAGAGGTTAGCGCCCGTATCGAGCACCGCCTCGATCCGAACGTCGCCGATCTGCGCCGGCGCCCGGACCAGCCCGACCTTGTCGCGCCATAGCGGCGCCGCGCCATCTTTCGCTGCATCGATCCGCTGCTGCGGTGCGCTGGCGAGCAGCAGGGCCGTCGACCGAAGCTGGCGAGCGCCGAGGAGGCCGTCGCTCGCGCCATCCTCTTCGAGACTGGCGATCCACCGGTCGGCGGTGGCCGCGGCGCGGGCGTATCCGCCGCGGGCGAACTCGACTCCCGCGAGCGCGGAGAGGGCCGCGCTACGCTCGCTGGCGCTACCCGTTCGCAGCACATTGTCTGCCCAGCGCCGGGTCGCGGTCTCGTCCAGCCTCGCGGCTGCCAGTCGTGTTTCGAGCAGGGGCTGTGCGCTCGACCCCGCAACCGTCCGGCGCGCTGCCATCAATGCGGGCCAATCGTTCGTTTCGGCAAGAGCCGCGATATCCGGGGCCGACGCATCGGGCCGGGGAAGAGGCGAGCAGGCGGCAAGCAGCGAGGCCGCTACGGCAGTCATCACCAAGGCCGCACGCTCCGGGAGCCGCGCCCGGCGCGGTTCCACCGCCCGGGAACCGGACCGGCCTGCGTGCAAGGGTCGCCCGGGAAGGGCTGCCATCTCGTTGTCGCCGCCGCTCTGCCGCCTCAACGTCGCCATGCCGCAGCGCCCGGCCGGGGCGCAGCAAAGCGTCCGAGGCTGCCTGAGACGATCGTTCGTCATTACGTCCATCTCCTGTCGGCCGGCTGCGGTATCGCGCCGGATGCTTCGTGCCGCGCGTCGGCCCCCCCCCCCCCCTCGGACGCGCCGGGCGATGCCGCACCGATGAATGCGGCGAACGGTCGAATCGGGCGGTCGAACTTCGCTGGTCTTATCGGCGCGCTTCGTCATGATAATGAGCACGCTTGCCGGCGAAAGCGGCCTGCGCGCGCAGGTCCGAAGGGAGAGGAGGGAACGTGACAGCTCTGGAGTTCGCGCATTCATGGTGCGCCGCCTGGAACGCGCACGATCTCGATGGGGTGCTCGCGCTGTTCCACGAGGACGTCGTGTTCACCTCGCCGCTCGCGACGACGATGCTTCCCGATACATCGGGGCGTATCGAGGGCAAGGCCGCGCTTCGGATCTACTGGACCGAGGGGCTCCGCCGTATTCCGGATCTGCACTTCACGATCGAGGCCGTTTTCGAGGGCGTCGGGACGCTGGTTATCCAGTATCGCAACCAGAAGGGAGGCCTTGTTTCCGAGGTTCTCGTCCTCGAGGAGGGCAAGGTGCGATGGGGCGCGGGATGCTATCTCCTCGATCCCGGCGGTGCGTGCGGCGATCCGGTACCCGATGCCGGCTGACCCTGCTCCTCCCGGCGAGCGTCCGGGCGGCGCGGGACGCGTCGCATCGATCGATCTCCTTCGCGGTCTCGTGATGGTCGTGATGGCGCTCGACCATGTGCGCGACTTCACGAGCCGTAGCGCCATGCAAGGCAGCCCGACCGACCTCGCGACGACAACCGCCGCGGTCTTCTTCACGCGCTGGATCACCCATATCTGTGCGCCGGCTTTCGCCCTCGCGGCTGGCCTCGCGGCGTGGCTATGGTGGCAGCGACACGGCGATCGCCGCGCCCTGTCGCGCTTCCTCGTGACGCGCGGCCTCTGGCTGATGGCGCTCGAAATCGGTGTCATGCAGTTCGCCTATTATTTCGCCTGGCCCGTCACGGCGCCGGTGCTGCTCCTCGTCCTCTGGTCGCTGGGGCTCTCGATGGTCGCGCTCGCGGGTCTCGCCTGGTTGCCGCGTCCGGCCATCCTCGTCGTCGCGCTCGCCGCGATCCTCTGTCACCCCCTGCTCGACCCTCTACAGGCGAGCAGCTTCGGAGCCGCCGCGGGCATCTGGAACATTCTCCATCAGGTCGGGGCCTTTCCTGTCGGCAGCGCCGTGGTCGCAACACCCTATCCGCTGATCCCCTGGGCCGGCGTCATGGCGCTGGGCTTTGCCCTGGCGCCGGTCTTCCATCTGCCTCAAGGCATCCGGCTCCGCACGCTCCTTGCTCTCGGCATCGCCGCGCTGACGATATTCGTGCTTCTGCGCGTCGGCAACGCCTATGGCGATCCCGTTCCATGGCAAGCGGATCCCGATCCGCTCCGGACCGTCATGTCGTTTCTCAACGTCTCGAAATATCCCGCCTCGCCGGCGTTCCTCGCGATGACCCTCGGTTTCGCCTTCCTGCTGCTCGGACTGTTCGAAGGCGGCCACGCACGGGTCCGGCCCGGCAGCATCCTGCTCACGCTTGGCCGCGTCCCTCTCGTCTTCTATATCCTGCACTTCTTCGCCGCGCACCTGTTCGCGACTTTGCTCTGGTTCGCAATCTACGGTCCGCCGGCCGCATCATTCTCCTTTCTCCCTTATCCCTCGTTCGGCGGTCCTCGCGGAGCCTTCCCGGCCGATTTCGGCCTGCCACTCTGGGGCAGCTATGCGGTGTGGCTCGCCGTCCTCGCCGCGGTTTATCCGCTCTGTTCCCGATTCTCGCGCTTCAGAGCGGAAAGACAATATTGGTGGCTGCGCTATCTCTGAACCCTCCCGGCAGTCTTGGCGGGGCGCGACCAATTCGTTATCGGACCGCCATGACGTTCGCATGCCCGAATCCCGCCCTGTGCTGGTGGCCCGCTCCCTGAGCGCGGCCCGTCATTGATCATGACCTTGCCGCTGCCATCGGCGGCCAGGTTATTCTCCACCCTCGACGGCAGCGGCACTTCCAAGGAGAATTGCCATGTCGTCCCGTCCGCGTCCCGTCATCCTCACCGGCGATCGCCCGACCGGCCCGCTGCACCTCGGCCATTATGCGGGGTCGCTGTTGGCGCGCGTGTCGCTGCAGCACAGTCATCGGCAGTTTGTGCTGATCGCCGACACCCAGGCCCTGACGGACAATGCGAGCGATCCCGGCAGGATCGCGCCGAACATCGTCGAGGTTGCTCTCGACTATCTCGCGGTTGGCATCGACCCCGACGTCTCGACCCTCTGTCTGCAGTCGGCGATGCCGGCACTGGCCGAGCTCACGCTCCTCTATCTCAATTTCGTCACTGTCGCGCGGCTCGAACGCAATCCGACGATCAAGGACGAAATCCAGATGCGCGGCTTCGGACGCGACATCCCGGCGGGCTTTCTGTGCTATCCCGCGGCGCAGGCGGCCGACATCACCGCTTTCAAGGCGACGCTTGTTCCCGTGGGCGCAGACCAGGCCCCGCTCATCGAACAGACCAACGAAATCGTCCGGCGCATCAATCGCCAGGCCGACCGCCAGCTTGTTCCCGAAGCGAAGGCGCTCATCCCGGAAGTCGGGCGCCTGCCCGGGGCGGATGGCCAGGCGAAGATGAGCAAGTCGCTCGGCAACGCGATACCCCTGTCGGCGAGCGACGAGGCCATCGCCGAGGCCGTACGGAGCATGTACACCGATCCGGGCCATATCCGCGCCTCGGACCCGGGCCGCGTCGAAGGCAATGTGGTCTTCACCTATCTCGACGCGTTCGATCCCGACCGCGCCGCGGTAGCCGACCTCAAGGCGCATTATCGGCGCGGCGGCCTCGGCGACATGGCGCTCAAGCAGCGGCTGACAAGGGTTCTGCAGGCTATGATCGGACCGATCCGCGAGCGACGTGCGGAACTGGCGCGCGACAGCGCGGCGGTCATCGACATGTTGCGGACAGGCAGTCGCAGGGGCGAGGAGATCGCGGCCGGGACGCTGGAGGAGGTGAGGAACGGTCTCGGCCTGCGCCGGCTATGAGCGCGCGCCCGGGACCGTGAGCGTTTCGTCATGATCGTGGGCTGACGCGGCAGGAATCTCGGCCGGGGCCGTTACGCTTCGTTGCCAAATGATACTATGGCGTCGGCTTCCGGTTACGCGGCAAGTGGAGAGACATCGGCTTCTATCCCGAGGGGAAGCCGATGAACCTGGCTACGCGTCTCGAAAGCGCTTTTATACCCTGGCTGCGCCATGCAGCGCGCTCCCGGCGCCATCGGGAGCGGCGCAAGGCCGTCGGCGCGCGTCGCTTGGTGCCGGGCAGGCAAATCTTGGGCGGCGAGGCGTCTCGCCGGAGCGAAAGGTCAATGGGACGTGCTGTATCCGCATGCCTTTCTATCTGCCTTGTCGCGCTCGCCGTGGCTTCAGCGCCGCTCTCGGCCCCGACCGCAAAGGCCTTCGCTGCCGTTCCGGCCGAGCCGGCCTGCGCATGGGGCTCGCGACTCTCGGTCGGCGGGGGAGGGCGCAATCTTCTCTTCATCGACGCCGCCGCGGCCTACTGGTCGACCGAGATCGCCGTGCCTCCCGGCGCGACGATCCGCCTTCAAGGTGACTTTCCACATGCGCGCTATATGTCTCTCGTCGCTTATGATGCGCGCCGCCGAACGATCGACCACCTCGCCGATACCGCTATTCGTCCCGATCCCGGTTCGGTCAATCCGTTTATGCCGGGCGCATTCCGATCCTCCGGCGATCGCCGCTTCAGCATCGCGATCGTCGACGCGGCGGTCCCGGCCGACAAGACGGCCTCGAACACTCTTTATGCGAGACCGTCCGGCCAGCCGCGCGAAGGCGGGACCGTTCGCTTCACGCTCCGTGTCTATCAACCCGATGCCGGGGTCGCATTCGACGATATCGCGTTGCCCGGGATCGAGATTGTTGATCGCGACGGACGGACGCATGTCGTTCCGTCATGTGCTCCTTCCGCCGTCGCCGCCGGCGGCGAGCGCCTGGGCAAGCTGCTCGGCGCGTTCCTCGCGAGCCGCTTCAAGACGATGGAACCGCTGGCCTGGGCGATCTTCACGCCCGACGGGCTCGGCGAGAATATCGACAACGCCTATATCTACACGGCTTTCGATCCGGAATATGGCGAGGTCCTCGCGTTCGAGGGTCGTGCGCCGTCGGTCCCCGCTACCTTTGCCGGCGCCCCGGTCATGGGCGAGGGCGAGCTTCGCTACTGGTCCTTCTGCACGAGCCGGATGACCACGGCGGTGATCGATTGCGCCGTTGACGAATTCGTTCCCCTGGACGGCCACGGCAATTATCTCGTTGCAGTGACCACGCCTGCGAAGCGCCCGCGCAATGCCGTTCGCGAGTGCGGTGTCGCGTGGCTCGCCGCGCCCCCCTCGGGCCCGGGCGCGCTCGTCTATCGCCACATGCTGCCCGCCCCGACCTTCAGCCGGTCGATCCAGTCGCTCGGCGCTGCCGGCAACCCCGCGGCGCTCGGCGACTATCTGCCGCGGGGACGCTATTCTTCGAAGGAAGCGTTCGAGGCTCTTGGATGCCCCGTGGTGCGGCCCTGACCGCACCGGCCGCCGGCCGAGTTCCGGGCCCATCCCGCAGGACGTACCGTCTCGGTCGTTACCCTTTGTTGCACTGTGACATCAGCCCTTCATCGCCGCGTTACCGGGTGGCCGCGATGATCATGTCCTGCGCTGGCGGGCGGGTGCTCCGCCAGGCATCGGCGCAGGCTCGCGGGTTTCGCCGTTTCGACACGGACCGTTGCGGCGCGAACGACCGGGTGGCCGGGGCGCATGTCCAGGTCCTTGCGATGGGCTAAAGGTCCCGGCACATGCTCAAGCATGTTTCCTTCACCCGGTTTTCGCTCCATCCCCAACTGCTTGAATATTGAAGTCGCGAAGCTATGATTCGGGTGCGCGCCGCTAATGCGGCGTGCGAGGCGAGATTGCCGCGCATACGGGAAATTGGGCCGGAACAGCTTGTATCCGGGTCGCAGCCGCGAATGTCCAGGCCGCGCAAGCGGTTAAAGGCGGCAGCGCATGTTCCGGGGCGGAATCTGACAACCGGCGTGCCCGGTTGGCCTCCCTTCCGGAGAAAAGCCCATGGTTCCGGGCTATCCTGTCGCGCCCGCCGCGTGCCCATGCTGTGGGGACTGCGCGCCTCGCCGGGCGGTGTCTGCGTGCAATTGAAACCCGCACCCTCGGTCGAGAAGATCGCGTCGCTCGGCGAGGGCGACCCTCTGCCGCCCGACGACGCGCGCCCGCGCGGGCGCGCTCCGTTGATCGAGCGCCTCTATCGCGCGCATCACGAGGGGCTGGTGCGTCTCCTTCGCCGCCGCGGTCGCGGCGACGAGGCCCATGACCTGGTCCAGCGCGTATTCTGCCGGCTCGCCGGGCTCAGCGAGCGGGAGCAGCAGGGAATTGTCGCGCCGGCCGCCTATCTGAGGCGCGCGACCGGTAACATGCTGCGCGATACCGCGCGGCAGGACCAGCGGCGCTCGGCGGCGTGTCACATCCCTGACGGAGAGGCGGCGCTCAGGGCGCCCGACCCCCTGGCGCTTCTCGAGGCGCGGGACCGGCTGCGCCGGCTTGAAGCCGCTCTTACCCGTCTCAAGCCCCGGACCCGCGAAATTTTCCTCGCGCACCGGATCGACGGCTATAGCTATGCTGAAATTGCCGCCCGCACGGGGCTCAGTATCAAGACGGTCGAAATGCACATGACTCGCGCCATTGCCCATCTTGCACGCGCTGCCGAGAATCCATGATCGCCGATTCTCCGGACAGCGGGGCGCGGAGCGCGGCGGAGTGGTTTGCCGTCATGCGGGGGCCGGCGGCCGATACCGAGCGTGCGGCCTTCGAGGCGTGGCGCGCCGACCCTGCCCACGCCGAGGCCTATGCGCGGCTCGAGAGAACATGGAACGAGAGCTTGTTCCTCGCCAACCGGCCGGTGGCAAGGGCGCGCGATCTGTCGCGCGCACGCCCCCGCTTGCCGTCGGGGGCGGTCATCGCCGCCTGTGCCGCGCTGCTGACCCTGCTTTCAGCCGGCTTGCTCGCCAACCAGATGGAATGGATCGCGGGTTCCCGGGCCGGAAAGCCCGGCGCGTCGCAGGTTGCTGCGGAGGTGATTTCGGCAGGTGAAAGGATCCGGACGCTTCGCCTTCGCGACGGGTCCTGGGTGACGCTCGACAGCGGCGCCGCGGTCGAGGAACGCATGACCGCCAGCGAGCGGCGACTTGTTCTCCTGCGCGGACGCGCACGGTTCGATGTCGCGCACGACCGGGCAAGGCCGTTCATCGTCGATGCCGGCGAAGGACGCGTGATCGCCCATGGCACGCGGTTCGACGTTGCGTTCGAGAATGCCGCGGTGCGTGTCGCGCTGATCGAGGGATCGGTGGAGGTTCGCGGCGGTCCTCGCGGGATTTCCGGGTCCGACGGGACCAGATATCTGTCTCCCGGTGAGCAGCTGCTCGTCACGCGGGGCACGGTGGGCAATCCCTCACCGACAAGCGCGGGGCTCCTCTCCTGGCCAGACCCGATGATCGGCTTCGATGGCGTCCGTCTCGCCGACGCGGTTGCGCGCTTCAACCGGGAAAGCGGTGCAAGCGTCCGCGTCGAAGGGCCCGGACTGGAGGCGCCTCGGGTATCGGGGACGTTCCGCCGCGACGATCCGCGAGGCTTCGCGGCGTCGCTGGCCGCGAGTTTCGGTCTCGAGGTCGTGGAGGCCGCGGGCGGCAGTCTCGTGCTGCGCGCTCCGCCGTCGCGGGTCTCGCGCGACAGGGGGACGTAAAAAGTCACAGGGTTTATTTCGCGGCCAGCGTCTTGGCGGTCGAAAGGTGGCACGGAAGGTGCCCGCTCGATCGGGAGACGACAATGCGACATGGGGATTTATTCTGCGTTCTGATGGGCACGGCCGCGGTGCTGGCGCCGGCGACGGCAAAGGCGCAGGGTGAGGGGAAGCAGCAACTCAGCCTCGCCGAGCAGCCCCTTGGGGCGGCGCTTCGCGCGATCGGGGCACGATACGGACGCAATATCAGTGTTTCGTCGGACCTTGTCGACGGGCGCACCTCGCCGGCGATCGAGGGTCGCTTCGGGTTCGAGGAGGCGGTCGCCGAACTGCTGCGGGGCAGCGGTCTCGTCGCTGTTCCCGCGGGGCGGGGGCTTTCGATCCGGCGCGCCGAGGCGGCATCGGACGATAGAGATATCGCGGCGGAAGACGATATCGTCGTCACCGGTAGCCGCATCCGCGGGACCGCGCCGGCTGGCGCCCGCATCGTCACGATCGATCGCGAGGCGATCGAACAGAGCGGCTATGCAACCACCCAGCAGATCGTCCAGGCCCTGCCCCAGAATTTCGGCGGCGGGCTCAACGAAGGCACGATCGGCTTCACGATCCGCAACAACAGCAATGCCAATCTCGGCTTCGGCTCGAGCGTCAACCTACGCGGGCTCGGGACGACGTCGACGCTGACGCTGATCGATGGCAACCGGGTCGCGCTCGGGGGCGTGTCGGGCATGTTCGTCGATCTGTCGCTGATCCCGGCATCGGTGATCGACCGGGTCGAAGTGCTCGCCGACGGGGCTTCGGCGATCTACGGTTCCGATGCGGTCGCGGGCGTGGTCAATGTCCGCCTGCGCAATGATTTCGAGGGCGCGGAAACCCGCGCGCGCTTCGGTGCCGCGGACGGTTTCGAGGAGTGGCAGTTCGGCCAGATCGCCGGCACGGGCTGGTCGAACGGTCATCTCACGCTTGGATATGAATATTACCGTCGCGGCAATCTCGCTGCCTCCGATCGCGATTATGCCACCGAGGATCTGCGGCGCTTCGGCGGCCCCGATTACCGCAAGAATTTCTCCAATCCCGGCACGATAATCGCGGCCGACGGCTCGATCTTCGCCATCCCGCGCGGCCAGGACGGAACGCGGCTGACAGCCGCCGACCTCCTCGCGGGCAAGCCTAATCTTGCCGACGGCCGGGCGGATAGCGACATTCTGCCGCGCCAGCGGCGTCACGCTGTCTTCGGCTCGCTCACTCAGGACCTCGCGCCCTGGCTTCGCTTCACCGCGCAGGGTTTCTATGCCGACCGCCGCAGCGAGGTGCGCACGACCCCCGACAATTATGGCTATGTGGTCGTCCCCGTGACCAATCCTTTCTACGTCGATCCGACCGGGACCGGCGAGCCGGTCATGGTCAACTACGATTTCACAAAGGATCTCGGGCCCGAGACACGGCGGGCCCATGTGCGGGCATGGAGCGCCAATGCCGGATTCGAGGCAAGCCTCGGGCGCTGGCGCGCCGAACTGCGCGGCTCCTATGGGGTCCAGCGCGAAAATGACCTCACGGTCAATGTTCCGAATTACTATTATCTCGCAGAGGCGCTCGCCGATCCGGATCCGGCGTCGGCCTATAATCTGTTCGGCGACGGGTCCTTCACGCCGCGCGCGACGATCGAGCGCATTCGGGGCTATCGCGAAGGCGAGGGCGTCTCGCGGGTTCGCTCGGCAACGCTGAAATTCGACGGGCCGCTGTTCGCTCTGCCTGGCGGCTTTGCGCGCCTCGCGATCGGCGGCGAAATCCGCTCGGAGCGTTATGGCTCGACCTCGACCGACTTCGATTTCTCGCCCGAACCGGACAGCGGCGGATCGGCAGGCTTTCCGATCTCGCGCAGCGTCAGCGCAGCCTATGCCGAACTTTCGCTCCCATTCGTCGGCCCGGCGCAACATATTCCGCTCGTCGAGGCGTTCGACCTCTCGGTCGCAGGCCGCATCGAGCGTTACAGCGACTTCGGCACGACCGCCAATCCGAAGATCGGTGCCACATGGAAGCTTGGTGGCGGTTTTGCTTTGCGCAGCAACTGGGGTCGGTCCTTCCGCGCCCCGAGCTTCGCCGACATCCGGACAGGCAGGGGAACCGCAGCCTATATCCCCCTTCCGGTGCCCGATCCGGCTTCGCCTAGCGGGACCACCAATGTCCTGGCGCTGATCGGCTCCAATCCCGACGTCGGTCCCGAGAAGGCGGTTACCTGGACGGCGGGGGCCGTCTATACACCACCGGCGCTACCGGGCCTCCGGCTCGACCTCGGCTATTTCGATATCCGCTATCGCGACCGGATCGCCAATCTCGGTACGGACTATATGGCGTTCCTCGGCAACCGCGATCTCTATGGATCGCTCATTACCGACAATCCCTCCGCCGAGCTTCTCGCCCGCTATTATGGCGACGAGAATTTCCGCAATCCATTCGGTATCGCGGCGAACGCGATCGGCGCGATCGTCGACGGGCGGACGCTCAATCTTTCCTCGGTTCGGATGAACGGGATCGATTTCGACCTTGGCTATACCGGCGCAGCCGGCGAGACGAAGGTTTCGGCGGGGGTGAGCGGCGCCTGGATATTCGGAATCCGCCAGCGGATCACGCCGACCGCTCCGGACCAGGATGTCGTCGCGACGACCGGCAACCCCGTCGACCTGCGCCTGCGCGGCCGGCTGGCGGTGTCGAACGGCCCATGGAGTTCGGCAGCCTTCGTCAACTTCACGAACGGCTACCGCAATACCACGGTGGTCCCTTCGGCAAAGGTCGCGAGCTGGACCACGGTCGACCTCCAGCTGGGCTACGACGTCAGGGCCCTCCTGCGAGGCACGCGGTTATCGCTCAGCGTCTCGAACCTGTTCGACCGCAAGCCGCCCTATGTGGAGAATGCCGATATCTTCTCTGCCTCGGGCTATGATCCCGAAAATGCGAGCCCCGTCGGCCGTCTCGTTGCGCTGCAGCTGGTGAAGACATGGTAGGCGGCCTGCTTCCCGTGCTCGCGCTGCTCGCGGCCGGGGCGACCGCAGACGGTCCGGCCGCTCACGCGCCGACGGGCGAGAACGCCGCCGCTATCGAGGCGGCTTCCACGATCCGCGAAATCGTCGAAGTCGCGGATCTGTCGAGTATCGCGGTCTCGCCGGACGGCCGGCAGGTCGCATTCCGGCTGGAACGAGCGTCGGTCGCCAGGAATGATTTCGACCTCGGCTGGTATGTCGTGCCAGCGGACGGCTCGGCGCCGCCGCGGCGGATCGCCGATGCCGGGGAGGGCGAGCGGCGCGACGGCGAACTCGCCTCGGAGCCGCCGCTCTGGTCGGCGGACGGAGGCGCGATTCTCTTCCGCAAGGTCGCGGGCGGCGAGGTGCAGATATGGCGCGCGGCGGCGGACGGCTCGACAAGCGCGGCGCTGACCGGCGATGCCGCCAATATCCGGCGGTTCGCACTCGGTCCGGAGCCTGGCACTCTCGTCTATGCGACCGGCGCGACGCGCGCGGCAATCGAGGCGGCCGAGCAACGCGAATATGACGAGGGCGTGCTGATCGACGCGCGGGTCGATCCCGCGCGGCCGCTCCATCGCGGCGCACGGATCGAAGGGCGGCGCGCCACCGACCGCCTGTCCGGACGCTGGTTTTCCGCAGGGCATCTGCTGTCGGATGCGCCGCTCGAATATCGCGTCCTCGATCTCGCAACCCGGCAGGTCCGGGATGCGACGCCGGTGGAGATCGCCTTGCTTGCGGACCCGCCTGTCTCGCCCGCGACGGCGGCCGGGGAGGCGATCACCGCCGAAGCGAGATCTGGAGACTGGCGCGGCGATGCCCGTGCTGTCGTCGATGGCGGCGTGTCTCGACTGCTGGTCCACCGGGCCGACGGTGACACGATCGCGTGCGCGCAGCCGGCCTGTCGGCAGCGGATCAGCAAGATCGGCTGGCAGGGTCAGCGTGACGGCGTCCTCTTGGCCACGACGAGCCCCGCGACCGATCAGACACTCTACTTGTGGACGCCTGCAAGCGGAGCGGTGCGCCGGATCGGCGGCGGCGAAGGCCGCTGGAACGGCGGGCGCGATGAGCGTGCCTGCACCGTCACCGACTCCGCCGCCTATTGCGTCGCCGCCGCCGCGAACGACCCGCCCCGGCTCGTCCGCATCGATCTTGCGAGCGGTCGCCCGACGATGCTCGCGGACCCCAATCATGCGCTCGTTCAGCCGGGTTCCTTGCGCTTCGAGCCCATCGAGTGGGCTGCGCAATCGGGTCGGCACTTCACCGGCCAGTTGTTGCTGCCCGCCGGCACTCGGCGCGGTCTCCCGCTCTTCGTCACCTATTATCTTTGCGATGGCTATCTGCGCGGCGGGGTCGGCGACGAGTTTCCGATGCGGCAGCTCGCGGCCTCGGGGATTGCAGTTCTCTGCATCAATCGCGTTCCCACGGGCGCGGGCATCGCCGACCAGGCCGAACAATATCGGATCGGCCAGGAAGGCGTCAGCGCGGTCGTCGAGATGCTGGCGGCGCGCGGGATCGTCGATCGTTCGCGCGTCGGCATGGGCGGCGTGAGCTTCGGTGGTGAAACCGCGATGTGGACGGCGCTGAACAGCGATCTGCTATCCGTCGTCTCGATCGCCAATACCTTGCTGTCGCCGACCTATTACTGGTTCAATGCCCTTCCCGGCAGTCCGATCCCGCCGCTCCTCAGGCAAGCCTGGGGCATCGGCAGGCCCGAGGACGATCCTGCGCGCTGGAAGATGCTTTCGCCGTCGATGGAAACGGAAAAGCTCGACGCTCCCCTGCTCATGCAGCTTCCCGAACGCGAATTTCGCTTCAACGTCGAACTTGCGGCCCGGCTGGCGCAGGCGGGAAAGCCGGTCGAGCTCTGGGCCTTTCCCGACGAGACCCACCTCAAATATCAGCCCCGGCACAAGGCGGCGGTCTATGCCCGCAACCTCGACTGGTTCCGCTTCTGGCTGCAGGATCATGTCGATCCGGACCCCGCCAAGGCCGGGCAATATCGGCGGTGGATCGCGATGAAAGCCGGGCGGTCACGGGCTGGCGGCAATAAGCGCGCGGGCCCATAGCTCGGCGTCGATGACCGGCAGGAGATGATAGAAGGTCTGATCGCGCTTGGCGAACGGACGCGCGAGATAGGCTTCGATCGCATCGCGGTCCAGAAGGCCCCGGTCGGCGATCAGCCCGTCCAGCAGGAAAGGCTTGAGCCGGGCCCGATTGACCTCGAATATCCGCGCGCAGAACGCATCCATCGCGCCCTTCGTACGTCGTTCGGCGACCATCGCTGGCAACGCAGGCGAAAAGGCGGCTCGGGCCACTGCGCGGTCACGGCCGCCGGCCACCCACAGCCAGCTAGGCACGGTCAGACAGGCCTCCACGACCGGCTGCGCGAGTAGCGGAAACAGTGACGGCGCAACCGCATGCCGGCCATAGCCATCGAGATGCGCATAGGATGCAAGGATGGCATGGACATGCGCGCGGGCGCCGCCGGGCGTATGCGGCGGTTCGTCCAGCCAATGGTGCGGCGGCGGCTGGTCCGGCAGGCCTTCGTCGGCGAGGAACTGCCGATTGCGCGGCCAGACAGGCGAAGGTCGTGAGCGGCGTGCAGCGCGAAACGACAGACGCGCCACTGTCCAGATATTGCTGTCGTGGACGCGCGCGATATCGGCGATCGTTCTGATGAAGCCGAGCCCGGGACCGTACGTACGAAGCCGGTCCGCAGCGGGTGCCGATGTCCCGAGCGAGCAGAAAACGCAATCCCCGCCCGTACCGTTGACGAACGCCGTCACGCCCTGCTCGCGGCCCACGTCGGCAAAAGCCCGGTCGGCGAGCCGCAACATGGCGAGCATTCCCGTGCGCGCCTCGATCCGCGGCACGACATGAGTCAAATCAATCTCGCCCTCGGTCACGATCTCGATCAACGGAATGCCGGTCGACGCGCTCACCGCACGCGCATAGAGGCGCTCGTCGCCTTCGCTTCCGGGCGTTGCCAGGTTGACGGCTACGGCCGTACGACCGGCAGCGGAAAGCGCGGCGGCGACGACCGACGAATCAAGACCACCCGACAGCTCGAGAGCCACATGTGCTTCGGGCGCGACATGCGCTGCGACCGACAGCAGAATGGCGCCGTGCACCCGTGCGGCGGCGAGGCCGAAATCGTCGATACGGCGCGCAGCGGCGGTGAAGTTCCAGGGAGACCATAGCGGGCGGCTCATCGAACCGGTGGCGGTGTCGATGGCTTCCTCACCCGGCAGGATTTCCTCGATACCGGCGATCCCGGTCCTACGGGCGTGGAGGTGCGAAAATGCGAGATGCTCCGCCACAAAGTGCCAGTCGATGGTCGTGCGCGTAATCCCGAGTCCGTGAAGCAACTCGACGTGCGAAGCGATAAAGAGAAGACCATCGCGTTGCGTGCGGAAGGCGTGCAGGCCGCCCGATGGCGCACGGACCGCGTGAAGCCGCTTCCCGGACCCAGGCGCATCACGCGCCATGATCGCGACATAGTCGCCCCAATGCTTTTCGATCAGCCAAGCACCGAGTGCATCGGGCGAGATCGGACCGATCCGGTCGACGAGCGCGGCGGATCCCGCCGTGTGGAGCGAACCGATCACGCAGCCGTGCCGCGCTATCGGGAGCCACTGCGTCCCCGGCGAAGCGAAAACGGCGAGCGATGGCGATTGAAAAAGCGGGGCAAGGTCGGGGCTGCTTTCAACGACGCTCTTCCATCTCGCGAATGCGGCCGAGCGCGCCGGGTTGAAGACGGCAAGGAAGGCAGGAGCCCGCGTCACAGGACGCGGATCGGCGCGAACGACCGGGCGTGGTCGAGCGCGTCGTTGAGCACGCACTCGCCGGCCTGCGCCCAGCAATGCGCCGCGAACGGCCATGCCTCGACGCCGAACACCATATTGGCACGAGCACCGCGGCGCGCGGCAAATCGGAGAAAGGCGAGCGTGTCGGGAAGGCATAAAGAGGTGAGCGGGACGAGACGGCGGTAGCGACCGAAGCGCTGCGCGAGCGCAACGGGGTCGGCGCTGCCGAGCGCGTGATCGCGGCGGCAGACGACGTCCTCGAGCAGTTGGCGAAGCGGGCGGCGACGCACCAGCCACCGGGCGGTGAGCGTGAGCAGTGCGACCTCCGCCGCTTCGGCCGGGCAGAACCGTGTGCGCGGGGCGTCGCATTCTGCGGCGCTCCGCGTGGGATCCGGGAGATCGATGGCCGGGGCTGGAGCGGAGTCCGCATCTACATAGGTGATGAGCCCGAGCGACTCGACGTGCGCGATCTCTCCGGGCGCGAGCATCCGGCCCTCACCCTGCGCGACACGGTCGAGCGTCGCCCCGACCTGCTCGGAGACCTGCCAGTAGCGGTCGCGATCGATATCGAGAATGATCGCGCAGCCGGGAAAGTTGCGGTGCGATATGCCGGGGCGGAGGGAGGGCTTGATCATGCGATTATGCCGCGGTCGGCGAGCGGACGGGAGCCCGCTCGCCTCCCGCATCAGTCTTCGTCGTCGCTGATGCCGATAGCGCGGGTGAATGCGCTGAGCTCGACCTGCTTGTCGGGCGGGCCGAGCGTCTCGACGCTCGCCGCGCCGAGATCGATCAGTTCGTCATGGTCACGATCCATGAGACTTCTCCTCGATGCCGCGGGATTGCGGCAGAGAGAAGGCTAGGCAGGGGGCGCGTCTATCCGAAGTTTATAACGCGACGATATCCCGAATATAGAAGGCCGGGCCGCCACCCGTCAGTCGCGCCGGTAAATCGCCTCGACGATCGCCGGCACGAGTGCCAAGCGCCGCCGGTGGAATGCCGCGACCCTGAGGATCAGCGCCCGGACATCACCCATCTCGAGAGTCCAGGCGAGAGCCGTGATCTCTTCGTCTGCATTCACCGCTCCATGGGCTTCCGCGATCCGCGCGGCGTTCAGGCGGTCGCTCACCGCCTCGATTTCACCGCGGAGCACGGGGTGGCCCGACATGGACGCGACCGCGCTGAACAACATCCGGACGCTGTCGGCATAGCTGGCCGCGCCGATGGATAGCGATACAGCGTTCGGTCTCTCGGTCCAGCGCTTCAGCGCGAACCGCAGCAGTTCGCCGTTCCACCAGATCAGCTCCCGCAATCCGGGTTCGGTCACCAGCGGCAGATGAAAGCCCTCGGCCGTGCGCATCTCGACGATCTGTTCACCGGTGAGGCGGTGCAGCGCATCGCGGACGGGGGTGACGCTGCTCGCGAGTAACACCGCAAGCTTCTTCGGTTCCAGCCGCTCGCCCGGCGGAACCGAACCGCCCAGCAGCTGGCGCTTGAGGGCATCATAGACCCGTTCGGACGTCACCCCGGCATTCATGTTCGCCGGCGCTCGTCCGCGACATGGGCGTCGACCGCAGCCCGCTGGTCGGGACGAAGCGCGTCGATCGCCCCGATGGCGCCGGGAACGCCATCTTGCAGCAGGATCGAAGGGCATTGCCCCTCGAAATTGCCGAGATTCGGGCGATGCTGGCGGTAGCCGATGAGCGCCGCCAGCTCGGGATCGAAATCGCGCGCTATCTCCGGCGGATAGGCGAGCCATTGATTCTCGTACGGCTTGAGCCAGCCGAGGCAGTAGCTCACGATCATGCCGCGACGTATCTCTGTGCTGCTGTTGCCGCCGGCGCCGTGGAGCGTCGAGCCCAGGAAGACGAGCGCCGAGCCCGGCTTCATTTCGGCGATGAACGGCTCGCCCGGTGGCGTCCCGTCCAAGGCCGCGGCACCATGGCTCCGGGGCCAGATCAACGTTGCACCATTATCCGCGCGATAATCGGTGAACGGCCACATCACGTTGACGAGATATTCGGTCTCGCCAATCGTCCCGCGCCACATATCCTGGTCGCGGTGAGGGAACTGCGGCAGAGCCCCGGGATGGAGCGCGATGGCCTGCGTAAGGTTGAGCTGAATCGTGTCGCACCACGCGCCGAGCACGGACTCGGCCATCGCGAGGATGAGCGGGTGCCGTACAAATGCTTCGCACAGCGTGGACCGCGCAAGCAGCCGTCCGAAGCGGATCGTGCGCTCGCCGTAGAAGCCCCCTTCGCAAAAGGGCGTCGCCGCGAACGCCGTCTGCAGCTCGGCATCGAGACGAGCAGCCATGGCAGGCGGAACAGCGTCCTCGATCACGCAATAGCCGTCTTGCAGCAGCGTCTGGGTGCAGCTGGCGAGCCGTTCTTCGGCAGCATCGATGGCGTCAGGATACATGCCGCATCTCCCGCGTCGTCTTGGGCGGGGCGCCCACGCCCGCCGCCTCGAGGCGTGCCCGCGTGTCAGGCTCGATCTCGATCAGGAGGGCGCCGAGCTTGCGGCTCCCGACCTCCTGCGGGGTGCCCAGCATTGAAGCACGCCAGCCAAAGTCGAGGATTTGTGTGAGCCATCCACCTTCGGCGACCGCGGTGTATCGCTTGATTCCATGGGCGAGCGCATGATCGACGAGGCCGAGAATCAGCTGGTTGCGCGCGACCCGCCGCGCTGCCGCGTCGATCCGGCGGTCGAGACAGAAGCGCGTGATCTCGAAAATATCGTGGGCGCGGGGCACTGGCCTGTCGCACAGCGAGGCATAGAGATCGGCGAGAATGTGCGGCCTTGTTGCCGGCAGCAGGCGCGCCGAGGCCTGATGGCGGCCGCGGGCGTCGGTAACGACGAGATAGATGGCATGCTCGTCGTCGAACTGGTCGACCTCGAAACGTTCGACAAGGACCGGGACATCCCAGCCGAGAAGGTCGACGAAGACCGCTTTGCGCGCTGCGAACATCGCGCGCAGTACGTCGCTTTCATTTCCCCCGCATTGCGGGGGCACCAGGTGCAGCATTCGGAAAACTCCCGTCGTGTGTGTGCACGGGAGGGTCGGAGCGACTGCGAGACGGCGCTATTCCCAGAAATGGGCATATCAATGCCCGAAGATGTCGGAGAAGCTGATAATTCCATCGAACAGCGCACGGATCAGCAATGATGTCTGCTTCTCGACCCCATAGCGTTCGCGGGCCTGCTTGAGGTGACGTACCACCGTTTCTTCGCTGATGCCGAGGATGCGCGAGCTTTCCCACGCCGTCTTGCCCCGCGCCGCCCAGATCAGGCAGTCGCGCTGGCGGTCGGTCAGCTGTGGCCGCGGCGGCGGCGGCCCGCTCCGTGCGCGCCAGATCCGGCGTGCCGCCTCGAACGCGCCGACACCTGCCAGCTGTGCCCAGTGAATGGCGTCATGGGGAAAGTCGCAGCCCGGACCCGTCGCAAAGCTGCAGGAGCCTGTCGCCTCGCCAATGATGTTCGCGGGCACCGTGAAGCCGTCGGCGAGGCCATGGTCATGGGCGAGGTCGAAAAGCCTGTGATCTCCGGGCGTCATCTCGATGAGGTCGGGCACGACGTTCCAGCGAAACCCCGCGACCATATGATGGCTCGCGCGGTGAACCGGGTCGGAAAGTCCGAGGCGGTTGCGGTCGAAATAGTCGACCCAGGCCTCGGGGTAATTATGGACGCGGATCATCGCGCGCGGCCGGTCGAGCGGGTTGGCATGATGAGTGAGCGCATAATGGCCGAAACCCATCCTCGCCGTCATCTCGCCGAGCAGCATCGCGAGCGCGTCGATATTGCCGGCAAGAGCGATGGCGCCGAGGAACCACTCGATCTCGCCACGCATGTCTCTCATGCGCGAACCCGACGCGAGGCAGCGTCTCAAGCCGCCGCTCTCCTCGCAATCGTCCTTTCCTGCCAGTGCGGGCCGCGGCGCGGCTTTCCATATCCGCAGCGCCCGCACACTGGAACCGGGCACGATCATATCCCGTCCGCTTCGGGAAACAAGCTCGCGTTATCAGAGATTTTGCGAGCAGCCGCGCGGGCCGGCCGGCGCTGCTGAATGGGTCCGCGCGCCCTTCGGCCCGACTGGCGCGATCCCGCGCCGTACCGGCGGCTTTCGGGGATCGACCGGGCGGGGATGCGGTGGGAATGGCTGCGCCGCGATCCCGGCTATGTGGCCTGGTACACGTCAGCGAGCGAAGCAACCCGTCACGGCAGCGGCGACGTCGGCCCGCTCGCATGGGGGCTGCACTTTCGCTGAAGATCCGGCCCGTGCCTCACCCGATGCGCGGCTGATCTGGCATGCCCGCGTCGACGGCACGGCGCTGCGGGTTGCAGCCGTGCGGGCGGATGCCGAGGACAGCGACCGCTTCGACGTGGAGCGTGTCGTACGCTGGCCGACGATCGTCGGCGGGGCGGACGGACGCGAGCACGCAGTCCTGTCGGACGGATACCGGCATCTCCGCCTCGATATCGAGGAGGGCAGCCTCGCGGCCGGACGGCCAATCCTTCTCCGCTACAGGCTCGACGGCGTGCTTGCCCGCGACGTCGAGACCCGACTCGCGCCCTTACGGAGACTTGCAGGCGTGCTGCGCACAGGGCGCTTCCCTCCTGCGCTTTTCCCGCGCGAACGGCGGATCGAACGTCTCATCGACGTGCTGCGGGTCGCCGACGCGCTGCATGACGGGGCCTCCCAGCGCGATATTGCCGCCACGCTTTTCGGGGAGGAAAGGATAGCGTCCGATTGGCGGATCGCGTCGGACTCGCTGCGCTCGCGGGTTCGGCGGCTCGTTCGCGAGGCGCGGCGCATGACCACGAGCGGGTGGCGGAATCTGCTGCGCGATGGTTCGAGTTAGGGGAGGTGATCGGGGGTCTTGAATTTTTTTCTTCGGCGATGTCGGATCGGGGCATGCTCGCACGTCCTTGTGCCGCAACCCCTCGATCAGGAGAAAAACAATGCGTGTCATGGTATTGGTCAAGGCCGACAAGAACAGCGAAGCGGGGCTGATGCCCCAGCCCGAACTGCTCGCTGCGATGATGAACTATAATGAGGAGCTGGTGAAGGCGGGCGTGATGATCGCAGGGGAGGGCCTCAAGCCTTCTTCGCAAGGTGCTCGTGTGCACTTCTCGGGCGAGAACCGCACCGTCACCGACGGCCCTTTTGCCGAAACGAGCGAACTCGTCGCGGGCTTCTGGATCTGGGAGGTGGCCTCGATGGAAGAGGCGATCGAATGGGCAAAGCGCTGTCCCAATCCGCAGATGTCAGATTCTGATCTCGAAATCCGGCCGCTTTTCGGCATGGAAGACTTTGCCGAGGTCTCGACCCCCGAGATCGACGCCCAGTCGGAACAGCTGACCCGCGATATCGAGCAGCAGCACGGCCGCTACATGTGAGCCTTCCGCCTGCGCGGATCGATCGTCAGTGAGACCAAGATGAACCCGGACCCGAACTGGATCGACACCACGCTGCGGACCGCGCGGCCGCGCGCAATGGCGGCGCTTCTTCGCCGTCTCGGCAGCGTCGAGGCGGCGGAGGAGGCTTTCCAGGAGGCGTGCCTCCGCGCGCTTCGCCACTGGGCCGAGCAGGGGACGCCGCGCGATCCCACGGCGTGGCTCGTTCGCGTCGGCGCCAATGCCGGCATCGACACCGTGCGGCGTGCGCTTCGCGAAACCTCGCTGCCCGCAGATATCGCGGCGCCGCAGGGCGATGCCGAAGACGACATCGCAGGCGTTCTCGACGAAGCCGCCTATGGCGACGACATGCTGCGGCTGCTCTTCATTTGCTGCCACAAGGATCTCGCGGCGACGCAGCAGATCGCGCTGGCGCTCCGCATCGTCTGCGGACTCTCCGTTGCCGATATCGCGAGCGCCTTCCTCGTCAGCGAGGCGGCAATGGAGCAGCGCATCACCCGCGCGAAGCGCGCCGTTGCAAAGGCCGACATCCGCTTCGAACCGCCTTCGCCCGCGCTCCGCGCCGAACGGCTGGGCGCTGTCGCATCGATGATCTATCTTCTGTTCACCAAGGGATATGCAGCCGCCTCGCACGAGGCAGCGCGGGCCCGCCCGCTCTGCAACGAGGCGATCCGGCTGTCCCGGCTCCTCCTCGACCTCTTCCCCGAAGAGCCCGAGGTCTTGGGCCTCGCCGCTCTCCTTTTGCTGCAGGATTCGCGGCGGGATGCCCGCTTCGACGCCGCCGGCGGTGTGGTTCTCCTCGAGGCGCAGGACCGCGGCCGCTGGGATCGCCCGGGGATAGTCGAGGCAATCATGCTAACCGATCGCGCCTTTCGCATGGGGAAGCCGGGCCCGTATCAGCTGCAGGCAGCAATCGCGGCCATGCACGCCCGCGCGCCCACCTTCGCCGACACGCGCTGGGACCAGATCGAAGGCCTGTACCGGGTGCTCGAGGACATGTGGCCCACTCCCGTCGTCGCCCTCAATCATGCCGTGGCGATCTGGCGGTCGCGGGGCCCGGGCGAAGCGCTTGCCCAAGCCGAGCCCCTTGCGACGGCGCTTGACGGCTATTTTCCTTATCATGTGGTGCTCGGCCAACTGCAGGCAGCGCTGGGGCGAAGCGATGAAGCCGCGGCGGCCTATCGACGCGCGCTTGGACTTGCCGAAAGCGCCGCTGAAGCCGCCCAGATCAGGGCCTATGTCGATCAACTGTAGCTGGCCCCCGAACTCCTGCGCCGAATGGCGCTGTTACCTTTTGATACGGGAAGTGTGCCGAGCGCTGCGATAAACGCCCGTGAGCCCGCATTCACCCGAAAGGTCCGCCCATGTTCCGGTTCCTTGCTGCAAGGCTCGCGTGGCACCGCCGGTTGCGCGAGCTTGCGACCATCCGTTCCGCCTCGGTCTATCGCGTCGCGGACCGCCTTGTCCTCTGCCCGCAGCTCCTGACGAAGGCCGGATTTTTTCTCGCAGGTCCGCCTGCCGCGTTCGACTGGCCGATCGGCCGCGAAGCCATGATCGGTGCGATCGAGGAGGCGCTCGCCGCATCGGGCCGGATCATGGCGACACCGCACCGCGACGCTTTTGATTTCGGGCCTGTCGTCGCGGCGGCGGGCTTGAAAAGCCACAAGGCGTTTATGGCCAGGGCCGTGCTGGTCGACGTCACCCTCGAGAAGGATATTCTGCACGTGCTTCCGATGGTCAACCACGGCGCCCGACGCGGTTTCGAAGGCAGCGGCGAGGAGCGTCGGTTCGAAGCGGACGATCTGGAGGGAGCCGTCGACCATCTTCTCGCTCTCCTAGAAAATGCATCCACCGAAGTGGACCTGGGCTGACACGGTGGTGCCGGGTCATGCCGCGCTTGTCCGTCCTCGAAACCGGGCCGGCTCCTGCCCAGTGGCGGATTTTCCGACCCCGCCCATCGTTAATGGCGGAGACGAATATTCGGGGGACTGAAATGGGGATTTCGAAGCTTGTCAGGCCGCTGCTGCGCTGGAGCCTTGCGGCGGCCGCGTTCGCATTCGCCGGCCCTCTTGCCGCGCAGATCAGCTTTTCGGTGACTCTGCCAAAGTCCGCCGCGAGCGAACCCGTCACCGGCCGCCTGATCGTCGTGACGACCCGCCGCGCTGAGGAGGGGTCGCCGGTGCGCGCCGAGCCGCGGGAAATGATCGGCATGAACGGCCCGCCGGCCTTCGGCATGGACGTCGAGAATCTCAGGCCCGGCGCAACCGTTACCCTCGATGCCACGTCGGACGGCTTTCCGTTCGGGCTCGATAGTCTCCCGGCCGGCGACTATCGCGTCCAGGCGGTGCTGATCCCTTACAAGAAGGCGAAGCGCGCCGACGGGCATACCGTCTGGGTGCCGATGAGCGACCAGCGCGTTATCGCGCCGCTGTTTCCGGGCAATCCCTACAGCAGGCCTGCCGACGTCCGACTCGACCCCTCTGCCAATGCGCCTGTGGCGCTGGCGCTCACCGAGACGATCGGACCGATCGCCCGCGAAGCCGATACACCGTGGATCAGGCGCGTTCGCATCAAGAGCAAGCTGCTGTCGGATTTCTGGGGGATGCCAATGTATATCGGCGCCGAAGTGCTGCTTCCCAAGGACTTCGACAAGCATCCGGACGCGCGCTATCCCGCCATCTACACCTACGGGCATTTCGGCGGGTCGTTCAATTTCGACACCGACCCGGCGGGCGATAGCGAGGCCGCGCGCCGCGCCGCTGCCGATGCCAATGTGAAAACCGGATATCAATTCTACCAGGCGTGGAACGGCGACGATTTTCCGCGCATGGCCGCGATCACGCTCGAGACGCCGGGACCCTATTTCGTCGAATCCTATGCCCTGAATTCGGCCAATAACGGTCCCTGGGGCGACGCGATCACCAAGGAGCTGATGCCCTATCTCGAAAAGAGGTTCCGCCTGGTCGACCAGCCCTACGGCCGTATCGTCGAGGGCGCTTCGACTGGCGGCTGGGAGGCGCTCGCACTGCAGCTCCACTATCCCGACCTGTTCGGCGGCGCATGGGTGTTCAACCCCGACCCCATCGACTTTACCCGCTACCAGCTCACCGACATCTACAAGGAGGACAATATGTTCACCTTGAAGATCAACGACTGGATCACGAAGGAGAAGCCGTTCCGTCGCAGCCGCGAAGGCCAGCCGCTCGTCGACCTGCGAACCCTCGCAGCACTTGAGGCGATGCTCGGCTCGAAAGGCCGCTCCGGCTATCAACTCGGCATCTGGCAGGCGACGCACGGCCCGGTCGGCCCCGAGGGCTATCCCGTCATGCTGTTCGATTACAGGACGGGCGTCATCAACAAGGATGTCGCGAGGTACATGCGCGAGAAGGGCTTCGACCTGTCGGCCTATACCCGTGACAACTGGGCGACCCTCGGTCCGAAGCTTCGCGGCAAGCTCAATTTCTTCGCGGGCGAGATGGACGATTTCTACCTCAACCTCGCGGTCTACCGGTTCGAGGACATGATCGCCGGGGTCGCGGGCAGCGATTATCCGATCCGCTTCGAATATGGGCGGCCGAAAAAGGGGCATAACTGGCACCACACCGACTGGGCCGGCGTCGTGCGCGAAGTTGCCGCGCACGTCCGGAAGAATGCCCCCGAGGGGGCAGCGGTCGATCAATGGAACTACTGAGGAGAGGGCAGATGGTCGAATTCGGGGGAAGGCGTCTCGCGCTCGTGGCGGCCGGGTTTGTCATGGGAGCCGCGGCACCGACGGCGCTCGTGATGGCCGACAGCGGACCGCAAAAGGCGGCGTTCGACGAAATCAGCGTCAAGCGGATCAACATCGTCGAACCCGATGGCAAATATCGCCTCGTCCTAGCCAATTCTGATCGCTTCCCTGGCCTGTTCATGGAGGGCAGGGAATATAAACACCATAGCCGCGACGGCGGCGGGATGCTCTTCTTCAACGATGAGGGCGACGAGGTCGGCGGGCTGACCTTCGGCAGCAAGACGGTGGGCGAAAACCGCCGCGCCTCCGGTTCGCTGATGTTCGACCAGTACAAGCAGGACCAGACCGTCGGCATCCAGTATAGCGAGGCGGACGGGAAACGCACCGCCGGGCTGCGCGTCTGGGACCGCCCCGACTGGTCGATCAAGCCGCTCATGGAAATGAGCGCGCGCGCTGCGGCGGCATCCGACGAGGTCGGGCGGACCCGCATCCGCGACGAAATGCGCGCCTATGCCATGGCGAACGGCGGGGCGGGGGCCGAGCGCGTCTTCGCCGGCAAGACGACCGACGACGCGATCGTTCGGCTTGCCGACAAGAGCGGCAGACCCCGGCTGCTCCTCAAGGTCGGCGCGGACGGTGAGCCGAGCATCGAGTTCCTCGACACGGCGGGGAGGGTCGTCAAGCGCATCACGCAATAGGCTTCCCCATCTCTGCGCGCCGGCCGGGACGCGGCTCCCGGACCGCTTTGTGTTGCCTTCTAACAAATTGAATATAAAAGAAAAATGTCACGGAGTTGTCATTTTTTCTTGACCTGAAATCCGAATGCTGATGCCATGCCGACATGGATCGTCAGGCCCAACTCCGCTGGTTTGCACGCGAGGTGCTTCCGCACGAGCCCGACTTGCGCAAGTGGCTCGCGGCGCGGGTTCGCGGTCTCGGGTCCTGCGATGTCGATGAAGTGGTGCAGGAGGCTTACGCGCGGCTCTGGACCGGCGATCCCGAGACGATCCGCAACGCGCGAGCCTATCTCTTCGTAACCGCGCGCCATATTGTCGGCGAGCATCTTCGCCGCTCGCGTATCGTCGCGATCGATTTTGTGGCGGATTTGGACTCGCTGAACATCATTGACGAAGAGATGAGCGTTCACCGGCGTCTCAGCGGACAGGAAGAACTGGCGCGCCTGCACGAAATATTGCAGACGCTGCCGCCAAAATGCCGACAGGCGTTCGAGTTGAAGAAGTTCCAGGACTTTTCGCAGCGTCGGATCGCCGAACATATGGGAATAGCCGAAAGCACGGTTGAGAAGCATCTCTCCAAGGCGCTTCGGCTCGTTTCCGACGCAATGAAGGAAGCGCCAGGCGGCGCGCAGGATGGAAGACAGCGTGAGCGCAGGTTCTGGAAATGGGGCTGACGTCGACGCCCAGGCGACAGCCTGGGTGGTTCGATCGGCCGAGCGCCCGCTGGGCAGCGCCGAACAGCGACAGCTCGACGCATGGCTTGAGACCGACAGTCGCCACCTGGGGGCCTATGTTCGCGCGCAGGCGATCTGGCTCGATATCGACCGGGTCGCCGCGCTCGACAGCGGAACGGTGCGGGAGGTTCCCGAACCCGTTCGCCAGCGCCCCTGGCGGCGCTATGCGATGGCCGCATCGGTCGCGCTGGCAGCTTTCGCGGGCACTGCGGCTTACGATCATCTGGCCGGGCGGATATCGACCGACCGCGGCGAGGTGCGCCGGATCGCGCTCGACGACGGATCGGTCCTGACGCTCAACGGCAATTCGGCGGTGCAGATCCGATATGAAGAGGACATCCGGCGCGTCATTCTCCGTCGCGGCGAGGCGTCGTTCGAGGTCGCCCATAACAAGGAGCGCCCGTTTGTGGTCAGTGCCGAAGGGCTCGATGTCCGTGCGGTAGGGACTGAATTTATCGTCGGTATCGAGGACGATGGCGTCGAGGTGACCGTCGAGGAAGGTGTCGTTGCTGTCGGCGGCAAGGCGAGCGGCTCGACCCAGCCGCGTTATGTGCGCCGCAACGAACAATTCGTGTCGGCCACCACCGGGCCGCGCAAGGCTGTCCTCGATCCAGCCGACGTCGAACGCCGGATCGCCTGGCGCAACGGTATGCTCGTTTTCAACGGCCAGCAGCTCGGCGCAGCGGCCGCGGAAGTTAATCGTTATTCGAGCCTTCGCGTGGTGATCGACGATCCCACCCTCGCGCGGGCGGAATTTGTGGGCGTGTTCAAGCTTGGCGATGCGCAAGCCTTTGCAGGCGCTGCCGCTCAAGCCTTCAATGGCGAGGTCGTGCGCCGCGGAAACGACCTCGTTCTGGTGCGCCAGCAGAATTCTCCATCGCACTAGTGGCGGATTTTTTCGCGCCGCTGCTCTCTTGTCAGGGAAGCGCGGGGTCGCTTCGGGGCATAGGAGTATGCGATGAGGTGGGAACAGAGAAACCGTAAGGCCATGCGGTCGGCCTTGATGCTTGGCGCAGCTGTAACGATGCTGTGGGCGGCGCCAGCGGCAGCGCAGAACCGGCAGGCCTATTCCATTCCGTCCGGCGACGCGGCCGCGGCTGTCCAGCGCCTCGCAGTGCAGTCCGGGCTGCAGATCATGGCCCCGGATGGCGATCTTTCCGGTGTCACGACGAACCGCGTGAGCGGATCCTTCACGCCCGTCGAGGCGCTGCGACGGATGCTGGCAGGCAAGGGCCTCGAGATCGTCCAGAAGGGCAATGTCGTCGTGATCCGGCGCAGCGGCACGGACAACAACAGCATAACCTCCAGTAACAACATTGCTCCGGAACCGGCGACCGAAACTGTCGACGAAGAAATCGTCGTCACCGGATCGCGCATTGAACGCGCGGGCTTCGATACGTTGCAGCCAGCGGTTGTCGACGACGCCGAACAAATCCAGAAGCGCGGGCACCTGAATGTCGCGGACGCGCTGGAGTCCAATCCGTTGTTCGGTACGTCGGACAGCAGCGCGGTCGGTGGAAACCAGGCAGTCAATGGAACTGGCCAGCGTTTTGTCAACATGTTCAGCCTGGGCTCGCAGCGAACCTTGACGCTGGTCAATGGACGCCGTTTCGTTTCGGCGAACTCGGCTGCGGCCGGCGGCAACGCATCGGCGGGGTCCCAGGTCGATCTCAACCTCATTCCGTCCGGATTGGTCGATCGGGTGGAAACGATCGCGATCGGCGGTGCGCCGATTTATGGATCGGACGCGATTGCCGGCACGGTCAATATCATCCTCAAGGATGATTTCGAAGGTCTGCAACTCTCCGGCCTGGCCGGGGTCGGCGAAGACGGCGCCTCGTCGCGCTATCGGCTGCAGGCACTCGGCGGATTGAGCTTTGCCGAAGGGCGCGGCAATGTCGTCGGCAGCGTTGAATATACGCGGCAGAGCGGATTGCTGTACGGTGACCGTTTCGGCGGCTTCAAATATCGCGTTCCCAACCCCGCCAATGTCGATTCGACCGATGGTATCCCCGCGGTGATCATCATCGACGATTATCGGATTCCTTTCATAACGCAGGGAGGGCTTCCCTATTTCGATTCGGGGGCTGAAGGCTTGCTCGGGGCCGATGGCCCGGGCTTGTCGTTGCCGCCGTTCGGCATTGCGCCCAACGGCAACTATATATTCGATGCCCAAGGGCGGCCGTTGCAATTCGGGCCCAATGGGGACCTGGTCGTTTACAACCCCGGGTTCGTCGCCGACGATGCTTTGGGAGGAACGGGTCTTGGTACATTGCCCGTTGCGGCGAATGGCGGCAACGGCCTCAGCCCCGCTGAATACACCTCGCTGCTGACGCCGACCGATCGCGTTCTCGCAAACCTGAATGCCCGTTACGATATCACGCCCGATGTGCGGGTTTTCTTCGAGAGCGCATATGCACGGAGCGAAGTCGTTCGGCTCTCCGACCTGACGTCGGTGATTGCGCCGGGCCTGCTGGGCGGACCGAAGCTGACCTTCTCGGTCGATAATCCGTTTCTCACCGATCAGGCGCGGTCGGTGCTGCTGGCGAACGGATTGACCGGCTTCAACATGACGCGCAACCTTAATGACATTGTCCAGCGCACGCCCCAGCAATCGATCCAGGAAATGTTCCGTGCGGTAGGCGGCCTGGAAGGCGGCTTTGACGTTGCCGGCGAGCGTTGGAAATGGGACCTGTCCTACAACTATGGTCGTGTGCGCAACAATTCGCAGGTTACCTACGTCGACCCGACCCGCTTCCTTGCGGCAGCGAATGCCGTTCGCGCTGCCGACGGATCGATCGTGTGCGGCGGCGCGGCGCCAGCGGGCTGCGTTCCGATCAACCTTTTCGGTTTCGGCGCGCCGAGCGCCGAGGCCGTCGCCTATGTGACCGATACCGGCCGTTCGAAGAGCACCAACACGCAAGCAGTGCTTACTGCGAATCTCGGCGGCAAGCTGCCGATCGGGGTCTCCAGTGAGCGGATCGCATTCAACATCGGCGTCGAGCGGCGCGTTGAAAAGGCGATCTTCGCGCCTGACGAAATATTGCAGGCTGGCGTGAAACTGCTCGGGGACGGCATCGGCGCCTATTCTCCGGTGGCGGGCAAGTTCGGTACGAAGGAAGTATATGGCGAACTTGTCGTCCCGCTGGTCTCGCGGGACCAGGATTTCCCCCTGATCCGCGAAGCTGAACTCGACGGATCGATCCGGTATGTCGATCATTCGCTTGCCGGCGGCGCTCTTACCTGGTCGGCGGGAGGGCGTCTCACGCCTAAACTCGGGGGCCTCGGAGAGGGCTTGACCTTTCGCGGTGTCTACACCCGCGCGATCCGGTCGCCTGCGATCGGCGAGCTGTTCCTGGCCTCGTCGCCGACCACGAGCACGCTGGCTGACCCGTGCAGTAGCAGCAACTATAACCGCGGCAACAACCCCGATGTGCGCGCGGCCAATTGCGCGATCGCGCTGGCCGCCGTGAATGCACCGGCCCCTGCTGCGTTCGTGCCGACCACGGATGGTCGATCGGTGTCCGGCAATGTATCGGGCAATGCCAACCTTGATAATGAAAAAGCAAAATCCTGGTCCGTCGGGCTGGTTTATCAGCCGCGCGCCATTCCAGGTTTACGCCTGGCGGCCGACTGGACCGACATCCGGCTGACCGGTGGGATCGAGAATCTGGGTATCAATTCGCTTTTGTCATCCTGTTACGACAGCGCCGATTTCCCGACTAATTCGGCATGCGGATCGTTTCGCCGCCTGACCGCCGAAGACATCGCTTCCGGCAACGGAACCGGCGGTATCGCGCGTTCGGTCGGTGACATCGCGAATGGCTACACCACTGGCTTTGTCAATACGTCAAGCCTGCACTTTGCCGGCCTGATCGTGGCGGGCGACTATAACGTCGATATCAGCGGAGCCGAGCCCGCCATGCTGCGCCTCGGGACGAAGCTATTCTACACCGACAGATACACGCTCACATCGTTTGCAGGCGAGCTTCCAACCGAAGCGGTCGGATCGGTAAATTTCCCGAAATGGCGCGTCCAGACGAATGTCGGGGTAACGCTCGGCAATACCGATCTCGATTTCCAGGTCCTCTGGAGGGACAAGACCAAGATCGATACGCTCGCGACCATCGAGGACACGCCCGCCAATGACGTCGGCGCTTACACTTTGGTCAACGGAACGCTGGGGTACCGTGTCGATGAACGGCTCCGTTTCCAGCTGATCGTCAACAACATCTTCGACCGCGATGTCCCGCTCGCCGCAATCGCCTATAATCGGTACGGCAGCTTCGACATTCTCGGTCGCAGCTATCTGGTGACAGCGACTGCCAGCTTCTGAACAATTGGGTAAGGCGGCTCCGACAATACGCCGCCTTACCGTTCCTTTCCTGCCACCGAGAACGAGGATGACATGCGGAATTGGCTTGGCATCTGGCTACTTGCCCTGGCCCCGGCCGTATCGGCAGACGCGGCCGATCCGCCCATGCTCTACACGATCGAACAGCTCATGGCTTCGGACTCGATCAGTGGCCTGTCCTGGTCCCCCGACGACAGCAAGATCATCTTCACGAGCAACCGCTCCGGCATCGCCAACATCTACGAAATGCCGTCCGGCGGCGGCGTACCGACCCCGCTCACCAGCTCGGTCAAGGAAACGGTCAGCGCGATCGGATATTTTCCGGACGACGAGCGCATCCTCTTTTCGAGCGATCAGGGCGGCAACGAGCTCGCGCATATCTACGTGCGCGAACGCGATGGCACCACGCGCGATCTGACCCCGGGCGAAAAGCATGTCGCGCGGTTCGTTGAATGGGCGAGGGATGGCAAGAGCTTCTTTGTCCAGACCAACGAGCGCGACCCGCGCTACTTCGATCTCTACCAGGTCGAGGTCGAGGGCTATGCGAAGACGCTGCTGTTCGAGAACGACAGGGCCTATCAGGTCCGCGCGGTCAGCCCCGATCGCCGCTATGTCGGGCTCAGCCGGATCGTCGATAATGCGACGAAACATTGCTACGTCTATGACCGGACCGCGACGAAACTGATCCAGCTCACGACCGATGGCCAGCCCGTCGCGTGCGAACCCCAGACCTTTACCGACAAGGGCGCGCAGCTTTTCTACACTACCGATGACGGCGGCGAGTTTGCCTTCCTCGTGCGCCACGATCTCGCCACGGGCGAGCGCGTCACGGTCTTCAAGCCCGACTGGGACGTCGAGAGCGCGAGCCTGTCGCGCGACGGCCGCACGCTGACCGTCGCCGTCAACGAGGATGCGCGCTCACGTCCCTATCTTCTCGACGCCTCGACCTTCACTCCCCGGCGCCTTGCCGACCCGGCACCAAATGCAAGCGCCGGCCTGCTTCTCGCGAACCATGGTGAAAAGGCGCTCTTGAGCGCCTCGAACGGCGCCACGCCGGGCGAAATCCTGCTGCTCGACCTTGCTACGGGCAAACGGACGCCGCTTCTCGACGCGCGTGCGTCCGGCGTGGCGCCCGACGACCTGGTGGCGGGTGAGGTCGTGCGCTTCAAATCCTACGACGGCGTCGATGTGCCGGGCATTCTTTACGTCCCCAAGGGAGCAAGAAAAGGCGATGCGCTCCCGGCCGTCATTCACGTCCACGGCGGACCGGGTGATGAAAGCCGGATCGGCTATCGCCCGCTGCAGCAGTATCTCGTCAATCACGGCTATGTCGTGTTCGAGATCAACAATCGCGGCAGCAGCGGCTCCGGACGCACTTTCTATCATCTCGACGATCGCAGGCATGGCGATGCCGACCTCGACGACGTCGTCGCGGCGAAAGCGATGCTGGCGGCCACGGGCTTCGTCGACCCCGGCAGGGTCGCGGTCCAGGGCCAGAGCTACGGCGGCTACATGACGCTGGCCGCGCTCGCCTTTCGCCCCGACGCTTTCGCAGCCGGAGTCGACATCTACGGCGTATCGAACTGGCCGCGGCTGCTCGCCAATACGCCGGGCTGGTGGGAGGATCTGCGCCGACTGCTCTTCACCGAGATTGGCGACCCCGCGACCGACTCCGACTATCTTCGTAAAATCTCGCCCGTCTTTCATGCCGGCAATATCAGGAAGCCGCTGCTCGTGCTCCAGGGCGCGAACGATCCGCGCGTGCTCCCCGTCGAGTCCGAGGATATCGTCGCGAAGGTCAAGGCGAACGGCGTGCCGGTCGACTATGTCGTCTTCCCCGACGAAGGCCACGGCTTTCGCAAGAAGGCGAACCAGATCGTCGCCTATCGCAAGATACTCGAATTTCTCGATACCCATGTGAAGCATGGGCCGGCCGGGGCCGGCAAAGCTCGGCCGGCGGCGGTGTCGCCGCTCGGCGACTTTCCGAACGGCCAGTGAACGACTTCCGTCTCAGTCGCCGCGAACTGATCGTCGCCGGGGCGCTCGCCGCCGCGGTGCCGGCACGGGGTGCACCCGCCGACGAAAGCGCCCGGCTCGATGCCTTTTTCGAGAGTGTCTTTCAGCGCGATCTGGCGCGTGACCCCGCGGCGCAGTCGGCATTGGGGGTAATGGCCGGGACCGCGGGCTGGTGGCCCGACGTCAGCCAGGCGCGCGCCGACGAAAATGTGGCCCTCGTACGGCGGGACCTCGCCGAACTCCGGCGCTTCGATCGCGCCGCGCTGCCAGCCGAAGCGCAAATCAGCTACGATCTGTTCGCCTATGACGGCGAAGAGGCGATCGAGCGCCACCGCTGGCGTGGCAACCATTATCCCGTATGCCAGATGCGCGGGCCGCAGCGCGACGTTCCGCAGACACTGATCAACAATCATCCCGTTGCAAGCGTCGCCGACGCGGAGCGCTACATCGCAAGGTTGCACGCAGTGCGTCCCTATCTCGCCGCGGTCGTCACCGAGCTCCTGCGGCAAGAAGCGCAGGGAGTCGTCCCGCCGCCCTTCTCGGTACCGCTCGTCGTCGGCAACTGCGAGAAGCTGATCGCCGGCGCACCCTTTCAGCCAGGCCTGCCCGACAGCCCGATCCTTGCAGATTTCCGCGGCAAGCTCGCGAAGCTCGGGGCAGGAGACGGCGAGAAGGCGAGGTTACTGAAAGCGGCAGAAACCGGGCTGCTCGACGGCTTCGGGCCGGGCTTTCGCTTGCTCATCGACCATCTTAGCAGGCTGAGCTGCGATGCGAACTGCAACGAAGGCGTCTGGCGACTGCCCGATGGCGAGGCCTATTATGCCGCGCAGCTTCGCTGGAACACGACGCTGCCGATTTCACCCGCCGAAGTGCATCGCATCGGCCTCGAAGAAACCGCGCGCCTCCACGAAGAGATGCGCGCGGTGGCCAAGCGCGCAGGTTTCGCCGGCACGCTGCCCGAGCTATTCGCGCATGTTCGCACCGACGACCGCTTCTATTATCCCGACACCGCGCCCGGGAGGGCCGCCTATCTCGACGCGATGCGGGCGAAGATCGGCGCGGTGAGCGCGCGCCTCGGCGAACTGACGAGCCATGTGCCTGGCGCCGGCGTTCTGGTGAAGCCGGTCGAACCCTGGCTTGAAGCGTCGGCAGGCACCGCGGGCTATTTCGCCCCGTCGGCCGACGGATCGCGCCCCGGGATCCTCTATGTGAACACGCGCGACATGCGAAACCTGCCGATTTTCGAACTGTCGGCGCTTTCCTATCATGAGGGCGTGCCCGGCCATCATCTTGAAAAGGCGGTGACGCGCGGCCTGACCGGCCTGCCGAAATTCCGGAGCTTCGGCGGTTATACCGCGTTCAGCGAGGGCTGGGCACTTTATGCCGAGCAGCTTCCGATCGATATGGGACTCTATGACGATCCATGGCAGGAGTTCGGGCGCCTTTCGATGGAATTGATGCGCGCGGGTCGCCTCGTAACCGACACCGGCGTCCATGCGCTGCGCTGGAGCCGCGAACGGGCGGTGGCGTGGCTCGACGAGAATACGCCGTCGAACCACGCCGATAATGTCACCGCGATCCAGCGCTACATTGTCACCCCGGGCCAGGCATGCGCCTACGAGATGGGCAAGCTCAAACTCGTCGAACTCCGCGATCGGGCGCGGACACAGCTCGGCGCGCGATTCGATCTCGCCCGCTTCAACGACCGCGTGCTCGGCTGCGGGCCGCTACCGCTGCCGATGCTCGAAACCCGCATCGATGCGTGGATCGCCACAGGAGGAAAAGCATGATCGGCCGCCGCCACTTTCTCGGATCGGCGGCGCTCGTCGGCGCGACACTGATCGCGCCGCCCCTTTTCGCGATCGAGACCGACGAGGACGCGCGGCTCGATCTCTTTTTCGAGACCGTCTTCCAGCGGTCGCTCGCCCGCAGCCCGACGCGCCAGTCAGCGCTCGGCATCCGCCGCGACCAGGATAAGTGGGACGACCTCAGTGAAGCGCGCGAGCTCGAGGATCAGGAACTGCGCAAGGGGGATGAAGCGACGCTACAAGGCTTCGACGCGGCGACGCTGTCGCCGCAGGCGGCGCTCAGTCTTCGCATGTTCGAGCGCTCGACCGAGCACGCGATCCGCGATTTCCGATGGCGTCATCATGATTATGTGATGACCCAGATGGGCGGTATGCACACCCGCGTCCCGAGCACGCTCACCAACAGCCATCCGATCGCGACCAAAGCCGATGCCGAAGCCTATATCAAGCGGCTCGACGCCGTCGCGCCGCTGATGGCGCAGGCGGTCGAGCGGATGGCGGCGCAGGAGGCGAAGGGAATCCGCCCGCCGCGCTTCGTCTATGGCCTCGTCCTCGAACCCTGCCTCAACCTGCTCAGCGGCGCGCCCTTCGAAGGTGAGGGCGACAGTCCGATCCTCGCCGATTTCCGGGGAAAGCTTGCGAAGGCGGATCTGTCCGACGCCGAGCGCGCTGACCTCCTCGCACGCGGTATCGCGGCGCTGCGGGGCGGGTTCGCGGCGGGCTATGGCGCGTTGATCGCGCATCTGCGCGCTGCCGAAGCGAAAGCCGACGAAAGCGCGGGCGCCTGGAAGTTGCCCGATGGGCAAGCCTATTATGCGGCGCAGCTCGAAAGCTATACGACCTTGCCGTTGAAGGCGGCCGACATCCATGCGTTGGGCCTGAAAGAAGTCGCCGGCATCCACGACGCGATGCGCGCGATCATGAAGGAGGTCGGCTTTACGGGACACCTGCAGGCCTTCTTCGCCTTTATGCGCAGCGATCCGCGCTTCTATCATCCCGACACCGAGGCCGGCCGCGCCGCCTATGTGGCCGAGGCGGAGGCGCTGCTGGAAGAAATTCGCGCCCGGCAGGGCGAGCTGTTCGAACATCTGCCGAAAGCGCCGGTCGAGGTTCGCGCAATCGAGGCGTGGCGCGAGAAATCGGCGCCAAAGGCGCATTATCGCAACCCGCCGCAGGACGGATCGGCGCCCGGCATCTTCTATATAAACCTCGCCGACATGAAAGCGCAGCCGCGATACCAGCTTGCGGCGACGCTCTATCACGAGGCCATCCCCGGACATCACATCGAGACTTGCGTCGCGCACGAGATGGAAGGGCTGCCCAGGTTCCGCCGTTTCGCAAGTATTGCCGCCTTTTCGGAAGGTTGGGGTCTCTATTCGGAGCTGCTGCCGAAGGAAATGGGGCTTTACGCCGATCCCTATTCGGACTTCGGACGCCTCTCGCTCTCGCTGATGCGCGCGTGCCGCCTCGTGGTCGATACCGGAATCCATTCGCTCGAATGGTCGCGCGAGCAGGGAATCGCCTATTTCGATGCGAACATGCCATCGAGCCATTATGACAACCAGCGCGAGGTCGAGCGCTATATTGTGCTGCCGGGGCAGGCGACCTCCTATTATATAGGAATGCAGAAGATCATCGAACTGCGCGCGCGCGCGCGCGCGCGCCTCGGTGACCGGTTCGACCTCCGCCGCTTTCACGACGTGACGCTCGGCGCCGGACCGCTGCCGTTGCCACTGCTCGAAGAACGTATCGACGCCTGGATCGCCCGAGGCGGTGACGGGGATATCGCCTGACCCGACCGTGACGGCCAAAGGTGCCGACGACTCGTGCTTCGAGCCGGACCGCGGGCAGCGAGCGCACCGAACGCGGTGATGCGCGGGCATGCCGATCGCTGGCGGTGCGCATTTCTTGCGCTATTCGCCGCTGCGCGCGGCCGTGGACCCCACCCGCAATCGCTCGCCGCGGCGCCGTAACAGTTCGGCAGCGCCGAGCAACAGCGTCGAGGCGATCACCAGCAGTGTCGCCGCCGCCGCGATGGCCGGGCTGACCTGTTCGCGTACCCCTTCGAACATCTGGATGGGCAGCGTGCGCTGCTCGGGTCCTGCGATAAACAGCGCGACCGTGGCTTCGTCGAACGAGGTCATGAAGGCAAATACCGCGCCGGCTGCGATCCCGGGCGCGATGAGCGGCGCCAGGACGCGTGCCAGCACCGTTGCCGGCCGCGCCCCGAGACTCGCCGCGGCGCGCAGCAGTTCGAAGTCGATGCCGCTGAGCGCCGCATGCACGACGATCACGACGAAGGGCAGGGCCAGCGCGCTATGCGCGACGATCAGCCCGGCCGGTCCGTTCACCAGCCCCAGCGGTGCGAAAAGGAAGTAGAAGGCGATCGCGACGACGACGACCGGCACGGCGAGCGGCGCCGTTATGATCGCCACGATCGGCACCTTGGCACGCGAGCGCATCGCGGCGAGCCCGATCGCGGCGAGTGTCCCGAGCGGCGTGGCGATCAGCGTCGTCGCCGCGGCGATCTTCAGGCTGTTGCCGAAAGCGTGCGTCCACTGCGGCGACCCGGCAAGCACCCGGTACCAGCGGAGCGAGACCGCATCGTGCGGAAAAACCAGAAAGCTCCCCGGGTTGAAGGACAGCGGGATGACCGCCAGGATCGGCAGGACCAGAAAGGCGAACACGAGAGCGCAGAACAGGATCAGCAACACCCTGCCGATCCGCTCGGGTCGTGATCGGTGGCTGCTCATGCCGGCACCGCCCGGGCGAGGGTTCGGCCGGCGAGGAGCATCAGCAGCAGCGGCGCGAGCAACAGCAGGCTGAGCGCTGCTGCCATCCCCCAGTTGAGCGACTGGTTCGTGTAGAAGGCGATCGACGCGCTGATCATCTGGTCGGCACCACCGCCCACAAGCGCGGGCGTGACATAATAGCCGAGTGCAAGCGTGAAGACGATGATCGCTCCCGCAGCGACACCGGGCAGCGTTTGCGGCAGGTAGATCCTGAGGAAAGCACGGAGCGGCGAGGCGCCGAGCGAGCTTGCCGCGCGCATCGCGACCGGCGAGATACCCTTCATCACGCCGTAGAGCGGCAAAATGAAGAACGGCAGCAGCACGTGCGTCATCGCGATATAGACCCCCAGCCGGTTGTAGATGAGCTGCACCGGCGCATCGAGCAGGCCGATCGCCTGCAGCAGCGAGTTGATCACCCCGTCGGTCTGCAGAAGCACGGCCCAGGCAGCCGTGCGGACGAGTGCGGAGGTCCAGAAGGGGAGGAGCACGAGGATGAGCAGCGGATTGGCTCGGCGCTCGGGAAGCGATGCGAGCAGATAGGCGACCGGATAGCCGAGGATGATACAGAACAGCGCGACGAGCGCGCTGATCTTGAACGTCCGCAGATAGATGGCGGTGAACACCGCCTGCTCGGGCGCGACGCCGACGATGCGGTCGTCCTTGTCGAGACGCCGGTCGAGCGCCGCGAGCAGATAGTGGCTGGTCAGTGGTCCGTCGGCGTGACGCATCGCCGCCCATATGGCGGGCCGGCCCCAGCGCGGATCGATTCTCGCCAGCGCCGCAACACTGTTCCCAGGAGCCCCGGCCAGCAGCTTGTCGGCGGTCCCGTAAAGCAGGGTGCGCGACCCCACCATGTCATAGTTGAGGCGATTGGCGACGCGATTGAGCGTTCCGTTCCGGCGGGCGGCCACCATCTCGCGTGCAACCCGCTGCGCAAGGACATCGGGCGGCAGGCCGTTGCCGTGCCAGTGACGCAGCGCGGCGGCACTGTCGGGCCAGACGGTCTGCAGTTCGCGGTCGGTCAAGGCGCGTGACAACATCAACACCACCGGCAGGATGAAGCTGGCGAGCAGGAAAATAAGAAGCGGCGCGACGAGCGCGAACGGCCACCAGCGCCGCCGCGGGTCGGCCGACTTAGCGCGCGACCCAGGCATTGAACCGCTGGGTGAGCTGATCGCCATATTCGACCCAGAAATCGGCATCGAGCTCCAGCGCATCGGTCATGTTCGCGGGGTCGCTCGGCGTATTCTGCTTGAGCTTCGGATCGACGATGCGGTTCGCCTCGACACTGGTCAGGCCGGTCGGGATATAGCGCGCGAGTCTTGCCTGGTTCTCGGGGCGCGTCATGTAGCGCAGCAGCTGCGCCGCCTCGGCGGGGCGCGGGCTGTTGGCGAGGATGACCCAATAGTCGACGGCGTAGATATTGCCGTGCCAGTCGAGCTTGAAATTGCGGCCTTCGGTCCGGTTGGCGACGATCAGGCGGCCGGGGCTGGTCACCGACATCACGACCTCCCGCGAGCCAAGCAGGTCGGGAACCTGGGAAATCGACGACCACCAGATCACATGCGGCTTGATCTCGTCGAGTTTGCGGAACGCGCGGTCGACGCCCGCCGGCGTGCGCAGCGTGGAATAGACCTGCCCGGCCGGAACACCGTCGGCCATCAGCGCGAACTCGAGCGAATATTTGGGCGTCTTGCGCATGCCGCGCTTGCCCGGGAAGCGCTTCACGTCCCAGAAATCGGCCCAGCTCTGCGGACCCGCTCCCTTGATACGATCGCCGTCGTAGCCGATGACATAGGACCAGAGCATCGCGCCGACCCCGCAGTCATGGACGGCCGATGGAATGAATGCGTCGCGGCCGCCGAGCGCGGCCCAATCGAGGCGCTGGAACAACCCTTCCTCGCAGCCCAGGATGAGGTCTTCGGTCTCGACCTGGACGATGTCCCAGCTCGCGTCGCCGCCGATGACCTTGGTGCGGATCACGCCGACGCCCCCGCGCCAGCTGTCTTCGCGCAAGGGGATCCCGCTGCTGGTTGTAAAGCTGTTCCAATAGGCGTTTCTGTGCGCGTCCTGCGAGGAGCCGCCCCAGCCGACGACGGTAAGCGGGCGGACATCGGAGCCTGAACCGCACGCGGATCCGGCAAGCAGGGCCAACGCACCCAGCAGGCGAAGCGCGACCTTCATGCCCCGGTGTCCGTCGAGGCGAGGGCCACACCGGTCGCCGGAAAGGCGAAGCAGCGATCGCGGCACCAGCCGACCGGCAGCCGCTCGGCGACCGCAACGCTGGGTGCGCTCGGCGCGCGGATCAACAGCGAACCGCCTCCTTCGAGGCCGACGCGGATCCGGCTGTGGTCGCCGCGATAGACCAGCTCGTCGACGCGGGCATCCAGCGCATTGCAAAGTGCCGGTCGATCGGCCCCGGTCCCCACATGCTCGGGACGGACCGCCGCGATGACGTCGTCGCCCGGCGCGATAGTGCCGGTTGCGGTCGCGGTCACCATTTGGCCCCCGCGCAGGCGGAGACTGCATTCGTCGCCCTGACGCGTCACAAGCGTTCCGGCGAGCAGATTGTTCTCGCCGACGAACCCGGCGACAAACGCGTTCGCCGGGCGGTCGTAAATCTGCGCAGGGCTGCCGATCTGCTGGATCGATCCTTCCGCAAAGACTGCGACGCGGTCCGACAGGGTCAGCGCTTCGTCCTGGTCGTGCGTGACGTAGAGAATGGTGAGACCGAGCACCCGCTGGATGCGCTTTATCTCCGATTGGAGATGCTCGCGAAGCTGACGGTCGAGCGCGCCGAGCGGCTCGTCCATCAGCACCAGATCGGGTTCGAAGATCAGCGCGCGGGCGAGCGCGACGCGTTGCCGCTGGCCGCCCGACAAGGCATCGGGGCGCCGGCCGCCGAGCCCGTCGAGCTTCACGAGCGCGAGCGCGGCATCGACCCTTGCCTTGGCGGCTGCCCCCTTGATCCCGCGGACCCCCAGCGGAAAGGCGAGATTCCCGGCGACGCTCATATGCGGGAAGAGCGCATAGTTCTGAAACACCACGCCCATGTTGCGCTTGTAGGGCGGCCGATCGACGAGCGACCGGCCATCGAGCAGGATATCGCCCGCGCTCGGGGTCTCGAAGCCCGCGAGCATCATCAGGGTCGTCGTCTTGCCCGAACCCGACGGCCCGAGGAGCGTCAGGAATTCGCCGCGCGCCACCTCGAGGTCGAGCCCCGCCACGGCGGCGCGCCCACCGACGCTGTAGCGCTTCTCGACGCCGCGGAACGCGACAAGAGGCCCGCCGGACGACGTCATCAACCGGCCATCGACCGGTAGACTGCCCCAAGCCGCGCCACCCCTTCGGCGATCTGCTCCGCGGTCGCGAAGCTGAAGGCGAGGCGCACATGGTTGCGCGGAACGCCGGCGCCGCTGCCCGCGAAGAACCGGCTGCCTGCGATGAGGTGGACGCCCGCCTCGCCGGCTTTCGCCGCGAGCACGTCGCCATCCACCGGCAGGGGTAATGTCAGCCAGACATAATAGCCGCCGTCGGGTATCGCGATCAGCGTACCGGGCAGTTCGTGCTTCACCGCGGCAATGATCGCATCGCGCCGCTCGCAATAGGCAGTCTGGACGCGGGCGATGTGCGCGGGAAACGCGTCGGAACGAGCGAAGTCGTAAATGATCCGCTGGATGAGCGGCGACGAGCCGCCTTCCGATTTGAGCTGGATCATCCGCGCGATCAGCGCCGGTTCGGCGGCAACCCAGCCGATCCGCAGCCCGGGCGCCACGAGCTTCGAGAATGTACCGAGATGGAGGATATTGCCCGAGCGATCGAGCGCTTTCAGCAAGGGCTCGTCGGGTCCTTCGAAACGCACGCGGCGGTAGGGGCTGTCCTCGAGAATCGGAATATCTCGCGCCTCGGCCAGTGCGACCAGCGCGGCCCGCCGCTCGGCCGACATGGTGGCGCCGGTCGGATTATGGAACTCGGGAATGTTATATATGAATTTGGGCGGGGCCTTGCCGGCTGCCGACCGGGCGTCGAGCGCCGAGGCGAGCGCGTCCACGTCAAGGCCGTGCGCATCCTGGCCGATCTCGATAAACTCGGCCCCATGGTGTCGAAAGATCGGGATTGCCGTGAAATACGTCGGGGCCGTGACGACGATCGCGTCGCCTTCGTCGAGGAGAAGCCGGCAGACGAGATCGATGCCCTGTTTCGCGCCATTGGTGACCAGGATATGGTCGGACGTCAGCGCACAGCCGTCAGAATTCATCCATGTGGCCAGCCATTCGCGCAGATAGGGCTGACCGCGGCCCGATGCATATTGCAGTACTTCGTCGCGGTGCGCGGTCAGCGCGTTTGCCGCGTGCGCGGCAAGGTCGGGCAGGAGCTGCGGCGCGGCAAAGCCCGAGTCGAACAGGATCGTCTGCTCGCCGAACTCCGACGGAAAATGCGGCGCGGGCATTTGGGTCGACAGCGTCCTTGCCCGACGCGCCAGGCGATTGTCACTGAACAAGATTGGCCCCTCCCCCGAATGCTGCGCCCGGACATGCAGCGCGCCCTGCCGAAGACGATGATCCGCGGTGAGAAATCCGCCATCGCGGCGAGGTCAAAAAGCAGATGGCGGATTTGCCGCGCCCGTCGCTCGTTCAGGCGGGAGGCAGCAAATGGGGCTGACGGAATATTTCAAGAGCAGCGGCCGGGCCGCGACCCTCGCAGCGACGCTGCTGATCGGCAGCGCGGGCGCGCTTGCGGCGCCCGATGCGGCGGGGGGCGACCCGTTTCCAAGTACCTATCGTGCGGCTGCCGCGCCGCCCTTCGCGATTGTCGGTGCAACGGTGCTGACAGGGTCGGGGGCCGAGATTCCCGATGCCGTCGTGCTGGTCCGCGCCGGGGTCATCGAGGCGGTGGGCGCAAAGCTTGCCTTGCCCGATGGCTATGCCGCGGTCGACGGGCGCGGGAAGTGGGTGACGCCCGGGATTATCGACGCGCATTCGCATCTTGGCGTCTACCCGTCGCCCGCAACCCCGTCGCACGACGACGGCAATGAGGCGGTTGCACCCAATACCGCCGAGGTATGGGCCGAGCATTCGGTGTGGCCGCAGGATCCGAAATTCCGGCTCGCGCGCGCCGGAGGGGTGACCAGCCTGATGATCCTGCCTGGGTCGGCCAATCTGTTCGGCGGCCGGTCGGTGACCCTGAAGAACGTACCAGCGGTGACGGTGCAGGGCATGAAGTTCCCCCATGCGCCTTACGGTCTCAAAATGGCGTGCGGCGAGAATCCGAAGCGCGTCTACGGTGCCAAGGGGCGCTCGCCCGCAACCCGCATGGGCAATGTCGCCGGCTATCGCAAGGCGTGGATCGACGCCGCAGACTATGCGCGCAAATGGGAAAAATGGGAGAAGGACGGCCGCGCCGGCGATCCGCCCAGGCGCGACCTGCAGCTTGAAACGCTGGCCGGCGTACTGAGAGGCGAAATCCTTGTCCAGAATCATTGTTATCGCGCCGACGAGATGGTCGTGATGATCGATGTCGCGCGCGAATTCGGATACCGGATCCGCGCCTTTCATCATGCGAACGAGGCCTTCAAGATCGCACCTCTGCTCGCGAAGGAGGATATCTGTGTCGCGACTTGGGCAAACAGCTGGGGCGCGAAAATGGAATCGCTCGACGGGCTCGAGGAAAACGCGCCGATGATCGACGCCGCGGGCGGCTGTGCGATCATCCACTCGGACGATGGCCTGCTGATCCAGCGTCTGAACCAGGAGGCGGGGATCGCCATGACGGCCGCCAACCACGCGGGCCTTTCGATCCCGCGCGGCGAGGCGATCAAATGGATCACCGCCAATCCTGCCAGGGCGATGGGAATAGCGGACCGCGTCGGGACACTCGAACCCGGCAAGATGGCCGATGTCGTGCTGTGGAGCGCCGACCCGTTCAGCGTCTATGCCCTGGCCGAGCGCGTCTGGATCGACGGCGTGCCCGTGTGGGATCGAGCCGACCCGCGCTACCAGGCGCCGTCCGATTTTCTGCTCGGGCAGCCGGGGCAGGAGTCCAGCCGATGATCCGCGCGTTCGTAGCCGCGCTGCTTGCATGCGCCCTCGGGGCGCCGGCCGGCGCCGAGACCGTGGCGATCACGGGTGGCCGCGTCGTCACCGTGGCCGGGGGCGGCGACATCGCGAAGGGAACGGTTCTCGTTCGCGACGGCCGGATCGTCGCCGTCGGTGCGAATGTCGCCGTTCCGCCCGACGCCAGGATCATCGACGCGACCGGCAAGGTGGTCACCCCCGGGCTCGTGGCATCGGGCACGGCGCTCGGGCTGATCGAGGTGCGCACCGTCGAGGCCACCGACGACCGCGGAAGCGGCGCGCCGGGCCTGAGCGCGGCCTTCGATGCCGGCTATGGCCTCAACCCCGATTCCATGCTCATCCCCGTCGCGCGCTTGGGCGGGATCACCCGCGCCATCGCGACACCGGCCTATAACGACAGGCCGGGCCGCGAACTGCTGTTCGCCGGCCAGGCAGCGGCGGTCGTGCTCGATGGGACTCCGATGCTGATGCGGCGCGGGGTCGCGATGGTACTCGAAATGGGGGATGCCGGCGCCGAGCGCGCCGGTGGCGCACGCGCCGCCGAACTGGTCGCGCTCCGCGCGATCTTCGCCGAGGTACGCGACTATAAGATTCGCCGTGCTGCCTATGATCGCGGCGAAACCCGCAGCTACACGCTTTCGCGCTCCGACCTCGAGGCGCTGATCCCGGTGGTCGAGGGGCGGATGCCGCTCCTCGTCAGCGTCAACCGCGCGTCGGACATCCGCGACGTCCTGGAAATGGCCCGCAGCGAACGGCTGAAGCTGATTCTCGAAGGTGCGAGCGAGGGCTGGCGCGTCGCGCCCGACATCGCCGCGGCGGGCGTGCCCGTGCTCGTGACGCCTGTGGAGAATACGCCGGCGTCGTTCGAAGCGCTCGGCGCAACGCTCACCAATGCGCGGCGTCTCGCTGAAGCGGGCGTTACCGTCGCGATCCAGGGCAATGGAAATCACCGCGAGCGCGAGATGCGGTATAACGCCGGGAACGCGGTCGCCAACGGCCTCGACTGGCGGGCCGGGCTGGCCGCCATCACGATCAATCCCGCGCGCATCTTCGGGCTCGCGGACCGTATCGGCTCGCTGGAACCCGGCAAGGACGGCGACGTCGTGGTCTGGGACGGCGACCCGCTCGACACGCTGTCCCGGCCGATCGCGGTTCTGATCCGCGGCGTCCCCCAGCCGATGCAATCGCGCGCGACCGAGCTGCGCGACCGCTATCTTCCCGGCGTCCTGCCGCCTGCCAATGGAGACAAGCCATGAATGCCAACAAGCTGCTCGCCCTCTATTCGGGCGTGGTGACCGCCGCGCTCGCATTTGGCCTGGCGACCAATGCCGGCGCCGATACGGCCCCGGTCAAGGCCGCCTTCGACGAGATCGACGTCAAGCGGATCAACGTCCGCGAGGACGACGGGACGATCCGCATGATCGTGTCGAACACCAGCCGCTCGCCCGGCATCATCATGCACGGCAAGGAACGCCCGCATCCGGGAGGCAATCGCGGCGCCGGCATCATCTTCTACAATGACGAAGGCTCCGAGAACGGCGGCCTGACCTTCAGCGGCCGGAAGGGACCCGATGGCAAGATATCGAGCGGCGGGCATCTGAGTTTCGACCAGTATGAGCAGGACCAGGTGATCCAGCTGACCCAGAATGAGCAGGGCGGGCGGCGGTGGGCGGCCATGGTCGTAAACGACCGGCCCGACAATGCGCTTGATTTCGGTCTCGCCGAGCGCATCTCGAAAATGCCCGAAGGCCCGGAGCGGACCGCCGCGCTGCAGAAGGTTCAGGCGGATGGCACGTTCGGCCGCCAGCGGCTCTACGTCGGCAAGACCCGCGACCGCGAGTCGGCGGTGATGCTCAGCGACGCGATGGGGCGTCCGCGTATCATGATGAAGGTCACGCCCGACGGCAAGGCGTCGATCGACTTCCTCGACGAGAAGGGCGCGGTGCTCCGGTCGGTCAGCCCCGACACCAAATGAGCGTGCGCGCGGTCACTGTCTTGGCGGCGCTGGCGCTCGCCGGATGCGCGGCGGGGGAGCGGCCCCAGCCCGCCGTGTCGCCGGCTGCCGAAGTCCAGGGACCGCTCGTCGCTCCCAATCCCTATCCCGCGACCTATCGTCCCCCGGCAGCGGGGCGGGTCGCGCTCGTCGGCGCTACGGTGCTGACCGCAGCGGGAGACGAGATTGCGAATGGCACCGTGCTGATGGACCGCGGCAAGATCGTGGCGGTCGGCCCCGATCTCGCCGTGCCCGACGGCTATGCACGCATCGACGCGCGCGGCCGATGGATTACCCCCGGAGTGATCGACGCGCACTCGCACCTCGGCGTGTGGTCGCAGCCCGACACGGTCGAGGCGAACAACGACGTCAACGAGATGACCGATCCCAATACCGCGCAGGTCTGGGCCGAGCATTCGGTCTGGCCGCAGGATCCGGGCTTCGACACCGCGCGCGAAGCGGGCGTCACGACGATGATGGTGCTGCCGGGATCCGCCAACCTGTTCGGCGGACGGACCGTCACGCTGAAAAATGTTCCGTCGGTGACCATGCAGGGGATGAAGTTCCCCGGCGCGCCCTATGGACTGAAGATTGCCTGCGGCGAGAATCCGAAACGCGTATACGGCGGGCGCGGACGTTCACCGGCCACGCGGATGGGCAATGTCGCGGGATATCGCAAGGCCTGGATCGACGCGCAGGATTATGCGCGCCGCCAGGACAAATGGGAAAAGGGGGGGCGCGTCGGCGATGGCCCCAAGCGCGACCTGCAACTCGAAACGCTCGCCGGGGTCCTGAAGGGCGAGATTCTCGTACAGAACCACTGCTACCGCGCCGACGAAATGGCGAACATGATCGATATCGCGCGCGAGTTCGGTTTCAGCATCCGCGCCTTCCACCACGCAAACGAGGCGTACAAGATCGCGCCGCTGCTGGCGAAGGAAGATATCTGCGTCGCGACCTGGGCGAGCTGGTGGGGGTACAAGATGGAAGTGTACGATGCGCTCGAGGAAAATGCGGCGCTCGTTCACGCTGCGGGCGGCTGCGCCATCATCCATTCCGACGATGCAATCCTCGTCCAGCATCTCAACCAGGAAGCGGCGGCGGCGCTGTCGTCGGCATGGCGGGCAGGCATACCGATCGCCAGGGCCGATGCGATCCGATGGATCACCGCCAATCCGGCGAAAGCGCTCGGCATCGCCGACAAGGTCGGAACGCTCGAGCCCGGAAAGAACGCCGACGTCGTCCTGTGGAGCGCCGATCCCTTCAGCATCTATGCCCGCGCCGAGAAAGTGTGGATCGACGGCGCCGTCGTCTTCGACCGCGCCGATCCGGCCTGCCGACGTCATTCGGACCTGCTACTCGGCCAGCCGGGAGACACGCAATGAACCGCCGCCTGCTCGCTCTCGCGGCGTTTGCCCTTGCGACGTCGGCGCGCGCCGAAACAATCGCGATCGTCGACGCGCGGCTGATGACGATGGCGGCAGCGGGCGAGATCGAGCGCGGCACGATCCTGATCCGCGATGGCTGTATCGTCGCCATCGGTCCCGCGGTGACGGTGCCTGCGGGAACGAAGGTGATCGACGGGCGCGGCGGCACGGTGACGCCGGGATTCCTGCAGGCCGACAGCACCCTGGGCGCAGTCGAGGTCAGCCAGGTGCCGGCAAGCACCGATCGCGCCACCCACAGCGCCGCAATCAGCGCCGGCTTCGACCTGTCGCTCGGGCTCAATCCGGACTCGATCCTGCTGCCCGTATCGCGGCTGGCCGGTATCACCCACGCGGTGGCGACGCCGCTCTACGACGATCGGGCCGGCCGCGACTTGCAGTTCGCCGGTCAGGCCGCGGTGATCGACCTCGCGCAGGGGCCGGCGATGATCACCCGGCCCCGCGCCGCGATGGTGCTCGAAATGGGCGAGGGCGGGGCCGAACGCGCCGGCGGCGCGCGCGCCGCTGCGATCGTGGCGCTCAAGGCTGCGCTCGCCGACGTGCGACATTTCGCGTCGCATAGAGCCGACTACGACCGCGGCAAGGGCCGGCCACAGAAACTGTCGCGGATCGATCTCGAGGCATTGATCCCCGTCGCGGAAGGGCGGATGCCGCTGATCGTCAAGGTTGACCGGGCATCGGATATTCGCGAGATCATCGCGCTCGCACGCGAGGAGAAGCTGCGTGTCATTCTCGACGGGGCGGAGGAAGGATGGCGGGTTGCCACGGACATCGCCGCGGCAGGGCTACCCGTGATCGTCGATCCGCTTGCGAACCTGCCGCGCAGCTTCTCCGAACTCGGCGCGACGATGGAAAATGCGGCGCGGCTCCACGCTGCCGGGGTCACGGTGATCATCAAGACCGGGAGCGGAACCGCGCATCGCGCGCGTGAGCTGCGCTACGGCGCGGGCAATGCCGTGGCTTACGGCCTGCCCCACGACGTGGCTGTCGCAGCGATCACGATCAATCCCGCGCGCGTCTTCGGCGTCGCCGACCGTGTCGGATCGCTCGAAGCGGGCCGATTGGCCGATCTCGTCTTGTGGAACGGCGACCCGCTCGAACCCTTGTCGCAGCCGCAGGCGATCTTCGTTGAGGGGGCCGAAAAGCCGCTGACCGCGCGTCCGCTCGAACTGCGCGATCGCTACCTGCCGCGCGCGCCCTAGGGCAGGGGCTTCCCGTCCGCGTCCATATGCTCAAGGGCAGGAAATCGCTTGCGGAGTGCGGCCGCCCATTGTCCGGAATCGCCCGCGACGATGATGGTCGCCCGATCAGCCTTCAGGTGCGCCGCGATCGCCGCGGCGATGGCCTCGGGCGACGGTGGCGCTCCGACAGACATTTCCGGCTGCAGCGCAGCGAGCGGCGCATGGGTGGCGACGAGCGAGGCGAGATAATCCGCAAGGCCGGATGCTCGTTCGAGCTGGCTCGAGAGGCCGTTGGCGAGGAACATGCTGCGCTCGGTCGCGGCCACCTCGTCGATCGGCTCGCGTGAAAGCCGGGCGATCTGGTCGAGGACCAGCCCGACGGCTTCGACCGCGGATTCATTCTTGGTCTGGGTCACCGCCATCAATATCGTCGCATCGCGCCGGACGTCGAGCAGGCTGCCTGCGCCATAGCTGAGCCCGCGCTTGACCCGTATCTCCTGCGTGAGCCAGCCTTGGAAGCCGCCGCCGAGCCGGGCATTGGCGATCCGCACCCCGGGCCAGTCAGCATCGTCGCGGCCGGTGGCAGGCAGGGCGGCGATGACGGCAGCCTGCGCAGCTCCCGGGATGTCGATCGCGATGACGCGCGGTTGGGCGATGGACGATGCTCGGGGCGATGTCTCCTTGATCCCGCCGCCTGTCCAGTTTCCGAACAGGCGCCCGGCAAGTTCGAGCGCCGCCTCCGGGGCCAGTGAGCCGGTGATAATAAGCGTCGCGCCGCGCGGGCCCCAGCCGCCGCGCTGCGCCGCAACGATGTCCTCGCGCGTTACCGCACCGAGCGAGGCGACGGTAGGCATGGCGCCATAGGAGGCTTTGCCGAACATTGCGGCAGGTACGGCCCGCAGGGCCGCCTGCATCGGTTGTTTGGCGGTCACCGCGAGCGCCGACTGCTGCTGGCTGCGGACGCTCTCGAACGCTTCGGCCCGCAGGGCCGGACGCATCGCGACGTCGGCAAGAATGCGAGCCGCGGGCTCGATTTTCGCCGCGGGGACGTTCACCGAAAGGACCGTCGCGTCTGGTTCCGAACTGGCGGCGATCGTCCCGCCCAGCGCGGCGACGTCGCCCGCTCCTTTGATTGCCAGCGCAGCCAATATATCTCCGCGTCCCGACTGTCCCGCAGGGTCGGCCGCATCGCCTCCGTCGATCACGAGCTTGAGCGAGGTCAGGGGCACGGTCGATGATCTCGCGACCACGACGCGCAGTCCGTTTGCGAGCCGGCTCTCGGCCACGACTGGAAGCGACGGCGCAATCGCATGCGCCGGCGCGGGGCGCCTTTCGCGCGCACCGTCGCCGGCAATCTCGACCGGCGGCTGGCTTGCGGGCGGCACCGCCGGTCCCATTGCCGACACGTCCGCAGGCCGGTCGCCGGCATAGCCTGGGGGACGCTGGCTTTCGTCGCGATAGCGCAGCGTGATGCGCTTCCCGTCGTCGAGCCACGTCGCCGCGACGCGCTGGACATCGGCCGCCGTCATCCGGCGGATCAGGTCGAGGCGCTTGTCGGCAAGCGCCGGATCTCCCGTCAGCGCGGCGCCTCCTCCGAGCGCATAGGCGCGCCCGCGCGCGGTTTCACGCGCGGTGAGAGCATCGCCGAACAGACCGTTTTTCGCGGCGCGAAGTTCGGTGTCGCTGACAGGTCCGTCACGCAAGCGCCTGAGTTCGCTCGCCAGCGCGTCTTCGGCATCGGCGAGTTCGCGGCCTTTGGCGAGCGTGATGACAAGCGCGTATGCATGCCCGTCGCGCGCCGGCAGGTTATAGCTGGTAACGGCCGACGCGAGCCCCTGCTCGTCGACGAGCGCGCGCCGCAGTCGGGACGAGGCGCCGCGGGTGAGTAGCGCGTCGATGAGGTCGATCCCCGCCGCATCCGCGTCGGCTGCGAAAGGCGCCCGCCATGCGGCCGCGAGCGCGGGGAGCGGGACGTTCGGGGCATAGGCGTCGATCGTCCTCGCGGCGACGGGCGTTCCCTTTGCCGGATCGCGCGGGATCGGGCGGACAGGCCTCGCAATCGAGCCGATGTAGCGGTCCGCCCAGGCATCGAGCTTTGCCGGCTCGAAATTGCCCGACACAACGAAGACCGCGTTGTCGGGGCGATAATAGGCCTCGTGAAACGCACGCACGTCGGCGAGCTCGGCGCGGTCGAGATCGGCAATCGAGCCGCCTATGGGCCGCTCATAGGGGTGGCCGTCGAACATGAAGGCGGGAAGCAACATGTACAGAATGCGGCCATAAGGCTGCGAAAGCACGCGCTGGCGCAATTCTTCCTTCACGACCTCGCGTTCGGAGCGGAAGGATTTTTCGTCGATCACGAGGTTCCGAAGCCGCTCCCCCTCGACCCACAGCATCGCTTCCAGCTCGTTCGCGGGGACGGTAATATAATAATCCGTATAATCGAACAGGGTCGACGCATTGCTGCTGCCGCCCATCGCGTTGACGGTCTCGAGTACGCCGCCGGGCAGGTTCCGCGTCGTCTTGAACATCAGATGTTCGAACAGATGCGCGAAGCCGCCGCGTCCGGGAGGGTCGTCGCGCTGGCCGACATCGTACCAGATGTTGACGGATACCGTCGCTGTGGTGGTGTCGCGGATCGCATAGAGGGTGGCGCCATTGGCGAGGACACGCCTGGTAAAGGCGAGACGCGGAACGTCGAGCAACTTGGGGGTCGACGTCTCGCTGTCGGGGGGCGTCTCGGTCCGGGGAGGGGGCTCGGTTCGGGAGGCCGTCTCGGCCTGCGCCGCAGTGTGGATTGTCGACAGGGAAGTTGCGGCGAGCAGCAGGACGGTCAAAAGGCGACGCATCGGAATTCCCCTTGTTGCTTGAGACTGTTGCGTGGCGCTGCGCCGCGTCATCGCAGCAGCGACTTGCCGTCCTGCCGGATCACCCGCCCGCGCTGCATGACGAACAGCGGGCGTTCGGTGACACGGATATCGGTCAGCGGATCGCCCGGGACAGCGACGATATCGGCGGCCTTGCCGGCAGCGAGGGTACCGATCTCGTCCTCGAGGCCCAGCAGCCGCGCGGCATTGCGCGTGCCTGCCAGCAGCGCGGCAGCGGGACGCATGCCGGCCTCGACCATCAGCCCGAACTCCATCGCGTTGCGACCATGCCCGTCGGGGCGGACCGTCGCGTCGGTGCCGAGCGCGATCGGGACGCCGAGGCGTAGCGCCGCCCTGAACATGGCCGTGTGCGACGCGGCCGCGGTGCGCGCCTTCTCCCCGATATTGGCAGGATAGCTGTCCGCATTCCGCTCCACCCAGTCGAGCGCCATGAAGGTCGGGACGAGAAAGACGCCGCGCGACTTCATCAGCTTCAGCGTGTCCTCCGACAGGAAGCTGCCATGTTCGATCGAATCGACACCCGCCTCGATCGCGAGACGCGAGGCGGTGTCGCCGTGGGAGTGCGCGGCGACCTTGCGGCCCCAGTGATGCGCCTCGCCGATCGCGGCTTCGAGTTCGGCGCGCGTGAACTGCGGCACGTCGACCGGGTCATAGGAAAGGACCCCGCCCGACGCACACACCTTGATGACGTCGGCGCCCCATTTGATCTGGCTTCTCACTGCCTCGCGGCACTGGTCGGCGCCGGTGCAGACGCCTTCGGCCGGCGTCAGCGGAGCGACGCGCTGCGGCGGGAAAGGCGGCCGGTCGCAGCTGCCGCCGGTGGCGGTGATCGCGTTGCCTGCGGCGAGGATGCGCGGGCCGTCGGCCAGATTCGCGGAGATCGCATTGCGCAGCCCGACGTCGATGAACTCGCGCGCGCCGACGTGGCGCACCGTCGTGAACCCCGCCTCCAGCGTGCGCCGCGCGTTCGCGGCAGCGTAAAAAGCCATTTCGGTGGGATTGCGCATCAGCTCGTTGAGCGTCTTGCGGTAATAATTCTCGTCGGGTTCGAGCGTCAGGTGCGAGTGGGCGTCGATGAAACCCGGAAGCAGCGTCGCGTCGCCCAAGTCGATGATCCGGGCACCGTCGGGGACCGGTGCGCTGTCGCCAATCCCCACGATCCTCCCGCCGCGCACGACCAGGACGGCGTCGGTTCGCATCCGCTCGCTTGTGGCGTCGAACATCCGCGCCGCGCGCAGGACGATCGTCTCCGGTGCCTCGGGCGCCGACCCGCTCGCCGCAGAGGCCGCGCAAAGAAACAGGAGGCCTGCGCCAAGAGTGCGTGCAATGCTTCCGGCAATATTTCGCATCGCTTGGTCCTCCGCGTCGTCCGCGCCGGTCGGCGCGGCTATGGCTTGTTCCCTTTATACGAGCAGCGAGGCGCTGAAATCCGCCAGCCGGAGTAGCGGATTTTCTGCGCCCGGGCCTCCTTGTCCTCGTCCGACATCATTCGAGGAGCCGCGCCATGCCCGCCAAGCGGATCGAGGGATCTTTCGTCGCCACGGTCACGCCGTTCGACCGCCACGGCGCGATCGATTTCGGCGCCTGGCGCACGTTGCTCGACCATCAGGAGAGGCATGGCACGCGCGCCATCCTGTTCATGGGCTCGACCGGCGAGCCCTCGCTGCTTTCGCCAGACGAGAAGAAGCGGATCATCGTCGAGACGGTGAAAATGCGGACCGGCTCCATGGCGTTTTTCTACGGTTGCACCGGCCCATCGGCCGAACAGGTGATCGAGAATGTCCGCTTCGCCGCGGCAAACGGCGCTGATGGAGCGATTATCGCTGCACCGCCCTATATCTGCGCATCCGAGGCCGATATCGAGCAATTCTACCTCGAGGTGGCCGACGCGGTGGACCTCCCGCTCGGTATCTACAACAACCCGCCGCGGGTGCGGACGGACCTTCAATGCGACCAACTGCTTCGGCTCTTCCGGCACCCCAACATCGTCATCCACAAGGAATCGACGGCGCGCGTCGGGCAGGTGGCGCAGATTCTCGCGGCCGCGCCCGAAGTATCGGTCATGTGCTGCGATTCTCCCAACCTCGGCCTCGTCGTTCCGACGATGGCGCTCGGCGGCCATGGCACTGCCAACATGGGCGGCAATATCGCGCCTTCCGAGATGGCGACCATCTCGGCACCGTGGACAGACGAGGCGAAGGCAGCCGGCTTTCGTGAACAATATCTCAGCTTGCTGCCGCTGCTGCATTTCAACTACTCCGCAATCAACCCGGTGGCGGTGAAGTCGCTGATGCGCGCGTGCGGCTTGCCGGTCGGCGCGCTGCGCAAGCCGCTGCGCGAGCTGGACGCTATGCAGGTCGCGGCCGGCCTGCGGATCGTCCACGACCTCGGACTGGCGGAAAAATATGGCTATGCCGCGACCTAATGAGCGGCATCGTCCGCTGCCGCCTCTCGATCCCGTTCCACGCATCCTACGGTCAGGCCAAAGCCCTTCAGCCAGTCGGCGCCGGTCGGAAGCAGATATTGCAGCGCTTCGGGAAACAGGCCGTGCAGGGTGGTCGCATGCTCAAGCTCTGTCCGGCGGTCGGCAAAGCAGGCGTTAGAATCCTCGGCGAACCGCATCACTCCCTCTTCGGTAGCGCCCCCCTCGTTCGCGAGAGAAAGAAAGAGCGGCGGGCGCCGCTGCCCGGGTGCCGCGTGAAAGGCCCGGCTCAGCGCCTGACCGTTCCACTGCAGGCTCGGCGAAAGCGCGGCATAGCCGTCGAACGCGCCGGGCTGTTTGACCCAGGTCTCGACCACGAAATGGCCGGCGGCGCTCTCGCCGATGAGGAACGCGCGTCCATCGGTACGGTAGCGTTTGCGGAGCGCCGGCAGCGCGGTATCGGTCAGCCAGGACCGGAAGGCGTCACTTTCCCCGGCGGTCGGATAGCGCTTGCGCTCCTCCGGATCGAACGTAGGAGGCAGAAGTTCGCGCTGCCGGTCGACCGTCTCGATGCCGACGAAGATCGCCGGAGCACTACGCTGCCAGAGCTGGTTCCACCGCTCCATACCCAGCGTCAGGAAGAAGTCCTGCTTCAGTCCCCCGTCCAGAACGAGAACGAGCGGATAGGCGGTGTCGTTGTCCTCATAACCGGCAGGTGCCACGACGTGGACGCGTCGCTCTGCGTCGAGCGCGGTAAACCGAAAGGATGTGCCGATCGTCAACGGCTCGTTCCTCGCGATTTCCTGCGCGGATACGGGAACGCCAGCAGCGAGCAGACAAAGATGCAGCGAGAGCGCAGCGCCCCAGGATCGGATCAACAAGCTAGCCTCCATTGATGCTCGACGCTCATTCCAATCGCGGCGCCAGCGAGAAGCAATTGCGGCCCCGGGTCAGGCAGAAGCAAGGATTGCCTGTGCCGGACAGAAGGATGATGTGAAAGGTGATCGGCCCCCGGCGGGCGCCGGAACCTTGGCTCGCCTTCTCTCACGCGTCGTCCTAACCGAGATGATGAGCGATCGCATCCGAAAGCTGACCTGCCGTCATCACACGGGAACCGCCGCTCAGCCGATCCCAATTGTTCTCGATCACGGAACGGATGGCGCGCAAATCTTTCGCGTCGCACGTTGCCTCCTCAATACCCATGGCTTTCTCCACTTCGGCCAGCGACACAGCCCCTTCCGATCCGATCGCACTTACGAGATCGAATGCGAGCGCCGCGGCGTCGCGGCGGTAGGCCGCGTCATGCAAGGGTTCGCCCCCGCGCGCGTAAGTCCTGGGGCCATCTGGCGTATCGACGGTGTAACCGGTGAGCGGCGTCTCTCCCGCCCCAATGTTGGCAAGGCGAAGCGTGCTGTTGGTTCCGCCTCCGGCGCTGTTCATCAGCGCGTTCAGAAGATCGGTTGAAAATTGCCTGTCGGACGCCCCTCTGCTCCCGAGCGGAGGAGCGTCGGGTCCGCCTGCAGCCTGTCGACGGGACATTGAGATGGTGGCAGAATGATAGGGCGGACGGTTCGAAATGTGCATGGTGTGGCTCCTGCAAGGTTGGTCGCCGATTTTCGCTCCAGATACTTTAACCATGTCTTTTCGAACTTGCAGTTGAGCAGCACCGTACGACCGTTCGCCGAATTGCGGCCGAAGTTTGCGACGTGCCTACATGGGTCGGCCGGTCCTCTAGAGCCAGCATGCGCCCCGGTGCTGCGACTGAAACCGACGTGCCGGCCAAGCTTGGTCCCGGGGCTGCGATCACGAGGTGCCGCTTGAGCCCGGCACTTGGACAAGCGCGGGGAACCATTTGCCGAACTTTCAGCATGGTCCACAAACAGACATGGTCTCGAGGACGAACCTCCTGGGTAAGTTCAATGGCCTTGGCGGGCCGAAGACAGGCTGGCGCTCGACAATGTCTTGGCCGTTCGCTGTTTTCAGGAGTCGAGAAGTTCAAGTGCGGTGCGTCGCGCCGACCGGCGGATCGATACTCTTAGCGTCTCGCTTTCCGTCGTGCTGGCGAGCAGCATCGCGCCGACACAAAGCGACAGAATTGCTTCGGCCCGTTCGGCGGCGTCCGGCTCCGAACCGAGCGCTGCTTCGAAGATCGCGGCGGTCCGCTCGATCAGCCGGGTATAGGCGTGGCGCGGCGCGGACCCCGCACGGGCGATATCGTTAGGAAACCCGTAGAGCGGACACCCGATTTCCACGTTGGCGAGCATGTCGTCCGACAGGTAAAAGTCGATGAACCAGCGGGCAAGGCCGTTTGCCGAGCTGCCCGACGTCTTGGCGTCCTGCCAGGGTGTCGCGGTCCCGTAGCTTTCGACCGCCGCCGCAAAGAGGTCCGCCTTGTGACGGAAATGATTGTAAAATCCGCCACGCGTGAGGCCGGCTCGGCGCATGACCTCGTCGATCGTCACCGCCTCGTAACCGACACGAGCGAACGCGCGGCGCGCCGCGTCGAGAATGCGCTCGCGAGTGCGGGCTTTATGGAACGCGCTGTACGGCATCGTCGTCCGAGGAAGGCAGGCCTATTTATGTCTTTGAACATATTTTGCAACGCTGGCAATCGGGCCCGGACGAAAGGATGGCTAATATGATCGATCACACGGGAATCGGGGTCAGCGACGTCGCGGCTTCCGGACAATTTTACGATGCAGCGCTCGAGCCGCTCGGACTCCGGCGCGTCTTGTCGCTTGGCGACGGGGCCGACGCCATCGGCTACGGCATGACCTACCCGGTCTTCTGGATCGATCGCTTTCATCCCCATGGCGTCAGTCAGCATGTAGCATTTGTCGCCAGTGGGCCCGACCGGGTCGACGCCTTTCACGCGGCCGCATTGGCAAGCGGTGGACGCAACAATGGCGATGCCGGCTTGCGCCAGGGCCCCCCGGGCTATCCTCCGGGCTATTACGCCGCGTTCGTGCTCGACCCGGACGGCAACAATATCGAGGCGGTCTTCCGCAGCGGTTCCGCGGCGTGAACAGGAGCGTCCCGTTCCACGCCTCCGGTCGCCCCGCCTGCCGCGCTGTCCGGCCCATAATTGCCGCGGCACGAGCCAGCAGCGGCATAGGCATAGCGGGCTCGGATAGCTCCTTCCGCAGTGAGACCTGCTGATGCAGCTCTACTGGATCAAGGCTCAGGCGCCGCGGCGGGTTTTGGCGCTCGTGAAGCATCTTGGCATCCGGGTGCATCTTATCGAACTCGATCTGGTCCGGGGGGACCTTGCGGCTGCCGCCTTTGCCGCAATCAATCCCAATCGAAAGGTTCCAGTTCTCATCGACGGAGAAAAGACGGTCTGGGAGTCGAATGCGATCATGGCTCATCTCTGCATTCGCAGCGGATCGGACATGTGGCCCGCGACAGCGCCCTCTGAACAGGTCGAGATGCTGCGCTGGCTGTCGTGGGGCGACAGCCATTGGTCGCCCGCGCTGGCACCATTTTATTTCGAACACGTGGTCAAGCCGACCTTCGGGCTCGGGGCACCCGACGAGGCAGTGCTAACGGACAGGACGAATGGGGTTCACGGCGTTGCGGCCGTCCTCGACCTCCACCTTGCGGGCCGAACCCATGTTGCCTGCGGCAGACTGACGATCGCCGATTTCGCGCTTGCCTCGATGGCGACCTACTGGCGCGATGCAAGGATGCCGCTCGGGGACTACGGGAATATCACCGAATGGCTGGACCATCTGCTCGAATATCCTGCCTGGGCCGATCCATGGCCCCGCGCGGACGTCGATGGGTTCATCATGGCGGGCGCATCTGGCGCGATGCGTGGGCCGAACGGCGTAGCGCCGGAGCAGCAACAGGAAAGCGGGATGCGATGACAGGTTTTTTCCATGCGGCCGCGGTGTTCGAGGTTCAGAACTTTCAGGCCGCGCCGGTCGCGGTTCCTCCCATCTCCACCGCGCTCCCGGTTGGCGTGTTCACCATGAGGAAAATCTACGTCGGCGCAGTCGAAGGCTGCTCGATTACGCTGTTTACGTCGGCGTTCGACCAAGTCAGCGGCGTAGGATCCTACATTGCCATGGAAAGCTTCGAAGGATGCGTAGACGGGCATAGTGGCGCCTTCGTCTTCCTGCACTCCGCCTCCACCCGCGGAGCCGACCGGACGGATGAGTTTTTCCGGATCGTCGAATCGAGCGGAACAGGCGAACTCGCCGGCATCTCGGGGACAGGCCGTATCGAGATCGCGCCCGACGGCACGCACAGGATCTATATCGACTACCGGCTCGAATCAGGCTGAAAGATAGGATGGGCGGGCCTCTGCGGCGGCGCGGCTGATCGTATCAGAGGGGTGGTTTGCGGCCTCCCTGCATGTCGCCGGCAAGGGCGCCGCACTGGCGTAAAGCGCCTCCTCCATGGCGTTGCCGTCGGCCGCCGTTGCGCTCACCGAAATCGCTTCGCGGGGCGGTTGGCCCTATTCAGGCGACGGTCTTGCCCATCGCTCAAGTGCGTCGAGGATCGGCATAAGCTGCCCGGCCTTGGGTGTCAGTCGATACGCAGCGTCGCGATGACGGCCGTCGCGCTCCAGCAGTTCGCGTCGCTGAAGCGACAAGAGGCGCTCGCTCATCATCTTGGCTGTGACGGACGGGAGGCATGCTGAAAGCTCGCCGAATCGTTTGGGGCCTTGCGACAGGTGATACAGGATCAGCGCCGACCAGCGGTGCCCGAGAAAGGTCAGCCAGGCCTCGACCGTGCATTCGCTCGCGAGCCTGAAAAACTGTTCGTCGTGAAGATTCGCGACCGCGACTGCTTCCTCGTCGTAGCTCATCTGCTTCCCGTTTGGATAGGAGCGAGACGCTGCCTTATCCGGCCCGGCGAATCGCATCATGAAGGAGAAGGATAATGGTTCGCCGCGACATATTGAAGATGGGTGCAGGCCTTGCTGCGGCCGCCACCGCCGGACCGGCCTTGCCGGCCCGAGCCCGCCTCGCGTCGGCGGAGTTCGCCGACCAGCGCCGTATTGCGACACTGTCTGAGGGCGATATCGCCTATGTCGAAGCTGGAGAAGGGCCGCGGACCGCAATCTTTCTGCACGGATGGCCGCTGAACGGCTTTCACTGGCGGGATTCGATTGCAGTGCTGTCGCAGCGGCGGCGCTGCATCGCGCCCGACTTCATGGGGCTTGGCTACAGCGAAGTCAGGGCGGAACAGGATCTCTCGCCGCAGGCCCAGGCCGGCATGATCCTCGGCCTCATGGATGCGCTCGGCGTCGCCTCGGCGGATATCGTCGCGAATGACAGCGGAACCGGCGTGGCGCAATTCCTTGCCGCCTCCCACCCTCACCGCATCGACAGCCTTCTTCTCAGCAATGGCGATGCCCACACGAACAGCCCGCCCGAGGCTCTACGACCCGCCCTGGAGGCCGCCCGCAACGGTTCGCTTGCCGATCTGATCGCCCGGCATCTTGCCGAGCCGGGCTTTTCCGTTTCGGCGCTGGGTCTCGGCCACATCTGCTATACCGATCCCGCCAATCTGACCGAAGAAGCGATGCGCACATATTTTACGCCGCTTCTCGCGACCCCGCTACGGCGTGCGCAGTTCCAGCAGTATGGCGTTGCGTTCGAGCCCAACCTGTTGCCCGCGATCGAGGGGCGCCTCAAGGCTTATCGAGGTCCCGTGCGCATGATCTGGGGCACGGGCGATGTGCACTTCAGGTTCGAATGGGCCGAGTGGCTCGATCGCACCTTCCCGGCGTCGCGCGGTATCCGCAAGGTGGACGGCGCGAAGCTCTTCTTCACCGAAGAGCGGCCCGACATCGTCATCGCGGAGGCCAGGTTCCTTTGGGCGTAATCGAACGTGTCAGATCATGCTCTCGTTGTCTGGAGGGCTTTGCCGTGGTGCCTAGCGCGACATAGGTTGCTGCTCGCTTTATCGAGCCGTCATTCTCCAGGTTTGAAAGAGGGGACGTACCGGGTGCGGACCCGGTCGCGCGGGAAGACGAAACTTGTGGGAGGCACAATCGACTTTCCCGAGCGGCGCGCCGGGGTCCGGCGCGCGAATCGAGAGCGATTCGTTCCCGCAAAAAAACTTGGAAACAGCGTCGGTGCTGCTCCGCCATACGGCCCGCGCAGACGTAGCGCGGCAGTCGTGCCCGGCGCGCCGAATGGGCAAATTTGCACAGGATCAGAAGAGTTTGGGCAAAGTAGCGACCATCCGCCCGGAGCGTACAAAACGCGCACGTCTTCCTCGGTATCTAAATGGGCCCGGATGGCATTTCTTCAAGAATTGGCGAGAAAAAAGTTCGTGATATTTTTCAGTGGCTTACAAGGCAGGAGAAAAATTTTGACGCAGAACTCAGGTATCGCGGCTTCGACCGGCTCGCCCGGACACGCTCCTCATACGCACCAGGTCCTGATTGTGGGCGCCGGCCCCACGGGCCTGATGCTCGCATCGGAGCTGGCACTTGCAGGGGTCGACGTCGCGATCGTCGAGAAGCGCGCAACGCAGGCCCTTTCGGGGCTGCGTGCGGGCGGCCTCCACATGCGAACACTCGAACTTCTCGATCAGCGCGGCGTCGGCGACCAATTCGTCGCGGAAGGGCAGCGCTTCCAGATCGCGCCGTTCCACGAGACGATGCTGGACGTCAGCGACACGCCGACGCGCCGCAACTATTTCCTCGCGCTTCCGCAAAGCCGCTTCGAGGCAATGCTTGCCGACCGTGTCGCGGGACAGGGCGTTCGCATTTACCGCGGACAGGAGGTCGTGGACTTCCGGCAGGACGAGGAGGGGGTTGAGGCACAGCTCGGGGACGGCACGCATCTGCGCTCGGCCTATCTCGTCGGCTGTGACGGCGCGCGAAGCGCCATCCGCAAGCAGGGAGGCATCGAGTTTGCGGGCTGGGAGCCCTCCAAGAGCTGGCTGATCGCCGAGGCCAGATGGCGGGAGGAACCGCGGTGGGGAATCGCCGACGACGCCCATGGAACCTATGCGCTCGGCAAGATGGAGGAACCCGACCGGGTGCGCATCGTGCTTGTCGAGCATGCTCTCAATCGCGGCGATCAGCCGAGACTGGAGGAGGTCAAGGCCCTTCTCGTCGAGGTTTACGGGACGGACTTCGGTATCCATGACCCGACCTGGATCTCGCGCTTTACCGATCAGTGCCGCCAGGCGGTCGCCTATCGACAGGGCCGCCTGCTTCTCGCCGGCGACGCCGCGCACATCCATCCGCCGATGGGGGGGCAGGGGCTCAACATGGGGGTCCAGGACGCCTTCAATCTGGGTTGGAAACTGGCGCAGGTGGTGCAGGGCCTATCTCCCGACGCCTTGCTCGACACCTATCAGGCTGAACGTCACCCTGTCGCCGACCGCGTGCTTCGCAACGCCATGGCCGAAGTGGCATTGCAGCGACGCGACCCCCGCAGCCGGGCGCTGGGAGAGAAAATGTCCGAACTGGCCGCCATGGACGCCCCGCGCAAATATCTCGTGGCCGAGCGCGCTGGTCTGACCATTCGCTACGATCTCGGCGGCGACCATCCGCTCGTCGGACGCCGTCTCCCCGATCTCGAGATCGTCGCCGGAGGACGCACCCGGACCATGTACGAATATCTTCACGAGGGACGGCCGGTTCTCTTCGCGTTCGCAAAAGGCGCCGATCCCGAGAAGGTTGCGGCCAGCGACCGGGTCCTGCGGATCGCGGCGCGATGCGAAGCGACTTGGGACCTGCCGGTTCTGGGGCCGGTCGAACCGCCCGAGGCGCTGCTCGTGCGTCCCGATGGCTACGTCGCCTGGGCGGGAAGCCTCGATGACGCCAGCTTGCGGGATGCGCTCGGCTTCTGGTTCGGCAGCGATGGTGTGTAGGCCGAGGCGCGGGCGCTCTTCGCGCTCGGGCGTCTGACGCCCGCTGCCTGGGGTACTCGTTTCGCCTTGGATTACCGTTCCGCGCGAGGCCACGAGGGAGATCGTGGCCTCGCTTGGCGGGAGCGACCGGCCCTGCTCGACGTCTTCCTCTCGCGCTAAGGGCATGCGATCCACGCGCGGAGAGTCTGGTATGGCGTGTGTGATGAACGGTAACGATCGAACCCTTATTACGCAGCGGCTGGTTGCGACGCCGTGTCAGCCGCAAGACCGGGAGCATTTCACGCGTCTTGAGCGCGACCACGAGGTCATGCGCTTCCTCAATGGCGGCGCCGTCGATGACGAGACCGCGAGCAATGAGGACACCCCGTTCCTCAGGCCGAGGGGCATCGAGCGCGACGTGTGGACCCTCCGTCGGCGGGCTGGAGGGGGCTTCGTCGGATGGATATCGCTGATACCCGGGGATGAGGATAGCGCGGAGCTCGGTTACCGGCTGTGCCGGTCCGCCTGGGGACAAGGGTTCGCGACCGAGATGTCCCGGGTGGTTGTCGACTGGGGGTTCGCTCATGCCGGCTACGCCCGGATCACGGCCCAGACGATGGCCGTGAACCGGGGGTCGCGGAGGGTGCTCGAGAAGATCGGTATGAGGCTCCTCCGCACCGAGTTCGTCGCTTACGCCAACCCGATTGCCGGCTCGGAGCAGGGCGAGGCATTTTACGAGATGTCACACGACGCGTGGGCAGCGGCCCGTGCCACATAAAGGGCGAAAGTTTGCCGTGCCGCTCCCGCTGGCCAGGGCGGGAGCCGCCTAGCAGCCAATCGCGCGCCAGTTCCGCCAGGCGCGGGGCGGGTCACGTCGACGGCCGCGCCCCGGCTCACCTGTCGCTTGCCCGGTTCCCTCCTAGGTCACGAAGCCAGAGCTGCCCGCATGCGGCGTCGATGTCGCTTCCCTGCGTGTCGCGCACCACGACCGGAATTCCGGCCCGGTCGAGCCGGTGGCGGAAGAAGCTCAGCATGCGGTCCTCCGTGCGCCTCAGCTTGATCGCGTCGACGGGATTCCAGCGCATCAGGTTGATGCGTGCCGGTTTGTCGGCAAACATCGACACCAGCCGCTGCGCGTCGGCAACGCTGTCATTGACCCCCGGCAGGACGAGGTACACGAAAGTCACCTTGCGCCGGTGACGATCGGCCCAGGACAGCGCGCGCGTGACGACTTCGCCGATATCATGCCTGGCGGCGCCCGGAATGAGGCGATCGCGAACTGCCTGCGTCGTCGCGTGCAGCGAAATGGTCAGGTTTATGCCGAGATGCTCTTCGCGCAACCGGCGGAGCGCCTTGGGAATGCCGATCGTCGACAATGTGATCCCGGTCGTCGGAAAGCCGAGGCCGCGGCGGTCGCGGAGCAGGCGGATCGCGCCGAGCACATTGTCATAATTGTTCAGCGGCTCGCCGATCCCCATGAAGACGATGCGGTTGACCCTGGGGCCGAGGTGCACCACCTGTTCCACGATCTCGGCCGCCGTGAGATTGCGCTTCAGGCCGGCTTGCCCCGAGGCGCAGAAGCGGCAGGAAAAGGCGCAGCCGACCTGCGAAGAAACGCACGCCGTAAACCCGTCGCGACGTCGGATGAGAACGCTTTCCACCGCATAGCCGTCGCCCAGGCCGAACAGAAATTTCTCGGACCGCCCGCCGCGGGAGCGTTGTAGCTGCTTGAGCGCATGGAGCGCGAGGCCGTGCCCGGTTGCCCAGCGCGCGACGTCGGGCCGCAGCCTGGCAGAAAACAGGTCCCGGTAGGCGCATCCTGGGGGCGGACGAAGCGCGTCGAACGCGGCTGCGCTCAAACCGAGCAGGGCTTTCGGGGGCGCACCCCTGACGACCGGCCGGGCCGGCGGAAGCATGACTGAAGGCATCGATATTGCTCGCAGCAAAAAGCAGCCAAGCTGCTGCTGCAAAATATATAACCGTCGCGTCGGTTATTATCAAGTGGGTTCGATGTCAGAGCCGGAATTCATGGTCCGGATAAAGAAGCTGGAGAACCCGCAAGGTGCGCAGAGCCATATAATCGGCGAGCTCGCCCTCGCGGCTCACCATCCACTGCATATAGGATCCCTGGATGACCGACTGGACCAGCTCGGACCGGGAGCGCTGGTCTCCCTCGGCAACCGGCAGGCTGCTCTCGATGGCATGGCGCACCAGTTCATTGCGTTCGAGCGCGAGGCGGCGAAGCTGCGGGTCGACGATATCGCCCCAGAACAGCAGGAGATAAGCCTCATTGCCTGTTTCGGGATCCATGCCCGTAATCAGTTCGCGCAGCAGGCTCCACAATCCGTCAAGGCCCGGCACCAACGATCTGGCGCCGAAATAATCGCGCACCTCCTGCGTCATGGCCTCCATGACCTTGCGATGGAGCGTCGCCTTGTCCTGAAAGCGCTGGATAAGGGCGGCACGCGAAATGCCGACGGCCTTTGCAACGTCCGCGAGCGTGAAATCCACCGGACCTTCGCTCAGGAGCACGTCGCGCGCAGCGGTCAGGATGTCCTCGTCGCTATGGAGCTTGGGTCTGGGCATGGGTCTCTCGCAGGGTAACGGCCCGGGACCGTTACCCCGGAAAGACTTTCGGCTCAACGATCCGCTAAACGCAAGGGGCCGCGTTCCGGGTGATTCAAGGACCTGTCGGCCGATCGCACCGGCATCCTGTGCGGTTCGGCAGGATGATTTGGCGCTCCGCCGCCTGAGGCTCGCCTTCTACGGCGCCAGGTGGTGGATTCGGGCTATCTGTCTGCTCCAACCGCGAAGCGTGTGCGCATGCAGAGCATCCTCGACCACGGAGTTATCGATGCTTCCCATCACCTCGGCACTTGCCGCCCTGTCCGCGATCGCCTTGTTCGGTCTCAGCCTCGCTGTGAGTCTTGCCCGCATGAAAGCCAGGGTGAAACTGGGAACCGGCGAGGACGAGCGACTGCTGCGCCACATAAGGGCGCAGGGCAATTTCGTGGAGTATGTTCCCTTGGCGCTGATCCTCTGCGGCCTCGCGGAATATCGCGCCGCTCCGTCTGGCTGGCTTTTGCTTGCGGCGGGATTGCTGATTGTCGGCCGGATTCTGCATGCCGCAGCCATGCTCCTCGACGTCTGGCCCGTGCGCCCTCCAGCAATGATTGCCACCTATGCTTCGCTGCTCCTTCTCGCCGAATTGCTGCTATTCCCGTGAGGCCCCTCGCTCCGCATGCGAAGCGCCATGTTAGGCATTCGGGGCGGCCGGCGTCGCCAGCGTCACAGGTGCTGCAACCCGCGCTGGCGCTGGGGATGATCCTGGCTGGATGGGCCGCGCCCCCGGTACATGGAGGCGAGGGGAGGAAACGGCTGCGACGCGAGCCACGGCGAACGTTGTTCGACGAATATTGCGCAAAGACTTCCCCGCGGTAGCGCCGTTGATAAGCTTTACGCAGGACCACGGCGCGACCCACATATTTTGCCGAACAGCTCGATAGGCAGGCCTCAGGCCAACCGCACACCCGTCGAGCCCGGGCGAGGAGTTCGGACCGCCAAGCTCGATGCACACCCGGCGCCGCGTGTCGGAAAAGCCCCTCTACCCGGAAGTGGAGGCCGCCTCCGCGACGATCCAGTCGCAGAAGGCTGCAGCGGGCGGGCTTTGGACCTGCTCCCTCCATGTCAGCCAATATTCCCCAACCGCCGGGATCGATGTCCCGAAGGGCTGCATGAGAGCGCCTTCGGCAATCTGGCGCGCGAACATCCGGGGGTCCGCGAGACCGACGCCAAAATCCCCGAGCGCCGCCTGTATCATCGCGACCGACGAATCGAAGACCGGGCCGCGGCGGCCGTCGACCTCAATACCGCTCGCCGACAACCAGCGCGGCCAGTCGTCCCGGTGATAGGTCGACAGGAGCGTCGTGCGACGGAGATCCCGCGGACTGTCCATGACGGCAGCGACGCGCGGCGTGCATAGCGGTGTCAGCCAGCTGTCAAGCAAATGCCGGCTCCGGCAGCCGGGCCAGCCCCCGTCTCCGAAACGGATTGCAACATCGAGTCGATCGCGGAGAAGGTCGACCTTGCGATTATTGTGGGTGAACAGCTGCACGCGCGCCGACGGGAAACTTGCCTCGAACCGGGGAAGGCGCGGCAAGAGCCATCCGAGCGCGAAAGTGCCCACCACGCCGACGGCGAGTGGAGGCTGCTCGTCGCGGGCGGTTTCATGCAAGGCGCCGGATATCGTCGCGAAGGCGCGGTCGAGTTCAAGCTGTAGAGCCAGAACCCGAGCCGTCGGCCGAAGCCCGCGGTGGAGCCGGTCGAACAGTCGAACGCCGAGGTAATCCTCGACGAGCTTCACTTGCTGGCTCACCGCTGCTGGCGTCACGTGCAACTCGTCTGCGGCGCGCGCGAAGCTACCGAGCCGAGCGGCGGCCGCGACGGCTCGCAATGCGCCAAGGGGCAAATGGCGAAGGTTCATTCGGACAGGTTAGCAGATCTAGGTCAAATGGGCCAGAACGATTAGTTTGCACAAAATTTTCCATATCTACACGATATGCGGATGAACATGTCCTCATCAGGCCCGACGAAGCGCGGGATCATCGCCCTGCTCGAATGCAGCGGGCCGCATCCTCTTGCGGGGAGCACCGCGCCGCCTCTGGACGTGTCCGCCATGCTCTCCTCTGTCGGTCCTTCGTATCTTCCGTATGGCCATCCCGGCGGAAGCGATAAACTGAAGGAAGCGATCGCTTCCGTCTGCGGCGTGCCCGCCGAAGACATCATCGTGGTTCCGGGCGCTACCGCGGGCCTTGCGCTTGCCGCGTCATGCGCGCTCGCGGCTGGCGGAGAGGCGCTGCTTGTCACACCGGGATATCCGCCCGCACGCGACTATCTTCGCACCCTTCGCGCGACAGTGTACAAGGAGCGCACAACGTTCGATCGCGCTTATCGGCTCGATATCGACCGGATGGGGCGCCGTCTTTCTGCGGCCACGCGGCTCGTGTGTCTTGCCACCCCCGGCAACCCGGGAGGGCAGATCGTGCCGTGTGACGATATTCGGCGGCTCGCAGATATGGTCAAGGTGCGAGCGCCGCAGGCGATTCTTGTCGTCGACGAGACCTTTCGCGAGGCGGGCTTCGGTGGCAAGCCCGCCCCAAGTGCGGCAGGGCTCGGCGCCCAGGTCGTCACCATTGGATCGCTGTCGAAGGCCTATGGGGTGCCGGGGCTGCGGATGGGCTGGATCGCCGTCAGCGACCCTTTACTGAGGCAGTCGCTCATCGAGGCTGCGGCCAACCTGTTCCACTCCTGCCCGGTGCTCGAAGAAGGCGTCGCTACGGCCGTTCTGAGCCAGCACGAGAGCATATTGGCCGAGCAGGGCGCCATGCTGCTTGAGCGACTGGTCATCACATTACGTTGGCTTGAGCGTCATGCGAGTGCACTGGAGTGGACCAGTCCCGACGCAGGCGCGATCATCGCGTTGCGACATCTCGGTGCGGGCGCCGTTCGCGACTTCCCTCGCTGCCTGGCGGGGCACGGCGTTGCACTGGCGCCCGCAACCTTGCTGGGCGATCACGATGACATCTATCGGCTCGGCTTCGGCCTTCGCTCGACGCAGGAGTTGCACAAGGCACTCGACGCCCTCGGCGCCGCTTTGCGGCAGGCGGCGCCAACGATGGCGGTGGCCGCGGAACCAAGCAGGCTCGGCGAACTGGTGCAGAAGCTCGTGTCAGGCACATTGCCGAAGGACGATTGGACCCATGACGCCCATCTTGGCGCCTGCCTGTGGCTGCTCCGTCATCGAACGGCTGAACAGGTCTCGCGCGAGATGCCAGGGATAATCAGGCGGTACAACGAGGCGGTTGGCACCCCGAACTCCGATCAGTCGGGCTATCATGCGACGATCACCGAGTTCTACGTCCGCGCCCTCGGCGATTTCCTGGTCGCTAACGATCGCGGCCAGCCGGTCGACGAGCTGTTCGGCCTCCTCCAGTCGTCGCCGCTCGCCGCGCGGGATTATCCCTTGCGCTCTTATTCGCGTGAGCGGCTGTTTTCGGTCGCCGCCCGCCGATGTTTCGTTTCGCCGGACCGCTGCGGCCGCGATCCCGACCCAGAACGGTTGCCGGGCATGTCCGGCGCATCGGCATAGAGAGCGGAGCGGCAGGCCCGATGCGACAGGGAGCGGAGCGCGGCGCATTCCGTCATCGTGCCCGTGCGAGAGCCTCCGCGAGGTCGACGACGCGTGGGTCGGCCGGATCGCTTTCCAGCCGGGCAGCTGCCTGGGCGACGGCATCCTTTTCGATATGCGCGCGAACGGCGGCGATACGCGGATAGTCGGCAACATCGAACACCTCGTGAAATTCCACCCACCGACCGACCCCGAGGAGTATCGCGTCGGCGAGGCTGCGGCGTTCGCCCACGAGCCAAGGTCCCTCTCCGAGCATGGCTTCGAGCTGCTCATGCCGTTTCCGGACGAGGCCGGTGCCGAAGCTGCGGAGAAATTCGCGCTGTTCGGTGGTAAGGTGCGGCGCTTCCATCGCTGCCCAAAAGGGAACGAAGGCACCAGTGAAACCGGTGTTGAGAAAGGAGGCGAGTTCCCACATGCGCAGCGCGTCGCGGCTGCCCGGCGCAAAGGAGACGCGCCTCGCGTCGTCCCTGTTTTCGATCCACCTTGCAATCGCGAGCGTCTCGGTCAGGACCTGTCCTTCGGCGTCGATGAGAACCGGCACTTCCCCTCGAGGGTTGATCGCCAGAAAGGCCGCGGGACGATCGAGCAGGTCGACGCGCCCGATGTCGTGGGGGATTTCGGCCCATGCGAGCGCGGCCGCAAGACCGATCGGGCTGCCCATGGGATAGCCGATGAGCAAGGTGGGGTTGGGCATCATTGTCTCCTTGAATGTGAGACCTGCAGTGCTAAATCATGAACGATATGCTCGAAAGTGCGCTATTTTTCTCTCCTTCGTTCACAGAAGTGAACAATGCTGCCGCGGCTCGATGATCTTGCCCTTTTCGCGATCATCGCCGAGGCTGGCAGCTTTTCGGCGGCGGCCCGGCTGTGCGGCAGGCGCAAGTCGGGATTGAGCAAGCGCATGGCTGCGCTGGAGGATGCGATGGGAGCAAGGCTGCTTCATCGCACCCCCCGAAACGTCGTGCTGACAGATCTCGGACGGGACGTGCTGGTCCACGCGCAGGATCTCCGACGCGAAGGCGAGGCAGCGATGGACGTGATCGCCCGGCGTGCATCCACACCCGCAGGGCCCGTCACAATCTCCGCGTCGGTACCTGGTGCCCAATGGCACCTTGCGCCGCTGCTTCCGGAGATTGCCCGGCGCCTGCCCGAAGTGGAGCTGCGGGTTCAGGTCACCGACCGGTTCGTCGATCTCGTCCATGAGAATATCGATATTGCCTTGCGCAGCCATTCCGGGCCGCTGCCCGACAGCGACCTGATCGGGCGGGAGCTGAGGCGGGCACCGGTCGTCCTGGTTGCCTCGCCTGCCTATGTCGGAGAACATGGCCTGCCCGAAGAGGTGACCGATCTTGCGCGCCACCTGGCGGTTATCCCTGCTCCAGAGGCGCAATGGTCGCTACGTTCGACGGAGGGGGATGCCCAGGTCGTCCAGCCGCGAGTCCGGATGGTTGCCGACGAGGCCCAGGTCATGCTCGCCGCATGCTCCGCCGGCCTCGGCATATCGGCGCTTCCCGAATGGATGTCGGCTGGGGCGATCGGGGAGGGCCGACTGGTGCGGATACTCCCTGCGTGGACGGCGGGCGAGGTTCGCACCACGCTGCTGACCACCACGCGACGCGGGCTTCTGCCCGCCGTCCGCGCGGTCGTCGATGCCCTGCTGTCCGTCAAGACATAGTCGGGGATCGAGCGGCCCGCTGGACATGCGGAATGCGGCGCGGAGAGGGTGCGCTAAGCGTGCCGCTGCAGCGCAAGCCGCACACCGAGAGCGATCAGGATCGTGCCGAGCATCCGGTCCAGCCACATCGCGGCACGCGGGCGCGCCCGCAGCGTATCGGTGAATTGCGCGGCCCCATGAGCCGCGGCGACTTCCACGACCAGGCCGATGAGGATCGTCGTCAAGCCGAGCAGCAACAGCTGTGCTGCGAGATTGCCTGCCGAAACATCGGCAAATTGCGGGAGGAAGGCCAGAAAGAACAGGGCCGACTTGGGATTGAACAGGTCGACCAACATGCCTTGGCGAAAGGCTGTGCCGGTACTCATCGAGCCCCCGGGCCGCCCGAGTTGTCCCGCGCTGCCCGTTCTCCAGCTCCGCAACCCGAGGAACACAAGGTAAGCGGCACCAGCCAGGGTAACGAAAGTGAAGGCGGCCTTCGACGTAGCAAGAATGCTGGAGAGTCCGAGCGATACCGCGATCACGTGAACCATTGCGCCTGCCGCGATTCCTCCGGCCGCCGCCACGCCCACCCGCCTGCCATTCGCGATCGCCGTCGACGTAACATACAGGAGGTCCGGTCCCGGTGGGATATTGAGCAGTACCGCCGCCGACGCGAACATGATCCAGGAACCCATGTGTTTCCTCGCTGAAACCGTCCGGGGTCGAACCGGCGCTCGCCGCTCGGAGCTGGCTTCGACACCCTGCGCGCCCTTCGCCTTCACTGATACTGGCTGAGGCATTAGACCCTGGATCCGCGCGAATGGCCCGATTAGCGGCGAGTGGTCATTCGGTGCGGCCAAGCGGTCTGGTCCGTGCGCGCGAATATGGCATGATAGGGTCGAAGCGGCGGGGAGAACGCTCCGCTTAATGCCGCAGCATAAAGGCAGGTGTGCGGGGTAAACGACTTGATGATGGCCAGCGTAGGGGCGGAGGCGAATGATATTTGCCAACCCGGCCGCCGGCGGCTCTGAGGGCATCCTCATCATCGACGCGCCCCGGTGACACCGCGCTTCCTATTGCGGCATGGGGTGCGTCCATCCGCATCGAAGCGGATGTCCGGCATGTCCGCTCTGCCCATGCCGACACGGGGACCGACTGAATGAACGAAGAAAAAAATCGCTACACGCTGCACGCGGCACCTGGCTCGTGCTCGCTGGCGCCCCATATCATATTGGAGGAGATCGGTGAGCCCTACACGCTGGCGCTGATGTCGCCGGGGCATCCCGAAACGAAATCGGATGCGTTTCGAGCGCTCAATCCTAAAGGGCGTATCCCTGTCCTGACGGCTGACGACCTTCTCATCACCGAAGTGCCGGCGATCCTGTTGCATCTGGCAATCGAGCGTCCGGATGTCGGTCTGCTCGGCGCTGACGGCGCAGCGCTCGTTCGCGCTGTCGAGTGGTTCAACTGGCTCTCGGGAAGCGTCCACGCGGTCGCGGTCCGCATGATATGGCGGCCCGACTATTTCTGCGATCCGAGCGATGCTCATCCCGACATCCGAAGCAAGGGGAATGGAGCACCTCACCGGTGCCTACGGCGTGATCGAGGCAAAGCTTGCCAACGGCAATTGGGCGCTGGGGGAGCGTTATTCGGTCGTCGATCCCTATCTGGCGGTCTTCTATCGGTGGGGCATGCGGATGAGCATCGACATGCCGAAATCCTTTCCCAACTGGACCTGCCACGCCCGGCGTATCGAGGCGAGGCCAGCCGTCCAGCGCGCGCTCGAACAGGAGAATATTTCTCTCTGGCGATGACCAAAGTCTGCGAGCCAACGGTCGTACGCAGCGGCCGATGGCCGCCGTCCCGTATCTGGCCGAAGTCGACGGATGTCCGCCACCACTGCAGACGCTACAGCATCACCAGACTTTTCACTGCAAAGGAAGATTATGACTTACGCGCATTCCGCCCGGATCATCTTTATCGACATGCTCGGGATGCTCGACCGTCTCGTTGGCAAGGCTCTCGACGCGGGAATGACGGATGCAGTGCTTGCGGAAAAGCTCACCGACGACATGTTTCCGCTGGAACTGCAGTTCCGCGTCGCGCTCAATCAGGTGCTTCTTGCCCTCAATCAGGTCGGAGGGAAAGCCGTTCCGCTCGACGAGACCGCCTACACCACGCTCGCCGAGATTCGCGAACGGATTGCCTCGATTCTCTCGCAGGTGGAGGAGGCGGGAGCCGCCGCGTGGGCGGACGCAGACGCGGTCGTCGATCTCACGCTTCCCAATGGCGTACGCTTCGTGATGTCGGCAGAAGAGGATATCAGGGACTGGATCATGCCGAACTTCTATTTCCACGTGACGATGGTCTACGCCCTGTTGCGCCATGCAGGTGTGCCGATCGGCAAGATGGATTTCATACCGCATATGGACCGCCACACGGCGCAGGCAGACGCGCAGGGGCGGCCCAGCTCATGAGGTCGCATTCGGCTGGAAAGGGCAACAAAGTGCCAAATTGGCTCCATCGCGATGGTGTGACATTGCGCTACATCGTCGAAGGCGCGGGGCCATTCCTGGTCCTTACAGGGGCGCCGCTTGGCATTCAGGGGTTTGAGGCGCTTGCGTCGAAGCTTGCAGCCGATTTCACCGTGGTGCGGCATGATCCGCGCGGGGTCGGCGAAAGCCTCCTGCCAGATGGTGCTCCTTTTTCTCTGGCAGTCCTCGCTGATGATCTTCGTGCGATCGTCGAAGCCGTTTCGCAGGAACCGGTGTTCATTTTTGGCGCCAGTGGGGGCGCGGCGGTCGGTTTGCATCTGGTTCTGGAACATCCGGAGATTGTGCAGCTACTCGTAGCTCATGAGCCCCCGCTTTTCGGATTGGCGCCCAACGGCGAGATGCTGCTTGCGGAGGCCGACAAGGCGTTCCGATTGGCACGCGACGATCCCGGCGCAGCTCTTCAGGCTTTCGCCGACCTCAGCCAGGTCTTTCAGGAAACGCGCAGTGCAGATTCCAAGCGGGAACGGATAATTTTGCCGCCCTTGTCGACGGAGGAAAGCGGGAAGCAGCGCTTCGCGCTTGGCCGCATGGCGCCGTGCACCGTGCATTTTCAGCCGTCCATCCCGTCGATCCTCCGCGAGAGGATAATTGTCGCGGCTGGCGAGGCCTCGATCGGGCAACCGGCGCGGGTGGCAACGGAAATGCTCGCAGAAAAGTTCGGCGTCGCTCTCCGGGACGCCCCCGGAAACCATCTTGGTATGATAATGCACACCGAGAGGTTCGCCTCCTGGCTCAGGCAGACGATGCAGCCCAGGCGCCAGGCTTAAGTCTTTCAACATCTCCAGCGTCGCTTCTCCCCAGGGTTTCCGATATCGTGGGGGGGGGGGGGCGTGCGCCGGCCGATAAAGCTCTGCTGCCTCTGGCGCTATTTGAGCGGCAGAAACAGCTCGACCACCACATCCTGAGCGCCTCCGTCTGGAGAAAGGCTGAGGTGCCGGCGGCAATAGATGGGAAAGTCCCGGACCTCCTCGCCGCTCGCCGGGAGCCAGCTGCCATAGAGGAAAAGGGCGGCAGGCTCCAGATTATGGGTATCATGCTCGATGCGCAGCACCGCACACCGGCCGCCCGGGATCACCCCCGCCCGCATGACCGCGTCGTCCGGATCGATGGGCAGCTCGGTCCCGACGCAGAGATCCATGCTGTAGTCTCCAGGGTCTGCGGGCGTCCGCTCCGAACGAAAGATATTGAAGGTCGGGCTCGTCGCGGGCGAGAGACCTACGGTCTTGCGCCAGGCGATAAAGGTCTCGATCGTGGCCGGCAGCCCCGCGCGATCGCCGCGATGTTCCAGTATCGCCACCGGCGTTGGCGGCACGTCGCGGATCGTCACGTCGTCGATTTCATAATGCACCGGCATAAGTCTGCTCCTCGCGTTATTCAGAGGCCCGAAGGCCGCAAGCCACGGCGTCCAGTCGGGCGATTTGCGGAACGACGACGGCGATTGGCCGAACCGGCCTCGGAAGGCGCGGGCGAAGGCATCAGGGGCGTCATAGCCGGCGTCCATCGCAATCTCCGTCACACTCCGTCCCTTCTCGGACGCGAGCTGGTGCGAGGCCCGCTTCATCCGGGCCAGCTGGACATAGCGATGCACCGAAAGCCCGAAGGTCGCAGCGAACTGCCGGTGGAAATGAAATTTCGAAAAGGCGGCGACACTGCTGAGCACTTCGAGGTCGAGGTCATCGCCGAGATGCGCGTCGATATGATCGAGCACTCTCTGCATCCGGTCCTCATAATTCTTCCGGGCCGCCGTCATCATTCACTCCTGCTTGGCAGATCCGGAATAGGCGATGCCTCCGCCATGCGCTCGACCGATCTTGCGCTTTCGATGCTCCGGTCCAAGACGCATCGTGCGGGCTCGCCCAGCTTGCGCGTGCAGACGCCCCCACGGCGGACACGGCTCTTTCCCTTGGCCAGACAACAAATCGGCGGTTTGCATCGGCATATCGGGATATCGGGATGACGGGCTCGGGGGAACTGCGGCCGTACCGTCATGCTCGATTCCGCTTTCGCAAGATCACGCCGGCATGCCAAGGATAGGCAGCCGGCAGAACCGGTTCTCCGGCGAACCGGGATTCGGTCGGTCTTAAAAGGGCAATCAAATGTTGCGGACAGTGCGCGGGTGGGCCGGCAGGCATCGCTTCTGGTCAGCGGGGATCGTGCTCATTGCAGCGTTCCTGCTCTACAAGATCCTGTCGCCGGCGCCGCGCGACTATGGGTATGTCCTGGCCAAAGTCGAGCGCGGCGACGTCGACCGCGTCGTGTCGGCGAGCGGCAAGGTGCGCGCTCTCAACACGATCAATGTCGGCGCCGAGGTCTCGGGCCAGGTCACGCAAGTTTTCGTCGATTACAACAGTCCCGTCAAAAAGGGGCAGCTGCTTGCGCTGATCGACCCCACCCGTGTCCAGGCGCGCGTGCAGCAGGGACAGGCACAGTTGGAGCTCGCGCGCGCGGGCCTCAGGCAGGCCGAGGCCAATGTCGCCAAGGCAGATAATGACCTGCTGATCCAGCAGCGCAATTACGCGCGGCGCAAGGCGCTCGCCGGCAACGGCTTCGTGTCGAAGGCCGATCTCGATGCCGCCGACGCGCAGCTCGGCGCGGCGCGTGCAGCGGCCAGCGTGAACAGGGCGCAAGTGTCGAGTGCGCGGGCACAGATCAGCCAGGCGAGCGCCGAGCTCTCGTCGGCGCAGCTCGATCTCACCCGAACCCGCATCGTCGCGCCGTCGAGCGGCGTCATCATCAACAAGCTGGTCGAACCCGGGTCGACCGTTACCGCAGGCTTCCAGACCCCGAACCTCTTCGAGATCGCAACCGATATCACGCAGATGCAGGTCGAGGCGTCGGTTGACGAGGCCGATATCGGCCAGGTCAAGGTTGGCCAAGCGGTCAATTTCTCGGTCGACAGCTATCCGGACATCATCTTCCGCGCGACGGTGCGCCAGGTCCGGCAGGCCGCGGTCGAGAACCAGAATGTCGTGAGCTATCTCGTGATCGCCGACGTTCCCAATCTCGACGGCAAACTGCTGCCGGGCATGACCGCCAATGTCGACATCGTGACGGGTTCGCGCCCGAAGGTCGTCCGCGTTCCGTCGGGCGCGCTGCGCTTTCGCCCGCGCGCCGACGACGTGCCAGCGGACGCGCGCGATGACGAGAAGCAACCGCCGGACAAGAAGCGCAAGCCCGCCCACCGTGTGTTCGTCGCGACCGACGATCCCTATCGGCCCGCGATGCGCAAGGTGACCATCGGGGTCGAAGGCGACGAATATACCGAGATCGTCAGCGGCCTCAAACCGGGCGAGAAGATACTCGTTCGCAGCCGCTCCCTCAAACCCCGGAAAGACGAGGGCAGCGCAGGCGACGAGGAGAGCGGCGATGATACCGCTTCTTGAGACGGACGCCCTCGTCAAGGATTACATGATCGGCGGCGAGATCCTCCACGCCGTCAACGGCGTGTCGCTCGCGATCCAGCGCGGCGAATTCGTCGCGATCATGGGCGCGAGCGGCAGCGGCAAATCGACCTTCATGAACATGATCGGCTGCCTCGACACGCCGACGTCGGGCACGCTGCGGTTGGATGGCATCGACACCAACAGCCTGTCGAGCGACGAGCTCGCCGACATCCGCAACCGCAAGATCGGCTTTGTCTTCCAGCAGTTCAACCTGCTGCCCCGCACCAGCGCGCTCGACAATGTCGCGGTCCCGCTCATCTACGCCGGGGCCGGCCGCGCCGAGCGCCAGCAGCGCGCGAGGGCGAAGCTCGAAGCGATGGGGCTCGGGGACCGGCTGGAGAACAGTCCGGCCAAATTGTCTGGCGGGCAGCAGCAACGCGTCGCGATTGCGCGAGCCCTCGTCACCGAGCCGCTGATGCTGCTCGCCGACGAGCCGACGGGCGCGCTCGATACGCAGACCTCGAACGACATCATGGGCATTTTCCAGGCGCTCAATGCCGCGGGCATCACCGTCGTGCTGGTGACCCATGAACCCGATATCGCCGACTATGCCGAGCGCCGTATCCTGTTTCGCGACGGCAAGGTCATCGAGGACGAGCCGGTAAAGAACCGGCGGAGCCCTGCGTCATGATCGCTCGGCTCTGGCGCAGTCTTGCGGGGTGGGGGATCAATGTCGCGATCGCGCTGACGGCGCTCCGCGTCAACCTGATGCGCTCGATCCTCACCACGCTCGGCGTCATGATCGGCGTCTTCTCGGTCATCCTCGCAGTCGCGATCGGCGCCGGGGCGCAGGTGTCGGTGACCGAATCGATCGGCGCGCTCGGTGCGAACATGGCGATCGTCGTGCCCGAGCCCGACAGCGACGGTCCGCGCCGGACCACCGATCGCGGCCGGCTGACCGAACGGGATATCAAGGCGATCGCCAAACAGGTGCCGGGCATCACCGCCACCGCGCCGCAGCTCCGGACCCGCGTGCAACTCGTCGCGGCCGGGCGTAACACAACGACCGAGGTGATCGGCGCCACACCCGATTATGCGATCGTCAGCAACGTCAATACAGACGAAGGCCGCTTCATCGAGCAGGGCGACGCCAATGCCTCCTCGCGCATTGCCGTCCTCGGCCAGACCGTTGCTACCCGCCTGTTCGGAAGTTACGATCCCGTCGGCGAGACGGTGCGGATCAACCGCGTCCCGTTCCGTATCGTCGGCCTGCTCGAAAGCAAGGGCAGCAGCTTCGGCAACGACAATGACGATCTGGTGATCGTGCCGCTCGGAACGCTGCGCCAGCGCCTGCTCGACACTCCGGCGCAGGGACCCGACGACATCCATATCGCTTTCGTCGGCTTCGACGACGAACCGTCGCTCATCGCCGGGCAGAACGAGATCAAGAAAATCCTGCGCGATCGCTACCGCGTCGCGAAAGGCAAGATCAATCCGTTCACCGTCCGCACGACGACGGAAATCGCCGAGGTCACGGGCGAGGCGACGCAGATATTCCAGGCGCTGCTCGTAGCCATCGCATCGATCTCGCTCCTCGTCGGGGGGATCGGCATCATGAACATCATGCTCGTGAGCGTCACCGAGCGCACGCGCGAGATCGGCCTCCGGATGGCGCTCGGCGCGAAGCGCGCCGATATCCGCAATCAATTCCTGGTCGAAGCCGCGGTGCTGTGCGTCATCGGCGGCGGCGTCGGTCTCGCACTCGCGAAGGTCGCGGCACTGGCGTTCGTCGCCTATGCCGATTTTCCGGCGCCGATCGGTTTCGGCGTGGCGGTGGGCGCCATCCTGTTTTCCGCCGTGATCGGGCTGGCCTTCGGCGGGTGGCCCGCGATCCGCGCCTCGCGCCTATCGCCGATCGAGGCGCTGCGGAGCGAGTAGACGCACGGCCGCGAGGTCTTCCTTCCCGTGGTCTTGATGGCTTGCTTGATCTCCAATGCGACACCGGTCTGAAGTAAGCCGCCCCGAGTGTAGGTGAACTGTCCTCGACCATCGACCGGCGACAGCTTTTTCTAAGTCCTGCGAAAAGGTGGATCAGCTGGCGGGGAGGTCTTGGGAAAGGCGCGCTTCGAGCCGCGCGAGGGTACCGAGAAGCGACTGAAGTTCATCTGCCGAAACCGCTGCAAAGAGTTTGTCCGCAATAATTTCTCGCTGCCGCAAGGACTGACGCGCGACGCGTTCGCCCGCCGAGGTAAGGGCCAAGAGCTGGCGCCGTCCGTCGGAAGGATCGGCCCCCTTCGTCAAGAGCCCCCGCGCTACCAGGCTTGCCACAAGTTTACCGATTTGCGCCTTGTCGCGGCGCGTCTCGCGCACGACGTCGAGCTGCGAACAGCCGCCACCTGCGAGAATGATTCGCAGAACATGGGCTTCCATGAGTTGCAGGCCTTCCCCGTCAGCGCGCAGCGCGTGGCTGAGGTGAGCTTTCACCAGATCCATGACCCTGCCGATCCTGTCCAGGCCCTCGACCTCTTCTCTCCGCTGCACGATCGCGAACCCCTCCCACACCCACAGCCGATCAATGGTTGACAATGTCTACCAATATTTAGTAGATAGTATCTACATAATGTCCAGACCATATCTATCTGCCGGGAAGAGCGCCAATGAAACAGGAAAATTCCGGAAACCAGCCGTCCATTGCCGACCGTTTCGGAGAGGAGCACATCGAAAGTCTATTGCGCGAGCTCGAAGCACGAACTTCAGGCCATTTGATCGAGGGGAGGTGGCGGACAGGTTCGGCCGGCAGCACCCTTATTACCGAAGACCCGGCGACCGGCCGTGCGATTGCCGAGTTCGCTGCGGGGAATGCCGATGACATCGATCGTGCGGTGACGGCGGCCGAAACAGCCCTCCGATCAGGGGGCTGGCCGCTACTGACGGCGTCGCAGCGCGCTGCGCTTCTCTTCGCGCTCGCCGATAGGATCGAGAGGGAGGTCGATCAATGGGCGCTGATAGAAGCTTTGGACGCCGGGCACACACTGACGTCGATCGCCGGTGGCGACCTGCCGCTTGGACTGCGTGCCCTTCGCGACAATGCGGGCTGGGCGACAAAGGTGAACGGTGCGACGGCGATGCAGTCGGCGTGCCAAAGCGGCGCCAATTACTACCTGCGCGAGCCCGTGGGTGTGGTGGGACTTATCACACCTTGGAACGCGCCGTTCCTCATGACGATTCAGAAACTGAGTGCGGCGCTCGCCGCCGGCTGCACCGTTGTGGTCAAGCCGTCCGAGCTGGCGCCTTTATCCGCATTACGGATCGGAGAGGCCTGTCGCAAGGTCGGCTTCCCCCCGGGGGTTATCAATATCGTCACCGGCGACGGAATCGCGGGCGCGGCGCTGGCGCGCCACCCGGCTGTAAACATGGTCAGCTTCACCGGCTCCGTCGACACGGGCCGCTCGATCATCGCTGCTGCCGCGGACAGCAACCTCAAGCGGACCGTTCTGGAACTTGGGGGAAAATCCCCGGTGATCGTTTTCGACGATGCCGATCTGCCCCGGGCGGCGGCCGCCATTGCATCGGAGATATGCTTCAAGAGCGGCCAATATTGTGCTGCCGGCTCGCGGCTTTTTGTTCAGAAAACGGTCTACTCGATCTTCATCGACCTTCTCGGGGCCGAGATGGCGCGTGTCCGCGTTGGGGCGGGTTACAGGCAGGATGTCGACATGGGGGCGATGATCTGCGAGCGACAGCGAGCGCGGGCGGCGGCAATCGTGGCAGAGGCAATCGAGCAAGGCGCTCGCGCATCCGCTGGCGGGACGCCAATGCCTGGCGCCGGTTACTTCTTCCCCCCGACGATCCTCGAGGGCGTGGATCCCGGCGCACGGGCCTGGCGCGAGGAGATCTTTGCGCCGGTCATAGCTGTGACGGCCTTTGAAGACGGGGCAGCGCCGAACGCCGTCGCTGCCCTCGCGAATGACAGCGCCTATGGACTCTCGGCCAAGGTGTGGACGCGCGACCTGCGCCGGGCGATGGAAATGGTCGCCTGCCTCCAAGCAGGCCAGGTGATCGTCAACGGCGGCGGCGGAGAGGCGACACTTCCTTTCGGCGGGACGAAATTGTCGGGCTATGGTCGCGAAAACGGCCTCGAAGGCGTTTCGGCGTTTACAGAGATCAAAGCCGTTCGTTTGGGCTACCCCCCCTGAGCAGCAATTGATTGGCGGGCATGAACAGTCGCGCTTGGGTTTTGCGCGCGGCGTATGCCTATGGCCAGGATGGGCCGGCACGGTACACTTCAGGTGAACCGCTCGACCGTCCGCCGCGAAATGGTTGCCTGAATGGAGATGCCGTTACAGTCGTTCATTGCAGGAAAGCGGCCGGCAATCGCATTGCCTGATGATGGCGCAGATAGCGGGAAATGGGTCCTGAAGACAAGCGCATGAACGACCATTCCTAGCTTGGCCGCCTTCGACTTTCCTCGGTATTTCATGGGAGGGCGTGGTTTTGGATCGCTTTTTGCGACGTGCCTATCTGGCCCTTGCGGCGATAGCGTCGCTGGCGGTCGTCGCGATGCTGGCGGTCGGGGGCCGGCCGGACCCGGTCGGGACCGCGCGCACCCTCTACGGCGAATGGCGCTTCCACCCCGGAGACGACCCCGCATGGGCAAGCCCGCAAGCGGACGACGCAGATTGGGAACGGGTCACCCTGTTGTCTACCCCGGCGACACGGGACAACGACGTTGGACTGCCAGGTCTGCTCGATGGCTGGCGGGCACGCGGACACCCCGACCTCGAGGGGTATGGCTGGTATCGCCGCCAGATCCGGCTGCCATGGAATGGCGAGCTCGCTCTGCTGGGGCCGACGATGGTCGACGACGGTTATCAGATGTTCTGGAATGGCAGGCTCGTCGGCGGTGTCGGAGACTTCAACCAGCGCCCCCGCGTCACTATCGCCCGCCCGCTGCTGGTTCGGCTGCCCGAGGACGGCGGCCAAACCGGGATCCTGGCAATTCGTGCTTACCTGCAGCCCGGATTTGAGCGCGACAACCATAGCGGCGGTTTGCGAAGTGCCCCGACATTGGCATCGCTCGCGTTTGGCGAACGTCTGCATGCCGCGCAGTGGAATCGGACCATTGCAGGCTATATCGTCGAAGTGGCGTTGGCAGGGATGATGATGTTGCTCGCCGTAATCGCATTGGTCGGCAGCCTGAGAAAGGACCGGCCAAGCTTCGCGCATTGGCTTGCGATAGCGCTCATAACGACGGCCTTCCTTCGGCTTGGCAATGCAGTTGCAGCGTGGACCGGCCTGCTGGACGTCGCCCCGCTTGTTTGGCTGAACGCTCTTCTGCTCGCTCCGTTGACCATGCTGGGGTGGACCATCGCCTGGAACGTCTGGGTACCAGGGCGAAACCGAACCTTCGTCTTCATCTGCGCCATCGCAGCATGGGCGATGCGTGTCGCGGGGGTGGTGCTCCACGTCCAGGCGCTTGGCTCGGCAGGCCGCTACGTTTCGCTTGCTCTGTTCGTCAACGCCGCCGTGCACATCTGGCGCGGCGGTGAGCGCCGGAGCCTGGCGCTAGCGGCCATGGGGCTGATGGCGGTCGGGCTCTTTATCACCGAAGTCAAGCTTTTGGGCGCACCTGATATCTGGTTCCCCTTCGGCATCGGTGTAACCCTGACCCAATATGTCTATGCTGCGGCGCTTCCGCTGCTTTGCGTCCTCGTCACTGCGCGAAACACGCGGACTTCGTAAGCTCCGATGGAGACCGGACACTCCTATGTCGTTCCCCTTGCGGGTGCTGGCCCGAGCTCGGCATTTGAGGCAACACCTTGAGAAAGGAGGCCGCTATGTATGCGCTTGCTATCGTTCGCTACCGATGCCCAATCGACCAGGTCGCCGAAGAACATCGGCAGGCGCACCGGGATTATCTGCTTCGCCTGAAATCGGAGGGCGTGCTGATCGCGTCGGGTCCGTTCAAGCCACATCATGGTGGCGCGCTATTGCTGCGCGTCGGTGATGACGAAATCACAGCTGCGCTGAACCGCGTGCGTGATGACGACCCGTTCACCGAACTCGACCTGGCTCAATATGAGCTCTTGGCTTGGGACGTTAAGACAGGCGTCGAGGAACTGGACGGGTTGTCCATAACTGGCTCATGAATCTGCAAGGTCACGAGACCCGGCCAACCTGATCGGCGTGTTTCAGCATACAAGGCGCATTGAATGTGGTCGCCTGGGATGTCGACCGTTCGAGGGTCCCGCGCGAGCGTTCGCCGCAAAGCCTGCTGACATCGCTGGGCGGCACCGAAATCTGCATCTTGGGGCCTTTGCATTCCGCAGGGCATCGACGGAGTGCCGCTCGACGCTGTGCGTCGAGCCATCTGTCAGGGGAACATCGTGGAATCTTCTATGAAGGGAATGTCGCGAATGCGGGCGTATATTGCGCCGGTCGTCCTGTGCGCCGTCGCTCTTGGCGGGGCCGGTTTCGCAGACGCCCATGCACGCGTGGTCGTGTTGGAAGGCACCAGGGAGGTTGCCGGCAGAAACCTTGCCTGGCGACGATGCGTCGACCTTGGGCAGGGTCGCTTTGCGGAGTTCGCGGAGGACCGGCTACAGGGAGGCGGGGTGACGTGGTCGGGCAGCGAAGGCTGGGAGGTGGACGAGTCGGGCGGCGTCCATCCGCTGAACGCCGACTTTGCGCAGCGAAGGCTGCGATCGCTTCATTGGGTCTTCGCGCATGGCGCCCTGATTTCGAAGCGGCACGGGACGGCCGACGACGAGCCTTTTACCCAGGAAGTCGCCCGGGGTCTTCCCGTCACCGTCTCGCGCGGCGCTGCCGGCACGCAGGTCACCATCGCCGGAGATCTCGCACCGGAGACTTGGACGCTCTCGGATTTCCGGGAGGTTGCCCCAGGTGTCGCCGTCCCCTTCTCCGAAGTTACAGGAGCGGGCGAGGGCGGCCGCGTCGTTCACGTTTCGAAAGCGCAAATGATTCCCGAATCTTCGGGCTGCATCACCACGCGGCCCATCCCGGTCAATCCGGTCATCTTTTCGGAGGGGAAGGCGCGCGCGGAAGTCGGGATAGAGTTCGATGGCCGTGTCGTCGTTCGGGCGTCGATCAACGGATCGCGCCCCCTGCCGTTCATCGTCGATACCGGCGGTCATAATATTCTCTCTTCGACGGTCGCGGCGAGCCTCGGATTGACGCTCGAGGGCCGGGAAAGCACCGGCGGTGCGGGCGGCGCGCGTATCGAGAGCAGCCGGGCCATGGTCGACAGCGTCGACATCGGTGAGGCGAGGCTCGTAAACCAGCCGTTCCTCGTTTTGCCGCTGCCATACCCCGCGATCGAGCGAGGCAAGGACGATCCCATCGCCGGCATCCTCGGGCTCCAGCTTTTCGAGCGGGCGGCGGTGACGATCGACTATGCGCAGCGCCGCCTCGTCATCGCGCCGCCAGCAAGCACGGCGCGCAGTGCTTCCGGGCGACTCCCCATTGAGTTCATCGACGATACGCCATTGGTCAACGCGGCGCTCGATGGCCGTCCGGGGCTGTTCTTCATCGACACGGGCAACGCGTCCACGACGATGCTTCACACGCCGTGGGCCTTGTCCGAGATGGACGTGGACATGCTCAGGCAGGGCGAACGCGGGGTGGCGATGGGCGTCGGAGGTCTTGTTCCCCGATGGACCACGCGCGGGCACGCCTTTTCAGTCGGAGGCTTCGATCTCGGAGGCCTGCCCGTGAGTTTTTCGGAGAGCACAAGCGGAGCATTCGCCTCGCGTGCTACGGCGGGCAACATCGGCACGGACATACTCGCAAACTTCGCGATCACCTTTGACTACCAGAATGCGACGATACTGCTCCTCCGGACCGCCGATTACACGCCGCCAGCGCCCCTGGGGCTTGGGGCCGCCTTTGCAAAAGTCTCCCCCGACCTCGCTGCGGTGGTGGCGGTCGAACCCGGCGGCGCGGCCGATCGCGCCGGGATTGTGGCAGGAGACCGGATACGCGCCATCAACGGACAGTCGCTTCAAGGCTTGTCCACGCTGGAAATCGGCGAACTCATCCGGCGCACTCAAGGCCCGTTGCAGATCAGGATCGAGCGCGCGGATAAGACCACCGAGGTGTCGCTCGAACGATGACACCAGGCCATAGCGCGCCGCGACTTCCCGCGATCTCGCCGGCCCCTCGGCCCAGTTATATCGGCATTACCCTGGCTCGAGGTTTCGCCGTCCCGGGGCAGTGGCCAGCGCGACACTTTGGCCCTGTCGCCGATGACAATATACGCCGCAGCGCCTGGGCCCGGGGCGACCTGGTCGGGCAGACATGGCCGTGAGAATGTCACCGACCCTCCATCTTCCCTGTGGTCTCCCTGGTGCGGGAAAGACCACCCTTGCCAGACGCATCGAGGGGGAGGCGCCGGCGCTGCGTCTCACGGGCGATGAGTGGCTGAAGGCCCTTTTCCCGCAAATGACCACGCAGGAGGCCGAGTTCGGGCCCTATCGGGCGCGGATCGAGAAGCTCCAGTGGAATCTTGCCGCGCGTGCGCTCGACCTCGGCCGGGACGTCGTGCTCGACTGGGGCATCTGGTCGAGAGCCGAGCGCGACACGCTTCGCGCCGGTGCGCGCCAGCACGGCGCGAGGGTAGCGCTCTATTTTCTCGACGCACCGATCGAGGAATTATGGGCGCGCGTCTCCCGGCGGAACGCTCGAGCCGACCCAGGTGCTTTCGTCATGACGCGGGACGATCTCATCCGCTGGGCCGGACAATTCGAGCGTCCCACCGCGGAAGAACTCCGTCAGTATGATTCTGGTCTCGATCTTCCTGCCGAGACGCGCGATGGAGGGATCGGTGACAAGTGATTCCGGCTTCCACCCTCTTGTTGTGTCGCCGTTCGAACAAGCGTTGCGATAGCGTCGTCAGCCGTTTCGGGACTACTGGTCCGACTGCGACATTGGCGGCTGTCCCGCAGATCGCGGCCGCGTAACATCGATACGCGCCCAGCTGGGTGCGGATTTGGTCCAGATAGTACTGGAAGGCTCGCCCGTTTCGCGGTCATCGAGGCTTCCCAGACGCACGGCCACAAACGCCCTGTCGCCCAAGTCCCGGGCGAAAAGCGGTGTTCCACACGTGCTGCAAAACTCGGTCTGGATTTCTCGGCCGCCGTCCGACTTGCGAATATAAGCCGCTGGCTCGCCCGCGACCGAAAGCGCGTCGCTGTCGAAGAACAGGCTCAGCGACGCGTTTCCCGAACTCAGATATTGGCAGTCGCGACACCAGCATGCTCTCGTCGCGTGCGGTGCGGAACCAAGCGTGAAGGAAATCGAACCGCAAAGACAGCGGCCCCGCATCTCATCCTGCACTGTCATGTTCTCCTTGAATTTCAACTTATTATCCGGTCCATTCAACCGCCTTGTTGCGGCGCCGGATGATATTGCGAGGGTTGCGCTTTCCGGCAGCTGCTCGATCCAGTCCGTCCATGTCGTCATTTGCTTGCCGCTTCTACCAGCTGTAGGCGTTCGCACCGCGGCGCTTTGCGTCCCATGCAAACGTCTTTCCTCGCGGTGGCTGATCGACCGGTGGAGGTCGCATTGGGTCGCCGGTCTAGCATCCGCCCGATGCAGCGTGGCACTATCTATGCGGTAGAGCGCCGAGGGAGACCGCCGTATGGCATGGGGACTGAACGCATCCTTGCGCGATGCGCGGGACCCGCCTCACGTGCGTCTCGAACCCCGTCGGCGACGAAATAGGCTTGCTGTCCTGTGGGCATCACTTTTCCCGCAAACGACAATTTGCTCCATACAGCCCTTGACCACTTTGGTTATGGTTCGGCCGGCCGCTTCCGCCATCATCGCACATGAGCTCGCAACATAGTGAGACAATCGGGAGGGTGTTATGAAGAATGCGATTGGGGGCGGACCGATTTGCGCCATGGCTCTTGCAGCAGGCGTGCTGGCTCCGACTGCGGCGGCGGCCCAGCAGAGCAAGGGCGTCGCGGATCAGGATATCGTCGTGACCGCGACGAAGCGGGCCGAGGGCGTGAACGAGGTCGAGGCGGCCGTTTCGGTCTTCACGGCCGAGGATCGGACCCGCACGGGGATTGAGACGACCCAGGATATCGCAAACTTCACGCCGGGCCTGGCGATCTCGGATACCCCGAACCGGGTCAGCATCCGCGGGATCGGCCGCGTCACCAATGAACTTGGAAGCGATCCCGGCGTCGCCAACTACGTCGACGGGTTCTACACCTCGGAGTCCGACGTCATCGGTGGTTCCGACTTCTCCGTCGAGCGCGTCGAGGTCCTGCGCGGGCCGCAGGGAACTCTCTACGGGCGGAACTCGATCGGCGGCGCCGTCAACGTGATAACGAAGCGGCCCACCGCCGACTGGCGCTTCGATCTGCGCGCCGGCCTCAGCGACTACGAGCGCTGGAGCATCGCCGGTGCGGTCAGCGGCCCGATCACCCCCGGCATCCGGGTCCGCCTAAGCGGAACACGCGTCAAACAAGAGCGGGGGTTCGTCGAGAATCTCGCCGGGCCCGACCAGTGGACACAAGGGAGCTATGCGGTCGAAGGTCAGGTCGAGGCCGATATCACGCCGACGCTGAACTGGTGGCTCAAGCTCGGTCATTCGGCCTACGACCGGGCGCCGCGCCCCGATGTCGCGATCGATCCATGGCGAACCACGCCGTATCACGGTGGACTGGTCGCCAACCCGACCTTCGGCCTCGATCCGTTGCTGAACCCCGGGCTCGAGGATCCGTATCAAGTGGCCTATAATTACGGGGGGCGGCAAAGGCTGCGCAACCAGTTCGGCGCCACCACCCAGCTGTCCCTAGATACCGATGCGGTGAGCATGCGCTACATCGGTGGTTATTCCCAATATGAGTATTTTCAGGATCGCGACTTCGACCGGACGGCGCGGACCAGTTTCGGTCGGGCCGCGTTCGGAACGGTGTTCCCCGTATCGACCAATTATGTCGAGGTGGTCGAGGAAAAGAAGCGCTGGACGAGCCACGAGCTCAACATCCTGTCCTCGCCGGGGGGGCGGTTCGACTGGATTCTGGGGGCCTATTATTATTGGGAACACATCGACCAGCCCTATTCTATCACAGTCCCCGACGTCGCCCTGTTCGATAATCCGGTGGAACTGGCAGGGGTCGCTCCCATCACGAATCCGCAGCGGGCCTATTATTACCAGCGGGGTGAGGTTCGCAGCGAGGCGCTGGCGGGCTTTGGCCAGCTCACCTGGCGCTTCTCGCCCGGTTGGTCGCTTACAGGCGGCGCGCGCTACACGTTCGACCATAAATCGGGCCACGAGGAGCAGTTCCAGATCTTCTACGACGTAGCGGTCGATCCTGGAAATACCTACGGCATCTCGAACCGCGGCCGCCCCATGCGAGACCAGTGGGGCGGCTTCACCGGCAATCTCGGCGTGGGTTTCGAGCCTAGCGACAATACGCTCCTCTATGCGAACGTCAGCCAGGGCTATAAATCGGGCGGCTTCAAGCTCGGCGGATTCATCCCGCGCCCGATCGTCGAAAAAGAGACGATCACCGCCTATGAACTCGGACTCAAGCAGCGCATCGGTGCGCTTCAGTGGAACTCCGCGCTTTTTTATTACGACTATCATGACCTGCAAGTCCCGGTCAGCTTCGAAGTGGCGCCGGGCATCGTCCAGTCGATCTTCACCAATGCCCCGCGCTCGCACGCGTTCGGCGCCGAGACCGAGCTGAGCTACCGCCCGGTTCCCCAGCTGATGCTCAGGGCGATATACGGCTATCTCGACGCGCGTTTCGACCGTTTCGCCGGCGTCGTGGATCCGGCCAGCGCGTCGTCCGCGCCGCAGGACCTCGAAGGCGACAGGCTGCCACAATCGCCGCGCCATAAACTCACCTTGAACGCGCTGGCGACGCTCGGGGACGTGAGCGTGAGCCTGACCCAGAGTTTTGTGGCCAGCCAATATTTCAGCGTCTTCAACACCGACCGATACCGCGCCCCCTCCTATCGTACCACGAGCGCGCGCATCGTCTGGGATGCGAGCTCGCGACTTCGTCTGGTCGCAAGCGCATCAAACATCTTCGACACCACATCCTACAGCTATGTATCGTCGAGCAGCTTTGCCCTCGGCGCCGTCCGTTCAGTCGTTCCCCGGGCACCGCGCACGTTCGACGTCGAGGTCCGCCTGGCCTTCTAGATCGGCCCGGCACTCCCTGGAGCCCGTCCGGGAAACCGGGCGGGCTCGCCTTTTTTGGGGCTTGGGCCCACGCGGGTCAGTAGGCCAGAAGGGGATGGCTGAGCGAGCGGTCGGACGTCAATGTCTCGAGCGACCGGTCGGGAATGCCGTCCTCCGGCAGAATCGCGTGAAGGATCAGCCTCGGTTCGGACACATAGGGCGTCGATCCGACGGTATGATGAACGTTGATATAGGTCCGCGCGGGGCGCGCAGTCGTCGCCCTCCGACGCTGGTCGTGATTGTGGCCATCGGACGTGGCGCCTGCGCCGCGCCGGGCCCAGTCGTGCGGAATGCCTTCCATCGCGACCATCTCGTCGAGCAGTCGCTGCGCCTCGGCGCTGTCGCGCAATATCGCTTCCTGCTGAAGGATTACCAGGTACAGGCAGGCGGCGTTCGCCCAGTCCGGCATGTATCGCCGCCAGCCATTTTCGGCGACCAGCAGCCGGATCGTGTTGATGTCATCTCCCATCACCGCTTCGCCGAGCATTTCCCGATGGGCATGCACCCAGGCGCGGTTGACCATCTTGACGTTGGCGAATGGATCGATCGCCGCCGCCGGAAAGGGATCGAAGCAACGCAATGTCGCAACCAGACCGCGCCGGACCTCCTCATTGCCGGGACTGTCGAGGTCCGCGACCTCGACCGCCGGGAGGTAGCCGGCGGCCTGCAACAGGTTGCCGGCACCGCGGCGGCCCAGCTTCAGTTCGCGCGCGATCCGGTCGATCAGCATTCGGCTAGGGTGCGCCTTTCCCGTCTCGAGGAAGGACAAGTGACGGACCGAGACGTCGACCAGACCCGCAAGATCTTCCTGGCTGAGGTCGAAGGTCGCGCGCCAGAAGCGCAGAAGTCGGCCGAAATGGCTCGAATTTTCTGCCGATACCGGGCCGCGGACGTTAAAGGTCATTCGTTACACTCGCATCAGACCGCGCTCCATCCTGCCCGTGGTGCGTGATCACGGCAAGGCGAATGCGATGATCTCGTCACCGAGCCGGGTACGCGAGCGAGCATTTCCGCCTGCCGCAACGACGACATATTGGCGACCGCGCCAGCTATAGGTCATCGGCGTCGCCTGCCCGCCGGCGGGCAGACGGCCTTTCCACAATTCCTGCCCGGTCCGGATGTCGAACGCACGCAGATAATCGTCGACCGTGGCCGCGATGAACACGAGGCCGCCGGCAGACACGATAGGTCCCCCGAGGTTCGGCACTCCCCAGTCGCGCGCGATGCCCAAGGGCGCAATGTCCTTGGTCGATCCGAGATTGCGCCGCCATTTCACCGTCGCCGTCGCCATGTCGATCGCGATCAGCTCCCCCCAGGGCGGAGGGCTGCACGGAATCCCCCAGGGCGACATCAGCAAGGAGCGGGTCGCAACATACGGCGTCCCGGCCATGTCGTAGATTTCCTGCCCCGGCGGTATCTCTGCCTCGAGCTGTTTCCGGTCCTCCCGGCGCCGGAGAGTGAGGCTGCCGGCCAGATTGTTGATGTTGACGATGACGACATTCTCGTCAGGGTGATAGGCTGTCGAACCCCAGTTGGCGCCGCCGCCGCTGAACGGGAGCTGTAGCGAGCCCTGTAGCGAGGGTGGGGTGAAAATGCCTTCGTTCCTGTGGCTGGCGACCTTCTTGCGACAGATGGCGCGGTCATACGGCGTTAGACCGAATGCGTCCTCGGGCTTCAGCGCGGTCCGCCCGAGGAAACCCGGCTTCGGGGCGAAGGGCTGGGTCGCTGCCGGCTTTTCGCCGGGCACGCCCGCCTGCGGGACGGGCCGATCGACAACCGGAAAGACCGGCTCTCCCGTGTCGCGATCGAGCACGAACATGATCCCGGTCTTGGTGACCGAAACCACGACGTCCCGAAGCTTTCCGTCCACCTTGATGCTGTAGAGCCCGGGCTGCCCAGCCACGTCATAGTCCCACAGATTATGGCGGACCGTCTGGAAGCTCCAGAGCATCTTTCCGGTGTCGGCACGGACGGCCACGATCGACGAGGTGTCGCGATTGTCTCCCTCACGGTCTCCGCCGTAAAAGTCGACCGCCGGCGAAGACGTCGGAAGGAAGACCAGACCGCGCGCGGCATCGACCGAGATCGTGGACCACACATTGCCGTGGCCGGCGCCGGGCAGCTTCTCGGGCCAACTGCCGGCAGCCGGATCGCTGGTGCTTTGCGGGACGGGATCATAGGTCCAGCGCTCGGCGCCCGTGCGCACGTCATAGGCGCGAACGGTGCCGAGTGGCGCCTGGACACGGCGATTGTCGCTGATCGCAGTGCCGACGATCACGGTATCGCCGATGATCGCGGGGGCGGAGTTGATGCCGAATTCGCCTTGCCATTCGAGAGGACGGCCAGGGTCGACCCTGACCTCGCCGCCGTTGCCGAAATCGCGGCATGGCTTTCCGGTCCGGGCATCGAGCGCGATGACCCGTCCGTCGAGCGTGCCGGTCAGGATGCGGGTTCTGCAGACGGCCCCCGGCGATCGATCCCGGCGGTCATGCCACGCGGATACGCCCCGGCACACGAAAGCACTGGCAGGTTGCAGGTCGGGTCTGAGGCCGGGATCGAAGCGCCACTTCTGTTTTCCGGTGGCTGGGTCGAGCGCGATCACCTCATTGAACGGGGAACAGAAGACGAGGCTGTCATCGACCAGGATCGGTGTCGCCTCGAAGCCGCTGTTCGCGATGCCTTTCGGGCGCCGCTCCATGTCGCCGGTGCTGTAGCGCCACGCCTCGCGAAGGGTGCCGACATTCTCTGCGTCGATCTGCGCCGCGGGCGAGTAACGGTTGCCGCCGGGATCGCCGCCATAGGAAGACCATCCCGCAGGGCCCGGATCCACCGGTTCGGCGTGACGGTCGGCCTGGCAGCTTCCCAGTCCGAACCCTGCGACAATGACAGCCAGGGCCGCGCTGCGCAGCCAGCGAGATCGCGACATCCCCACGATCATGCCGTTCCCCATTCTTCCTCCCTGGACTCTATCGGCGGGAATGCCGCCTCCCACAAGGCCTGCCCGTCCCGCGCGGGCGACTCCACGAAGCAGAAGGTAAAGTCGGAAAAAATCGCGAACTTTACCTTCTGCTTCCTGTTCCTGCCGCGGCGCACCCGCCAATCACGGCTTTCGAGGCCGGGGATGATCACGAGGGAGAGCAAGATGGGGCGACTGGAGGGGCGGGTTGCCCTGATAACGGGCGGCACCAGCGGAATTGGCGCAGCCACGGCGCGCCTGTTTCATGCGGAAGGCGCCAAGGTCATGATCGCGGGCCGCAGCCGCGCGCGGGCCCAAGCGATCGTCGAGGAGCTGGGAGCAGGTGCGGGCTTCGCGATCGGCGATCTCGCGGACGAAAGCGGCGTCGCGGGCGCCATCGAGGCGACGATCACCCGCTTCGGTGACATCGACATCCTCTTCAACAATGCCGGCGGTCCGACCGCGGGTGACGTGGAGACGGTGACGCAGGCCGATTATCGGGCCGCGATGGATCTCCTTTTCGGGAGCGTGCTCTGGGGCATCAAGCACGCCGCGCCGCACCTCAAGGCCAAGGGCCGCGGCGCGATCATCAACAATTCCAGCGTCGCCGGACTGCGCTGCCATATGGGAGGTTATCTCTACAGCGCTGCCAAGGCCGCCGTTACCCATCTGACGCGCATGGCGGGAATGGAACTCGGCCGCTATGGGGTAACCGTCAACAGCATCTCGCCCGGCGGGATCGTCACCCCTATCTTTATCGGGGGCGCGGGGCGCTCCGACACCTTGCCCGCGGCCGAAACCGAGGCGATGATGGAAGAGGTCGCAGCCGCGATCGGCAAGGGCACCCCGCTGCTGCGCGCCGGCGGCCCCGAAGAGATCGCGCGCGCCGCACTCTACCTCGCCTCCGACGAAGGACGCTTCGTCAATTGTCACGATCTCGTCGTCGATGGCGGCATGTCGACCGGCGGCAAGACAAGGTATGCCCGGTGACCGGAGCGCGGTCCCCCGAGCTCGAGGCGGCGATCGCGCACATCCGGTCGGCCATCGCGGCCGCCCGGACCGATGGCGGCGCATGGAGCGAGTATCTGCGCTTTCCGCGATCGGTGCTGCCACCCGGTCTGACCGTGACCCGCATGGCGATCGGCGCAATGCCCTGCGAATGGATCGAACCCCGCGGATGCGACCGGTCCGTCCGCGTTCTCCTTCTTCACGGTGGGGGGTTCGTGGAGGGGGGGCTCGGCAGCCACCGCCATTTCGCAGTCACGCTGGCCGAGGTCCTGAACCGGCCGGTGCTCGTGATCGACTACCGGCTTGCCCCGCAGGATCCCTATCCCGCTGCGCTCGACGACTGCATGCGCGCACAGGCCTGGCTGTGGGAGAATGATATCGCGGGCGCAACTCCGGCCAGTCAACTCTATGTGGTGGGGGATTCCGCCGGGGGCAATCTTGCCCTCGCTACCGCCCTGCGCACGCGTGACGAGGGGCTCGCGGCGGCAGACGGCCTGGTGCTGATTTCGCCATGGAACGATCTCGCGATGGGCTTGCCCAGCCACGCGGAACTGGAGTCGGAGGATTTTCTGCTCGGGTCTTCGCTTGGTCGTCTTTGCCGCGCCATCGCCGCCGGACGCGTCTCGCCGTCCGACCATCCCTATCTTGCCGGCCACCCTGTCGATGATCCGCTGGTTTCCCCGCTGCTGGCCGATATCGCCGGGCTCCCACCGACTCTCTGTCTGGTCGCCGAAGAGGAAATGCTGCTCGACGACAGTCTTCTGTTGGCCGAGCGGGCTGCCGCCGCGGCCGTTCCATTCAAACTTGTCCGAGTCCCCGGTGTCTTTCATGCCTGGCCCGTCTTCGGACGTCTCTTCCCCGAGGCGGTGGCCGCGATCGAGACGATCGCGAACGAGATCCATGACGCTAGCGTCCGGACAGAAGCCCGGCGAACCGTCGAGGTCGAACGCGACCTTTCCGAATATATCGCGATACAGGCTCGCCGCCGCGGCGCCGCGATCGCGGTCGTGGAGGGAGACCGAACGCTGACCTGGCGTGCCTTCGATGCGCGGATCGGCGGGATAGCGGCCTGGCTGTCGAGACGCGGCATCGGTCCCGATTCCTGCGTCGCGACCGTCAGCGACAACAGCATCGAACATCTGCTGCTGTTGTGCGCGGCACTCCGCTGCGGCGCCGCGATCGTTCCGTTACCGTCGCAGGCCGGGCCCGGCGCGCTGTCGAGGATGATCGACGACAGCGGCGCGATGGCCATCGGCATCGCCGACAGCGCCCGACCGGACCTGGATCCGGCCCGTCTGCCCGGCATTCGCCTGGCCCTCGATTTCGAAGCCCCGGGCTGGACGTCGATCGCCGAGATCGAAGACGCAAACGAGCCGTTGGAGAGCCCGATCATCGATCCCGATAGCCGTTTCGACATCATCTACAGCTCGGGCACGACAGGCGCGCCGAAGGGGATCGTGCACTCACGGCGGACCCGGTTCCGCGAATATTCGGGATCGTGGGGGCTCGGATTCTCGGCGTCGAGCGTGACGCTCGTGTCGACACCCTTTTATTCGAACACGACCTTTGCCGGGCTCCTGCCGACTCTCGCATTCGGCGGGACGCTCATCATCATGCGGCGCTTCGATGCGCGCGAATTCCTTCGGCTCGCAGAACGCCACCACGTCACCCATGCGATGATCGTGCCCGTCCAGATCCAGCGGCTCCTGGCGCAGGAGGATTTCGACCAGTTCGACCTTTCGGCGTTCCAGATGAAAATGTGCACGAGCGCCCCGCTGTCTACAGGGCTGAAGCAGGCGATGCGCGAGCGCTGGCCCGGCGGATTCTTCGAATTCTACGGCATGACCGAGGGCGGTGTCGTATGCGCGCTCGACATCGGAAGCCGGCCGGACAAACTCGCGACAGTCGGCCAGCCGCTGCCCGGCGGCGAACTCAGGATCATCGACGAGAACGGAAAGGAGCTGCCCGCAGGAGAAGTCGGCGAAATCGTCGGCCGTTCCGCGGTGATGATGGATGGCTATCATCGGCGCGCCGAGGCCACGGCCGAAGCGTCGTGGATCGACGCGCAAGGGGCGCGGTGGCAGCGCACGGGCGATCTCGGCCGGGTCGACGACGAAGGCTTCCTCACTTTGCTCGACCGGCGCAAGGACATGATCATCTCGGGCGGCTTCAACATCTATGCCGCCGACCTTGAGGCCGAGCTGCGCCGGCACGAGGCTATCGAGGACGTGGCCGTGATCGGAATTCCCTCGGAACGCTGGGGCGAGACGCCACTCGCTCTGGTCGTTTTGAAACAGGGGGCGAGCGACAGCCCGCAGATGATTCTCGACGCGATCAATCCCCGTCTTGGAAAGATGCAGCGTTTGGCCGGCGTCGAGATCCGCCCGGAGCTGCCGCGCAATGCGCTGGGGAAAATACTCAAGCGCGTCCTGCGCGCTCCATACTGGGAAAAAGCAAATGACGCCTGACCGGCGCGAGGGAGGGAGAATCTGAGATGGCCGCTGACGCAATTGTGCCCAGGCGCACCCAGCTGCTTTACGGATATGGATCGGCAGCTTTCGGGGTCAAGGACAATGGGTTCTCCTATTTCCTTCTGATTTTCTACAATCAGGTGCTCGGTCTCAGCCCGGCGCTTGCCTCGCTCGTCCTGATGACGTCGCTCGTCGTCGATGCGATCACCGATCCCGCCATCGGCTACGCGTCCGACAACTGGCGCTCGAAGCTCGGACGGCGGCACCCGTTCCTTTACGCCGCCGTGGTTCCGGTGGCGATTTTCTACTTCATGATCTGGCTGCCGCCGACCGGCCTCGGAGAGACCGGACTGTTTTTCTACCTGCTGCTGTGCACGATCGCCGTGCGCATCTCGATCAGCGTCTACGAAATCCCCAGTACCGCGTTGATTGGCGAGCTCACCGCCGATTACGACGAACGCACCTCGATGCTCGGATACCGTTATTTCTTCGGCTGGTGCGGCGGGCTCGCGATGAGCTGCATTGCACTGCTCCTGATCTTCAGGCCGACCCGCGAGCATCCCATCGGGATCTTGAACCCCGATGGATACGGGATCTACGGGGCGACCGCAGTCGTGCTGATCGTCGCATCGATGCTGATTTCCTCGCTCGGAACCCAGCGGGCGGCACGCGCCTTCGCCCTGCCTCCCGCCCGGAAACTGCGTTGGCGGCAAGTCCCGCGTGAAGTCTTCGAAACTTTCCGCGATCGCTCCTTCCTGCCGATTTTCCTGGCATCGATCTTTCTCTTTCTGATCGTCGGCCTGACCTCGGCCCTGTTCTTCTACGTCGCGACATTCTTCTGGGGGCTCGCCGCGAGCGAAATCGCACTTTTTCCGATCGTCAACTTCGCATCTGCCGGCGCGGCGCTGATCTTTGCGCCGCGCTTCGCCCGCCGGCTCGACAAGAAGAAGGCGGCAATCCGGCTGATGGTCTTTGCGCTTCTGTGGAGCCCCATCCCGATTCTCGCGCGGCTGCTGGACTACTTTCCAGAGAATGGGGATCCCTGGCTCGTCCCCTTGCTGATCGGGCACGCCGCGATCGACACGAAGGTCGGGATCAGCGTAGGGATCCTCATATCCTCGATGACCGCCGATCTGGTCGAAAGCAGCGAGATCCGGACGGGACGGCGCAGTGAAGGTCTTTTTTTCGCGAGCCGGAGCTTTACGCAAAAGACGATGAGCGGGCTCGGCGTCTTCGTGGCGGGGTTGCTTCTCGAATTCATCGGCTTCCCGCAGAATTCAGGCGCCGGTGTCTCCCCCTACACGGTCGACGCCTTGGGATTTCTTATCGTGCCCATCGTTCTCGCTCTCTACGGATGTGCTCTCCTGTGCGTCACGCGGTACCGCATCGACCGGGGGCAACATGAAGCCAATCTCGCCGTATTGGCGACAAAACGTGATATGTCCGGCGGGCGGGCATGAAGCTGCTTCACGTCCTGGCAGCCGCCGCTTCGCTGGTGTCGGTCTCCGCCAGCGCAGCCCCGCCCGACGCCGGCGAGGTCTTCGAAGCCGAACTGGCCGCCTTCGAACGCGAAGACGCGGCCGAGTCGGCCGCGGCCGGCGGGCTGCTTGTCCTTGGCAGTTCGTCCATCAAATTCTGGGTTTCGATGCGGGAGGATCTGGCGCCGCTCAAAGCGGTCAACAGGGGATTTGGCGGAAGCCGGATCGCCGACATCAATCGGAACTTCGCGCGGCTGCTCGGGCCGCGTCGACCGTCCGCCATTCTGTTATACAGCGGCGACAACGACCTCGTCTCGGCGTCCCCCGAAGCGGTATTTTCGGAACTCGGCCGATTTCTCGACCTGAAGACCCGCCATCTTGGCGATGTGCCGGTCTATGTGCTGACGGTGAAGCCCTCGCCTGTACGCGTAACGCTCCTTCCCAGGCAACGTCGCTACAATGCCTTGCTCGCTGCCCTCGCAGAGCGCCGGCCCGACGTTCATATGGTCGACATCTTCTCGTCCATGGTCGGACCTGACCAAACTGTCCGGGCTGAGCTTTTCGGCCCCGACGGCCTCCACATGAACGCGGCAGGCTACGCGCTATGGACATCGCATGTCCGCGCCGCACTCGGTCTTCGAAAGGAACCAGGGAGATGACGATGAACTCGCTCGCCGGCCGGGTGGCCATTGTCACGGGCGCCGGCCGCGGAATCGGCCGCGCCCATGCACTCGCGCTGGCACGGCGTGGCGCCAGGGTTATCGTCAATGACCTCGGGGTATCGCGTAGCGGTGCGGGCGAGGATGAAGACACCGCGTCGGCAGTGGCTGCGGAAATCGCGCGGCAAGGAGGCGAGGCCGTCGCCGATACCACCGATATCTGCGATCTCGACGCGGTCGAGCAGATGGCCAATGAAACACTTCGCCGGTGGGGACGGATCGATATCCTTGTCAACAATGCCGGCTTTCTGCGGGACCGCACATTCTCCAAACTCTCGATGACCGATTTCCGCGCGGTGGTGGAAGTTCATCTGATGGGTACGGCCAACTGCTGCTACGCGGTCTGGGAGAGAATGAAGGCGCAGGAATGGGGTCGGATCGTCGTCACGACGTCGTCGAGCGGCCTCTATGGCAACTTCGGCCAGTCCAATTACGGCGCCGCGAAAATGGCGGTCGTCGGGCTGATGAACACCCTTCAGCTCGAAGGCGAGCGATACGGCATCCGCGTCAACGCCCTTGCGCCTGCCGCCGCGACGCGCATGACCGACGGGCTGATCGACCCCGCCGTGTCCGAGCTCCTGGCACCCGAGCACATCGCGACCGCGATGCTGGCCCTCTGCGCCGAAGATGCCCCGCGGCGAGCCATCCTGTGCTGCGGCGCTGGCGGCTTCGCCCTGGCGCAGATGTTCGAGACGCAAGGGATCCGTCTTGAAGCGCAGGACCAGACTCCGGAGGCCTTGCTTGCGCGATGGGCCGAACTTGCCGATGAGGCGGGGCAGGTCCACCCGGACGATGCGGCATTCCAGACGAAAAAATTCGTGTCGGGCGCCCTCGCGGGCGGCAATAAGCCTCCCGCCGGCGACGAGCGCTAACGACGAGACGCGGTGCGTGGGTTGCGTCAGTCTCCCGGGGACTTTCCAAGCGGGACATGTCGAGGCTGCTCGTGATGCGCACCGGGCGCATCGGGCCCTTTGGCCAGCCTCGATCTGGCCGCACGCGCCTTTGCCGAATGCACGTCGCCCGCAGAGACGCGGCAACGCCCCGCCTCTCTCCCGACCTGCGAGCGCCGGGCGCACCGCGCCTCCCTTCCATCTGCCGACTTTCAGTACCGGATCGTCAGCAGGATGCGCGCACGTCGCGGCTCGTTATAGGCGAGGGTTTCCGAGCCGTTGACGTCCCAGGCGAAACGGTTGAACAGGTTCAGAACCTGAGCCCGGATGACAGCATCGTGCCGCCCTAGCCTGAAGCCGAACCTCAAGCCCGCATTCACCGTCGTCAGCGGCTGGACGAAGAGCTGCGAACCGTCGCGTGATGTGCGACTCTGCGCAGCGCGCGCGCCGACATGCAGCAAGCCGGCATCGACGCTGAGACCCTTCACGCCCGGGATCGCAAGATCCGCGTTCAGGATGGCGCGGATACGGGGAACCGCAACCGGACGAAGCCCGTCGCTCGCACCTTCGCCGCTTCGGACAAGCTCGGGGTCGAGAAGCACCGTCCCGGCCACGATCTGCAGGCCGGGGAGAACCCTGCCCGAAAGTGAGAATTCGATACCCCTGTGGCGCACATCTCCTAGGAACCGGTAGACGTTATCGCGCGCATCGACCCCGGCGTAAGGCTTGCGAGTGTCGAACACCGACAGAAAGAGATTGAGTTTGCTTGCGATCGACCAGCGCAAGCCGAGCTCGGCCTGCTTCACCACGATGGTGCTCAGTATCTCGTTCCGGTTCGCCGCCGAGCTCGGCGCGACGCCCGCCTCTTCGAGGCCCCGCGAGTAGCTTGCGAATATCTCCAACCTGGGGGCGATCGCAATGCTGCCGCCCAGATTGTAGAGAAAAGGCGCAGTGGTGACCTTGTCGGAACCGGCCTCACTGCCCACGCGCTTGGCGTAAAACGACTTCAGCACGCCGGCGTTGAGGCGCACCCTGTCGCCGATCGTTCCGCGGTAGCCCATCCCGAGCCCGAGCTGTGAGACCTCGATATGCTGGTCCGCCGATAGCAGGTCGAGATCGGGCTCGGCGATGTCGGACGGGCAGTCTCCCAGGGCCAAAGGATCGAGCGCCAATGTCTGCGCGCCCCCGAACAGCGCCGTCGAACGTCGATAGCGGATCGTGGCGTCCAGCCGGTGGGTAGATCCGGAGGGCGGCAGTTCCAGATAAGAGCGTAGCTCCGAAGACCAGGCGGTCGAGCGCTGCTGCGGCACCGCCAGGACATAGCCGGTCGAAGCGCCGCTCTCCTGGCTGCGGAAGAATTGCGCGAACGCAAGCGTCGGGTCCTCTTGGCCGAACGCAAGCGTGGCGCCGATCCCGCTGCGCGAACTCAGCTCATGGTCGAGCAGAAGGCCGCCAATGCGTCGCTGCCCCTGGTCGAAGGCCCAGTCCTGTCCCAAGTACCGGCCGCGCGCTATCCGCGGAGGGAGGGTGCCGTCCACCGGCGCCACGCGAAACTCCCCGCGTCGGCGGTACTGATACTCACCGAAGAACAGTTGCGCGCGGGTCGAGGCGATCGACACGCGCGCGATGCCGCCGACCAGCAGGTCCTCGCCGCCCCGCCCGCCTTGCGCGCTGCGGACGTCGAAATTGCGGGAGATCCCGAGCGAGTAACTCGAGCGGCCCGAGGACGCGCCATGACGAAAGTTCAGTTCGGCGATCGGCTGGCCATAGACATCGTAGGTGACGGTCGCGAGGCTCTTCTCACCCGGCGCGGGATCGCGCAGGCGATAGTCGACGACGCCCGAAGGTCCGGGCAGCAAGGTGCCGATGACATTATAGCCGATGCGGACGGTGCTGCTGTCGATGAAGAAATTGCTCACCCCGGCATTCTTCACGAAATAGGTCCCGTTCAGCCGGTAGTTGCCCGCCGCTTCGAGACTGAAGCCGCGGACCGAACGTTCGTCATAAAGCCCGATCGCTTCGTCGCCCTGCTTGTGCCCGAAGGCGTCGCCGGCCGATCTGACGGGATTGGCGTCGGCCTGTGCCAACGCCGGGGCGGGCATCAGGGTCATGATCGCGAGCGGAAATAATGGGCGCATTCGGTGTCCTCCTGTCGAGGTGCGCTGCTTGGCAGTCGAAGCGCTTGCGAAATATCCGCTTCTTGCGGTCAAAGGTCCGCGCGACGAATAGGCGTCTAGCGGACCGTCCTAACGGCCGTCCGCTGCACAAATGCTGATCTGCCTCCTTTTTCGCTGAATGATCGGCGATGCGTCGGTTCGTGCCGGGGGCTTGCGGTGGACGCGCGATAGTCGCGGTCTCTGCGGCTTGGGTCGCGCCGCTATGAGACGCGCGCGGCGCCAGCGTCGTCAATGCAAGGACCAGATAGGTGTGCGGCTTTGGGATGTCTTGCCCGGCGACCCAATGCAGCGTCAGAACAGGCGCACAAGCTGCTTTCCGAGATTGCGTCCATGGAAGAGGCCGGCAAGCGCCGCAGGAGCCGTTTCGAGACCTGTGCTGATCGTCTCCTCGTAGCGGATGTCGCCTGAACGGACCCAGGCCAGCATCTGGTGAAGCGCCGCAGGAAACTGTGCCGCATAGTCGAAGAAGACAAAACCCTCCATCCGGGCCCGTTTGAAGGCGAGCTGCATATAGTTCGCCGGGCCTTGGCCGTAGGCCGCATCGCGGTAGCCCGACGAGATGCTTCCGCTCAGAACGACACGCGCCCCGTGAGCGATGTGATGGAGAGCCGCCTCCAGCGCCTCGCCGCCGACATTGTCGAACACGATATCGAGACCGCCGGGTGCGAGCTCGCGCAGCCGTTCGCCCAGCCTCTCCCGGCGATAATCGACGCAGGCATCGAACTTCGCAATCTCGCGGACCCAGGTGCATTTTCTCTCGTCGCCCGCAGAGCCGACCACACGGCACCCGTTCAGCCGCGCAATCTGTCCGGCAATCGATCCGACGCCGCCCGCCGCGCCGGTCACGAACACGGTCTGACCGGGTTCGGGTCTGCCTATTTCGATCATCCCGAAATAAGCCGTCAGACCGTTGACGCCAAAGACGCTCAGCATGGCCCGGGGTTCGATCCCGTCCGGGATCTTCGTGAACCCGCGCACCCCGTCGCCATCGGCGAGCACGAAGTCCTGCCATCCGGTCGGACCCACCAGCCAGTCGCCGGGGTCGAAGAGCTGGCTCCTGCTCGCGATGACCTGTCCGACCCCGGTCCCGCGCATGACGGTTCCGAGCGGGACGGGAGGAATATAGGTCTCCTGCGCGTTCAGCCAGGTCCTCTGGGTCGGGTCGATCCCGAGCCATTGCACTCGTACCAGCGCCTGGCCCTCCGCGGGCTCGGGGACCGGTAGCTCGCGCATCGCGAAATGCCGCGTCTCTACCGCCCTTTCCGGCCGGGCGACGAGGAGGAGCTGACGGTTCACGATTTCACGCATCGCCGTCTTCCTCTTCGAATGCCGCGCTCGCCAGTCGCCTGGTGTGGACCCGGATATCGTGCGGCCAATCGGCGATCAGTCCCTCGAATTGGGCCGCCTCGCCCGCATAGAGTGCGCGCGTAGCATCCTCGAAATGGGGGAGGTCACCCGCGAACACGGTCATGAAACGGTCGGTGACGGCCTGCGCCTGCCGTCGCACGTAGGGCCGGGACGTGCGCGCTTCATCGATAAGTCGGCGCAGCGAGCCGGAGGCGCCGCCCGGCTGCTGGTCGAGCCAGTCCCAGTGACGGGGGAGCAGGGTGATTTCGCGCGCCGTTACGCCGAGCCTCGGGCGTCCGCGCCCCCGGGGAGCGGTATCGACATGGGTGTCCGCGTCTTGCGCGATACGGGAGACGACGTCGTCGGCTGATCCGCGCAGATCGAGATCGAGCTGCCGCCCGGTCGCATCGTCGATTATGATCACGGGCCGGTCGACGCCTTCATCATGCGCCTGCTTGACCGCCCGGGCAACCATCTCGCGGGCGCCTGCCGCGATGCAGCGCGTGCCGAGAAATGCCGTCCAGTTCTGCCCGCTCGTCATGCGTTTCTCTTCTCCGTCCGTCTGTGGATCGCGTCGACTTTTAATCCGGGTAAAAATAAGGTCAATATATACCCGGATAAAAATAGGCGCGGGCGGCGCGCGAGGAGATATTTAGGTCCGTCTGAGCGCTTGCCAGCCCCGCCATCATGCAGATGACGCGCTTGGATGCAGTGAGCGACCGAACGCGCCCGGCAACACGAAACGCCGGTGCCGTGACAGCGCCGCTCTTATGGGAGCGTGGCGATCGACACCGGCGATCAGGGCAGTCATGTTCGTGGGGGCAGGGGCTGTTCCCTTCCGCCTCCCATCTGTGATCGCGCCGCGGTCGTAAGGCACTCCCTTCATCCGCAGTGTCCCGGCGCCATTTGCGCTGATGCGCTTCAAACGCTGCGCTGGCTCCGGCATTGCTGCGCCGAACCCAAGCTTTGCGCGCTGGCGCCCTGGGTTCCTATCGTCCGAACCTTCGGCAGCCGGCGTGGCCGTCCCTATTGTCTCGGGTAATCGGGCTTGACGCGCAGGCGCCGGCCTATGCTCAATCGCAGCTCTCGCAGCGGGTGTAATCGGGCTCGCTCCCGCCGCTCCCGCAGAAATATTCGACGAGAGCGCCGCCATTCGCGCACGTGCCGCAGCCATGATAAACGACGGTGCACTGGTCCGACGCCTCGATCCTGGCGCGCGTCGGCCCGTCTAGGCCGGCGAGGGCCCGCTCGATCAGCGAGCCGACCGCATCGTCGGCGGGGCGGCCGGCCTTGTTGCCGAGCATTGAAGGTTTGAAAGTCACGCGCGCCATTTCACTCATCATCGTCTCCTATTGAATCATCGCATAGCGGGTCCGCCACTTGACGGCGTCCCAGCCATGATAGCCATCGCTGAAATAGGTGGTGCCGGGCTCGACCTGCACCGTACCCCACCCCGCGCGCTTCCACGTCTGGTCGCCGCGGTCCTGGCGTTCGACCAGATATTCGACGCGCACCGGCACCTTGCCGACATTGGCGAGCGAGAAGCGATACGATCGCCCCTCGTCGGCCGTTCCTTCACCGAACATCGGCGGAACGGGTTTCGGCGGCGGACCCGTCGTCGGCGTTGGCCGCGGCGGTGCGGGACGGCCGGGCATCGCGCATTTGAGCTTGCGCCGCGCGTCGTCGGGCCAGTCGCGCGGGATGATCGTCACCAGGAAATTTTCCAGCCGGATCCGCGCGCCCTCCTTGTCGAAGATCGAGAAGCTGCCGTGGGCATAGAGCTTGGCCCGATATTCGGTGAAGCGCGCGACCCGGTTCGGCTGATCGACAAGAAAGCCGCCAGCGCTGATGTCGAAATCGCTGTCGCCGCGCTGCTTCGCGGTCCGGTAGGAGACGTTGCAGATCTGGTAGTTGTTGGGCGCGCGAATGACCTTGGGATCGTCGCAATCCTCGTCCCAGTCCGCATCGCATTCCCAGAAGCTGTAGCCGAAGAAGGGCATTGCCGTCTCGAACGTCTCGACGAGCCCGTCGCGCGCGATCTTGCACTGTTGCGCCATCGCCGCGTCGCGATATTCCTCGAATGTCAGCGGCACCGGCGGGATCGGTGGCACGGTGCCGTCCGGATCGGCAGACGGCGCCTTCGCAGCCGCATCGGCCTGCGCCTTCAACCCCTCATATTGGAAGCGGATGTCGGCCTGGTTCCAGCTCGGCTCGCGCGCCCACATCGCGGCAAGACCATCCTCGGCGGCACAGATCGCCGCGATGTCGGGATTTGGTTTGACGGCGTAGTAGATCTCGGGAGTCTGCGCGCGTGCCGGGCCAGCGAGGACCGCCGCCAGAAAGAACAGAATCGACCACAGACGCATCGGCTGCCCCCATATCCTGACCCGGTATTGAAGTTGCAACGGAAAGGCGCGCCGAGCAAGACCATGCGAGCCGTCCACCCGAGGGACATGCTTATCGGCAACAATTGGAGGGTGCCCGGCGAAAGACGACGCTCTTCGGCGAACTGGCCTGTCGCGTCGCCATTCTATTCATGGATGACCCGCGGGCACCCTGGTGGCGCTGATCGCAACTTGAGCGGAGAAGCCAGATTCGCCCGCATACTGCGGGGGAGATTCCGGGGGGACATGCAGAAGGAAAGACGCTGCGCGAGGGGAAATTCCGCGTATCGACGTCGCTGGCGGAGCGGGGACGACAACCGAAAGACAGCGCGGGCGAGGTCTGATAAGCACGGTGTGTGCGACGCAGATTCCTCTGCGCGAGCCGACACAAAATCTGGCGTTGTTGGCCCGGCACTTGATGCGTCGGGCACTCGCCGCACCCCGCGTGAGTAGCGCCGTTCTCAAATCAGCTTGAACAGGATCTCGGTCTGCCACCGCGCAGCATCGGTGTTATCGTCGGGCCCGACGCGATAAATTTCGAGCCGGCAACCGAACCGGTCGCCGGTCGGGGTGCCCTGCACGTCAATTGCCCGCTCACTTTGCTCCACCCACTTCAGAAGTGCCGCGTTGGCGTCGACCAAGCCACCGTAGTCACCGGTCCAGACGGCAGAAGCGTAGTCGCCCGCCGGCAGGACTCCTCTTTCGAGATCGTCGACAGGGTCATCGGCGATGGCGACGAGGGCACCGAATTCCACATCGAGCGTCCGTTCCATGTCGATGCGGCGATACCGGATAATCGAAACACCGGCCTCGTCGGGCTCATTTTTCCCCAGAAGGTCGCGCAGCCGGGAAAACTCGGACGACACGTCCTCAAGATCCGCCATCGAAACGGTACGAGCCAGATAGACATACGGCTCGTCGGCGCGTTTGATGATCCGGGGCTTGCTTAGCATGTTCACTGTTCCTCTCTTCGCATCGGAGTAAAATCGCGAGACTGGGCGACGATCCCGTCCCAGGAGCCATTACCGCGTGGCACTCGACAATAACAGGATTGGGAACTATTTGGTTCCCTATTATGCATTCTCTGGACGATGTCTTCGCCGCGCTCGCCGACCCGACCCGGCGCGCGATTCTCATCGCCCTGACACACGGCGAAGCCACGGTCGGCGAACTCGCGCAGCCCTTCGCCATGACGCCACGCGCGGTCGCGAAGCATATCGATGTTCTTCATAAGGCAGGCCTCGTCGACCGACGGCGCCTCGGCCGGCGAACGATCGCAAGCCTGCGTCTGGGCGCCATGAAAAACGCACAGTCATGGATCGAGGATTGGCGCAGCGGCTGGCTCGACCGGTTCGACAATCTGTCGCGGCATCTCGCCAAAAAGGAGGCAGAATGAAGTTTCGGGAGAACCTTCAGATTGATCTTTGGTTCGCGGCGGTGCCCGCGCGGGTTTACGCGGCATGGACCGAACCCCGCCTCCTCGCCCAATGGTTCGCTGCGCACGACTGGGAGGTCGTGGACGCCGAGTTCGTGCCGGCTGCCGGTTCGTCCTGGCGGATCGAATTTGCGCACCCCGACGGGGGCCGATATGTCGAAGAAGGCGAGGTGGAGCGCGCGGAACCCTTTTCGCTTCTCGAAATGACCCTGCGGCAGACCGGATTGGGCCCGGACCCATCCGAGACAGTCGTACGCGTGACCATTGCTCCGGAACGTGGCGGAACGCGTATGAGGTTCGAGCAATCGGGCCGCTTCACGGAGCCGTCGCGTTCGTCAAGCGATGTCGGCTGGCGGACGTGTTTCGAGAAGCTGCGTCTGTCCTTCTCGCTCATTCGGAGCAAAATGCCGGACTCTGGCACCTGACCCATGTCGCTTCGGGCGTTCGCTGGCGTCTTGTCATTCGGCCGCCCGCGAAGCTGCCGAACGCAAGGGCGTGACTCGTCGCTGGAATGGTCGGTGACGCGATGATTGGCGACATCCGGATCGCCTGTCTTCCGGACAGGCGCTTTGATCAAGCCGCCGCTCGCGACCTTCGTCAGCTCGGCCCGCCGACATCGTTGGGACCGCACATGCCTTGGAACGTGGCCATCCATTGGGTGGGCCGGACCGGACTGCCGGCCGGTTGCCAGAGATTGGTGCGGGAGGTCGATCGTCACCGACCGCTATTGTTCCCGAACTTCCAAAACGCGGAATTGCAAAAGCATCGGCTTGTGTGGTGACGTTGACAAATGCGACATCTAGGGCATGAAATGCGCAATCAATGCACAGCTTTGACAATCTTCCGCCCTTCGATGCCATCGTCGCTGCGCTTGCGGCCGCAGAGGAGAGAAGTTTCTCCGGCGCGGCGGAGAGGCTGGCGCTGACGCATGGCTCGGTGAGCCGCCGGATCGCGCAGCTCGAGCATTGGCTGGGCGCCCCGGTCTTCGAGCGCCTTCCGCGCGGCGTTGCGCCTACGCCGGCTGGCCAGCGTTTCCTCGCCGATGCGTCGCGGGCGGTGGCAATGCTGCAACGGAGCGGCGAACGCTGGCGCCCGAGAAAGGGCCGTTCGGTCGTCAGGCTTAGCGTCGTACCATCGATCGCACGCCTTGTTCTGCTTCCTGCGCTCGCCGACCTTCAGGGTGACGACCTCTCGATCGAGCTCATCGTCGAGCATCGTCCGAGTGATGTCGAGGCAAAGGAATCCGATATCGCGATCCGGTACGGGAGAGGGCGGTACGAGGGTGTCACGAGCGAATTGCTCCTGCGCGAGCGTCTGGTACCGTGCGCCAGTCCCGGTCTGGCGGCGAGGATCGACCGGGCCGACCCCTCGTCCCTGCTCGCTCATCCGCTGATCCACGACTCCAATCCCGACCATTGGCGAAGCTGGCTGCGGACTCAGGGGATCGACTATCGTCCCCGCGCGCAGGATCGTCGGTTCGAAGATTATGACCTCGTGCTCCAGGCCGCCGCGGCGGGACTTGGGCTGGCGATGCTGCGCATTCCGACCGCACGCGACCGCTACGGCGAGGAGATCCTCTTGCCGATATCGGAAGACACGATCGACAATCCCCTCGCACATTACATGGTTTCGCGCGAGAGCGAGGTCCGTGGGCATGTGCTGGAAGCCAGGACGCGTATTCGCCGGCTGTTCGAGCGTTGAGCCGCCGGCAGGGCCCCGTTCGGAGTGATGTCCGTGCGCCGAAAGAAGCGTGATAACCGTATCAAACCGTAACGCGGGCCTCTTCCGGTTGGTGCGCCGTTCCAACCCGCGGTATCGCGCTGTCCGATTTCTTCGGCTCCCCTCCTTCCGCGCCGCCGCGCCATAGCAGTAAGGAACTGTGCATGTTCGAATTACGCGAGGACGACCTGTCGAGCGACCAGACCCGGGAGCTCCTCGAACTCCACCTCGAAGGAATGCGGAAGAGCTCGCCGCCCGGCAGTGTCTTTGCCCTCGATCTGACGGGTCTCAAGGCGCCGGCGGTTACCGTCTGGTCGGCATGGGAAGGCGAGCGTATCGCAAGTATCGGCGCGATGAAGCGGCTCGCGGATGGCACCGCCGAGGTGAAATCGATGCGCACCCATCCCGACTTTGCCCGGCGCGGTGCCGCCCAGCTTCTCCTCGACCGGATCATAGCGGCGGCAAAGGAATCGGGCGCTTTGCGGCTCAGCCTGGAAACCGGAAGCGGCCCGGCATTCGATGCCGCGCTTGGCTTGTACCGACGCAACGGATTCGCGAATGGCGCGCCTTTCGCGGATTATGAGCAGAGCGCATTCAACCAGTTTCTCCATCTCGAATTGACGCAGGCACCGCCGCCATGAAGTCCGACCGGGATTCGACTTCTCATCGCTGGAAGCAAGGAAACATCCGATGATCACATGTGTCGTTGAATATCAGGTGGACCCCGCCAAGATCGCCGCCTTCGAGACATTCGCACGCGCCTGGATCTATCTCGTGGGAAAGAATGGCGGCGTGCATCACGGCTATTTCCTGCCGGGCGAGGGCGCGAGCGACCGCGCGATCGCGCTTTTCAGCTTCGAGAGTTTCGCCGCGTATGAAATCTACCGCGGTCTGTTCGGGAAGGATCCCCTGTTCATAAGAGCCGATCGGCTTCGCGACGAGAGCGGCTGTGTCCTGCGATACGAACGCAGCTTCATGCGCCCGCTTCTGCCGTCCGACGTCACCGATTTTCCCGACTGAAGGCGACAGCCGACGCGGGCTGCGCCGGAGGGCAGAGGGACCGCGTCGCGCATGGCTTCGATCGTCTAGCCAGGAATCACTGCTTTGCGGCCGTCTTGGCCCGACCCGTGCGCTCGATGCACAGGTGGCCTTCGATCCCATGGCTGTCTCGGGACTCCGGCAAATGCCATCGGGAGGCATGTCAAATCTGTCCCTGCGCGCCGCAACGGCGCTTCTTCTCCCGATCCCGCTCGCAACCCTGGCACCAGCCCACGCGCAACGCGTGGACGAGAATGCCGTGTCGGATGCCGAGGATGCCTTCGGTTCGAACATCGGCGGCGAGACGCTCGGTATCTACAGTCCTTCCGAGGTGCGCGGCTTCTCGCCGACCGACGCGGGCAACGTCCGCATCGAGGGGCTCTACATCGACCGGCAGACCGAGCTGACGAGCCGTCTCGTGGCCGGCAACCGCATCCGCATCGGTCCGTCGGCCTTAGGATATGCGTTCCCGGCACCGTCGGGGGTTGCCGACTATCGTCTGCGCGCCGCGGGCGACGATCTGGTGCTGAGCACAGCGGCCAAGGTCACCAGCTTCGGCGGATGGGAGGTCGAGGCCGATGCCCTCGTCCCGCTCGACGGTCGCCGCCTCGGGCTTGCCGCGGGGGCCGGCTTTTACAGCAACGCCTTTCAGTACGGCAACAGCAACAAGGTGACCTCGATTGCCGCCTCGCTTGCGTGGCGGCCGGGATCGCAAACCGAGATCAAGCCCTTCTGGAGCCGTATCCAGGTCGACGACGAGGAAAGCTATCCGATCGTGATCGGGAACGGCCGCGAACTGCCCGAGCGGATGAGCCGGCGGCGGTTCCTCGGTCAGGATTGGGCCGACTATGAAGTCGAGCGCATCACCTATGGCGCCGTGGGGCGCACGCAGCAGGGCTCCCTCGTCCTTCGTGCCGGGGCGTTCCGGTCGGCCAATATCGCCGACGAGGGGCACACGGTCCTGCTCGACGCGGCAGCGCCGGGGATGCTCGCGGCGCGCAGCGTGATCGCGAGCCCGCGCCGCAGCAACGCCTCGACGAGCGGCGAAATCTCGCTGGCGCGACCGTTCGCGATCGGAAGAAGCCGGCACGAGCTTCGCCTCTCGGTGCGGGCGCGGCGCCAGGCGCGATATTATGGCGGTTCGGACCGGGTCGATATCGGCCCGGCACCCTTCGACGAGGCTCTGCCGGTCGCGCGGCCCGGCTTCAACTTCTCCGAGCGCACCAGCGATCAGGTCCGGCAGTGGACCGCGGGACTTGCCTATCAGGGGCTGCTCGCTGGCGTGGGTCAGCTCAATCTCGGGATCCAGCGCACCGGCTATGAAAAAGCCGTGACAGTGCCGGACGGGGTGCTTCCGGTGTCGCGCGCGCGCCCATGGCTTTTCAATGCCGCGGCGGCGTTCGAGATCACCCCGTCGCTCGCGCTTTACGGGGGGATGACACGCGGGCTCGAGGAAAGCGACGTGGCGCCCGAGACGGCGGTGAACCGTGACGAGGCGCCGCCTGCGATCCGGACGCGGCAGTTCGATGGCGGGCTGCGGTGGCGCCTTGGCGGGATGACGCTGATCGCGGGGGCGTTCGACATCCGAAAGCCCTATTACGGGCTCGACACGGCGAACGTCTTCCGCCGGCTCGGGAGCGTCAACCATCGTGGTGCCGAAGTGTCGTTGAGCGGCTCGCCGGCCGACGGGCTCACGCTCGTCGCGGGCGGCATGCTGCTCGACGCGACGATCGCGGGCACTGAGGTGGCCGCCGGCGCGATCGGCCAGCGGCCCATCGGCACCCCGTCGCGGACCCTGGCAGCCAATGTCGACTATCGCCTTCCGGCCGTTCCCTCGCTGTCGGTCGATGTCGCACTCCAGCACGCCGGACGGCGCTACGCCGACGCTGCGAACGACGTCCGCGTGCCGTCGCGGACGCTTGTCGACGTCGGAATTCGGTATCGCTTCCGCGTCGCGAAGCTTCCCGCCGTCGTCCGCCTCCAGGCGACGAACCTGTTCGACGTCTACGGATGGGATGTCGAAGGCAATAATGCATTCGCCTACATCCAGAGCCGCCGCCTGACGGCGCGGCTGGTCGTTGACATGTAGCCCGTTCCGCCACGCTTGCGCAGGCAGATCGCCGCTTCGACTGAGAGAGCTGACGGACGGTTGCCAGCCGAACCGCGGTCGATGGACCAGCGCGCTTGGCGCTGGCCCATCGCCCCGTCAGTCCGACGCCGAAGGCGCGCGCAGTTCGCGCAAGCGCTCCACGTCCCCGCTGCAGAGGATGGGCATGGCGGCCCTCAATTGCGCATCGGACCAGTCCCACCATCTGAGCTCGAGCAGGTGCGCGACCAGCTCATCGTCGAAGCGCTGCCGGATGAGGCGTGCGGGATTGCCGCCGACAACTGCGTAGGATGCGACGTCGCGTGTCACCACCGCCCGGGTGGCGATCACCGCGCCGTCGCCGATCGTGATGCCGGGCATGACGATCGCCTCCGAGCCGATCCAGACGTCGTTGCCGACGACCGTGTTGCCGGCGGCCCTGTAGCCGTTGGATGCACCCTCGAAGGCCGGCACGTCGGGCATCCGGTAGAAGGGGAAGGTGCTGATCCAGTCTTGCCCATGCCCCTGGTTGCCGGCCATGATGAACGCCGCGCCCGAGCCGATCGAGCAGAAGCTGCCGATGATCAGCTTGTCGGCGCCCTCGTCCGGCAGGAGAAAGCGGGCGCAGTCCTCGAATCCGTGGCCGTGATAATAGCCCGAATAATAGCTGTACCGCCCCACCTCGATGTTGGGATGGGTGACCTGGCGGTCGAGCGTGATGCCCTTGAAGGGGCTTTCGAAATAATTGGTCATGATATTCGTCCGGAAGACCGGCGCCGGGCGCCGGCGGCATTCAAGCCATGCGGCATTCAAGCCATGCATCATTCTGCCGGCGCCGCTGCTTGTCGGCGCCGTTGCTGGTCCTCGCGCTTCACGCGCGGGACGCGGTCAGATGGTACAGGGGGCGGACTTCATGGCCGCGTTTGTAACCGTCCAGGCGCGCCGCGGCAATGTCCGGCGAGGCCGAAGCGCGGACATGGAGCTTTCCAACTGGCTGGGCGGCAGTCCGGCCTGCGACGCGCGCGCGGGGTATCCCGGAAGAGTAACCAGCTCCCGCTTGCGGATGTAGCTCGCCGGCGCGCGGCAAAGTTGGCACAATATCGGACAACTCCCGCCCCCTTCGCCGGCGACGCATCTGTCGGACGGTATGGTTTGACCATCCGCCGCGCGCCTGTCGCGTCATCATGGCCCGCCGATAAAGTGAGCAGACCGCGAGCACGACGCACGTTCGAGCGAGCGGGCATCTCGTCTCGAGGCTCTGAAAAGGTGAGGGGACGGTCAGCCGGTCATGAGCCTGAGTGATGGCTTTTTGCGCGCAAGGAGCGTTGGCGGCGCACCGCGGCGTGAGCGGACGGGCAGCGTGTGTCGGGCGGCCTCGCCTTCATCAGGGCGATTTGGTGGCCGAAGGGTCTCGCAAAGGTCTCAAGGGCCGGGACGGCGGTGAGCCCGTCGGGGGGATGGACCGGAGATTTTACATCGGAGGTGAGTGACAATGCTCGATACGTCAGCGCAATATTGTCTGGGTATCTTCCAGGCCTTCCTGTTCTTTGTCGCCGTCTCGGGCGGCACGCCGCAAACAGCGGAATGGTGGCAGCCGACCGCCGAGAAGCCTCTCGCGCTCCACTGGGTCTTGGGCGGCCCGCTCAACATCGACAATCCGAAACAGATGGGCTTGCGGGACTTTGCCGGGAACCCGCTTCCCGAGCCCGATATCTACGACATCGACGGCGAGGCCAACACCGGAGAAACCGTTCGCTTCCTTCACAACCGCGGCAAGAAGGTCATCTGCTACTTCGATGCCGGCGTCTACGAAACCTATCGGCAGGACGCCTATAAGTTCCAGGCCCTCACGCCGCAGATATGGGGCAAGGACGACTTGGGCTGGCCGGGCAGCTACTGGCTCGACATTCGTCGCATTTCGGAACTCGAACCGATCATGAAAGCGCGCATGCAGATGTGCAAGGACAAGGGGTTCGATGCCGTCGATCCCGACGAGATCAATGGCTGGGAAAATGACTCCGGCTTTCCGCTAACCTTCGACGACCAGCTTGCCTACAATCGTGCACTCGCCGGCTGGGCGCATGATCTCGGCCTGTCGATCGGACAGAAGGGCGATATTGCCCAGACGCGCCAGCTCGCCGATTATTTCGACTTCATGCTGAACGAGGAATGCTTCCAGTACGACGAATGCACCGATCCGTGGGATTCCGTCACCGGCGAGTTCGTCGTCGGTCTCCAGCGCTACGTCGAGCAGAACAAGGCGGTCTTCATCGCCGAGTACAAGAATTACAACGCCGCGAAATGGGCGAAGATCTGCGCGACGTCGACCGCGCAGCGGTTCAACACCACCCGCTGGAAACTGGGCATGCCGAACAACGGCGGGCGCATGCCTTGCTCGACTGCGTCCACATGGTGAGCGGACCGCCAGTCGCAGCCTGTCGCTCGTCATCTATCGCGGGAAGGGAAACAGCATGAAAGGCGGCGTCTTCTCGCGCATCGTGAGACGGGTTGCGACCTGGTCTCGAACGGGGGAATCGGGATCGGCAAATCTGTCATCCACGCCGCGCATCGTCGCAGAGGCCGTGTCGGCCGGGAAGGACATCGCCGACCGGCTGCGGGACGTGGGCTTCCGAACCGACTTCACGCTTTGCAGCCTCTATGAAATCGACCGGCTGTTCGATCGCGATGCGCCTGCTGGCGTGGCGCGCCCCGGGGGACTGTTCTCCGAGAATGTCGGTTTCAGCCTGTTCGCGCTCGGAGGCTATGTCGGGCTGACGCTTCTGCGTGAGCTTGGAGGGGAGTGGGTCGGCGACGACCGCGATCCCGAGGGCGAGATCAACATCAGCCTGAAGCTTTCGGATGGAAGCATTGTCTGGCCCGTGCAACGCATCATGATGCGCTTCCGGGACGGCGCCGAATATGGCGTCGGGGATTATGGCGCGGTTCTCGGCAGGAGTTTTTCCGCGTCAAGAAAGCCATAAAGGCGGCCGCCTCGGTAAGACCATGCAGAGATTTCGGCCCAGTCGTCGGAAATCCAGCCAGGCGGCCCATGTCAACCCTGGCTGGCGTCGCTGGCGCGTCCGGAGGCTCCAACCTCGAAATAGCGGCGGACGCGGGCATCGCTTGCCTGCCTGGCGAGTGGTCGGTTGTCGGCGCGTGCACAGGTCCAGGATGTTTCGGAGAGTATGCGGCAAATGGTCGAATGACGCTGTCCGGCGGCCTTCGCGCGACGTTTGCGGCGATCTATACCGACGCGATGAGAATGATCGCTTCCCTGCACGCCGCTGCTCTCGCCTCGTCTATTCATGGCGTCGTGACCCCGGCGGCAGCGTTGGAAGCTCCATCAAACTGCTCGGCTGACGGTGCCTCCTATATCTGTCGGATCATAAACCCCGACATGCGCGGGGAAAGTACGGGATACCGCCTGCTTCCTGGCGCCAGCAATGAGCGGGGGCCGCTTGATACTGCCCAGCTCGCTTTTGCGATGCCTCCCAATCTGCCGACCCGCCCGAGACTGCCCGGCTGATCGTGCATCCGGACGCGCGCCGGCTCGGTATTCGGACGATCCTCGATGATCCATGCCTTTGACCGCCCGGCGTATTCTTCGCCTTCTTTCTAATAGCTAGGGAAACTTTACCGTGAAAAATACCTTCGACCGGAGTCTGCGGCTTGGCGCAGCGCCGTTGGCCATTGCTGCGATGTTCGCGTCCGTTCCCGTCCTCGCGCAGGATCAACCGGTGGCAGACGCGGTGGACGAAAGCGATGTCATCGTCGTTACCGGCTCGCGCATCGCTCGCCCCGAATTGTCGTCGCCCAACCCGGTGCAGGTCATCAGTGCCGAGACGATCCAGCGGACCGGCAATGTCAATCTGACCGACTATCTGGTCGAAAATCCCGCGTTGCTGGGTTCGACGACCAATATCGACGTTGCGGGTTCGAATCTTCCGAATGCCCAGCTTGTCGGGGTCAATACCCTCGATCTTCGCAATCTCGGCAGCAGCCGCACGCTGGTGCTCGTCGATGGACGGCGCCACGTCGCCGGTATTCCCGGCAATGCCGCCGTCGATATCAACACCATCCCGACCGACCTGGTCGAGCGCGTCGACGTGCTGACCGGGGGCGCCTCGGCCATCTACGGTGCCGATGGCGTCACAGGGGTCGTGAATTTCATTCTGAAGAAGGATTTCGAGGGCTTGCGCGTGCGCGCGCAAACCGGAATTTCGCAGCGCGGCGATGCGGGTGACCGCTACGTCGCGGCGACCTTCGGGAAGAATTTCGCCGAGGGGCGAGGCAATGTCACTCTCGCCTATGAGTTCAACGAAACGGACCGTTTCAGCCAGAGTCAGCGGCTGAACTACGGTCGCACCGGACCGTCCTATGCGTTTGTCCGGAACAATCAGGACTTCCCCGACGATCCCAACGTCCCGGACCGCGTCCTCTACAGCAATCTGACCTGGGCCGACAGCTGGATGGGCGGGGCGATCGACCTGGATTTCGACGGGGTTCCCGATCGCACCGGCGAAGGGGGCGTTTATGATCGCGGCATCGCCCTCCCGGGCGGTGGCGGCCTCGCCATTGGCGGGACCAATACCCCGCGCGAAATCTATTATGGCGATTATATCCCTTACTCTCGTCGGCATATCGCCAATCTGATGGCGCGCTACGAAGTCAGCCCTGCGCTCGAATTCTATGCCGAGGGCAAATATGTCCGGTCGACAGCGAACACTTTCGCACAGCCGACATATGACTTTTATACCGAGTTGCTGCCGGGCAATCCCTTTCTGATCGAGCGTTTCGGCGCCGCGGGCGCCGATGGGGCGCTTTTCAGCCGCGACAATTTCGATTTCGGGGTTCGCCAGTCAGAGATGGACCGCGAGTTGTGGCGCACGGTGGTCGGTGCCACCGGAGACATTGGTTCGGGCCTCAGATATGATATTTCTTACGTCTTCGGTCAGTCGACCCAGAAGGCGACCAATCGCAATGATCGCCTGACCGATCGTTACTATGCTGCGCTCGACGCGGTCACCGATGCAAACGGCAATGTTACCTGCCGGATCAACCTTCCAGGTGAGACAGAAATCTACGGTGGCAACTACGGTGGGCAGCCGACGTTCAACGGTGCTCCCGTGACGTTCCGCCCGGGCGAGTGTGTTCCCCTCAATATTCTGGGCCAAGGCGCGCCCTCGCAGGCCGCGCTCGATTTCGTGACCGTCGACCATAGCGACTGGGCTCGTATCCGGCAGCACGTCGTGTCGGCATCCTTGTCGGGCGACACCGGGTCTTTCTTCCGGCTGCCTGGCGGACCTGTGGGCTTTGCGATCGGCGCCGAGTATCGCAAGGAAAGCAGCCATTCGATCCCGTCCGATTTTACGCAAGCTGGCCAGTTGATGGACAGCTCGCAGGCGTTCGTCGATCGGGGCAGCTTCGACGTCAAGGAAGTTTTCGGCGAAATCAACCTGCCGCTGCTGAGGGACGTGCCTTTCGCGCACGATCTGTCTGTCGGCGGCGCGGTCCGCCTTTCAGACTATTCGACGGTGGGCACCACCACCACCTGGAAGGTGGACGGGACCTGGTCGCCGGTCCGCGACATCTTGTTCCGTGCCACCTACTCGCAGGCGGTCCGCGCGCCCAATATCACCGAATTGTTCGCGGCGACGTCGGGAACCTACGAGTTCATCACCGACCCGTGCGGAACCGATCGGCTGGCGGAAGGAACCGAATATCGGGCGGCCAACTGTTCGGCTGCCCTGACTGCGGTCGGCATCAATCCTGCGACGTTCAACCCGGCAGGCGATCAGACCTCACCGCAGAACAGCAGCCTTCTCGGCACGCAGGGCGGCAACCGCTATCTCAACGAAGAGACGGCGAAAACCTGGACGGCTGGTCTCGTTATCCGGCCGGGCTTCGTTCCCGGCCTTTCAATCACGGCAGACTGGTACGACATCCGCTTGAAGCAGGCGATCCAGTATTCGACCGCCCAGGACATCGTCGATCTCTGTTACGACCAGCCGACGCTCGACAACGTCTACTGCAGTGCAATCGAGCGCAGCCCCACGACCGGATATGTTTTCGACTTTTCGGTGATTCCCGCAAATGTGGCATCGTTCCGGACGTCCGGACTGGACGTCGTTGTCAACTATGGATTCGAGCCGTTCGACAATGCCGGGAAGTTCAACCTCCGTGTCGCGGGAAATTATCTCCACAAGCTCTCCTTCGTGCCGAGCCTTGGCGCGGAACCGGAGAATGAGATGCAATTGGCTGTCTACCCGGCGCCCCGGTATAGCGGTACGTTCGACCTGAGCTGGACGAAGGGGCCGGTAACGATCAACTACGGCGTGGACTGGTTCTCGAAGACGCGCCGCGTCACGCGCGAGCAGGAAGCGGCAAATCCCGACTACATCGAACCGGGCTATTTCTGGTACAGCGACAAGCTGAACCAGCGGCTCTACGCCAGCCTGGAGGTCGGCGACCGCTTTCAGATCTACGGCGGCATCAACAATCTTTGGGACCGCAAGCCGGATGTCGGCGCCGTTGCCTATCCGATCAGCGCCGAAGGCCGGTCCTTCTTCGTCGGGATCAAAGCCACAGTCTTTTGATCGAAGATAGCGTCGGAAATGGAAAGGCCGGGGCCGCCGCCTCGGCCTTTCTCTTCGGTATGGCGGGACCGAACATTGATCATTGTCGCGACGCGCAATCCCGTTTCAGCACCGCGCTAACGATCGCTCCCTGAACTTCGACGTTAAATACTGCTGGACCGGAAACGGCGACGGCGGGCGGCTGATGCGGAATGACGCCGAGCCTCCGTCTCCCTATTCCGCACTTTTTGATGCAACCACCAGACCTGCAACAGCAAGCACACCACCCACCACGACAGCTGGACGGAAGGGTTCGAGACCGGCCGACCATTCCATGATCGCCGCCACCGGCGCCATCAGGAAGAGGAACTGCGACGCGCGGGCCGCGCCGAGATCGGCCAGCGCGACCATCCACAGGAAGTAGGCGAGAACGCTGGCAAAAATCGCGAGATAAGCGAGTGGTACGAGTAGATCCGGATGTCTCACGACGTCGCCCAACGCGCCGGGCGCCCACGGAAAAAGAATCAGCCCGCCGGCTACCATGGTCGACAATGCGGCCGAAAGCGGGCCAAGCCGAGCCACAAGCGGGCGCTGAATCACGAAGTAGATGCCCGACAGGGAGGCGGCAGTTATGCAATATAGCATGCCAGATGCGCTTCCCGCGACATCGGGGAGCGCTGCCACCAAAGCCAGCCCGGCGGCCGAAATGCAACAGCCCGCGACGAAGCGAAGGTTGGGACGCTTGCCTTCAAGAAGCCACGAGGCGAGGGCGGCAAATAGCGACTGCGTGGCAACGACGAAAGCGGCGACGCCGGCGCCGACATGCTGTTCGCCGGCGCCCAGCAGTATGTTATAAAGCGCGATGCCGACCAGACCACAAAGCAGGATGCGGGGCAGATCAGCGCGTACCGGACGGACGCGCGGCGCCATTGCAAGCCAGACGGAGCCCGCGAGCCCGGCGATCGCGAACCGGGCAGCAGCGAGAGGCATTGGGGCAATGCTATCCACTGCGTAGCGGATGGCAAGGAACGACCCGGCCCAGAGGAAGATCGTGGCGATGGCTGCGCCGATCGGCGCAGCGCGTACGGCCCCGCTCATCGAAGAGTGGCTTCACCGATGGGGGGGCGAGCGACGCGGTGCAGGCAAGCCGCGGGTCGAGCGGATGAAGCGCACTCACCGCGGTCGGACGGCCGTACGGCGAACGAGCATGACGTTGCAGAAGGATCGTATCTCATTCCCCGGTTCTGATGCGACGCTGCTTGTTGACATAGAGAGCAGGTTGGTAGTTTTATGTGCATATGACGCACAGCTTGGACAATCTGCCGCCGTTCGACGCGATTGTCGCGGTACTCGTTGCCGCCGAGGAGGGCAGTTTCTGGAGCCCCGCGGAGCGGCTGTCGCTCACTCACGGCTCGGTCAGCCGCCGGTTAGCGCAGCTGGAGCATTGGGCTGGGCGCGCTGATCTTCGACCGGCTACCCCGCGGCGTCGCCGCTACTCCGGCGGGTCAGCACTTCCTCGCCGACGCCGCGAAGCCTGTGCACAAGTCTGTTCAGCCGGTTTCGGATTTCTGGTTGGGAACGACGTCCGGCGGAACTGCAAGAATGCCTTCGAGAAGCGTTTCGAGATGACGCCTGCAAGCGTCCGCTCGCTATCCGCGCTTGCCGACCAAAACGTCCCAGAGCGACGAGGACGTGAGGGGGCAGATGAGATCGGCAGCTGTCTCGATCGCGATCCGCCCTTAGCTCTTTGTGGTGGGCCAGCCGCTCCGCCGCAAAGATGCACCCCGCCAGCCTGTCGGCCTGTCGATCCTCCCAGACAGCTTTCGGGCGATCGGCTATGACAGCGGCTGGTCCGCTCTCAGGCAGTGGCCCGCCGAATGGCTGCAATATCCTGCGCGAACATTCCATCAGACTGCATGTCGAGGCATTTAACGGCCCTGAGATTGTGGCCAGCGTTTTGTTCATCCTGTCCGAGCAGGAGGTGACGTCGGTCGAGATCGAATACTGTCGGGACAGTCGTAGAACCGGGGTCGTCGTCACTGCCGCCCGGCAGCTGGAGCCGACGGCTCGGCTTCGTCGCAGAGTCAAGGCGGTCAGGCGCGTTCGGCGGACGGACTATCCCTTGCCGACGGCCGTCTGCTCGATGTCGGCTGGAAGAAGCGCGGCCGTCAACTCTGACCGGAATCGCCATCGTCGACGGTTCGAGGCCGATCACGCTGATGCAGGCATCAGCTTGTCGATCAGAACGACCGTAACATTGTCCCGTCCACCTGCTCGCAGCGCCGCCGAGACCAGGGCTTGGGCAGGGTGCTCCGGCCGCGCGGAAAGGACCGTGAAGATGTCCGCATCCGAGAGCATATCGGTCAGACCGTCCGAGCATAGGAGAATACGGTCCGACGTATCGAGAGCCAGGCTCTTGGTATGAGGGACCACCGATAAGCGGCTGACGGTCCCGCCCAGCGATTGGGTCAGGGCATGATTGCGCGGTCCAGCGGGGTGTCGCCGATCCAAAGTATCGTCCGTGCTGAGCTGCTCCAGTTTGTCGTTACGCAACAGATAGATGCGGCTATCACCGACATTGAAAAGAAGTGTGCGGTCCCGACCTCCGACGATAGCCGCGATTGTCGAGCCCATGCCGGGCCGGCCCCGAGGCGAATACATCGCCTCGAAAACCTGCTCGTTCACTGCGTTGACGATCGCGCCGACTTCCGCGTCGCCTATCATGCGCGAGAGGAGGGGCTGCAGCGCGGCAATTGCGGTCTCGCTCGCCAATTCCCCCGCGTCGTGACCACCCATCCCATCCGCGATCGCAGCGCTCCAAAAATCCTCGGCAAGAGTGACGCTCGCTACGCCGTCACGGCCGTCGCTCGTCCAGGATCCGACGAAGCAGCGATCCTCGTTTACGGCGCGCACCGCCCCGGTGTCGGTCGCAATCCATGCAGTCCTATTTCTTTTCACGGCGACTCTCGGTCGAAGCAAGCAGCGTCTCGCGGATCATCCGTACATAGTGTGGATCGCGCGTGACAAGCCCTTCGACCTTTATGAATCCATTTTTGCGGCTTACCTCCCCGAGGAATGGCCGATTGGAAACGACCGCGAGGTCATCGTCCTGAACGAGGAAATACAGTTCCCGGCTTGCGACCTTGACCAGGGTGAGGGCGTTATTATCCATTCGCCTGCCGAGCTCGGCCAGCGGGTCGAAATAGTCGCCGTTCCGCGGCTTGGTCGTCGGTGTGAGGACGGTCTCGATGCGAATTGCCGCGCCCTTTTCGAGCAACCTGTCGAAAGCCCTGACGACATAGCTGTTGACGATCGCCGGCTGAAGTCCCGCACTCGTCACGATGAGCGATTTGCGCGCCGCGCCGATCGCTTCCTCGAGAAGTTGGCTCTGCTCATAGCAGGCAAGCGGACGCATCGGCATCGATTCGATCGCATGTTCGGCCAGGCCGAGGCGCTCTTGCGCCGCGGTCAGCGCCTGCGCGGCCGGAGAATTTCGCCCTCCAGCGCTCGCAGCCCCCGCCAGCGCCCGCACCTCGCCCTCGGCCAACATCTGCTCCGAACGCATTTCCAGCATTTGCGCGCGGGGCGGAAGGGACCGGATGATCTCCTTTCCGACGAGGCGCTCGAGACGTCTCCGCACATCGCCTTCCCCAACCGACTTCACGAAGCCCATCTTCCGGGGGCCGCCATTCTCTGCGAACGCGCGTTCATGCTGGTCGGAAAGCTTGCCGTCGATCGCGAAGCCGATCTGGATTTCGCTTCCCCTGTCCGCTGCGAATACGAGCGCGACGGCCTCGCGGAATAGGTTGTTTCGGCGGACGATCCGCTTGAGGGCGAGAACGGTCCGCCGAAAATCCTCGCCGCTTTGACGTCGGATCACCCGCGTGACATCGGGAATAGAAAGCTCGGATATAGGCGGCGCGTCGGCAGGGTAGGGGCGAATCTCGATCGCACCATGCGCTCGAAGTTCGGCCGCACGATGGACGTTCGCGCTCGCCAGCCGGATCGGCAAACGCCGGATGCCGTCATAATCGATCACGAGCATTTCCTCTTGAGGAACTTCGAGCTTTTCTTCTCTCAGACGAGCCTCACCCGCCTCGGTCAGCCGAAAATTGTCGAGATCCAGTGCGCTGGCATATCGGAGCGCATAGGCATCACTCACGAGCAGATTCGTTGCGGCCTGCACGACTTCGAGCTTGAGACCGAGCATGCGCGCGACCTCGGCTTCACGCTCGATTCCAAGCGCGAAGCAGCGCATGACAAATTCCTGTATCGTCGGAATCGCGCGCTGCGCGGTCGTAATCGCCTCGATCGTCAGACGGAATACCGGCAGACCGACCTCGCCGTAATCGACGAGGGTGAAGCCGTCTCGAAACTGATGCAGGCGGGCCACCTCTTCGGGGGTCATTGCAAAACCTCCGTCGCGCAAAACTGGTGATGCCCGTCAATATAGTCGATGACCGGTTTGAACGGGTTGCGGCCGTCCGCCGAACGACAGAACATCTGATCGCCGACGATCACGAGCGCGCTCTTTCCGCGAGATAGCGCGACGTTGAGCCGAGGCTGCTCTCGCAAGAATCCGAGATTACCCTTGGGGTTGGAGCGTACGACCGAATAAATGCACACGTCTGCCTGGCGGCCCTGGAACGCGTCGACGCTGTTGCACACCACGTCGAGATCCGGCCATTCGGCAACGCCTTGCGATTCCATGTCCTTCAGCAATGTGACTTGCGCGGTATATCCCGCAATGACAGCAACGGATATGCGCCGCTTCTGAGCCTTGGCGACGAACTGAAGACTTTTGAGCCGGTCGCGAATGATCGCCACCTCAGCGGGATTGTCGAATGTCTGACCCTGGCTTCGCTCGCTGCGATTGGGCAAGTCGTGCGTGCTGTACCAGGTGATCGGCATCGGGATCGCCATTGCCAGCTTGAGCCCATGTGTTTTCACAGGGCTGTTGAGGCGGCTTTCGTAAAAACATGCGCTGACGAGATTGCCGATCGGTTCGATCATCCGATACTGGTTGCGCAATACGGCACGACATCCCGCTGGAAGCCCGTCCTGCGGATCGAGCATCCGGTCCAGAAGCGTGGCTTTCACTTCGTCATCGTCGAACTCCGAACGCAATTCCTGTCCGAGATCCTCGAAGAACGGCGGAAGCTGCTTCGGATCACCGACGATGATCCACCGCCGGCTCCGTACCATCGGGATCAGCATTTCCGTCGCCGTCGCTTTCGACGCTTCATCGATGATACAAAGATCGTACGCGACTTCCTCCATGCCGCGAACGCTCGCGACACCGACACAGGTGCCCGCAATGACCTGCGCGGAGGAGAGAAGCGCTGCGTTGAAATCCGCCGACCGGCCTACGCGAAGATTCCATTCTTCTAGCAAGGCCAATCTTTCGCGGCAGGCGTCCTCCGCCGAGCCTGGCTGGAGAAAATGCACTGCCCAATCCGTGAGATCGTCGACGTCGTTCGAGTTTGCGAGTTCTGCCGCATAAGAGCCTGCTTCGCGCATTTCGTCCCGAAGCTTGCGTTCATCGACCCGAAGCGCCTGAAGCTCGCGCTCGAAGCCACCGATTTCGCTATCGAGTTGTGTCGTCTCTTCGGCAATTTCTTCCTCGTCGAAGATCGCATCCTCTCCCGCGGCCGCGCCGACCCCGTCGCGCTCGGCCTTGATCGCGGCAATTTGCGACGCGACTTCGGATTGCCGCCGCAGAAGCTGAAGGAGGCGCTCGACCTTCATCCCGACTTCGACCGTCGCGCGGTCGACGCCATTGCGCTCGGCCCATTCGTTCATCTCGATTTCCGAGCGTTTGCGGACGTCGGCGATCCACGCCTCGACGCGCTTCTCGAGCAGCAGCTTCTTGCTCGCCTCGGAGATTTTGGGTTCGTCGGCGCGGCCGATCCGGATGAGCTCGACGTCGGGATCGAGCTCGGCCACCCGTTCGAGAACATTGTCGAGCGCGATGTGCGTCTGCGACGACAGCATGATGCGGTCATCGGGATTGCGCCTCAGCCACTGAACGACGATCTCCGTGATGAGCTTCGTCTTCCCTGTTCCCGGCGGGCCTTCGATCGCGAGGATATCTTCGACGCCGAGCGCCCTCGACAAGATATCGATCTTCTCGTCGTCGAAATGCTCGTCCGTCGGCGTGACGGCTTCGACGGGCATTGCGGGAGAGGCGTTCCGCGGGTCGAGCGCGAGTGTTTTCAGCCGATCGCTGACGCTTCTTCCGAACACTACCGCATCGAGCGCTTGCGATTGATGCGTGAGCGCTCGCTGCGCCGCAATGGTGTTGATGAGAATCTCGCCGCGTCGCCGCAAATTCTTCGGATCGCCGAAATTGACGTCCATCGTCACCTGCGTGAAGGAAACGGCACTGATCGGTCCGCCGATCCGGCTCGTCGCGGCTTGCACCATTCGCTCTTGGCCGATCAATTCCTCTTGCTGTGCAAGCTCGGTCGTAAAGACGACCTGGTCCCCGCGAATGTGGCGATCGACATATTGTATCGCGCTCGCGCGCTTCGCCTCGAGATCGGCTCGGTCACGTAAATAGCTCCGCCAGATGCGGAAGATACGTTGCGTCGCCCGCGCTTCGCGTTCAGCAGCATGCGCGCGTTGTGCCGAACGCGCCTCGATCAGGACCGACGTCAAATTTCGGCCGGCCTGCTCGGGGTCCGCCGGGCGCTTGAAACTGATCTGGATGCGCCGCCGGTTTCCGGTTTCGCGCAGATCGGAAGCGTGGCCGGCCCCGATCTCGGCGGCCTTCGTGATATGCAAGGATTCACGGTTCTTTCCCGCTACCAGAACATCGAAGCGCCATGTGGCGCCGATGACCTCGGCCTTCGCGAACTCGCCCTCTTCTTCCTTGGCGAGGATGCAGCAAACTTCATCAAGCTCGTCGTGAACGAAGGTTTCGATCGCTGCCAGGCCGGAAAGACTCAGACGGGTCGACAGGAAACTCTGCACTTGGGAGGTAAGGACGAGGTGAACCAGGGCCGCGTCACCTTCATCCGCCTGGTTCTGCGCTTGATCGATCTGCTCTTTCAGCAGCGAGGCCAAGCGAGGCCGCGCCTGCGGATTATCGCTCAGACATTGTTCGATGATCGGCCGAATAGCGGCCGGAAACGCGGCTTCTTCGAGCGCCGTCGCAATGTCGTCATTATCCGATATGACCCGGCCTGCTACGCACGACACCGCAACCGCAGCAAAGGCGAAGCAGTCGCGACTGTAAAGATAGGCCTCCTCGTCGGGCTGAGCGGGCGTGTATCCGGGCGTGTGATCGAAGCGGAACGTATAGCCCGCAACGGGCGCCCAGCTGCCGCCATTATCCAGAAGCTTGGCGATGCCATAATCTGCGAGCTTGGGTACACCTGCGCTCGTGACGAGAATATTCTTGGGCTTGATATCGCGGTGCGCGATCCGCTTCTTCTGCCCGAAAATGATCGCGTCGATGATCGGGAGGCCATAGCGATCCCAGAAGATGGGCCAAGGCAGCGCACCTTCGCGTTCGATCACGTCTTCGAGATTTTCCTCGATCCATTCGAGCACGATATACCAATGGCCCTCGGCATCGCGGTCGACATCGATAAGCTCGACGATATGGTCGTGCGCTAGCGTCTGAAGAACCCGGACTTCACGTTGGAACCCCTCTTGCGCGCGTTGATCGTCGGGGCCGAAACGGACCCGCTTGATTGCAACGAGCGCTGCGCTCCTGGAATCGAACGCTTTGACCACGGTGGCCTGCGCGCCGCTGCGCGCCACGTCGGTGAGGACATAGCGGCCGCCGAGCTTCTGATCCGAACCATTCTGCCCGGTCATGCGCCCGCATTTCTCCCATGACGGCCACAATTCACCGGCAGCTCTCGGCGCGCCATCGATCCCCCCATTTCTCGTCAGGCTCGCCGCTGACCCGCTCAGCTGTCTTCGCCGACATCGTTACCGATGCCCCCGGTCCCGTAACCGATATGCTTCGCGTGCGGGTACACCGAAAGCAAGATACTATCGGTCCGATCTGGAAGCTTTGCCGGTGAAGTGTCGATCGCGCCCGCCGAACGTCCGGATTTTTCTTCCCGGTCTAGCCTGCATATCAGGCGATGCATCTCGACGCCGCTTCGCAGGCCCGTGGCCCTGGCCAATGTCTGAGGTGTGGCATGGGTCCCGGTCTGACAAATGGCAGAAGGCATCCGCAGCCATCAGATCCTGACTTTTGGGGGCGTCCGCTCCTTCGAATTCGATCTCGAAACCGGGCAGCATGCTATCGGAGAGGTGTAGTGGTAAACTGCCGTACCAGCAGCGATGTCGGATGAAGATTTCCTGCTGGGCGAGATCGACGGTCAGTTGCATGGGAAAGAACGCGCATGGGCTCGCGTCCTGCCCTCTTTACAATAAGTGATGGATTCGCTTATTGCCGCCGGCGTCGCGCGACTGACGCTGAAAGATGGGCACCCATCGGGAAGCGCGAGAATATTTGGTCGCGCGTCTGGGCATCCTTCTCGAAATGGAGAAAGCAGATGCCAGATATGACCAGCTTGTTTGCCTTCGCCGCTATAGCCCTCGGGATGGTCCTGACTCCGGGGCCTAACATGGTCTATCTTATTTCGCGGTCGATCTGCCAAGGCAGAACTGCCGGTCTTATCTCGCTCGGCGGGGTTGCGCTCGGCTTCATCTTCTACATGCTATGTGCCGCGTTCGGTATTACCGCCCTGCTGCTGGCGGTACCGTTCGCTTATGACGCCGTGCGCATCGCAGGTTCTCTCTATCTGTTGTGGCTTGCATGGCAGGCGATCAGACCTGGCGGGCGCTCTGCTTTTCAGGTCAAAGACCTCCCAGAGGATAGTCCGCGAAAACTCTTCCTCATGGGGTTCCTGACCAATCTGCTGAACCCGAAAATCGCTGTCATGTACCTGTCCCTGTTGCCGCAGTTCATTGATCCGGCAAGCAGCAGCGTGCTTGGGCAGGCTGTTATATTCGGAACGGTACAGATCGTCATTAGTCTGATTGTAAACGCCTTGATCGTCGTTTCTGCCGCATCGATTGCGCTGCTCCTCGCAAGACGCCCGACGGTTGCACTTGTGCAGCGGTGGCTGATGGGGACGGTACTCGCTGGCTTGGCCGTCCGCATGGCGACGGAGGTACGCCGGTAGATCGGCCAAGGCGGTGTCGGTGTCGCTGGTCCGGACCGCCTGCGGTGACACTTGGTCGCTGTACGTTCTCCTCCCGTGATTCTGGCGAATGTCGGCTGTTTCGAAGGGAGGCCAGTGAGTTGCCGGGCCCGAGGCGTCCGATCTTAGGCGAACAACCTTCGCAGGAAATAGATGCGGAAGAGATCGAGCAGTGCTTCGGCCGTCTCGCTATCGCTCGCGTGCGCAACGATCTCGAGGCCACCATCGGGGGCGGCTGCGAACTCGAAGGGATGGAGGCCCGTCAGCCGGACCGAGGCGGGATCGAACCCATCGCGTCGAAGCGCGGCGTGCGCGGCGTCGTCGATCGACAGCCCGATCCAGATACCGGCGCTGCGCGCGGCAAGGTCCGTAAGATCGCCAGGCTCGCGCGCGATCAGTAGCTCGGCCCTGCCGTCCATTGCATATTCCCCTGGTGCGCGTTCTTCTGGCGCGGTTAACGAGCCGAGGTCGCGGGCCGCCCGTCCGCGAATCCGGTCAGTGATCTTTCACGCCTTGCTACGGCCGGGCTCGTCTGACCATGCCAATTTCGATGAATCGTGCGACAAGATTTCTTTATAGGCCATATCTCTCCTCATGATCACGGCGCCGGTACCGGGGGCGGAACGAGATCTACGCATGGCCTGAAGCGCTGGCAGCGATATCTTAGAGTGTCCGAATGGCTTTACGTATTGAAGCTTGCCCGGCAAAGGTGCCGCGAGAGATGCGTCAATGACGACGTCCCTCCGCCGATCGGCCTATGCGCACGCCGAGCGCTAGACGGGAACTAATATGTCAGCATTTTCCATCGACCTCGCAGCCGACCGCATCGTCGACCCTCGCACCCGCAGCTACTTCGAAGAAGTCGCACGGTCTTATGCGAACGAATGCTTCCGCAGCGCGCTGGTCATGCTGTGGACCGTGGTCGTGTGCGATCTCGTGTACAAGCTCCAGACGCTGCGAGACCTTACAACGATGCGGCCGCCGGCAAGCTGCTCGACGATGTCGAGATCAAGCGCGTCGCCAATCCGAACAGTCCGGACTGGGAGATCTACCTTCTCGACGAGATATCGAAGCGCACGAAGATGCTCGAGACATCCGAGTTCGTTCAGCTCCAGAACCTGCAGAAGTTGAGGCATTTGTCGGCGCATCCCGTCCTGACGGCAGCGGACCTGCTCTTTCGGCCAACCAAAGAGGACACGCGCGCGCAAATCCGCATGGCGCTCGAAGCGGTGCTGCTCAAGCCCGCCTTGTTCTCGAAGCGGGTGATCGACACGCTCGTCGAGGACATAGCCGCGAACAAGGCGCTCCTGATCTCGCGCGAGAAATTGAAAACCTATCTGGAGGCCCGCTATCTCCCGAACATGCCCTCGGCGATCGAACGCGAACTTTTCCGCGTCCTCTGGAAATTCTGCTTCAGACTCAATAACGCCGACACCGAGGCGAACCGCGCGATCAACGCGGACACGCTCGCAATCCTGTTCAGCCGGGATCCGGCGGCGGTGAGGGCCATGATCGGCGCGGAGCGTCCCGTATTCAGTAATGTCGGCCCGGACGCCGAACCGCTCGACGCGCTGGTCGCCTTCCTGGCGGATCATGGCGATCTGTTCGGCCTCCTCGACCCCGCCGCCCAGATTCAGGTCGACGGCCGGCTCGCGGCCGACATCAACAACCGGGCGCGAGGCCGCTTCAAGAGCCCCGACATGGCTGCGCATCTGGCCGCACTATTGGCCGAGGAGCATGATGAACTGGGCAAGCTCGACGATCATGTATGGCGTCGCCTCCTGGCCGACGCGAGCGGCGAGGGCGAAGCCGACGGGGCAGTTCGCCTTGCATCAAGGCCTATACGGGAAGCCGTAGCTACGACACGGCAGACGCGCGTTTCGGTCGCTTCATCGAGCCGGCTCTGCCCCATTTCACGCCTGTGACCATGGCCGAGCTCCTCGCCGCTATCGAAGACAATGATCAGACCTACGGCCGGGGCCGCTCGACGCTGGACCATCGCCAGATCAGCGACGTCGCGGACGCGCTCGGCGTGGACACCAATGCCTATAAGCAATTCACGAAATCGCTTTAGCGCTTTATCGACAGATATCAGTCTGTACGGGTGAAGCGGGCTGGCTATGAAACTGACTGCGGTCCGCCATTCGCCTGACGTCCGTATGACGTCATTGTCGCTCGCGCGTGTAAATCATGGGCTCGTCAGCTAGCGCGTTTCGAGCTCAACCGTTCGCGGGGCAAACTTGGCTGCTCCTGATCGGCGCCGCTACAAGGTCGCGATAAGCGCCTCCAGATCGGGCAGCGATCCTATTCTTTGACTGACAGGGGCGGTCGGGCTCGCCTGTTGCGGTGTGCCGGTCGACCTCAGTTTGGTGCGTGCGCTGTCCGGCGTAAGAAGCGTACCTGCTTCCTTCGCGATCCCTTGAAGAACCGCAATCGCGCCCGTCACGATCGGCGACGCACTGGAGGTGCCGCTGAAGCTGTCGGTGTACCACTCGTCTTCGCTCGAACCGGCATAAAGGTTGCCATAGCCGGTTGTCGCCACCTCGCGGCCCCATCCCTGACAATCGACCCGCTGACCGTAGTTCGAAAAGCCGAGCCGCGAGCGGGCAGGGCCATGATTTCCACGCGGCGGCGCGCCCGCTCCGACGATGATCGCTCCCGAATCTGCGCCGGGTTTGAAAGGATTTTCCCAATCGCCCGGGAAACGGGGGCCAGGCACGTCATATAGCGCGTCGTCGAGATTCTCGGCGCCGTTCCCGGCCGCCTCCACCACGATGATCCCGCGCTTCACCGCGCGGCGTATGGCCAGAAAATCGTCTCGCCACCATTCGATCGAGATAAAGCCCTTCTGGTCGTTTCGGCTGGCCGACCCGTCTATTCATCGCCTCCTTTGGATCGCACGCGATCTTTGCCCTTTTGCCATAGAGATACGTGCGCCTTCGAAATCCGACAATGAAGATCGGCGCCTATTCATGGCCTGATATCAATGAAGCGTCCGAAATGGACTATTTTGATGACGCGAAACCGGGCGCTCGCGTACGTCGATCGATCCGAACAGTGGGCTGACCTACTGCCGACAATCAGAAGATGACGGAGCGAGTCGCGCCTTCCTGATATCGATCGCGATCGGTCGGAGCGCTGCCCCGCCGGAACAGGTTCGAGCCGCGGTGCCCGCATGCGACTTGGAGCGCGTGCCGACCGCATGGGCAGATACACCGGTTTCCGATCGCGCCTCCGTCGGTCTTCCGCATAGACTGGGCCGCTGCCTATGCGAGAGGAAGAAACTTCAAGCGCTTTGCGACGGGCGCGGGGCGGTGCCGGCCATGTCCGTTTCGATGGCCTGTGCGTTCACCCTCCGCCGCCATGCGTCACCTGGCCCCGCCGGCGATAGTCCCGGTGCTGGAGTGAGCCGTGTGGCCGGGCGCGATACACCGCGCAACGGCCGGCCCTTCGCTTTTTTCCCCGCCCGCTGCGTGGGCTCCTCGCGCCGACGCGTGCCGCGTCCAAAAAAGCTTGGGCCGTCCGTCCTTCGCTGACGCTCCGGCCCTGCGGGTGCGCGCCGTCTCCGTGCGCCCGTCCTTTTCCTGCTCACGCTCCGGGGACGGTCTCCGGCAGCAATCAAGGAGACGAACAATGGCAGCTATCGGCTTTGTGAACGGCACCATCGAAAAAGGTTTCGTTGGCCAGCTCAAGACCCTCTCGATCCGCGCGAGCATCGAGATCACCCCCAACCGCAACAAAGGCAACGAGGTCCAGCCCGATTTCCGGGTCTTCTCCGAAGGCGTCGAGATCGGCGCCGGCTGGGTCCGCACCGGCGAGGTGTCCGGCAAGACCTATGTGTCGCTGAGCCTCGCGGCACCCGAGTTCGGACCACGCCGGCTCTACGCCAACCTCGGCCGCGCCGCAGGGCAGGACGACGACGACACCTACGCCGTCATCTGGAACCCGGCCGACTGACAGCCGGACCCCGCGTCCGCTTCGGCGGGCGCGGGGCTCACCCTTTTCGTTGTCACACCGTAATATTCGGCTAGGATTCATGCACATGAAAACCGATCTCGATCATCTTCCCAGCAGCAAGCAGCAAGACCTCGCGCGTATCGTCGAAATCCTTTTCGCCGAGTTCGAGGACGCAACATCCCTCGCGACCCAGAAATGGAAGAAGCAGGGCCGCATCCTCAAGGTCATCCTCTACGGAAGCTACGCTCGCGGCGACTGGGTCGCCGATCCGGTCGGCGGCTACTACTCGGATTACGATATCCTCGTCGTCGTCAACGACGAGCGGCTGACCGATCCGGTCGACTATTGGTACAAGGCCGAGGATCGCTTCCTGCGCGACTACGGCGTGACCAAGAAGCTGTCGGCGCCGGTAGGGCTAATTGTCCACAGTCTCACCGATGTGAACCAGCAGCTCTCGCGGGGGCGGCCCTTCTTCATCGATATCGTGCGCGACGGGATTGTGCTGTACGAGCTCGGGACGCAGGCGTTCGATACGCCGAAGCCTCTGACGGCCCAGGAAGCGCGGGAAGAGGCGCGGGTATATTTCGACAAATGGTTTGTAACCGCGAGCCAGTTTTTGGAGATGGCCAAGTTTGGCATCTCACAAGGCTACAATAATATCGCGGCGTTCCAACTCCATCAGGCAACCGAGCACTTCTACCATACCGTGCTGCACGTCATCACGCTCTACTCACCGAAATCGCACAAGATCAATTTTTTGCGCGACAAATCCGAGGACATCGCGCGCGACCTGATCCCGGTATGGCCCCGCGACAGCAAGTTCGGCCGCCGCTGCTTCGAGCTACTGCAGCAGGCCTATGTCAACGCCCGCTACTCGCCGCACTACAAGATCACCGGCCCCGAACTCGAATGGCTCGTCGAGCGCATCGAGCTGCTCCAGGCCGAGGTGAAGGCGATCGCAGAACAGAGGTTGAATGAGAGATAGAAACAGGCCGCAAAGCGCCTGATGTCGGCCATTGCGACCAGCGCCGGTTAGCACCCGAAAGCGGACGTTGGATTTGCTGGCGATCGTCGGCTGCTACGCGCCCGATATACGTCATAGGCGAGCGCAATATAGGCTCCTCAAACCCGCCGTTCGCATTTGTCGAAAATGGACGTGGATTGGGTCGTGGAGGATACGTTGCTCGCCTCCAGAACGCGTCGATTTCCTGGAGGCGTTGCGTCGGGACATGCGCAATCTCTCCAAAAGAGCGCGCAAACTTCTAAGGCAATGTTGCCACGGTCCCGGCGTCGGGACGATCGAGAGCAATCTCTCTTTGGTTGAATCGTTGCGGATCCGATATTGCGTGGCTAGTTAACAGCCATGAATGATCAAGAAATGATGTTGAGTGACTGATCAGCGCGGCGAACTGCGCGTCGGAGCGCATGTTCTTGTCCAGCTTGGCAGCGAACTCGTGACAGACGTCGAGCAGGCGCTGCTGGAATGCGTGAAGAACGCCTATGACGCCGACTCACCTGGTTGCCGAATCGTCATCGACACCGAAGCGACGGGAGCATTGGACGAGACAGCACCAGCAAGTGAGTTATTGAAATTCAACGTGCCGGCCGAAAATGTTGCTGTCCGCTTCGAAACGGAAGAAGGGCGCCAGCTTCGGAAAGACCACGCCGACGATGAACTTGTGCGCCGGACCTTGGAATATCGGGGTCGAATTTCCATCGAAGACACGGGCGTAGGAATTCCTTTCGAAAACTTGAGCAAATCTTGGTTGGTAATAAGTGCATCGTTGAAGCGCGGCGATGAAGACGGACCTAAGAAGAAGACCTTGTTGGGGCGGACCCCTCTTGGCGATAAGGGACTGGGCCGCTTGGGAACGATGAAGCTGGGCGATATTTTGCTCGTGGAATCGGCCACCGCGGCGACAGCAGAAATATCTTCGGCATGGTTTCGATGGGCGGATTGCGAAAAAGCAAGGACCGTCGACGAAATTCCGGTGAAGCTCTCGCGCAACCCAAATAGCCAAGGATTCAAAGGCACCCGCGTATCTGTCTTGGGCATCCGCGATCTGCAAGAATGGAAGCGAAAGGACCGGCTCAGCGAAATCACCCGCAGCATGGCTCGACTCATCTCACCGTTCGAGGCCGCTACGACGTTTCCGGTTACCGTGCAGCTCGATGTTGGTGAGCAATCGCTTGCTCTCGTGACTGAAGAACTGCTGTCGCGTGCGATGGCCGATTTTTCTTTCAAATGGCAGACCGTCGAGGGCAAACCTGGCCTGACGGTTCGGGCGCGATTGCGTCGTCGTCTTCTTACGTCGCAGCGAACGCGTGCTCTGCGCGATCGTACCGCGCGCGTCTTCGGCCAAGATGGCGGAAAAGCGTTTGCAGAGTATTTGAAGAACAGTCCGCGGTTGAAGGGGTACGATGAGACGCGCATCGACGCTGAAGGGGCTTGGTTCGCGGAAGTTGAGCATCACTTTGATGGAACTCAGCTCATGGCGAAGCAAGAGCAAACATTTGAGAATCCCGGTCCCTTTTCCGGAGCGTTTTATTTTTTCCATTTCGTTGGAGACGAAGAAGAAGAATTGGGCGCGGCAACCGGGACCGGCGCAAGTCTTCAAGCGGTCCGAGACTTAGCAGGAATATCCATTCTCAGAGACGGTTTCCAAGTGCGGAACCGTGGAGATTGGCTCGGCCTCTCCGTAGGGATGACGTCAGGAAGTACGTATAACCTGCGTCCTGAGAATACGCTCGGCTATTTCGCGCTATCTGGTGAACGCAATTACAAGCTCGTCGAAAAGTCTGATCGGGAAGGATTCGTTGACAACGCGGCTTATCGCGGATTTCTAAATCTCGCGCGCACCTGCCGAGATTTCGCAAATGGTGCGATCGTGGCCGTGCGTCGATCTTTAGACGAGTACGATAAAAAGTCGCACCCGAAGGATGAGGCAAAAGGTAAAACATCGAGTGGAGATCTCGAGCGCGTGGGCTCCATGGCGGCCGCTACCTTGGAAGTTGGAAAACTTGCAGAAGCGCTCAGCGACGAGTTGAAGAATCTAGGTGATGCTGCCGACGCAGATCCGGAGCGCCGCGAACGTGTTGCGGCGCTAACCGACCAGCTCGTCCAAGTCGCGAGCCAGAGCATTGACTCTGGCGACACACCCGCCGTTTTGGTCGATCGGATCGAGCGCGAGATAAATGATGGACGGGAACGATCCGCTGCATTGGTCGAGAGCGCCGCAATCGGGCTTGCGTCGCGCGGTCTCATGCATGAACTGCGCGCCCATCTTGCCGAGATTCGGCACAGGGTTACATCGTTGGAACGGAGCGGAGAGCTGGGACGCGATGCGGTTGTTCATCTCACCGCGATAAGGCGATCTTGCACAGCCATCGCCCAAGCTGCTGCGCAAGTCGATCCGATGATGCCGCGGTCACGGGACCTCAAAAGCAATTTCGATGTTCTTGAGATTGTGAGTTCTTACTTTGAGCAGCGTGCTGGTGTTTTCACTTCTACGGACATTGATGTGGAGGTCGGCGGCCAGAGCCTGATGGTCCGCATGAACCCTGCACGACTTTTACAAACACTCGACAATCTCACGAGAAACAGTATTTTTTGGCTTGGTCAGCTCCCTAAAGGGAGGAAGAAAAAGATAGAGGTTATAGTATCGTCGTCTGGATTGATCTTCTCGGACACCGGACCTGGTGTTGACCCCATTGTCGAAGAAACGCTTTTTGACCTATTTGTAACCTCGCGCCATCATGAAGAGGGAGGGCAAGGTTTGGGGCTATTTATATCCAGCGAGCTTCTTGCTCTTGAGAGTGCGAGCATCGCGCTCTTACCCGAGCGTAACAAGGGCGGTCGAAAATATCGGTTTGTGATCGACTTATCGGCTGTTCGTCAGGGGTAGGGACATGGCTCTGGCTGAGATAAAGCATGCTCTCGGCGTAGAGCGGGTGATCTGGATAGATGACGTATTCGGAGAGCCCGTCGTCGATCTCGCGATGCTTGCGCGTGAACATCCCGAGATTCAGGAGACTTTCCCCGAATTGTCGCCTGCGTTCGCAATCGGGGAGTTTGGCGACGTCGATACTGAGCTTCAGCAGGTGGTGAGCGAAATGGAGGCGAAGGGCCGTGAAGAGCTCCAGCTAAGCTTGCTGCAAATTGACGCGGAAAAGTCTCCCGCGGTTGAGCTCGAAAAGGCGATGATAGACGATATTTGCGGACAACTGGGCGTATTGGACGAAGACCGCTGGACATTCGAGAAAGCCGACGCGCAACTGAAAAATGGCGACGGTCAGGACGCAAATACGGCCTATTTGATTGACCTGAAGGAGGGCAAAGTTTCTAGCCGGCGCGGACTCGATGTGTTGTCGCAGTTGAGAAAGAACAATTCAAACGGCGTAGCGTTCATCCTGACCCATGAGAGCACCGCGGCCAATGAGGCGGAACTCGAAAACGCGCTAGAGGATGAGATCAAAGAGGCAGCGGATTTCTCACCATGCATCACTGTCATCTCGAAGGAACGTCTTTCCGGGAATGCCGCAGATGTTGAGGCATCTCTATCCATAGCGCTAAAGCGCGCTGGTCTTCGGAAGGTATTGTATAAGGTTCTTAGCACTGCAGCGTCACGGGCGGCGAAAGCATATGAAATAACAGCAACATCGCTCTCTAAAGTCGAACCTGAAAGACTGGAGCAGTATGTTTACGACAGAGGGCGGAAAGAAGGTGTGTCCGAACTGAGCGTTGTCGAGCGAGCTTTGACCGCTGGCGCATCGGCAGAGATGCGTAATTTTTTCGCAACGGATGCTGTAATCGACCAAGCGGTTAAGTCGCTTCGCGCTCTCCAAACCATCACGCTGGACAATAAGCCGCTTGATGCGGGGCCCATTCTTACAGAACTGCACAATGCCGAGATTTGGGACGGCGCAAGCGTCATCAACGCCGCACTGTCGCCCTTGGCGAACGGCGATGTGTTTTGCTTTGACGATACGGAACCGGCCGCGCCACCATCGTCGAAGCTGTTTGTGCTGCTTGGCCAACCCTGCGACATCATGTTGCGCCCAAAGGGGGAGCGGCAATCCGATATGGGCATGTTGGTGCCGTTGCATGAATATACCGATAATGCTGTGCCGATGCCAGATCCTGATGAGCTGGATGAGGACGCGTCAAAAAAGATGCCCGAGCTGCCGTTTCGGTTGAATGGCAAGCGTTTCAGATTCAATCTCCGGGATCTGGCGTATGTCCGGCTGTCCATCCTGGATTTGGCCTGCTTCCGTTCGGATGGATGCATCAAAGTAGACGCTGGCCACGGCCCTCCGGTGGGAATGTTGGCGGGTTGCTCGCTGATTTACGCGGACCGCACCGCCGCCGCTGACGTTTCATTACAAGCACCGGTACCCGCGCCGCCGCAGCAGGGAGCCCGCTTGCCGCTAGACGATCGCCTTCTTCTTACAATGAGCGAAACAAGGACGTGGAACTCTGTTCGCGTGGGCAAGCGTTTGGCTCCGTTCAACCCCGGTCCGGGACACGCTCTCCAGCCGCTGCCTGATCGCGTCACATGGCATTTGCGAAGAGAGGGCCGTATCCGCGCGCCATATTCATCCTTTCTTCTCGAACGCGCACTCAAAATGCTTGGCAGGCAGGCCTTCGATCTCGATTTCACTAAGGACTAGGTCGTGTTGACAAAAGACTTCAGCCATAGGCGCGTTGCGGCGAGGTTGAGGAAGCTCTCGAACGAGAGCAGGGTTTTGTCATAGCGGGTGG
>NZ_JACHDA010000004.1:365000-473083 GCF_014207235.1 Sphingopyxis sp. JAI128 | reverse complement strand
GCGTCGCAACACGCTACGATCGGTGCCCGAAAGCCTTCTTCTCCGCCGTGGCACTCGCCGCGACCGTCATCTTCTGGCTCTGATCAATGAGTCCTAGTGATCGTCGTCCTCCGGATCGGTCCACCAGCGAATCCAGGCTTCCGCCGCGGCGAATGTCAGGATGCGAAGGTGGCGGCCATCATCCTGCCAGTCGCCTTCGGAGCTTTGCGCGAGCCAGCGGGAATCAATCACCCCCGCCTCCACGAGCCGACCGCCTATGAGCATCGAGCGCGCTGCAGCACCCTGCGCAGCGTAAATCCGCTGGATGAAGCAGCTCGGACTCCCCTTTGTGGTTCGCTCAAGGAGAAGGTCAGGCAGAATGCCGGCAAAGGCAGCGCGCGCCACCGCACGGTCTCGTCCGCCGCGCACCCAGTGCCAACTGGGAATTGAAAGGCAGAGCTCGACGATCGGCTGCGAGAGCAATGGCGCGATTTGCGGCGGCGCGTCGCTCAGCACAACGGGACCGGCCTGTATCCAGCAGTGCGCGGCAAAGGGCAGCGTCACGCCGATTACGAGATCTACACCAAGGCCGTAGCGTGCGAGGATCGCGCGCATCGCCAGACCGCGAACAAGACATTGATCGGTCGCATCACGGTAACGTGACGCACGCGCGAACGCCGCTGCAACAGCGTGACAGCTATCAGCGTCGGCCCGCGGCAGCCCGGTGGGCTCGAGCAACGCGCCAAGCGACATGCGGAAGAGCGCGCTTTGGGCGCGGCGCTGTTCCCGGATCGACCAATAAAGCAGCCGCAGCGATGCTTTGGGCTGACGGTGATCAAGGAGGCTTCTCGTCGGGGTGACAGCGATCGGCCGCGCGCTCGCGCGGGTGCCGGCTTCGATAAGACCGAGATCTAGCAGGCAGCCGATCGCCTCATCGTTCGCCGTGCCGGAAACGAACCGAGCCAAATGGTCCGATGCCGCGCCTTCGAGAAGGAAATAGCGGCTTGTCGAAAGGTCGAGGCAAACCGTTTGTGCACCGAACTGACAGTGCCGAAGGTCGTCGCGAAGGCGATAGGATTGCATTGAACGAAAGCCGTGGCGTGCAGCGCATTGGACGCCGCACGCCCGTCGGGCTCAGTCGTCGGCCTGGATGCCGGCGTCATAGCTCCGCTGCAGCGTCTGGATGTCCAGCGGACCTTCCACGCCCTTGCCGCGGGTTTCCGTCCGCGCATCGCCGAGGTCGATGACGCTGTTGTCATGCGTGTTCATGGCACTTCCTCTCTTCAAGCTGCGACCAAAATGAGTCGCAATCCCAAGTTATGGGGCGAGGAACAGCCGATCCATTTAATAATCCGATTATTATCGAACGCCCCCTGAGGCGTGTCAAAAGAGTGACCGAGCTATAGAAAGCGCACGTCGGGCGTGCCCACTGACACCTTTAGCTCAAAGCCTGGACATTCGTGCCAGAACCCGGTCACGCACTCATAAAGACGAGTGCGCTATTACTGTGCAATTCGGCAAGCCTATTGCAACCTTAACTGCATCCGTGGGCGGATGTATCGGATCGCGGACAGATCGACCCCCATGTCTCACGACGATTCACCGTTAAAAACCGACAGGCGCACGCCAAGACCGCCGATGATTGCGAGAAGCCAACGACTCGCAGGGTCGATCCCGAGCGTCGACAATCTAATCTGTCATCATGCTAGCCACGTACCGGCTGACGCTTTGACCTAAGCTCAAGACGTCGCCATTCGGCCCCCGCTTCTCACGACAGGGTGTCAGCCGGCGCACGCAAAATAGCGCGAAGTTGGGAGTGAGTCACGATGGAGAAATGCTCAGATTGAGAGCAATTTCACATTGAATCGGTGTTGGCATCGTCGCGGCCGTGGCGCTGTGCGGCCGCACGTTCATTGCCGTGGGAGCGCGCGTCAGTCCGCGTCTGCCAGCCGCACACGCAGCCCGTCGAGGGCGTCGGTGAAGGGGAGCTGGCACGACAGACGCGAGGTCGGACCCCGATGATCGGACGAATCGAGGAGATCATTCTCATCCTCGGTCATTGCGGGCAGCGCATCGACATCGCCGGCCTCCACATGGACATGGCAGGTCGCGCAGCTGCAACAGCCCCCGCACAGTGCGAGCAGTTCGTCGAACCCGGCGTCGCGGATATTCTCCATCACCGTCAGGCTGGTGTCGCCGGTGATTTCATGTTCGGTCCCGTCACGGGTCACGATGATCAGTTTGGCCATGGTCGGTTCCTGTCTAGAAGGGATGGGCTTGTTGAAGGGGAGAAAGCGGACGCGCTGCGCCGTCGCTCTGGCGATCCACGCGCGAAGCCCAAGTCAATGATCTCGCCCCTCGATGAAGCGAGGTTTGCGGCGCGCGAGAAAGGCAGCAATTCCCTCTTGCGCCTCGGCGCCGCCTGCTGCCTCGGAGATACGCCGTGCCTCCGCATCCAGCTGCTCCTTGAGGCTGCGCGTGGCGCTCGCGGCGAGCAAGGTGCGTGCGCCGCCGATCGCGGCGACTGGACCTTCGGCGAGGTGCGCGGCCGTCGCCAGCGCCTCCTCCATCAGCTTCCCCTCGTCCGCGATACGGCTCACGAGACCGATCGCGACCGCCTCAGCGGCGTCGACGCGCCGATTGTTCAGGATGATATCCTGCGCGCGGCGCAATCCGACGAGCCGTGGAAGGAGCCAGCTCATTCCTCCGTCGGGGGTCAGCCCGACCCCGGCATACGCCGCCGTGAAATGCGCCGAGGGCGCCGCCAATACAATGTCTCCTGCAATGGCGAGGCTGAAACCCGCGCCAGCCGCCGGGCCGTTGACCGCAACGACGAGGGGCTTTTGCATCCCGGCAAGCAGGTCCACCGACCGGTGCAACGTATCGGCAAGCTCGAAGAGAAAGGCCGGCGCGTCCTCGCCGGCGGATGCGAAGGCGGCGATATCGCCGCCGCCGCAGAAGAGCCTGCCTTCTCCGGTCAGGAGGATGGCGCGGACCGAGGCGTCGTCTGCAAGGACGAGGACCTCCTGTTCGAGAGCCCGCGCAAGCGCCAGGTCGATCGTGTTGCCCCCGGCCGGGCGGTTCAGGCGCAGGATCGCGACGGCCCCGTCGCGCTCGGCAATCAATGGTTTATCGGTCATCAGCATATCTCCGCTGCACAGCGCTCCACATCAGCGACCGGCAGGCAAAAGGGATTCCGGAATTCGGACGGGCATGTCGAGCAGCTGCTGCGCCTTGCCCTTGGCGAGCGGATCGAGACGGAGGCTTGCGAACTGGCCGCCGCCGAGCGCGTCGAGAAAATGGAGATTGATCGCATTGAGCCCGGGGACCTCGTATCTCTTCACCGCGGGATTGGCCGCGCCCTCGAACTCGTGGTCGAACCAGTCGAGCATCGCGGCGGGCGTCAGGGCCGCGCCGATCCACGGAAGATAAGCCTCCTCGCGCGCGATGACGCCGATGTTGAAGGCATCGCCCTTGTCGCCGCTGCGCGCCCAGGCGAGTTCGACAAGCGGCACTTCGGTGATCGCGCCGGACGGCTCGGCCGGCGCGGGCGGAGCAGCGGGCCGGACGATCGCGGACGGCGTAAAGAGGGATTCCGGATTCTCGGCGACCCAGCTCTCCTGCGCCGTGCCGCATTGGATCGAGACGGCCACCGCGCCGCGCGAAATGACGGTAGAAAAGACACGCATGACGGGCTTCACTTCGGCGCGTCCGCCGAACCAGCCGGTGGTTCCAGCCGACATCGAGGTGGTCGGGCTATCGAACTCGCGAAGAAAGGGTTTGAACGCGGCGCGATCGTCATGCTCGACCGCGAGCTTGTAGACGACTTCCCGGGTCGAGAGCGCCCGCGCATGCGCCCCGTAGCTGGACTCGGTGCCAAGCAACTCGATGCGCGATGCCCGGAAGGGGCCCATATTGCGCTCGCGCAGCATGGTTTCGACGCGCTCGAGCACCGCTTCCGCCTGGCGCTGCGCTTTCCGGGCGGCATCGCGGCCGACGACAGGCATGAAACCGAGGCTGCGCCACCCGTCCGCCCAGGTCACGCAGACCTTGTAGTTGCCTGTTGGCGGATAGCCCTTGGCCCCCGTTACGCGTACCCGCTGGTCGCCGACCGCCTCGACCTTGACGTCGGCGAAGTCGCAGACGACATCGGGCAGCATATAGGCCTGCGGATCGCCGACTTCATAGAGGATCTGCTCGGCCACGACGGCCTCGCTCACCAACCCGCCGCTGTTGTCGGGCTTGGTGACGACAAAGCTGCCATCCGCCGCGCATTCGACTATTGGGTAGCCGATATTGGCCCAGTCGGGGACCAATTCCCAGTCGGTGAACAGCCCGCCCGAGCCTTGCGCGCCACATTCGATCACATGGCCCGCCAGCGAACCTTGCGCGAGCTTGTCATAGTCGGAGGCGCTCCACTCGAACTCGTGCATCAGGATGCCGAGGGTCAGCGCCGAATCGACGCACCGCCCGGTGATGACGACGTCCGCCCCGAGCGCAAGCGCTCGCGCTATGGGCGAGGCTCCGAGATAGGCGTTCGCCGTGCTGATCCTGTCGAGCGGCGGGAAGGGCCCGTCGGTGAACATTTCCCGGCTGTGCGCGATGTCATCGACCCGCCCGCTCAGATCGTCGCCCTCGACGAAGGCGATCCTGAAGTCGAGGCCCGCCTCCTGCGCCAGTGCCTGCATCCGTTCGACGCAGGCGCGCGGATTGACGCCGCCGGCATTGGTGACGATCCTGGTGCCGGTCTCGCGGAGCGCCGCGAGATTATCCTTCCAGACCCACTCGGTGAAGTCGGCGGCATAGCCCAGATCCGCACGATGCTTCTTCATGGCGCCGAGCTGCGACATCGTCGCTTCGGCAAGATAGTCGAGGATCAGATAGTCCACCCCGGCATCGATCAGCTGGCGGGGGGCGACGCTCGAATCGCCATAGAAGGCGCATGCGCCTCCAATGCGGACAATATCCAGGGCCATGTAAACTCTCCCGATCATTTTCCGTCGAGCGGTCGGCGCCGCCGATTCACGGCCGCACGCTAGCCGTGCATATTTCTATATACTAGATAAATTATATACAGGATAGTTGACGCTACGGCCGACCTGCGTCAGACAGGCGCCAACCAGATCAACAGGGAGAGTAACATGAAGAAACTGGGATGGGCCCTGCCCGCCATATGCCTTCTGGCCGTTCCGGCCGCAGCCCAGACGACCGACGGCACCTCGACGGGCGATTCGGCAGCGGCTGACGATGGTGCCGACGATATCATCGTGACCGCGCAGCGTCGAGCCGAACGCCTCACCGACGTCCCGATTTCTATCACCGCATTGAACGGCGACGCCCTCGAGGCGGCTGGCATCCGGACGAGCGAAGATCTTTCGAGCGCGGTGCCCGGCCTCAACTTCGCGACCAATGGCGCGTTTGCTCAGCCGACGGTACGCGGCATCGGCACGACGGTTTCGTCGGCAGGCAGCGATGCCAATGTGGCGATCTATGTCGACGGCGTCTATCAGCCGAGCCAGATCGGTAACTTCTCCGATCTCGTCGACCTCGAACAGATCGAAGTGCTGAAGGGTCCGCAGGGAACCTTGTTCGGACGAAACGCGACCGGCGGCGCAATCCGCATCACGACCCGTGCCCCGAGCTTCACGCCGACTGCCACGCTCTCGGCAAGCTATGGCCGTTTCGACGACGTGCGGCTCACGGCCTATGGCAGCACCGGGATTACCGACACGCTCGCGGTCAGCATGGCGTTCCTCTACTCGGACGATGAGGGCTATACGCGCAACATCGCCACCGGCAATCGAGTCTCGGATCTCAACGCACTCTCGCTGCGCGGCAAACTGCTGTTCGAACCGAGCGATTCCGTAAAGCTCACCCTGTCCGGCGGGCATGCCGAGCGGCGCAGCGGCGCGGCCTTCGCGCTCGGCGTGCTCAATAGCAACAGCACGTCTGTCAATCTGCCGGGCTCGGTCAAGGCGGGCGGTCCGCGCGAAGTGTCGCTGACCTTCGATCCGGTGATCAACGTCAACTCGGACCAGGCGAGCCTGACCGGCGAGTTCGATCTCGGTTTTGCGACCCTCTCCTCGATCTCGAGCTACCAGAAGACCAAGACCTATCTCGTCACCGACACGGATCGCACGAATCTGGCGATCGGGCGTGCCGATCTGCCCGGCACCCAAGAAACCTACGCACAGGAACTGAACCTCGTTTCCAATGGCAGCGACAGCTTCAAATGGTTCCTCGGGGTCTTTTATTATAATGATGATGCGATCGGCGCGACGATCGTGAACCAGGGCCCGATCTTCAACGCGACGCGCCTCAAGACCGAAGCGGTCGCACCCTTCGGCGAGGTCAATATCGGACTTGGCAATCTCACGCTGATCGGCGGGCTTCGCTATAATTACGAGCGCAAGGACTATGAGATCACGCGCGGTGCGCTCGCCATCGAACGCAACAAGACGTTCAAGAATCTGACGCCGCGGCTTGGGCTCCGCTATGCGCTGACGCCCTCGTCGAACATCTATGCGACCTGGAGCCGCGGCTTCAAGAGCGGGCTGTTCGACGGCATTCTGGCAAGCGGCGCGCTCGTCGTGAACGCGGTCGAGCCCGAGAAGGTCAGCGCCTTCGAAGCCGGCTATAAATATGGCCGCGGGCGGACCAGCTTCAGCATTGCAGGCTTCCACTATGATTATAGCAACATCCAGTTCCAGGCATTCAACCCGAACGCGGGCGGATTGACCCAGGTCTTCAATGCCGCGGCCGCCGAAATCTATGGCGGTGAAATCGAGGTCTCGACCGAGTTGTTCCCCGATTTCAACGTCCGCGCGAGCGCGGCCTACACCCATAGTCGCTACAAGAATTTCCCGACGGCGACGATCTTCTGCCCGCGCGGTGCGCCGACCTACGGCAATGCGACGATTCCGCTCGGCGCGCTCAACCCGTGTACCGGCGAGATCAACAGCGACGGCGCGACCGGCAATGAGCTCATTCGCACCCCGGAGTTCACCGCGTCGCTCGCGGCCGACTACCGCGTCGAACTCGCGCGCGGCGACGCCGTCGAACTCAGCGGTTCGGCCTATTATTCGGGACGGTTCTTCTGGGATCCGGGCAATCGCCTCAAGGAGGGCGCCTATGTGCTGCTCAACAGCGAGATCGCCTATGTCTTCCCGGGCGACCAGTTCCGCCTCTCGCTCTGGGGCCGTAATCTCGCGAACGAGCTCTATGCGCTCTATCAGCCCGAGTCCGCCGCGGGTGACTCGGTCGCCTATGCGCGACCGCGCAGCTTCGGCGTGTCGGCAAAGCTGAGCTTCTGATGGTGGGGGAGCGCGCCGGCATCGCCACGACGCGTCGGGGGAGTGCCGCCGCGCTCGTCGCCGTGCTGCTTCTGAGTTACGCGCTCGCCTATCTCGACCGGCAGATCATCAACCTGCTCGTCGAGCCCCTCAAGGCCGATCTCGGCGTCAGCGACGTCGAGGTCAGCTTTCTCCAGGGGGCTGCTTTCGTCATATTTTACACGCTCTGCGGGCTCCCGATCGGGTTCCTTGTCGATCGCTTTCCGCGCCGGCCGATCATCTTCCTCGGCATTCTCATCTGGTCCTTGTTCAGCGCGGCAAGCGGCCTTGCACAAAGCTATGACCAGCTGCTCCTCGCCCGCTTCGGCGTCGGCGCCGGGGAAGCGGCGCTGCTTCCCGCAGCCTATTCGATGATCGGCGATGCGGTGTCGCGCGAAAAGCTGAGCCGCGCGATCTCGGTATTCTCGCTCGGCGCGATCGCCGGCGGCGCACTCGCGCTGACGGTAGGCGGCTATCTGGTCAAGGAGGCCAGCGACCTTGGCGGAATCATCTTGCCACTGCTCGGGCCGGTCGCGCCCTGGCAAATGGTCTTTCTCACCATCGGCGCGATCGGCGTGCCCGCATCCTTCCTGATCTTCCTGGTTCCCGAGCCGGCGCGCAAGGTTGCGGCAGGGCCGCGCGGCGACGAGACGGGCACGGCGTCGGCCCATCTCGCAAAGCATCGCCGCTTCTACATCTTCCACATCGCGGGCTTCAGTCTCATGTGCCTCGTGATGGCGGGTAATGCCGCATGGCAGCCTGCCTATATGCAACGGGCCTTCGGCTGGAACATCGCGCACGTCGGCGCGGTACTCGGGGCCATCCATATGGCCGGCGGCATCGCCGGAATGCTCGGCGGCGGCTTCCTCGCCGACTATCTCCAGTCCAGGGGCTACCGCGACGCGCATATGCGCCTCTATCTTTTCGCGATGCCGGTGATGGCCGTGGCGGCCGTAGCCGCCTTCTCATCGGGCGTTCTGCCGGTGGCGCTCGTCGGCCTCTCGATCCTCAGCGTCGCAGGCCCCTTCATTGCCGTCGCCGCCTCGGGCCTCGCACTTGCGACGCCGGCGAACCGGCGCGGCATCGCAACCGGCATCTTCCTGTTCAGCTACAATCTGCTCGGCTTCGGTGCAGGGCCGACGCTGGTTGCCTGGATCTCGACGCATATCGCCGCGGACGGGAGCGCGATCGGAACGGCGCTGACGCTGACTTTCCTCGGCGCCACGCCCATCATCGTCCTCCTCTTTCTCCTTGGACTTGCGCCGATGCGCCGCGCGGTCGAAGCAACCGAGGCCGCCGAAGCGGCAGCGCAAGCGTCCGCCCGACCATTTGGGGCATAGTCAGTCGATCGTTGCCCGGCCGCCGCTGACCGGCAACGTGATGCCGGTGAGCCATGCGCCGGCCCGCGAGGCGAGATAGATGACCGCGCCCGCAATATCCTCGGCGGTGCCGACCCGATTGCCGAGCGGGGAAGCGACGGCGGCGCAAACCGCGGGGTCGTCGAGCGGCACGGTCGCGTCCGTCAGACGCGAGGGAAAGAGGCCCGGCGCGATCGCATTTACACTGATATTCTCGCCCGCAAGACGCGCTCCAAGATGCTGGGTCAGCGAGATCAGCGCCGCCTTGCTCGGGCTGTTGGAGAAATTGTCCCAGCCACCGGCGCGAAAGGCGCCTATCGAGGCGATATTGATCACGCGCGCCGGATCGTCCGGACGCGCCGACGCCCGCAGCAGCGGCAACAGGGCCTGCACAAGCATGAAGGGCGCCGAGACGTTGAGATCGAGGACATGTGCGAAGCCTTCGCGGGGAAATTGCTCGATCGGGGCAAGCCACACAGTCCCGGCATTGTTTACGAGGATATCCAGCCTGCTTTCGCCGGACAGGGCGGTCGCCACCGCCGCAATGCCTTCGCTATTACCGAGATCGGCGACGATCCCGTGACAGCCGAGCGCCGCCGCGGTCTCCTCGACATCGGCGGGCGTTCGCGCCGTGACATAGACCCGTGCGCCGGCTGCCACGAGTCCTTCGGCGATCATGCGGCCAATTCCCGAGGTTCCTCCGGTGACGAGCGCGACCTTTCCATCGATGCCGAACAAGGCGGCGGGCGAGAGATCTGTTATCGCGGCTCTCAATTCGTCTGCGCGTGGCGGGCGGCAAGATAGCCGAACACGCTCGACGCGCCGATACTCAGTCCCGCCCCGGCGTAATAGGGGCCAGAGAGCGAGGCCGTGCTGTTGCCGGTCGCATAGAGCCCGTCGATCACCGACTTGTCGGGGCGAACGACACGGCCATTTTCGTCGATGCACGCGCCGCCGCAGGTTCCGGCATCGCCAGGCATCAGGGGCGCTGCGAGGAAGGGACCCTGTTCGATCGGTCCGAGGCAAGGATTGGGTTTCACGGTCGGATCGCCATAGTAGCGGTTGTAGACATTGGCGCCGCGTGCGAAATCGGGGTCGCGACCTTCACGGCAGAACATGTTGAAGCGCGCGACCGTCGCCTCGAGCCCCGCGGGGTCGATGCCGCACTGGCGGGCGAGATCCCCGATCGTGTCCGCGCGCTTCATCCACCCGCTCTCGATCCATTCGGGCTTCACCGCTCCGGGCGGGTTGACCCCGTAGAAATAGCGGCGGCGGTAGCGGGCATCCATGATGTGCCAGGCGGGGATTGCGGACACCGTTTCGTTCCGCGCGTACATGGCATTGCCGATTTCCATGTAGGAAGCCGATTCATTGACGAAGCGGCTTCCCGATGCATCGACCATGATGCTGAGCGGCTTGCCCGTCTCGGGCACGGCATGGTGTGGGTTCTGACCGGGGGGTATCAGCGTCTGGATCCACCAGGCCTGATCCATGGTTCCGAGCGCAGCGCCCGCAGCCTCCATCATCGCGATCACCTCGCCCGTGTCGCCGGGGTTGGCCTTGGTCCAGCTGTCGGACGCGGGGTGCGGCTGAAATTTCTCGCGCATCGCGAGGTTACGCGCAAAGCCGCCCGCGGCGATCAGCACGCCGCGCGGCGCGCGCACCGTAACGATCTCGTTGCCCCGGCGAAGATGCGCGCCGACGACCCGGCCATTTTCGATATCGAGGCTCGCAAGCGCCGTTCCGGTCCAGACGTCGATCCCGAGCCGCAGGACGATCTCGAGCATCCGCCCCTGCAGCGACCCGCCGCTGCCGACCACATCCTTGCCGGTAAATCTTTGCACAGCGATCCGCGACCCGAGCCGCATCGCCATCAGCGCGCCCGCAGCCGTCCGCTTCATGAGGAGCAGGCGGCGCGCCTCGGAAGTGCGCAGCGGCATCGCGGTCGGCGAACGCCGGAAGCGCCCCTTCCAGGACCCGAGCCGGTTGAGGTCGAAGAGCTCGGCCTGGATCGAACGGCCCTGCGCATGGCCTCCCGGGAGATCGTCGTAATAATCGCAGTAGCCGGGGCACCGGCGATAGCGCATCCCCTGCTCCTCCATCGCGGCGATCATCGCTGGGATAGCATCGACGAAGCCAGCGCGGCGCGTCGGCGTCGAGACCAGATCTGTGTCGCTGGTGAAATTGGCGAGATAGGTGAGCGACGCCTCGCGCGTGTCGGTCACGCTCTCGCGCGCCATCAACGGATTGTTCGGCAGCCACAGAATGCCGCCCGAGAGTGCGGTCGATCCGCCGACGAGATCGGTCTTTTCGATCACCAGTGGCTCGAGGCCCGCAACCTTCGCCGTCACGGCCGCGACGAGCGCACCGGCCCCGCTGCCGACGATCAGAAAATCATAGGCCTTCGTCATCGCCATCTCCTTCAGGCCGGAAGCTCGCGCAAGGGAACGAAGAGCTCGGCAAGCACGCTGTCCCGGTCGAGTGCCGGCGAAAGCGGCATCGCATCGCCCCCGGCGCGCGCGGTCAGTTCGGCGAGCGCCGCCGCCGCCGCTTCCGGCGCGAGCTCGTAGATCGCGAGGTAGCGCCACGGACTTTGCTTGCCTGCGGTCTCGGGCGCGATGCGAAAGCGCTGCGCCGCGACGAAACCGGGAATGGCGAGAACATCGTCGAGGTGCCGGCCGTCATACCAGCTGTTTAAAGCGTCATCTTCGCCCGCGACAGCATTGGTAAGCACGATGTAGCGCAGCGCATCGCCCTGGTCCGCGTCGGAGGAGGCGAGCCGCCTCGCGCCGATCGCCTCCGCACTCAGCATCAGGACCCCGGACGCATCGATCGTGTCTGTCAACGCCATCGCGGCACTGCCCGCCCGGTCGAAGACGTCAGCGAGGACGTCGCCAACAGGCTGTCTGAGCTCATAGAGCGCCGCGAAGCGCCAGCGCCCGGCCTCGCCGCTGTCGCGACCATCGCCAGCACGTTCATGGACCGCGCCGCCCGCGACGCCATCGAGCTGTACCATGTCGGCAAGATGCCGTTCGCGGTACCAGTCGCTATAGGCGCGTTCGGAGCCGACGTTCGCATTGCTCAAGACAAGCAGGATGGAGTCATGGGTCATGGCGAGGCTTTCCTGGTCACGGTCAACTCGGCTCGGCGATGGTTTCATACCGGCGCTTCACGGCGGTCCGGTGCGCGATGCGCCAGCCGTCATCAGTCTTGCGGAGCAGATCCCGATAGACAGTGCTGCCCATTTCTCCGTTGCGAAGACTGATACCCTTCGAAAGGACGCGGACCCCCTCGGGGCTGGGCTCGATCAGGATGTTCGTCGCGTGATGCGCGAGGGGGTGCCGGTCGAGCTCGCGAAAGCAGGTCCGGAGCGCCTCGAGACCGTAGAGGATGTCGGGCCCGAAACTCGTCATGTCGAAGACGATGTCGCCGGTGAACAGCTCTTCCATGCGCGACCATTGGCGCTCGTCGACGACATGGCCGTAGAGGTTGATCAAATTGTTGATCGCAAGGATGTCGGCGACGTCGAGGGCGCCAGCCGCGGCGGGGGTCACAGCGATTCCCCGCCGTCGGCTGTCAGGTTAACCCCTGTAATGAAACCCGCCCGGCGCGAGGAAAGAAACACGACTGTTTCGCCGACTTCGTCGGGGAGGCCCACCCTGCCGATCGGGATGGTCTTCTTCTTCTCCTCGCGAAGATGCGGCATCATCGCGAAAAGGCGTTCGACACCGTCGACCCCGATCCAGCCGCACTGGAGGCTGTTGGCGCGCACTCCGTGGCGCCCCTCTTCCTTGGCGACCGCGGCCACCATGCGGTCGACCGCCGCCTTGGAGATCGCCGACGGGCTGCCCCGAACCTCGATCATCTTGCCCTGATAGGTACTGAGGGCGGTAAAGGCTCCGCGTGTCTCGCGGAGATGCGGAATAGCGGCCTGCGCGAGATTGATCGCGCCCATGAGGTCATATTTGAACCAATTCTGCCAGACCGCTTCCTCGGTCCGGCTCAAAAATTCGGGCGTGAAGCCCGCGCCGCCGGCGTAAACCACGCTGTGGAGCCCGCCCAGCACGCCGGCCGCATTCGACAGCGCAGCAGCGACGCCTGCGCGGTCGCTCGAGTCGACCTGAAAGAGATGCGCCTCCACGCCTAGGGTCTCCAGCGCGGCGACGGTGGCCTCACCTGCATCGCGGTCGCTATGGTAGGTCAAGGCGACCGGAACGCCGGCCCGCGCAAACGCTTCGCAAATGGCCCGCCCCAGCCCGCCGCTTCCGCCGAGAACGAACGCGCCGCCGTCGCCGAAATCCTGCATCACCCGCTCCCATATCGATCTTCATTGTATAAATTGTATATAGCATTATGGCAGATGCAAAATGATGTGCAAGTGGAGAGGAAAGAGCATGGACGATATCCGGATCGAGCGGAGCGGGGCGGTCGGGCTCGTCATCATGGCGCGCGCCGAAGCCAACAATAGCTCACGTCCGCAGACGCTGCGGGAGATTTGCGAGGCGGTCGACGAACTGACCGCCGACGAAACCATCCGCGCGATCATTCTCGCCGCCGACGGCAAGCATTTCTCGGCGGGTGCCGACTTTGCCTTCCTTGATGACCTGACGCGCATGGATACCGCCGCGATCCGTCATCAGGTTTATACGCATTTCCAGGGGGCCGCTCGCCGCCTCTATCATTGCCCGAAGCCGACGATCGCGCTCGTCCAAGGAGCCGCGGTGACCGTGGGCTGCGAACTCGCGCTCGCCTGCGACTTCCGGATCGTCGCCGACGGCGCCTTCTTCCAGGAAAGTTGGGTCAAGCTCGGGATCATGCCGCCGCTTGGCGGAACCTATCTCCTGCCGCGGCTGATCGGCATGACCCGTGCGGCGGACATGTGCCTGCGCGGCCGGGCCGTTAAGGCTGAGGAAGCGCTCGCGATCGGTCTCGCGACCGAACTCGTCGCCCCCGACGCCTTGCGGAGTCGCGGCCTCGAACTCGCCGACGAGCTCGCACGGGCCGCGCCGCTGGCCTATAGTGCGATCAAGACCGCGCTCCGGCGGGGCGGAGAAACCAGCATGGACGCCGAATGGTCGGCAAATCTGCCGCAACAGGCGCTGCTCCTGACCAGCGCCGACTTTCGCGAAGGCCTCGCTGCCGTCCGCGACCGGCGGCCGCCCGAATTCGGCGGGACATGAGCGGCGAGGACCCACAGGCCGCCATCGGCTACCTGCTCGGCGATGCGGCGCGGCTGTTCCGCCGTGCCTTCAATGCACGCACCCGGGAGACCGGCGTGACCGCCCTGCAATACAGGCTGATGGCTTATCTCGGGCGGAACGAGGGGATCAGACAGGGCGAACTCGCCGAGCTTATCGAGGTCGAGCCGATCACGCTTTCGAGAATGGTGGATCGCCTCGAAGCCTCGCGCGCACTCCAGCGCCAGGCGGACCCCGCCGATCGCCGAGCGCTGCGGCTCTACCTGACACCGCGCGGGCGCGAGCTCGTCCAGTCGATACGGTCGATCACTGCAGCCGTCAGCCTGGAAGCGACCGACGGTCTGACCGATGCCGAGCGCGACCAGCTTGCCCTGCTCGTGGACAGGATACGGGCCAATCTGTCGCGGCGCGCCGCGAGCTAGCTCTCGAAGGCGCGCGCAGGCCGGTCAGGCTGACACCTGCTCCGCGGCCATATCCTCTTCGATCAGATCGGCCGCGCGCCAGGCCATCGCCATCGCCGCGGCATTGGTGTTGCCGGAGACCAGGGACGGCATCACCGATATGTCGACGACGCGCAGGCCGGCCACGCCGCGCACCCTCAGTCGCGTATCGACAACCGATTCGGGATCGCTGCCCATCCGGCAGGTTCCTGCCGCATGATAGCCGCTGGCGCCGATGCGATGAAACGCGTCGACAATTTCATCGTCGGTCTCGACGGTGTCGCCCGGGCCGGTCTCGCCAACGACGAATGGCGCTAGAGCGGGTTGGCGGAAGATGTCGCGGATGGTCCGGAACAAGGCAACCGAGACCCGGCGGTCATAATCGGTGGCGAGATAATTGGGGTCGATGAGCGCGGGCGTTTCGAGAGCCGGCCCCGCGATCAGGATCGAACCCTGGCTTTGCGGGCGCATCACATAGCCGCCGCACAGCGCGCCATGATCCTTCTCGAGCGCAAAGCCCGGGATCGACGTGTCGATCGACATCGGCCCCATGCCGAGTTGCGCATCGGGCCGGCCGGAGCCGGGCTCGGTGCGAATGAAGCCGCCGACTTCGAAGGCGGCCGAGGTCAGCGGACCGCGTCCGGCAAGCCCATAGGCGACCAGGCTGCGCGCGAGGCCGAGACCGTGAAACGCGCGGTTGTTGCTTCCGCGCCGCAGCCGGAACTGCGCGCGAAGCAGGCGGTGCTCGCGCATATTGTGTCCGACACCTGGCGCGTCGACCCGCACCTCTACCCCGACCGATTTTAAATGGTCGGCGGGCCCGATCCCCGAGCGCTGAAGCAAGGTCGGCGAGTTGAGCGCGCCGGCGCTGAGGATGATCTCGCGGCCTGCGACATCGCGTTCGCCGGCGGCGTCGCGCACGCGCACCCCGGTGACCCGCGCACCCTCGACCAGTAAATGAAGAACGTCGGTTCCGGTGGCGACAGTGAGGTTGGGCCGGTTCATGGCCGGTCGGAGGAAGGCCTTCGCCGCGCTTTGCCGCTTGCCGCGCCATATGGTGCGCGGCTGGTAGCCGAACCCGGGCCCGTCGATTGCGTTCAGGTCCTCGACCGCGGGAATGCCATATTGAGAGGCCGCCGCAATCATGGCCTCGCACACCGGCTCGCGGCGCGGGTGGACGGTGATATGCAGGGGACCGCCGGCGCCGCGCATGTCGGAGGCTCCGAGTTCATGATCCTCGATCGCGAGGAAGCTATGCTTCAGGGCGTCCCAGCCCCACCCCGTGCAGCCCGCGGCTTCCCACTCGTCATAGTCGGAGGGCTGTCCGCGAACATAGACCATGCCGTTCACCGAGCTGGACCCGCCGAGGACCTTGCCGCGCACCCAATATTCGGGTTCGTTGTGGCCGCCGGTCTTGGATGCCACATAGGCCCATGTCAGCTTCCCCTGCACGAGCGTGCGGCCGAACCCGCGCGGCATATCGATCAGCGGGCTCGTATCGGCGGGGCCGCTTTCGATCAACAGCACCTTGTTCCGGCCCGACCGCGTGAGCCGGTCGGCAAGGACGCATCCCGAGGAGCCGGCGCCGACGATGATGAAGTCATAGGTCATCGCAGCCTCATATCTCGGTCATTTCGAACTCGGACTTGGTCGCGCCGCAATCGGGGCATTTCCAGTCGTCGGGAATATCCTCCCAGGCCGTACCGGGGGCGATTTCGCCGAGCGGGTCACCCAGCTCCTCGTCGTAGACCCAGCCGCAATTCATGCACATCCAGCGCTTCATGGCTCAGGCCTCCAGGCCGACAGCGGCCATCACGGCGTGGCTGATCGGCAGGATCGGATCATCCTCGACGGTGCGGGTGTTGAACATGCGGTTGTGGCAGATGGCGACCGCGAGGCGATTGTCGGGGTCGGCCCACCCGATCGAGCCGCCGGCGCCCGGGTGCCAGATCGCGCGCGGCGAGCTGACGCGGTGACCGCCGAGCCAATAACCGCCGGTGCTGATCGGTATCGGGATGCCGAACATGACGGGATCGGGCTCATCGCCATTGTCGCGCACGTTGGAGAAGCCGGCGACCCGCTCTTCCGACAGCAGCCGAACGCCATCGAGCGCGCCGCCTTCGGCGAGCAACGCCCAGAAGCGCGCCTCGTCGCGCGCGTTGAATATCCCGCCAACGCCGGGAATACAGGCGCGGCGAACGTCGGGGCGTTCGAAGACCGGCGGCACGAGCGCTACCTGCGGCGGCATCGACTGGCTGAACAGGGTCGCGAGCGGCGGCGGCGGATCGCCGGCGTTGCGGTCGCTCATGATCGCGACGCGCGGCTCGGCGGCGTCGGGAATACCGAGCCAGAGGTCGGCGAGACCGAGCGACGCGCAGATCTCGTCGAGAATGAATTGACGAAAGTCCCGCCCTTCGGGATCGGTTCGGCGCACGATTTCGCCAACGATCCAGCCGAAGGTCATCGACTGGTAGAGCGTCTTCTCGCCGGGTGGCGCGAGCGGCGGGAGCGCCGCGATCGCGGTCGTCATCGCATTCCAGTCGCACATCATTTCGGGCGTCACGCCCTCGGGCATCTGGGGGACGCCGACGCGGTGCGTCAGTGCATGGCGGACCGTCGCGCCTTCCTTGCCGCCAGCCGCGAATTCGGGCCAATAGGTCGCGATCGGCGCGTCATAGTCGACATGGCCTCGCTCGGCCTGGATATGAAGCGCCGTTGCGGTGACCGCCTTCGTCACCGAATAGACATTGAACAGGGTATCGGCTTCGACCTTCCGGCCTGTCGCCGGATCGGCAACGCCCTCCCAGAGATCGATGATCTTCCGGCCCCGATGATAGGCGACGACGTGCAGCCCGGTTTCGGCTCCGCTTTCCACCGCCGCGGCCATAGCCGCGCGCACGCCCTCGACATTCACTTCGGCCAGATCGTTCGCCGTCACATCGCATCTCCCAACATTTTTGGACGTTCTGACATATTATGAAATTATGTCAACGATCGAGCGTGCGGGCTCAGTTTTCGGACGCCTTGCGCAACGTCTCGGCATGATCGCCATCGAACACGATCGCGAGTTTCATGTCCTTCTGAACCGTCTCGGCAAAGTCGCCGGTCGGGATCCGCGTGCCCGGGTGCAGGATGCGGATGAAGGTGTCGTCGTCGACGCGGAAGCTGCGCGGCCCATCGTGCGTCTCGACATCGATCCGATCGGATGCCCAGCCGGTGACCGTGCCGAGCAGGACGCGCGGATTGCCCGCCGACTGGATTCGGGTATCGATCGACACGCGGACGCGATCGGACAGGTTGGGCCGACTGGCGTGCGGCGTCGCGCCATGGATGACCAGCACGTCGCCGGGATGATAATCGGCCGTCGCCCAGCTTCCGGGCTCGATCACGCCTTCGGGGATCGGACAGCGCGGGGCCTTGGCGAGATTGTGGAAATAGCCGCGCTTATTCTGTCCGACCGCGACCATCAGCCCGCCCATGCTGCGGTCGATATCGACGAGCGGCATCCACATCGGTTTGAAGTTGACGATGCCGGGGCTGAAGAAGCCGTCCTGATGAACCCCGGTGACCGGTCCGTTGGGCGGATAGATACGGTATTGGACGATCGGCACCATGGCAGCAGGCTCGCCGAGGATGCGCGCCATAAGCTCGAGGTTGCCAGGATGCTCGATGATGCGCCGCGAGATACCGGCAAATTCTTCGCTTTCCTCCATGCCACCCGGAAAGGGCGTGCCGGTCCAGACGGGTTCGGAGGCGCCAGGCGCGACCACGCCGTGGCGCTCCATGATCTCGAACATCGCGGCGCGCGCCTCCTCGACCGAAGCAGGATCGAGGACATTGCGAAGGAAGACATAGCCCTTTTCGTCATGAAACCGCATCAGTGCCTCATGATCGTCGAGCAGATGATTGGCAGTCTCCAGCTCTCCGGTGATGCGGATCGCGTCGAAATCCAGATCGTCCGCGTCGGGCTGGCTCAGCGATACAACGGCCATCGGCTCCTCCTCTCGATGCTACAGTTTGACATTTTTGCGAATTGTGTCAGGAAACCTTCATGGGACGGGAGACGATCGACCGCGAAGCGCGAACCGACTTGCTGCTGGCAGCGGCCGAGACGATTTTCATGCGGTTCGGATATGCGCGGACCACGATGGGACTGCTGGCCGAGGCGGCGGGCATGTCGCGCCCGGCCGTCTATCTGCTGTTTCCGGGCAAGGATGAAATCTTCTCGGCGCTCGTACTCGGTCTCAACCGACGCCAGATCGAGCGCTTGGGCGAGCGCATCGCGCCGATCGAGGCTCTTCACGACAAGCTGCTGACCGCATGCCTCGCGTGGAACGAAAGCGTCTTCGACGTGCACGCTGCCCATCCGGAATCGCGCGACATGGACGATCTCGGTTTCCCGGCCGTGCGCGCACTCTATGATGATCTGTCGCGCTTCTTCGCCTCGGTCCTGGAAGCCGGCGGACGCAGCGAATCCGACGCCCGGCTCAACGGCCGCACGCTTGCGCTCGCGGCGCGCGGCTGCCGAATCGCGGCCAGCGGCCGCGAAGACATGACTGCGATGATCCGCTCTCTCGTTGCCGCGATCGCAGGCGCCGGACGCTAGACATCCCATGTGAGGTGTAGCTCCAGCACCCCGTTGACGGGGCCCGACGCCATGACCAGCGGTTTCGACGTGTCGACCCGGAACGAGGGGATGACAGAAAGCCATTCGTCGAAGAAGACCATGATCTCGCGGCGCGCGAGAACGGCGCCCGGGCAGGTATGCGGTCCCGCGCCGAAAGCCGAGTGCTTGATCGCCGACGGCTTGCGACGGAAATCGACGTCGCGCGGGGCGCTGTTGATCCGGTCGTCGAGACCGTAAAGGCATTTCGGCAACTGGATCATATCGCCCTTTTTGAAAGCGATACCCTTATAGTCATAGTCCATCGTCAGGACCCGCGCCGTGTTGGGAAGGCCGAAGCGGCGGATCATTTCCTCGCAGGCGACCTGGTTGAGCTTCGGATTGACGGCGAGCTCTGCCAGATGGCCGGGATGGGTCGCGAGGAAGTGCGCGATGAAGCCGAGCTGCGACGCGACAGTATCGAGGCCGCCGAAGAGCAGCAACGTCGACATGCCGAACACCTCGGGACGCGTGATCGGCCGCCCGTCGATCTCGCCTTGCCCGATGATGCTGATGACGTCCTCACCGGGGTTGGTCATCCGCGCGTCGATATAGGGCGCGAGATATTCCTGCATCTTCATGTGAACGGCACGGCGCTCGGCGATGTCGCTCGAGCGCACGGCGATCTCGGCCCAGGGAAGCAGGAACGCGCGATCCTCGAGCGGCAGGTCGACCATGCCGAGGAAAACGTTGATGGGCAGTATCTTCGCAAAGTCCTCGATGAACTCGCACTGTCCACGTGGCGCGATCTCGGCGATCAGCGAACGGGCAGTATCGCGGGCGACGGCCTCCAGCACCTTCAACGCCTTCGGCATGAACGTCGGCATCAGAAGCTTGCGGTAAGGGGCGTGGCGCGGCGGATCGAGCCCGAGCGGCAGCGAATGCTGATCGATCTCGTTGCGCGGCAGGTTGAAATTCTGGTGGCTGAAATGCTCATGATCGACCTGGATCACGTCGAAATCGGCCGCCCGCGTCGCGATCCAGTGACCGCCATTGTGCGGCGTCCAGACGATATCGGGTCCCTTGTGCAGCTCCGCCCATGCGAGCTGGATGTCCTCGGCCTTCCCCGCGAGGTCGAAGAAATCGAAATCGACGATCAGGTCGGCCGGAACATTGTCCGGAACGACGTCCACTTTCAGGCCCATCTGGCTCTCCCGCCTGTCTGTCGCGGCGCGCAAACCGCTGCCGCGACGTTTTTTGATTCTCCGGCGCACCCTATCGGAGACCTCGCAAATTACAAGATAAACGTATAGATGATTTAATGGAAAATTGGGCTGTTCGTCGCGCTCCTGCGTCTCGCCCACTTGACAAGGGCGCCAAATGCGGGATGCTAATCGTATAGATAGTTTGTATGTTTGTAGGGGATGAGAGATGGCTGAAGCGCCCGTGAAGGAAGACGTCCAGAAGGATTGGGACAAGGCGACGCAATATGAGCTGACCGACGACGATATCCAGCGGGCAAAACTGCTGCTTGGTGTCGATCTCGCGGTGCGTCACCAGGAATATGTCGGCACGGCCCAGGTCGACAATATCCGCAATTTTGCATCGGGCGTCGGCAACGATAACCCACTTCACCGCGACCCCGACTATGCCGCCGGCACGCGCTGGGGCCAGGTGATCGCGCCCGCGATGATGGCGGGCATCATCAACACGCCGCTCAAGGGCGACCCGATGCCCGACGAGCTGAAGGCGCGCACCAAGAGCCTCTTTCGCGGCATCCACGTCTTCGTGTCGGGCGGCGAATGGGAATTCTACAATCCGATCTTTCCGGGCGATGCGCTCTACAGCTTCAAGGGCGAGGAAAGCATCACGGTAAATCCGTCGGAGTTCGCGGGCCGCAACGTGATCCAGATCAGCCGCGAGGTGAAATTCAACCAGCGCCAGCAAGTCGTCGGCGTCTACAAGACCCTGCGCATCCTCACCGAGCGCAAGACGGCCGCCAAGAAGGGCAAATATAGCGCGATCGAGCCGCAGACCTACACCGACGAGGATATGGCGAAGATCGAGGAAATCTACGCGGCGGAACAGGTTCGCGGTGCCGAGAAGCGCTTTTTCGAGGATGTCGAGGTCGGCGAGTCGCTCGGCAAGATGGGCAAGGGGCCGCTGACCGTCACCGATGTCGTCTGCTTCCATGCCGGCGGCTATGGCTTCATTCCTTATGCGCCGACGGTCGGGCGCATGGCGCACAAGAACCGCAAGCGGATCGCGCCCTTCTATGTGAAGAATGAATATGGCATTCCCGACGTCGCGCAGCGACTCCACTGGGATCCGGCCTGGGCGCAGCAGATCGGCAACCCGATGGCCTATGACTATGGGGTCATGCGCGAGAATTACATCTTCCATTATCTTTCGGACTGGTGCGGCGACGACGGATGGGTGAAGTCGCAATATGACGAGATCCGCAAGTTCAACTATATGGGGGACATGCAGATCATCACCGGCGAGGTGACCGGCAAGCGCGAGGAAGACGGGATGAAGATCGTCGACGTCGAGTTCCGCATGACCAACCAGCGTGACGAGGTAACCGTCAAGGGTCATGCCTCGATCCTGCTGCCGTCGCGCGAGGCCGGAATCCCGGCGCTCCCGCCGGTGCCGCCCGAGCTGCAGGCGAAGGTCAACGAGATGTGGGCACGCCACAACGAGCTGCGCACGGGCCGCGGCTGAGCCATGGCGCTCCCGGACCGTATCCGCGACCGCATGGTTTTGCCTGCGGTCTGCGCGCCCATGTTCCTCGTTTCGGGTCCCGACCTTGTCGGCGCGGCGTGCCGCGCCGGCATCGTTGGCGCGCTGCCGCGCGCCAACGCCCGGGACATCGAGTCCTTCGAGAGCTGGCTCAAGCAGATACGCAATGGCCTCGACCGCTACGCGGACGAGGTTCCCGGCGCGCGCATCGGTCCGCTCGCGGTCAATCTCGCCACCCGGATGCGCGAGGACGAACTCCGGGCCAATCTCGATCTCTGCGGCAAATATGGCGTCGAGATCATCATCAGCGCGACCGGCGACCCGACCGAGCTCGCCTCGCAGGTCCACGACTGGGGCGGACTCCTGTGGCACGATGTCGTGTCGCTCCGCTTCGCCGAGAAGGCGATCGCAGCCGGCGTCGACGGGATGACCTGCGTCGGAGCGGGCGGCGGCGGCCACTCGGGCAATATCGGCCATCTCGTGCTGGTCCCGAAGATTCGCGAGATGTTTGACGGAACGCTGCTGATGGCGGGATCTATCTCAACTGGTGCCGCGATCCGCGCGGCCGAAGTGCTCGGGGCCGACCTTGCCTATATGGGCACGCGGTTCATCGCGACCGAGGAATCGCGTGTCGACCCGGCCTATCATCAGATGCTTGTCGAGAGCGGGTCCAACGATCTGATGTTCACCGGCAAGATCGCTGGCGTTCCCGCCAACTGGCTCGTCCGGTCGATGGAGCGGGTCGGACTCGATCCGAAGAAACTCCCCGTCCCCGAAGGCAAGGGCATGCGACATGATCATCTCCCCGAGGGCGTGCGCCCCTGGAGGAATCTGTGGTCGGCCGGACAGGGGATCGATTTGATCCACGATATTCCGACGGTCGCCGATCTCGTCGAGCGCCTGCGCGACGAATATAGAATCGCGTGCGAGCTACCCGCATTCGGCGTATGATGTCTCGAAGGAAACTCCATCAAGCATCCGCCAGTCCGGCCAACTTCCCTACCCCACGATCCGAAATCTCGGGCTGTCTTCAGCGCCCAGATGTCCGTCCGCGCGCACTGCTTGTCGCTCTTCACGGTGGAGGCTATGGATCGGCCTATTGGGATTTTGTCGAAACATCCCTCCTCGGCCGCGCGGCCGCTCGCGGTTATCTTGCCGCCGCGGTTGACCGGCCGGGCTATGGCGCAGCCTTTAGCAGCCCGATGAGTCTGACCGACCAAGTCGACCTTCTCTACGATCTCTTTGCCACGCTTCGCCTTGATGAAGGCGACCTGCCGATACATCTCGCGGGTCATTCGATGGGGGGCATCCTTGCTCTGATGACTGCAGCCGATCCGAGATCGGGACAAATCAAGGCGATCGATGTCTGCGGGGTGCCGCTCGTTTACGACGAGGCTACCGCTGCCGCGCTGGATGCCCGGAAGCCCTCCTCCGGCCAGACACATTATCCCGCTCTCGGGCGCGACCATGTCCGCGCGCGATTTTATGGCGCTGACGGGAGCTTCTCTCCCCGCGCCCTCGAATTTGACGCGGCCATTTCGAGCATGGTTCCCGTCCTCGAGCTCGTCGATGCCGCACAGGCGCCCCGAACCCTGCCTCAAACCATGCAGCGCATCGCCTTGCCGGTGCGGATGACCTTTGCCGGCGAGGAATCGAGCTCGGTCGCCGACGAGGCAGTATGTGTTGCTGCCACGACCTACCTCGCGCAAAATCCACATTCTCGCGTGCGGATCGAACCGGGATGCGGCCACAATATCAGTCTCCACCATCTCGGCGGCGTCTTTCATGACTCCATGCTCGACTGGTTCGACATCGTCGGCTGAATTCGCAATTTTCCAAGCAGATCCGGGAGAGCTCCATGATTCCGGATATACCCCCATCCGTGAATGGGTCGCCAAGTTGTGCGCCAGGTTTGCCGGCCCCCTGTCGATACGAAGCAGACAGGGTGCGCGAGTATCCAGGCGAGTTCGTCGCGGCGCTAGGCGGGGCGCGCTAAGTTCCACGAAACGCGCCTCTACCAGGTCGCGCCGATCAGCAGGGACATGATCCTCTCCCATGCGAGGGGTTGGGATATTGCGGTGTGCTGACCCGGCGAGGCGGTTAGTGGGACGGAGGAGCCGGGTCTGGGTCGCTTTCGACCGGCGGCGGAGGACCCAGTGATATGACGAGTGCCATCGCCGCAATCACCCCGATCGCGAGTCCGAGCAAAACGCCATCGTAGGTGCCATAGGCGTCGTGTGCCTTGCCCACGAGCCAGGACGCCATGCCGACGGCCAGTCCGTAGATGCTGATCAGGATACCGAATACCAAGCCATAGCGGCGGAGCCCGAAATAGCGACTGGACAGATAGGCAACCACGTCGACCTCGCTTCCCATTCCGATGCCGATCAGCAACGCGAGCAGCGTGGCGGTCGTCATGTCGAGGGGCAGCAGGAACAGCAGGATACACGCGATGCCGGGCAGCGAGAAGGCAGCGGTCGCGACGAGGCGGGTCGGAAGAAGGTCAAAAAGCAGGCCCGTTGCGATACGCCCCGTGACCATGGCGGGGCCGATAAACAGCGCCACATAGGCTGCGTCGTCGCGGTTCATACCGGCGTCGGTCAGCATCGGCTGGAAATGGACGATGAAGGTGCCGACGCAGGATGCAATGATCAACAGTCCGACGCCCAACCGCCATAGAGTTGCCGAGCCCACGACCTCGCGCCAATCGCCACCCTTGCTTCGAAGCGCCGCCGGCGCCGCACCTGCTCGCCGGCGAGGCAGGAAGAGCCAGGCAGGAATGAACATCAGAAGCAGAGATGCGAGCGCGAGCGAAGGATAGATGCCCCGCAGGCCGGCTGTCCGCTCGAGCAGCAGCACGATCGACGGAACGAGCGACACGAGCAAGCCAGAACCCGCGAGCGAGATCGCAAGCGCAAGACCACGTCGTTTGCTGAAGGCCTGAACGACGGCCATCGTCCAGATGACGGAACTTGCCCCGGCCCCGAGGATGGCAAAGCCAGTGTAGGCTGCGTACCAGCTCCAGAGAGTCGGACCGGCGAGGCCCAATAGCGCGAGGCCTGCGCAGAACAGGACTATACCCGGGAGTGCTACGGCGCGCGGACCGTGGCGGTCGGCGAGGGTTCCGATCCAGACATTGGTGAAAGGATGGAGGATGGCGGTTATGGTCAGCGCAAAGGCGATATCGCCCCGCGACCAGCCATAAGCCTTGCCGAGAGGTGTCACCATAGCGCCGACGACGTGAAAATGGATGCCAGCGATCGCAATGCCGATCGTGGCGGCAAACAGGATGCCTATGTTTCGCCACTCGAATGCGCCAGAGCTTGTCATCGCGTCATAGACTCACCGGTGAGCGCTTCATAAGCGGCGAGCGGCGCGATCTGGGTCACGCCGCCATCGACGGGCAGGATCGCCCCAGAGATAAAGCGAGCTTCGGGCCCGGCGAGGAAAATCACCGCTTGCGCTATATCCCATGCGTCGCCTTCGACGCCGAGCGGCGCGATCAGGCGCCGCGTCTCGCGCGCGTCGGGAGAAGCGAATCTCTCGACAAGCGGCGTCATGATATGACCCGGGAGAACTGCGTTCGCGCGGAGGCCCTCGCGGCCGTACATCACGGCAATCTCGCGGGTGAACTGGATCATTGCCGCCTTGGCGGGGCCATAGCTTGCGGTGCCGTGCGCGAGGACCCCCGCGACCGAAGCGATGTTGACGACCGCCTTGCCTTCCCCGGCGAGCAGTGCGGTGATCGCGGCGCGCGTCATATTGTAGGCGCTTCCGAGATTGAGGGCGATGCCGCGCTCCCACGCGGCGGGCGCGATCGCCTCCAGCCGCCCGGCGCCGGCCCCCATCCCGACATTGTTCACGAGGATGTCGAGACGGCCGAGCCACTGGACGGCTTCCTCGACCATGGCGGCACATGCTTCGCCGTCGGTGACGTCACCGGTAAAAATCTTTGCTTCGGCGCCCTGGCCGGTGATGAGGTCCCGCGTTTCGGCGGCGCGGTCATGGTCGAGGTCGAAGAGGGCGACGCGGGCGCCTTCGCGGGCGAGCAGCAAGGAGATCGCCTTTCCGGTGCCGATGCCCTCGCCGAGCGAGCCTGCGCCCGTCACGATAGCGCCCCAGCCCGCCAGCCTGTCGTAGCTTTTCACCGGTTCGGGCATATAATTTCCTCTCGCAATATTCAGGCCGCAGCCGGAGCGAGAAGCTCGCGAAGCCGCGGCTTGACGATCTTGCCCATGGCATTTCGGGGGAAGGTGTCGACGAACATCCACTCGTCAGGGACCTTGTAGCGCGACAGGTTCGCGAGGCAGAGGGCCCGCAGCTCTTCCTCGATGTCCGCTTGGGACTGTGCCGCGTCGGCTGGCTGGATGACCGCGACGGTCCGCATGCCGAGACGATCGTCGGATTGCCCGATGACCGCGCAGTCCGCGACTGAGGCAGCGCCTTGCAGTACCTTCTCGATTTCGGTCGGATAGACGTTGGAACCGCCTCGCAAGATCAGTTCGGAGCTGCGATCGGCGATCGTGAGCCAGCCTTCGGAGTCGAGGCTCCCGACGTCGCCCGAATGGACGACGCCGCCTTCTAGGAGCGCGGCGGTCTTCGTCGCATCGAGCCAATATCCGAGCGGCGGCGCATAGACATGCGCCCACGCGCCCTCCTCCACGGCTGCAAAACAGACTTCACCGACTTCGCCAAGCGCGAGTTCATGGCCCTCCTTGTCCCGGATGGAGATGCGCAGATGGGGCAATGCAAAGCCGGAGGCGCCCTCGGGCGTCGGCCGATCCTGCGGACTGGCAACGACCGTCGGCGCTTCGGTGAGACCGTAGCTTGGCTGCAGCTGCTGTCCGTGGCGGGCAAGAAAGCCGTCGCGCATGGCCTGCGAGACAGGTGCGCCGCCGGCCCCGGCCGACAGACCTGGCGGAAGGTCGAGATCTTCCTTCATCAGATCGTAGATCATCGTCGGAACGAAGGCACACTGCTCGATCCGTTCGCGCGCGAGCCACTCGACCATCGGCGCGATCTTCGCCGTCTTGCCGAGGATGAAGGGCCGGGCGTTCCAGTAGGCGACAACGGCGCCGAGGATCATCACATTCGTAATCGTCACCGGAAGCACCGATCCACGGCGCGCGTCGGGATTCATGAGGCCATGCGCCGAAACCGCGGCGGCGACGGTTACCATATTGTGCTGACTGTGCGCACATCCCTTCGGAACGCCGGTGGTCCCGCTCGTGTACATGATCGCTGCGGGAGCGAAGGGATCGACGTCGGGATAGGCAATATCGACCGGCGCCTTGGCGGCCAGTGCTTCGACCCACTCCGCATCGTCGTCGATCGACAGGATGTGAACAAGCGCCGGCAAGTCCGGGCGAAGGGCCTCGACCTCGGCCGCCGTATCGCGATCGGCGAGGATCAGATGGGTTTGCGAATGACCGAGTATATAGGCCTTGTCGCCGGGCGGGAGGATGCGGTTCAGCCCGACCCAGACCGCCCCGAGGCGCATCGCCGCGAAATAGCCGACGACCGCCTCCCAGCGGTTCGGCATCGCAGCGGCGACCCGCATGCCGGGTTCCAAGCCGCGTGCGCGAAGCAGCGCTGCGGCGTGATCGATGGCCATATCGAGCTCGCGAAAACTGAAACGGCGGACATCATCGGCAAGCGCCTCGTCGTCAGGGCGCTTTGCCGCGGCAAGCCCGACGAGGCTGGAGACATCGGGCGGACCCACAGGCGGGTCGATGCGATATCGCGGGGGCTGCAGGCCCACGGCCGCGTAATCAAATTGATCCACCATCCCAATCCTGTTTATTAGTTATACGATATTATCCATGACTCGGCGAAGCGTCGGAGTCAATCGGGAGAGGAGCGGAAAATGTCACAAGGCGAAGTTCTGGTCGAGCGAAGCGAGCGTCTGGCGATCATTACCCTCAATGCGCCGGAGCGGCTGAATGCGCTGACCACCGGTATGGGAGCGGCGCTCGACCTCGCCTTCGTCGCGGCAGCCACCGACCCAGACGTGCGAGCCATCATGCTCACCGGCGCTGGCCGTGGCTTCTGCGCCGGCGCAAGCATGGACCGGCTGGAGAAAGTCAAAGCCGGAACCGAGCGGCTCTCGGAAACGGGCGCCGGGGTGTTCAGCTGCTTCGTCGACGCGCCGCCCCCGTTCCGGACGCGCTACACCATCCCGCTCGCCATCACGAAGCCCGTCATCGCCGCTGTCAATGGCCCGTGCGCGGGCGCGGGCCTGATGCTCGCGCTGGCGTGCGACATCCGCATCGCGTCGACCGATGCGAAATTCGTGGCGAGCTTCGCGCGCATGGGGCTCGTCGCCGAAAGCAGCTCGGCCTTCCTTCTCGGCCGGATTGCGGGCCATGGTTTCGCGAGCGATATGCTCTTGTCTGCGCGTCGGATCGAGGCGGATGAAGCGCTGGCACGCGGCCTTGTGACGCGTCTCCTTCCCCCCGAAGGCTTCCGCGAGGCTGCGATCGAACAGGCGCTGCAGATCGCTCGGGAGACGTCCCCGCGTGCGACGCGGCAGATCAAGAGGCAGCTGCAACATGGGCTCGCGCATGATCTCGTTGCATCGCTAGACATGGCGGAGCGAAGCGTTCGCGAATCCCTGACCTGGCCCGATCTTTCCGAAGGTATCAGCGCCTTTCGCGAGAAGCGCTCTCCAAGCTTCCCCGATCCCTGATCACCCGATGCGGTCTTCATCGGCGCGCGGCATCGCGCGCAGCTTGAAGCTCTGACTACCGGTCGCCAGAAGCGTGCCGTTCTCGGCAAAGAGGTGGACGCGTCCATGCCCGACGCCGCCCGAGAGCGCATCGATCGAGAAGTCGCCGAGGACCCATTCGGTTTCGCCGGTGCCGCAATAGCGAATATTATTGTCGAGACTGTTGCCGCCTGCGCGCACGCCGATCGCGTTACCGACGGTCGAGGGCACGAAATCCGACATGAATGCCAGCGCGACCCGGTCGTTGGCGCGGCGCCTGTGTCTCATCCAGGCCTGCACGCGACCGCCCGGGGCGAGCGGCGCCCGCGAGAAAATGCCGAAGCGGCCTGCGGCGACCCGGATATCAAGCGTCGAATGGATGTCGCGGTCGGCATCCTTGTGCGCGACAAGCAGGTCGCAATCGGCAGGCGGTGGGGTCGCAGGCATCTGTGCCCATTGTCCGGAGTCGCCGCCGCCCGCGCGTCCGCATGATCCGAGCCCTGACAGGATGGGGACGTCGTCGAGCCTGGCCTCGACCGCGCCATGTCCGATGGCCCGGCCGCCGCCGGTGATCCGAGCTTCAATGTCGAGGGTCGCGCCTGTCGGCACGGGTGCGAGAAAATGGACGCTGGCCCAGAGTGCATCGCCTCCCGTTACCTCTTCGAGGGCGGCCACCGCCAAGGCGAGGCTCGCCCCGCCGAACAAATGCTGCCGATGCAGCGGGCCCGTGCTGAGCGCCGGCTCGACATCGAGCGCCCAGCGGGCTGGGGCCTGAATCCGAAGGTCGGGAAAATTGGGACTGGTCATGCGTTATCAATTAAATTAGTTATAGGATTATTGGCAAGCCCGAACGGGCAAATTGCCCCGGCACCGCGGGTCAACGCGCGCGGCCGGCTAGGGAAAGGGCTTAGAAATGGATCTTGGCTTCGGGCCGGAGTTCGACGGCTTTCGCGCGGAAGTGAAACAGTTCCTCGCGGAAAACTGGCCGCCAGCGGACGGCGACTACAAGTCGAAGGAGAATGAGCGCCGCTTCGTTCTCGCCGCCATCGATCGCGGATATCTTCATCGCGCCGTGCCGAAGCGGTTCGGAGGGTCCGAGCAGGCACCCGATATCGCGCGCGCCGAAATCATCCGCGAAGAGTTCACCAAGGCCCGCGCCCCGAGCGGGCGCATCCCGGGAACCGGAAAACTCGTCGTGCCAACGCTGCTCGAGTGGGGCACCGAAGAGCAATGCGCCGAGTTTATCGCGCGGACGCTGACCGGCGAAATGCGATGGGCACAGGGCTTTTCCGAGCCCAATGCGGGATCCGACCTCGCCTCGCTTCGCACGCGCGCCGAGCTCGTCGGTGACGAGTGGGTGATCAATGGGCAGAAAATCTGGAGCACCGGGGCCGACCGCGCCACGCACATGTTCATGCTGGTTCGGACAGAACCCGACGCCGGCAAGCATGACGGCATTTCCTATCTGCTCGTCGACCTGCGCCAGCCGGGGGTGACGGTGCGACCGCTCCAGCAGATGACGCGGCTCCCCGAGTTTTGTGAGGTTTTCTTCGACGACGCCCGGACACCGGCCGGCAATCTTGTCGGCGAACGCGGCAAGGGCTGGTATGTGACACGCTCGACGCTGAAACATGAGCGTTCGGGTATCGGTGGACTCACATGGAGCCTCTCGATGATGCGCGATCTCCTGAAGCTTGCGCGCGAGACGCAGCGGAATGGCAAACCCGCCATCGAGGATCCCCGAATTCGTACCGAACTCGCCGCGATCGACGGACAGCTCATGTCACTCACCTATTCGACCTACCGCGCGACTTCGCATGCGGTCCATGATCGCGACGTCGGCAGCTTCTCGACGATGCCCAAGCTCTACATGACGGACCTCGCACAGCGGATCGGCAAGCTTGCGCGCGACATCGTCGGCGACGATTTCGTCGACATGTCGGGGCCCGGCAAGAAATGGATCGAGCGCTTCATGATTTCGCTCTCGATGTCGATCGCGGGCGGCACCTCGAACATTCAGCGCAACCTGATCGCCGAGCGGAGCCTGGGTCTTCCCCGCGATGCCAGAGGAGGCTCGAAATGAATTTCCTATTGTCCGACGAGCAGTTGGCGCTGCTTGATGCTCTCCGCGGCCTCCTCCAGGACAAATGCGATCCCCGCCATGTCCATGAGATTTTCGATGGCGACGGATCCTATGACGCCGGTCTCTGGCAGGCGATTTGCGAGATGGGCATTCCCGCTATCATGGTGCCCGAAGAGCTGGGCGGACTCGGCCTCAAGCTCATCGATCTCGCGATTGCAGCGGAACTCGTCGGCGAATATGCAGCGCCTGTTCCGCTATTCGGCCATTGCGCCGCAACGATTGCTGTCGCGCTGTGCGGCAGCGCGGCGCAGCGTGAGCGTTGGCTGCCAAAGCTGGCCTCGGGCGAGGCGCTCGCGACCCTGGCGCTCGGCGAGGGCGACTCGCGATGGCTTCCCGGGGAATGGGAGATTGCCGGCGAAGCGCGTTTGAACGGGAAAAAGCGCTTCGTTCCTCACGGGCTGGAGGCCGATCTTTTCATCGTCGGCACTGCGTCGGGCCTGGTGCTCGTCGAGAAGGGCGAAGGCGTCGCCGTCGAGCGTCTCGACGGAGCAGACCGTACCCGCTCGCTCGACACGGTGACCTTCGCCGACGCGCCCGCCGAGCCGATGCCCGGAGACGAAGCGTCGGTCGCGCGGTCGATCGACGCCGCTGCGGTGCTGCTCGCGGCGGATGCCTTCGGCGGTGCCAACCACTGCGTCGAGATGTCGGTGGAATATGCGAAGGTGCGCGAGCAATATGGCGCCCCGATCGGCAGCTTCCAGGGCCTCAAGCATCAGCTTTCGAACATGGCGCTTGCGGTCGAACCTGGCCGGGGCCTCTATTGGTATGCCGCCCATGCGTGGGACGAGCTACCGGAAAAGGCGCGACATGCCGCGGCGCAGGCCAAGGCCCATCTCACGGACATCTACCTCCAGGCGACCCGCGACACGGTCGAAGCTCATGGCGGCATCGGCTTCACCTGGGAGCATGACACCCACATCTACATGAAGCGCGCGATGCTCGATTGGGCCTGGCTCGGCCAGCCCGAAAAACATCGTCTTCGTGCCGCAGACCTTGCCGGCTGGTAATCAAGGGAAAACAGGATGAGCGATCTACTCAATGGCCTCGCGCCTTGGCCGACGGGCGATTTTTCGGTGTTCGGCGATGTCGAAGTGGACGAGCTGCCCCGCATACAGCGATTCGTGGCCGCGAACATGGGCCGCAACTGGATCGCGATCCCGCATGTGACGCATCATGACGACGCCGATATCACCGCGCTTGAAGAGGCGCGCCGCGCGCACAATGACGCGAACGGGACCAAACTCACGATCGTGCCGCTGCTGGTCAAGATTCTCGCCGATGCGCTGGTCGCGTTCCCGCAGTTCAATCAGTCGCTCGATCCCGCGGCGGGAAAGATCATTCGCAAGAAATTCGCGCATGTCGGCGTTGCCGTCGACACGCCTAAGGGCCTGCTCGTTCCGGTCGTTCGCGACTGCAACAAGAAGGATGCCGGTGCCATCGCGGGCGAGATCGCGGCGCTGTCGGCGAAGGCGCGAGAAAAGGGGCTGACGATGGACGAAATGTCCGGCGGGTGCATCACCCTCTCCTCGCTGGGCCATATCGGCGGCACCGCCTTTACCCCGATCGTCAATGCGCCTGAAGTGGCGATCCTCGGCGTGACGCGTGCGCGGCCGGTGGCGACGCCGGGCATCGATGGCGGCGTAGCGTGGAAGACAATGCTGCCGCTCTCGCTGAGCTATGATCACCGCGTGATCAATGGCGCCGACGCGGCGCGTTTCGTGGCCTATGTCGCCGGGCGCCTCGTCGATTCTACCTCGCTCTTCTGAGCGAGGCGGCGGTCAGGCCGCCTCGAACAGCTTCTTGAGTTCGGGCTGGCTCACTTTCATCGATGGCGTGCGCGGCATTTCATCGAGCTGCAGGAGCTGCACCGGCACCTGATAAGGGGTGAGGCGCTCGCGCAGATAGGCGCGAAGTGCGTCGGGTTCGAGCGACTGGCCCGACTTGACGAGGTACGCCGCGGCGGGGACCTCGCCGAGCCGCGGATCGGGGAGCGCGATGACGCAGGCCTCGCGGACCGCCGGATGGGTCTCGATCGATCGCACGACATCGTCGGGAATGATCTTGAAGCCGCCGCGAATGATCGCATTGTCGGCGCGGCCGAGTATCCAGAGAAAATTCTCCTCGTCCATGCGGGCGATGTCATTGGTCCGCATCCAGCTCACGCCGTCGCCGAGATATTTTGCGCGAAGCTCGAGGAGGCCGCTTTCACCGAACGGCAGCGGATCACCTGTTTCGGCATCGACGACCCGGCCTTCGACGCCCGGGTTCATCCGGCCGACGCTGCCTCGACAGGATTTCCCGTGGGTCTTGAAATCCTGCATCGTCCAGCCCGCGACACCGCCTGCAAATTCGGTCGCGCCATAATTCTGAAGCACGGGAATGCCGTATCGATCGAAGAAGGCGTCAGCGAGGTCAGGATCGAGCGGCGCGGTTCCAGTCCGGAACACCGACAGGCTCGCAAGTTTTTCTTTGGGCACGTCCGCGTCGAGGATCATGCGCAGACCCGACGGGGGCGCACTCACCGCCTTGGGCTGGTGGCGCTCGATGGCAGCGACGAAGGGCCCGACCTGGAAGCGTTCGAGCATGCAAGCGCGACGGCCGGCCGACAGGCAGATGAAGAGGCCGACGAGGCCGCCGATATGCGAAAAGGGCGTGTTGAGGATGCTGACCGCGCGGCGAAGACGCGGCGTCTCGTTCACGTCGCGCCGCTCAAACACGGCAGCATCGAGGATCATACGCTCGAAGTTGCGAGCCTTGAGCGGGATGCGCTTCGGTGTGCCGGTGGTGCCGCTCGTGAGCATCTCGATGCCGATACCTTCGGCGTCCGACCGGAAATCTCCGTCGCCGAGCGCGTTCAGCACTTTCACCGGGTCGCCCGCAGTGGACGGAATTTCGAGGCACAGCGCCTTGCTCGCGAAGGCCGCTTTACGGAATTCGTCACGGCTCCAGTCCTCGGCGGCAGCGAAGATCACCGGCGCCTTGAGCGCCGCGACGTCGGCAACGAGCTTCTCTTCGGGAAGAAGCGGGTTGAGAGTGACGATACAGCGATCCGAAATGAGCAGGCCGACGATGGCAGCGGCGATCTGCGGCGTGTTGCGCAGGACCCCGGCGATCCGGCTTCCCGCCCCGATCGCGTTTGCCGCGAATATCTCTTCGAGTCCGTCTATGACGTCGGTCAGTTCGCGCCAGCTGTGCCAGACTTCCCGAAACTCGATTGCCTCCGCATCCGGATCCAGACGCATTACCCCGTCGATAATCGACCGCAATTTGGACATCGCTACCTCAATCCCAAAGCAGGTGCCACGTAGCCGCGGCACCGCATTCTCCCTGTCCCGGCGCAATTTTCCGTTCGGAAATCCCCTCGGACTCCCCCAGCAAACACCGCGCCGTTGTCGAATATACCTCTATCTAATTTAGACATATATGCAAGCGTTCACGTTTCGCGGCGCAATCAACGGCGATGAAGGGTCCGGATCATCTCGGCCGCTTTTTCGGCAATCATGATGGTGGGGGCATTGGTGTTCGCCGAGACCGGCTCGGGCATGACCGAGGCGTCAACCACCCGCAGCCCATCGATGCCGCGCACCCGCAGCTCCGGATCGACGACCGCCATCGCGTCGTTTGCCGCGCCCATCCGGCAGGTTCCCACCATATGATAGCCGATCCCCGCCCATTGGCGGATGTAGGCACGCCAGCCTTCGGCGTCCTGCGGCAGCGGCTCGGGACGGAGGTCGCCGGTGATGACCGAGGCGAGCGCGGGTGCCTCGCAGGCGCGCTGGACCAGCTGGCACGCGGCAACGAGCTTCTCAAGGTCCTCGTCAGCGCCAAGGAGATTGGGCTCGATGCGGGGCGGGGAGCCGGGGTCGCGGTCGCGGAGGCGCACCGCGCCGCGACTTTGCGGCCGCGCGACGTGGAAGCCCATGCTGAAGGAGGGGCGCTTCTCGACGACGGCGTCGCCCTTCGCGTTGAAGGTTACGGCAACCGGAAGCATCGAGAGGATGACGTCGGGCTCGGCCAGCTCGGGCAGAGTCTTCAATCCTGCCATGACCTGCACCGCGGGTGTGGTCAAAATGCCCTGGCGCTGAAACAGGTAACGAAGCATCGCGCCTGCCAGGCCGAACGGCGTCAGATGACGACTCAGCGTATCGATCCCGACGAACTTCGAGATCGCGATCGTGCAATGCTCGCGCAGATTCTCGCCGACGCCCGGAAGGTCGGTCACGATGCGCACGCCATGCCGGGCGAGTTGATCGGCGGGCCCCACTCCGGATCGCATCAGCAGCGTCGGCGACTGGGCGCAGCCAGCCGACACGATGACTTCGCGCCTGGCGACGAACTCGGCGGACATCGGCCCCTTGCGATAGCGCACACCGGTCGCCCGCCGGCCTTCGAAGAGGATGTGCTCGGCGGCGGCGCCGGTCACAATGTGAAGATTGGGCCGGGCAAGCGCGGGCTCGAGATAGGCGCGCCGGGTCGAGCAGCGCTGACCGCCGCGCTGGGTCGCATAGATCGGAAAGACCCCGAACTGGTCGCCACTGCAATAATCGTCATTGAGCGGAAGGCCGACCTCGCGAAAGGCGTCGATTACGTGGCGGCCGATCGCCTGCGGCTCGCCGACCGGCGACACGCTCAAGGGGCCATGCTGGCCGTGCGATTGCGATGCCGGCCCGTGGAATGTCTCGGAGCGCAGGAAATAGGGAAATATCTCGTCGAACGACCAGCCCGTGCAGCCCTGCCGTGCCCAGGCATCATAGTCGCCGCGCGACCCGCGCATATAGACTTGTCCGTTGATCCCCGAGCTACCCCCGAGCATGCGGCCGGCGCCCCAGGTCATCGTCCGCCCGCCCAGCGACGGGTCGGGTTCGGTCTGCAAGCGCCAGTCATAGCGCGCATCACCCATGAGCTTGGCTGTGCCCGCAGGCATGTCGATCAGGAAGCCGCGCCCGTTGCCGCCAGCCTCGAGAAGCACGACCTCGACCGACGGGTCTTCGGACAGGCGTGCGGCAAGCACGCATCCTGCGCTCCCGCCTCCCACGATCACATAATCTGCCGAGACCGGAAGCTTGCTCACAGGTGGATCATGACCTGCTTGATCTGCATGAATTCCTCGAGCCCGGGCTTGCCGCCCTCGCGACCGAACCCGCTCTCCTTGAACCCGCCGAACGGCAGGTTGGGAGCCATCGGAAGCATGCCGTTGACCGAGATCGCGCCGGCCTGCAGCGCGCCCGCCATCCGGTGCGCACGCTTGAGGTCATTGGTATGGATGTAGCCGCCCAGACCGAACCGGCTGTCATTCGCCTTCGCGACGACTTCGGCCTCGTCCTTGAACCGCAGGATCGCGAGCACCGGACCGAAGACCTCCTCGCGCGCGAGATGGCTGTCGTGCGCGACGTCGGCGAATACGGTCGGCTGAACGAAGGCGCCGCGTGCCAGGTCTCCCTCGCCGCGGGCTCCGCCGGCGACGAGTGTTCCGCCCGATTCCGATTTTGCGCGATCGATCACGTCCATGATGCGCCGGGCGGCCGCCTCGGTGATGACCGGTCCGACAAGCGTCTTGGCATCGAGCGGATCGCCGAGCGGAAAGGCGGCGGCATGGGCTGCCACCTTGTCGACAAAGCGATCGAAAACCGCGTCATGGACATAGGCCCGGGTCGGCAACACGCAGCCCTGGCCGGTCGCCACCACGATCGAGCACATTGCCGCCATATGGGCTGCTGCATCGAGGTCGGCATCGTCGAAGATGATATTCGCGGACTTGCCGCCGAGTTCGAGAGCGACCGGCTTCAGAACTTCTGCCGCCCGACGCATGACGATCTTGGCGACCTGCTCGCCGCCGGTGAAGCTGATCTTGCCGCAGCGAGCGTCGCCGATGAGTGCCTCGCCCGCCTCGGCATCGCCAGGAACGATGTTGAGTGCGCCCTCGGGGAAACCTGCCTCGAGCGCGAGTTCGCCGAACCGGAGCGCGACGAACGGCGTCTGCGTCGGCGGCTTGAGAACGACAGCGTTACCGCCGGCGAGCGCGAGAATGGCTGTCATCGAGATAGCGATGAGCGGCGAATTCCAGGGGATGATGACGCCGATAACGCCGATCGGCTCATGTTTCGCATATGCGAGGCCGCTTGCCCCGATCGGTTCGGTAATCGTGCCCTCGACCTTGTCGGCCCAGCCGGCGTAGTATCGTATCCAGGAGAGCGCGAGGCCGGGACCACCCACCGACAGCGGAGTGCCGACTTCGAGCGCCGCGGCGCGGTTAAACCAGTCGGTTTCACGCTCAACGAGTTCGGCAAGCTTGAAGAGGCAGTCGCGGCGCCGTGCCGGCCCGTAAGCCATCCAGGCCTTCTGCCCGGCGACAGCCGAGGCGAGCGCGGCATCGACTTCGGGCGCGCCCGAGATGTTGACCATGGCCTGCGGCTCGCCGGTCGCGGGATTGATGTGGTCACGCGCGCCAAGCGAGGTCTCCGTCAGGCGGGCGCTTCCGACGAGGGGCCGCGCGTCCGAAAGAATCTGCATCGCCATCAGCCCTTGGTGAAACCGCCATCGACCAGCAGCTCGGCGCCGGTGATGTAGCTCGCCGCGTCGCTCGCAAGGAATAGGACGGCACGCGCCATTTCGATCGGATCGGCGGCGCGGCCCATGACCGAGCGGCCCGGAATCGTCGCAGGACCGGTGATCGCGACCGTCGAGGCGTGCATCTTCGCCACGCCCGGCGTCGTCATGCCGCCCGGAAGCACCGAGTTTACGCGAATGCCCTCCTTGGCAAATTCCACCGCGGCGAGGCGGGTGATCGCGTCGACCCCTGCCTTTGCTGCGTCATAATGCATGTTCGGAAAGATCGTCGGATGCTGCGCGCTCATCGACGAGATGTTGACGATCGATCCCCCCTTGCCGCGCATCTGTTCGACGGCCTGGCGAAGGCAGAGAAACGTACCGCGCGAGCAGACGGCCTGCATGCGGTCCCATTCCTCGACGCTCATCGACATGGTATCGGCCTTGTTCCGGTACGCGGCATTGTTGACGAGAACGTCGAGCGGCCCGAATGTCGTGGCGCTCTCGGCGAAAGCGCGTTTGACCGCCGCTTCGTCGGCGACGTCGATGTGCACCGCCACGGCGCGATCCCCGACATCCAATTCTTCGACCGTCGCTTTCGCCGCTTCGCCATCGAGATCGGCAACGACGACCCGCGCCCCGACGTCGAGGAAGAGCTCCGCCGTAGCCTTGCCGAGCCCGGAGGCGGCGCCCGTAATCAACGCGACCTTTCCGTTCAGCGAAAAAGATGCCAGCGCGGTATCGAACCTGCTCATTCGTTTCTCTCCCTCGGCCGTCCGCCCCCTCAGGCGGCCATCATTTTTTTGCACACCAGGCAATTGCCATCACCTGAAAATCATGCAACCTAGTTAGCTGATTATCGGTGTAGCGCAAGAGCCCTCCACGGGCCGGCAGACAATTTTGGGCAGGAGGATCGGCATGGCAGACCGCTTTGCAGGCAAGGTAGCAATCATCACCGGCGCGGGACGCGGCATCGGACGGGCAACCGCCATGCTGCTGGCAGCCGAGGGGGCGAGCGTCGTCGTCAATGACCTCGGCGGCGGTCCACAGGGCGGCGGCGGCAACAGCTCGGTCGCGGGCGAGGTCGCCGAGGAGATTCGCGCCGCCGGCGGGAAGGCGATCGCCGAGACCTCGAGCGTCGCCACGATGGAAGGCGGCCAGGCGGTCGTCGAGGCAGCGATCAAGGAATATGGCCGCCTCGACATTCTCGTGAATAATGCCGGCATCATCCGTCCGAAGCGGATCATGGAGATGACCGAGGCCGATTGGGACATGGTGATCGGCGTCAATCTCAAGGGCTATTTCGCGACCGTGCGCGCCGCGGCCGAGCATCTCGTCAAGCAGGGCGGATCGATCGTCAACTTCAGTTCGCCCTCGGGCTTCGGTCATTATGGCATGTCCAACTACGCGGCCGCGAAGGAAGGCGTCGTCGGTTTCACCCGGTCGATCGCGCGCGAGCTTGGCGAGTTCGGCGTTCGCGCCAACGCGATCCGCCCGATCGCGGGCAACAGCGCGATGGCGATTCCCGAAGTCTATGAGACGATCAGCTATTCGATCGAGAAGCTTCGGATCCCCTATATCTCGAACCAATGGTTGAGCGACGGCGGCGTGCAGGGACTTCCCGAGCATGTCGCGGCACTCGTCGCCTGGCTCTGCAGCGAGCAGGCCTCGGGGATCAACGGCCGCGAGCTGTACATCAACGGCGGCCAGCTTTCGTTCGTCCAAGAGCCGGAGTTGATCCGCACCCGTTGCAATCCGCAGGGCTGGACCCTCGACAGTCTTTCCGATGCTGGCACGATCGGCGCGCTGACCTATGATCAGCGCGACCGCTACACCGGAAAGGCCTGACCCATGATCGACCCCGCCCTCAGTTCCGAGAGCCTGACGTTCGAACTGCGCGGGGAGATTGCGCTCCTCACGCTCGCTCGCCCCGAGGCCGGCAATCCCTTGCCTCCCGGCGGCGTCGAGCAGTTCAGGGCGATCTGGGACGAGGTGAAGACCAACGCTGCGATCCGCGCGGCGGTCGTGACGGGGACCGGCGAGCGTCACTTCTGCACCGGGGCCGACGTCTCGGCGCTGCGCACGGGCGGGGACGGCAAGCCCGGACTCCAGAATGTGCCGATGGACCAGGCGGTCCGCGCGTCGCCCTATCAGAACCGGGTGATGAAGCCCGTGATCGCCGCTGTGAACGGCCTCGTGAACGGGGGCGGCCATCATCTCGTCGCAGACGCCGACATCGTCGTCGCCTCGCGCAATGCGGCCTTCATGGATACGCATGTCAATGTCGGCCAGGTTGGCGCGATCGAGAATATCGGGCTCACCAAGCGCCTGCCGCTCGGCACGGCGCTGCGGATGACGCTGCAGGGCAAGAGTTTCCGGCTGACCGCCGATCGGGCCTGGCAGCTCGGCTATGTCGACGAGCTTGTCGAGACCCCTGCCGAAGTGCTGCCGAAGGCGATGGAGATCGCCCGCGAGATTGCGAAGAATTCGCCGCAGGCGGTCGCCTTGTCGAAGCAGGCGATCTGGAACTCGCTCGAGACAGGCTACACGCCGGCGTGCGAGCTGGGATGGAGCCTCATCCGCAACCAGTGGAGCCATCCCGATTTCGAGGAAGGCCCGAAGGCGTTCGCCGAGAAGCGCGAACCGCAATGGAATCCCGACCCCAACGCCCGGCGTTAGGGGCATCAATCACAGGAGCGACTTTATGACCGACAGCGGCGCGACCGAGGTCATCGAATATCAGAATGCCCGCCTCGAGATCGAGGGCCCGCTCGCGACCTTCTGGTTCAGCGATCCCGAGAAGCTCAATGCGCTCAATCCGGGCATGGTCGAAGCGCTCTACGCGGCACTGATCGAGGTCGCCAAGCCGCGCCGTCATATTCGCTGCTTGATGATCACGGGCGAGGGCCGGGCCTTCTCGGCAGGGGCCAACCTCTCTTCGGGCGCCGCGAAGGCGGAGCGCACCCGCGCCGAGCCGCCGGTGATCCAGTCGGTCGCCGGGACCTTTCACCCGCTTGTCCGCCGCCTTCGCGATCTCGAGATACCGGTCGTCGCCGCGGTCAACGGTCCCTGCGTCGGCTTCGGCTTCGCAATCGCGCTTCTCGCCGACTATATCGTCGCCTCCGAGAAGGCCTTTTTCCTCGTGCCGTTCGCGAGCCTCGCAAGCTGCACCGATTCCGGCATTACCTGGCTGCTACCGCGCGCGATCGGCACGCCGCGCGCACGCGCGATGATCATGCGCGCCGAGCGGCTCTATGCCGAAAAGGCGTTCGATTGGGGCCTCGTCAACGAACTGGTGTCGGAGGACGGGTTCCGCGATGCGGCGCGCGCAGTGGCGCTCGGCTATGCGACCGGGCCGACGATCGCGCTTGGCATCATGCGCCAGCTGTTCCTGACCGGCCCCGAGCAGACGCTCGACCAGCATCTCGAAGCCGAAGTGCGCGGCGTCGCGCGCACGGCGCGGACCAAGGACAATACGATCGCGATCGGCAATTTCGGCAAGAAGACAAAGCCGGAGTTTGTTGGTGAATGATTTGGCGCCCGCTGGCGCCAGAAGCGAGTGGCGCGCGGGCTGGCCGCTCGTCCTGACCTCTGCGGTGGGTTGCGGGTTCGCGGCCACGCATGCGGTAACGCTCGGCTCCTATATCGGCCCGCTCACCCGCGAGTTCGGCTGGGCCCGCGAGCAGATCACGACCTGCCTCTTCTTCGGGGCGCTCGGCACGATCTTCCTCACGCCCTTCCTCGGCCGGGTTCTGGACAGGTTTGGCGCGCGGCGCATCGCGCTCGTCGGTGTGCCGGCCTATGCCTTTTCGCACGCGCTGTTCGGCTTTGCGGGCCCCTCGATCACGAGCTGGTATCTCGTCTGGGGCATATTGGCGATCCTCTGCATGGGGATCAGTCCCGTTGCCTGGTCGATGGCGGTCGCGAGCCGGTTCGACCGGAACCGCGGCTTGGCGCTCGCGATCGTCCTCGCCGGCATGAGCGTCAATACCGCCATCATGCCTTACCTCTCCGTCCAGATGATCGATGCCTATGGCTGGCGTGTGTCCTATTGGGCAACGGCGCTACTGGTTCTGGTCGTGGCATGGCCGCTGACCTGGGCATTTTTCTATGACGCGCGTGATCTCGAGCGCGGCATCTCGGCCACGCAGGAGGAGGCAATCACGGCGCCGTCGCTTCCCGGCCGGACGCTTGCCGAAGCTATACGTTCGACGCTCTTCTGGCGGATCGCGCTGTGCATGGCGCTCGTCGGCGGCGCATATTCGGCGATCTACATTCATTTCCAGCCGCTCATGACCGATGCGGGGATCGACCCGGCGCAGGCCGCGCTGCTCGCCGGGATTATCGGTCCGATTTCCTTCGCCTCGCGCATCGTGACAGGGTTGCTGCTCGACCGCTTCCCCGCCCCGATCATCGCCGCAGTCGCCTTCGCGCTGCCGATCGTAAGCTGTTTCCTGCTTCGCGGCTTCGACGGCAACCTTGTCGTCGCCGGGGTCGCCATCGCCTTCACAGCGATTGCGGCCGGCACCGAGATCGACATGATGGCCTATCTTGCGAGCCGCTACTTCGGGATGAAGAGCTTCGGCGTCATCTATGGCTGCATCTTTTCCACGCACACCATCCTGTGGGCGACGATGCCCCCTCTCGCCGGCAAGATCTTCGACCGCACCGGAAGCTACGACGGCGCCTTGCTTCTGTTCGCGGCGATGCTGGCCGGAGGTGTATTGCTGGCCGCAACGCTCGGCCGCTATCCCGAATTCGATGCCGAAAAGGCGCACGCTTAAGGGACGAGATCCCGATGCCGCGGCTCGGTGTCTCCAGGGGCACGTGCGCGACAGGAGCCGGGGCAAACTCGGGAATTCGCGACGTGCCGGCTGCGGTTGTGGCAGAACGCCGGTCAGCGGGAATAGGCTCTACTGCTGCATTTCGCGCGCAAACCGCCGCCCGGCGTTATAGCGCCGCGCCGTCTGCTGCGCTGTCATGAAGCCGCAGGATCAGAGATTGGCTCGCGGTCCCCAGAAGCGTGCCGGAGGGTGCGAAAAGATGCATCACACCGTGGACAATACCGGCATGGACGGACTCGATCTGGACATCGCAAAGAACCCATTCGCTGGGCTCGAGGCGAGCGTAACGAATCGTGTTGTCGAGACTGTTACCGCCCGCGTTGCGTCCGATCGCTCCCGCGATTGCCGAGGCGACGAAGTCGGCGATTACGGCGAGCAACTGCGAATCCGCGACGTGCCCCCCTCGCGACCGCACCCAGAAGATAAGGCGACCGTTGCCGCGACCGTGCTGGAACGGGCGATCATTGGGTATGCCCGCGGCAAGGCGCATCTCGAACTGCCGGTTCAAGCCTTGCGGTTCGTTGCGCCAATGCTGAAACGGGGAACATGCATCGGGCGCCGGAACGTCCGGCATCGTAACCCATTGATCCGACAGCTGATCGTCGCGACTACCGAGCGCGGCGTGGACGGTGATGATTTTCCTGTCGTCGATATGCTCGATAACCGTGGCCTGGCTCGTAAGCCGCCCGGCCACCGGCACCCAGACGTCGAGGTCGACGATGCTTCCAGGACGGGCAAAGGAGAGATAGTGCGCGGTCGCCCAAATCACCGGGCGACCACACGTCCGTTCCATAGCGGAGATCGCCGCGGCCAAGCCGACGCCACCGAACATGAAGCGGCGGCCTGCGGCGCCGACGCAGAGGTCTTCCGTCACCGGCAAATACCATCGGTGTGGATTGTGGGTCGGGTTAAGATCGAACAATGTCCCCATCCGCTTGGCTCTTGACCTCATTCTTTGCGGTCGGGCTAGGTCCCGAAGCCCAGGAAACGCACCTGTTCGCCGAGCGGGACGCGCTCCCGCTCGAAATTATTGACCGGCGCCGCCGGATCCCGCCAGCCGATGCCGAGGCCGCAGAACAGGAGCGTGTCGTCGGAAAGGCCCAGATGCGCTTTGATCGTCCGGCCGAACATGCCCATATATTCCTGTGGGCAGCTATCGAGGCCTTCGCCGCGCAGCAGCAGCATAATCGTTTGCAGCCACATGCCGACGTCCGACCATTGCGCTTCCTTCATGAACTTCGGGAAGTGACACAGGAGCAGAACCGGCGCGCCGAAGGACAGAAGATTGGACCGCGCAAAGTCGGCGCGGCGATCGGCCTGGTCACGCTCGATTGTCATGGCGCCATACATCGCCTGCCCGACCGCGCGAAGGCGCGCCTGATATTTGTCGACCTGCCCCGGGGCCGAGAAATCATAATCCATCGGGCTATCGGGTTCGCTGGCGAGCAGCTTTTCCTGGAGGGCAGCGAGCGGCTCGCCGGTCAGCACCAGCGCTTCCCAGGGCTGGAAATTGCAGCCCGAGGGCGCCATGCGCGCCTGGTCGAGGACGCGCTCGATCGTCTTGAAGGGAACGGGCCTGTCGAGAAAGGTGCGGATCGAGCGACGGCTCGCCACGGCTTCGGCAACGATCATCCTAAAATCCTTCGCTATTGGCCGAAGTCGAATATCGACCCGATGCGGGCCGGATCGATACGAAGCGGACGCTCGTAGCTGCAATCGCTCCGGTCGCGTGCGGTCTGCCCGCCCGACGCAAGGGCCGCTGCGGCCGCAGGAAATAGCCAGCTCTGCGACGGCACGCCGCCCCAGTCGGGGACGCATTTGCGCGCAGCAATTCGCCATTCCCCCTCACGGCGCTCCATCCTGTCGACATAGCGACCGCCACCGATTGTAAGTTTGCCATCATGATGCATGCCGGCGAACATCCAGTAGGTTTCGCTATGCGCGCTATCCCCTTCGAGTTCGCAGCTATGGTTGGTCACGATATGCTGGTGCGCCGACTGAAGGCTTGCATGCAACGCGAAAGCCCAGTCGGCGAAAGCCTCGGGACTCCCGACAAAGATGCCATGATCGTCGATCGCGTCGGGATGGTAGCAGGTCAGCAGCAGCTCGCGGTCCATGCGATCGACCGCGCGGCAATAGCGGACGACCACGTCATGGATCGCCTGACGGTCCGCCAGCTGGCGGACCGTCGTTTCAAGATCGGAGTTCATGCGCGTCCTTCCGGTCAGTTCGGCATCGTGCCAACCGCGTGGCGCGCCGCCACCCAGCCGAACACGAAGGAAGCCCCGATGCTCGCCCCGGCACCGGGGTAGGTCTTGCCGGTCACCGACGCCGTGCTGTTGCCCGTCGCATAGAGCCCCGGGATGACGCTGCCATCGTCGCGCAGCACGCGGGCGAACTGGTCGGTCACGAGGCCGCCGTACGTCCCGACGTCACCCGGAAACACCTCGATGGCGTAGAATGGCGGCTTGCCGATCTCTCCGAGGCAGGGATTGGGCTTGATGCTCGGATCGGTGAAGACCCGGTCATAGGCCTTGTCGCCGCGCTGGAAGTCGAGGTCCTTGCCGGTCTTGCAGAAGCCGTTGAAGCGCTCGACCGTGGCGCGAAGATTGTCCGCGGGAACGTCGATCTTCGCTGCCAGATCTTCGATCGTGTCGGCGACTTTGGCATAGCCGCTATCGAGCCAGGCCTGCGGCGTCTTGCCGGCCATGGTTGCGCCCCAAGGGTAATTATCCCGGTGGCGCGAGTCGAGGATGGCATAGGCGGGCACGGAACCCGATTCGTAGATCGCCTGGCCGTTCGCCATGTAGGACTGGCTCTCGTTCGCGAAACGCCTGCCGTCCTTGTTGACCATGATCGCGTGCGCCTTGGCGATGTCGAGCACATGGAAGGCGCGGAAGCCGGACGGGTCGAGCGAGGTGATGAGCCAAACCGCCTGGTCCATGAGATCGGTCGCCGCGCCATGCGTCTTCGCGATCTCGATCATCTCGCCGGTATCGCCCGGGTTGGCGTTGGTCCAGTCGGTCGATGAAGGCTGCGGACCATATTTCGCGCGCATCTCGGCGTTCCGTGCGAAGCCACCCGCGTTGATGAGCACCCCTTCGCGGGCTTCGATCCGCCACGGCTTGCCATTTTTCTCCGTAACGACACCAGTGATCCGGCCGTTTTCCTCGACGAGTTCGCCCACTGGCGAGTCGAGGCGAATATCGGCGCCCTGGCTCAGCGCCATCTGGAGCATACGCCCCTGGATAGCAGCTCCCATCCCGACAAGCTTCTTTCCGAGCAGCTTGGCACCGGTTATGCGCAAACCGAGCCGGACCGCAGCCAGCTTGCCCGCCCAGCTGCGCTTCATCAGCTGCAGGTTGCGCGACTCGGTTCCGCGTACCGGGATGTCAAACGGCCCGCGGCGCAGGCGTGGTTCCCACTCGCCGAGCTTGTTCGCGTCGAAAAGCTCGACGAGGAGCGAGCGGCTCTCGGGGCAGCCGCCCGGCAGATCGTCATGATAGTCCGACCAGCCATCGCCGCGGATGAAGGGCATTCCCTTGTCCCGCAGATAGGTGACCATGGCGGGACCCATGCGCAGATACATGTCCTTGCGCTCGGGCGACGTCGACGGGCCGACATCACCGACACAGGCATCAAGATAGGTGCGTGCTTTCTCGTAGCTGTCCTCGACCCCGGCTTCCGCCTGCAGCGGATGGTTCGGAATCCAGAAGACCCCGCCCGACATCGAGGTTGAGCCGCCGACCTTGTCGGTCTTTTCCAGAATGACCGACGTCTTGCCGGCGTCGGCGACCGCGAGCGCGGCGACCATCGAGCCGCCGCCGCTGCCGACGACCACGAAATCGAAACTTTCGTCCCATGCGGACATGCGAAATCCTCTCTGCTGCGACTGCCGCTTCTGTGGTCAGCGGCCCTCGTCCATGAATTCGACGAGCGACTTGTGGAAATTGGAGATGGCGACTTCCTGCAGCGGATTGGGGCGGGCGCCCGTAAAGCCACGCGATTTCATGCCCTTCTGGACCGCCGCCATATTCTGATAGTCCTGCGTCAGGATCTTGCCCCAGAAGCCGACGTCTTCATGATCCATGCTCCATTCCTGCTCGACCTTCGGTTCCTTACCGGGCGCGTAACGCTGGAGCGAATAGACGTCCCAAATACAGCTGTCGGGATCCATGCCGTTGGGCCGCGCGCGGTAACCGAGAAGGCCTGTCGGCCCCTGCAGCATGATCTGGTTGGGGAAAAGGTGCCAGTCGATGCCGGCCTTGTACATTTGCTCGGGCGTGATCGCCGGAAATTGCGCGCCCTGGCTGGCGCAATATTCGAAGATGAACTGCCCGAACTTCTGGAGCACTTCCATCGGGGGCGTGCCAGGCGGCACTTCCTGCATCACGCGCCGTGCGGCGTGCACGGTCTGGACCGACGACCCGGCATTGAGCGTCGCCGCCATGTCTTCCATATAGTCGAGCAAGCCCGGGCGAATGTCCTCGGTCGGCTCGCCGTTGGTCAGGCGACGCGATTTCGAGCCCGAAGGAAGGGCTTCCCAATAACCGAAATGGGCGTGGCGACCATGCGCGTAGCTGCGCGTGATATCGTCCATATAGCGAAGCATCTGGTTGTGCGTCGTCTGGACGTGATAGCCCTCGTTGAAGGCCTCCAGCGCGACCTTCCAGTTGCAGGGCAGGATCGTCGACTTGCGCCAATGGTAGCGCAGCCCGCCGAGGTCGTATGGGTCGAGGAACATCTTTGCAGGCGCGAGATGCTCTTCAAGGCTGATACTGTCGGGATCCATGTTGATATAGACCCAGCCGCCCCAGCGATCGACCTTAACCTCCTTGAGCGCGATATCCTCGTCGGTCAGATCAGCGCCCCATTCGTGGCGGTCGATGACCCGGCTGTTCTCGCCGGTCAGCTTCCACTGCCAGCCGTGATATTTGCAGAAGAGCCTCGCGGTATGACCGCATCCTTCGGTTAGCGTCCGCCCGCGGTGTGGACAGACATTATAATAGGCCTTGATCAGATCCTCTTCAGCGCGAACGACGATGATCGACTGGTCGAGGATGTCATAGGTGTAGAAGTCGCCAACCCGCGCGATCTCCTCCTCGCGGCACGCCATCTGCCAGACGCGCGGCCAGAGCAACTCTGCCTCCTCGCGCAGAAAGTCCGCCGAGATATAATTCAGCGCGGGAACGACGCCTCCCGCGACCTGCGGGGCTACGGTCTTGCTGTGGACATTCATTACAGTCTCTCCTCGACCCGCACTCGGGTCACATGATCGCCGGAGCGCACGCGGCGATCCGGTCCTTGAGCTGGTTGGCTCCGCCGGCGAGACCGGTGAGCAAGATCGTCCGCTTCAGCAGGAGATGACCGATATTTTCGGTCGTCGTCCCGATTGCGCCATGATTATGGATATTGATCTCGGCATTCGCCATGGCGGCGTCGCCGGCAAGGAGCAGCGCGCTTAGCGTCTGGAGTTCGGCATCTGCGCGCCCGTCGCGCAGGGCAACCGCCGCGAAGTAGATCTGCGCCTCGACCTGCCGCGCGCGAAGCTCCATGTCCGCAATGCGGTGGCGAACCGCCTGAAAACTGCCGATCGGCCGCCCGAACTGCTCGCGGGCCTTCGCATATTCGTTGCTCTCGCTACGTCCCGTTTGCGCGAGGCCCTGCAGCTGGGAGGCGACGAGTAGCGCGAAGCGCAGCACCAGTTCGGGCCCGTCGACCTGGAGCAGCGTATCTGCAGAACTTACCGCGGCCGTGCTCGACGAAGCATCGAGCGCGACAATATCGTCGCCCCCTGCGACGAGCAAAGAAAGGCTGATCCGGTTTTCCTCGACGACCAGGAGATGCGTCGCGCCGGCCGTGGCGAATGCGCGGCCCGGACGCGCCGAGGTGGTCAGGGCGGCCCGCGCATCGCCAGTAATGAACGCCGCCGCCAGAGCCTCGTCGCCAGCCGCCAGCGCAGCATGCGCGGCGAGTGCGCCCGCCGTGATACCAAGCGGCGCAATCCGCTCGCCGAGCTTCATGAAGAGGAGGCATTCATCGGTGAGGTCACCAGCGGACCCCCCGATCGATTCGGGCGCCGCCATGCCGAGCCAGCCCATCGGAATCGCGAGGTCCATCAACCGCTGTTCGTCGGCAATGATGTCGAGGTCGGGAAGGTACAGGCGGTCGAACGGCGCCTCGGACAAAAGAATGTCGGCAACCGCCGTGGCAATTTCGGTCTGTCCCTCGTCGGGTGCGAGCAGCATCTTTTTCGTTTCCTATCGGCTACGCGGCAGGCCGAGCACGCGGTCGGCGATGATTTCGCGCTGGATGTCGGTGGTGCCGCCGCCGATCGCCTGCACGAGATTGCGGTAATAGGATGCAAGCCATGATTGCTCGTCGGTGTTCGGATCGAGGAGGCGGTCGCCCATCATGTCGATGGCGGCACGCTCAATCCGCTGCGCAAGCTGGTTGGTGAAGAGCTTCATGAGTGAGCCTTCCGCTCCCGGGGCAGCACCGCCTGCGTAGCGTGAAAGGTTCGAATAGTTCATCGCCCGGAGCGCGGCGAGATCGGCGCGCAGGCGCGCAAGCGTGCGGCGACACTCGTCATCCGACCAGGCGGGCCGGCTGGCGCCGGGGAGCGGGTTCGCCTTGGCATAGTCGATCAGTTCTTCGAGTCTGAGCACAAGATGGACCATCTCCGAGGTGAAAGCCGTCCCGCGCTCGAACCCGAGCGTCGCCATCGCGGTGGTCCAGCCCTGGCCGATCTCGCCAACCACGTTCGACACCGGAATACGCACCTCGTCGTAGAAGACCGATGCGAACTCGGCGTGACCCGTCAACTTGCGAATGGGATGTACAGTGATGCCCGGCGTCTTCATATCGCAGATGATCCAAGTCAGCCCCTTGTGGCGCTCGCTTCCTGGCTCGGTGCGGATCAACAGTTCCTGATAGTCCGCCGCGTCGGCGTAGCTCGTCCAGATCTTCTGGCCGCTGACCACGATCTCGTCACCATCGACGACACCTTTGGTGCGGAGCGAAGCGAGGTCAGACCCCGAGCCGGGCTCGCTGAACCCCTGACACCAGATTTCGTCGCCGCCGAGGATGCCGTTGAGGTGCTTGGCCTTCTGGGCATCGCTCCCCATCACGATGAGCGTCGGACCCGCGTGCATTTGCGCGACGAAGAAGACGCCGGCCGAGGGTGCTCCCGCCTTCGCATTTTCTTCAAACCAGATCATCTGCTGGGTGAGGCTCAGCCCCTGACCGCCATATTCCTTCGGCCAGCTGATCCCGGCCCACCCGCCAGCCATAAGTTCGCGCTGCCAGGCGCGATCGAACGCGACGGCTTCAGTGCCCGACGGCCGCGCCTCTGGCGGCACATGGCCGGCCAGCCAGTCGCGAACGCGTTCGCGAAAACGGCTATCCTCGGGCGTCCAGTTCAGGTCCATATCCTCATCCCACACTGCCGGGTTTTGATTGTGCGCAGCGAATTAACATCTAAATAGGTAATACGACAAATGGCAAGCGGGAAACGCTTGTGGCTATGTTTTCGGCTCTTGCTGCTCCGGCGGAGAAGCCGTAGCAAGCGTGGGAAAGGAATTTATATTGTCCACACAATTCATCGGCGACAAAAACCGTCAGAAGGGCAACGCCGCGTCGGTGCGGGTCCCCAAGACCGCCGAGTTGGTGGCCAAGCGAATTCGCAACGGAATCATCCGCGGCGAACTCATGGATGGTGACACGCTTCCGGCGGAAGCGCACTTGATCGCCGAGTTCGAAGTATCGCGTCCGACGATCCGTGAGGCGGTTCGCATCCTCGAGTCGGAAGGCCTTCTCAAGGTCGCGCGCGGCGCGCGCGGCGGTGCGATCATCAGCAGGCCGGGGTTCGAGATGGTGTCGCGCGCTGCCGGCATCGCGCTCCAAACCAATGGCGCCACCGTTGCCGATCTTTACGAGATGCGCACGCTGCTCGAACCCCCCGCGGCACGGCTCGTTGCCGAGCGCAACAGCCAGGAGGGCGCCAAGGTTCTGCGCGCGCACTTGGAGGTCGAATATTCGCTGACCAAGGACCGACTCGCGACGTCACAGGCGATCGCCGAATTTCACCAACTGCTCATCGACCTCGCGGGCAACAAGACGCTGAGCATGGTCGCGCATGCCTTGCAGCATCTCGTCGAACGGCACCAGGCGCTCGCCCAGATTCGCGAGCCGTCGAAGGATCAAGAGCAACTCGAGAAGCGCACCCTGTTCGGCCTCAAGTCGCATGGCAAACTGATCGATCTCATCGAGAAGGGTGATGGCGAAGGCGCCGAGAACCATTGGCGCGCGCATATGATCGCCGCAGGCAAGTTCTGGCTTTCGCAACTCGGTCCCAATGCGATGGTCGATCTCCTCGACTGATATTTACGCTTGCGCCTCGGCGCCTCTCTGCTAATCGTCTACCTCATTATAACGTTTATTGAGGGAGAGGGCCCTTGGCCACGAACGCCTATGTTCCCGGTGCGGAAACGCTGCTGGACATTTATCGGCGCACGGCGCTTCTGAAAGCGAACGACGAGCGCATCCGCAAGGTTATCACCTCGGGCAAGATCGCGATGGTCTATTACAGCTATCGCGGCCAGGAAGTCGTCCCGTCGGCCCTCTCGGCCTGCCTGCGCGATGACGATCAGCTCTGCACCATCTATCGCGGCATCCACGACATGCTCGCCAAGGGCTTCCCCCTGAAGGAACTCTGGGCCGAGCTCGCGGGTCGCACGACCGGTTCGTGCAAGGGCAAGGGCGGTCCGATGCACCTGACCTTCCCGCCCAAGGGTATCATGGTGACGACCGGTATTGTTGGCTCGTCTGCCCCGATCGCCAACGGGCTCGGCTGGGCCGCGCAGCTCGACAAATCGGATCGTGTCGCGGTCGCGACCTTTGGCGACGGCGCGTCGAACATCGGCGCGATCCATGAATCGATGAATCTCGCCGCAGTCTGGAAGCTCCCGGTGATCTTCGTCTGCCAGAACAATCTCTATGCCGAACATACCGCGTACAAGAAAATGACCGGCGGCGAGACGATCGCAGCCCGCGCGGCCGGCTATGGAATGCCTGGTATCCGGGTGAACGGCAATGACGCGGTCGAAATGTATGCGGCGGCGGCCGAAGCCGTGGCGCGCGCGCGCGCTGGCGAGGGTCCGACACTGATCGAAGCGATGACCTTCCGCTTCCACGGACATAATTTCGGCGACCCCGGCGAATATATTCCCAAGGAAGAGATGGCAGCCGCCATCGCGAACGATCCTGTCCCCGCGCTTCGCGCCAAGCTGATCGCCGACGGCATTGCCACCGAAATTCAGCTCGCTTCGATCGAAGCGGCGATCGAGGCCGAGATCGACGAAGCCGTCGAATTTGCTGTCTCTTCCCCTTGGCCGGTCGCCGACGACCTGCGCTTCGATGTCTTTGCCGAGGAGATCGCCCGATGAACGCCCCCGCCAAGCCGACGGTGACGATCCTCGCCGCGCTCAACAAAGCTCTCTCGGACGCATGCTCAGAGGACGAAAAGGTCATCCTCCTCGGTGAGGATCTGGCCGACCCCGAGGGCGGCGGCATCGTCGGTGTGACCCGCGGCCTATCGAGCAAGTTCGGTGACGATCGGGTGCGATCGACCCCGATCGCCGAACAGGCGATCATGGGCGCCGCGATCGGCGCCAGCCTTGCCGGCTACAAGCCGGTCGCCGAGATCATGCTGATGAACTTCACGACGGTTGCGATGGACATGATCGTCAATCACGCCGCGAAGCTTCGCTTCATGTCGGGCGGCCAGACGCATGTCCCGATCGTGATCCGAACGATGACCGGCCTCGGCTATGGCTCGGGCGGACAGCACTGCGACTATCTCGAGGCCTGGTTCGCCCATGTCGCCGGGATCAAGGTCGTTGCGGCTTCGACCCCCGAGGATGCCTATGGTCTGCTCCGCTCGGCCATCGAGGATCCCGATCCGGTGCTGATCATCGAGAACCTGCCGACCTATTATACGCCGATGAGCCATGAACTTCCGGACTCGTCGCACCGTGTTCCCCTCGGCAAGGCCGCCATCCAGCGCGAAGGCAGCGATATCACCGTCGTTACCTATGCCCGCATGGCAAACGAGACCCGGAACGCCGCGGCCAAGGCAGCTGAAGCGGGGGTTTCGGTCGAGGTTATCGACCTGCGCACGATCGCGCCCTGGGACCGCGAAACGGTTCTTGCATCGGTGCGCAAGACCGGCCGGCTGCTGATCGTTCACGAGGCCGTGCGCGAGCATGGCGTCGGCGCGGAAATTGCCGCAGTCGTCAACGAAGAACTGTTCGGCGAGCTCAAGATGCCTGTGCGGCGCCTCGGCGGTGCCTTTGCGCCGGTTCCCTATTCCAAGCCCCTCGAGGATGCTTTCGCGCCGAATGCCGCGCGAATCCTCGAATGCATCACGCAGTGCGTGAACTGATCCAGAGGAAGGACATCAAATGGCAACGCAGGTTCTGCTTCCCAAGCTCGGCTTCTCGATGAACGAGGGGCTGCTTTCGGAATGGATGGTCGAGGATGGTGCCGAGGTCACCGAGGGCCAGCCGATTTATGCGCTCGAGAGCGACAAATCGACGAATGAGGTGGAAAGCCCCGCGAGCGGCAAGATCAAGATTCTAGCCGAGATCGGCGAGACCTACGAGGTCGGCCACCTGCTCGCCGAGATCGAGTAAACCCTAATCGTCGAAGCCGACGAAGGTAACGGCTTCGTCGACGGACTTGCGCTCGGACACAACCCCATTGGCCGGGAAGCTCTCGTCGGGATAGCCGATCGCGATACAGATCATGATGAGCTGGTCGTCGGCAATCCCGGCATGTTCGCGGACCACCGGCGACTGCATGATGCCCTGGCTGTTGATGACGCAGCCGAGGCCATGCGCCCATGCCGCATTGACGATCGCGTTCGTGACACCCCCGCAATCAAATGGGGCAATATCGCCGCCGACAAGCACGCGGTCATAGGTGACGACGATGCATGCCGGGGCGTCGAACTGCCGAAAGCCGCGCAATACCCATTCGAGGCGTTTGCGTTTGTCATCGCGCGCGATGTCCATTGCCGCGAACAACTGCCGCGCGACACCGACCTGGCGCTCGCGATGCACGCCCTCATATTTCTCATTGCCGCGGAACTCGCGCGATGACGGCACACCGGCAAGATTGCGCTCTGTATTTCCCTCGCGAATGCGCTCGAGTGGCGCTCCGGTCACGACATAGAAATTCCACGGCTGCGAATTGAGCGACGAGGGCGCCCTCATCGCCAGTTCAAGGATGTCGCGCAGCATGGCCTGCGGAACGGGGCGGCTCTGAAAACCCCTGATGCTGCGGCGTCCGCGGATCACCTGCGCGTAAGCGGAGGCGAGTTCGTCTTCCTTCATCATTGCAGAACTTTCGCTTTCATCGGCATTTTACGCCATGCCATGGTCGATCATCGCCTCGGCGAACCGGGCAGCCACAATCGCGTTGTAGGATTCGGGCTGGAAGCTTGTGCTGTTCGCCAGCCAGACAAGAAAACCGTAGCAGAGATAAGACCGGTAATGCTCGATCGCCTGCCGCGGTGTGAGCCTGGGCCCGCCGGCTATCTCGAGATAGCCGAGATAGTCGAGCAGCAGATATTCCTCCTGACGGCGCCGTTCGTCGAGGCTAAGCGTCGAGACGAGATAATAGGCGACATCATAGGCCCATCCGCCGCGCGACACGCACTGCCAGTCAAGGAAAGCCGGCTTGCCCACGCGATCGATATAGGAGTTGCCGATATGCGCATCGCCATGGAGCAGCATATGATCGGTATCCGCGCGCGCGAAGGCCAATGTCTGGGCGAAGGCTTGGCGGATGGCATCCGGGTCGCGAAGCCGATCCGGAATGCCTGCGCCGCGGGGAAGCGCGAGGAAATGCTCGAGCTGTTTTTCCTCGAGAATGTAATTCAGATAGGAGCCGGCGCGGGCCGCGTCGGAAAAGAGGTCCCGGATCCACGCTCCGCGGGGCAGCCGGTCGCTACCGAAGGTCCCGCCATGCAATCGCGCGAGTTCGTTCAAGGCCAGATTGGCTTCGTCCGCCGCGATCTCGGATTCGGGCGTTCGGATCTTCGCTCCCGCCGCGTCAAGATCCTCCAGCAACAGGACCCCATCAAGCATGTCGTCGCTCCAGATCGCACCGAAATGGCGCGGCGCGGCTACCGAAAGACCTGGCAGGAGCTCGGCGTAGACACGCGGCTCGCGCGCGAAGATCCCGACCTGTCGAAGGATTTCACTGCCGTCCTCCCAGCCGCCTTTCACATAGAGTGTGTCAGGTCCCTGGGGGCCGGGCGCATATGCAAGCCGCACGAGCGCTTTGGTCGCCGTGCCATGGATTTCTCCTTCGATCGCGGCGTCAACCACCCGAATTCCCGGGAAGCGATCCTGCATCAAGCCGGTCAGGAACTCCGCGTCGACCCCTCCGAGGCCAGCCGGGATCATACACCCAGCTCCGCGAAGACATCATGGTCGATCATCGCCATCGCGAAGCGTGACGCAGCGGCGGTGTTGGCCGCTTCGGTCTGGAACTGCCATCCGTTCAGCATCCAGATCAGCAGGCCCCATATGATATCGCGGCGATAGGCCGCAAACGCCTCCTCGAAGGACGGGGCATCGATCCCGTGACGGGTAAGCCCATCGAGATAGTGGCGAAGCAGGTCGCGCTCCCAGTGCCGCCGATCGACGAGATCGAGACCGGCCACCAGAAAATAGCTGACATCGACCGACCAAGGCGCGACGCGCGGCTGCCAGTCAAGGAAGCCAGGGCGGCCATCGGCGTCGCGGTAGAGATTGCCGAGGTGCATGTCGCCGTGCAGCACGGTGAACGGCATTGTCTCGTGATGCGCCCGCATCGCCCCATGAGCGGCGCGGATGCGGGCCGGATCGAGCAGGTCGCGCGGCATGGCGGCGCAGCGCGGCCGCACCGTAAACTCTTCGAAGCGCGAAGGATCGGTGAGGATGCCGAAATAATGGTGGAAGCGCGCCTCGCTCGTGTCGGGCAGCCAGGGGAAGCGCGCGAACAGCGAACTCTTCTCATCCCACCAGCGTGCGTGTTGGCGCGCGAGCCCCTCCAGAAAGGCGGCGGCGGTCGAGCGGTCGAGTGGACGGTGAAGCGACTGGAACTCGACATCGCGGAGCGTGAGGTCTTCGAGGATCACCAACGCGCGTCCGTGGCTATCCTCGGCGGCAAGCAGGCAGCGCGGGCTGTTGGTTTCGATGGTCGGTACGAAGTCCCGATAGGCATGCATTTCATTCGCGTGCATATGCGCCATGGCTTCGCTGTGCGGCTCGAAGCCGGCTTTCATGATGACGCGCCGAGGCAGAAAGTCATGGTCTGCGTCGATCTCGATCCGAAGCTTCGTGCAGGCGCCGTGAATGATCTCGACGATCCGCATCCCGGTGATTTCCGGGCCTGGGTGCTCCGTCCCGAGCGCCCCGCGCAGCCAAGCGAGGTCAACCTCTTCGATCGTGCGCGGCAAGTCTTTCATCGCTCTTCCCTCAGGCTTGTCGAGCCGAATAATCGTATATCTTTTTATAACGATTAGATTGCCGACACGGGCGGATTGTTGCAAGGTCCAATCAACAACCGGTGCGGAATCCGGGAAGAGGGAGAGCGAAAATGAAGCCTGTCGGCCTGATTTTCTTCGTGGCTGCCCTGATCGCCGCGCCGGTTTTGGCCCAACCGGAAACCCGGCCCGCGCAAGTGAAAGGCGACAAGATGACAGACACTGGACGTTCGATCAGCCGTATCGGCCTGCTCGATCCTGCCGACATGACTCCGGCGCAGCGCGAAGCCTATGAGAGCAGTCCGAGCGCGAAGCTCAACCTTTCGCGCCTGCTCGCCCAGGCGAAGACCCTTCAACCCGGCATGGGTATGCTGATCCGCGCGATGATGACCGACACGACCTTGCCTCCGCTCGAGCGCGAGATCGTCATCCTTGCCGTGCTGCACCTCGATCGCGGCGCCTATGAGTGGGCGCAGCATGAGCAGGTCGCGGCCGCGATGGGTATTTCGAAAGAGAAAGTCGACGCGATCGCCGACGACCGCTTCGGGGATCCGGTGTTTGACGAGCGCGAGAAGGCGCTTCTGGCGTTCACCCGGCAGACGGTGAAAGCGGTCCGCGTCGACGATTATGCGTTCGGCGCCGTGAAAGCCTTCTACGACGATCGCCAGCTCGTCGAGTTGCTGCACGTCATCGGCATCTACATGCTGATCCTTCGCGTGTCCGAGGTCGCGGAACTGGAAATCGACGCGGTGCATGGCGCCGAGGTCTGGAAGCACGCCGAAGCGAAGAAGGACTGACTATGTGCGACCCCGCCCTCAGGCGGGGTCGAACAGGACGTGCAGGTGATCGGGCACGCGGAGCAGATAGCCCTTGATCGCGGGGGCCGGCTTCGACGGATCGAGGCGGAGGTTCGGCAGCCGATCGAGAATCGCGTTCAACGCCCGGGTCATCTCCACGCGTGCGAGATGCTGGCCGATGCAGACATGCGGCCCGCTCGCGAAGGGGATCGGCCGCACCGACTTGGCGCGGAAGATATCGAAGCGGTCCGGATTTTCATATTTGCGCGGATCGCGGTTTGCCGACCCCAGGACGACGTTGACCATCGAACCCGCCGGAATGACCGTGCCGTCGACCTCGGCATCATTTGCCGTATAGCGGAACGTAGAGGTGACCGGTCCGTCCCAGCGCAACGCTTCGTCGATTGCTTGCGGGATAAGGTCTCGATCGTTGCGGACCGCTTCGAGTTGCTCGGGATTGTTGAGGAGGCAGGTCAGCAGAACGCTGGTGCCGCGATAGGTGGTGTCGCCGCCGGCGTTCATCAGCTGCCGCAGGAACGAAGTCAGCACATCGTCGGGCAGGCGCTCGCCGTCGGCCTCTACCGTCGCCAGATGGCTTACGAGATCGGTGCCGGGATTGGCGCGGCGCATGTCGAGCAGTTGCTGAAAGAAGGTGCCAAGCTTGGCGGTCGATTCGGCGCCTTGCGGAGCACCGATCGTCGAGAGCAATTGCGCGACGGCCAGCTTGTGAAAGATCGGCGCCTGTTCGGCATCCAGTTCGAGCTGCCGGTAGATGACCTGGAACGGGAAATGATGGGTATATTCCTCGATCAGGTCGGCCTCGCCGCGGCGTTCGAACTTGCCCATTAGATCGTCTACGACGGGATCGACAACGCTTTCGCCCCATTGGCGCACAATCTGCGGGAGGAAGGCCTTCTGGAACACCTTGCGGTAGCGGCCATGCTCGGGCGCATCCATGACCGTGATCGTGCGGCCGAAGCTTTTGCCCAAACTATGCTTGAAGACCTCATGATTGCGGAAATTCTCCGGATCCATGAGGACGCGTATGCAAGCGTCATAGCCGACGACCATGAACTGGCGCATATGCCCGAGCTGGACGTCGGGAATGTCCGTGAACATCTTGCGATAGCTGCCTTCATGGACGCTGCCCGCGCGCATCAATTCGTGAAGGCGCGGATAGGGATCCTCGGCATCACCGCGCGACATGCGTTCAACGGCAAAGGCGTCGAAGCTCTTGTCTTCCAGATCTTCCAGGCGTGGCAGAACGGTGGCCATGTCTCTCTCCCGATCGTTCGGATTCGTTATAGGTGACGTTCTGACACTATTTGAAATTATGTCAAGATATCGTCAGTCCCAACGCAGATGCAGTTCGTCGAAGCCCGGCACTGACCCGCAATGCTCGACATTCTGCTTGTCGGGATCGAGCCGGAATTCCGGGACCCGAGTGAGGAACTCTTCGAGGAAGACCTGGATTTCCGCTCGCGCAAGCGGCGCGCCGACACATTTGTGCGGGCCGTTGCCGAACGTGTTGTGATCGGCGGGTGTCGTCCCCCGGTCGAGGTCGACATCCATCGGACATTTGTATCGCCGTTCGTCGATCCCGGAGAGATTGTTCGGGACCATGATCATCTCGTCCTTCTTGAACAGGACGCCCTTATATTCAAAGTCGCGAGTCAGAATCCGGCCGGTGTTCGAGAGGCCGAAGCGGCGGAGAAATTCCTCTGACGCCGCCGGGATGAGTTCCGGTTCGCGGCGGAGGCGCGCCTGCATCTCGGGGTGCTGAGCGAGGTAATGCGTGATGTAGGAAAGCGAGGAAGCGACCGTATCAAGGCCCCCCACGAACAAAAGGCTCGCCATCGACAGCGTCTCTTCATCCGACTGGAAGCGCGGGTTGCTGCGCCAGGCAGCCACCCGCGTGAGCAGATCCTCGCCGTCCCCGCCTTCGCGCTCGTCGAGGATCGTCTTCAGATATTCGCGGACCCGCATCATCGCCGCCATGCGCTGCGCCGGATCGTAGGCCGACATGATCGCGATGCCCCACTCGACGAACTCTTCACGGCGATCGAGCGGCAGGTCGACGATGCGAAGGAACATCGTGACGGGCATCACGCGTGCGAACTCGCTCAGAAATTCGCAGCCGCCATTGGGCCGGATATTCTCGATCAGCTCGATCGTGAGCTCGCGAGCCTCGACGCGCATGCGCGCGACATTCTTCGGCGTGAATCCCGGGTTGATCACCGCGCGGTAACGCGCGTGATTGGGCGGATCCACCGCCAGCGGAAGTGGCTTCAGCGGCATCAGCGCCCGCGGAATCATGAATTCCTCGTGGCTGAAGACTTCGTAATTTTCCTGGACGAATTTGACGTCCTCGGCGCGGGTTACCATCCAGTGCCCACCGTGCCGCGGACTCCAGATGATGTCTGGTCCCGCATGGAGGCGCTTGACTGCCTTGTAGACCCCCTCCTCCTCCATCCCCGCCGGGCGGATATAGTCATAGTCGACGACAAGCTCATCGGGGACATGGTCGGGCTTGGGAGTGAGGGCAGGCACGGTCATCATCGATCCTCTTGCTGTCTGTTACCAAAAAATGAGCCGGAGGCAGATCCTGCCCCCGGCCTCAGGTTACTCCGATCGGTAATGCCCCTTTTTGCCGGGATCGGAGCGTTGGAGATGGAGCGCGTCAGTAGCGCCAAGTTAGCGACACACCGTAGGTGCGCGGATCGCCCGGCGTATAGGCCGTGATCCCGAACGGCGTGTTCTCGAGCGACAGCAGGCGCGTGAAGTATTTCTTCTGCGTGATGTTGCGTGCGTAGAAGGCGATCTCGAGGTCCGGATCGTCGAGTTCGAACGCGATGCGCCCGTTCAGGATGCCGTAGCTCGGGATAAGCGACGTTTTCTGCAGCGCCGCGTTGCCGGCATCGATCTGTTCGGGAGTGAGGCCGACCCGCGCCGCGGCGGCGAGCTGCATCGGCGCGCCATATTGCTTCGACCGCCACCCGTAATCGACCCTGAGCCGGAGCGTGCCTGCATTCGCGATTTCATATTCATAGTCGCCCGTCAGGCCGAGGGTATATTTCGGCGTGTAGGGGAACGCGGCGTCTTGCCAGTCGGTGTTGTCGAGGCTGTTGATGAACCGCTTGTACTTCGGATCGGTGTAACCGAAGTTCGCGCCGAGCGTCAGCCCTTCGACAGGTACGACCGTGAGTTCGGCTTCAAGACCGCGAATGCGCGCGCTCGCGGCATTGGCCACGCCTGACACCAGGCGAGTGCCGGCAACGCCGATCAGGTTGCGCTGCACATTCTTCACGTCGGAATCGAACGCCGCGAGGTTGAGCCGAACGCGACGGTCGAACGCGTCGATCTTCGCACCGATTTCATAGTCGGTCACTTCTTCCGGCGAGAAACTGATCGGCGGATTTCCGCCCGCAACCGCGCGGGTGTTGAACCCGCCCGAGCGCTGTGAACGGCTGGTCTTTGCATAGAGGAAGATATTGTCAGTCGCCTGCCAGTCGGCGCTCGCGAGGTACGACCAATAGTTGAACGAGCGGCTGAAGGTTGCGCGGAACGGATCGCTCGGGTCGCCGTCAAGCAAGGTCGGGATCGACGATACCTGGGCGTTGGTAAAGAAGTTGAGATCGCGGTTGCGCGATACGAGGGTGCGCTTGTCCTCGGTATAACGAACACCCGCGGTCAGTCGGACGCCGTCGATGACTTCATAAATCAGCTGACCGAAACCCGCGGCGCTGCGGTTGCGGATCGTGCCATCGACGATGCCGATAGCCGGCGAGACCGGGAACAGGCTCGCCGAGCGTGAGCGGTCGGTGCCGTTCTCGACGAAGTAGAAGGCGCCAAGAATATATTGGAGACGATCGAGCTTGCCAGAGAGCTGCAGTTCCTGGCTGAACTGGTCCTGGTCGATGACGTTACCCGCGAACGGCGCAACGCCGCCGGTGAACAGATAGGGGGTGCCGTCATTGTCGCTGAGCGAATTCAGATAGACGCCGCGCCATGCTGTCGTGCTCTTGAGCAAGGCTGCGTCGGAGAACTCATATTGCAAGATGCCCGACGCACCATGCGTCTTCGAGATGCCATAGCCCGGCGTGTTCTGGTAGACGTTGTGAATATTGTCGTTGCCGTTCTGGCCGTAGATGTAATTCTGGAGCGGACCGCGCGCGACCGCCGGGCAGAAGGGTTGCAAGGCATTCAGCGCCGGAACGGGCGCGGTGCCGTTGCAGGCGCCGATGACGAGCTGCTGCGGCGAGGTGGCGTTCCCGAGGGTTACCGATTTGAGGCCGACCAGCTCGCCCGTATCCTTGTACTTGGTATAGTCGGCCGAGAAGAGCGCGCTGAAGCGCGAGCCTGGCGGCTCAAGCTTGAAGCTGACGCGAAAAAAGTCGGAATTTGCCGTACCAAGCTCGCGATCGAGTGCCAGGTTCCGGCCATATCCGTCGTGCTCGCGGTGCTGATAGACGACGCGCGCGGCAAGAGCCTCGCCCATCGGGATATTGATCATGCCGCGCGCGAGAATGGTGTTGAAGTTGCCATAGTCGAAGCGCGCTTCGGCATCAAAACCCGCCGTGCTCGGTTCGTTGGGGATGATATTGATCGCGCCACCGGTCGTGTTGCGACCGAACAGCGTGCCCTGCGGTCCACGCAGCACTTCGACACGCTGGACGTCGACCATGTCGAATGCGCCACCGGTCGAGCGAGCCGAATAGATGCCGTTGATGTACACACCCACCGCCTGGTCGATGGCAATCAGGCCGTCGGAGGAGCCCTGTCCGCGAATGAACACGGTTGCCGAGCCCGGCTGGGCCACGGCGCTCGAGAAAGTGAGATTGGGAGTGGTCGTCTGAAGCTGGGTAACGCTGGTGATCGACTGCTTGTCGAGCATGTCACCAGTAACCGCGCTGACCGCGACCGGAACGGTCTGCAGACTTTCCTCGGTCTTGCGAGCGACGACGACGATTTCCTGGATGCCGCCGGATGACTGGCCTTCCGCGGCGTCATCAACCGGCGCCGTCGACTGTGCGAACACCGGCGCGGCATAACCGCTCATCAACAGGGTGCTGAGCACCAGCGACGTCCGAACGAGCCTCTTCATCTAGCCATCCTCCCTCATAAACGCGTGGCCCGATTCTTCGGACTCTTCGCTTCAAGGCCTGCAGAATTATGAAGAAACATCTTAATCGTCAATACAATTAATACCTATCTTGGAAATCGTTTTGTTTTCAGGATCTTGCTCTCACAAGAAGCCAATTCTCGCGACGCTTTTGGCTCTGTGACATATCAGAGTGGCGAATTGACGGATCCACGGGCGCGCCAGCGCGGCATTGATCGCCGCGCGTGATCGACAATCGAAGAGCCTTGGCTTGAGGCCATCTCAGCAGGCCAGTCAGACCTTTGAAAAGTCCAAGCATGACACAGGATTGACCGGTCTTAAAAATGAATTTAACAATCTTAAAAATAGTTTTAATTCATTGGGAGGCCGTGCATGTGGAGTGCTCAAAGCAAGGGGATCGCGGCAGGCGACGCGAAAAAACTTCTCGAAGGTGTTCGGATCGTTGACCTGACAAGCGTCGTCTTTGGCCCCTATGCGACCCAGATTCTGGTCGATCTTGGAGCCGAGGTCGTCAAGATCGAGACCCCCGGCGCCGGAGACAGCTTCCGCTGGACCGGAAAGGCCGCAGTGACGCCCGGCATGAGTCCCGGATTTCTCGCGATCAATCGCGGCAAGCAGTCCGTCGCGCTCGATCTCAAGGTTGCTCGGGATCTTGCGGTCATGCAAGACCTGCTTCGCGGGGCCGACGTGTTCATACTCAACGTCCGCGGCAAGGCGGTGGAGCGGCTTGGCCTCGACTATGAGACTGTCAAAGCGCTCAACCCGGGCATCGTGTATGCACACTGCGTGGGCTTCGGACAGGACGGCCCTTATGCCGAGCTACAGGCCTATGACGATGTGATTCAAGCGGCGACGGGAACTGCATCCTTGCTGCCGCGCGTCGACGAAGATCCGCGCGCTCGCTACCTCCCATCGCTGATAGCCGACAAGGTGGCCGGGCTGCATGCGGTCTACGCGGTGCTTGCGGCAATCATCCACAAGCTGCGGACCGGTGAAGGTCAGAAAGTCGAGATACCGATGTTCGAGGCCTTCAGCCATTTCATGCTGATCGAACATCTCGCGGGCCTCACCTTCGATCCGCCGAACGCGCCGGCCGGATATTTTCGACAGATCGATCCGGACCGCCAGCCCTTTCCGACCTCGGACGGGTTCGTCAGCATTGTTGCCTACACGGACGACGCCTGGCCGCGCCTTTTCGGGCTGCTCGGCAATCCCGGCTTTCTGGAGGACGAACGGTTTTCCACCCGCAAGCTCCGGACAGCAAACTCGGGGCTTCTTTACAGGGAAGTGACGCGCCTCACCCCAAATTTCACGAGCGCCGAGCTCGTTGCCAAATGCCATGCAGCGCAGCTTCCCGCCCAGATGGTTCGCGATCTGTCGGACATCATGGATGACCCTCATCTTTCTGCCACCAACTTCTTCCGGCCAAGCAATCATCCGAGTGAAGGACCCTATTACAGCATGGCGCACCCCGTCCGCTTTGCCGCGCCGCTTGACACGGCCCTCGGAAATGCGCCCTTGCTCGACGAGCATGGCCCCCGCTTCCGGGGCGAGCCGAGAGGTAAATAGCGTGAGACAAGCGGCGCGGCCGTCCGAACCGACATCGCAGCGCATTCTCGATGCGGCGCGGTCGCTGATGACCGAGAGAGAGTTGGTCGACGTGCCTCTCGCCGACATTTCAGAGCGCGCCGGCACCAACATTGCGCTGGTGAGCTATTACTTCGGCAACCGCGAAGGACTCATGCTCGCTATCGCCGAGGCCGACGCCGAGCTCGCACTCGCCAACCTCGACCGCCTTCTGGCTTCTGATCTCAAGCCGACCGAGAAGATAGCGTCGCATATCCGGGGCCTGATCGAAGCCTATTTTAAGCGCCCCTATTTGCACCGCCTGCTGGAAAAGCTTCTGCGCGACGGGTCGCCCAAGGCCTCGGAACGCGTCGGGCTGGCGCTTGTGAAACCGGTTGCCGACGCACGAGCCGTCGTTATCGCCGAAGGCATTCGCCTCGGAGAGTTCCGCGAAGTTGACGCGGGACTGATGAGCGTTGCGATCGACGGCGCCTGCTCGCATCTCTTTTCCTCAGTTGCGCGGCGCCGCGCAATTCTGGGTGATGGCGCCCTAAATGCCGATCTCATCGACAGTTATGCTCGCGAGATTGTCGGGCTGTTCGCTAGGGGCATCACAGCGAAGGCGACTGACGACGCATAGGCATGCGCGACGCGCCGATCCTTGCTGTTCCACGCTCAACCTCGCCCGTAGGCAACTCCGTCTTTATTGCGCGAGCCCGAAACGGCTCCTCCAGGCAGGTATCGCATGGACGAGACTTTTGCCCCCGACACGCGGATTCTAATGATCAAGAAATTGGTGATTGCTGGGTGATTGCCCGCCCACTTTCCAAGCAAGCCATTCCAGATAAATATTATACAATTCAATGGTATAATTGACTTTGGACACGAAATCTGGTATTTCCGCTATCGCCGCAAATAGCGCTGCGGCGGAACGCCCGGCCCCTATCCCAGCGGCAGTTCGGTCGTCGCCTTGATTTCGGATAACGCGACGGTCGAATTGATTTCCTGCACCCCCGGCAATTTGCTCAGCTGGTCGAAGAAGAAGCTTTCATAGGCGTCGATGTCCCTGGCGACGATCCGCAGCATGAAGTCGGTCGTTCCCATCAGCACATAGGCGTCGAGCACTTCGGGAAAGCCGCGGATCGCGGCGCTGAACTCGTCGAGATTGGCGCGGCCATGGGCGTTGAGCTTGACCTGCGCGAACACATGCGCGTTGAGCCCGACCTTGCGCCGGTCGACGATCGCAACGCGCTTGCGGATGAAGCCGTCGCGTTCGAGCCGGTCGATCCGCCGCCAGCACGGTGACACCGACAGGCCCACCCGTTCGGCGACCTGGGCCGTCGTCTGATTCGCGTCGCGCTGCAATTCGCGGAGGATTTTTATCTCGAATGGGTCCAGATCGGTCATCTGTTCCCTATATCGTGAATGATGGGGATAGATAATCCCCAAAATGCCGCCTTGCCTCGCAATTCAAGGCAAGATTGTCCTGCGCTTCGATGCGATCATGCATTCCTTGTTCGAAGGAGTGTCTTATGGTCGTTCGTCTTGCCCGCCTGGCCCCGCCGCTCGAATGCGTGCGCCTGTACGATCTCGAATCGGGGCTCGACGGCTTCATCGCGATCCACTCGACGACGCTCGGGCCGGGCGCCGGCGGCTGTCGGCTGTGGTCCTATCCCGACATGCGCCACGCGCTTGGCGATGCCATGCGGCTGGCGGAAGGCATGAGCTACAAGAATGCACTCGCCGGGCTGCCGCTCGGCGGGGCCAAGGCGGTGCTGCGGCGCCCCGAGGGCGACTATGACCGCGTGGCGCTGTTCCGCGCCTTTGGCCGCGCGGTCGAGAATCTCGGCGGGCTCTATGTCACCGCCGAGGATGTCGGGACAACGGTTGCCGACATGGAGGAAGTTGCCAGCGTCTCGCGCCATGTCGCCGGATTGCCGTCCGCCGAAGGCCGCGCCGGGGGCGATCCGTCGCCCTGGACCGCAAAGGGCGTGTTCGAATCGATGCGCGTCGCCGCCGACTTCGCGCTCGGCCGCGACCTCAAGGGGCTGACCGTCGCGGTACAGGGCACGGGCAATGTCGGCGCCGACCTGTGCCGCCGCCTCGCCGACGCCGGCGCGCATCTGGTGATCGCCGATCCCGACCCCGTGCGCCGCGACCGGCTGCGCGCGATCCTGGGCGCCGAGGTGGTCGACGCCGATGCCATCGCGGGGGTCGACGCCGACATTTTCGCGCCCTGTGCGCTCGGCGGCGCGCTGACCCATGAAACGGTCGGCAAGCTGAAGGCAAAGCTGGTTTGCGGCGCCGCGAACAACCAGCTCGCGGCACCCGATGTCGCGGCGCTGCTGCTCGAACGCGGCATCGCCTATGCGCCCGACTATGTCGTCAATGCGGGCGGGATCATCAATGTATCGGCAGAATATCTGGGCGAAACCGAGGCGGAGGTCGAAGCGCGGGTCGCGGCGATCGCCCCGCGGGTCGGAGCATTGCTCGAACGCGCGGCACGCGAAGCGCGATCACCCGCGATCGTCGCCGACGAAATGGCCGAAGCCGCGATCGCCGGCGCCGAACGGGCCGCCGCCTGATGCACCGATTCCGGATCGACGCGATGCCCGACCCGCATTCGCTGCCGCGCGTCGCGGGTTTCTTCGCGCAGCGGGCGATCATGCCCGCGGCGATGCAGATGCGGGTCGAGCGGGGGCTGATGCGGATCGAGGTGACGGTCGACGGCCTCGGCGCGGCGCAAGCCGCCGTGATCGCCGCGAAGCTGCACGAAGCGGTGACGGTGATCGGCGCCGAACTGCACGACATGGCGGCGTAGCCCGCGCCCGGATGGCCGATGCGGCGATTAACGGTCGATTCCGGTCATTCGACCCAGATCGGCGCCTTTGGCAGTTAACGACCGGTTGCGGTCCTTATTCCTCCCCCCGTCATCCCGGACTTGATCCGGGATCCATCGCGGCGTCGAAGTCATGGACTCCGGATCAAGTCCGGGGTGACGAAGCTAAATGAGCAATGTCCCCTTCCCACCCCAATGCCGACGTTGGTTAATTCGCGGGCTTGGTCTCGTCGATCTTGTCGACCCATTCGGGGTAGAAGCTCGGCTCGCGGGCCGACCAGCCGGGGGCGGTGGCGGCGGCTTCGCTGATCGACTGGAGCAACGTCTTGCGCTTGTCGGGGTGAAGGTGCGGCAGCGATGCCGCGGCGCAGAAGGCGCCGGGCAGCCACGGCCGCGCATGCGCGCCGAGCAGCCGCTCGTAAAGGAAGCGATAGGAGGCGAAACCGGGCAGGCGATCCTGCCCCAAGTCGAAGGCCGACACGGCGATGAGCGGCGCCATGAAACCTTCGAGCGCGTCGAGCCCGCTATCGTCGGGGATATGGCCGCGAATCTCGGCGATGCGCTGATAGACGCGCGCCTGCACACGGATCGCGGTTTCCTCGACCATGTCGCGCGACCAGCGCGCGATCGCGTCGTCGCGTTCGAGTCCGATATCGAGCGAACGGCGGATATAGCGCTGGGTCGCCGCGGGAAAGCCCGCAAATTCCTTGATCTCGGAAAGGGACAGGTCGCCTGCGGCCGGTCCTGAACGCGTCGCCATGGTCATGCTCCCGCACGGCGCCCGGGGAGCCATCCCCCCGGAGGCCTGCATCTGACAGTCTGCCACCATATTGGTTAGTGGCAGGTTAACCATCGCGTCGGCACGCGTTCAGCAAATCACGGGGCGTTGCGCGATGCCGCGGCGGGGCCTAATCAGCGTGTCTTGAAATCATAAGACACACGCAGGTCCATCATGTCCAACGCACCGCAACCGGTCATTTCGGCAACCGGCCTTTTCACCCCCGCCGAAGCGATCTCCAACGAAGAACTTGTCGCCAGTTTTAACGCCTATGTTGCGCTGCACAATAGGGAAAATGCGGCCGCGATCGCGGCAGGCGAAGTGCCTGCACTGACGGAATCGAGTGTCGAATTCATCGAGAAGGCGAGCGGTATCGGGTCGCGTTTCGTCGTCGACAAGGCAGGGATTCTCGACCCGACGCACATGGCACCGCGCATTGCCGAGCGCAGCAACGACGAAATCTCGATCCTCGCCGAAATCGGCGTTGCGGCGGCGAAAGACGCGCTGACGCGCGCGGGGCGGGACGCGGCCGACGTCGATGCCGTGCTGTGCGCCGCGTCGAACATGCAGCGCCCCTATCCGGCGATGGCGGTCGAGATCCAGGACGCGCTTGGCATCGACGGCTTCGGCTTCGACATGAATGTCGCCTGCTCGTCGGCGACCTTCGGCATCCAGACCGCCGCCGACTATATCCGCGCCGGCCATGCAAAGAGCGTACTCGTCGTGAACCCCGAAATCTGTTCGGGGCATCTGAACTGGCGCGACCGCGACAGCCATTTCATCTTCGGCGACGTCGCGACTGCAATCCTCGTCGAGGATAAGGATATCGCGCCTGCCGGGCACTGGGATATCCTGGGCACCAAGCTCAAAACCCAGTTCAGCAACAACATCCGCAACAATTTCGGCTTTTTGAACCGCGGCCACGGCGGGATCGACCAGTCGGGGCCGAAGTCGGACAAGCTTTTCGTCCAGGAAGGCCGCAAGGTGTTCAAGGAAGTGGTGCCGATGGTCGCGAACATGATCGTCGAGCAGATGGAGGTGCTGGGGCTCGCGGGGGCCGACATGCGCCGGCTGTGGCTGCACCAGGCGAACACCAATATGAACCGGCTGATCGCGCAAAGGGTTCTGGGTCACGAGGCGAGCGAGGATGAAAGCCCGACGGTGCTCGACACCTATGGCAATACGTCGAGTGCGGGGTCGATCATCGCGTTCCACCTGAACCATGCGGATATGGTCGCGGGCGACACCGGGCTGATCTGTTCGTTCGGGGCGGGGTATAGCGCGGGGACGGTGTTCGTGCGGAGGACTTGATGTTCGAGGCGGCACCGGCCCGCCCCGGTGCCGCCTGCTTTCAGCAAAGCTGAAACCGAATTACGGCACGAAGGTCGTGAACAGGTAGATCGCGAACAGCATCAGATGGATCACCCCTTGCAGCACCGTGGTGCGGCCGTTCGCCAGCGTCTGCACCGACACGATCAGCGACAGGAACAGCAGCACGGTCGACTTGGCATCGAGTCCGAGGCCGATCGGCAAGTCGGCGACGATCGAAAGGATCGCGACCGCCGGGATGGTGAGCCCGATGGTCGCGAGCGCCGAGCCCAGGGCGAGGTTGAGACTGGTCTGGAGGCGATCGGCCTTCGCCGCGCGCACCGCGGCGAGTCCTTCTGGCGCGAGGATCAGCGCCGCGATCAGCACGCCGAGCACCGCGGGCGGCGCGCCCCAGTCGGCAAGCAGCGCGCCCATCACCGGCGAAAGATTTTTGGCGAGCAGCACGACCGCGACGAGGCTGGCGAGGAGCAGCGCGCCCGACATGGCGGTGCGCTGCACGCTCGGCGGCGGGGCGTGCGCGTCGGGCACCCCGTCGCCGTCGGCATCGCCATCGGGAAGGAAATAGTCGCGGTGGCGCACCGTCTGGACGAGCGCAAAGGTCGCATACAGAATCAGCGACACCACCGCGACGAAGCCGAGCTGGGTCGCCGAATAGAAGGGCCCCGGCGCGCTCGAAGTAAAATTGGGTAGCACCAGCGAGACGACCGTCAGCACCGTCAGCGTGGCAAGTGCGGCGCCCATGCCGGTACGCTGGAAACGCTGTTCGTGATGGCGGATCGCCCCGCTCAAAAGGCAGAGCCCCATTAGGAGGTTGAGGATCACCATGACCGCCGCGAACACCGTGTCGCGCGCGAGCGTCTGGGCCTTTTCGGGTTCGGCCTGCATCAGCGTGAGGATCAGCCCGACCTCGATCACCGTCACCGCGAGCGCGAGGAGCAGCGTGCCGAAGGGTTCGCCGACGCGGTGCGCGATCACCTCGGCATGGTGGACCGCCGCGACGACCGCGCCGCAGAGGATGAAGGCGACGAACCAGGGGTTGAGCGGCATCGCAAGGCTCGCCATCGCGGCCACGAAGCCGAGGATCGGGAAGATGTCGTTGGTGCGGTCGGCGAGGCGGAGCTTTGCGGTCATCGGGCTTCTATTGCAGCCGCTTTTGCGCCTGAATACCCCGAGGACGCAATTTAATGCGCGCGAACCGGCAATCCCGCGGCCGCCAGCCGCGCGTGCGCGTCGGCGATCGTCGCTTCGCCAAAGTGGAAGATGCTCGCGGCGAGCACCGCGCTCGCACCGCCTTCGACCACGCCGGCGACCAGATGGTCGAGGTTGCCGACGCCGCCCGATGCAATCACGGGCACGCTCACGGCATCGGCGATCGCACGGATGAGCGCGAGGTCATAGCCGTCCCTGGTGCCATCGCGGTCCATGCTGGTGACGAGCAATTCGCCCGCGCCAAGGGTGGCGAGGCGCACGGCGTGGTCGAGCGCGTCGATGCCGGTCGGCTTGCGTCCGCCATGGGTGAAGATTTCCCACCGGCCGTCGCCGACACGCCGCGCGTCGATGCTGCCGACCGCGCACTGGCTGCCGAAACGATCGGCGATGTCGGCGACCAATTCGGGCCGCGCGACCGCCGCGCTGTTCACCGCGACCTTGTCGGCGCCCGCGAGCAGCAGCGCGCGCGCGTCGTCCGCGCTACGCACCCCGCCGCCGACGGTGAGCGGCATGAAGCAAACCTCGGCAGTGCGGGCGACCATGTCGAGCAGGGTGCCGCGCCCCTGATGACTCGCCGAAATGTCGAGAAAGCAAAGCTCGTCGGCGCCCGTTGCATCATAGGCCCGCGCCGCCTCGACCGGATCGCCCGCATCGCGCAGGTCGACGAAATTGACGCCCTTCACGACGCGCCCATCGGCCACGTCGAGGCAGGGGATGACGCGAACGCGGACGGTCATGGCGCCCCTGCCGCTATGGCTTCGGCCAGATCGAGGCGGCCGTCGTAGAGCGCGCGGCCAGTGATGACGCCTTCGATACCGCTGGCGACGTGGGGGCGAAGCGCGTGGATATCGCCGATATCCGCGACCCCGCCGCTGGCGATCACCGGAATGGCGACCGCCTTGGCCAGCGCGACGGTCGCCTCGACATTGCAGCCCTTGAGCAGCCCGTCGCGCCCGACGTCGGTGAAGAGCAAAGCCGCGACGCCGGCGTCCTCGAAGCGGCGCGCCAGATCCTCGACCCGAACGTCGGAGACGTCGGCCCAGCCCTCGGTCGCGACCATGCCGCCTTTCGCATCGACGCCGACGACGATCCGGCCGGGAAGGTCGCGCGCTGCCGATTTGACGAACTCGGGATCCTTGAGCGCCGCGGTGCCGATGATCACCCGCTCGACGCCGAGCGCGAGCCAGCGATCCACGCCTTCCCGGTTACGGATGCCGCCGCCGACCTGAACCTTTCCCGGAAAAGCCGCGACGATGCTCTCGACAGCGTCGCCGTTGACGCTCGCACCCGCGAAGGCGCCGTCGAGATCGACGACATGGAGATGCGACGCGCCTGCGTCAGCGAACAGCCGCGCCTGCGCCGCCGGATCGTCGCCATAGACGGTGGCGCGCGCCATATCGCCCTCGGCAAGCCGCACGACCTGCCCGCCCTTCAGGTCGATCGCGGGGAAGATGGTCAGGCCAGGATCTACGGGCGCCATGCTAGAAATCTCTCCAAGGTTGCGAGGCCGTAAACCTGGCTTTTTTCGGGGTGGAACTGGACGCCGACGATATTGTCCTTCGCCACCGCCGCGGTGAAGGTCGAACCATGGCTGCTGGTGGCGGCGACATCGACCGCGTCGGCGAAATGATAGCCGTGGAGATAATAGGCCTCGCCCGCGGCGATCACCGGATGCCCGAAACTCGGCACGACGTCGTTCCAGCCCATGTGCGGGATGCGCAAGCCGGGTGCCGGGTCAAAGGCACGTACGGTGCCGCCGACCCAGCCGAGGCCCTTGTGTGTGCCATGTTCCTCGCCCGCGTCGGCGAGCAATTGCATGCCGACGCAAATGCCGAGAAAGGGCGCGCCTTCCCAACGAACACGCCGATCCATAGCCTCGACCATACCGGAAATGGCCGACAGGCCGTTCATGCACGCCGCGAACGCTCCGACACCGGGGAGCACGATGCGGTCGGCCCTCGCCACGACATCGGGATCGGCGGTGACGGCGACATTGTCCGCCCCCGCCGCGACGAGCGCATTCTGCACCGAGCGGAGATTGCCCGCGCCATAGTCGATCAGGGCAATGACGCTCAAATCCCCCTCCCGCTTGCGGGCGGTGTAACGGAGCTTGCCAGCTTGCTGGCTAGCGCTGCCCCTCCCGCTTGCGGGAGGGGAGAGCTCATAGAACCCCCTTGGTGGAGGGAATCGCGTCGCCCTTGCGGGGGTCGATCTCGACCGCCTGGCGCAACGCGCGCGCGAGCGCCTTGTACATGCTTTCGGCGATATGGTGGTTGTTCTCGCCATAGAGCATCTCGATGTGCAGCGTGATGCCCGCAGTCTGCGCGAAGCTGTGAAACCAGTGTGGGAACATCTCGGTGTCCATCTCGCCGAGCCGCGGCTGCGAGAAGCTGGACTTATAGACGCAGTGCGGGCGCCCCGAAATGTCGAGCACGCAGCGCGTCAACGTCTCGTCCATCGGCGCATGCGCCTCGCCGTAACGCGCGATGCCCCGCTTGTCGCCGAGCGCCTTCGCCACCGCTTCGCCGAGCGCGAGCGCCGAATCCTCGACCGTGTGATGCTGGTCGATGTGCAGATCGCCCTTCACCGCCATCGAAATGTCGATCAGCGAGTGGCGCGACAATTGTTCGACCATATGGTCGAGGAAGCCGATGCCGGTGGACACCGAATAATCGCCCGTCCCGTCGAGATTGACGGTGATCGCGATATCCGTTTCCTTGGTCGTGCGCTGGACAGTGGCGGTTCGCATGAAATGCCCCATAGCAGCGACTTTTCGCGTTGCAAGGCCGCTCTCCCCCTTGACCGGCGTGCGGCGCGCGTTCATCCCGTCGGCCCATGAGTGACGATGTACGCGACAGCCTGATTCCCTACGACGAAATCGTGCAGGACGCGCTGCGCGCCGTGGTCGGCCGTGTGCTGAGCCAGGTCGAAGGCTATGACAGCCTGCCCGGCGAGCATCATTTCTATATCACTTTCAAGACGCAGGCGGCCGGGGTCGATATTCCCGCGCACCTGATCGCCAAATTTCCCGACGAAATGACGATCGTACTGCAAAACCGCTTTTGGGACCTGAAGGTCGAGGAGGATCATTTCAGCGTCGGCCTGTCGTTCAACCAGACGCCGTCGATCCTGACGATCCCTTATGCCTCGATCACCGCCTTCGTCGATCCATCGGTCGATTTCGGCCTGCAATTCCAGGTCAGCGACGACGAGACGGTGCAGCCCGAACCGCATGACGAAGCCGACAACGACCGCCCCGAGGTTACGTCCGAGGACGGCTCGAATGTCGTGACGGTGGACTTCGGCAAGAAGCGGTAGCGCGGTGGGTGCCAATTGGCCCCCCAGCCGCTTCTGGCAATTTTGGGCAATCGCGGGGATGGTCGTGCTGACCGGCGCCTTTTGGTGGGGCGTCGAGGGCTATGCCTTGTTCGAAGGCCAATATGCGCGCGGACAGATCGCCGACGGGCTGCTTCGCTTCAGCCTGCTGATACTGACACCGGCGCTGGTCCTCGTCTGGCTGGTCGCCGCATGGCTGCGTCGCCGCATCGGCGAGGGCGGCTATTGGCAGTTGCTCGGCCTCGTCGCGATGATCTGGGCCGGGGCGATTTTGGTGACAAGGATGCTGGTAGCATGAGCACGCGAATTGAAAGCGATTCCATCGGCAATATCGAAGTTCCGGCCGACGCATATTGGGGCGCGCAGACCGAGCGCAGCCGCCATAATTTCGCTTTCCCCGCGCACGAGCGAATGCCCACCCCCGTCGTCCACGCGCTCGCGCGGATCAAGGGCGCGGCGGCGCGCGTCAACCGCAACCACGGGCTCGATGCGGGACTGGCCAATGCGATCACCGCGGCCGCCGACGCCGTTGCCGCGGGCAAATATGACGAGCAGTTCCCGCTCGCGATCTGGCAAACGGGCAGCGGCACCCAGTCGAACATGAATGCAAATGAGGTGATCGCGGGGATCGCGAACGAGCAACTGGCGGGCACGCGCGGCGGCAAGGCGCCCGTCCACCCGAACGACCATGTCAACATGGGCCAGTCGTCGAACGACAGCTTCCCGACCGCGCTGCACGTCGCGGTCGCGGTCGAGACGACGGCGCGGCTGATCCCGTCGCTCATCGAGCTGACCGACGCGCTTGCCGCCAAGGCCGAAGCGTGGCGCGACATCGTCAAGATCGGCCGCACCCATTTGCAGGACGCCACCCCCCTGACGCTCGGCCAGGAATTTTCAGGCTATGTGGCACAGCTCTCCGCCAGCCGCGCGCGAATCGAGGGCGCGCTGGCGCATAATATCTGCAAGCTCGCGCAGGGCGGGACCGCGGTGGGTACCGGATTGAACGCGCCCGCAGGCTTCGACGCTGCGATCGCAGCCGAGCTGTCGACGGCCACCGGCATCGCCTTCGCACCCGCCGCCAACAAATTCGAGGCGCTGGCGTCGAACGATGGGCTTGTCTTCTTCTCGGGCGCGCTCAATACGCTCGCCGTCGCGCTGACCAAAATCGCGAACGATATCCGCCTGCTCGGCTCAGGGCCGCGCGCGGGGCTTGGCGAGCTCGACCTGCCTGCGAACGAGCCGGGCAGCTCGATCATGCCGGGCAAGGTCAATCCGACGCAGTGCGAGATGCTGACGATGGTCGCAGCGCAGGTCATCGGCAACCATCAAGCGGTGACCGTCGGCGGCTTGCAGGGACACCTCGAACTCAATGTGTTCAAGCCGCTGATCGGGTCGAACATACTGCGCTCGATCGACCTGCTGAGCATCGGAATGGCGGGCTTCACCGCGCATTGCGTCGTCGGGATCGAACCCAATCGCGCACGCATCGACGAGCTGATGAACCGCTCGCTGATGCTCGTCACCGCGCTTGCGCCCGAAATCGGCTATGACAAGGCCGCGAAGATCGCCAAACACGCGCATGAGACGGGCAGCACGCTGAAGGAAGCGGCGCTCGACCTCGGCTATGTCGATGCCGCGACCTTCGACCGCGTCGTCGATCCGCGCACCATGCTGGGATCGGAACCCTGAGCCGCCCTTGTGAATTGAAGAGGGGAAGGAGAGATGAAGATGATCGGTCGCATTGTAGGCGGCGTCCTCGGTAGCGCCATCGGACGGAAGAAGGGCAACCATCCCGTCGCGGGCGCGGTGATCGGCGCAGGCGCGCTGTTCGCGGCGCGGCGCCTGTTCCCGCAGCGATACGCCGTGCTCGCCGCCACCATTGCGGGCGCCTATCTCACCAAGAGATGGGCCGAACGCGCCGAGGCGCGCAAGGCCACGACGGAAGCGCATGCGCTCGACCCCGAACTCGCGGATGCGGGCGTCGTCGATCCCTATGCGGGCACCGCGAAAGTGCCGACCGACGGCGAGGCGATCGGCGACGCGCTGCCTCCCGCCATCCCGGTCGATGCGAATGGGCGGAGCGGCGCGCTTCATTGATCGGCGTGCCGCGCGATTAACCCGATTCTCACCATGGCCGGCTATTAAAGGCGGTCATGGCATTCAACCCGCCCGGCTTTCGCACCATAATGCTGCTCGCACTCGGCTTCGGGCTGCGAACGCTGAGCAAGGCGCTCGAACGCGCGGGGGACCTGGCTGGCGAGCCGGGCACCCGCCTGTTCCATCATGTGTCGGCGCTCGTCTTGCTCATCGCAGCCGTGGCCTGTTTCATCTGGGCGTTGAAGCGGATGTTCTTCGACAGGCCGCGCGGACCTGAGGAAAAAGCGGCACCCGTCGCGCCACCGAAACCGGTCGAAATCTATCTCGAAGAGGCGAGCTTCGATTCCGACGCCGCGCTCGCGCGCTATATGCGCAATCGGACCGGCGCCGCGTCCGGCGACTTGCCGGCGCCCAAACCGCCCGGGGGATTCGGCCGAAAAGGCCTGTAGACTAGGCGCCTGCCTGCCATTCCTTCACCGCCTCTATGGGCGACACCAGCATCAGGACGTTAAGCGTCAGATTGTCGCGGATCGTCCAGAGCGTGAACAGCTCGAACGCGATCGCGATCGCCACCGTCGCCCACCAGCGCATCCGGCTCGCGGCGAAGAAACCGATTATCATGAAAAGCGCATCGCTCGCCGAATTGAGGATCGAATCTCCGGAATAGCCATAGGCCATCGTGACTTCGCGATAGCGGTCGATGATGACGGGCGAATTTTCGAGAATTTCCCACGCCGCCTCGATGCCGATCGCGAGCGCGAGCGCGACCCACAAGGGCCGACGCGGGATGACCCAGCGCGACAGACCGAAGAAGATAAAGCCGTGGATGATGTGACTGAAACTGTACCAGTCCGACACCTGCTGGCTGTTCTGGTTCGATTGTACCACGCCATGCCACAGGCTGACCGTGCCGCACGGACATATCGGCGGGCGCCCCATCGCGAAAAGGATCGCGGCGAAGGCCGCGAGCAGTCCCGCAGCCACCAGCCAGCCCCGTCTTGAAACCCCCAGGATCATCGTCGCCCCTTCCCGCTTGACCGCGCCCGTCTCTCGCGCAATTAGCGCCCATGGTTGAAAGCGTCCACCTGAACCGCCGCGGCGTGTTGTTCGTCCTCTCCTCGCCCTCGGGCGCCGGCAAGACCACCATCTCGCGCATGATGCTGGAGGCCGACAAGGATATCGCCCTCTCGATCTCGGCAACGACGCGCCCGCCGCGTCCGGGTGAAGTCGACGGCGTCCATTATCATTTCGTCGATACCGAAAGCTTCAAGAAGATGGCGGCCGACGGCGAATTTCTCGAATGGGCGCATGTCTTCGGGCACCGTTACGGCACGCCGCGCGCGCCGGTCGATGCGCTGCTCGAGGCGGGCAAGGATGTGCTGTTCGACATCGACTGGCAGGGCGCGCAGCAACTGTATCAGGAAGCGGGCCCCGACGTCGTGCGCGTGTTCGTGCTGCCGCCGACGATGGAGGAACTCGAGCGGCGGCTCCGTTCGCGCAACACCGACAGCGACGAGGTGATCGCCGCGCGGATGGAGCGCGCCGCGAACGAGATCAGCCACTGGGACGGCTATGACTATGTGTTGATCAACGACCATGTCGCGGGCTGTTTCGACGAGGTCATGGCGATATTGCGCGCCGAGCGGCTGAAGCGCCGCCGCCAGATCGGGCTGATCGGCTTTGCGCGCGACCTGATCCGGTCGGTGCCGGATGCGGACAAGAAGCTCTAGGCCGCCCTCGCCAGCTTCGCTTCGAGTTCCGCCACCATGGCCGCGCGCAGCGGCTTCGCCTGCCCGTCGGTGCGGCATACCACCACCGTGTCGCAGGTCGCGATGCAGCGGCCGTTCTGGAACATTGCCTGGACGATCGTCCAGCTTGAGGTGCCGAGGCGGCCGATGCCCGTCGCGATCTGCACGGGGTCGGGAAAATTGCCCTCGGCCAGATAGTTGATCTCGACCGCAGCAACCATCGTGCGCTCGTTCGCGGGGCGCTCCTCGAGCGGACGAACGTGGCGGTTGAGGAGGACGCGACCGCTTTCGAACAAGGCGGCGAAGGCCACATTGTTGAGATGACCGTTGATGTCCATGTCCTGGAACCGCGTTTGCAATTCCAGGTGGACGGGGTAGCTGGCGGCGTCGAGCCGCCAGCTTTCCGGTTTCGGCATATCAGCGCGGGCCCATGCGGATGCCGCCGTCGAGGCGGACGTCCTCGCCGTTGAAATAGCCGTTCTCGATCATGCAGAGCGCGAGATTGGCATATTCTTGCGGGTTGCCGAGGCGCTTCGGGTTGAGCACCGACGCGCCCAGCGCGTCGCGGACATTCTGCGGCGCGCCGGCGAGCAGCGGGGTGTCGAAGATGCCGGGCAGGATCGTGTTGACGCGGATATTCTCCGACGCGAGGTCGCGCGCGACGGGGAGCGTCATGCCGACGACGCCGCCCTTCGACGCCGAATAGGCCGCCTGACCGATCTGGCCGTCCTCGGCCGCGACAGACGCGGTGTTGACGATCGCGCCGCGCTCGCCGTCTTCCATCGGGTCGAGCGTCAGCATGCCCGCCGCCGACTTGGCGATGCAGCGGAAGGTGCCGACGAGGTTGATCTGGATGATCCAGTTGAAGGCGTCGAGCGGGAAATGCTTGATGCTGCCGTCTTCCTTCGAGCGGCTCGCGGTCTTGATCGCATTGCCGGTGCCGGCGCAGTTCACGAGGATGCGTTCCTGCCCGATTGCTTCGCGCGCCTTGGCAAAGGCGGCATCGACGCTGGCGTCGTCGGTCACGTTGCATTCGCAGAAGACGCCGCCGAGTTCTGCGGCGATCACTTTGCCCTTTTCTTCCTGCAGGTCAAAGATCGCGACCTTGACGCCCTTCGACGCAAGCAGGCGCGCGGTGGCTGCGCCGAGGCCCGAGGCGCCGCCGGTCACGACGGCGGATACGGTGGAATCGAGTTTCATGGTTTCTCCTGAAAAAGGCCCGCCCCTTCAGGGGAGGGTTTGGGTGGCGCATGTGGGGAATGCCAGCATACAGGCCCTCCTCCGACCCCTCCCGCAAGCGGGAGGGGAGAAAAAATTACAGCCGCTCGATGATGGTGACGTTGGCTTGGCCGCCACCTTCGCACATCGTTTGCAGGCCATATTTGCCGCCGGTCGCGTCGAGCACGCCGAGCAAAGTCGCCATCAGCTTGGTTCCCGAAGCGCCGAGCGGGTGGCCGAGCGCGATCGCGCCACCATGCTGGTTGAGCCGCGCGTGATCGCCGCCAAGATATTTGAGCCACGCCAGCGGCACCGGGGCGAATGCCTCGTTCACTTCATAGGCGTCGATGTCCGCGATCTTCATGCCCGCCTTTTTCAGCGCGCGTTCGGTCGCGAACAGCGGCTCTTCGAGCATGATCACCGGGTCGCCCGCCGTCACCGAAATATGGTGGATGCGCGCGCGCGGCGTAAGATTGTGGTCCTTCAGCGCCCGTTCGGAAACGACGAGCGCCGCCGAGGCCCCGTCGCAGATTTGCGAGCTGGTCGCCGCGGTGATCGAGCCGCCTTCCTGCAGAATCTTGACCCCCGCGATGCCTTCGAGCGTCGCGTCGAAGCGGATGCCTTCGTCGACGAGGTGCATCTGGCGGCCCTCCGGCGTCTCGATCTCGACCCCGACGATCTCGCGCTTGAAATGGCCGGCTTCCGTCGCGGCCTTGCCGCGGCGGTGGCTTTCGAGCGCATAGGCATCAAGGTCGTCCTTGGTCAGCCCGTGCTTCCTGACGATCATTTCGGCGCCGGCGAACTGGCTGAACATGATACCGGGATATTTTTCCTCGAGCCGTTCGGACTTATAATGGCCGAGCCCTTCCTTCATGAATAGCGTCGCGACGCTGCCCATAGGCACGCGCGTCATGCTTTCGATGCCGCTCGCGAGCACGATATCCTGCGTCCCCGACATCACCGCCTGCGCGGCGAACTGGATCGCCTGTTGCGACGAGCCGCACTGGCGGTCGATGGTGACGGCGGGAATCGAATCGGGGAGTTTCGAGGCGAGCACCGCGTTGCGGCCGACATCCATCGTCTGCTGGCCGCCCTGGCTGACGCAGCCGGTGATGACGTCGTCGATCTTCGACGTGTCGAAGTCGTTGCGGTCGGCGATCGCGTCGAACACCGCGGCGCCGAGGTCGACGGGGTGGACGCCCGCTAGGCGGCCGCCGCGCTTGCCGCCAGCAGTGCGGACGGCGTCGACGATATAGGCTGTGGCCATGGGAGAATTCCTTTCCTGCATCAATCCCCCTCCCCGCTTGCGCGAGGGGATTATAATTTCCGTCCGATCAGTTCCTTCATGATTTCGTTCGTGCCGCCAAAGATGCGGGTCACGCGCGCGGCGCGCCACGCGCGGGCGATCGGATATTCGTTCATATAACCGGCGCCACCAAAGAGCTGGAGGCATTTGTCCATGACTTCCCACTGGAGGTCGGTATGCCACAGCTTCGCCGCGGCGCCCTCTTCGGGGGTCAGTTCCTTCTTCAAATGCCGCGCGAGCGCCCAGTCGAGATGCGCCCAGCCGACCTGCAGCTTCGCCTTGAGGTCCGCCAGCACGAAGCGGCTGTTCTGGAAGTCGAGGATCGGCTTGCCGAACGCCTTGCGGTCGCGCGTATATTCGACCGTGTCGTCGAAGGCGCGCTGCGCCGATGCCTGCGCGCTGACCGCGATCGAAAGCCTCTCTTGGGGAAGCTCGCTCATCAGATAGATGAAGCCCTTGCCCTCTTCGCCGAGGCAGTTGGTGATCGGCACCCGGACGTCGTTAAAGAAGAGTTCCGACGTATCGGCCTCGTCCTGCCCGATCTTGTCGAGATTGCGGCCGCGCTGGAACCCTTCGCGGTCGGCCTCGACCAGCACGATCGACACGCCTTTCCATGCCGGCTCAACCTCGGTGTCGGTCTTGACGCAGACGAGGATCAGGTCGGCGTTCTGGCCGTTAGTGATATAGGTTTTCGACCCGTTGATGACATAATGATTGCCATCCTTCTTCGCCGTCGTTCGCATCCCCTGAAGGTCCGAGCCGGTGCCCGGCTCGGTCATCGCGATCGCGGTGATCACCTCGCCCGACACCATCTTGGGCAGCCAGTGCTTCTTCTGCTCTTCGCTGCCGTAGCGGACGATATAGTTGGTGACGATATCCGACTGGAGCGAAAAGCCCGTCGTGACGCGGCCGTAATAGGCGCTTTCCTCGTCGACGATCGCATTATAGCCGAAGTCGAGACCGAGCCCGCCATATTCTTCGGGCACCGTAGGGCACAGCATCCCCAACTCGCCCGCCTTGGGCCAGATGCTCTTCGGCACGATGCCGTCTTCGGCCCATCGCGCCTGATTGGGGGCGACTTCCTTTTCGAGGAACTGGCGGACCGTTGCTCGGAACGCCTCATGATCATCGGTGTAGGCGGAGCGCGAAAGACTATCGAGCGACATCTTGTTCCTTTCCCTGAGCGCAGCCGAACCAAGCGGGGGAGCCGGCCGCGTCTTTCCCGGCCAAGAGACCTTACGTTTACGTCCACGTCAAGTGGAAAGACGCTACGGCATGAGACTCTTTGGTCGCCGCCTTAGCTTTCTCGCCGTCGCGGAGTTGATCCGGGATCCATCTGCGCAACGCAGTGTGAATGGACCCCGGATCCAGTCCGGGATGGCGAAGCAGGATGCCGCGTCCTTTCGTTACTGCCGAATAGGTTTGCAGTCGCTGGGCAGCACGGCCCGGCCGCGCTAAGACCCTGCAATGGTCGAACTGCTCCTCGACGCCGGCGCCTTGCTCGGCGAATCGCCCGTCTGGCATGCCACCGAATCGCGCCTCTATTGGGTCGATATCGACGGCCGCAAAATCCACCGCACCGATCCCGCTATAGGCGCCGACGACGTCATGGAATTGGACGAACAGGTCGGTTGCATCGCGCCGCGCGCCGGAGGCGGGTTAGTCGCGGCGCTAGAAAATGGTTGCGCGTTGATCGACAAATGGGGCGATACGCCCCGCCCCTTCGGCCCCGCGGCACTCGCGGACAAGCCCGAGCAGCGGTTCAACGACGGCCGCGTCGATGCGGCGGGGCGCCTGTGGGTCGGCAGCCTGACGAGCGACAAGCCCAGCCGCGACGCGGCGCTTTACCGGCTCGACCCCGACGGATCGCTGACCCGCATTTTCGGGGGATTGATGACCAGCAACGGCGCGGCGTTCAGCCCCGACGGGCGCATCTTCTATCACGCCGATACGCCGACCCACCGGATCGACGCCTATGACGTCGATCCCGCCGCCGGCACGCTCGTCGGCAAACGCCTCTTTCACCAGTTTCCCGAAGGCAATGGTCGCCCCGACGGCGCCGCGGTCGATGCCGAGGGCTGTTACTGGTCGGCGCTGTGGGATGGCTGGCGGATCGTGCGCCTGTCGCCCACGGGCGAGCTGTTGCAAACGGTCGAGCTGCCGGTGCAGCGCCCGACGATGATCGCGTTCGGCGGCCCCGACCTCCAGACCGCCTTCGTCACCAGCGCGGGCAAGAATCTGACCGACGAGGAGCGCAAGGCGCAGCCGCACGCGGGCGGCGTGTTCGCCTTCGACGTCAACGTTCCCGGCCTGATCCAGCGGGAATTTGGCGCCTAGGCACCTTGCACCCCCCTGTCATCTCCGGTTAAGACGGCCCCCGACATGGTTTCGTCCGAAACCTTATCCTCCGGGGAGATATGCTTATGCCGCGCGCCGCGCAGCCTTTCGTCCGTCCTTTGTCGATCCTGCTTGCATCCACCGCGATGATGGTGGGTTATAGCCAGATGACCGCCATTGCCGCCGAACCGACCGCCGCCGAAGCCCGTGCCGCCACCGCCCCCACAGGCGAAAACCCGATGCTCGCACCGTGGACCGGCCCCTATGAAGGGGTGCCCCCTTGGGACAAGATGGACCCCGAACTGTTCCCCGACGCCTTTACCAAGGCCATGGCCGAAGTGAAGGCCGAGGTGCAGGCGGTGATCGACGATCCCGCCGAGCCGACGTTCGAAAACACCCATGTCCCGATGCAGCTCGCCGGTGACACGATGGAGCGCGTCTATGCGCTGTGGGGCGTGCAGACGTCGAACAAGTCGAACGACCGCGTCGAGGATATCGACGCCGAGTGGAGCCCCAAGCTCACCACCTTCTTTACCGAGCTGTTCCTCGAACCCAAGCTCTTCGCGCGGTACAAGGCCGTGTACGAGAAGCGCCATTCGAGCGGGCTCGACGCGCGGCAGATCCGGATCGTCGAGCGCAGCTATGACGAAATGGTCCGCGACGGCGCGAACCTGTCGCCCGCCGACAAGGCGAAGCTGGTCGATATGAACGCCAAGCTTGAAGGGCTGTTCTCGGCCTTTTCGTCGAAGCTGCTTGGCGACGAAAAGCTTTACACTTTCGTCACCGACAAGAACGAGCTGGCGGGGCTCGAACCGAGCTTCGTCGCCTCGCTCGCTGCCGCCGCAGAGGCCAATGGCAAGCCGGGCCAGTGGGCGATCAAGAACACCCGCTCGTCGGCGCAGCCGGTGCTGCAGGGCGCGACCAACCGGAGCTTGCGCGAAAAAGTCTGGAAAGCGTTCGTCAGCCGCGGCGACAATGGCGACGCCAATGACACAAATGCGACAATCGCCGAGATATTGAAACTGCGCCAGCAGCGCGCCGAACTGCTGGGTTTCCCGACGCACGCGCATTATCGCATGGCCGATACGATGGCGAAGACCCCCGAAAACGCCATGGGCCTGATGATGAAAGTGTGGCCGGCGGCGGTCGCGCGGGTGAAGGAAGAGGTCGCCGACATGCAGGCGATCGCCGACCAGGAAGCGAAGGCCGGCAAGGGTCCGAAAATCACCATAGAGCCGTGGGACTATCGCTTCTATGCCGAAAAGGTCCGCAAGGCAAAATACGACCTCGATGAAAGCGAGGTGAAGCCCTATCTCCAGCTCGACAAGCTGGTCGACGGCATGTTCTGGTCGGCGGGGCAGCTTTACGACCTCGGCTTCCGCGAGAATACGGGAACGATCCCCGTGTTCGACCCCAAGGTCCGCACCTTCGAGGTCTATAACCTCAAGACGAACGAAAATGTCGGCGTGTTCTACCTCGACAATTTCGCGCGCGACGGCAAGCGGTCGGGCGCGTGGATGACCACCTATCGCAGCCAGCAGACGCTGGGCGGCGAGCGCAATGTCCTTGCCTCGAACAACAATAATTTCACCGAGGCCGCAAAGGGCGAGCCGACGCTGATCAGCCTCGACGATGCGACGACGCTATTCCACGAATTCGGCCACGGCATCCATTATCTGTTGCAGCAGGTCCATTATCCGGCGCTTGCCGGCGTGCCGCGCGACTTCGTCGAATATCCGAGCCAGGTGAACGAGAATTGGCTGATGACGCCCGAGGTGCTGTCGAAATATGCGACGCACTACAAGACGGGCGCGCCGATGCCGCAGGCGCTGGTCGACAAGATCCTCGCATCGAACAAGTTCAACCAGGGATTCGAGACGGTCGAATATCTGGCGAGCGCGATCGTCGACATGAAGCTGCACGACCGCAAGGTGCCGGTAACCGACGTCGACAAGTTCGAACGCGAGACCTTGGCCGAAATGGGCATGCCGAAAGAGATTGTGATGCGGCACCGCCTGCCGCAGTTCGGCCATTTGTTCAGCTCCGACGCCTATTCGGCGGGCTATTACAGCTATCTCTGGTCCGAAACGATGGACGCCGACACCTGGGCCGCCTTCACCGAAGCCGGCGGCCCGTGGGATCGCAGCGTCGCCGACCGGTTCCGTACCATTTTGCTGATGACCGGCAACGAGACCGATCGCGCCGAAGCGTATCGCGCATTCCGCGGTCGCGATCCCGACGTGAAGGCGTTGCTGGAAAAGCGCGGCTTTCCGACCGAATAGGGTAAAATAAAACCGGGGAGGCAAAGGGGGCGATTTCGCCCCCTTTGTTTTGGGCGGCCGGCGAGGGCGGGGTTCGACCGGACGTAGCCCTATCATCCTCGTCATCCCGGACTTGATCCGGGATGACGAAAGAGGGTGAAACGAACAGCAGTTCAACACCCCGAACCGGCACCTCGTCCCATCTGCAAAAATCCGTTGACCGCCGCCAAATTCGATATAAATATGATATCATCATTATATCGACGATTCGGAGGGAAATATGGTCGAGGCAGGGACGAGGGCGCTGAACCGCAGCCGCGAAACGCGCGCCAATACGCAAAGCGGCTATCTGATGCTGCTGATCTGGCTGGCGCTGCTCGGTGTCGCCATCTGGGCGGCGACGAGCAATTTCGGCGGGGGCGGGATCGACTGGAACTGGAAATGGGCGGTGGTTGTCGCGACTGGGGTGATCGGCACGATCATCCTCTGCGGCTTTTACATGATCAACCCGAACGAGGCGGCGGCAGTCCAGCTGTTCGGCGAATATAAGGGCACCGACCGCGAGGAAGGGCTGCGCTGGGTGCTGCCCTGGCTGTCGCGCAAGAAGATTGCGGTGCGCGCGAACAATGTGATTTCGGACAAGATCAAGGTCAACGACCTGCGCGGCAACCCGATCGAGATGGCGGCACAGGTCGTGTGGCGCGTCACCGACACCGCGCAGGCGCTGTTCGACGTCGACGATTACAAGGAATTCGTGATGGCCCAGATCGAGGCCGCGGTGCGTTCGATCGGTTCGCGCTATCCCTATGACGATATCGAGCATCAGGAAATCACGCTGCGCGGGAACCATGACGAGGTCGGCAAGGAGTTGCGCAAGGCGTTGATCGAGCGGCTGGAAGTCGCGGGCATCACGGTCGACGAATGCGGCCTGACGCACCTTGCCTATGCCCCCGAAATCGCCGGCGCGATGCTGCGCCGCCAGCAGGCCGAAGCGGTGATTGCGGCGCGCAAGAAGCTGGTCGAAGGCGCGGTGACGATGGTCGAGATGGCGCTGACGCACCTGTCCGAAAAAAATGTCGTCGACCTCGACGACGAGCGCAAGGCGGCGATGGTGTCGAACCTGATGGTCGTACTGTGCGGCGAACGCGACACGCAGCCCGTCGTCAACACCGGCTCGCTTTATTGAGGCCGGACGATGGTTGCGCCGACCAAGAAGGCCTTTGCCCTCCGCCTCGATCCCGCGCTTTACGCGGCGATCGAGCGGATGGCCGCGGCCGAACTGCGCAGCGCCAATGCCGAGATCGAAGTGCTGTTGCGTGAGGCGCTGGGACGCCGCGGCGTGAGCGTCAAACGATCGGACGCGCCGAAACGGGGCCGCCCGCGTCAGAAGGAGAGCTGAGATGCTGCATCTGTTCATCGACGATCGCCCCTGGTTTCGTGCCAAGAGCCGCGGTTACGGCACCGGGCTGCCGATCGCCTGGCAGGGCTGGGCCGTGCTGCTGCTCCATATCGCGCTGATCACCGGGGTCGTCCTGTTGCTGCGCGATCGTCCCGTGATGCTGACCGCCATGGCGGTTCTGGCCGCGATTGTACCCCTGCCGCTCTATCGCGCGCGCACCGAAGGCGGGTGTGGCGCCCGAACCGGGGCGGCAGTGGCGAAGAGAAACGCAAGCGCAAGGATCCGCCGGAAATGACGCCGGACCGGCGCGCGTCACCTCCCCCGAGTCCTTTCCTGCGCCGCGGCATCCAGATCGTGCCGCAAACGCGCCGAGGATGGGCGATTACCGCAGGCGTGGCGGCGTCGCTGATCGTAGTGCAGGGGCTCCTGCTGGCGGTCGCCTTTGCCCTCCCGCGCTGGTCCATCCCCGCGGGCATTGCGTTCGCAGTGGCGACCATCGGCTCGGCCGCCGCTTTCTATGCGTGGAGCTGGCGCCGCGCCGCGCCGCCCCCCCCGATCGCCGCTGAAACAAATATTTTGCTTCCCCCGCTCGTGACGCCGCCCCCCCGCTTGCCCCCGACTCGCTAGATGGTTAAGGCCGGTCTTCATGACCGTCGCCCCAACCCCTCAAGCGCCTTCCGTCCGCATCGCCCCCTCGATCCTCAGCGCCGATTTCGCGAAGCTGGGCGAGGAAGTGCGCGCAATCGAGGCGGCGGGCGCCGATTGGGTGCATATCGACGTGATGGACGGCCATTATGTGCCGAACCTGACGATCGGCCCGATGGTGGTGAAGGCGCTGCGCCCGCATTCGACGCTGCCCTTCGACGTCCATCTGATGATCAGTCCCGTCGACCATTTCCTCGATGCCTTTGCCGCCGCTGGCGCCGACATCATCACCGTGCATCCCGAGGCGGGGCCGCACATCCATCGCACCGTCCAGCACATCAAATCGCTGGGCAAACAGGCGGGCGTGTCGCTTAACCCCGCAACCCCCGCCAAGATGCTCGACTATCTGATCGACGACATCGACCTGGTGCTGATCATGAGCGTCAATCCGGGTTTCGGCGGGCAGAGCTTCATTTCGAGCCAGCTTCGTAAGATCGAGGCGGTGAAGAAGATGATCGAGAAATCGGGCCGCGAGATCCGCATCGAAGTCGATGGCGGAATCGATGCGAACACCGCGCCGCTCGCCATATCGGCGGGTGCCGATGTGCTGGTGGCGGGCACCGCGACCTTCAAGGGTGGGCCTGACGCTTACGCCGACAATATCCGGCGGCTCCGCGGCGCCTGATCGATGGAGGGGAGACCGTTGACCGCTGCCCCCGCCGACCCGCCGTTCGCTTCCGGTGACGACGCCGCGCCGATCGACGACACGATCGAGCCCGGCAAGCGGCTGATCCGCCTGCCCGCCGACAAGGGTCTTTCGCTCGGCGACCGCGTCGCCAACGCGATTACGCGCCTGACCTGGCGCACGCCGCTCCACGCCTTTCGTCTGAAGGGGCGTTTCCCGCTGAAGCTGCTCGGCGTACCGGCCGACCCGGTGCCGGGCGACACGCGCGCCGGCACGGCGATCCGGGCCGGCCATTTCCTGCATCGCGGTCTGAAATTGCCGCTCGGCGAGCTCGATTTCGCGGCGCTCGACGTTGCGCCGACCTTTGCCGACTATCTGCACAGCTTTGCCTGGCTGCGCGACCTCGCGGCGACCGGATCGCGCGCCGACGGCGCCCCCATCGCCGAAGCCGTCGTCCGCCACTGGCTCGGCACGCATGGCGAGACGGTGAGCGAGCCCGCGTGGAAGGCCGATAACACCGCTTGGCGTATCCTCTTCTGGGCCGCGCATGCGCCGCTGATCCTGTCGTCGAGCGACCTCATCTACCGTTCGGCGGTGCTCAATCACCTCGCACGCGCGGCGCGCCACCTCGACCGCGTCGCCGACAAGACACGGCCGGGCACGGGGCAGATGGTCGCGTGGGTCGGCATCGTGGCCGCCTCGCTGCTGATGCCCGGCGGCGAGCCGCGGCAGGTGTTCGGCGAAGCGGGCCTGCGCAAGGTGCTAGAGACGAGTTTCTACGCGGATGGCGGCAATATCTCGCGCTCGCCGCAGGCGCAGCTCGACGCGATCATGGCGCTGTCGATGCTCGCGCGCATATACGACATGCGCCGCATGGAGGTGCCGCCCTTCGTCCAGGAAGTGCTCGCGCGCGCGGTGCCCGCACTGCTCGGCCTCATCCACAGCGACAGCGGCATGGGCAGCTGGCAGGGCAGCGGCGCGACCTCGGCCGCCTATGTCCAGTCGATCGTCGATGCAAGCGGCGTGCGCACCCGGCCGCTGAAACAGGCGCGCGACTGGGGGTACCAGCGGCTCGTCGCGAACAAGGTCGTGCTGCTCGCCGATGCGGCGCCGCCACCGATCGCCCGCGTGACCGAAGCTGGCTGTGCCTCGACCCTCGCCTTCGAGCTCAGCGACGGCGATGAACGCATCGTCGTCAATTGCGGCGGCGCCGCGTTGACCGGCGCGACGATTCCCGCCGACCTTGCCCGAGGCCTGCGCACCACCGCCGCGCATTCGACGCTGACGCTTGCCGACAGCAATTCGACCGCGATCCTTCCCAATGGCTCGCTGGGCAAGGGCGTGACCGAGGTCGAGCTCGACCGGCGTGAGACGCCGCAGGGCAGCCGGCTGGAGATGAGCCACGACGGCTATGCGCGCCGCCACGGGCTGATCCATCGCCGTCTGCTGATCCTGTCGCCCAACGGACGCGAGTTGCGGGGCGAGGACATGCTGCTCCCCGCTCCGCGCACGCGGCGCAAGGGCGACAAGCGCTTCACCATGCGCTTTCACCTCGGACGCAATATTTCTGCGAGCCTGACGGCAGACAAGCTGGGCGCGCTGCTGCGCATCGGCGGCGGCCCGCTGTGGCAGTTCCGCACGTCGGAAGGCGAGCTGGCAATCGAGGAAAGCCTGTGGGTCGACGGCGAAGGGCGCCCGCATCCGACCGAACAGTTGGTCGTCACCGGAACCGCACCTGCGGGCGGGATCAGCGTGGGCTGGATATTCAAGCATATCGGCTAAACCACCCGCCCGCCGGAAATTTTGCGAAGCGCAATTTCCAGCGCATTCTCCCGCACTTGGCGTTGCGGCCCCGCTTCTGTTTCAATAGTGTGACAGTCACGTAACACAGCGGTCATAGAGCCCTGTCAGTGCGCCCTCGACTCGCCGGGAGCCAAAAGGAACCGGCGATCTTCTCACTCTTCGGGGGATCTTCATGCTCAAGCTTCGCACCGTCCGTTCGCGCATCCTGCTCGGCACCTGCCTTTCACTCGCGGCGGCGCCGACCGCCGCCATCGCCTCCGAAATCGTCGGCACCGTCAGCGATGCCACCAACACGCGTGCGCTGCAAAGCGCCGAACTGCGAATCGTCGAACTGGGCCGCGTCGTCGAGGCCGGTCGCGACGGCAGCTTTCGTTTCAGCGACGTTCCGGCGGGCACCTACGCGCTCGAAGCCCGTTATGTCGGCGCAGAACCGCGCACGCAGGAAGTCGTCGTTCCTGCCACCGGCAGCGTCACTGCCAATATCGTGCTGGGTACCGACGGCAGTATCCTGATCGTCGGACAAGTCGCCAATCTGGCGAGCAGCTTGTCGCGCCAGCGCGCGGCCGATGGGGTCGAAAGCGTTTTGACGCGCGACAGCATCGGTCAGTTCCCCGACCAGAATGTCGCCGAATCGCTGCGCCGTCTGCCGGGGGTGAACATCCTCAACGACCAGGGTGAAGGCCGCTTCGTATCGGTTCGGGGCCTCGACCCGGAACTCAACGCCGCGTCGATCAACGGCACGCGCGTCCCCGCACCCGAAAGCGATGTTCGCTCGGTCGCGCTCGATGTCGTCGCGGCCGAACTGATCGAATCGATCGAGGTCAAGAAATCGCTAACCCCCGACATGGACGCCGACACGCTGGGCGCATCGATCGAAATCCACACGACCAGCGCATTCGACCGCAAGAAGGACCTGCTCTCGGTCAAGCTCGAAGGCAGCTACAATAATTACGCCGACGCGCTAACGCCCAAGGGCAGCCTCGACTTCTCGACCCGCGTCACCGACAATTTCGGTATTGCGGGCGGTATCAGCTACTACAAGCGCAAGTTCGAAACTGACAATATCGAAGCCGCCGACTGGGCCGTCAGCGATGATGGCATCGCCTATGCTGAGGAAGTCCAGTATCGCGACTATGACGTCGAGCGCGAGCGGATCGGCGCTTCGCTGAGCCTCGACTTTCGCGCCGGCGATACCACCAAGCTTTACGCACGCGGCATCTACAACGAGTTTTCGGACCAGGAATATCGCGGTGACGTGACTCTGATCATGGACGAGCAGCCGGTGGCCGCGCAGAGCAGCGACACATCGGCCTTTTTCACCGATGCCGACGGCCGGATCGAAGTGCGCCGCCGCATGAAGGACCGTTTCGAGAAGCAGAAGATCAAGTCGGTCACGCTGGGCGGCGAAACCGAAACGGGACCGTGGAAGATGACCTATTCGGGCTCATGGTCCGAAGCCAGCGAGCGCGAGAACGGCTCGGTCGACCCGACGCGCTTTCGGGCGCGCTTCGATGGCGACGGCGTCGACCTCAACTTCGATTATGCCGACCCGCGCCGTCCGCTCTTCACCGTGTCCGGCGATACCGCATTGTTCAACGATGCCGCGGAATATGGGTTCAACGAGCTGGAACTGACGACTTTGTCGGCATCGAAAGATCGCGAGTGGACCGCGCGCGGGGACCTGTCACGCGAATTTGCGATGAACAACGGCACCTTCACGCTGCAGACCGGCGTGAAATCGCGTTGGCGCAAGAAATCCTACGATCTCGAAGCACAGGTTTTTGACGATTATGACGGGGATTATACCCTCGCCGACGTGCTCGGGGACCAGACCTATCGCATCGCGAACCTCGGGCCGCTGCCCGGCCAGCACGCGCCGACGAATTTCTTCAACGACAATCGCGATAATTTCGAACTCAACGGGATCGATACCACCATCAATTCCAACTCGTCCGACTATTCGGTCGATGAGGATATTCTTGCAGCCTATCTTCTCGGTCGCTGGGAAAATGACCGGGTTCGCATCATCGGCGGCGTCCGCATGGAGCGCACGCGGAACGACATTCGTGCGAAGCTGACCCAGTTCGTTGCCGAAGGCGACGAATATGAAGGCGTCGAACTGGAAGAGGACACGGTGTTCGTCACCCCCAACCGGTTCAAGCGCAGCTGTACCGACTGGCTGCCCAGCCTGACCATTCGCTACGAGCCGGCGAAAGACGTTGTACTGCGCCTCGCCGGATACAAGAGCCTCGTTCGCCCGAAGCTGTCGAACCTCGCACCGCGTTTCGACATCAACGAGGATCGCGAAGCGACCTTCGGCAACCCGAACCTCAAGCCGTATCGCGCATGGAACATCGACGCCTCGGCCGAATGGTATTTTGGCAAGAATTCGGCACTGAGCGCCGGCGTCTTCTGGAAGTCTGTGAACAACTTCATTGTCGAGCAGCGGATCACCACTGCGGGCGAACTCTATGGCGTCGAATATGAGGAACTGACGACCTACATCAACGGCGACAAGGGCAAGATCAAGGGTCTGGAAATCTCGTACAACCAGACTTTCCCCTTCCTCCCCGCGCCGTTCGATGGCCTGCTGCTCAACGCCAATTATACCTATACCGACGCGAAGGGCACGGTGTTCAACGAGGGAGACATCGACGATCCGCGTCCGATCCCGTTGATGGCGGCGGCGAAGCACACGTTCAACGTGGCGCTGGGCTACGAAAAGGGCCCCGTCTCGCTCCGCGCCGCGGGAACTTATCGCGACAAATATCTCGACGAGCTGGGCAGCACCGCCGAGCAGGATCGCTATGTCGACCAGCATTTCCAGCTGGACCTGTCGGCGAAGTTCCGCGTCACCAAGGGCATTCGCCTGTTTGCCGAATGGGTGAACGTCACCGACGCGCCTTATTTCGCCTACCAGAACTTCGCGGGCGCCAAGCGTATCCTGCAGTATGAAAAATACAGCTGGACCGCCAAATTCGGCGTTTCGGCCAGCTTCTGACGGCGGGCGCGGAACGTGATGACGATGAACAGGCAATTGTTCGGCCGGGCGCTGTTCGGGGCGGCGATGGTGTCAACCCCAGCGGCCGGGGGAGCGTATAACGCCGGTTTCGCTATCGTCACGCAGACGGAGGATGGCCAGTCCATCCCTCGGTCTGCTGGCCTTCCCTATGCGCCCCGCAACCTTCCCGACCGCATCCTTCTTACGCCCGGGGCCGACCCGGCACGCGAGATGGCGGTCGCTTTTCGCACCGACACCGCGCAGGCCGAGTCCCAGGCCCAGCTCGCGGTGTCGGTCGATGGGCCAACTCTGGAGGAAAAGGCGGTGCTGGTCACCGGCAAGACGATGCCGGTGGACAGCAGCTATGGCGCGTCGTTTTATCACCAAGTCCGCTTTACCGGGCTCACGCCCGACACCGTCTATGCCTATCGCGTCAAGGGCGCCGCAGGCTGGAGCGAATGGTACCAGTTCCGTACCGCCGCCGCAGAGGTGAAGCCCTTTCGCTTCCTCTACCTCGGCGACGTCCAAAACGGCATATTGACCTATGCCAGCCGCGTGATTCGCCAAGCTTTTCACGCGCATGGCGACATCCGCCTGACCGTCCACGCCGGCGACCTTGTCGGCCAACGCGACGACCTCGACCATGATGACGAATGGGGCGAGTGGAACGACGCTGGCGGTTATAATTATGCGATCGTCCCGCAAGTCCCCGCCACCGGCAATCATGAATATGTCGAAGTGGTCCAGCCGGACGGCAGCGAATCCTATAAGCTCGGCCCCTATTGGCCGGCCCAGTTCGCGTTGCCGGCGAATGGCGCCGAAGCGGCAAAGGCGACGACCTATTACACCGATTATCAGGGCGTGCGCTTCATCGTCCTCGACGGAACCTCGGCGATCAACCTTGGGTCGATGAAAGCGCAGACCGACTGGCTCGACGCCGCGCTTGCTTCGTCGAAAGCGAACTGGAATGTCGTGCTGTTCCACCAGCCGGTCTTTACCTGTGCGCGGCCGAACGATACGAAAGAAATCAAGGCGGCGTGGAAGCCGGTGTTCGAAAAGCGCAAGGTCGACCTGGTGCTGCAGGGACACGACCATTGCTATAGCCGACTGACGTCGGAAGCGGGGCGCGAGGCGAGCGCGAAGGCGCGCGCCGACGGCAGCGTGCAAGGACCCGTCTATCTCGTGTCGGTGACGGGATCGAAAATGTACCGGCTCAACGACCGCGCGGGTAGCCAGCCCGACAAGATCGCCGAGGCGACCGAACTCTACCAGATCGTCGACGTCGAACCCCAGCGGCTGAAATTTCGTACTTATACGGCGTCGGGCCGACTTTATGACGGCTTCGACCTCGAACGCACCGCATCGGGCAACCGCCTGCACGAAATCGACGAGCCGACGATCGCGGCACGCACCTGCTCGGGCGAAACCGGCCCCGACGGCGGCCGCTGCGTCGCGCGCGGGAAATAGGTCAAGGGAAACAGGATGATCCGCATCACGAAACTGCTCGCCGCTGCGGCGCTCGCGACCGGTCTTGCCGGCTGCGCCGCAAACGAACCAGTGATCCGCGGCCTGCCGCCGGTCCAGGTGACTGCGAGCGGCGAGACGCAGCCGGTCGGTACCGGCCGCGCCGATGCCGCCGACGACCCGGCCATCTGGATCGACCCCGCCAACCCGAACCGTGCGCTGATCGTCGCGACCGACAAGAAGGCGGGGCTGCATGTCTATGACCTCGCGGGTAAGGACATCGCTTTCGTGCAAGCCGGCCTTGTGAACAATGTCGATGTCGCGGGCGACATCATTGTCGCGAGCGACCGCAACGATGGGGCGAACGCGCATCTCGCGGTGTTTCGCCTCGATGCGGACAGGCCGGAGATCGTGCCGCTCGGCCGCGCCGCTGCGGGTACGGGCGAAGCCTATGGCCTTTGCCTCAAGAAAACGGCACCGGGACAGCCGATCACCGCCGCGCTGATCGTCAAGGACGGCACGGTGCGCGTCGGCACACTGACCGTCGATGGTGCGGCGCCGGACTTTTCGAAAGAATGGGAATATAAGATTCCGACCCAGTCCGAGGGCTGCGTATTCGATGGCGACACGCTCTATGTCGGCGAGGAAGACGTCGGGGTGTGGAAACTTGAACGCAATGGTGCGGGCGCAACGGCCGTCCTGATCGCGCCGGTCGACCACCAGCGCCTCGTCGCCGATGTCGAGGGGCTTGCGACGATCGACTACAAGGGGCAGCGCTACCTGCTCGTGTCGAGTCAGGGGGACAACGCTTATGCGGTCTTCCGCTTGCCAGGGATGGATTATGTCGGTCGTTTCGCGGTCGCCGCCGGCGCATTTGGCGCGACGAGCGAGACCGACGGGATCGAAGCCGTCGCGGGCAATTTCGGCGCTGCCTATCCCGACGGCCTTTTCCTCGCGCAGGATGGCGACAACGCCCCCAAGGCGCAGAATTTCAAATTGGTGCGCTGGGACCAGATTGCGGCGGCGCTCGGGCTTTAAAAACCGGGCCGCCGGGGTTGCGATACGGGCGGCGCGCGCCTAGGGCGGCGGCGTCTTTCCCATCCCTGCAAAGGCCGCCCTTCCCATGACCGACCTGATTCCCGTCCGCCGCGCCCTGCTGTCCGTCAGCGACAAGTCGGGGCTTGCCGAGCTCGCCGCCGCGCTCGTCCGGCATGGCGTCGAGCTGGTATCGACCGGCGGCACCGCAAAGGCACTGCGCCAGGCGGGGCATACGGTTCTCGACGTATCGGACCTCACCGGCTTTCCCGAGATGATGGATGGCCGCGTCAAGACCCTGCACCCGACCGTCCATGGCGGCATCCTCGCAGTGCGCGACGACGCGGCGCATGTCGCCTCCATGAACGAACATGGCATCGGCGCGATCGACCTGGTGGTGGTCAACCTCTATCCCTTTGCTGCGACCGTCGCGAAGGGCGCGCCGCGCGAGGATATCATCGAGAATATCGACATCGGCGGCCCCGCGATGGTGCGCTCGTCGGCGAAGAACCACGCCTTCGTCAATATCGTGACCGAACCCCAGGATTATGCGGCGGTGATCGCGGAGATGGACGCTCACGGCGGCGCTACCACGCTGGCGCTGCGCAAGCGCCTCGCCGCGACCGCCTTTGCGCACACCGCGACCTATGATGGGATGATCGCGAGTTGGTTCGCCTTTGCCGACCAGGGCAAGACGTTCCCCGACACGCTGCCGCTGACCGCCAAGCTCGCCAACGAACTGCGCTATGGCGAGAATCCGCACCAGAAGGCGGCGCTCTACCTGCCCGCCGGCCCCGCGGCGCGCGGCATCGCGCAGGCCGAACAGGTGCAGGGCAAGGAGCTCAGCTACAACAATATCAACGACGCCGATGCGGCGCTCGAACTGGTCGCCGAATTCCGCGAGGCCGATCCGACCTGTGTGATCGTCAAGCACGCCAATCCGTGCGGCGTCGCGAGCGCGGCGACGATCGCCGAGGCCTATGACGCGGCGCTGAAGTGCGACGACGTCTCGGCGTTCGGCGGGATCATCGCGGTCAACCGGCCGCTCGACGGCGCGACCGCGGAACTGATCAGCGGCATCTTCACCGAGGTGGTCTGCGCCCCCGACGCCGACGCCGACGCGCGCGCGGTGTTCGCGAAGAAGAAGAACCTCCGCCTGTTGCTGACCGGCGAACTGCCCGACCCGGCGCGCGGCGGGCTGGTGATGAAGACGATCGCGGGAGGCTGGCTCGCGCAGAGCCGCGACAATGGGCGGATCGGCATCGGCGACCTTAAAGTTGTCACCGAGCGCGCGCCGACCGAGGAGGAGCTGACCGACGCGCTCTTCGCCTGGACGGTTGCCAAGCATGTGAAGTCGAACGCGATCGTCTACGCCAAGGACGGTTCGACCGCGGGCATCGGTGCGGGGCAGATGAACCGCCGCGACAGCGCGCGCATCGCCGCGGCGAAGGCGCGCGAAGCCGCCGAAAGCCACGGCTGGGCAAGCCCGCGCACCGTCGGCAGCGCGGTCGCGAGCGACGCCTTCTTCCCCTTCGCCGACGGGCTGCTTGCAGCAGTCGAGGCCGGCGCGACCTGCGTCATCCAGCCGGGCGGGTCGATCCGCGATGACGAGGTGATCTCGGCGGCGAACGAGGCCGGGCTGGCAATGGTCTTCACTGGCATGCGCCACTTCCGCCACTGATCGGCAGCGCCATGGCCATCCAGATCGATCCGACCGCGCGCCCGACCGCCCGCAGCCTGCTCGCGCATCTTTATAACTGGACGATTGCCAAGGCGTCGCACCGTCATGCCGAATGGTGGCTGTTCGCCATCGCCTTCGTCGAATCGAGCTTTTTCCCGGTCCCGCCGCACCCGGTGCTCGGGCTGATGTGCCTTGCCCAGCCGCGGCGCGCGGTGCGTTATGCCGCAATCTGCACCCTCGGGTCGGTGCTCGGCGGGCTGTTCGGCTATGCGATCGGCTATTTCCTCTATGAAAGCATCGGGCTGTGGCTGCTGGGCGCGCTGCACCTGACCGACAAATTCCCCGTCGCGGTCTGCTACCTCAACCAATATGATGCCGAGGCGATCATCATCGCGGGCGCAACACCGATCCCGTTCAAGCTGATGACACTGACGGCCGGTTTCACGGGAATGGACCTTGCGACCTTCATCGGCGCGAGCATCGTCGGCCGGGGCATGATCTTCATGGCGGTGGGGGTGCTGTTCCGCATATTCGGGGCGCCGATCAAGGCGTTTATCGAGAAATATCTGGGCATGGTCACGACCGCCTTCGTCGCGCTGCTGATCGGCGGTTTTGTCGTGATCGGGCTGTTGTCGGGGAACGGCGAGAAAAGCGCCGATGCGTGCAGCGGCGCGACGTGGGAAAGCGTGGGGATGGATCGGAAATAGGACGGGTCCGGCCCATTTTTTCCGTCCTCCCGGACTTGATCCGGGATCCACAGAATCGACGCTGCGTGAATGGACTCCGGATCAAGTCCGTGGCGACGATGCGAGGGTTCTTGCTTCCCTGTGACTACTCGTTCGCGGCCTGATGCAGCCAGTCGGCGTGGCGTGGCGCCTTTTTGGTCTGGCTCCATTCCTCGAGCATCAGCGGCGCGACGCGCTTGAGCTCGGCATATTGCTCGTCGGTGCCGATATCGCACGCGAGCTCGACGCGGTGGCCGTTGGGGTCGAAGAAATAGATCGACTTGAAGATGCCGTGATGCGTCGGGCCGAGCACGTCGATGCCGTTCGCAGTCAGATGCGCTTTCGCGGCGACAAGCTCTTCATAGCTGCCGACCTTGAACGCGAGGTGCTGGACCCACTTGGGCGTATTTTCGTCGCGCCCCATGTCGGGCTGGTTGGGCAGCTCGAAAAAGGCGAGGATATTGCCGTTCCCCGCGTCGAGAAAGACGTGCATATAGGGATCATATTCGCCGGTCGAGGGCACATGATCCTCGGCAAAGGCTGTGGTGTAGGTCATGCCAAGCATGCGCTCGTACCATTCGACCGTCTGTTTCGCATCCTTGCAGCGATAGGCGGCGTGATGGACGCCGCCCAATTTGATCGGGCTGGTCATTCGGCGGGCTCCTCTACATTCAGCGCGCCGCGGCGGATCTGGTCGAGTTCCATCGATTTGAACAGCGCGGTAAAATTGCCCTCGCCGAAACCTTCGTCCTTCTTGCGTTGGATGAATTCGAAAAAGACCGGGCCGATGACCGTCTGGCCGAAGATCTGGAGCAACAGGCGCGGGTCGCCCTCGGCCGTCGAACCGTCGAGCAGCAGGCCGCGGCGCTTGAGTTCGTCGACGGGTTCGCCATGGCCCGGCAGGCGCTCGGCGAGCAACTCGTAATAGGTTTCGGGCGGCGCGGGAGCGAACGGATTGCCATAGTCCTTGAGCTTGTCCCACGCGGCGTAGAGGTCGTCGCAGGCGAAGGCGATATGCTGGATCCCCTCGCCATTATAGGCCCGCAGATATTCCTCGATCTGACCGCCGCCGCCGGCACCTTCCTCGTTCAGGGGGATGCGGATCTTGCCGTCGGGGGCGGTCATCGCCTTTGACGTGAGGCCGGTATATTCGCCCTTGATGTCGAAATAGCGGATTTCGCGGAAGCCCGCGATCCTCTCGTAGAAGGCTGCCCAATGCGCCATGCGGCCGCCGTAGACATTGTGCGTCAAGTGATCGATGACCTCCAGCCCAGCGCCGACCGGATGACGGTCAACGCCTTCCTCATAGACAAAATCGATGTCGTAGATGTTGAGGTCGTCGCCATAACGATCGATCAGGTAGATGATCGAACCGCCGATACCGCGGATCGCGGGGAGGCGCAGTTCCATCGGGCCGGTCTTGACCTCGACCGGCTCGGCGCCACGTTCGATCGCTTCTGCATAGGCCTTGGCGGCGTCGCGGACACGCCAGCCCATGCCGCACGCCGACGGGCCATGTTCGGCCGCGAAATAGGCCGCGGGCGATTTGGGTTCGTAATTGGCGATCAGGTTGATCCCGCCCTGCCGCCACAGGTCGACGTCTTTCGAACGGTGGCGCGCAATGCGGGTAAAGCCCATGCGTTCGAAAACCGGTTCGAGCATGCCCTTTTCGGGGGCCGAAAATTCGACGAATTCGAAACCGTCGAGGCCCAGCGGATTGTCGAAAAGGTCGGCCATGATGCATTCCCTATATAGTTTCAATTGAAACTAGTATGATGGAATGCGGGGCGCAAGTCAATGCGCGCCTCTTCGTCGTGCCGGAGGGAACCCAGAGGCAGGCACATTTATGCACCTCGGCGCAAGCCGGACCCCATGACCGCCAGGGCTGCTTTGCTATCTGGGCCTCGACTCGCGCCGGGATTCTCAATTTATAGCACTATGGATCAGGCCGCCGCGCTCTCGATCGCCTCAAGGGCGTCCATCCATGCCGCTTCGACAGTTTCCAGCTCGGACGCGAGCTTGCCGCGACGCTGCGACAGCTCGCCCATCGTCAGTTTCGCGAGCGCGGGCTCGGCGCTGGCCGGGTCGAACATCGCGCGGTCGATCGCCGAAATCTGCTTGTTCAGCTTTTCGGCCTGCGCTTCGTGATCCTTCGCGCTCTTGCGCAGCGCGGCCTGTGCTTCGCGCGCCTTTGCGGCTTCCTGCCGCGCCGACTTCGCATCTCTCGATTTCGTCGGCGCGCCCTTCGCATCGTCGTTCGCCGCTCCCTTGCCGAGGATGAAGGCGACATAATCGTCCATGCTGCCGTCGAAATCGCGCGCGGTGCCGCCGTCGACGAGCACGAGGCGGTCGGCGGTGAGTTCGAGCATGTGGCGGTCGTGGCTAACGATCAGCACCGCGCCGTCGAAGCCGTTCAAGGCCTGCACCAGCGCCTCGCGCGCGTCCACGTCCAGGTGGTTGGTCGGCTCGTCGAGGATGAGGAGGTGCGGCGCGTCGCGCGTGATGAGCGCGAGCGCGAGTCGCGCGCGTTCGCCGCCCGACAGCTTGCCAACTTCCGTGGTCGCCTTATTGCCGGTGAAGCCGAAGCGCCCCAGTTGCGCGCGCACCGCGCCGGGCGTCTTGCCAGCCATCACGCGCGTCATATGGCCCAATGGTGTGTCGCTGCCGTCGAGTTCCTCGACCTGATATTGGGTGAAATAGCCGACCCGCATCTTGCCCGACGCCGCCATTGCGCCGTCCATCGGCGTCAGCTGCGCTGCAAGCAGGCGCGCGAGCGTGGTCTTGCCATTGCCGTTGCGGCCGAGCAGCGCGATGCGATCGTCGGGATCGATGCGCAGGTTGAGGCGCGTCAGGATCGGCTCGCCCGGCACATAGCCGACGCTCGCAAGGTCGAGCGTGATCAGAGGCGGCTTCAGTTCATCGGGGCTCGGGAAGTCGAAGACAAGGCTGGGGTCTTCGGCGACGGCGGCGACCGGCTGCATCTTCGCGAGCTGCTTGGCGCGCGACTGTGCCTGTTTCGCGGTCGAGGCACGCGCGCTGTTGCGCGCGACATAATCCTGCAGCTTGGCGCGCTGCGCATCCTGCGCCGCTTTTGCCGCCGCAAGCTGCGCGATCCGTTCGGCGCGCTGGCGCTCGAAATCATTATAGCCGCCCGGATAGAGCGTGACCTTGCCGCCTTCGAGGTGAAGGATATGGTCGACGACATTGTTGAGCAGGTCGCGTTCGTGGCTGATCACGACGAGCTGCCCCGGATAGGCGCGGAGAAAACTTTCGAGCCACATCGTCGCTTCGAGGTCGAGGTGGTTCGAGGGTTCGTCGAGGAGCAAGAGGTCGGGGTTCGAGAAGAGCAGCGCCGCGAGCGCGACGCGCATCTTCCAGCCGCCCGAGAAGCTGTCGAGCGGGCGCTCCTGCATCTCTTCGTCGAAGCCAAGGCCGATCAGGATACGCGCGGCGCGCGCGGGCGCGGCATAGGCGTCGATCGCGATCAGCCGTTCGTGGATGTCGCCGAGCTTGTGCGGGTCCTGCTCGACCTCCGAAGCCGCGAGCAATTCGGCGCGTTCAGTGTCGGCTGCGAGCACTGTTTCAAACGGGGTCGCGCTGCCACTCGGCGCTTCCTGCGCGATATAGCCGACGCGCGTCTTGCGCGGCATTTCGATGCCGCCCTCATCGGCTTCGAGCTGGCCGATCATCACCTTCATCAGCGTCGACTTGCCCGCGCCGTTGCGGCCGATCAGGCCGGTACGGCTTTTGCCAGGCAGGCTGGCGGCCGCGCGGTCGAGGATGGTGCGCCCGCCGAGGCGGACGGTAAGGCCATTGATCGTCAACATGGCGGCGCGCCTAGCATGGCGAGGGCGCCGACCCAAGCCCCCGGCGCCGGGTTCAGTGGGCGCCGCCCATCGACACCTGCTTGGGGCGCGGCGCGATCCACACGCTGACTGCGGCGATCACGAACACCACCGCGGCGGCGAGGAAGATATGAATCACCGCCAGCGTCGACGCCTGCACCTCGACCAGCCGGTCGAGCAGCGCGCGCGCCTGGTCGAGCGTCAGGCCCGCGCGCTCGAGCGAAGCCATGAAACCGCCCGAATCGTTCAGCGAGGAGACGAGCTCCGACCGCGACGTTCGACTCGCTTCATCCCACGTCGTCGTCGCAATCGCGGTGCCGATCGCGCCGCTCAATGTGCGCAGGAAACTCATCAGCCCCGCGGCCGAGGTCTGATCCTTCGCCGGCACCGAACTTAGCACCAGCGCGGTCAGCCCGACGAAGAAGAAAGGCATGCCCATCCCCTGCAGCAAGTGCGGCAGCGCCAGCGTCCAATAATCGACGTCGGCATTCCAGCTGGCGCGCAGGATCGACATCGCGGCCATCCACAAGATGCCCGCGCTGACGGTCAGGCGGATATCGAGCTTGCCGAGCGTTCCCGCCGCGATGGGGGAGAACAGCACCGCGAAACAGCCGAGCCACGCGACGACATAGCCCGTCTCGGTCGCGGTATAGCCCGCGACCTGTTGCAGCCACAGCGGGGTAAGCACGACCTGCGCGAAAAAGGCGCCGAAGCCCAGCGACAGCGCGATCGTGCCAAAGGTGAAACCGCGGAAGCGGAAGATGCGCAGGTTAACGATCGGGTTGGCGTCGGTGAGCTCCCAGATCACAAAGGCGGCAAAGCTGATCGCGGCGACGATCGCCAGCGTGACGACCCACGCCGATCCGAACCAGTCATGCTCGCGCCCCGTGTCGAGCATGATCTGGAACGCGCCGACCGACACGACGAGCAGGATCAGTCCGACGACGTCGATCGGCAATTTGACCCGCTGCGTCTCGAAGGGCGTGAGCAGGGTCGCAACGCCAAAGGCGCAGATCGCGACGACCGGCAGGTTGATGAAGAAAATCCAGTGCCAGCTCCAATTGTCGCTGATCAGTCCGCCCAGAATCGGCCCCAGGATCGGTGCCGTGGTCGTCGTCATCGCCCAGATGGCGAGCGCGATGCCGGCCTTTTCCTTTGGAAAGATGCGCAGCAGCAATATCTGCGACAGCGGCATCAGCGGCCCGCCCGACAGGCCCTGAAGGATGCGGAAAAGCACAAGCGCGTCGAGCGTCTGCGCGATGCCGCACAAAACCGAAAACAGCCCGAAACCAAAGATCGAATAAAGGAACCAGCGCACCGTTCCGAAGCGATAGGCGAGCCAGCCGGTCAGCGGCACGCTGATCGCATCGGCGACCGCATAGCTGGTGATCACCCATGTCCCCTGCGTCGGCGACACGGCGAGTCCGCCCGCGATATGCGGCACCGACACATTGGCAATCGTCGTGTCGAGCACGACGACGAAATTGGCGAGCGCGAGCGCGAACGCCGCGACGAGCAGCCGGACGCCGGTCAGCGGCTGTGGTTCGACGGGGGGCGTTGCGACGGGAACGGCGGCGGTAGCCATGTCAGTTCCCGCGCGTGTCGATCGTCGCTTCCATCGACAGCCCGACGCGCAGCGGATGTTCTTTCAGCTGCTTCGGATCGAGCGCGATGCGCACTGGCAGGCGCTGGACGACCTTCACCCAATTGCCTGTAGCGTTCTGCGCCGGGATCAGCGAGAAGGCCGCGCCGGTACCGCCGGCGATGCCGACCACCTTGCCGCGATAGACGACGTCGCCGCCATAATAGTCCGACGTCAGTTCGACCGGCTGGCCGATCCGGATATCCTCGAACTGACTTTCCTTGAAATTGGCGTCGACGTAGGCAGTCGCAATGGGCACGATCACCATGATCGGTACCCCCGCGGCGATCCGCTGCCCGACCTGAACCTGCCGGTTGGTGACAATGCCATTGACCGGCGCGCGGATGATGGTGCGCGCCAGGTCGAGCCGCGCCTTCTCGAGCCGCGCTTCGGCGGCGGCGACGTCGGGTGCTGTGTCGATCGTCGTTCCGCGAACCACGGCCTCGGCGGCGCCCAGATCGCCGTTCGCCGAGCCGCGCGTCGCTTCGGCCGAGCTGATCCCCGCAGCGGCGAGGTCGCGCGCGGCTTGCGCCTTCTGGAGCTCGGCACGTGCCGCAGTCAGCTCTTCGCCCGACACCGCGCCGGTCCCAGCGATGCTTTCGCGCCGCGCCAGTTCGGCGCGCGCGCGCTCGATGCTCGCATTGGCATCACGCAGCCGGGCGCGCGCCTGCGCGATGTCGGCGGCGCGTGCGGCGACGCGCGCCCTTGCCGCGTCGGCGTTCGCGTCGGCCTGTCCGTAGCGCTGGCGCGCGAGGCGCAGCGCCGCCTCGGCATCGGCAACGGCGATACGCTGGTCGGCGTCGTCGAGGATGACGAGGATGTCGCCCTTCTTCACCGCCTGTGTGCCGGCGACGCGCACTTCCTTGACCGGGCCCGCGACGAGCGCGGTGACCTGCGCCGAATCCGCGCCGACATAGGCATTGTCGGTGTGGACGCGCCCGGCCTGCGTCAGAAAATACCAGAACCCCCACAGGATCGCGGCGGTCACCACGACGATCGCCAGGATGCGGAGCAGCTTCTTACGCCTCGCTCCGTTGCTTTGGGGGGAGGTTTCGGGAGCGCCCGTTTCGGTCGCAGCCGTTTCGTCGGCCATCATTCGTCTCCTGTTGGATTGCTGGCCCGATACCCGCCGCCAAGCGCGCGGATCAGAGCGATATCGAGGGAAAGCTGGCGTACCTCGAGGTCGGCAACCGCGCGGTCGAGCACGACCATGCTGTCTTCGGCAGTTAGCTGGACGATCTGGTTCGCGAGACCGGCGCGATAGCGCAGTCCGGCGAGTTTCGACGCCTCGGCGGCGGCGGCGAGCGCTTCGCGGCGCTCGGCGAGTTGGCGCGCCGTCGCGGCACGGCTGGCGACGAGGTCGGCGACATCGCGCAGCGCCCCGACCAGCGTGCGATCATAGGTCGCGATCGCTGCGTCGTAATCGGCGCGCGCTCTGCGGTAGCGGCCTTGCAGCCGTCCGCCCTCGAAGATCGGCAGGCTGATCGCGGCGCCGCCATTGCCATATTCGGAGCCCGACTTGAATAGGTTCGACAGACCGAGCGATTGCAGCCCGACGAGCGCCGACAGGCTGATATTGGGATAGAAATCGGCGCGCGCGACATCGATTCGCTTCGCTGCCGCTTCGGATCGCAGCCGCGCCGCGAGGATATCGGGACGCCGCCCGATCAGGTCGATTCCGGCATTGTCCGGCAGGCCGAGCGACGGGCGCGCCATCTGCGGGCGCGCGATCGACAAGCCGCGATCGGGACCGGCCCCGACGAGTGCGGCGATCCGGTTGCGCGTCGTCGCGATCGCTTCCTCGAGCGCCACAACGTCCGCCTTGGCCGATGCGGCGCGGCTTTCCGCCTGCCGCTGGCTCGCTTGATTCTCGATCCCCGCGCTGGCGCGCTCGCCCGACAGGTCAGCGCTCGCGGTGCGGACACGCACGGCTTCGTTTGCGATGTCGAGCGCGTGGTAATAGCCGGCGAGGTCGGCATAGGCCGCCGCAATTCCCGTGGTCAGCATCAGCCGCGCCTGCGCCTCGTCGACGCGCGCGGCCTCGGCCTCCGACGTCGCGGCCGCAAGCGAAGCGCGGTTCCTGCCCCAAAGGTCGAGATCGAAGCCGAAGGTCCCGGCGATATGTCCGGTGTCCTGAATCCCTTCAGGGACGAACTGCGGCGGAATGCCCATATTCCGGCTTTGCTGGACGCCGCCGGCGCTCGCCTCGGCGCCGACGCGCGGTAACAGCGCAGCGCCGGCCTGTTGCGCCAACGCCTCGGCGGCGCGCACGCGGGCGGCGGCGACCGCGACGTCGGGTGAACCCGCAAGCCCCTCGACAATCAGCGTGTCGAGCTGAGCGTCGCCGAAGCTTTGCCACCAGCCTTCGGTCGGCCAGCCGGCTTGCGTGCCGGCCAGCGACGTGCGCGACTCGAGTGCATCGGGCGTTATCGCGACCGGGCTGAGTCCGAGGTCCGGAACACTTGCGCAGCCCGCCAGAAGGCTGAAAACTGCAGTTGTAACAAATAATGATCGGGGCATGGCTTCCAACGATACTAGCTGGTATCATGGGCAAATGGACTTTGGAGGCTGCGTTGTCAATCGAAATGATACCAGATAGTACGCCTGCACTCGACGACGCCGCCGCGGCGCGGCGTAAGGCTTTCGTCGAGGCGGCGCGCGAGCTGTTCTTCGCCAACGGCTATGCGGGCACGACAATGTCGTCGATCGCGGCCAAGGTTGGCGGGTCGAAGACGACGCTCTGGACCTATTTCCCTTCGAAGGAAGAGCTGTTCGAAGCGGTGGTCGATGATATCGTCGAACAATACGGCCAAATGCTCGCCATCGACCTGCCACTGGATGAGCCCGTGATCGACGTGCTGCGGCGCTTCGGCACTCTGTTGATGACCAAGCTGACCGCGACACCGATCTTGTCGCTCTTTCGCCTCGTCGTCGGCGAAGCCGAGCGCTTTCCGCACCTTGCGGAGACTTTCTACGACCGCGGGCCGCGCCGCGGAAAGGCACGCGCGGCCGCATGGATTGGCGAAAAGATGGTACGCGGCGAACTCAGGATGGGCGATCCGATGCGCGCCGTGCAGCAATTCACCGGTCTCTGCCAGTCGGGCCTCTATCAGTTCGCGATGCTCAATCTAGCCGAAGGCCACGAGCTCGACCGCATAGAAGAAGACGTCGATTTCGCGGTCGACACTTTCTATCGGGCGTGGGCGCCTCCGAGCGCCGGATAGCGGCCGTCCTGTCCGGAAACGGGACGGACTTCGCGATTTTGATCGGCTCGAACATGATATTATTGCGCGATGGAGCCGATTCGCGACGCAGTCTATTATGAGCAGCTCGCGCGTGTTGCGCGATTGAAGGCCAGCGCAAGTGAGGACCCCTTTCTCGCGTTGCGGCTGCGCGAAGCCGCAATCAAGCACGAGCGAACCGCGCGGCGGATGCGGCGCGAAGCGTTGCTGCCCGGTGTGCCGTCTGCCGAATAGCGTTGCCAGGCCGGCCCCGCGGATCGTAGACGCGAAAAGCCCGCCATCTCGCTGAGATGGCGGGCGTTTTATTGGTTGCGGGAGTAGGATTTGAACCTACGACCTTCAGGTTATGAGCCTGACGAGCTACCGGGCTGCTCCATCCCGCGTCAACCAGTCGTCGCGATCGCCGTTCGGCACCGCAAAAACAGCAAAAGGCCGGCATCGCTGCCGGCCTCTAACTTTGTGAATGGGTTTCTTTCGACCTTACGCCGGCCACAATGCCTGGCGACGTCCTACTCTTCCAACGCTTAAGCGGTAGTACCATCGGCGCTGTCAGGTTTCACGGCCGAGTTCGAGATGGGATCGGGTGGGTCACTGACGCCATGGTCACCAAGCAATGAAGCCGGCGTAGGGTCAAAAAGGGTATCAATCGATGTCCGTGCAATACTGTCTGATCAATCATCCACTCATCGTGAACAAACCGGTCAGGCTTGTCGTTGATGGCGGGACTCTTAAGTGCGAATAGAGCAATTAGTATCGGTTAGCTCCACGCGTTACCGCGCTTCTACATCCGATCTATCAACGTGGTGGTCTTCCACGGCTCTAAGAAATCTTATCTTGAGGGAGGCTTCCCGCTTAGATGCTTTCAGCGGTTATCCCGTCCATACATAGCTACCCTGCTGCGCGGCTGGCGCCACGACAGGTACACCAGAGGTATGTTCAACCCGGTCCTCTCGTACTAGGGTCAACTCCTCTCAAATTTCGACGCCCACGGCAGATAGGGACCAAACTGTCTCACGACGTTCTGAACCCAGCTCACGTACCACTTTAATTGGCGAACAGCCAAACCCTTGGGACCTGCTCCAGCCCCAGGATGTGATGAGCCGACATCGAGGTGCCAAACGATTCCGTCGATATGAGCTCTTGGGAATCATCAGCCTGTTATCCCCGGCGTACCTTTTATCCGTTGAGCGATGGCCCTTCCACTCGGGACCACCGGATCACTATGACCGACTTTCGTCTCTGCTCGACTCGTCAGTCTCGCAGTCAGGCAGGCTTATGCCATTGCACTCTAACAGACGGTTTCCAACCGTCCTGAGCCTACCATCGCGCGCCTCCGTTACTCTTTAGGAGGCGACCGCCCCAGTCAAACTACCCGCCACAGAGGGTCCCTGATCCAGTTTCATGGATCGAGGTTAGACATCAGAAAACAACAGGGTGGTATTTCACCTATGGCTCCACGACAGCTGGCGCCGTCGCTTCAAAGCCTCCCACCTATGCTACACAGTTCTTTCCTAATGCCACTCTGAAGCTGCAGTAAAGGTGCACGGGGTCTTTCCGTCTAACCGCGGGTACTCCGCATCTTCACGGAGAATTCAATTTCGCTGAGCATCTCCTGGAGACAGTGGGGAAGTCGTTACGCCATTCGTGCAGGTCGGAACTTACCCGACAAGGAATTTCGCTACCTTAGGACCGTTATAGTTACGGCCGCCGTTTACCTGGGCTTCATTTCGGAGCTTGCACCCCTCCACTTAACCTTCAGGCACCGGGCAGGCGTCAGGCCCTATACGTCGTCTTGAAGCCGACTTAGCAGAGCCCTGTGTTTTTGCTAAACAGTCGCTACCCCCTGGCCTGTGCCCCCCACAAATGGTTGCCCAAATGTGGGGCCTCCTTCTTCCGAAGGTACGGAGGCAATTTGCCGAGTTCCTTCAGGAGACTTCTCTCAAGCGCCTTGGTATACTCTACCATCCCACCTGTGTCGGTTTAGGGTACGGTCTATAATGGAGGGGCTATTTCCTGGAACCTCTTCAAAGCCTGACCAATCCAATAAGGTCAGACAATTTACGAGATCCGTCACACACCTCCAGGCCCACGAATATTAACGTGGTTCCCATCGACTACCCCCTTCGGGCTCGTCTTAGGGGCCGGCTTACCCTGCTCAGATTAGCTTTAAGCAGGAACCCTTGGGATTTCGGCGAGAGGGCATCTCACCCTCTTTATCGCTACTCATGTCAGCATTCGCACTTCCGATACCTCCACGACCCATTACCAGATCGCTTCATCGGCCTACGGAACGCTCCGCTACCGCGTGTATTGCTACACACCCTAAGCTTCGGTGCATCACTTGAGCCCCGTTACATTTTCGCCGCAGGAACCCTTATTTAGACCAGTGAGCTGTTACGCTTTCTTTAAAGGATGGCTGCTTCTAAGCCAACCTCCTGGTTGTTTTGGGATTCCCACATGCTTTCCCACTTAGTGATGACTTGGGGACCTTAGCTGTAGGTCAGGGCTGTTTCCCTTTTGACGACGGACCTTAGCACCCGCCGTCTGTCTGCCGGATATTACTCATGGGTATTCGGAGTTTGGTTAGAATTGGTAGATCTCGCGACCCCCGCATCCATCCAGTGCTCTACCCCCCATGGTATTCATCCGACGCTCTACCTCAATAGATTTCGCGGAGAACCAGCTATTTCCCGGTTTGATTGGCCTTTCACCCCTAAACACAACTCATCCGACAATTTTTCAACATTGAACGGTTCGGTCCTCCAGTGCGTGTTACCGCACCTTCAACCTGGTCATGCCTAGATCACCGGGTTTCGGGTCTAATGCAACAAACTCATTCGCCCTATTCAGACTCGCTTTCGCTGCGCCTACACCTAACGGCTTAAGCTTGCTTGTTACACTAAGTCACTGACCCATTATGCAAGAGGTACGCAGTCAGGCCTCAAGGGCCCTCCTACTGCTTGTAGGCGTTCGGTTTCAGGTACTGTTTCACTCCCCTCATCGGGGTGCTTTTCACCTTTCCCTCACGGTACTAGTTCACTATCGGTCATACAGGAGTACTTAGGCTTAGAGGGTGGTCCCCCTACGTTCAGACAGGGTTTCACGTGCCCCGCCCTACTCAAATCCTTCAACATCAGTTTCGCATACGGGACTGTCACCCGCTATGGTCACACTTTCCAGAGTGTTCTGCTACTTGAATTGAAGGCATTGGCCTGGTCCCGGTTCGCTCGCCACTACTACGGGAGTCTCTGTTGATGTCCTTTCCTCCGGGTACTGAGATGTTTCAGTTCCCCGGGTTCGCTTCACCAAAGCTATGTATTCACTTCGGTGATACCCTTCCCATTTAACCTTCGATGCCGACAAGTCGGCAGCGAAATTAAATGGTGAGGGTGGGTTTCCCCATTCGGAAATCGTTGGATCAAAGATTGCTCACATCTCCCCAACGCTTATCGCAGCGTGCCACGTCCTTCATCGCCTCTGTATGCCAAGGCATTCACCAAACGCCCTTACCTCACACTTGAGAGTCCACACCACCAACGACAAGCC
>NZ_JACHDA010000004.1:0-362500 GCF_014207235.1 Sphingopyxis sp. JAI128 | reverse complement strand
TTCAAAAGTTGTTCGAGGCGCCGGGAAGGGCCCTGGCCGGAAGGACGAAATGGTGAGTGAAAGCGCGGAATTCAAGGGTTCTACCCTCGACGGAGAGAGCAAGGAGGCCTTTGGAAGCCGCGTGAGGAGCGCGGTTATCTGGCGTTCGGGCAGCCAGATTCTGGCGCAGATCATCACCTGGGCGTCGACCTTGCTCGTGATTCGCCTGCTCGATCCGTCGGATTACGGCCTTTTTGCGATGACGCAGGTGGTTCTCGCCTTCCTCGCCTTCCTCAACGGCTGGGGATTCGCGAGCGCGTTGGTGCAATCCGATTCGATCGACCCGTTCCGAATCAGGCAGGCATTCGGCCTCCTTCTCCTCCTCAATGGCCTGCTTGCCGCGATCCAGTTCTTCGGCGCCCCGATCGCCGCGGCCTATTATGGGCAACCCATGGTCGCCGACCTCCTTCGCGTGCAGGCCCTGCTGTTTCTCGCAACGCCGTTTATCGCTCTCCCCGAAGTGATGATGAGCCGCGCGCTCGATTTCAGGCGCCAAGCGGTCGTCAATCTGGTCGCAGCGCTCGCGGGCGCGAGCACCGCGCTTGCGTGCGCGCTCGCGGGATACGGGGTGTGGACGCTCGTCTATGCGCCGCTCGCGATGTTCTGGACGCGCGCGATCGGGCTGACGCTCGTCGCGCGGCTGCTCGTCTGGCCGAGCTTCAACTTCAAGGGCTGCGGCCAGATCATCGGATTCGGATCGGCAGTTCTCTTCAGCCAGCTCTTCTGGCTGGTGCAAAGCCAGTCCGATATCTTCATCGCGGGCGGCCGATTCGAGCCCCATGCGCTCGGCCTGTATGCCGAGGCCCTGTTCCTGGCGCAGATCTTCATGGCGAAGTTCGTCCCCCCGCTGAACGAGGTCGCCTTTCCCGCCTATGCGCGAATCAAGACCGACATGCCCGCGGTGCGCTGGAGCTTCCTCAAGACGGTGCGCGTATTGATGCTCATCGCCGCGCCCTTTTACTGCGGGCTCGCGGTGGTCGCCGCGCCGATGGTCGAAACGCTCTTCGGCAGCAAATGGCTGGGCATGGTGCCCTATATCCAACTCCTCTCGCTCGCACTGATCCTGATGACGGTGCAGATCCTCTTCGCGCCCGTCACCAACGCGCTCGGCAAGCCGTCGATTTCGATGTTCACCGCGATGAGCGGGGCGATTCTTTTCCCCGTCGCCTTTCTGATCGGCGCCGAGTGGGGCCTGATCGGCATGGCCTGGGCGTGGCTGTTCGCAGCGCCGCTCCTGCTGCTCGCGACCGCGCGCCTGTCGGCTCCGCTGATCGGCGTAACCCTGTGGGACATCGCGCGGGCGATGCTTCCGGGACTCGCGCCCGCGCTCGTGATGGCGATCGGCGTCGGTTTCGCGGCCGAGGCGATCGCGCCGCTCGGCCTTACCGCACCGGTGCAACTCGCCGCGCTCGCGGCGCTCGGCATCGCCTTATATGGAGCGCTGCTCTGGATGCTCGAACGCGAGGCGATCGACGAGATGGTCCGATTGGTGTTGCGCCGCCGGCCGCCGGCCGAAGAGGCGCCGAATCAGGAGGCGATATAGTCGCGCATGGCCGAGGCTTCGGCCTCGATCCGGTCGATGCGATATTTGACGAGGTCGCCGATCGACACGAATCCGACGAGTCGCCCGTCGTCGACGACGGGAAGGTGGCGGATACGGCGCTGGGTCATTTGCGACAGAGCCCCAATGACGGCGGTTCGCGAATCGCAGGTGATCGGCGATTTGGTCATCACCTCGTCGAGCTGGCGGTCGAGCGCCTCCGGACCATAGGAAGACATCAGCCGGACAAGGTCGCGCTCGGAAAAAATCCCGACGATCGCCTCCCCTTCCATCACCGGCACCGCGCCGATGCGATGCTGGGCGAGGAGGTCGAGGACTGCGCGAACCGTGTCATCCTTGCGCGCCGAAATTATCGGGCCCGTGCGCCCGTGCAGGATCGCTCCGATCGTCATTCCATGCCGCTCCCATGCCGATTCTCTGGAGAGCGAAGCCTATCATGATTCGGAGCAAAGCCGAAACGCGCCACCCGACCCCATTCGCGCTTGGCCTTCCCCGCCCGCTGGTCCATGGAGACGCCCATGGTCAAACGCTCCCCGCTCGACGACGGCGCTACATCGAAGGTCGCCTGGGCACGCTATCGCCGCCTGATGAAGGGTATGGCGCTGGTGTCGCTGTTCGCGGTCGTCGGCGCGCTCGGCTGGCTGCGTATTTCCATGGGTGATCGATTGACCATCCATATGATCATCGCGACCGCCGCGGGCGTCGGCCTGTCGGTCTTGCTCGGCGCCGCGCTGATGGGCCTCGTCTTCCTGTCGAGCGGCAGCGGCCACGACGAGGCGATCGAAGACCCTTTCGAAGACGACCCGGATATGAACCATGACCGATAAGCCAGATTGCCCGCGCGACCCGATATTGCGCGTCGTCCCCCGCCCCGCCGACATCAATGCCAACGGGCATATCTTCGGCGGCTGGGTGCTCTCGCAAATGGATATCGCGGGCGGCATCGTCGCGGGGCGCGAGGCGCAGGGTGCGGTCGCGACGGTCGCAATCGAATCGATGGAATTCATCGCGCCGATCCTGCTGCGCGACATCATCTCGGTCTATGCGACGCTCGAACGGCGCGGGCGGACTTCGATGGGCATCAGAATCGAGGTGATCGCGACGCGCGACGGCGGCCGGACCGAAGAAAAGGTTACGGGCGGCCTCTTCACCTTTGTCGCGCTCGACGAGAATCATCGCCCGCGCGCGCTGCCGCCCGCCTGACCCGAATCGGTCGCGCAGCCCCTTTCGGGCAATGGCCGGCGCGAGGAGCCCAGTTTACCCGTTCGTCAGCTTCTGCCGAAAGATCTGGACGATGCTGTCGTTCGCGGGCACGCGCACGCGCCACACCCAGTTCGACCCGCGTCGTTCCCACCCGGCGGGTTCGGGATCGAGCGCGAAGGGAATCAGCATTTCCACCTCTGCATCGAAAGATCGCGCGTTGGTGAGCGTGACCTCCCACGTCCGAGATTCGCCCTTGGCGTCGCGATCCTTGACCAGCGCACGGAATTGGACCGCCGGGCTGCGGCCGATATCATAATCGACGCGCTCGTCCTTCGCCTTGTCGCCGATCGGTGCCTCGCCGACGAGCAGGCGACGACCCGCGACCGTCTCGAACACCGCTGCGGTACCAGCGGGAAGTGCGAGGCCGAGCCCGTCCGATTCGCGATTCTGGACGCGCAGCCGCATCACCAGCGGTTGCGGCGATCCATTGTCGTGCAGCGTGCCGGCATAAAGTTGTTCGACCGCGACCTTGTCCTTCACGAGCAGCGCGACCTGCTTCTGTCCCTTCGCCGACACATCGACACGAAAGGGAATGCGATAGAATTTGAGGTCGCCGAGGTCTTCGGCGGGCGGCGGCGGCGCGGGCGGTGGGGGTGGCGGAGGCGGAGGCGGAGGGGCCGCCATGGCCATCGCGCGGCGATCCACCCGGCTCGCGGTCACGACCACCTCTTCGGCAGCCATGCCATAATCCTGTTCGATCTCGATGATCGGCGGCAATTCCCATAAAGGGTGCGTGCTGGTGATATCCATCGGCCAGCATTTGAGCACCAGCGGCCCCGGCGCGCCGCGCGGCAGCGGCGGGCTGTACATTTTGTTCAGGCGGCCCGCGATGACGTTGAGCTGCGCCCCGGGAAAGCTCGTCACGCCGCCGTTCGCCACGGTGATCCAGCCGGTCATGCCCAGCGTCTTTCCGTCGGCGCCGCGGTCGGCGACATAATTGGCGGCCCAGTCGAATCCTTCGGCCAGATAGAGAAGCTGGATTGTCACCGTCCGCGCGGTCTTGCTTTCGACCAGCACCGACAGGGTCGGCTTCGCTGACAGATCCTTCGGCATCCGGGGATAGAGCATGCGTTCGGGAAGCCCCGAGCAAGCCAGCGCCTCGACCCCCGCTGCGGTCTGGAGAATCACGCCGCCGTTCGGGCCCGACTGGATCACCGCTTCCTGCTCCACGGTTTTGCCGGTCGCGATGTTCGTGCGGCGCAAGGTAACGCTGCGCTTCAGATAGGCGTCGACGAGGCCCGCCGGCGACAAGAGCCGCGCATCGCGGTTCTTTTCGATCACCCCGTCGGGAAACCCGCCGACCACCGCGGTTTCGGGGAGCAGGCCTTCGGCGACGCCTTCGAATCGCACCACCGAGGTTCCTGCGGGCAGCGTGACGGTGCGCGTTTCGGTGATGAAGGCGAAGCCCCGTGGCCAGTTCGGATTGATCGGCCCCGCGCCGCGGCCTGGCGCGCGATAGACGGTGACCGCGGCATCGTCGATCCTGGCCGATACGACGATCGGCGATCCGCCTTGCGCCGATAGCGGCACGGGCGCCGACAGCGCCGCGAGCGCCAGAAGCAGGGCCGGCAGGAAGCGATCGCGCATCGCGCGGCGCTCAGTAACGCGTGTCGAAGGTGGCGGTCAGTTCGGCCTTGCCGTTGGCCGGCACCGGCACCTGCCATTCGACGCGATCGGCCGATACGCGCTCTCCCTTCAGGCTTTCGTCGGCAATCCGCACATCCCCCCAGAGCCCGTCCTGCGCCACGAGCACGGTCACGGGCCCCGGCCGCGCGTTGCTGACCAGATATTTCATCTTGGTCACCCAGCGCGAATCGCCCTTGCGCGTGCGCGAGACAACGGTCGTCTGGACTTTCACGTCGAAGGCGTCGCCGGTGCGCAGCGACATCGCCGACCCCATCGGCGTGTGGTCGATGCGATTCTCGCCGATGAACTGCGGATCGCCGCGCGCGTCGCGCATATAGACGCGGATCGTTCCCGCGGGCAGCTGGTCGCCGAGCCCGCCCTGCCGCGAGGTCGAGAAGCGCAGCACGCTGGCGGTGCTCACCGGGTCGGTGCTGCTGCCCATCCAGCGGTTGACGAATTCATAGGTCGACTGCGCCGGCGCGCCCTTCACGTCGAGGAAGCTGACCTGTTTCTGCTGCGCGTTGGCGATCGTCGTGCGCGCTGCGAGCGGATACAGATAATAGTCGCCGAGGCGTTCGCGATCGTTCGATTCGGTCCCCGCCGAATCCATCGATCCCGTCATCTGGCGAAACCCGCCTCCGCCGCCCGGGCTGCCCGCCACCAGCAGCGTGCGCGCATTGTTGAAGGTCGTGCCCGTGCTGTTGGTCAGCGTGACCCAGCCCTGGATATCCATCGCCCCTTTCGCCGCGTCGAACAGCGCAACATAATCGGCGGTCCAGCCGAGATTGGGGGTCAGGTACGACAGCCGTGCCGGGATGGTGCCCGCGCTTGCGGCATCGACCGTCACCGACAAGGTCGGGCGCGCGCGCAGGTTCGGCGGCAGGCGGTCGAACACCGCGCGCACCGGCAGGCCGTCGTCGCGCAGCACCTCGATCCGTTCGCCGATCTGGAGCACGATACCGCCGTTGGCCGCCAGCACCTTGGCGCGCTCGGTCCGTTCGGCGCCGGTCGCGGGATTGGTGCGGACGAGGGTGATCGACTGGCCGACCGCCTTGTCCATCAGCTTGTCGGGGGTGAGCAGGTCGAAATCGAAATTCTGCTCGACGATCCCGATACCGGGGCCCGACAGCGTAACCGTTTCGGGACGGATCCGGGCCGACACATCGGAGAATTCGATGCGGTTGCGCCCGACCGTGACGCTGAGCTGGCGGTCGTCCTGCACCAGCGACTGGCCGTTGTTATAGATGGTGACGGCGACGTCACCCTGCGCATTTCCGGACGCGGCATCCTGCGCAAAAAGAGCGGTCGACGCGCCGCCGACGAGCAGCGGCAGACAGGCCAGAGCCAACACGCGCATAAAAACCTCCCCGCAGGATATGTCCCGCGGAGAGGCTATGTCATGCGAATCGTAAAAACCAGCGTGAAATCGCTGGCTTATTCGGCGGCTTCGACATCGGTGCCCCGCGCTGCGAGCGTGCGGCGGGTACGGCGCGGCTTGGCGGCCGGCGTTTCTGCCTCGGCTTCGCCATCGGCGCCGCGTTCGGGGCGGCCGATCGCGGGCGGAAGAACCGCCGTGTCGATCCCGGCATCGCCGTCGTCCGGGCCGGCTTCCTGACGCGGGCGACGCGCCGGGCGGCGCGGAGCGCGGGGCGCGCGGGGCTCTTCGACAACCGCTTCGCGCGCGGTGGCTTCGCCGCCGCCATCGCCATCGGTGCGACCCTCGCCCTCGTCGCGATTGCGAGCCGCCCGACCGCGCGACGGCTGGCGGTTGCCGCGGCTGTCGTCGTCGCGATCGGCGCGCGCTTCGCGGTTGGCCCGCTGGCCGCGGTCGCTGCGATCATTCCGGTCGCTGCGCTCGGCGCGGTCGTCGCCATTGTCGCTGTCGTTGTCAGCATCGATATCGGTGTCGGTATCGTCATGACCGTCGAAATCCTCGACCCCGCGAATCTCGCGGCTGCGATCGTGGCTGCGTTCCTGTCCGTTCGCGGCGGCCTTTTCTTCCTGCCGGGCGCGAAAATCGCTCACGACGCGGAAATAATGGTCGGCGAACTGGAGATAATATTCGGTCTGGACGCGGTCGCCGGCAAGCTGGGCGTCGCGCGCAAGATTGCGATATTTCTCGATCATCTGGGCGCCGTTGCCGCGCGCCCGGCTGTCGATGCGGTTGGCCTGGTCGACGCCGCCGCGCCCACCGGACTGCGACCGGTTGTTATTGTTGTTGCTGTTATTGTTGCGGCCGCGACGGCGACCGCTCTGTCGGTTGTTCATGTTCAACTGAGACATCCTGATAAGCTAATAAGCTACGCCAACCCCATTTTGGCCGACCGCGATATGCGCGTCGCGCCCGCGCTTCCTGCGCGGTTCCCTTTACCGCTTGCGCCGGACCCCACGGTCCGCACCAGCATCGTAAGTGGGAAGCAGACCGGCCGGACCATCGAGGGACCCCGGTCGGGTCTGTGAGCCGCCCCTACCGCGCTTTCGGGCGTAAACCAAGCAAATTCTTGCGGGGCCGGTCAGGCGCGGGTCAGCAAAAGCGCCCTGTCGCGGCGGCCAAGGTCCTGTTTGCATGCCACGGAAAGGCCCGCCGCTTCGGCGAGGTCGGATACCGATATGCGTTGCCGGTACCCGATTTCAAGTATTGCGACCCCGCCGCAGGTCAATAATCGGCGCAAATCGGGAAGGATCCGGCGATAATCGTCGAGCCCGTCGGCGCCCGCGAACAGCGCCCCTGCCGGTTCGTGATCGGCTACGTCCGGCATCAGCGCTTCGCTGTCGGCGATATAGGGGGGATTGCAGAGAATGAGGTCGAATGGCCCGTCGACCCCGGCAGCCCAGTCTCCGACACGGAAACGCGCCCGGTCGCCCATCCCGAGATCGCCGGCGTTCGTTCTGGCCCAATCGACCGCCTGCTGGGATTCGTCGATGCCGAGGCCCTGCGCCGCGGGCCATTCGGCCAATGCCGCCAGAAGCAATGTCCCGGGGCCCGAACCGAGATCGAGCACGCGCTTGGGCCCGTTGGCCCCGAAATAATCGATCGCCGCTTCGATCAGCGTCTCGCTGTCGGGCCGGGGGATCAACATCCCGGGACCGACCTTCAACCGGATCGTCCAGAAGTCGCGATGCCCGACGATATAGGCAACAGGCTCGTGCCGCATGCGGCGGGCGACCAGCGCGCCGAAATCCTGCGGCAAGGCAAAGCGCGACGGGTCGAGAAGCAAGGCCGGCCGCTCGACGCCCAGCGCATGCGCCATCAGCAGTTCCGCATCGAGGCGCGGGGTATCTGACACCGCCGCAAGCCGCTGCGCCGCCGCACGCAGCGCAGTCGCGATCTCAGTCACCCAGCCCCGCCAGTCGCTGCGCCTGATCCTCGGCGATCAGCGCGTCGATCAGCTCGTCCATTTGCCCTTCGATAATCTCGGGCAGGCGGTGGAGCGTCAGGTTGATGCGGTGGTCGGTCACGCGCCCCTGCGGAAAATTATAGGTACGGATACGTTCCGACCGGTCGCCCGACCCGACCATCGACTTGCGCGCCGACGCCTCGGCGCTGTGGATCTTCTCGCGCTCCAGATCATAGAGCCGCGCGCGCAGCACCTGCATCGCCTTGGCGCGATTCTTGTGCTGGCTGCGCTGGTCCTGCTGGATCACGACCAGGCCCGACGGGATATGCGTGATGCGGATCGCCGAATCGGTCGTGTTGACGTGCTGTCCGCCGGCGCCCGACGCGCGGTAGATGTCGATCTTCAGGTCATTGTCGTTGATCGCGACGTCGACCTCCTCGGCCTCGGGCAGCACGGCCACGGTCGCGGCGCTGGTGTGGATACGCCCCTGGCTTTCGGTCGCGGGGACGCGCTGGACGCGATGGACGCCGCTTTCGAACTTCAATTTGGCAAAGACGCCCTGCCCCGTCACCGAAGCGACGACTTCCTTGTAGCCGCCGACCTCGGCCTCGTTCGCCGAAATAACCTCGACCTTCCAGCCCTGTCCGTCGGCATAGCGGCTGTACATACGGAGCAGGTCGCCCGCGAACAGCGCCGCCTCGTCCCCGCCGGTGCCCGCGCGGATTTCGAGCATCGCGGCGCGTTCGTCGGCAACATCCTTGGGCAGCAGCTTGATGGCAAGATCATGCTCGGCGGCGGGCAGCGCGGTTTCGATCGCCGTCATCTCTTCCTCGGCCATCGCCTTCATTTCGGGGTCGGCGAGCATTTCCTTGAGCGACACAAGCTCGCCGCGCAGCCGCGTCACTTCGGCGGCGGCGTTCGCGACGGGTTCGAGCTCGGCGAACTCCTTCGACGCCGCGACGAAATCGGCGGGTGCCATATCGCCCGTCGCCATGCGCGCCTGCAGCGCGGCGTGCCGCTCGATGATGGCGTCGATCTGCTTGGAGGAAACGGAGGTCATCAGAGTGCGCTAATGATAGCGCTGCCCGATATTGTCAGCTCATCGTCGCCGCGAATATTGACGTAGGGCTCGCCATCGCGCGTTCCGATCGAAATCAGCGCGCGCGCAGGAATCTTGCCTGCCTTGTCGAAACGTTTGCGCGGCGAACCCGTCGCCACGATTTCGGTTGCAAAGCCCTTATTGCGAAGTGCGGCCAGCGCATTCATCGCGAACATCAGGCGGCCGTCGTCCTCAAGAGCAATCACAAAGTCGAGCCGGGTGTCGATGAGGTCGTCGGCGAGCAGCATCGCCAGCCGCTCGATCCCAGCCGCCCAGCCAACCGCCGGGGTCGGCGGCCCGCCCAGATTTTCGATCAGCCCGTCATAGCGACCGCCGCCGAGCACCGTGCCCTGCGCGCCCAGCCGGTCGGTCACGAATTCGAACGCGGTGTGGCGATAATAGTCGAGCCCGCGCACCAGCCGTGCGTTGCGTTCCCATGCGACGCCCGCGGCGTCGAGCCCCGCGGTGACGGCGCCGAAGAAATCCTGTGCCTCGTTCGTCAGAAACGCATCGATGTCGGGCGCGCTGTCGGCGATCGGGCGGTCGCGCGGATCCTTGCTGTCCAAAATCCGCAGCGGATTCTTGTCGAGCCGCGCGAGGCTGTCTTCGCTGAGGTCGGCCTTACGCCCCATGAAATGCTCGACCAGCGCGGCGCGCCAGGCGTCGCGGCTCGCGGCATCGCCGAGGGTATTGAGCGTCAGCGTCACCCCCTCGGCGACCCCCAGCTCCTTCAAAAGCTGGTCGGCAAAGACGAGCAGTTCGGCATCGGCGAGCGGGCTGTCGCTGCCCAGCACTTCGGCGTCCAATTGGTGAAACTGGCGATAACGCCCCTTCTGCGGTCGCTCGTAGCGGAACAGCGGGCCGTGCGTCGCCACCTTGAGCGGCGCGAACTGCTGCCAGCCATTGCTTATATAGGCGCGCGCGATGCCCGCGGTAAATTCGGGGCGCAGCGTGATCGATTCGCCGCCACGGTCCTCGAACGAATACATTTCCTTCGACACGACGTCGGTCGTTTCACCAAGGCTGCGCGCGAACACCGCGGTCGGCTCGATCACCGGCACCTCGATCCGCTTGTAGCCGTAAAGGCGGCGGACCCGTTCGAACGTCTCCACGACATAAGCGAAACGGTCGGCGAAATCGCCGAGCATGTCCTGCGTGCCGCGCACGGGTTGCGGAGTCGGGATTTTCGCGCTTTTGTCCTTGCTCATGGCGGCGGCGTCTAATGCTTTTTCGTCGAAAGGCAAAGCGTGCGTGCAGCGCCTTGGCTGGACCTTCGCGACATTTGGCGGCAGAGGTGCTCCTCATGAAAAAAGCCTTGTTCGTCGCAGCGACCGCCATCGCCGCCCCCGTCGCCATTTCCCCCGTTTACGCGCAGGAAGCAGTCAGTCGCCCGCAGCCGGTCGTCCAGCCGCTGACGATCCCGCTGCCCGCCGACAAGCCTTATCCCGGCACGATGACGCTGAAGGTCGATGCGACCGATGTCGCGCGCGGCATTTTTCATGTCCGCCAGACGATCCCGGTGGCGAAGTCCGGCAAGTTGACGCTGCTCTATCCGGAATGGCTGCCCGGCAAGCACGCGCCGCGCGGCGCGATCGCCGAAGTCGCGGGGTTCAAGGCTAGCGCTGCCGGCAAGCCGCTCGCCTGGACACGCCAGCCGACCGACGTCTATGCCTTCGATATCGACGTGCCGGCGGGCACGAAGAACGTCGAGATCGCGTTCGATTTCCTGTCGCCGACGCGCACGAGCGAAGGCCGCGTCGTCGTCACACCGGCGATCATGAATCTGCAATGGGAACAGGTCAGCCTCTATCCCGCCGGCTATTTCACCCGGAATATTCCGGTGCAGCTCGATGTGATGCTGCCCGACGGCTGGACGGGTGCATCGGCGCTCGACGGGCTCAAGGTAACGGGCAACCGCTACAGCTTTGCCGCCACCAATTATGAGGTGCTCGTCGACAGCCCGATGTTCGCAGGGCGATATTTCCGCAAATGGGACCTTGGCAACAAGGTAACGCTGAACGTCGTTGCCGACGAGACGAAATATCTGGAGGCCAGCCCCGACCATATCGCGCGCCACGCCGCGCTGGTGTCCGAGGCGGTCGCTCTGTTCGGCGTTCGCCACTTCGACCGCTATGAATTCCTGCTCGCGCTGACCGACGAGCTCGGCGGCATTGGGCTCGAACATCATCGCAGCAGCGAAAACAGTCGAAACCCCGACTATTTCACCAAATGGAACGATAATGACGCCGAACGCGGGCTGCTCCCGCACGAGCTGGTTCACAGCTGGAACGGCAAATATCGCCGCCCGGATAAATTATGGACGCCCGATTACCGCACGCCGATGCAGGACAATCTGCTGTGGGTTTACGAAGGCCAGACGAGCTTCTGGGACCTTGTCCTCGCGGGGCGCTCTGGAATGCAGTCGAAGGAGATGATCCTCGCCGAATGGGCGACCAACGCCGCCAATTACAGTACGCAGCCGGGCCGCGAATGGCGGTCGGTCGAGGATACGACGCTCGACCCGGTCATCGCGGCGCGCAAACCCAAGCCCTTTGCAAGCTGGTCGCGGAGCGAGGATTATTACAATGAAGGCAGTCTCATGTGGCTCGAGACCGACATGCTGATCCGCCAGGCGACGAACAATGCGAAGAGCCTCGACGATTTCGCCAAGACCTTCTTCGGCGGGCGCGAGGGCGATTTTGGGCAGGATACATATGATTTCGACGATGTTCTCTCCGCACTGAACGCGGTGCATCCGTACGACTGGGCGAAATTCCTGCGCGAGCGCATGCAGGCGCCGGGGCGCCCCGCGCCGGTCGGCGGGATCGAACGCGCGGGTTACAAGCTCGTCTGGCGCGACACCCCCAACGTCTTCGATCGCGACCGGATGGCGCAGGCAAAGAACGCCGACCTGACCCACAGCCTCGGCCTCGTCATCGACAAGGATGGCGTCGCGGGCGGTATCCTGTGGGACGGCCCGGCGTTCAGGGCCGACATCGTGAACGGCACCAAAATCGTGGCGGTCGACGGGCTGAGCTATAGCCGCGAGCGGATCGAGACGGCGATTCGCGCCGCGACCGACGGCAAGACGCCGGTACGCCTGATCGTCGAGCGCGGCGGCCGCTATCGCAACATCGATATCGATTATCACGGCGGGCTGCGCTGGCCGCACCTCGAAAAAACGGGGAGTGGCCCCGACTGGTTCGATCCGCTATTGGCGCCGCGCCGCCAGCTTTAAAAGATTCGGCGGAGAACAGAACAAAGGACTGAATTCTCCCATGCGCATCGACCTGATCCCCGCCGGCGACAGCCCGCCCGACAGCCTGAACGTCCTGATCGAAGTCCCGATCGGCGGCGAGCCGGTGAAATATGAATTCGACAAGGCGTCGGGCGCCTTGTTCGTCGATCGCTTCCTCCACACGCCGATGCGCTACCCCGCAAACTATGGTTTCGTGCCGCACACGCTGGGCGAGGACGGCGATCCGCTGGACGCCCTGGTCGTCGCGCGGTCGCCGATCGTCGCAGGCGCGGTGGTCAAATGCCGCCCGGTCGGCGTGCTGAAGATGGTCGACGATGCCGGCGGCGACGAAAAGCTGCTGTGCGTCCCCGTCAACAAGACCTTCCCCTATTATGACAAGGTCGCGACCTACAAGGACATGCCCGAAATCGTGCTGCAGCAGATCGAGCATTTCTTCACCCACTATAAGGACCTCGAACCCGGCAAATGGGCAAAGCTCAACGGCTGGGGCGACGTCGACGAGGCGAAACGCATCATTGTCGAGTGCATCGAACGCGCAAAGAAAAACGGTTTTTGACACGGAGGGCGCCCCGGCGAAGGCCGGGGCCGCCCCTTGCTCAGCCTTTGGGCTTTGCGACCTTCGCCGGCTTGGCATCGGGCATATCGCGAAGATGCACGTCGCGCTGCGGGAAGGGGATTTCGATTCCCGCGTCCTGGAACTTGTCCCAGATTCGCAGGAACACATCGCCCTTGATGTTGCCGAGCCCGCCCTCGGGATCGGTGATCCAGAAACGCACCTCATGATCGACGCTGCTGTCGCCGAAACCGGTGATCCAGCATACGGGCGCCGGTTCGGCGAGCACGCGTTTCGATTCCTTCGCGGCCTCGATCATCAAGGCCTGCGCCAGGCGGAGGTCGGTGTCATAGGATACGCCGATCGCGATCTTCACGCGCACCGTCCGGCTCGAATAGCTCCAGTTCTCGACCTCCTGCGTCATCAGATTCTCGTTGGGAATCAGATGCTCCTTGCCTTCGCGCGTGATGACCGAGACCGCGCGCACGCCGATCTTGTTCACCCAGCCAAAGCTGTCGCCGACAACGATCACGTCGCCCGGCTTGATCGAACGGTCCATCAGCAGGATAATCCCCGCGATCAGATTGCCCACGGTTTTCTGCAAGCCGAAACCGATCGCAAGGCCGAGCGCTCCGGAGAAGACGGCAAAGGCCGTGAGGTCGATACCGAGCAGATCGATGCCGACGAAAAAGGCGGCGACGACGATCACCACCGCCGAAATCTTCTCGATCAGCAGCCGCTGCGTCGGGTCGAATTTCTCGTTGCCGCGGATCACGCGCTTCAGCACCCGGTTGGCAAGCCGGACGAGCGTGAACAGGATGATGACCGTCAGCAGGATATTGATCGCGGTCAGCAGCGAGAAATGGCGCGCGCCGATCGAAAAGCCGAAGGCATCGAGACGGTCCTGGAGCGATTCGAGCCCGCCGACCGCACGCGACAGCATGACGACCAGCGCGACGAACGCGCCCGTCAGCGCCGCGACGTCGCCAAGCCCGACCCCGATCAGGATATTGCGCACCAGCGCGGCGACGCTCACCGCCAGTACGGTGTCGAGCAGAAGCAGCGCATAGGGGTCCCACGGCCATACCGCACCAGCAACCCCGATAACCAGCAGGACCGAAAGCCAGCCGAGCATCGGGCCCACACGCTGCGTCAGCGGTCCTCTCGCTTCGAACTCCTGCCCATGCAGCCAGTCCGAAATGCGCGGCCCAAGACGCTGTTTGACCAACCAGCCGGCGCCGAAGCCCAGCAACGCCAGCCCTCCGGCCATGCCGAGTTCGACCAGCTGCGCGTCGGCGAACGCGGGAAAGCCCATCCGCGCGAGGAGGTCATCGAGGCCGTTCACGGCCGGATCGCCGCAAGACCGCGTTCCAGATCGGCGATCAGGTCGGCGGCATCCTCGAGCCCGATCGACAGGCGAACGAGCGGATCGGGGTCGGACCATGTCGTCGCGGTCCGGATCTCCGCCGGGTTGCTCGGGACGACGAGGCTTTCATAACCGCCCCAGCTGAACCCGATCCCGAACAGCGACAGCGCCTCGATAAAGCGCACCCGGCCGGCATCGTCGGCGCCTTTGAGCGTGAAGCCCAACAATCCGCTCGCACCGTGAAAGTCGCGGGTCCACAGCGCATGCCCCGGATCGCCCGGCAGCGCGGGATGCAGCACCCGGCCGACTTCGGGCCGGGCGGCAAGCCAGCGCGCGACCGCAAGCGCGCTTTCGCCGTGCCGCGCGAGCCGGACGTCGAGCGTGCGCAGCCCGCGGAGCATCAGGGCGCAGTCGTCGGGCGACACCGACAGGCCCAATTGGTACGTCGCGCTGCGCAGCCGGGGCCAAATCGCCTTCGGCGCGGTCAGCGACCCCATCATCGCGTCGCTGTGCCCGCCGACATATTTGGTGAGGCTCATCGCCGTCACGTCGATGCCCATAGCCAGCGCGGGAAAGAGCAGCGGCGTCGCCCAGGTATTGTCGAGCATCGTCAGCACGCCGCGTTCGCACGCGACCCGGACGATGGCCGGAATGTCCTGCACCTCGAAGGTCAGGCTGCCCGGCGATTCGAGGAAGATCAGCCGCGTTTCGGGCCGGATCAGCTCGGCGACACCCGCCCCGACCAGCGGATCATAATAGGTCGTCGAGACGCCCATGCGCGCCAGCATGCCGTTGCAGAAGCTGCGCGTTGGTTCATAGGCACTGTCGACCATCAACAGATGATCGCCGGGCGACAGCAGCGCGAGCAGCCCCGCCGAAATCGCGGCGACGCCCGAAGGATAGAGCAATGTCCCCTCGGCCCCCGGCTCGAGGCCGGTCAGCGCGTCGGCGAGCGCCCACACCGTCGGCGTGCCGCGGCGACCGTAATAAAGCTTGTCGTGCGTCGCATGGCCGCGCGCCTTCAGGTCGGCGATATTGTCGTAGAGAATCGTCGAGGCGCGCCAGACCGGCGGGTTGACGACGCCCCCGCCGAGCCGCGGATCGCCGGTCCATTCGGGCCGGCGCCCGCCCTGCACAAGCCTGGTCGCGGGGCGGAAATTCTTGTCGTCGCTGCTGTTCATCCCCACCTTGTTAGCGGAGCGCTACGCAAAATCCAGTAGCGGCCCGCCGAGCCCGAGGATGAGCCCACCCGCCGCGCAGATCGCGAGCATCGGGATGATCCCGAGCCTGAAGCGGAAGAGCAGCAGAAAGGCGAGCGCCGACAGCAGCAGCGCAGGCCGGTCGACGCTGGCGAGCACCGGCAGGTCGAGCCCCCACGCTGTCGGCTCCAACTGGCGGAACAGCACGTGCAGCGCGAACCACAAGGACAGGTTGGCGATCACGCCGACGACCGCTGCGGTCACCGCCGCGAGCGCGCCTTTCAGTCCCGCGGCGCGTTCGAATCGGTCGATCCACGGCGCCAAGGCGAAGATCCACAGGAAACAGGGCGCGAAGGTCACCCACAGGGTCAGCAGCGAGCCAAGCAGCGCCGCGACGAACGGCGTGAAGGGCGCGGCGTCGCGCCAGGCCGCGAGGAAGCCGACGAACTGCGTCACCAGGATCAGCGGTCCCGGCGTGGTCTCTGCCAGCCCCAGCCCGTCGGCCATCTCGCCAGGGCGCAACCAGCCGAAGCCCGACACCGCCTCCTGCGCCATATAGGCGAGTACCGCATAGGCCCCGCCGAAGGTCACGACCGCGAGCTGCGAGAAAAAGGCGCCGATGTCCCACAGCACATGATGGCGGCCCAAGGTAACAAGGATCAGCAGCATCGGCGCGGCCCAGATCGTAGCCCACAGCAGCACCGCCGTCAGCGATTCGCGCCACGCCGACCGGCGCGGCGGCGCGGCGCCATCCTTCGCGGGCGCCAGCTTCATCCAGCCGGGCCGCCAGCGCGCCGCGGCCCAGCCGATGGCCAGCGCCGATATCACGACGATCGGGAAAGGCGCCGCAAAGGCGGCGAGCGCGACGAAGGAGGCAACGGCAATGCCGCGCAGCAGCGGCGTCTTGAGCGCGCGGCCCGCGATCCGCAGCAGCGCCTGCACGACGATCGCCAGCACCGCCGCCTTGATCCCGACGAACAGCGCCGCGAACCAGTCGAGCCCGGCCGCCGTCACATACATCAGGGACAGGCCGAACATCACCAGCGCGCCGGGGATGACGAACAGCAGCCCCGCCGCCAGCCCGCCGCGAAAGCCGTGCAGCCGCCAGCCGATCCACGTCGCGAGCTGCTGCGCTTCGGGACCGGGAAGCAGATGACAGAAGTTGAGCGCGTGGAGGAAGGTCGATTCATCGACCCAGCGCCGCTCGTCGACGAACTCGCGATGCATCAGCGCGATCTGGCCCGCGGGGCCGCCGAAACTCAACCAGCCGATGCGCGCATAGGCGCGAACGGCCTCGCCGAAAGCGGGTGTCTTGAGGGGTGCGTCGGAGACATCGGTCATCGGTCATGCTTCTCCATCCGGCTGAGCCGGGCGAAAAAGCAACGCTTGGGCGGGTACCTGACCGGGAGGTTGCCTTGCCCCGATGCCGCGACACTGAAGCCGCGGACCGGAGCAGGACAAGCCATAAAAAGCTGCGCGGCCGCGAAGCCGTGCTTCACGCTCAGGCGGCGCCGGTTGCCTTGGGGGTCGCCGGGTCGGCGCCCCATTCGGTCCAGCTACCGTCGTAGACCGCGACATCGTCCTTGCCGAGGAGGTGGGCGCCGAACGCCACCACCGTCGCGGTCATGCCGCTGCCGCAGGTCGTCACCAGCGGCTTGTCGAGATCGACCCCAGCGGCGTCGAATGCCGCCTTCAGATCGTCGCCGCGCTTCCACGTGCCGTCGGCGTTGAACAGCTGGCCATAGGGCAGGCTGCGCGAATTCGGAATGTGCCCGGGCGCGAGGCCGGGACGCGGGTCGCGTTCCTCGCCGGTGAAGCGCGCCGCGCCGCGCGCATCGACGACCTGTTCGGCGCCGCTGGCGACATTGGCGAGCATCTGGTCCTTGGTCCGCACCGCCTTGGCATCGCGCCAGACAGTGAAGTGGCGGTGGCGCAGCGTCTGCTTGCCCATTTCGAGCGCACGGCCCTCGGCCTTCCATTTGGCGAGGCCGCCGTCGAGCAGCGCGACATCGTGCGCGCCGAACAATTTGAGCAACCACCAGGCGCGCGCCGCGCTTTTCAGCGGGCTGTCGTCGTACAGCACGATCCGGCTGCCGTCGCCAAGGCCGAGCGATTGCATGCGGCTGGCGAATTTCTCGGCCGGCGGCGCCATATTTTCGATGTCAGAGGACGCATCGGTCAGTTCGGCCAGGTCCATGAAGACCGCGCCCGGGATATGCCCCGCCTCATATTCGGCACGCGCATCGCGCCCTTCGTCGGCCAGAAATTTCGTCGCGTCGACGACCCGAAGGTCCGATGCCCCCAGTTCGCGTTCCAGCCAGTCGGTTGAGACCAAGGCGTCCATGTCATGCTCCTGTTACGACCGTCCGGGAACCTGTTTGCCTGTCCCTCGCCCGGCCATCCTGCTGTGGCTGTGGGGCCATAACCCCCTATTCTTTCCGGGGAACAGTCAGCCTATGCCCCGGCCTGCGCTTTTTCAAGCGCAGTCAGTCCTGCCTCAGCCGATGCTGCACCGCAACAGAAAAGCGTGTCTTTTTGGGCCGCTACTGCGCGCGCTTGAGCGCCGTCGCGCGCGCGCCAGGATGGTCGACCCGGTAGGATGCACGGTCGAGCGGGAGTGGGGCGAGCTTTTCGCTACCGCCGCCGCCCTGTTCGCGGCCGAGCACGAAACTGCCGGCATTCTGCCCAAAGGCTTCGCCTTCGCCGTCCCAATGATAGGTCACATCGAACGCGATCACCGGAACGAGCATGGGCTTGCCGCCGATCATCAGCGGTTCGATCGCCGCGCGCGGCAGCATGACCTCGGTCGACAGGTCCTCCCCCGCGCCCACCGTCAGCGCGATATCGTCGCGCAGCACGCTGCCGCCCGCGCCGTCGAAGAATCGGGCGAGCACCGCTTCGGGCATCGCCGAGCCCTGCCCCAGCGCGACGCGGACCATCAGCCCCGTGGCGGGCAAATTGCCCTGGTTTTGCAGGTGGAGCGTAAATCCGACCGCGACATGATCGGACAGGATTTGGATGCTGTGCATTGTCAGCGTCATGCCGACGATGGCGCGCTGTTCTCCCGAAGCTCGCGTGACGAGCGGCGAGGCCGCGCGCGGCGAGCCCACATTGGAAGCCGCCCGTGCAGGCGCCAGGTCGGGCTCCGGCGCGGGACGCGGGGCGGGCCGCATGGCCGGGGCGACGGCGCGCGGCGATTGCGGCTGCGGCGGCTCGCCTGCGCCTTCGTCGGGGGCGGGGGCGGGGGCGGGGGCCGCCGCGACGGGGCGGCGGCGCCAATACCAGAAACCCGCGGCAAGCGCGGCAAGCGCCGCCAGCAACCACGCCCAGAGCGGCGTTCCCGCGCTGTCCCCCGTGCTCACGGCGTCGGGCAAGCTCTCTGCGGGCGCGTCATCGACGACGCGCGTCGCCGTATCGGGGGGCGCGGCGGTACCGGCCGCCTCCTCTTCCAGCGGCGGCGATGCCGCGCCGTCCGAGGTCGCAGGTCGCTCGCGGGTATCGGGGCCGGCATCGGGCGCCGCGCGCCTGGCCGCGGGCGATGGCGTGTCACGCCGCGCCGGCGCGGCCGGTTCGGCGGACGTCGTCGTGGCGGGCCGGGTCGTGGCGGGCCGGGTCGGCGCGACGCGCGGCGGCGCCGGGGTGGGAGCGGGCGCGGGGGTCGGCTGCGCTCCGGGGCGCTCGCCCGGCGCGATCGGCGGCAGGCCATTGTCGGCCGGCCCCTGAACGCCGGGCGTGCGGCCGTCGTCGGCGGGCGGCAGGCGGAAGTCGATCGGGCGCGACGAGGATGGCGCAGGGGACGGGTTCCCGTTTTCCTGCGCACCGGCGAGCGGCGCGGCGGCGACGCTTGCCAGCGCCAACGCCGCCAGCGGCCATCGCGCCGCCCCATGTCCCTGCCCCATCTTGCTGTCCGTCATTCTGCTTTAGCGATCCCGAATCATTCCTGCTGGGCCGGGGCCGCTGAATCGACCCTGAACCCGGCCGAGTCCGATATGTCGGCGGTGACATCGGCCGCGCTGCGCACTAGAGGCTTTCCATGACCGATTCCAGCCCTACCCCGCTCGCGCCCAAACATCTCGGCCAATCGAGCGAACTGCCCGTCGCGCCCGAGGCCGCGGTGCTCGACTATGTTCCCAACCCGCGCGCCGGCGAGCTGTATCTCGTCCGCTTTGCCGCGCCCGAGTTCACTTCGCTCTGTCCCGTCACCGGCCAGCCCGATTTTGCGCATCTCGTCATCGATTATGCGCCGGGCGACACGATCGTCGAATCGAAGAGCCTGAAACTGTTTCTCGGCTCCTTTCGCAACCATGCGGGGTTCCACGAGGATTGCACCGTCGGCATCGGACGCCGCCTGTTCGACGAAATGCAGCCCCAATGGCTGCGCATCGGAGGCTATTGGTATCCGCGCGGGGGGATTCCGATCGACGTTTTCTGGCAATCGGGCGCGCCGCCCGCTGGCCTGTGGCTGCCCGACCAGGGCGTTGCCCCGTACCGCGGGCGGGGCTGATAGGACAAGCGGCACCGGCGGGTGCCGCCTTAACATGATCGATAATTCATCTTTCCGTCACAGAATATTGACATTAGTGTCAGCGTTATGACCGCTACATCGCTTCCGCACGACCATACTATCGCCGTTGGCGCCGACCAGATCGATTTCATGGGACATGTGAACAACGCCCATTATTTGAGCTGGGTGCAGGAAGCGGTGCTGTCGCACTGGCGCCACATCGCGCCACCCGACGCGGTCGCGGCGCATCTGTGGGTCGCGCTGAAGCACGAGATCACCTATCGCCGCCCCGCTTTCCTCGACGACGAGGTCATCGCGACCGTGATCCTCGAAAGGGTGCAGGGTGCGCGCGCCTTTTACGAAACGATCATCAAGCGCGGCGAAGAGGTGCTGGCCGAAGTGAAGTCGAGCTGGTGCTGCATCGACGCCGAAACGCTCCGCCCGGCGCGGCTGGCTAGCGAAGTCGTCGCGCGCTTCTTTCCGGGCGAAAAGCTTTAGCGTCCCGCCCTTTCAGCGGGGTCAGGGGCTGACCGGCTCGTCGTCGTTATCGTCGATCACCAGCCAGATTCCGCCGGCGATAATCGCCAAGCCGAGGACAATCGCAATCCAGCTTGCGCCTTCGAGTTCGCTCGCGTCTTCGGTCGCGCTTACCGCGCTCGCGTTGATGGCGGGGGCGGCCGAAGCAACCACCGGGGTGACGATCATAGAAGTCGCCGCGAACGAAATCGCGGCCTTTTTGAGGAGAGACATGGCAGGTTCCTTTTACAGTCGGATAGGGAACGCACGCGCCGCGCGCTATGTTCCATCATTCCACCTGCCAGAGGCGTCGGCCTATCGCACGTCGAACCGGATCGGCAGGCGCTTGAGCCCGCCGACGAACACCGATTCGACCCGCGCCGGTTCGCCGGCCATTTCGAGGCGCGCCAGCCGCGGGAGCAATTCCTCCATCAGGATGCGCATTTCCATGCGCGCGAGATGCTGGCCGAGACAAACATGCGCGCCGAAGCCGAAGGCGATCTGCTGATTCTTCTCACGGTCGGGGTCGAAGGCAAAGGGGTCGCCGAATACGCCCTCGTCGCGGTTGGCGGAAACATAGTTCAGCATCAGCCAATCGCCCGCGCGGATCGTCTGGCCGCCGATTTCGACATCTTCCTTTGCGCTACGCATGAAATGCTGGACCGGGGTGGTCCAGCGGATCGCCTCTTCGATCAGCCCCGCCTTGTCGCTTTGCGCATCGCGAAACCGCTCGAAAAGCGCGGGATTTTTCGCCAATTCCATGATGGCGCCCGCGGTCGATGCGCTCGTCGTGTCGTGCCCCGCCGTCGCGATGATCATATAATAGCCGGCGAGTTCGCGGTCGGGGATCTGTTCGCCGCCGACCATCGCGTTCGCGATCACCGTCGCGATATCCTCGCGCGGGTTAGCGCGGCGATCGGCGGTCAGGGCGCCGAAATAATTTTCGAAATCGGCGATGACATGATGGAGCATCGCGATCGCCTGCTCGGCGCTGGTGATCGCTTCCCTGCTTCGATTGAGCTCGGGGTCGGTCGAGCCGAACAGCTGCTGCGTCAGCATCAGCATGCGCGGTTCGTCCTCGGGCGGCACGCCCAATATGTCCATGATGACGCGGAGCGGATAATGCGCCGCGACGTCGCGCGCAAAGTCGCATTCGGGCCCCGCGGCGAGCATCGCATCGACCGTCTCGCGGGCCAGCGTCCGGATGCGATCTTCGACGATCTTCAGATTCTTGGGCATGAACCAGCTCTGGGTGAGCAAGCGGTATTTCATGTGGTCGGGCGCATCCATCTGCACCAGCGAGCGGATCAGATGGCCGTCGTTGTTCGGCGTCGCGGCGCGCGCGATCGCCTCGCCGTCGCGGTTGGTCAGCACGGTCGGACGGATGCCGTTCGCGAATCGCTGGGGGTCGCGGCTGATCGCCATGATGTCGGCGTGTCGCGTCACCAGCCAGAAGGGGTCGTGATCGGGATTCTCCGCGATTGCCAGCGGCGCGTTCGCGCGCGCCCAGGCGAGCTGGCGGTGCAGCGGGTCCCATTGGCCATATGCGACGGGGTCCACGACGGCGGCGGCTACCTCTCCAGGCAATATAGGTTTTGTCATGCAACGAAGCTGCCGCAACGCGGGGCGCTTGTCGAGCCACTACGGAGGGCGGTAATGTCCCGAGCCGATGGCGGAGAAACACCGTCACCCGCGACGTCACCAACCACCGGGAGAGGAGCGCCAGGATGAGCACCGATCGGGACACCGTGCGGTCCTATGATGCGGTCGCAGCGGAATATGCCGCGGAGGCCGCGGCGATGCCCGAATGGGTCGCAGCGGAGATCGATGCCTTCGTGACCGGGCTCGGGGGATCGGGCCGGGTGCTGGAGATCGGAAGCGGCGGCGGACGCGATGCCTTCGCGCTCGAGGAGCGGGGGCTGAGCGTCCGGCGCACCGACATTGCGCAGGGTTTCGTCGACCTGCTTCGCAAGGGTGGGTACGATGCCGACCAGCTCGACCCGCTGAACGACAACCTCGCCGACCCCGAGCATCCCGGTGCACCCTATGACGCGGTCTGGGCGTGCGCCTGCCTGATCCACGTCGCGCGCGCGGATTTCGGCACGTTGCTTGGGCGGCTTGCCGCGGCAACCCGCACCGATGGCCGACTCCACGTCTCGGTTCGAGAGGGGGACGGCGAGACCATATCCACGGAGGGCAGCGCGGCAGCACCCCGGCGTTACGTCGAAACCTACTGGCGCGAGCCCGCCCTGCGATCCGCAGTCACGGACGCCGGCTGGATCGTCGACGAGATACGCCGGTGCATCGGAAGGCCCGGCGATGAATGGCTGAGCGTTCGGGCACATCGGGCATGACGCAAGGGTCGGCGACAGCAGCGAGGCTCAGCGCTATCGTCGCTGCGTCGCTCATTTGAACAGGCTACCCAAGATGCCGCGCATCAGCTGGCCGCCGAGCTTGCCCGCGACCTGCCGCCCGATGCTCGTTGCCGCCGAGCGCGCCGCCGACTGCACCATCTTTTCGGTCATCGACGGCTTCGCAGCTTCGCGCGCCGCGGCCTTTTCCAGCCGCAGCCGCTCGCGCTCTTCAGCGGCTTTCACCTTCGCCGCTTCCTTGGCCGCGACCGCCGCCTGCTTGTCAGCCTCGGCCTGCGCCTTCGCCTCGATCGCCGCGGCCTGCGCCTGATCGGCCTTCATCGCGAGCAATTCCTCGGCGCTCTCGCGGTCGACCGCGGTGTCATATTTGCCCTCGACCGGCGAAATCGACTTGATGATCGCGCGCTCCTTGGCGTCGAGCGGCCCGGCGCGTGAGCAGGGCGGCTTGATCAACGTGCGCTCGACCGGCGACGGCGCGCCGTCGGGCATCAACAGCGACACCAGCGCCTCGCCGACCTTGAGCTCGGTAATCTCGCGCGCGACATCGATCTTGGGATTGGGGCGGAAGGTGTCGGCAGCGGCCTTGACCGCTTTCTGGTCGCGCGGGGTAAAGGCGCGCAGCGCGTGCTGAACGCGGTTGCCGAGCTGGCCCGCGACATCTTCGGGAATGTCGATCGGATTTTGCGTGACAAAATAGACGCCGACGCCCTTCGAACGGATCAGGCGCACGACCTGTTCGATCTTTTCGGTCAGCGCGGGCGGCGCGTCGTCGAACAGCAGATGCGCCTCGTCAAAGAAGAAGACGAGCTTGGGTTTGTCGGGGTCGCCAATCTCCGGCAGCGTTTCGAACATCTCGCTGAGCAGCCAGAGCAGGAAGGTCGCATAGAGCTTGGGGCTCGCCATCAGCTTGTCGGCGGCGAGGATGTTGACATAGCCGCGGCCATTGTCGTCGCAGCGGATCATGTCGTGGATGTCGAGCGCGGGTTCGCCAAAGAAATGCGCGCCGCCCTGGCTTTCGAGCGTCAGCAATTGCCGCTGAATCGTGCCCACCGTCGCCTTGGACACATTGCCATATTTGGTCGTCAGCTCGTCGGCATTCTGGGCGCACCAGACGAGCATCGCCTGCAAATCGCCAAGGTCGAGCAGCAGCAGATTCTGTTCGTCGGCGACCCTGAACGCAATCGCCAGCACCCCCTCCTGCACCTCGTTCAGCCCCATCAGCCGTGCCAGCAACAGCGGCCCCATTTCCGAAATCGTCGTGCGGACGGGATGCCCCTGTTCGCCGAACAAGTCCCAGAAAATCACCGGATTGTCACGGTACGCCCATTCGGTATCGCCGATTTCGGCGGCGCGTTTCGAAAAGGGTTCGTGAACCTTCGCCATCGGGCTGCCCGCCATCGCCATGCCGGCAAGGTCGCCCTTGACGTCGGCGACGAACACCGGGACGCCGACCGCCGAAAAACCTTCGGCCAGCCCTTGCAGCGTCACCGTCTTGCCGGTGCCGGTCGCGCCTGCGATCAGCCCGTGACGGTTCGCACGCTTGAGTACGAGCGACTGCCGCGGCCCGTCCGCCGCACCGCCCCCGCCAAGGCCGATATAGATTTCGCTCACCGCGCTGCCGTCGCTCACCCACTGTCCTCCACTTCTGGTTCCTGTGAGGTCTAGAGTGGCGGGGCGGGACAGGCAATTGGCAATGGGATCGGGGTTGTCGGCAGAATGGCGGATGGCGAGCGGTCGCGGACATCAATCCTCCCTGTCCCGCAGGCATGGGGAGGTGGCAGCCCGAAGCGCCGACTGAAGGGCTATGGCGCGAGGCTGCGGCCCCTCCACCATCGCCTGCGGCGGCGGTCCCCCTCCCATGGCTTCGCCACAGGGAGGATATTAGCGTCCCCTCCCAACCCCAATGCCGCCGGGCGTCATCCCATGACGAAGGCGTTGAGTTTGTTGCCGTCGGGGTCGCGGAAATAACCGGCGTAAAAGCCCTCGCCGCGCGGTCCGGGCGGGCCTTCGCAGGTGCCGCCATGGGCGAGCGCGATGTCGTAGAGGCGATGGACCTGGTCCTTGTCCTTCGCTTCCAGCGCGACCATCACACCATTGCCGACCGTCGCCTCCTTGCCGTCGAACGGCTTGGTCAGGCCGATACCCGCACCGCCGCCGGGCTTGCCCCACGCGATGAAGCCGTCGAATTCCATCATGCGCGGCGTGGCCAGCTCGGCCGCAATCGCGTCGTAAAATACCGCCGCCTTGGCAAGGTCGCGGGTTCCCAAGGTTACATAACCGATCATCATCGCATCTCCCGACTCGGTATCCGGGAACATAATATGAACATATAGCGTCTGGCGCAACAAAAAGGGCGCCGGACCCAAAGGTCGCGGCGCCCCTTTTCGTCGGGCCGGCCGGACGCCGAACCTATTTGATGCGGATCGCGATGAAGGCCGAGGGGCCCCCGCGACGCAGGATTTCGAGCAGCACCGCGTCGCGGCCCGCCTTCTTCGCATCGGCGACCACCTTTGCCAGCGCCTCGCTCGACGTCACCGGCGTGCGATTCGCGGTCAGGATCGCGTCGCCGCGGCGCAGGCCCTTGCGGCCGGCATCGCTGTTCCCCGACACGGCGCCGATCACCAGTCCCTTGCTGCTCGCGTCGATCCCGACGGCGCGCGCGATGTCGGGGGTCAGCGGCTGCACCGCCATGCCCAAGCTGTTCTGGATCGTCTCGTCGTGCGCGCCCGACGGATCCTCGGGCATCGTCTGTTCTTCTTCGGGGTCGAAATCCGTGCCCGAGAGTTCGCTTTCGGGCGGGCGCGTGCCGACGACGGCGTTGAGCGTCATCGTCTTGCCGTCGCGCACGACCTCGAGCGGGATGCGCGTACCCGGTTTGGTGTTGGCGACGATGTAGGACAGCGTCTGCTGCGGCGTCACATCCTTGCCGTTGACCTTGAGCACGACGTCGCCGCGCTTCAGCCCGGCCTTTTCGCCGGCCTGGCCCGGTTCGACGCGCTGGACGAATTCGCCGCGATCCTTGGGCAGGCCGAGCGCCGAGGCAAAGTCCTCGGTCACCGGCGCGATGCCGATACCCAGATAGCCGCGCTGCGGCGCTTCGCCGGCGCGCAGCGCTTCGATCACGGGGATCGCGGCGTCGGCGGGAATCGCGAAATTGACGCCGATGTTGGCGCCGACGGGCGAAATCAGCATGTTGTTGATGCCGACGACATTGCCCTGCAGGTCGAACAGCGGGCCGCCCGAATTGCCGCGGTTGATGGCGGTGTCGGTCTGGATATAGCGGTCATAGGCGCCGCCCTGGCCGATATTGCGCTGGACTGCCGAGATGATGCCTGCGGTCACCGTCGAGCCGAGCCCGAGCGGGTTGCCGATCGCGACCACCCAGTCGCCGACGCGCGCCGGGCTGCCGTCGGCGAATTTGACGAAGGGCATGCCGGTCGCGTCGATCTTGAGCAGCGCGAGGTCCGACGCGACGTCGCGGCCGACGATCTTTGCCTTATATTCGCGCTGGTTGGTGAGCGTGACGGTGACTTCGTTCACTGCCTCGCCGCGCGGACCGCCGGAAATGACGTGATTGTTGGTGACGATATAGCCGTCGGCCGAGATCAGGAAGCCCGAGCCGCCGCCCTGCTGTTCCTGCGTGATCGGCTCGCGCGTCCCGGCAAAGGGATTGAGCCGGACGCCGAGCGTCACTTCCTGCTTGGTCGAGATGTTGACCACCGCGGGCTGCAGCTGTTCGACAAGGTCGGCGAAGCTTTCGGGGGCGCCGGCGCGCGGCACGGCGCGTGCCATCTCGCTCTTTTCGTTCTGCGCGACCTGCGCGCCGACGGGAGACTGGGTGACCAGCGCCAGCGCGGTGCCACCCGCCAGCAAGGCCGAAGTGATGCCATATACATAACGCACGATCGGTAATCCTCTTCGTTCTTCCAAAAACTCGATAACCCCGGCTGCGGCGGTCTGCGGCGGGCTGGCTGAACGGCGATTGAACATGAACGGGCCTTGAAGGTTCCGTTCATCGCGCCGTCCGCCGGCCCGATCGTCAATTTCCGCGGAAACGCCTCAGATATTCATTATCCGCCGACATGATGATCGACGTCCCGCCCTGGTTGTTTTCGCCGAGGAAGGTCTGCCGATAGCTTTGCATCGCACGGTAGAAATCATAGAATTCGGGGTCCTTGCCGAAGCTGGCGGCATAGATGCGCGCCGCTTCGCCGTCGGCGTTGCCGCGGATGATCTGTGCTTCCTTTTGCCCTTCGGCGCGGATCGAGATCGCTTCCTGCTGCCGCGCGGAGCGCATGCGGTTATAGGCCGCGATCAGCGTCGCGCCTTCGGGCAGGTCGGCGCGCTTGATCCTGACGTCGATGATCTCGGCGCCATATTTGTTCGCCTCGCGGTTCAGTGCGACCTGGATATTGTCCATCACCGCGCCGCGTTCGGGCGACAGCAGGGTCGCAAAGGTCCGCTTGCCCAGTTCGTTGCGCAACGACGAGCCGAGGATCGTCGCGAGCTGTGCCTGCAGCTTATCCTCGGTGCGGATCGCGGTGTACATGCGCACCGGGTTGGTGATGCGGAAGCGCGCGAAGGCATCGACCTGCAGCCGCTGCTGATCGGTCGAGAGCACCTGCTGGCGCTCCATGTTGATGCCGAGGATGCGCTTGTCGATATACTGGATACCATCGGTGAAGGGCACGCGCAGGACAAGGCCGGCGCCCGAGCGGCCAAAATCCTCGTTCGCCTTGTACCGGTTCACGGTGCGCTCGATTTCGCCGAAGCGCAGGATCAGCGCCTGCTTGTCTTCGGGCACGATCGCGAGCGACTGCGACAGGATGACGAGGATGGCGACGGCCGCGACGAGCAGGCGCACCGGATTGCGGAAGAACGAACCGAACATCATTCGCCTCCCTTCTGGACGGCTTCGGGTGCCTTGACCCGTTTCTGCACCTCGTTCAGCGGCAGATAGGGGGTCACCCCGCGCGCCTCGACAATCGTCTTGTCGACGTTCGACAACACCGTCTCCATCGTCTCGTAATAAAGGCGCTGGCGGGTTACGCCCGGCGCCAGCTTATATTGCTCGTAAATCTTGTCGAACGCCGCCGTATCGCCGCGCGCGCGTTCGAGCACCTGCTGCTGATAGGCGCGGGCAAGGTTGATCGCCGATTCGCGTTCCTGCCGCGCCGCGGTGACTTCCTTGAACGCCTCGTCGACCTGACTCGGCGGGTCGACCTGACGGATTGCAATGCCCTGGATCATCACGCCGGCGCGATACTGGTTGAGCAGTTCCTGCATACGCTGCTGGACCTGCGTTTCGATCTCGACACGGCCGGGACCGATCGCCTGGACAAGGTCGAAATTCGCGACCGTGGCGCGCATGGCGCTTTCGGCGACTTCGCGGATCGTGCCTTGGGGATCGGCGAGCTGGAAGACGAATAGTTCGGGGTCGCGCACCGACCAGCGAACCTCATAAGCGAGATCGACGATGCTCTGGTCGCGCGTCAGCACGAAATTCTCGTCGGTCGCATTGGGCGAACCGATCGCCATCGTACGGATCGCGCGGACGTCCTCCATCCGCACGCGCTCGATCGGCGCGGGCCAGGTCATTTTCACCCCCGGCCCGACGGTGCGCGAATAGCTGCCGAGCCGCGTTACCACGCCCTCTTTTTCGGGGGGGACGATGTGAAAGGAGGAGAAGACCACCCAGGCGACCACCACCGCGAGAACGGCCCATTTCCAGAATTTCGCCGAATCGCCGAGATTGAACTGGCCGCCGCCGCCCGATCCGCCGCCGCCGAAGCCGCCGCGGCCCTTGCGCAGCAATTCGTCGAGCGCCGACGGGCCACGCGGCTTCTGTCCGCGCCGCTGATCGACCGGATCGGGAGTCACCCACGGGTTGCGCGGGCCGGGGCGTTTGCCATCGCCCTTGCCGTCGTCGTCGCCCTTGCCGGGTCCGCTGCCCCACGGACTGTTCGCCATCTGGCTGATCTGATGTAAAAATCGCCGCAATCCCCCCGGACCGCGGCCGGCCATGCTGCCTTCATTGTCATTGCTCATCCTGCTTTTATAGGGGGCGCGGGCGCGATTAACAGGGGGGACGCACGAAAATGGCTGGCAATCGCCTTCGGCATGCCTATCTGGCCCGGACATGATCGATACCGCACCCCTCGCCAGCATCGCGGGCGAACTCGCCGAAGGCCGCACGTCGGGCCTGCGCTTTCTCGACGACAAGGGAACGCTTGCGATCGTGCTCGACGTCACGGGCCTCGCGACCGATGCCCGCAAACCGCTCGAGGACAAGCTGCGCGCCGGCCTGCTGGAACAAGCGGGCGTGACCGAGGTCCGCATCGCGATGACCGCCGAAAAGAAGGCGATGACGATCATCGCGGTCGGCAGCGGCAAGGGTGGGGTAGGCAAATCGACGCTGGCCGCCAACCTCGCGGTCGCGCTGCGCCGGCGCGGCGTCAAGGTCGGGCTGGTCGACGCCGACATCTATGGTCCCTCGCAGCCGCGCCTGATGGACAGCGAAAATGTAAAGCCCGAGGCGCGCGGGTCGAAGCTCGCCCCCGTCCAGAGCGCCTATGGCGTGCCGATGCTGTCGACCGGGCAGATCGCCCAGCCCGGGCAGGCGATCGCGTGGCGCGGTCCGATGGCGGGGCGCGCGCTCGAACAGCTCGTCGATGCGAGCTGGGGCGATATCGACACGCTGGTCGTCGACCTGCCCCCCGGCACCGGCGACGTCCAGCTGACGATGATCCAGAAGCACAAGCCCGCGGGCGCGGTGATCGTGTCGACGCCGCAGGACCTCGCGCTGATGGATGCGACGCGCGCGATCAGCCTGTTCCAGCAGGCCGAGGTGCCGATCATCGGGCTGGTCGAGAATATGGCAGGTTACGCCTGCCCGCATTGCGGCGAGGTCAGCGATCCGTTCGGCAGCGGCGGCGCAGAGGCGGCGGCGGAGACGATGGGGCTCGACTTCCTCGGCCGCGTGCCGCTGTCGATGGGGATCCGTCTCGCGAGCGACGGCGGCGTTCCGCCCGCGGCCGGAACCGATCCAACCGGTGAACCATTTCACGCGATAGCGGCAAAGGTCGCCGAATGGCTGGATGCACGAAAGGGCAAATGATGGCGATCAACGACGAAGGCGAGATCCGTGAGCTTCTGGGCCAGCCGCGCCGTATAGCGGTGGTCGGCGCCTCGCCCAACCCGGCGCGCCCGTCGAACGGCGTGCTCGCCTTCCTCGTCGCGCAGGGCCACGACGTGATCGCGGTCAATCCCGGCCACGCGGGCAAGACGATTCACGGCGCGCCCGTCGTCGCGACGCTGGCCGATGTCGAGCCGCCCGCCGAGATCGTCGACATCTTTCGCAACAGCGCGGACGCGGGCGCCGCGGTCGACGAAGCTATCGTGCACGGCGCCAAGGCGGTGTGGATGCAGATGGGCGTCATCGACGACGCCGCCGCGAAGCGCGCCGAGGCCGCGGGGCTGACCGTCGTGATGGATCGCTGCCCCAAGGTCGAAATCCCCCGCCTCGGTTTGCTGCGATAACGGGCCGCGCGCGGCGCCATCGAAAGCCTTTGCCTCGCCGACTCGCGCCGACTATCAGCAGCGGGCATGGTGGGCATTCGCGACACGGTTGGAAAAAAGACATCGCGCGTGCCGCAGGTCAACCGCCGTTCGTTGCTGGTCGGCGCGACCGCGGCGGGTGGTCTCGCGATCGCGTGGAGCCTGTGGCCGCGCGACTATCGGCCCAATCTGACCGCCGCGCCCGACGAACATGTCTTCAACGCCTTCCTGAAGATTGGCGACGACGGGCATATCGGCGCGATCGTGCCGCAGTGCGAAATGGGACAGGGCGTCACGACGCTGTTGCCGCAGATCATGGCCGACGAGTTGGGTGCCGACTGGCGGACGATCGCGGTCGAGACCGCGCCGATCAACCCGCTCTATACCAATACGCTGCTGGTCGACGAGGATAGCGCCGTCTTTACGCCGCGATCGGGGGTGCCCGATTTCGTGTCCGACGTGCGCAGCTGGGCGCGGCGCGAATGGGCGGTGCGCCACGCGGTGATGCTGACCGCCAACAGTTCGTCGGTCCGGATGTTCGAGGGGCCCTGCCGCGCCGCGGCGGCGCAGGCGCGCGCGTTGTTGATGATGGCGGCAGCCCGGCGTTGGGACACCGACTGGGAGGAATGCGACACGCAGGACGGCTTTGTCGTCTTCGGCCAGAAAAAACTGCGCTTCGGGGAGGTCGCGGCGGTTGCCGCCACGCTCGAACCGCCTGCCGAGCCGGTCTATCGCGCCAGCAGCGCCGATCCGCTCTATGGCAAGGACCTGACGCGGCTCGATCTGCCGGCAAAGATCGACGGGTCGGCCAATTATGCCGGCGACATTCGCTTGCCCGACATGGTGTTCGCCGCGATCCGTCAGGGCCCGGTCGGCGCGACGCGGCTGAAAGGCATCGACCGCAAATTGGGGATGGCGTCGCCCGGCCTGCTCCATGTCGTCACCCACGAACGCTGGGTCGCGACGGTCGCGCGCAACTGGTGGGCGGCGAACCGCGCGCTCGACCGCTTCGCCCCGGTTTTCGAAACCGAGGGCACGCCGGTTTCGACCGAAGGCATCGACAAGGCATTGAAAGCCGCACTGAAGGGCGATGGATACCGGATATCGGCCACCGGCGACGTCGCCGAGGCGATGACCGGGCGGACGAAAATCGCCGCCGAATATGCGGTCGCCCCCGCGCTGCACGCGCCCATCGAAACGCGCACCGCGACCGCGGCACCCGACGGGGAGCGGCTGCGCATCTGGGTCGCGACGCAGGCGCCGGCGCAGTGCCGCGACGCGGTCGCCGCCGCCACCGGCCTGGCGCCGGCCAATGTCGTCCTGTTCCCGATGATGGCGGGGGGATCGTTCGATGCGTGCCTAGACCACAGCGTCGCGGTGCAGGCGGCGATCGTCGCGCTCCAGATCAAGCGCCCCGTCCAGCTCGCCTGGTCGCGTGCCGAGGAAATCATGCGGCTGCCGCCGCGCGCACCCGCGCGCGCAAAGCTGACCGCGACGCTCAACGCCGCGGGCGGAATCGACGCGCTGGTCACGCGCATCGCGGTGCCCGCGACCAGTCACGAGGTCCGCGACCGCCTGTTCGACAATGCGCCCGCCGACGTCGCCCAGCGCGCCGCCGCGGGACGCCCCGACGCCGTTGCGGTCGAGGGCGCGGCGAGCAGCTATGCGATCCGCCATGCGGCGGTCGATCACTGCCCCGCCGACATCGGCCTGCCAACCGGACGCTGGCGGGGCAATGCCGACAGCTACACCGCCTTTTTCACCGAATGTTTCGTCGACGAAATGGCGGCGCGCGCGGGCACCGACGCGCTGTCCTATCGCATGGCGATGCTCGGGGAGGCGCCGCTGCTCGCCCGCTGCCTGCTCACCGCGACCAGCCTCGGCGGCTGGGAAGGCGGGCTGCCGGGCACCGCCCAGGGGCTCGCCTGCCATTCGATGCGCGGCAGTCATATCGCATTGATGGCGACCGCACGGCAGAGCGAGCGCGGATTGCAGGTCGAACAGCTTGTCGCGGTCGTCGACGCGGGGCGGCTCGTCAATCCCGCGATCGCGCACCAGCAGGTCGAAGGCGGGCTGATCTTCGGCCTCGCCGCGGCGGTCGGGGCAACCACCGATTATGCGGGCGGCGTCGCGACCGCGCGCAAGCTCGGTCAACTCGGCCTGCCGCGCCTGTCGCAGACGCCGCAAATATTGGTCGAGTTCATCGACAGCGACCGCGAGCCCGGCGGGCTCGGCGAAATCGGCGTGCCGGTCGTCGCGCCCGCCCTTGCCAATGCGATGTTCGCCGCCACCGGACGGCGCATCCGGCGCATTCCGCTGTCGGGGCATCCGTCATGACCCTCCCTTCCGGTCATCTGCCCGTCGCGGCGCCACGTATCGGCGTGCTGCTCGTCAACCTCGGCACTCCCGATGCGCCCGACGCTACCTCGGTTCGGCGCTACCTTGCCGAATTCCTGTCCGACCGCCGGGTCGTCGAAATTCCCCAATTGCTGTGGCAGCCGATCCTGCGCGGGATCATCCTGACCACGCGGCCGAAAAAATCGGCCCATGCCTATGCGCAGGTGTGGACCGACAAGGGATCGCCGCTCGCCGCCATCACGCAGGCGCAAGCCGAGGCGCTGCAGGCGGCGTTGGGCGAAACGGTGCAGCTGGCGCATGCGATGCGTTATGGAAAGCCCGCGATCGGCCCCGCCCTCGATAGGCTGATGGCCGAGGGATGCCGCCGCATCCTCGTCGCACCGCTCTATCCGCAATATTGCGCGGCGACGACCGCGACGGTCGTCGATGCGGTGGGCGCGCATCTCGAGACGCTTCGCTGGCAACCCGCGCTGCGCTTCCTCCCCCCCTATCACGACGATTCAGCCTATCTGGAAGCGCTGAAAGCATCGGTGGAAACAGGTCTGGAAGCGCTCGACTTCACGCCCGACGTGCTGCTCGCGAGCTTTCACGGCATGCCCGAGCGCACGCTGCACCTGGGCGATCCCTATCATTGCCAGTGCCGGAAGACCGCGCGCCTGCTGTCGGAAAGGCTCGGCCGCCCGGTCGAGGTCGCCTTCCAGTCGCGCTTCGGCCGCGCCAAATGGCTCGAACCCGCGACCGACAAGGTGCTCGAGCGGCTGGGCAACGACGGCAAGAGCGTCGCGATCTTCGCCCCGGGATTTTCGGCGGATTGCCTCGAAACGCTCGAAGAGCTGGCGATTCGCGGCAAGGAGCAGTTCGAGGCGGCGGGCGGGCGGCGATTCGCCTATATTCCGTGCCTCAACGCGGACGGTCCCGGCATGGCGATGCTCGAGGCGCTCGTCCGGCGCGAAACCGCGGGCTGGCTCTGACCGCCGCCGCTTACCAACTGTTTAGGTCCATGCGCTAAATTGATCCGATGTGGCGCCGAAAAGGTGTGGCGCCGCGCGATTCCGGAGGTACGTCATGAACCAGCTTCAATCGGCAGCGCTGATGCTCGCCGGCGCCGCGCTGGTCTTCGCGGCGATCCTCTTCGCGATCTGGTGGACGCGGCGTCCGCGCACCGCCCCCGCCGCGCCGCGAGTCCCACCCCCGCCGCGCGCGCCCGGTGAAAGCCGGCTGCCGAAATTGGCGCGCACCGCGAAACCCGCATATGAGGACGTCGAAATCGCGCCCGAACGGCTCGCGCGGATCCGCCGCAAGACCGTGCCGTCGCTGCTGGACGAGGACGCCCCCCGCTCCGACCCGGAACCGGTCGCCGATATCGAGCCCGAAACCATCGATGCGGCGCTGGATTCCGCGGCGGCGCAGGTCGAGGAGGAAGCGCAGCGCGCGTTTGACCCGGTCGGTACAAGCCTGTCCAAAGCGCCCGAAATCGAGGAGCCCGTCCGCGAGATGGGCGATCCCGAAGGGAGCGGCGCCGTGGATGCGGCCGCCGGGGCGGTAACGCTCCGCCTCGTCCCCCAGATCCCGCCGCGAGACGCCATCCTGACGACGAGCTGGCTGGGCGGCCGCCCGCGCCTCCCCCGGGGCATGGAATGGCCGGTGATCGCTGGCGAGTCCGCCATTTTCCTGGCGCAGGTCGACTGCACCGAATTGCCGCGGGATCTGTGGCAGGGGAGCGGTCCACGCGACGGCTCGCTCGCCTTTTTCATTCACCCGCGCAGCACCGACATGCGCGTGTTCCACCTCCGCGATACCGATGTCGCGCTGGCGCCGTCGGTGCCGCTCGACGAAAGCGCCGGCTGGTTCGGGCCCTATCCCGCCGATCGGAGCCCGGACGAGCTTGCCTGTTTTGCGGTGCGCGCCTTCCCCGAATGGCCGATCAACCTTGTCGCGGTTCGTCCCGGCGACGCCGACCCGCGCGATGCCGATACGACGGATGCAGCCGGCGATGGGCTGTTCGAGCGCGGCTATGACATTGCCGATCCGGCGTTTCATCCATTCGACTGGGGCAGCATGACCGCCATGGTCGCGCTGCTCGAAATGCGGCTCGACCGGCTCGAAACCGGCGCCGCGCCCGTCGCCGGCGAAGAAGGCGCGATAGCGGAAGCGGAGCATCGCGCGGCGATCAACCGCGAGGCACGGGCCCGCGCCGAAGAGATTATTGCGATTGTCCACGACAGCGCCGCACGCGATGCCTTCGCGCCCGGCGACGCGACCGCTGTGATGTCCGCGCTCCATGCGATCCGTTGGGCCAAGGCGGCGCATTCGGTCGATCCCGAAACCGGCGCCGCGCGGGTCGAAACGATCACCCTGCCGCTGACCACGCACCGGCCCGATGCCGACTTGTGGGTCCATGATTATCGGGCGATCCTGTTCGACCGCGCCAAACATGCCTGGTGCACCAACCCGAACAGCCTGTCGGCGCCCGCCCGCGCTTTCTTCGAACCGCGCTGGCGCGACCTCGCCGCACGCGAGATGGCGTCGATGGGCGGAGCCCCTTCGCTCACCGCAGACGGCCATGAGGCCGGCCACGACGCCGTGCTGATCGACCTGCCGACGAGCCGGCTGATGAGCCGCCGTTTCGGGACCGGTGGCCATCTGGTGGTGACGATCGACCGGGCCGCGCTGGCGGCCGGCGATTTTTCGGCACCGCGCGCCGCGGTGATCGATTGACGCCGCCCGACGCCACCGTCGCCTGAATAGCTTTGCGATTGACGTTCCGGTCAACTTGCAGCCGCTCGCCGCGCGGCCTAATCAAAATCCGATAACTCTGTGGGAGAGCTTGATTTATGGCACGCGTAGCAATCGTCACCGGGGGCAGCCGCGGTATCGGCGAAGCGATTTCGTTGAAACTGAAAGAACAGGGCGTCACCGTCGTCGCCAATTATGCCGGCAATGAGGAAAAGGCGCGCGCGTTCACCGAGCGCACGGGCATCGCCGCGCGCAAGTGGGACGTCGGCGACCATCAGGCGTGCCTCGACAATTGCGCTGCTATCGCCGACGAGTTCGGCGCCATCGACATCGTCGTCAACAACGCCGGCATCACGCGCGACGGCACGCTCGCGCGCATGAGCTACGACGATTGGGACGATGTGATGCGCGTCAACCTCGGCGGCTGCTTCAACATGGCCAAGGCGACCTTTGGCGGGATGGTCGAGCGCGGCTGGGGCCGCATCGTCAACATCGGCTCGATCAACGGACAGGCGGGGCAGTACGGCCAAGTCAATTACGCCGCCGCCAAATCGGGCATCCACGGCTTTACCAAAGCGCTGGCGCAGGAAGGCGCCAAAAAGGGCGTCACCGTCAACGCGATTGCGCCGGGCTATATCGACACCGACATGGTCGCCGCGGTGCCGCCGCAGGTGCTGGAAAAGATCGTCGCAAAGATTCCGGTCGGGCGTCTCGGACAAGCCGATGAAATCGCGCGCGGCGTCGCCTTCCTATGCAGCGAGGACGCGGGTTTCGTCACCGGATCGACGATGTCGATCAATGGCGGGCAGCATATGTACTGACGGGCCGAGGGCGCCAGCGGCGGCGTTCGCATCGGCGAACGGCGAGCGGCAACCGGTGGCGAAGCCACGGCCCGACACGGCCGGCGATGGTTGGATCGGCATCTCGACTTCGCTCGATGCGAACGGCTAAGGACAGGCATGGCGGACCGTCCCCTCCACCCACCGGTCAAGCGCTCGGTGACGATCGCCGGCCATCCGACCTCGATCAGCCTCGAACCGATATTCTGGGACGCGCTCGAAGCCGAAGCCGCGCGGCAGGCGCTGCCCGTCAACGCGCTCGTCGCGCGGATCGACGTCGAGCGGATGGAAGCCGACGCCCCGCCGAACCTGACCTCGGCGATCCGGCAATGGCTGTGGCGCAGCCGGTCCGGTCAGATGACGCCGTAAACCGCCGCCCCGAAGGCCGCGCCCTTGTCGGGGGCGTGGTGCAGGAACAGCGATGGTTCGATCAGTTCGAGTTCCATGATATGAAGCCTGCCCGTCGCGTCGCCGACCATATCGACGCGTGCGTAGACCGGCGGCGCGGGGGCGGCAGCCAGCGTGGCCACCGCCAGCGCCTGCGCCGCGTCACTCGCTTCCCATCCCGTCTCGCGCCCGCCAAACTGCTCCTGGACACGAAAATCGCCACTGGCAGGCCGCTTGACGATCGCGTGGCTGAATTTGCCGGCAAAGAAGAACAGCGAAAACTCGCCGTCGGTCAGGATGCCCGGCATCAGCGGCTGGACCAGACGGCGCTGGCCGAGCGCATCGGGGGGGATCGCGTCGTTCGCCGCAATCCGGTGCGTCCCATCGGCGCCGCCCGAGATCGCGGGTTTGACCACCACTTCATCGGCGCCGAGTTTGTTGCGGGCCGTGGCAAGGCTGGCATCGTCCAGCGCCGCGACCTCGACCGTCGGCACCACGGCGACGCCCTTGGCCGCCAGTTCGGTCAGATACGCCTTGTCGCTGTTCCAGCGCAACACGGGGACCGGATTGGCGACCGGCAGGCGGTCCGACTCCAGCCGATCGAGCAGCGCATACCAGGCCGCGACATCGCGTTGATAGCCCCAGGCGAACAGCGGCAGCACGAGGTCATGGCCCGCGAGGTCGCCGGGATCGGTCCACGCGCGCGGCTCGACGATCAGCCCGGCCGCGGTCAGCGCCGCCGCCTTGCGGGCAAAGGCGGGCAGCCACCTTTCTTCATAATCGGGCGCCGGGACGAGGATCGCGACGCGGGGCTGGAACGGCATGACGGGAATCTTCCTAGAGCCGCTGCCCTTTCAGGAGTGGCAGGTAATCCGTCCCCCGGGCAGATGACCTGCCACTGGGTTGGGGTGAGGCCTATCGGCGTAGCGTAAGGTCGATGGCCCTCACCCAGCTGCAAATAGGGTCGCTGCCCTCCCCTGAAGGGGAGGGCGTATTTGGTTACCGCGCCAGCAATCCGCGCGCCTGCCCGGCGATATGCGAGAGCATCGCGCCGTTGGGGTTCGGGATCATCCGCGCGCGGTCGACCGTGCTGCGGAACTGTTCGACGCGCGGTGCATGGTCGGCGAGCCATTTGGTCACCGCGGCGTCGAGGTCGCCCTTCGGCAGCCCGCCAAGGAAGGCCAGCCGCATCTGCTGGAAATCGCGCGCAAGACTGTTGACGAGCAGGCGCTCCCACGGGTCGGCGGGGCTCATATGCGCGGCCAGCGTCTGCGCCCAGTCGAGGCCGAGCGCTTCGCCCAAATGGGAGAAGGCGCGTGTCACCGCGACTTCGTCGTCGCCGCGCCGCTCGGCAAGATCGACGATGCCGATCGCGCCGTCGGTCTTGAACAGCCGGACGACCGCCGAGGTCAGTGTCTCGGGCGCCCCGGCGTCGAGCAATTGCTGCGCAAGCATGTCCCACTGGCGCTTGACCGAGGGGCTGAGCAGCGAGTCGACGCCCGCGGTCAGGCGATCGACGCCCGGCTCGAGCCGCGCCACGACCGGCCCGGCCTGCGACAGCGTCTGGGTGACGCGCAGCAGATCCGCCATCTGCGAGGCCATCGCCGACGCCGCCTGCGCGAAAAGCGACAGGCGAACGCCCTCGTCGATCTTCGCCTCGTCCAGAGCGTCCCAGATCGCCGGCATGTCGAGCAGGCGCTCGACCGCGACGAAGGCCGCGGCAATGTCGCCGAGCGCGCAGCCTTCCTCTTCGACCAGTTCGAAGGGATGGACGATACCCATGCGGTTGATGATGCGGTTCGCGATCTTGGTCGCGATGATCTCGCGGCGCAGCTGGTGGTCGGCGATCGCCTGCGCAAAGTCGCGCTGCATCTCGGCGGGGAAGGCCGCGGCGAGGTCGCTCGCCAGCGCCGGGTCGTCGGGCAGGCCGCTGTGTTCGATCGCGTCCTGCAGCGCGAGCTTCGCGGTCGAGAGCAGCACCGCGAGTTCGGGGCGCGTCAGCCCGCGCCCTTCGCCCGCGCGGCGCAGCAATTCGTCGTTCGCGGCCAGCCCCTCGACCTTGCGGTCGAGCCGGCCCGCACCCTCGAACGTTTCCATGATCCGCACCAGCGACGGCACCGCCGCCGATCCGCCCTTTTCGGCGATCGACAGCGCGAGCGCCTGGAGCCGGTTGTTCTCGAGCACAAGGTCGGCGACATTGTCGGTCATGCGGACGAGCAGCGCGTCGCGGTCGTCCTGGCCGAGCCGCCCTTCGGCCATTTCGCGGTTGAGCGCGATCTTGATATTGACCTCGTTATCCGAACAGTCGACGCCCGCGCTATTGTCGATGAAATCGGTGTTGATCCGCCCGCCGTGCGCCGAGAAGGCAATGCGCGCCGCCTGCGTGACGCCGAGGTTCGCGCCCTCGCCGACCGCCTTGACGCGCAAATCCTCGGCATCGACGCGCAGCGCGTCGTTGGCGGGATCGCCGACCTCGGCATTATTCTGGCTCGCCGCCTTTACATAGGTGCCGATGCCGCCGAACCAGAGCAGGTCGACCGATGCCTTCAGGATCGCCGAGATCAGCGAGCTGGGGTCGATTTCGCTGACCGAGAGGCCGAGCAGCGCCTGCACTTCGGGAGAGAGCGGGATGCTCTTCTGGCTGCGCGGAAAGACTCCGCCGCCCTTCGAGATCAGCTTCTTGTCATAATCGTCCCAGCTCGATCGCGGCAGCGCGAACATCCGTTCGCGTTCCTTCCAGCTTTTCGCGGGATCGGGGTCAGGGTCGAGGAAAATGTGACGGTGATCGAAGGCCGCGCACAATTTGATCGCCTTGCTGAGCAGCATGCCGTTGCCGAACACGTCGCCCGACATGTCACCGCACCCTACGACGCGGATCGTATCGGTCTGCACGTCGATACCCATTTCGGCGAAGTGCCGTTGGACCGAAATCCACGCGCCCTTGGCGGTGATCCCCATCGCCTTATGGTCATAACCTTTCGACCCGCCGCTCGCGAAGGCGTCGCCGAGCCAGAAGTCGCGCTCCATCGCGAGCGCGTTGGCGATGTCGGAGAATGTCGCGGTGCCCTTATCGGCGGCGACGACGAAATAGGGATCGTCGCCGTCGAGGATCGCCACGCCCTTCGGATGCACCACCGTGCCGCCGACCAGATTGTCGGTGATCGACAGCAGCGAGCGGATGAAGATGCGATAGCATTCGGTGCCCTCGGCGAACCATGCATCGCGGTCGAGCGCGGCATCGGGGAGCGCCTTGGGGTAGAAGCCGCCCTTCGCGCCGGTCGGCACGATGACGGCGTTCTTCACGCGCTGCGCTTTCATCAGCCCGAGGATTTCGGTGCGGAAGTCGTCGCGGCGATCGGACCAGCGCAACCCGCCGCGCGCAACCGGACCGGCGCGCAGGTGAATACCCTCGACGCGCGGGGAATAGACCCACACCTCGCGCCAGGGCAGCGGCTTTGGCAGGCCGGGGATCAGGCTCGAATCGATCTTGAAAGCCAGCGCTTCTGCCGCTGCGGGGGCGAAGGCGTTGGTGCGCAAGGTCGCGCTGACCACAGCGTGGAACAGGCGCAGGATGCGGTCCTCGTCGATCGATTTGATGTCGGCGAAATCGGCGAGAATCTCGGCTTCCAGCGCTTCGGCGCGCTTGGCATCGCGCGCCTTGGGGTCGTGCAGCGCGCGGAAGCGCTCGATCAGCGCGGCAGTAAGCGCGGGCGCGTGACGCAGTGCGCTGACTACCGTGTCCATGCCATAGGCCGAACCGCCCTGACGCAGGTAACGAAACCAGGCGCGCAGCCAGACGATCGCGCCCGGGTCGGTCTGGTTGGTGAGCACCAGTTCGTTGAACGCGTCATTTTCGGCGCGGCCGTCCAGAACCGCGGCGATCGCGCCTTCGAGCACCCCGGCGTAGGGAAGCAGCGCAAGTTCGTCGACATTGGCGGGCAGGCGCAGCGTGAAGTCGTGGATCACGATCGGCGGCTCGTCCTCGCCATCGATGCCCGACACGCGCGTCAGGCCGAGCGTCGTCGGAATTTCCTCGAGCACCTGGAAACCAAAATGTTCGAGCGCGGGGACGACGTCGGAGAGCGCGAGCGGACCCGCCGCGCTATACACCTTGAGCCGGAGCCGGTCGTCGCCGTCGAGGCTCTTGCGCGCAAGGCGCACGCTGCGCGGATTGTCCGCGTCGAGATCGCGCAGGCGCAATATGTCGCGCGCCGCTTCTTCCGGGTTATAGAGGTTGCGGTAGTTCGGCGGAAAGGTCGCCGCAAAGCGCGCCGCCAGCGCCGCGGCGCGGCCCGGGTCGCCGCGCTTCGCCAGCGCCGCCTCGACTTCGGGCTGCCAGCCGCGCACCATCTGTTCGAGCTGCGCGTTGAGTGTCTCGGTGTCGGGGACGACGCCGCCGCTGCGCAGGTCGAGCGTGTAACGCAGCAGCGCCGCGCCGCCATCCTCGAGCACCATCGTCCAGCCGATCACCCCCGCTTTCGCTTCGCGAACCAGCATCGCTTCCACCGCGATGCGGCGGCCGGTCGAGACTTCGTCGCGCGGCAGCCAGACGAAGGCGAACAGATGTCGGCCGAGCGCGCTTTGCACCATCACCAGCTTCGGCCGCGGCCGGTCGGTGATCGACATGGAGGTCAGCACCAGCTCTTCGAGCGAGGCGCTGTCGAACGCGATGAGCAGGTCGTGCGGCAGCGCGGTGAGCGCGTGCGCGAGCGCCTTGCCCGCATGACCCGACGGATCGAACCCGAATTTCGCCATCAACGCGTCGAGCTGCGCGCGCAGCACCGGCACCTTGGCGGGCGGCGTCGACAAGGCCTGGCTGGTCCACAAACCGGCATGGATCGACAGGCGCTCGACCTTCTTGCCCTTCAATTCGGGGACGATGACAAGGTCGAGCAACACGCGGCGGTGGACCGCCGACAAACGATTGGACTTGATCAGCAGCGGCGCCGGGCCGCCCCCCGTCTTGTTCTGGGCGTCGAACCAGGCGAAGGCGGCTTCCAGCGCCGCCGGTGACAAAAGCTGGCTGTCGCTGCTCTCGCTGATGCCGAGCCGATCCTGCGCCTTGCCGTCGCGCGTGCGCCATTCATGGCCGAGCTGGGTCATCGACCCGCCTTCGAACCAGCGCAACAGCTCGGCGCCTTCGCCCTCGACGCGCATCGCGGCGTCGGCAAGCATCGCCGCGCGCATCGCTCGCCAGTCGCGGACCGCGGCACGCACGTCGCGCAGCGCCGCCTCGAGCCCGTCGAGCAGGCGCCGGCGCGCGCGCGCGTCGCCGCGCTCGAGTTCCATATAGATCACCGACTCGCGCGCGGGACCTTCGCCCGCTTCCTGCAAATGGCCCTTCGCATCGCGCTTCACCGCGACGACGGGGTGGAGGATGCGGTGGACGACGAGTCCCTGCGCAGCGACCGCCTGCGAGGTCGAATCGACGAGGAAGGGCATGTCGTCGTTGATGATGGCGAGCCGCATCCGGCGGTCGGTGCCGTCGGCGGCGATCGGTTCGAGCAGCAGCGACGGGGTTTCGACGGCGCGGTCGAGCGCGGCACGCGCGGCGAACTGGCTCGCTTCGCTGAGCGCGGCCTTGTCCATATCATCGCCTTCGCCGGGCAGCGCGCTGCCGGCGAGCGCGGCCAGATAGGCAGCGGCGACTTTAGGCGGGATTTTGACGGTGGAGGTCGGCGTGTCCGTTTCCGGCGTGTCGGACGTAGTCTGAGGCATAAAGTGCAGCATCCCGAACCAAAGAGGGGGATCCCAGCCGACGATCGGCGGGGGTCCGTTCGCTGCCGCCCCTATGCGCCTGTGGCGCGCGCGGCTCAAGCCTCGTTCGCCGGGGCGCGTAAAAATATTTCAATTTTGGGATTGTCTGTTGCGTGAACGCTCCCAGCGCGCGGTATCAGCCGCCCGGCGCGATCGGCACCGCCTTTTTGGCCAGTTTGGCGACCAGCGCCGGGTCGTCGGCTGCCTTGGCGACGATCCCGATATGCCCCCCCGGCATCGCGCGCGCGATCAGCATCACGAATTCAGCCTCGCCCGCATCATGCTCCAGGATGACCGCAGGCTGCGCGCGGCGCAGCGCGTCCATCTTGGCGTCGGGGCGATCGGCGACGCCCGCGGGCCTGCGGCGCGCGCGCGCATCCTTGACCACCCCTTTGAGCCCGCCCGGATAGCGATCGAGATAGGCGGCAAGGTCGCCGCGCCCGATGCCTTCCTGCTTGGCGTGCCCCAATACGCAGGCATATTCGGCAAGGCGCGTCTTGTCATAGGTCGCGCCAAAAACAAGTTTCACGATCGGAGTCATCGGCGCGCGTTTCTGCGCCGCCAGCCCGGCGTCGTCGAGCAGGGCAGCAAAAGCATCGGGCTGGTCTTCGGCGGCAAGCGCGAAATCCCACGCCTTGCCGACCGCCTGGTAAAGGGCGCCGCGGCTGCGGCTGTCGGCGGCGATCGCCCGCTCGGCGGTTTCGCGCGCGACCGCCAGCCAGTCGGCCAGTTCGGCATCGTCGCCGGGCTCGGTCGAAGCAATCTCTTCGGCGATGGCGCCGGTATCAACGGCGGCGCCGTCGCCGAGCACGGCGAAGCCGGGGACCGCATCGTCGTCGAGATGCTCCGAATCGGGGCCGTCGGCCCATACGGGCACGGGCGCGGTCAGCGGCGCCGCGGTGCGCAGCGCCTGTTCGACCGACAATTGCAATTCTTCCGCCTGGCCAGCGTCAACCGCTTCCTTCCAGTTGATCACGCCCATGATGAAATCGATCGTGTCGTCGTCCGAGGAAAAGGGCAGCAAGATGCCGCGGTACATGATGGTGACGCCGCGATCGCTTTCGAACTCGGCTTCGAAACCGATCGGCGCGCGGTTGGCGATGATCTGCAGATAGTGGTCGGTCAGGCGCGACAACAGTGAGCGGCCGGGTATCTGGCTGATATAATGGACATCCTCGTCGATTTGCGACTCGGCGCGCAACCGCTCGCCCAGAAAGGCGATACCGGGATTGTCGACGCCTGCCGTGAAATCGAGCAGCACCGAATGCGGGCCGAAATCGGCACTGTCGAGATCGAGGTCCTCGACCGCAGGATAGGCGCGGGCGCCCAGCAGCGACGCCCAATAATTATAGGCGCGTACCTGCATCCGCCGTTCGTCGACGCCCACCGCGGCGGGCGCGTCGATCGCGCCGTCATCCTGGTCATGGCTGCCCGAAAGCAGGCCGCGCATGCTGTCCATCATTCATCCCCAGCCACAAATATCGGTAAATCCTATGCACCAGGACTGGTAAAAGCGGCGTAAACGATGCGCGGGACCACCCCATCTTTCGGCTTCGGCCGCGCCGGGCCGAAGGCCGGCCTGTGCGGACTGACAGACGGCGTCGCCGGACATTGCACAATGCCCGATTTTGCATGGCAAAATATGTTCAAAATTGCCGTATAAATGGCAGAATTTTCAAGTTTACCACATTAAACAAAAGAGAAAATCTATCTCTTCAAATTGTGATCGGTCGAATCCATAGTGCGATTTGCATGGCATACAATGTGCCTATTGGAGTCGAAAATGGCGATCGGCGATGTCGGCAGCGAAAAGCTGCGCTGGATTCTCTGGGCTGGCTGGCACGGGAAATGTCCCGAATGCGGCAAGGGTCCCATGTTTCGTTCGTGGCTGAAGCTCGCCGATCGCTGCGACCATTGCGGGCTCGATTACAGCTTCGCCGCCCCCGACGACGGCCCGGCCTTTTTCTCGCAATGCATCGTCGCCTTTCCGCTGACCTTCGTGATCGTCTGGCTCCAGATCGCCTATGACCCTCCGCTCTGGGTTCATCTGGTATTTTCGATCCCGGTCATGGTGATCGGTTGCGTCCTTCCCCTGCGCGCGATCAAGGGCTGGCTCGTCGCCTCGCAATATGTGAACAAGGCGCAGGAATCGGGGACCGAGCATTTGTGGGCAAGGCTGAACGCTCGCGCGCGGGGCGAGACGGACGAACGGCATGGCGATTAGCTGGACGCCCGACATAACGGGCGCCGCAGGTCCCAAATATAGAGCGGTGACCGCCGCGATCGCCGCCGCCGTCGCCAGCGGCGAGCTTCGCCACGGCGACCGCCTGCCCCCGCAGCGCGATCTTGCCGCGCGGCTCGGGATCGACCTCACCACCGTCACGAAAGCCTATGACCTTGCGCGCCGCCGCGGCCTGATCGTCGCGCGCGGCCGCGCCGGCAGTTTCATCGGTGAAGACGCGCGATCGGGACAGGTCGCCACCACAGCGCAGAACGACATTGCGATGAACAGCCCGCCGGTCGCCGAGGGTGCCGGCCTGCCGGAGGCAATGACGACCGCGCTGGCAGCGCTGGCGCAGGGCGGCAATATGGCGCGGCTCCACTATCAGCGGCCCGGCGGCGCGGCCGCCGACCGCGAGACCGGCGCCGCCCTGATAGCGCGCACCGGCCTGTCGTCCGACGCCGAACAGATCGTCGTCACCGCGGGCGGCCAGAATGCGCTGCACGCGATCGCGGCCGCGATCCTGAGGCCCGGCGACCGCGTCGCCTGCGGGCGCTTCGTCTACCCCGGCTTTCTCGCGCTGGCGCGGCGGATCGGCGTCACGCTCGTCCCGCTGGCGCGAATCGGCGCCGACACGCTCGAGGCGGCACACGCCGCCGCGCCGCTGCGCGCGCTGTACGTCGTCCCGACGAACGACAATCCGACCACGACGACCATCGCGACTGCGGAACGGCGCGCGATCGCGGCCTGGGCGCGCGAAACGGGGGTCCAGATCATCGAAGACGATGCCTATGGCCTCCTGCCCGATGCGCCGTTGCCCGCGATCACCAGCTTCGCGCCCGAAAGCGGCTGGTATGTCGCGAGCATGGCGAAAATCATCTCTCCCGCGCTGCGCGTCGGCTTCGTCCGCGCGCCGGGCGTCGCCGAAGCGATGCAGCTCGCGGCGTGCCAGCATGAAAGCACGGTGATGGCGCCGCCGCTCAACGTCGCGATGGTCTCGCTCTGGCTCGCCGACGGCAGCTTCGATCGGCTGGTCGGCGCGGTGCGCAAGGAAGCAGCATGGCGCCAGAAGCTGGCGCACACGGTGCTGGGCGACGGTCGCCACGCGGGTCATCCGCAGGGCTATCACCTGTGGCTCTCGCTGCCCGAAGACAGCAATCCCGACGTGCTTGCCGCCACGCTCGCGCTCGAAGGGCTGTCGGCGGTGGGGTCGGACCGCTTTGCCGTATCGGGGGACGTGTCCAAAGCGCTCCGCGTCTCGTTCGGCGGCACGATCGACCGCCGCACCCTGTCGCGCGCGCTGCACCGGCTCGCCGCCGGGCTCTGGGCGCCCGGCGGCACGGCCGGCCATATCGTCTAGCGCGGGCTCATTTTCCCGGATGCAGGCGGATCGCCGCGCCACCGCCGGGGGCGAGCCACAGCTTGTAGGTGTCGCCCTTCTTCACCTTGATCGTCTCGTACGCGATCCGGTGCCGCGCGTCGGTCAGATAGGTCGCACCCTCGCCGTCCTTCCACACGGTCGCGGTATAGCTTTTGCCCGCGTCGAGGAAATCGAAGCTCAGCGTCAGCGTGCGTTCGGTCGCGTCGTTGACCCCGCCGACATACCAGTCGGCGCTGCCCCGGTCCTTTCGCGCGAAGATCGCATAGTCGCCGACCTCACCCGCGATCAGCTTGCTTTCGGCCCAGTCGGCGGGGACCGCCTTGATGAATTCCAGCTCGCGCGGATGCGCCTCCAGGCTTTCGATGAAGTCGGCCGCCATCTGGATCGGCGAATAAATGGCGAGGTAAAGACCAAGCTGCTTGGCGAGCGTCGATGCGAACGGCGCCTTGTTCGATCCCTCGAGACCCAAAACTCCCGGCGTATAGTCCATCGGACCCGACAGCATCCGTGTATAAACCAGCGTCGGTTCATGGTCGGGGCCGCTGCCGAAGTCGCTCCAGGCATTATATTCCATGCCCCGCGCACCCTCGCGCGCGACCCAGTTCGGATAGGTGCGGCGCAGGCCCGTATCCTTTACCGGCTCGTGCGGATTGACCGCGACCTTATATTTCGCCGCGGTCTGCACGACCTTCAGATGATGCTGCACCTGGCGCTGGCCGTCGTGCCATTCCATCCGCGTTTCGCCCGGCGTGTCACCCGGCGCAATGATCCCGCCAGCGTCGGCGACATAGCCGGTCTTCACCGCCTTGACGCCGAGCCGGCCGTACAGCTTCATCGCATCGTCGAGCTGCGCTTCGTAGACCGCAATATTGCCGCCGGTCTCATGATGGCCGATCAGCGTCACGCCCTTTTTGCGCGCATAATCGGTGACGGCGTTGAGGTCGAAATCGGGATAGGCTTCGGTGAAGCTGTACTCATGGCCGTGGCCGAACCAGTTGCTGTTCCAGCCCTTGTTCCAGCCCTCGACGAGCACGCCGCCAAAGCCGTGCTTCGCCGCAAAGTCGATATATTGCTTCGTCCGTTCGGTCGTCGCGCCATGGTTCGGTCCTTCGGCCCAGCTCCACGGGCCGCGGATCATCCCCCACCAGATGCCGATATATTTCATCGGCTTGACCCAGCTGACGTTGCCGAGCTTGTTGGGTTCATTGAGGTTGAGTTCGAGATCGCTTTCGACCAGTCCCGCCGCGCCATCGGCGATGCGAATCGTACGCCAGGGCGTGTTGAACGGCAGGTCGCGGATCACGCGCGCGCCGCGCGACGAAGGCGCCAGCGTCGCGCGGAACTTGCGCCCTTCGACGCGTTTCAGCCACATGCCCGAATAATCGACCAGCGCCGCTTCGTGGAACGCCAGGTGCGTGCCGTCGGCGAGCCGCATCGTGATCGGCGTGTGCGCGGTCGCGACCGCGTCGATCGGCGTCTTCTGATACATCTGTTCGTAACGGTTCCACTCGCCGCCCGCGATCCACCAGGCGGTGCCTTCGGGGGCGATGTCGAATTCGGTGATCTCGTCGGCGATCTTCGCGGTCTTCAGCCCCGCCTGTTCGGGCAGCTCGTAACGAAAGCCGATGCCGTCGTCGAACAGGCGAAACCGGACGTTGATGGCGTGCCCCCCCCAGCTTTCGTGCTGGCGGAAACGGACGAGCAGTTCGTTGTGGCGGTCGCGCACGAAGCGGCGTTCGCCCCACGGCAGTTCCCATTGGCTGTCGGCGCTCGCCTTTTCGGCGCCCTCGATCGCAAAGCCGCGCTGCAATCCGACACCGTCGGTCAGCAGGAAGCCGAGCTTCGACGGCGCAATGAGCAATTTGCCCTTGCGCGACAAAGACCAGGTCGGCCGCTGGTCGGTATCGGTCGTGACCGTAAGCACGAGGCTGCCGTCGGGCGACGACGCGGTCTGCGACGGCCGGGCGTCCTGCGCCGCAGCGGCGGGGGACAGCGCGACCGTCAGCAGCGAAAGGGGGGCGAGCAGGCTGCGCATCAGTATTTTCCTTCAATTTTGAGCCAGAGGGCACCGCAAGGCGGCAGCGTAGCCGCCTCCGCACCGTTAAGCGCGATGAATAGGTCGCCGGCGGCGGTGTGCGCCGCAACGTCGATCGTCTCGCCGCCGAGGTTGAACAGGCAGCGGACATGCTGCCCGCCCGCGATCCGGTCGAAAGCGAGCAGGTCCCCCTCGGCGACCCAGCGCGCATCGCGCCCGATGCGCAGCGCCGGGCTCGCGGCGCGCAGCGCGACGAGCCGGCGCGTCAGGTTGAGCAGCGAATCCGCGTCTTCCTGCTGCCGGTCGACGGCAAGGTCGCGGTGCGAAGGCCCCAGCGGCAACCACGGATCGGCGGCGGAAAAGCCGGCATTGGTTTCGGCGGCCGCCCATGGCAGCGGCGTGCGCGCGCCGTCGCGCGACAGCGTCAGCGGCCAGTTCTTGAGCGCTTCGGGATCCTTCACCAGCTCGAACGGGATTTCGACCTGGTCTAGCCCCAGCTCCTCGCCATTATAGATGATGATATTGCCGCGCAGCGCACAGAGCAGCGCCATCTTCATCCGCGCAAAGGCGGCGGCATCGACGCCATCGGGCGTCCAGCGCGACACCGCGCGCGGCGCGTCGTGATTCTCGAACGCCCAGCTCGGCCAGCCGGTGCCCGGCGTGTCGGGCCATTGCTCGGCCGCCTCGCGCACCAGTTGCGGGGTCAGCCGGTCCGCGTAGAGAAAGTCGAAGCCATAGGCGCTGTTGAGCCGGCTGCTCCCCGCGGTGAACAGCTTCATCTCGCGCACCGCATCGTCGCCGCCGACTTCGGCGACGGTAAAGCTGCCGGGATATTCGTCGGTCAACGCGCGGATGCGTTCGAGGAACAGCGCGATGTCGGGATGCGACTGGTTATAGATTTTCTGCTGGAAATCGAACGGCCGGGTGCGGACCTTGTTCGACGGCGGCGCGGGCGGATTGTCGCGCAGTTCGGGGTCGTGCATCGAAAAATTGATCGCATCGATGCGAAAGCCGTCGACGCCGCGGTCGAGCCAGAAACGCACGACGCCAAGCAGCGCGTCCTGCACCGCGCGGTTGTGGACGTTGAGCTGCGGCTGGGTCCCGAGGAAATTGTGCATAAAATATTGGCCGCGGCGCGCATCCCACGTCCACGCCGGGCCGCCGAACACCGACTGCCAGTTGGTCGGCGGCGATCCGTCGGGCTTCGCGTCGGCCCAGACGTACCAGTCGGCCTTGTCATTGTCCCTGCTCGCGCGGCTTGTCGCGAACCAGCCGTGCTGGTCCGACGTATGCGCGAAAACAAGGTCGGTGGTGACTTTCAGCCCCAGCGCATGCGCGCGCGCCACCAGCGCGTCGAAATCGGCGAGCGAACCGAAGATCGGATCGACGCCTTCATAGTCCGAAATATCATAGCCGAAATCGTCCATCGGTGACGGATAGAAGGGCGACAGCCAGATCGCGTCGACGCCGAGCGACGCGATATAGTCGAGCCGCGCGGTAATACCCGCAAGGTCGCCGATCCCGTCGCCGTTCGAATCGGCGAAACTGCGCGGATAGACCTGATAGATGACGGCACCCTTCCACCATGGCGCTGCGGCCACGGCCGGGGTCGGGTCCTGAACAAGGGGCGGGTTCGTTGTCACGCTTGCTTTCGCTTATTCGCTGGCCTGGCAGATGATCGTGCCGAAGGCGGGGAGGGACAGGTGGAGGCTGCCCGGCGCGGCGGACGCGGCGGGGCAATCGCCGAGGAGCGCGGTAAAGCCCGCGCTTTTCATATCGATGGCAATATTCGCCGCGAGCGGCGCCGCCGACGTGTTGAAGGCGAGCAGCACTTCACGCCTCGTTTCGGGATCGAAGCGCGACACCGCGAGCAGGCCGGGCGTATCGGAAAAGGCGCGCACTTTCGTCGCGCCGCGCATCAGCGCGGGGGTCTTACGCCGGATTTGAGACAGCGCGGCGATATGGCGATAGAGCGGATGCGCCGTGTCGAAATTCGCTGCCGCCGTCGTCGCATCACTGCCGACCAGATCATTGTCGTTATAGGCCGCAACCTGCGACGCGAACATATCCTCGCGCGCGAGCTGGTCCTTGTCGTCGGAGACAAACCCCTGTTCGTCGCCATAATAGATCGTCGGAACGCCACGCAGCGTCAGCAGCATCGCGTGGCCGAGCATCGCCCGCGCCAGCAGTTCAGCATCGTCGGCATCCGGATTCGCCGCTTTCACGAACATCGCGAACCGTCCCATGTCATGATTGCCGAGGAAGATCGGAAGGCCGAGCGCCGCCCCCGCTCCGCCCTTGTAGAGCGTGTCGCCGTCGAACAGCCGCGCGAACTCGCCTGTCCCCTTCGTCCCGCTGACGGCGTCGATCGCCGCGCGCGCGAAGCCGAAATCGAGCACCGCGGGCAGGCCCGCCGCATGCGTGTACCAAGCGAGCGCACCCGGATCGACGGCGTCGACATAGACTTCGCCGAAGATGTGGAAATTGGGGATGCCGCGTGCCTTGGCGCGCGCCTGCATCGCGGGCACGAACGCCTGCCAGAATTCGGGGTTCACATGCCTGGCGGTATCGATGCGAAAGCCGTCGATGCCGAACTCGTCGATCCAGCGGCCGTAGATGTCGATAAAACCCTGAACGACGCGGGGGTGCTCGGTCGCGAGGTCGTCGAGCCCGGAGAAGTCGCCGTACAGCGCGGACTCGCCGACCCAGTCGCTATTGCCGCGGTTGTGATAATAGATCGGGTCGTTGAGCCAGGCGGGCACCTTCACCCGCTCCTCGCTCTTCGGCACCACCGGGGTATAGGCGAACGCCGGGTCGGTCAGCTTCTGCCAGTTCCCGGCGTCGACGACATGATCGCCGGCGAAACCCGGATTGATCGGCGCGCCCTTCACACCGCCGCGCCGGGAAAAAGGGTAATCGGCGAGGCTGCGGTAGCGGAAACTGCCGGAGGCATCTTCCTTGTAAGTAATGACATCGGCGGTGTGGTTGGCGATGATGTCCATATAGACTTTCATGCCGCGCGCATGCGCCGCATCGACGAAGACCTTGAACTCTTCATTGGTACCGAAATGCGGATCTACCTGCGTGAAGTCGGTGACCCAATAGCCGTGGTAGCCCGCGCTCTCGTCGCCTTTCGGGCCCTGCACCGGCTTGTTCTTGAAGATCGGCGCGAACCAGATCGCGGTCGCGCCCAGACCTTCGATGTAGTCGAGCCGCTTCGTGAGGCCGGCAAGGTCGCCACCATGAAAAAATCCCTTCGCGGTGGGATCATAGCCCGTCTGGAGCCGCTCGCCCTCCAGCCCGCCCTTATCGTTCTGGGGATCGCCATTCTCGAAGCGGTCGGGAAGGACGAAATAGATGACCTCCTCCTCGGGCGGGCGTGCGCGGTAGTCGGCGACAGGCGCAGCACCTGCAAGGCTCAGCGCGACTATCGATGCGAACAGGCTCATGCGGGGACTCCTGCCGCGCAATGCTGCGCGATATATTCTTCGTGGCCGGGCAGATGCGCGGCGGTGCGCGCGATGATCGTTTCGATATCGTCGAAAAAGCCCGCCAGCTCGTCGCGTGTCAGCGCGTCGGCCATAGGGTGATAGCCGCGCGGCACGATATTCTGGCCCGTCAGCACCTGGAACCAGCCGATTTCGACGAACAGCTCGTCGCCCTCGCGGACGATCTGTCCGTGCGAGCCGAACAGCTCGATCTTGGCCGCGAGCGTATCCGGAATGCCCATCTCGCGACAGCGGATCCAGAAGGGCGAGTCGCTACGCTGGTTGGCGTGATAGTGGAGGATGACGAAGTCGCGGATGCGCTCGTAATCGAAGCGGACGCGCCGGTTATAGGCATCGATATTGGCGGCATCGAAATCGAGACCCGGAAAATGGGCAAGCAGCTTGGCGATCCCGTTCTGGATCAGATGGATGCTCGTCGATTCGAGCGGCTCGAGAAAACCCGAAGCGAGGCCGAGCGCGACGACATTGGCGTTCCACGCCCGACTGCGCATCCCGGTGCGGAAGCGGAGCGTGCGCGGCTCGGCGAGCGGACGCCCCTCGATATTGGCGAGCAGTATTTCGGTCGCCTCATCCTCGCTCAGGAAATCGCTGCAAAAGACATGGCCATTGCCCGTCCGGTGCTGGAGCGGGATGCGCCACTGCCAGCCCGCCTGGTGCGCGATCGCCTGCGTATAGGGGCGCGCGGGCCCGGCATTTTCGCTCGGCACCGCAATCGCGCGGTCGCAGGGTAGCCAGTGCGTCCAATCCTCATATCCCGTTTCGAGCGTCTCCTCGATCAGCAGCGCGCGAAAGCCCGAGCAGTCGATAAATAGCTCGCCTTCGATCGCCGTGCCGTCTTCGAGCACCACGGCCTCGATATGGCCGCTTTCGCCGTTCCGCCGGACGCTGGCGATCTTGCCTTCGGTGCGCGCGACCCCGGCGCCTTCGGCAAGCTTGCGCAGATAGGCGGCGTAAAGCGCGGCGTCGAAATGAAAGGCATGGGCGATGCCGTCGAGGCTGGTATCGGGGATCCGCGGCAGACGCGCAAAGCGGTTCTGCCGGCCCGCGGTGGCGTTCAGCGAATAATCGCAAAGCGGGCCTGCAACGCCTTCGTTGCGGCCGCGGAGCCAATATTGCTGGAAGGGCAGCATGCCGAGGCTGCGGCCGATCTGGCCGAAGGCGTGCATATAGGTGTCGCCGATGCGGCCCCAGTCGTGGAACTGGATGCCGAGTTTGAACGTCGCGCCGGTTTCGCGGATAAATTCAATCTCGTCGGCGCCGATCAGCGCGTTGAACAGGCGGATCGCGGGAATTGTCGCCTCGCCGACCCCGACGGTGCCGATTTCGTCGCTTTCGACCAGCCGGATCGACAGATGGCCCATCGAGCGCGACAGCGCCGCAGCGGCCATCCACCCTGCGGTGCCGCCGCCGACGATGACGACCTTCGTGATGCGGCTGTCGCCCACGCTGCTCATACCTCCCGCCGGGAGCCGGCCGGACGTACTGTCCGGCCCGCTCCTCAAGTCAGAACTTGTAGGTGATACCCGCCATGAAGTTGCGACCATAATTCTGATAGTCGCGAATCTGGCGCGGGTCGTTGTTGTAATAGGTGACGAACGGCTCGTTGGTCAGGTTCGATGCCTGGAGCAGGATGCCGAGCCCTTCGAGCGCGCCGCTCTGGAAGGTATAGCCGACCTGCGCATCGACGACGAACTCGCTCTTCGCCATGAACATGTCACGCGCCAGGCTGATCGTCGAAACTTCGGCGAGGAACTTCGAACGATAGCGGCCCGACGCGCGCACCTGGAAGCCGTCCTTTTCGAAATAGGCGGTTCCATTGATGACCCATTTCGACAGGCCGGGCATCGAAATCGGATCCGCGCTGCCTTCGCGCACGCGACTCTTGGTATAGGAGGCGCTGCCGAGCACCCCGAAACCGTCGAGCGACGGGGTGAAGTTGGCGAAGGGCAGCGAGAAGGACGCCTCGGCACCATAGACGCGCCCGGCGTTGCCGTTCAGCCATTGCTTGCTAAGCCCGGCGCGCGTGCCGACGGTGCCGCCGTCGGGTACCTCGAAGTCCGAGAAGTCGAACGGATTGACCTGGCGATAGATGTAATTTTCAAGATATTTGTAGAAGCCGCCGATCGAGACATAGCCGCCCTGCCCGAAATATTTTTCGAGCCCGACGTCGATCGTGTCGGCCATCAGCGGACGCAGCTTCGCATTGCCGAGGTCGAGTGACCAGGGCGAGGCGTTGACGTCGGTGTTGTTACGCTTCGACGTATCGAAATTGACGCCGCCGCCGGGCTTGAGCTGGTCCATGCGCGCGCGCGCCAGCACGCGGGCGGCGCCGAAGCGGAGGAAAGCGTTGTCCGCAAACTCGACCGTCAGGTTCAGGCTCGGCAGGATGTCGGTATAGGTGTCGCCGTCGGTGACGGGCGTCGACTGGGTCACGCCGCCGACGACCTGCGCATAAAAGCTCAACCCCGTCTGGTCCGACCGGACGATCTGAACGCCGACATTGCCGCGGATCGGCGTGCTGCCCGTATCGGCGTCGAAATTCGCCTGGACGAATCCGGTCAGCACCTTCTCTCGGATCGTATAGTCGTTGAACACGCGCGCGGGATCGAAGCCGGCGCCGTCGGTCAGCGTGTAGTTGCCGTCGTTATAATAACGCCAGCTGTCGAACGCGACCATGCCGGGGATGCCGATGAAATCGAGCGATACCGGATCGTAGAGATAGTCGGCGGGCACCGCGGTATTCGCCGGATAATTTTCGCTCGTCAGGACGAAGCCGCGGTCGTCGAGGCTTTTCTTGCGGTCCGAATAATTGGCGCCGACGCGCACGCTGCTGAGTACGCCGTCCAGTTCCTGCGTCGCCTGCAGCCGCAGCGATTTCAGCTCGTCCTTGATCCGCGGCGTGTTGACGAAGCCGTCCTGGCAGTTGGGCACCGCGCCGCCGCAGCTGTTCCAGCCCTGCGGATCGGTGATTACGAACAGGTCGGGATCGGTATAGTCGAGCGAGGGGTCGAACATGATGCCGCCTTTGGGGCGCATCTCGAAACCGAGCGCGGTTTCGCGCGCGCCGACCCCCGCACCGCGACCGGTGCCGAGATAGATTTCGAGATTTTCCTCGGTCTTCTTGATCCGCGAATAGCCGAGATCGAGTTCGACCGTCAGCTTTTCATTGGGCTTGAACTGCGCGTTCCAGCCGCCCGCGATGATCGTCGAGTTGCGGTGAACGACGTCGTTGCGCATCACCGCCTCGGTCCCCGTCCACACGCCCTTGGTCACCAGGCCGTTCTCGATCGTGAAGCCCGGCTGGAGCGTCGAATTCCCCCAGAAGAGCGGAAATTCGATCCCGCGCAGCCGCTGCTCGTCCTTGAACTTCGACCAATAGCCGTCGATCGTCGTGTGGAACTTGTCGCTCGGTTCCCATTCGACGACCGCCATCACGCCGTCGCGCTTCAGCTCGTTCGACTTCACATAGGGCTTGGCGCCGCCGATGATGAAGGCGGTGTTCGTGCCGTCGGTCGCCTCGGGATAGCCCCACGCGTTGAAGCGCTCTTCGGCGGTCGGCGATTGCATGCGCGCATAGCCGATCGCCCAGCCGAGCGTACCGTCGGCATTCTGGTCGATGTAGGAGATGTTGGCGCGATAACCCTTGTTCGAAATATCGGGGTTGAGCTTGCCGAGATCGTTGATTTCGAAGCGAGCGCCCGCCGCGATCGCGCGCTTGCCGTAAGCGAGCGGACGCACCGTGCGCATGTCGATCGTCCCGCCGAGCGCCTGTCCGATCAGCGACGCGTCGGGCGTCTTGTATACGACTGCGCCGTTCAGCAGCTCGGACGGATATTGGTCGAGCTCGACGCCGCGGTTGTTGTTCGCCGAAACCTGTTCGCGGCCGTTGAGCAATGTCGTCGTGAAATCGGGCGCGAGGCCGCGGATCGACACGACATTGGCGCGGCCGTCGAGGCGCTGCGTCGCAAGACCCGGCAGGCGCGACAGCGATTCGGCGATCGAGAGGTCGGGCAGCTTGCCGATATCCTCGGCCGAGACGACCTCGACGATCGAGGTGCTGTTCTTTTTCGCCTGCACCGAATTGTTGATCGCGCCGCGGATCCCGCTGACGACGATCTCTCCTTCGGCCGGCGACTCGTCGACGGGCGCGGCGCCGGCGTCCTGCGCCATCGCGGTAGCGGGCAGCAGAACGGTCAAGGCAAGGCCGAGCGCGATGGCGCTGACACCGCGGTTCAGATTGTTCGGCAAGATCATATGTGGCTCCCCTGGCACGGACGGGTGGTCTTGACCCATGCGCCGGGAGGGGGACGCAGCGCGTCCGTCAGGTTCCTCTCCGACATGTGGGCTTTCCCATCTTGAGCCTCGCAATTGAAACCAATCCCGCCGCGCCGCCATAGGGTATACGTATACGCATAATATGCAGCCTGGCGGACTGTCGCCCGAATGAACCATTTTCGGCGCCGAAAACCGAGGCGCGCGGCGCGGTTCAAATGGTTGGCATCGACCGGACCAATCGCTAGTCTTCGGTGGCTGCGACGGCGATCGACGAGCCGCCGCGCGAGGGAGAGAGACATGGGGCGCCAGCCCTCGTCCAAGCCGACGAGTTTCGACATCGCCTATCTGGCCGGCGTCTCGCAGCCTACCGTGTCGCGTGCGCTGCGCGGCAGCAAATCGGTGAGCGCCGCAACGCGCGCCAACATCGAACGCATCGCGCGCGAACTCAATTATACCGTCGACAAGAACGCCTCGAGCCTGCGCTCGCAGCGCACGCACACACTCGCGCTGCTCTTCTTCGAGGATCCGACCCCCGACGAATCGATGATCAACCCCTTCTTCCTGTCGATGCTGGGGTCGATCACGCGCGAATGCGCGCGGCGCGGATATGACCTGTTGATCAGCTTCCAGCAGATGCATAACGACTGGCACGTCGCCTATCAGGACAGCCACCGGTCCGACGGGATCATCCTGCTCGGCTATGGCGATTATCAGCTTTACCTCTCCAAGCTCGAACATCTGGTCGAAATGGGGACCAAGTTCGTCCGCTGGGGTTCGGTTTCGGAAGAAGGCATCGGGCTGACGGTCGGGTCGGACAATGTCGGTGCGGGCGAACAGGCCGGCGCGCATCTGGTCGAGATCGGACGGACCAGGATCGCCTTCCTCGGCGATGCGTCGGACCACGCCCCCGAATTTCAGGACCGCTACGACGGGCTGTGCCGCGCGATGCGCGCCGCGGGTTACGAGCCCGACCCCGCGCTCCAGCGCGATGCGGTGTCGACCGAAGACTCGGGCTATGCCGCCGCGAACGCGCTGCTCGCGAGCGGAAAGCCTTTCGATGCAATCTTCGCGGCGAGCGACCTGATCGCGATCGGTGCGATGCGCGCGCTGACCGAAGCCGGGCTCAAGCTGCCCCACGACGTCGCGATAATCGGCTTCGACGACATCCCCGCCGCCAGCCTGACCTCGCCGACGCTGACCACGGTGATGCAGGATTTGAAGGGCGCCGGTCCCTTGCTCGTCGACGCGCTGCTCAGCCGGATCGAGAACCGAGCCGTGGAGCAGCGGATATTGCCTGCGCGGCTGATCAAGAGGCAGAGCACCGCGGTGTAGACGGGGACGGCCGCTTTGGTGTGGGGAGCAAGCCCCTCGTGCACCCCGGCAACGATCGTTCAACACCCGACCTTCCACGCATTCGTATAACCAGCCGCGCCGTGCTTGCCCTTGCGTACCGAGGCTGCAACACCCGGCGCGACGGGAGCCGCGACCGACGGCCTGACGGGGAGACGCGTGATGGACAAGCCGAAGCAGGGCTTTGCAGGGCTGTGGAATATCAGCTTCGGCTTTTTCGGAATCCAGATCGGTTTCGCGCTGCAAAATGCGAATATGAGCCGCATCTTCCAGTCTTTGGGCGAGGATATCGAAAAACTCCCGGGCCTGTGGGTCGCCGCCCCGCTTACCGGGCTGCTCGTCCAGCCGGTCATCGGCCATATGAGCGACCGAACATGGCTCGGACGGCTTGGCCGTCGCCGCCCCTATTTCCTCGCTGGCGCGATCCTTGCCGCGATCGCGCTGTTCGTGATGCCCGAAAGCCCGGCGATCTGGTTCGCTGCGATGATGCTGTGGATTCTCGACGCCTCGCTCAACATCTCGATGGAGCCCTTCCGTGCCTTCGTCGGCGACATGCTGCGTCGCGACCAGTACAGCGCCGGCTATGCCGTGCAGACCGCCTTCATCGGCGCCGGCGCGGTCGTCGGATCGCTGTTCCCGACGCTGATGGAAGCGCTGGGCGTCGCCAATGTCGCGCCGTCCGGCCAGATTCCCGACACGGTCCGCTATGCCTTCTGGTTCGGCGGAGGCGCGCTGTTCCTTTCGGTGCTGTGGACCGTCGTCACGACAAGCGAATATGATCCCGCGACGATGGCAAGGTTCGAGGCGGAGGCCGGGGCGCATGAGGCCCCCGCGATGCGCGCGCTTGCGTCGCACAGCTATGCGGGCGGGCTGGCCTGGATCGCCGCAGGTATCACGACGATTCTGATCCAGATCGAGTTTGCCCTGCTGCGCGAGGTGCTGCTGCTCGGCGCACTGCTGATCGGTTATGGCGTTGCCAGCCTGTTGGCGATCGCGCTTGCCCGCGCAGGCAATGCGCAGAATATGCTGTCGAGCATCGTCGGGGATTTTGCGGGGATGCCGCCGCTGATGAAGCGGCTCGCGCTGGTCCAGTTCTTCAGCTGGTCGGCGCTGTTCATCATGTGGATCAACACGACGCCGATCGTCGCCCAATATCATTTCGGCGCGACCGACGCCGCGAGTGCGACCTACCAGCAGGCGGCGAACTGGGTCGGCGAATTGTTCGCGATCTACAACGCCGTCGCCGCGGTCGCGGCGCTGACCCTGCTTCCCTGGCTGTCGAAACGCATCGGGCAGGCACGCACGCATATCGTGGGGCTCGTCTGCGGTGCGATCGGTTACGCCAGCGTCTTCGTCCTGCGCGATCCGGTGCAGTTGATCGCAAGCGAAATCTTCATCGGCATCTTCTGGGCGTCGGTGCTCGCCATGCCCTATGCGATGCTCGCGTCGAGCCTGCCGCAAGCGAAGCTGGGCATTTACATGGGCTTGTTCAACGTCTTCGTCGTGATCCCCCAGTTGCTCGTCGCGACGGTCATGGGGTCGATCATGCAGGCCTTTTTTCCAGGCGAGCCGATCTACACGATGGCGTTTGGGGCCGCGACCTTGCTGATCGCCGCGCTCGCGATGCTGCGCGTCGTGCCGCTGACCGTCGCGGCGCGGCCGGTCGAAGCCTAGCTCGACCAGCCGCCCGCAAGCGCGCGGAACAGCGCGATCTGGCGGCGCGAGATCTGCCCGTCCTGTTCGGCGAGCGTCGCTTCGGCTTCGGCGAAGGTGCGTTCGGCGTCGAGCCATTCGAACGAATCGGACGCGCCTTCCTCGCGCTTGGCGCGGACGATCCGCGCTGCGCGTTCGGACTGGTCGCGCGCCGCGCGCAGTGCCTGCCTTTGTTCGAGCGCGCGCGCGTAGGAGGAGAGCGCGGTCTCCGTCTCCTCGAGCGCGCGCAGCACGGTGCCGTCGAACTCGGCGAGCGACGCCTGCGTGTCGGCCTCGGCCGCCGCGATCCGCGCGCGCGCGGGTTCCTGGTTCGGGAAGGCCCAGTTGAGCAAGGGCCCGAGCAGCCAGCGGACCGGCCCGCCGCCGAATATGTCGCCGAAGCCCGTACCCGTAGAGCCCGCCGAGCCGCCGAGCGTGATGCGCGGGTAAAGATCCGCCGTCGCGACGCCGATGCGCGCCGTATCGGCGGCAAGGCGGCGCTCGGCGGCGCGAATATCGGGACGGCGCTTGAGCAGCGCCGCCCCATCACCGACCGGGACGGGATCGGTGATTTCGAGGCTGATGTTACGGTCGCCCGCGATCGCGGGGAGCGCAGCGGGCGCGCGACCGGTCAGAGTCGCGAGGCGGAACAAGGCCGCCTGCCGCTCGGCCTCGATAGCCGGAATTTCTGCGGAGCGCTGGTCACGGAGCGTCGTGATACGCGCGAGGTCGAGCCCCGTCGCCATCCCGACGTCCTTGCGCCGCTGGGTCAGTTTCACCTGCTGGTCGAGCAGGCTGACGATCCGCCGCGCGACGTCGAGCCGAGCCGCGCCCGATGCGGCGTCGGCATAGGCCTGCGTCGTGTCGGCAGCGACGATCACCCGCACCGCGTCGGCATTGGCCTCGGCGGCTTCGGCATCGCCGCGCGCGGCCTCGACCGAACGGGTGACGCGGCCGAACAGGTCGACTTCGTAGGACACATTGGCCCCGACATCGACGGTCCAATCCTCGCGATCCGCGCCGGGGAGGCGCTGGCCCTCGGGGCTGCGGCCGTAATTCGCGCCGGCGCCGATCGCGGCCTGCGGCAAACGGTCTGCGCGTGCACCGCGCAGCGATGCGCGGGCGCGGGCGATGTTGGCGACTGCGACGCGCACGTCGGTGTTGTTCGCGAACGCATCGGCGACGAGCCCGTCGAGTACGGGATCATTGTAGAGGCGCCACCAGTCGGCGGCGACCGGATCGAGCGACACGGCGGAGCTGTTCGCCGAGACGAATGGCCCGGCCGCAGCGGGGGCCGACGCCGATTGCGGCGCCTTGTAATCAGGCCCGACGGCGCAGGCGGCGAGCGCGAGCGCCGACGCCGCGGTGAGGATGTTGCGGAGGGTCATGGCGTTACTCCTTATTCCGCCGGAACCGGCAGCCCGGTCCCGTGGTCGTCCGACCCGCGCCGCGCGCGCCGCGCAGCCGACCATTGGCTGAGAGCGCGCGCGACGACGTAGAAGGTCGGGGTGAAGATGAGGCCGAACGCCGTTACGCCGAGCATGCCGAAGAAGACCGCGGTGCCGAGCGCCTGGCGCAGCTCCGCCCCTGCCCCGCTGGCGATCAGCAGCGGCACCGCGCCGAGGATGAAGGCGAAGCTGGTCATCAGGATCGGGCGCAGGCGGTCGCGCGCGGCGCGCACCGCGGCGTCGATCGGCGACAGACCATCTTCTTCTTCGGCCTGCTTGGCGAATTCGACGATCAGGATCGCATTTTTCGCGGCGAGCGCGATGAGTACGACGAGCCCGATCTGCGTCAGCACATTATTGTCCATGCCGCGCAAATTCACGCCGATCATCGCCGCGAGCAGACACATCGGCACGATGAAGATGATCGCCAATGGCAGCATCAGGCTTTCATATTGCGCGGCGAGCACGAGGAAGACGAAGACCACCGCGAGCGCGAAGACGATGCCCGCGGTATTCGCCGCCGCCTTTTGCTGAAAGGCGATCCCCGTCCATTCGGTGCCGTAGCCGGCGGGCAGGTTATCTGCCGCAAGCTTTTCCATCGTCGTCAGCGAGGCGCCCGACGATGAACCCGGCGCGGTATCGCCGTCGATCTCGACTGCGGGGAAGAGGTTGTAGCGCGTAACGCGATACGGCCCCGTGCGGTCCTCGAAATTGGCGACCGACCCGATCGGCACCATTGCGCCCGAGTCCGACCGCGTGCGAAGGTTCGCGATGTCGGCAACGGTCTGGCGATAGGGCGCATCGGCCTGTGCGGTCACGCGATAGGTGCGGCCGAGCAGGTTGAAGTCGTTGACGAAGGCCGAGCCGAGATAGACCTGCAAGGCTTCGAACACGCGTTCGGGCGGGACGCCGAGCATATTCGCCTTTGCGCGGTCGATATCGGCATAGACGCGCGGGTTCGACGGGTCGAAGAAGGTGAAGACATTGGCAAGCCCAGGGGTCTGGTTTGCCTTGCCGATCAGATTGTTCGTCTCGTTCGCCAGCGCCGCATAACCGTTCCCGCCGCGGTCCTGCAGGATCATCCGGTAACCGCCCGCCGAACCGATTCCCTGAATGAGCGGCGGCGGGATGACCACGATCTGCGCCTCGGTGATATCGGCCGTGCGCGCGCGCGCCTGGTTCATGATGTCCTCGAAATCGACGCCGAGTTTCTTGCGCTCCTCGAACGACTTGAGCGGGAAGTAGGCGGCGGCCGAGTTGGGCGCGAGCGTTTGCGAAGGGCCGTCGAAGCCCGCGAGCATCACCGAACCGAGGACGCCCTCGACCGGCAGCACGCGCGATGCGACCTTTTTGAGCACCGCATCGGTCCGCTCGACCGAGGCACCCGCGGGCAGCTTGGCGACGACGAGGAAATAGCCCTGGTCCTGCGCCGGAATGAAGCCGGTCGGCGTCGCCCAGAACAGGCCTGCGGTCGCGGCGATGAGCCCCGCATAGGTGACCATCATCTTCTTCGGTGCGCGCACCAGCCGGTCGGTGAGCCGCGCGTAACCGTTGCTGAGCCGTTCGAAAGCCTCGTTGAAGCGTTCGCCCGCACGGTGGACCCGCGCCATCAGCCAGCCGTCGGCCTGCGCCGGGGCGTGCGGCTTCAGCAGGATCGCGGCGAGCGCCGGCGACAGCGTGAGCGACAGCACCAGCGAGATGATTGTCGCGGTCGAGATCGTCACCGCGAACTGCTGGTAGAAGGCGCCCGACAGACCCGTGAGGAACAAGGTCGGAACGAACACCGCGCAGAGTACAAGCACGATGGCGACGAGCGCGCCCGAAACCTCGTCCATCGACGTGCGCGCGGCTTCGAGCGCGCTCATCCCTTTTTCGAGATTACGTTCGACATTTTCGACGACGACGATCGCATCGTCGACGACGATGCCGATCGCGAGCACGAGCCCGAAGAGCGACAAATTGTTGAGGCTGTAGCCGAACGCCGCGAGCACCACGAAGGTCCCGATCAATGATACCGGGATCGCGAGCACCGGAATGATCGCCGCGCGCCACTTCTGCAGGAACACCAGGATGACGATGACGACGAGGAACACCGCCTCGATCAGCGTTTCCATCACCGCGTCGATCGACTGGGCGATGAATTCGGTGGGGTTGTAGATGACCCGATATTCCAGTCCCTTGGGGAAATTCTTCGACGATGAGGCCATTTCGGCCTCGACCGCTTCGGCGGCGGCGAGCGCGTTCGAACCGGGGCGCTGGAACACCGCCATGATGACCGTCGGGTCGCCCGAAAGATAGGTGTTGCTGTTATAATCCGACGCGCCCAGCTCGACGCGCGCAACATCCGACACGCGCACCTGCCGCCCGTCGGCATCGCTGCGAATGACGATATTGGCGAAATCCTTGGGATCGGTCAGGCGGCCCTGCGTTTCGACGCTCAGCTGGAAATCGCTGCCATTGGCATAGGGCGGCTGGCCGAGCGTGCCCGCGGCGACCTGCACATTCTCACGCCGGAGCGCGGCGACGATCTCACCCGCCGTTAGGTCGAGTGCGGCGGCGCGGCCGGGATCGATCCACACGCGCATCGCATAGTCGCGCGCGCCGAACAGGCGCACGTCGCCGACGCCGTCGATGCGGGAGAGGCGATCGCGAAGCTGGGTCAGCGCATAGTTGGAGATATAGACGCGATCGAGCGACTTGTCGGGCGAGACGAGGTTTACGACCATCAGGAAGTCGGGCGAGGTCTTGCGCGTCACGACGCCGAGACGCTGCACCGTTTCGGGCAGGCGCGGGGTCGCGATCGCGACGCGGTTCTGCACCAGCACCTGCGCGGCGTCGAGGTCGGTGCCGATCTTGAAGGTCACTGTAATGGTGACGACGCCGTCGCCGGTCGACTGGCTGCTCATATAGAGCATATTGTCGACGCCGTTGATTTCCTGCTCGATCGGCGCCGCCACCGTGTCGGCGACGGTTTCGGCCGATGCGCCAGGATAGGTTGCGGTTACCGTGACCGTCGGCGGGACGATGTCTGGATATTGCGAGACGGGCAGACCGATATAGGCGACCGCGCCGACGATGGTGATGATGACGGCGAGCACGGCAGCGAAGATCGGCCGGTCGATGAAGAAGCGTGATAGGCGCATGGGAGAGCCCCTGTCTGAAAACTGTTCCGGTTACCCCCTCCCGCAAGCGGGAGGGAGACAAGTCACTTCGCGAAGGTCGCCTGCGCCGACAGGGGTTCGTTCGGGCCTGCCGCAGCCTTTTCGGGCGCGGCGGCGGCGGCGATCTTGCCCACCTTGGTCACCGCCTTGGTGCCAGGCCGCGCGAACTGATATCCGTTGATGACGACCTGGTCGGCCGGGGCGAGGCCCGAACGGATGACGCGCAGTCCATCGACGTCGGGACCGATTTCGACCGGCTTTGCCGCGACCATGCCGTCCTTCCCGACGACGTAGACGATCTTGCGTGCCTGATCGGTCTGAACGGCCGCAGCAGGAACGAGCAGCGCGCGCGTCGTCCGGCCGGTCGACAGCCGCATGTTGCCGAACATGCCGGGGGTCAGGAACATCTCGGGGTTGCGGAAGCTGGCACGCGCGCGGATCGTTCCCGACCGCGGATCGAGGCCATTGTCGGTGAAATCGAGCTGGCCCTTCCAGCGATAGTCGCTTTCGTCCTGCAAGCGGACTTCGACCGCCGCACCCTTGTCGCCGCCTTCGCGCTTGGTCTTCAGGAACAAGGCCTCGGACCCCTGGAAGGTAAAGTAGACGGGGTCGAGCGCATTGATCGTGGTCAGCAGCGTGCCGCCGGCATCGCCCGCCGACACGAGATTGCCCGCGTCGATCTGGCGGTCCGAGATGCGGCCGGAGAGCGGTGCGCGGACGGTAGTGAATTCGACGTCGAGCGCGCGCGCCGCGATGCGCGCGTCGGCGCCCGCCAGCGCCGCGTTGGCGGCATTGACCCGCGCGCGAAGCCGGTCGATCTCGCTCTGCGAAACCGCCTCGATATCGACGAGGCGATTTGCGCGATCGAGTTCGAGCTTTGCCAGCGCGAGGTCGCTGCGCGCGCTCGCCGCCGAAGCCCGCGCCTCGGCGAGCGCCGCGCGATAGGGCCGCGGATCGATGGTGAAGAGCGGCTGCCCCTTGCGGACGATCTGGCCGTCGGTGAAATGGATCGCGGTGATCGCGCCCGAAACGCGCGGGCGCACTTCGACTGCCTTCGACGCTTCGAAACGGCCGATATATTCGTCCCACAAGGTCACGTCGCGCGCGATGGGCACGGCGACGGTGAGCACGGGCGCGGGCGCGGCGGCGGCTTGCGGCGCACCGTCGCGCAGCAACCACCAGGCGCCGACGATCAGCACGAGGAACGCGCCTATCCACGCGGCGCGGCGCCCGCGCCCGGGATGGAGCAATGTCTTGAGTTCGCGGCGGACCTTCGCGTCGGCGGGGTCGAGTCTTTCGATCGGCGTATGGACGGTCATGAAATGCCCTCTTCTTTTCTTTCCTATCGGCTGCCCGCGCTCCGGGGGAGAGGGAGAGGGGGCGCGGGCAGCCGATGCCGGAAGCGCAGGCTCCCGGCTGATGTCACACATGGTCCTTGTTGCCGGAGCGCCCCTGCTGAGAGGACGACCGCCCCGTCCCGCCTCACGCATCCAATGCGCGCACGGGGTCCCTGTTTATATCTTGCCGGCGAACACCTTCCGGTGCCCGACCGGGGCAAGGCCCGCTCCCGGGAAATGAATCGATGATGAAAGCTCCGGCCGCCGCACGGTCTGCGTCATGCGGCGGCCGGTCTCGGGGGAGAGCCTCTTTGTATACTGGATGGTATATAAGTCATGTTGCGCTGCGTCAAGCGCATTCTGTACCGAGCAGTAAAATTAATTCTATCAGCGCCCCGGCCACAGCTTCAGGCTGGTTTCGACCAGCCGCTGAAGCTCGGCGCGCGTCGCGCCGGCACCAGCCTGCACCGACATGCCCTGATTGACCGCAGTCAGGAAGGCGGCGAGACCCTCCGCGTCGGTGTCGGGCGGGAAGTCGCCCTCCTCTTTCGCGCGCGCAAAACGTTCGAGCATCGCGCGCTTCGCCGCCGCGCCGCGTTCGAGCACGGCCTGGCGGATGCACTCGGCCTCAGCTCCGCACGCCACCGACGTGATCACGCCGAGGCAGCCGTTCGGATTTTCGGGGCAGGTGTACATGTCGAGCGCGCCGTACATCAGCCGCTCGGCAACGCCGCGCGCGGTCGGCGCGTCGAGCGCGGCGCGCATATAATCGATCTTCTCGCGCTCATAGAGGTCGAGCGCCTTGTTGAAGAGCGCTTCCTTGTTGCCGAACGCCGCGTAAAGACTGGGCTTGGTGATCCCCATCGCTTCGGTCAGGTCGGCCATCGATGCGCCCTCATAGCCTTTCGACCAGAAGACCCGCAGCGCCGCCGCCAGTGCCGCATCGACGCAGAATTCGCGCGGACGACCCTTGTGCGGCGTGGCAGCGGAGGCGGTGTCTATTTCCATAACGGCTGGTATATAAGTGGTGGATCGCAACTTGTCCAGTGGCCGCCGGTCAGGCGAGCCGCGTGTCGATCGGCAGACCGCCCTTCAGCGTCAACGTCACCGGCGTCCGCTCGGCAATGTCGGCGAGGCGGGCCATCTGTTCGTCGTCGAGCCCGGCGATGGTCAGCACGCGGTCGATACGAAGGCCGTCCTTGTTGGCAAGCCGCAATCCCACCTCAACCGATTCGAGCGGCCAGCCCTTCCGGTCCGCATACATGCGCAGCGTGATCGCGGTACAGGCGCCAAGGCCGGCGAGCAGGAAGTCATAAGGCGCGGGCCCCGCATTCTTTCCACCAAGCCCCGGCCCCTCGTCGCCGACCAAGGCATGGCCGCTTACATCAATTTCGGTGCGATAATGATCCTTGCCGATGCGAGCGGTTCCATGAGCCATGACGATCCTTTCCGACGGGGCGGTCGTCGACCCTATTCCGGGTCGGGGCCGAACCACAAGCCGAAACCCCGGACGAGGATGCGCGCATCTTCGTCGCGTGTTGGGCGCCACGCGCGCAAAGGCGACCTCAGGAAAGCCTGACGGCTGGCGCGCCTGCCTCAGACGCGCCGTTCGATCTCCAGCCCGACGACGCGCGGGGCTTCGAGCGCGCCATCGACGGTGCCATCGCGCCCGAATGTCAGGTTTTCGAACCCCAGCCCACCGAGGCGCCCCGCGTCATAAGCGTTCCACGATCTCTAGCATCGCTGCAATAGTGGCCGCACGCTCTGCGCCGACCGACCAACCGTCACCGTCGACCGCGACGTGGACAGGCGCGGCGGCGTCGATCGCATATCCACCGCGCTCGAGGGCACGGCGCGTCCACGCGGCGCGAACACCATCGCCCTCCAGCGCAACGCGCCGGCTCGCCGGGCGCCGCAGCTCGAAATGGCCGGCGTCTTCGTCGAAGCGCACGCCATCGGCCGCAAATATGCGCGCGAAGTCGCCTGACAGGATCAGATCTTCAGGGGCACCGTCGAGCAACTTCGTGCCATCATAGAGCCACAGCCGATTGGCACAGCGCAGGGCAAGCTCGAGTTCATGCGTCGAGATGACGATCGCATAGCCTCTCTGCTCCGCCAGCTCGCCGAGCAGCGCGAAGAAGGCGACGCGGCGCGGCACGTCGAGAAAGGAGGTAACCTCGTCGAGGAGCAAGAGGCGCGGCTGCTGAGCGAGCGCACGCGCGACCATGACGCGCTGCCGCTCGCCGTCGGAAAGGCTCGCGACAGCGCGGTCGCGAAACGCCGCGGCGCCAACGAGCGCAAGCGCCTCGTCGATAATCGCGATATCTTCGTCCGCCAGCCGCCCCTGCCAGCCCGTGTGGGGATATCGGCCCGCTGCCGCGAGTTCGAACCCGGTCAGATAGCCCGTCTGCGGTCGCTCGGTCAGGACAACGCCGAGCCGCTGTGCCTTCTCGCGCGCCGAAAGACCGGCCAGCGGATCGCCACCGAGCCGGATCGACCCGGCCAGCGGCGCGAGAAGACCGGCGAGCGTGCGCAGCAGGGTCGTCTTGCCCGTCCCGTTCGGTCCGACCAGCGCGACCACATCGCCCGGATGGAGATCGAGCGACAGCCGGTCGGCCACGAGGCGGCCGGGATAGCCGATCGCAAGCTCCTCGGTGGAAAGGACCGCGCTCATGCCGTGGCTCCGAACAGCGCGTGGCGCCTGAGGAGGACCCAGAGCACGATCGGGCCGCCGATCAGGCCGTTGACTGCATTGAGGTGAAGAAGGTGGCGCGCCCAGGGGAGGTGGGTGATGAGATCGGTCGCGAGCGCCAGCGCGCCGCCGGCCAGCGCCGCCGCCGGCAGCAAGATCCGGTGATCCTCGGTCTGCAGCACCCCGCGCGCGGCGTGGCCGGCGATCAGGCCGAGGAAATTGATGGCGCCGCAAAAGGCGGTGACGGTCCCGACGAGCAGCGCCACGACGCCGAAACAGGCATAGCGCAGCGCCTTCAATGGCACGCCGAGGCTCTGCGCATAGGTGTCGCCGAGCATGAGGATGTTGAGCGGTTTGGCGAGCGCCATCAGCAGAAGGAGGCCCAGGCCGCAGGCCGGAAGCAGGATGACATGCTGCGCCCAGGTTACCCCGGCGAAGCTCGCATCGTCCCAGCCCTTGAAAGCCGAAGCCTGCGTTTCATCGATAAGGTGGAGCGAGAGACTGATCAGCCCTGCCGCGATATAGCCGAGCATGAGACCGGAGAGCAGCAGCGTGACATTGTCGACGCGGCGCGCGAGCAAGGTGAGCAGGCCCATGACGAGGATCGTCCCCGCCGACGCCGCGACGGCTAGACCGACGTCGCCGACGAGACCGTAACTTTCGGCAAAAGCCGGGCCGGCCAGCCCGGTGGCGACGACGAGCAGCGCCACGCCGAAGCGGGCGCCATGCGCGATACCGAGAACGAAGGGATCGGCGAGCGGATTGCGGAACAGCGTCTGGAGCATCAGTCCGCACGCGCCGAGGCTCGCCCCGCCGACGAGCGCGGCGAGCGCGCGCGGCAGGCGATATTCGCGGACGATATGGCCCCAGCCTTCCTGCGCGATGCTGCCGCCGGTCAGGCTTGCAGCGATCGCATCGATCGGAATATCGACGACGCCAAGCGCCAGCTCGGCGAGGAAAAGCGCGGCGATGAGCCCGGCTATGACGAGCGTGAAAGGAAACGGCCTGATCATGCCGGGCCTCCGGGGATTTTGCGAATGAAGCGCTGACGCGGCGGCGCCGCGCCCAATTCGGGATGGAGAATGGCGATCATTTCGGCGAGCGCATCCTGCGGCTCGGTCATGCCCTGGTCCGACCAGCTGTTCGCGAACGGCCCGACCTTGCCGGCGTCGAACCAGTAAACGCGCCCGCCGCGCACGGCGCGAAGCCATGCGAGACGTGGATGATCGCGGCGCAGCGTCGCCATGTCGACCGCCCCCGGCATGAAATTGCCGAGCCACACGTCCGCGCTCGCGGCCCGGTCGAACAGCTTCTCCATCGGAGCGTAAGTGAGGCTACCCGCGACAGGATTGTCGTGCCAGGCATGGCGGCCGCCGGCATCCTCGATCATGCGATAGAGCTGGTTGCGCCCGCCCGCCTGGCTCCACTCGTCGCGGCTCTCGGGATAGCCGAGTTGGACGAGCGGCCGCGCCTCGACATGGGCCGCGAGCGCTTGCAGTTGCGCATAACGCGCCGCGCGCGCGTCAAACAGCTGGTTGGCGCGCTTCTCGAGATTGAAGAAGAGCGCGAGATATTTGAGCCACTCGGCGCGCCCAAGCGGGGTCGGTTCGGTATGGTCCGACTGCGGCGCCGAGACGACGCCAAGGCGTTTCAGCAGCGGGTGGATATTGGCGTCGGGATAGGCCGAATAGAAGGTGAAGAAGAGGTCGGCGCCGAGCGCCGCCGCCTGTTCGCCATTGCCATGCTGCGCGGCATAGATCGGGATTGTCTCCCCTCTTTCGATCCGCGCAGCGATCGCCGGAATCGAGACGTTGCGCGTCGGAACGCCCTTCAGCCGGTCGTCGATACCGAGCAGTTCGGACGCGCCGAGCAGCGACACATTGGCGGTCGCGAAATCGCGCACGGGTATTTCGACAAGCGTGTCGCGCGGGCCGAGCTCCGGCACTGGCGTTCCGCACTGGACGAGGACGAGGCGCAGCACCTCACGCGTGTCGACCGAGGGCGTGAAGGTCACGCGTTTCCAGTTGCCGTGATATTCGACCTTGAGCTGGGCCGAATGGCGGAAGGTCGCCTTGTCAGGAAAATAGTCGGTACCCGCTCGATAATCGGCAACGCAGCCTGCCGTGAGATTGGCGGCGGGATGCGCCCCGACCGCGACCGCGCCGCGCGCGGTGGGCTCGCGCATCGGGATCGGCGCGCAGGCGGCGAGCGTCGCGAGCGACCCGAGCACGAGGAGAACTAGCCTCACCGGCCGCCGCCGAAGCGGTAGGAGAGGCTCGCCGTGACGGTGCGCGGCGCGCCGGGATAGAGCGGAATGAAGGCGCCGCCGCTGTCATAATAGAATTTGTCGAAGAGGTTGAGCACATTGAGCTGCGCGCGGAGCGGCCCGAACCCGGCGTCGAATTCATAGGCGAGATTTGCATCGACGCGCGTGTAGGCGGGCAGCAGGATACTATTGTCGGTGTTGCCTGCGCGGCTCCCGATATGCTGGATCCCGAAGCCAGCGCTTGCGCCCTTGAGGGCGCCAGCGAAATCATAGGTCGTCCAGAGGCTCGCCGAGTGCCGCGGCGCGTTGACTAGCCGCGCGCCCGGCGTCGCGAAGCTGTCCTCGAGAATCTTTGCATCGAGCCAAGTGTAGTTCGCGATGAGCCGCCACTGCGGCGTCAGGACGGCGGGGACTTCGACCTCCACACCGCGCGAGCGCGACTTGCCGATCTGGATCACGAGATCGAAATCGACCGGATCGGAGACCGCGACGTTGCGGCGGGTGATGTCGAAGAGGGCGAGCGTCGGCGTCAGCTTGCCGCCGAACAGCTCGGCCTTGGCGCCGACCTCCCAGCTTTCCCCGATAAGCGGCTTGGGCAGCGAACCGTCGCGAAGGCGGCCGACGTCGACCTGCGCGCGGAACGAGCGCGCCCAGCTTCCGTAGAGTGAGAGCGCGGGCACGGGCGTCCAGGTGAGGCCGGCGCGCGGCGAGAACGCCCCGCGCTTCGTCTCCCCCTCGCCCGTTCCGGCCAGATAATCGCGATTGCGAAGTTCGTTCCAGTCGTAGCGTCCGCCGACGAGGAGGCGCCAATTGCCGAGCTTCAGCTCGTCCTGCGCATAGATGGCGGCGGAATCGCTGTTCCATACGCCGTCGGAAACGAGCACCGTGGGATCGGCGCGCTGTCCATAGACCGGGTTATCGAAGTCGATCGGGATGTTGACGCCGAAAGGCGGGTTGCGGACATCGAACCGCCAATGATCATAGCCATATTCGACGCCGACAAGCGCCTTGTGCTCGACGGCGCCGGTCGTGAACCGTGCATTTAGCTCGCCCTGCGCGGTCAGATCGGTCTGCCGGTCATAGGCAAGACTGGTGCGGCGATTGACCTTCGGATCGGCTGGATCGGCGCGGCTGACCGGCGGAAAGCCGAAGGCGTAATAATAGCTGTCCTTGGTAAAGTCCGAATAGCCGAAGGCAAGGCGACCCGAGAGTGCATCGGAGAAGCGATGATCAACGAACAGGCTCGCGACGCCGCCCTTGTTTGTGTAGCGCGCATCCTCCTCCCCGAACTGCCGCTCGCGCGGCGCTTCGAGGAACAGCGGATCGTTGGCGAAGCCCCGGTTGGTCGCGGTCGAAGGCTTCCATTGCAGCACCGGAGCGACGAAGGTGTCGCGCGAAAAGGTGAAATCGCGAAAGCCGTCGCGGTCGTCGTGCGAGACGTTGACGCGAAGACCCACCGTGTCGGACAGCGGGACCGAAAAATCGCCCGTCAGCCGCAGCTGATCGAACGAACCATAGAGCGCGCTGACCTCGGCGAAGGGCTCGTCGAGCGGCTTCTTGGTCACGAAGTTGACCACGCCGCCGGGCTCGAAGCGGCCGTAAAGAGCCGAAGCGGGGCCCTTCAGCACCTCGACCTGTTCGAGATTCTGAAGCTGCTCGTCGGGCGCGTAGGCGGAGCGGCGCAGCCCGTTTTTCAGATTATAGGGTGTGATGAAGCCGCGAACATAGAAACGGTCGTTGCTCGCCCCGAAACCCACCTGCGGGCTGAACCCCGGCACATAGCGCAGCGCCTCGCCGATCGTGGTAATGCCGCGGTCACGGATCAGCTCGCGCGTGACGACCTGCACCGAATAGGGCGTCTCCTTGATCGGCGTGTCGGACTTGTTCGTCTGGGGTGCGACCGTTGCCCGATATCCCTGTTCGCGTGTGCCGAGCACGACAATCTCCGCGTCAGCCTCCGACTGCGCAAAAGCGGCCGCCGGTGCGCCGAGCGCGGCGCCGGCAAGCAAGAAACCCCGAAACATTCATTCCCCCATCAGCCAACTTCGCTCCGCCCACCTTCCGAGCGGCCGAATCACGATATATGATATCATCTCATTGATGAACTTCGACTCGGTTGTCCAGAGCGGTCGCGCGGACCACTAAAAGACTATTCCCTCTTATGGCCGGTTTACGGATCGGTCGCTTTTGCTTTGCAAGCGTCCCATAGCGGTCGTTCGCCGCATCGCCCGTTTAAACTTGTTCCTTGGGCCAAGACTAACAGGAAATGCAATCAGCGCGCGAACATAGTCGTCGAGTAAGTTCATCCGGGCGAATTAAAACGATTGAACTTCCGGTTGATTCCACTCGTGACCGAAGCTCGCGGTTTCCCGCCGCCCGCAACGAATTGCGAACATCGGGGTAGAGACCTCAGATGGTTCGGACGGTGCCGCCGTCGATCACGAACTCGGCGCCGTGGATCGCAGCTGCGCGATCGGACGCCAGATAGGCGATGAGATCGGCGACCTCATGGGGCTCCGCCGGACGCCCGATCGGTATCCCGCCCAGCCCATCGAGTACAACTTGCCGCGCATCCTCGATCGTGCCGCCATTGGCAGCCCGCAAACGCTCGAGCATGCGAACGGACGCCTCTGTCATGATCCAGCCGGGGGAGACGCTGTTGACCCGCACGCCCTTCGGCCCGAGCTCCTTCGAAATCGACTTGCTGTATGTCCGGAGCGCGGCCTTGGCGGCGGCATAGGCGGTGGTCGATTCGGGAAGGGGCAGGATCGACTGGATGGACGTGACGTGCACCACCGCGCCCGAGCCACGCTCAATCATCTGCGGAACGAGGAGGCGGTCGAGGCGGACGGTAGCCATAAGGTTCAGATTCAGCTCGGCGAGCCAGTGCTCGTCCGCCAGGGCGGCAAAGCCTCCTCCCGGAGAGGACGAGCCTCCGATCACATGGGCGAGGATATCGACGCCGCCCATGCGCGCGAGCGCCGCTGCCGCCAGCATTTCTCCCCCCTCGGCCGTCGCGAGGTCCGCCCGGACGAACTCGACACCGCCGATGGGCTCGGGGTTTCCGCGGGCGGCTGTGACCACCTGCGCGCCGCCCGCTAGGAAGCGATCAACGGTCGCGCGGCCAAGCCCCTTGGTGCCGCCACTGACGACCACGCGCTTGCCCATAAACTCGGATGGATCAGCCTGGATGCTCATAGCGTGATCTCCAGCGTCCTGATGGCGTCGTTTTCGAGCGTGAAGCCATAAATGAAACGGATCGGGCTTCCCTTGAAGTCACCATGGGCAGGTCCTTCGAGCACGAGCTTGACCTGTTCCCAGCGGACACGTTCCGGCGTGAAGATCGCCTTCACGGCCACGACTTCCTTTTCGAACAAATTTCTAAGTTCGGCGTGGCCCTCATAGCGGCGCCCGATGTCATAAAGAACCGCATCGGACGCGAAGGGTTTCAGCATGCCGTCTACATCCAGACGCGCGTTGGCCTGGATATAGTCGGCGACGGGTTTGGGTAACGACCTGACGAGCGCGTCGGCGTCGCTGCCCTGATCGGCGTGGGCACTGGTCCGCATGACGTGTCTCCTTCGGTTTGGCTTGCCTCGATATTAGGGATCGGCCACTATTCTAAGAAGTGGGTCAATCGTGGATGAGGCAATGAAGGATCCGGGATAATGTCACGATTGGCGCTGCGAGATTTCGACGCTGTGCTGGCTGTCGCGCGGCGCGCATCCTTCAGGCAGGCAGCCATCGATCTCGGGATGTCAACGACCGCGCTCAGCCACATGATCGCGCGGATCGAAGCCGAGCTGGGCGTGCGCCTGTTCAACCGTACGACGCGAAGCGTCGCATTGACCGACGCGGGACGGGTCTTCGTCGACCGCATCGGCCCCTCGCTTCAGGATGTACGCGAAACCATCGAAATCGTCCGCGAACGCCGCGCAACGCCAGCAGGCACACTGCGCATCAACGCCCCGCCCTTCGCCGCCCGCTCGCCCGTCTTCACGAATCTTCTTCTGGAATATTCCCGCCGCTATCCGGACATGCATCTCGATCTGGTGACTGAAGGACAGTTGCGCGACATCGTTGCCGAAGGCTTCGACCTCGGTGTTCGCGTCGCGTCACTGGTGCCATCCGAGATGATCGCGCTTTCGCTCGGCGAGCACCAGCGCTTTGCCGTAGTCGCCTCGCCCTCCTATCTGGCGGCACGATCGCGACCGCTGGTGCCGACCGATTTGCTCAGCCACGCCTGCATACGCGTCCGCCTCCCCGATGGTTCGCTCTACCGCTGGCATTTCGAGAAGGACGGCGACACGGCCCAGGTCGAGGTGAGCGGTCACATGACCTTCGATGATCTTCCGTTATCGCGCGCCGCCGTCCGGGCAGGCCTCGGCATTGGTTTCTTTTTCGAACAGGATGTTATCGCCGATATCAAGGAAGGCAGGCTGGTCCGCCTGCTCGAAGACTGGACGCCGCCCTTCCCCGGGCTTTGCCTATATTACCCAGGGAGGCGTCACCCTTCAGCCGGCCTTTCCGCATTCTTATCGCTGGCGCGCGAAATGGCGAAAAGGGATTAACGAGGGTGGCCGCGAGGAGACTGACAGCTTAAACGGAGCGAAGCTCTGACGCCCGGAACGTCTCAATGTTCTTCGACGCCCCACGCAGAGCGCGGTCGGGGCCCCGGCCCTCGGCTCCTCGAACATCTGCATGCAAGGCGTGTCGAAGCGCTGCCGCGAGCGCCTAACCGGCGGACTCCGCCTGCATTCGCTCGATCACCCGATCCTTGTACCACCGAAGTAAGTCATACGCGGCCTCGACGTCCGCTCTGTCCTTTGCAAAAAGCAGCTCGATCGCCAGTCCGCGCATCGCGGCCTGGTGGAGTGTGTGCATCGCCTTGACGAGCGGCTCGGTGGTAATGCCGGCGGACTTGGCGATGCGTAGCGTGCCGTCATATTGATAATCGTCGAGACGCTGCGCGACATCGGGAAGGCGGCCTGCCAGTTCAGCGTCCCCGCGCGATGCCATCATGATTTCGAGCAGCGTCATTTCCTCGGCTCCCTGCGAGGTTTCCCACGTTGCCCCCGTCAATGCGCGAAAGCGTTCGATGCCGCTCTGAACCTCCATCAGCCGGGCCTTGCGCTGTTCGTGGAGGCGGCGGCTGACATCTTCGGCCACGGCAACGATCAGGTCGGTTTTGGTTGGGAAATGGTGCAGCATGCCGCCGCGGCTGATCTTCGCCTCTTCGGCCACGCGGATGGTGGTCGTCGCGGTATAGCCGTCGCGCGACAGGCATCGGATAGCCGCATCGATCGCGCGGCGGCGTGTCTCTTCCGTGCGTTCCGCCTGGCTGCGACGGCGGCGAGGCTGAGCCTTATCACCCTCTTGGGTTCGGGAAGCGTTCGGTGTGTCCAACATCGTCATTCCATGCCACAGCGCGACGTTCGATCAAAGCGTTGAACACGCCGCCTCCCGCCCCCCCCCTTTCCATCAAAAGCGCGCTGTTGCGCCGATGAAATAGCGTCGGCCGATCACGTCGTAGGTCGATGTCGGGGTAACCGACGGTCCGCCGAATTCAGGTGGCTGCTTGTCGGTGAGATTCGTGACGCCGCCGCGGAGCTCGAAGCCCTCATTCACCTTGAGCCGCCCGATCAGGTCGAAATAGCTAACCGCGGGCACGCCGCTCGCGGTGCCGTCCGGGGTCGCGACATTCGAAGAGTTGCTCATCTTGCCGAGATAACGCCAGCGAAGCGACAGAGAACCGGTGTCGCCCGACAGACCAAGCGTCGTCACATGTTTCCATGCGGGGTGTGTCGACGAAAATCCATCGATCTGCGCATTGCCAATCGTCCCGGCATAATCATAGGTGGGCTCCGTCGCGACCGACTGGATCTTGTAGTCGAGGACATAAGTCACTGCGCTATTGAACGAAAGCGTGCCGAAGCCCCGGACGTCGATCGCGGCGTCGAGTTGGAAGTCGAGGCCCGACACCTTGTATTTGGCAAGATTGAACAAGGGTTCGTCGATCGAAGCGAGGATACCCGACGCATCGCGCTGAACCAGCCCGCAATAGAAATTATTCGCATCATAGCCGGCATTCTCGCCGGTGAAGTTGAAGCATTGCTGGAGCGCGATCGGGCTGGTGACATAGCCGATCGCGTCATCGACGCTGATCGTGTAATAATCGACCGAGACGGAGAAATTGCGGAATGCCGGGCGCATGAAGTCCGGCTGGAACACCGCACCGATGGTGTAGCTGTCCGCGGTTTCCTCTTTCAGGTCAGGATTGCCGACACGGAAGGCGGCGTTCGCCGAGCCCGAATAGCTGTAACCATCGACGAGGTTGGCCGGCACGCCTTGCGCAATACACAATGCGCGCACCTGCGCCGGATCCACGCCTTCGATCTCGCCCTTTCGGGCGCGACCATTGACGTCGCACGGATCACCGCCGCCCGCCGAGGCGAGACCGATCACGCCAGTCGCGCCCGATTTCGGCGAGAAGAGATCGCCGAGGCTTGGCGCCCGGATCGCGCGCGAATAGCCGCCGCGGATGCTTAGCCCGCGTACCGGCGACCAGTTGGCGCTCGCCTTGTAGGTGTGAACGCCGCCGATCCGGTCGTAATCCGAATAGCGATAGGCGAGGTTGACATCGAGCTGCTCGAAAAACGGTCGGTCGCTAAGGATGGGGAACAGCAGTTCGCCATAAATTTCCTTCACCGATATCGAGCCGCCCGACGACAGTGCACCCGCGGTGCCGAGCGCTTCGGGTGCGGTCGTCACGCCGGGGGTCGCCGTCGGCGTCGGGCTGTTGCGCGGATCTATATCGGCGGTGTAGCTGTTCTTGCGATATTCAGCGCCCACGGCAAAGCCCGCCGCGCCGCCCGGCAGGTCGAACAATTCGCCGGTCAGATTCCCCTGCAGCACCGTCTGGCTATAATGATAGCGGTTGGTGGTGCTGAAGGTCAGATAATCCTGACAGGATTTCGATGTGTCGGAAAAGCCGAACGGATCATAGCCGCCGGCGCAGAGGCTGGCGCCGCCGTCAGCGGCGTTCACGACCGCGTTGAAGCGCGACCGGCTGACCTGATTATGCGACGTCGATCCCTGATCGGTCTCGCCATAGCTGGCATAGATGTCATAGCGCAGCGATCCGCCGAGCGAGCCCTTGAACCCGCCGAGCAGCTGATAGACGTCATAATCTTCCTCGACGCGCAGGCGCCCGATCCGGCCGCCATTGAAATAATAGGTGATCGGCGCGTTGGGATTGGGGCGCGCGTTGACGAGGGTGCGCAAATCGCCCGTGATAAACGGATTGTCGGCGCGGATCATGATCGGCTGCACCACCGACTGGGTCACGCCGACGCTCGCCTGCTGTTCGGCCTTGTAGGTCGCGTAATTGACCTGCGCATAGGCGGTGACGCCATCCGAAATGTCGAATTCGCCGCGGGCGAAGCCGGTATAGCGCTTGAGCGGCAATTGCACCGTCGAATCGAGAAGCGATCGCTGTCGCACGACATTATCCGACACCAGATAGCCGGTGCTGGCCCTGTCACGCAGGTTGATCGCCCCCGTGCGGCCGATAAGCGTGCGGTCGGAGTTCAGAAGGAAGCTGCTCGACGTCGGCGGAAGCGCAGTACCATAGCTGTCGCGAAACAGGCTGCGATAGGCGGCGACATTGGCCGGCGACCCGAAGCCGAACGGGTTCGCGCCGACCTGGATGATCAGGCCGCTGGTCGGTGTGGACGTACCGTTTTCATTGTCGAAGAAGCGGCGGGCGTTTTGCGACGCCGTGTCGCGCTGAAGATAGGATGCCGACAGGAAGAGCCGCGCCCGGTCGTCGGCGAAACCGCCGCCCCAGGTCACCGATCCGCCGTAGGTCGCAGCATCGCCCAGGTCGGATATTCCGGCGTCGGCCTGCAATTCGAGCCCGCGGAAACGGTCGTTGAACTTGAAATTGACGACCCCGGCGATCGCGTCGGACCCATAGACCGCCGAAGCGCCGCCGGTGATGACCTCGACGCGCGAGATGAGGGCGGGCGCGATGGTGTTAAGGTCGATCGCCCCCGACGTATCGGAGGGCTGGAGCCGCCGGCCATCGAACAGAACAAGCGTGCGTGCGGCCCCCAGGCCGCGAAGGTTGGCGTTGGCGCGGCCGCCCGACGAGCCTGCGCCCGAGCCGCCCACGGCCGACGTCTGGCCATTTTGCGTTGCCTGGAACTGAGGAAGCGCATTCAGCGACTGTTCGATCGTCGCGGGCCCCGAATCCTCGATGAATTCCTCGCTGATCGTGGTGATCGGGCTTTCGGCGGTGAAGTCGCGGCGCGCGATGCGCGATCCGGTCACGACGATCGCTTCGTCGCTGACCGCCTCGGTCCCCTGAACCTCGGGGACGATTTCCTGGGCCCAGGCCGGATGCACGGCCACTCCCATGCAAGCGCTGCAAAGCAATAAGGCGCGATAACCCGTCATCCCATCTCTCCCTGTTTTCCGGACGCCTCTCCAGGGGCTCCGTGATTGCGATGTGCGAGAGATATTAAGAACAGTCAAGATTGTTTGTAAGTTGCACATCGGCTTGCGGTCCGATAGGATTTCCCCAAAATGCGGCCATAAAAACAGGCCGCGCCAAATTTTGGGGAGAGATATCATGATGATAGAAGAGATGCGCCCGTCGCGCCGAATGCTGCTTTTAGGCGCGGGTTCGACCCTGCTCATCCCCCGAATAGCATCCGCCCTCACCGCCAGCGCCGCGCGCGTCACGACCGCGCAGGGCATCGTCCAAGGCTCCGAGTCCGAAGGCGTCACCATCTTCAAGGGGCTGCGCTATGGCGCGAGCACCGCCGGAGCCGGCCGATTCCGCGCGCCGCGCCCGCCCCTGTCGTGGGACGGCGTTTTCGACGCCACAACCTATGGCGACCAAGCGCCGCAGGTGCGCTCCATGCTCGCCGATCCCGGCCCGATGAGCGAGGATTGCCTGCGGATCAACATCTGGACGCCGCGCGCCGACGCGGGTCGGCGTCCGGTGATGCTGTGGCTCCACGGCGGAGGGTTCGAGGCCGGGTCGGGTTCGGCGCAGCTGTATGACGGCACCAATCTGGCGCGGCGCGGCGATGTCGTCGTCGCCACGATCAACCACCGGCTTAATGTTTTCGGCCATTGCCACCTGGCCCAGCGGTTGGGGAGCGATTATGCGGTATCGGGCAATGTCGGCTTCCTCGACCTGCTCGCGGCGATGCGGTGGGTGAAGCAGAATATCGCGGCCTTTGGCGGCGACCCCGAGAATGTCACCATCTTCGGTCAATCGGGCGGCGGGCGAAAGGTGAGTCTCAGCTACGCCTCGCCCGCGGCGGAAGGGCTTTTTGCCCGCGGCATCGTCCAGAGCGGATCGCACCTGCTCGTTCAGACGCCCGAGCAGGCCGACCGGCTCACGGGGCTGCTTCTCGCCAAGCTCGGCTATGCGGACGGCGCGGCGGAAAAGCTGCTTTCGGTTCCGGTCGAGGAATTGATCGCGGCGCAGCGCGAGGCGATTGGCGAAGCGGGCTATCGCTTCGAACCCGTGCTCGACGGGATCACGTTCACCGAACAGCCGTTTCTTCCCGCCGCCCCGCGCTGGAGCGCCGCCAAGCCGATGATGCTGGGATCGACGCGCACCGAATTGTCGGCGCAACTCGGCGCGGCGGAACCGCGGCTCTATGACCTTCCAGAAGCCCTGCTTCCCGCGGCGATCGGACGCTTCGTCGGGCACGACAAGGCGGCGGCCGCGATCGACATTTTCCGCAAGGCGAACCCCGATGCGCCGGCGCCGGAAATTTTCTTCGCCATCGCCTCGGCGCGCGCTTACGGCCGCGACGCGACATTGATGGCCGAAGCCCGGACACGCGCACCGGCGGCGGGACCGACCTGGCTCTACAAGCTCGCGTGGCGCTCCCCGGCCGAAGGCGGACGCCGCATCACGCCCCACTCGCTCGACCTGCCGTTCGTTTTTGACAATGTCGCGGCGGGGGCGCGGCTGGCAGGACCACCCACCGACGCCACGCGGGCGATGACCGACGCGATGGCGAACAGTTGGATCGCCTTTGCGCGCAGCGGCAATCCCGACAATCCCCCAATCCCCCATTGGACGCCCTATGATCTGGAGAAGCGCACCACGATGATCTTCGACGTGCCGCCGCGAGCGGAAGCAGACCCCTGGCAGGAGGAAAGAATGTTCATGGATCAGTTCGAAACGACGCAGGGCACGGCCGGGCGCTATCGGGGACTCGCCGAATGACCGGCGATCTGTCGCGCCGCTCGCTGCTCGGCGGCATCGCGCTCGCATCAATGGTTCCGCTGGCAGGTTGCGCCTCTTCGCGCGCGCTGTCCTCGCGTGCTACATCTTCGCGTTCGATGGCTGCGGGCGACTGGCCCCAGGGCAATCCGGCCGACTTCGGCCTTGATCCCGCAAAGCTCGACGTCGCGGCGACGCGCCTGGCGGCCGAGGGCGAGCGGCAGGGTCTGGTCATCATCCGCGACGGCAGGCTGCTGTTCGAACGTTATTGGGCGAACGACTATCACCGCGCCGAACCGACGTGGCGCAACGTGTCCTTTTCCTCCGGCAAGAGCTGGGGATCGACGATGGTGGGCCGCGCGGTGACTCAGGGGCATCTGTCAGTCGGGAACCTTGCGACGAAATATGTCCCCGCCGAACGGACCGGGCTCCATCCCGACACGACCATCCGGCATCTGCTGACGATGAGCAGCGGCGGCTCGCTCGTCACCAAGCCCAGTTCGAAGCCGCCCCGGCGTCTCGACGACAGCAGCCCGCCGGGAACCCCGGACGAATATCGCCGTTCCGCGGGGCATAGCGAGGAGCGCGGTGCGCCCGCTGGCTATGGCGTTTCCATCGCCCCCGGCAGCCGCTTTTTCTATGACGGCGCGGCCGCGGACCATCTGGCCGAAATCATCTCGGCCGCGACGGGCACGCCAAGCTATGATTATATGATGCGCGAAGTGCTGGCTCCGCTGGGTTGCCGCCACACCGATTATCAACCCGAAGGGATCGATTCCAACCGCGATATCCGCATCGGCGGTTCGATGCTGATTTCATGCCGCGACTTGGCGCGGCTGGGCCAGCTCTACCTTAACGGGGGGCGCTGGGACGGCGATCCGTTCATTGACGCAAATTATATTCGCGAAGCGATTTCGCCGTCCGAGCGCAATCCCTCTTATGGCTATCTGTGGATTCTGAACCACGAAGGGCGCGTCGCCAATGCGCCCAAATCCATGTTTTTCGCGGCCGGGGCGCGCGGCCAATATTGCTTCGTCCTGCCCGAACAAAGGCTGGTCGTGGCAACGATGGGATTCGGCAAGGCGACGCTGGAAACCGCCGAGGCATGGGACGCACTCGGCCCCGCCCTGCTCGCTTAAAGACAGCCTGCGGCGACGGATGACCGTCGCCGCAGGGCAAAGGATTATTCCGCTTCGGCGCCCCGGCGCGGCGCGGCGGGGATGCTCTTCCAGAATTCGCGATGCTTGCCGCGCGGATCGCTTTCGACCCGCATCTCGGTATCGAGGATCAGCGTCGCGCGCCGGGTGGTGTCATAGGCCGGCCATTCGGGCAGGCGCGCATTATTGGGATTACCCGTGGCGGCAAAATTCGCCCAGACCGATGCGATGCGATCGGCCATCTGGAGGCTGTCGGCGCTGGGACCGTTAAGGGCGCCGCGAATATTGTGCAGGCTGGGCGCCACGTCGATGCCGTGAACCGCGCCATAGCGGCCGCCAAAGGCAGGACTCGGCCAAGTCCACAGATAGGACCAGACGGGAGCCCCGCCCTGCTTCGCCTTCAGTTCCGCCTGGGTAAAGGCGCCGACGCGATAATAGCGATCGCTGTCCATCCGCGCGGCCAGCAGGAAGGGCTTCGCCTTCGGATCCTCGCCGCGATAGAGCGCAAGAAGGTCCGCCGCACGGTCGCCGGCGCGTTCCTTTGCAAAGGCGGTGAGTTGATCTTCGGTCATGCCGAAATTCATCATGCGATAGGCGCGCTCGTCGAGCGCCGTCGAAATGATCATCGGCACGTCGCGCGACACTTCGGGGGCATCGGGATCGAAGGGATGACGCGGCAGGGCGATGCCGTCGATCACAGGCGCGAAAGCGCCGGGGGCCTCGCCGCGCGCGCGGTCCGCGGCTTCCAGCTTGGCCTGGGTCTCCAGCAGCGTCTGAAACGGGATTTCCTGTAGCTTGCGGATGTTCTTAGGCCCAACCTCCAGTGCCTTGATAAGACGGGCGGCATTGGCGGTCGCCATTTCGGCGGGCATCATGCGCAGCGCCGATCCGCTCATTACGCCCGCGCGGTGGAACAGTCCCTTCGCGGCCGGCATCGCCATCAGGGTGCTCGTCTTTGCGCCGCCGCCCGACTGGCCAAACACCAGCACGCGCGAAGGATCGCCGCCGAATTCGGCGACATTCTCTTTCACCCAGCCCAGCGCCGCGACAATATCTTGCATCCCGACCGACCCCGACGAGGCGAAATCGGCGCCGCCCGCTTCAGCGAGATGCAGGAAGCCGAACGCACCCAGCCGGTGCGTTACCGAGATGACGACGGAATCGGAAAAGCGGGCCATCTGCTCGCCGTCCATGCCGGTCGAATTGCCCGAACCCCCGTAGAATCCGCCCCCGTGCAGCACGACGATCACCGGCTTTTTCGCCGTCGCCGACAGCGCGGGCGTCCACAGGTTGATCGACAGATTATCCTCGCCAGGACCCGAGGGTTGCAGGTCCATCATGATCAGGTCGGCATAAGCGAAACGGCGATCGGCAGGGACCTGAGGCGGCGCGTCCGAATAATGAAGCGCGTCACGGATGCCCGCCCATTTCGCGACTGGCTGCGGCGGCATGAAGCGGTTGCGGCCGCCGGTCGGCGCGCCATAGCGAACGCCCTTGAACACTGCGATCCCGCCGGACATCATCCCGCGAAGCTTGCCCTGCGCCGTATCGACGACCGGAAATATTTCGGCGCCGCGCGCAATGCCAGCGGCGCCCATGAGCGCGCCCGCGGCAAAGCTCATCCCCAGAAAATGGCGGCGGTTGGCATGTGAAGGATAATTCATTCCGGCTCTCCCATATCGATGGCGCAGCGTTGAATCGCTGGCCTTTTGTCGCCTCTTCTTGCGCCGCCCCCGCGCCTGAATCAAGAAACAATCTTGACTGTTGGTAAGTTAACCCCGAGTCTGGAACCAGATCGCCGATATGGCGGCAGCGAATCTGGGGAGAGCGATAGATGATAGGAAATGTCCGACATTTGGTGTTGATCGGAAGTCTGGCGCTCGGCCTTGCCGCTTGCGCCGCTCCGACGGCAAACGGCGGCGGTCCCCGTCCTGCGGTCGATTCCACGCCGCTGCTCTCGACCAGCTATGGCCCCGTTCGCGGCCAGCGCGAGGATGGCGTCGCAATATTTAAGGGGGTGCGCTACGCCGCTTCGACCGAGGGTTATCGGTTCCAGCCCGCGCGCGCGCCGCAGCCCTGGTCAGCTCCCGTCGACGCGCTCGATTATGGCAATGACTGTCCGCAGGCCGATGGCGGCGACGTCCCGCTCTTCACCTCCTGGGCTAATGATCGCCCGCGCAGCGAGGATTGCCTGTTTCTCAACGTCTGGACGCGCGGTCTCGGCGACGGCGGCAAGCGGCCGATCATGGTGTGGCTGCACGGCGGCGGCTATCTCGCCGGATCGGGTTCGAGCCATGGCTATGACGGCGTGCGCCTCGCGAACCGCGGCGATGTGGTGGTCGTCACGATCAACCATCGCCTGAACGGATTCGGCCATCTTTATGTCGCGGGCCTGTCGGGCGATGCCAAATATGCCGATTCGGGCAATGTCGGCATGCTCGACATCGTGCGCGCGCTGGAATGGGTGCGCGACAACGCCGCGGCCATTGGCGGCGATGCCGGAAATGTGACGATCTTTGGCGAATCGGGCGGCGCCGCGAAAGTGTCGACGCTGATGGGCCTTACCCCGGCAAAGGGTCTCTTCCATCGCGCGATTGCCCAGAGCGGCTCCATGTCGCTGGCCGGCTTCGAACCCCCGCTGGCGACAGGAATTGCCAAGGATATTCTGGCGGCATCGGGCCAGCCGACGGTCGAGGCGCTGGCCGCCATGCCCATGGAGGATTTCATCGCCGCCATGCGCAAGTCGCGCACCCGTGGCGGGTTGTTCCAGCCGGTCGTCGATGGCCGTTCGCTGCCGCGCCATGCCTTTACCCCCGATGCGTCGCCCCTGTCCCGGAACATCCCCTTGCTCGTGGGCACGAACCGGACCGAGATGCGCCTGCAGGCGGGGCTCGCCGATCCGCACAATTTCGACCTGAGCTGGGAGGAATTGCCGGCCCGGCTGAAGCCCTTCCTCGGCGGGGTCGATGCCGCCCCGATCATCGCGGGCATGCGGCAGGCCTTTCCGGCCAGCGATGCCAGCGACATCTTTTTCCACGTCGCGACGCACCGCAATTATCGCAAGACCGCGATCACCCAGGCGGAGCGCAAATCGCAGGCGGGCGGCGCGCCTGTCTGGATGTACCGGCTCGATTGGGCCACTCCCGTCGATGGCGGCAAATGGCAATCGCCCCATGCGCTCGACATCGCCTTTGTCTTCGACAATGTCGCCAAGTCGCTGTCGATGACGGGCAGCGGGCCAGAACAGCAAAAGCTCGCCGATCTGATGAGCGACGCATGGATTGCCTTTGCCCGCACGGGAAATCCGCAGACGCGTGCGCTTCCGCAATGGCCGACCTATGATCCGGCGCGCCGCGCGACGATGATCTTCGACGTGACCCCGCGCATCGTCGACGATCCCGACGGGGCCGAGCGCGAACTGCTCGCCACCCTGCCCGAAGGACGCGGCCGATGAGCGGGATGACGCGTCGCGGCGCAATAGCGGGACTGGTTGCGGGCAGCGCCATGGCGCCGATCATCGCCAAGGCTCAATCGCGAACGGGCGCGCCCTCAGCGGCGGCGGAGGCGGCGGCGGCGGCCACGCCGTTTCGCCCGGTCACCCCGGCGCTCACCGAATATATCGCGGGCGCGCAGACGGCCGCCGTTCCGGAGCCGGTGCGCGAACGGGCGCGCATGCATATTCTCGACACCCTTGCCTCGATCGTCGCCTGCCGCGATCTGGAAGCGGGGCGTCTTGGCCGCGCTTATGCGCTTGGCGCGGGCGGCAAGGGCAGCTCGACAATTTTGGGGACCACCGGGCGGGCGGGCATCGTCGATGCCGTTTTCGCGGGCGCGATGGCGGGCCACGCCGCAGAGATCAACGACTTCATCCCCTCGGCCTATGTCCAGCCGGGACCCTCGATCGTCAGCGCGGCATTCGCGCTGGCCGAGGCCCGGAACCTCTCCGGGCGGCAGGTCACCAACGCCGTGATCGCGGGATATGAACTCGCGGGCCGCATGCCCAAAGCCATCGGCACCCCCGCCCTGTTTCGCGCCGGGATCGCGAACCATGGCATCGGGCCGGTTTTCGGCACCGCAGCCGCCTCTTCGTCGCTGATGGGACTGAAACCCGAAGCGATCGCGCATGTGCTGAGCTATTCGGCGCAGCAGGCATCGGGCTCGTGGCAGTGGCTGCTCGATGTCCGCCATGTCGAAAAGGCCTTTGTGTTCGCGGGCATGGGTGCGCGCAATGGCCTGCAATCGGCGCTGATGGTCGAAACCGGCTTTACCGGCGTGGCGGACAGCCTTGATGCCGAGGGCGGATGGCTTCGCTCGCCGGCGTTCGAAAAGGCCGACCGCGCCTATTTGGTCGACGGCCTGGGAACCCAGTTCGAACTCGATCACGCCGCCTTCAAGCGTTACCCCACCGGCGGGCCGACCCAGCCGGCGGTCCAGGCGCTTCTCGAACTGCGCAAGCAAGTGAAGCCCGAAGAGGTCACGCGCATCCTGATCGAAATGCCCGGCCGCGCCGACGCCTTTGCCGGCGCGAAAATGCCTGCGCTGAACCTGCCCTATATCGCCGCGCTGATCATGATCGACGGACGGCTGGATTTCACCGCCGTCCAGTCGCTCGAGAGAATGCATAATGACCCGAAGATCGATGCATTTCGGAAATTGGTGCAGGTAATCGAGGACAAGGCCCAGGAAGCGCCCGATGGCGAGGCGCGGGTCGAATCTGCCCGGGTGACGATCGAACGGAATCGTAAGCCGAGCCTCGTGAAGTTCGTACCCTATGTTACCGGCTTTCCATCGCACCCCATGGGACTGGACGAGTTGGAAGCGAAGACGGGCGAATTGCTCGAGCCTCTCCTCGGGCGTACGAGAAGCCGGGACATCATCGCCAGGTTGCGCGGATTCGAGGATGAGAGCGATGTGCACAAACTGATCGCCTTGATTGCCAGATAGAGGCCCGATTCATCTGCTCGTCGGTCAGCCAATCAACCGTTCAAGATTCGGCTTCTCATCGCGAGCATGAATCAAAGCCGTCAGTCCAAATCAATGTGTCCTGACCCAACCGGCGAAGCTTGCTGCGGTGCGGATTGATCTGAAGATATAACCCCTTCGCACCTGGGACCTTGCAAGGCTTTTCTCGGGGCTTGGCATTCCGGATCTCGGCATCGGTCAGCGCCACTTGGGGACCTCATGGATTCTGGGACAATCCCTGCCCCGAAATAGGGGCCCCAACAGCCACAAACGCGCGCAATGAGACCATCACCGGCAGTCAGTGAATGCCCAACAAATAGCAGAAAAACGGTGATTTCACCCATCAGCAGCCATCTGCTGACAGGATATGGAGGCCCGAGCCGGAATCGAACCGGCGTATACGGATTTGCAGTCCGCTGCGTCACCACTCCGCCATCGGGCCTCACGCCGAAAGCCGTGGCCGCGGATGCGGACGGCCGGGTGTTGAACGGCGCCGCTAGTGAGGGGCTTTGGGCACATTGTCAAGGATTCGCCGGAAGCTCTGCTCGCGATGCGGGGTTGGCGACATCGGCGTTGCCAGCTATGCGCGGCGGCAGTATGGCACAGGGCTGTATTACTATTGCAATACAGCATGGCTTCGGTTAGGGCTGTGGTGCAAAGGTTGAGGCCCCAGGGAATCGGAAAAGGCTGATGGCGACCAAGTTTAGCGAATTTACGGCCGCGGAGATGCGTCCGGCAATGATCGACAGCCAGCTCAGGACGAACGATGTCATCGACCCGGCGGTCGTTGGGGCGATGGCGGCGGTGCCGCGCGAAGCATATGTGCCCGCAGCGCTCGCCGGCGTCGCTTATATGGACAGGGCAATCGCGCTCGGCCACGGCCGCGTGCTCAATCCCCCGCTTGTCACTGGCCGAATGCTGGTCGCCGCGGCTGTTCGTCCGGGGATGCGGGTGCTGCTCGTCGGCAGCGCCACCGGCTATAGCGCGGCATTGCTCGCGCTGATCGGTGCCGAAGTCCATGCGCTTGAGGAAGAGGGCGAATTGATGGCGTCGGCACAAAGCGCCGTAAACAACGCCAATATCCACTGGGCCGAAGGGCCGCTGGCCGCCGGTCTGCCCGACGCCGCACCCTTCGACCGCATCATCATCGAAGGCGCGATCGACATCCTCCCCGAAACGCTCGCGACGCAGCTTGCCGAAGGGGGCCGGCTGGTCGCGGCGCGCCGCGAAGGCGCGGTCACGCGGTTGGTTCAGGGGGTAAAGGCCGGCGGTGCGCTTCCGCTGCGCAGCTTTGCCGACATGGACGTTGCCCCGCTGCCCGGCTTTGCGGCGCCGGCGGGTTTTCAATTCTGACGCAATTTCTCCCCTGTTGCAGGCTGATATGACGATGCGCGATACCAACAAGACACAGTTTCGCCGGACGCGCTGGCTCGTCGGACTCGCGGCGGGGGCGCTGGCGCTGCCCGCCGCGTCGCACGCCGAAACGCTGCAAGGGGCACTGGCCAAGGCCTATGAAAATAACCCGACGCTGACCGCAGCGCGCGCGGGCCAGCGCGCGAACGACGAGAATGTCCCGATCCAGAAGAGCTACGGCCTTCCCGACATCGGAACGCAGGCGACCTATGATGAAAATCTTATCGTTCCGGGCAACAGCTTCAACGCGCCCGCACGCTCGCTGAGCGCGGGCGGCCAGCTGACGGTTCCGCTCTATCAGGGCGGGGCGGTACGCAACGCGGTACGCGCGGCCAAATATCGCGTCGAGGCAGGACAGGCCGATCTACGCGCGACCGAAGCGAGCATCTTCTCGCAGGTCGTCGGCGCCTATATGGACGTGATCCGCGATCAGGCGATCGTCCAGCTCAATCAAAAAAATGTGTCGGTCCTCCGCACCAATTTACAGGCGACGAGCGACCGGTTCGAAATCGGCGATCTGACCCGCACCGATGTTGCCCAGTCCGAAGCGCGGCTGGCGCTCGCCGAGGGCGACCTGCGCACCGCCGAAGCCAATCTGATCTCCAGCCGCGAAACCTATATCCGCCTGGTCGGCGATGCACCGGTCGATCTGGAGGCGCCGCCGACGCTTCCGAACCTGCCCGGCACCGCCGAAGAGGCCGTCGCGGTCGCGCTCAACAGCAACCCCGACATCGAATCGGCGAACCAGCAGGTCAACGCATCGAAAGCCGACATCGGCACCGCCAAATCGTCGCGCGCGCCCAAAGTGTCGGCGATCCTGAACGGCGGCTATAATAATTATCTCGGTTCGCTCGACAGCGGCGTTCCCGGCGTCAGCGTGACACAGGAAACCTCCAGCGCCGCGGCGGGCGTGCAGGTCACGCTGCCGATCTTCACCGGCGGGCGCCGTTCGGCGCAGGTCCGCCAGGCACAGTCACGCAGCAGCCAGGCGATGGAACAATATATCGAAGTCGAACGCAGCGTGATCGCGCAGACGCGCGGCGCCTACGCCGCTTGGCAAGCAAACGAGCGGATCATTGCCGCAACGCAGCAAGCGGTCAGCGCGAACGCGCTGTCGCTGGAAGGCGTGCGCGCCGAAAACAGCGTCGGCACGCGCTCGATCCTCGATATTTTGAACGCCGAGCAGGAATATCTGAATACGCAGGTCCAGCTCGTTTCGGCACGGCGCAACAGCTACGTCGCCGCCTTCTCGGTGCTCGCCGCGATGGGCAAGGCCGAAGCGCGCGACTTGGGGCTCGAGGGCGGCGCGCTTTACGATCCCGAAGTCAATTACAGGCGCGTAAAGGGCGAGCTGTGGGACTGGGCCGACGATCCGGCGCCGCAACAGGTCGCGACCGACACGCGCACCGTTCCGCCGGCAAATGCCGGCGTTCCCGAAGGCCCGCCGTCGCTGCCGCCGCAATAAGGATTGGCAAAAGCCGCCCCGAATCGGTAAGAGGCGCGTTAACCATCCGGTAAGCGCGATGGTTTAGGGGGTTGGTTATGGGCGATATGTCGCGGGAACCGTCGATGGAAGATATCTTGTCGTCGATTCGGCGCGTGATCGCTCGCGATGAAGCGCCCGGTAGCGCACGCGAAATTCGCGTCCCCGAAGCCGACGACATCCTCGACCTTCAGGACGAAGAAGACCGCGCCCAGGCCGATCGTGCGGACGACGAGCTTGTCTCCGAAGCCAGCGCCGATGCCGCGCGCCAGTCGCTCGACGCGCTGACCGCCGCCGTAACGCCCGCCGTCGCCGCCGCGACCGTCGCAGCGCCCACGGTGGCCGGCCGTACGATGGAAGAGGTCGTGCTCGACGCGCTTCGCCCGATGCTCAAGGAGTGGCTCGACGCCAACCTGCCCTCGCTCGTCGAAGCGATGGTGGCGAAGGAAATCAGCCGGATCACCGGCAAGAAATTCTGAGCCTCGCGATCTCCGCGCCTTGCGGCAGGTTTCGACCGGTTGCGGACATAAGCCCAACCTGGGATGCTGATCGCAATGGCTAATCTAGGTAGTCAATGGAGTCTCTCTAACCCGGGACGCGACGCGCTTTTGGTGTGGCTTGAGCCATGGGCTGAAGAGTTTGTTGTGCCAGCTAGATCAACCGTCGCCATGAGAGCTGCTAGTGGTCGCGCCGTTGGCGAGATTGAATGGACCCTCGATCATCTCATCGTGTGGGCAAGTGCTCCAACTGTAGAGGTTTTTATCGATGGCGTGCTCCAAGATTCTGGTTCGGCAACGATCCCTATTCCTGAAGGTTTGACCAAGGGAATGCTCAATATCCTTTTCGCTGGCCAACCCGCCGCTCGCCTTGGTGGCGCGCATGTAAATGTGGATGAGCGAGTATCACTGTGGGGTTGTATCACGAATCGTCTACGCTGGTAGATTGCGTGCGCAGGCAGCATGCGGGGCTCCCCATCCCAAAGCCGTCATTGCCCTCGCCCTATAAACCCGCCCAATCCTCCAGCAAATGCCGCGCGATCGCCAACGACGGGGGCGCCATGAACGGCGCGGCCATATCGCCCGCCAGCGCCGCGCGCACCTCGGCCTTGTCGACCCACATCGCCGCCTCGATCTCGGTCGTGTCGAGCGTGAGTGCGGGATCCTTGGCGGTCGCGCGGCAACCGATCATCAACGACGAGGGAAAGGGCCAGGGCTGGCTCGCCACATAGGCGACATCCGATACGCGGATACCCGCCTCTTCCCACAATTCGCGCGCGACGGCTTCCTCGAGCGATTCGCCGGGCTCGACGAACCCCGCAAGCGCCGAGAAGAAGCCCGGCGGAAAGCCGCCCTGCCGTCCGACGAGGACGCGGTCCTCGCATTCGGCAAGCATGATGACGACAGGGTCAACGCGCGGGAAATGCTCGGCGCCGCACGCACCGCATTTGCGCCCCCAGCCGCCGCGGAACAGCTCGGTCGGCGATCCGCACACCGCGCAGAAGCGGTGCCGCGCGTGCCAGTCGACGAGGCTGCGCGCGCCGCCATAAAGCGCCGCCTCCTCGCCCGCGAGCAGCGGCAGCAATCGCATCACCGTGCGCGAACGCGCGTCGATGCGCACCCCCGCGGGCGCTTCGCGCACGAAATGCGGAACCCCCGCCTCGTCGATGCCGAGCAGCATCGGCGCGCGTGTGTCGGCGGGATCGAGCGGCTCCCAACGCAGCCCGCCGCTTGTCCCCGGTACGAAATCGATCCCGTCGAGCGCGAGGCAACGCGCGCGCGGATCGGCAACCGCGGCGGCGAAGGCCTCTGCATTCGTGCGCAGCTGGTCGGCGCGGTCGAGCCGCGCGCCGGTGAAACCGAGCGGAAGCGACATCAGGCCATCACATCCTTGAAGAAGGTCTCGCCGAACTTCGACTGGAAAGGCACGGCGTCGGACGGCATGATCTGCGTATAGCCGGCCGCGCGATAACCGAGCTTACGATGGACGAAACCGATCGTTCCCGCTGCGCCCGCCCAGCCGAAAATGCCCTCGCCGCCCGGCGAGGTCGGCAGCGACACGCGCCCGCCCGCGCCAAAGCCCTGCCCGTCAATGAAGGTCCCCCTGCGATCGACGCTGTCGGCGATCAGGTTCGACATCGCGAGCCGCGCGGTTTCGGGCTTAATTACCCGCACGCCGCCGGTGGCGCCTTCACCCAGCAGCATCGCAAGGAAGCGGTCGTAATCGCGCGCGCTCGAAACCAGCCCGCCGCCGCCATAGGGGATTGGCGGCGGGTCGAGATAGATCGAGCTGGTCGCCGGATCGACCGGCAACAGCGCGCCGCCCATCGGTGCATAATTGGTCGTGAACCGCCCGACATCGCGCTGGGCGACCCGAAAGCCCGTGCTCGCCATCCCCAGCGGGTCGAAGATGCGCGCCTTCAGGAAAGCATCGAACGCCTGGCCCGACACGACTTCGATCAACCGCCCGGTCAGGTCGAGGCTGACCGAATAGCTCCAGCGCGTTCCGGGCTCGTAAACGAGCGGCAGCTTCGCCAGCCGGTCGGCAAATTCGGCCAGGCTGGGCGCGGGTTTCGTCGTCGGCACCCCCGGAATCGGCAGGCGGCTGACCTGCCCGCCAAAGATGCCCGCATCGTCATAGGCCTTTTTGATCGGGCCCTTCTGCATGATGCCATAGCCGAGACCCGCCGTATGGGTGAGCAGTTGGCGCACCGTGATCGGCCCCTTGGCCGGGCGAACGTCGGTGATCGAGCCATCGGGGACATTCTGCACCGTCATATTCGCAAAGGCGGGAAGGAAATCGGCGATCGGCTGGTCGAGCGTCATCTTGCCGTCTTCGATCAGCAGCATCGCAGCGATGCCCGTCACCGGCTTGGTCATCGAATAGAGACGCCACAGCGTGTCGGGGCCGACCGGCACCGCATCGCCGATCGACTGGACGCCCGCGCCGAAAAAGGCAGCCCCCTCCTGCCCCTTGCCGATCGCGGCGAGCGTGCCGGCCAGTTCGCGGCGATCGACGAAGCCCTTGATGAAGGCGTTGGTCGCGGGATAGAGCGCCGCGCCGTCGACTTTCCATGCCAGCGCCGCGCGCGGCAGCAACGCACCCGCACCCGCCAGCGCCATTCCACCCATCAGCGCGCGGCGTGACACCATCATGTTCATGCGTCTCTCTCCAGCATCTTGTCGGTCAGTTTGCGATAGAGCGTCGGCAGCCCGGCCGCGTCAAGGCCCGCGATCGGCCACCAGCCGCCTTCCGTTGCGGCATCCGGGGCTTCCGAGGCCCCCTCGGCGGGGGGTTCGCGCCGCACCAATGCCAGCGTCAGGTCGAAATGGGTGAAACCATGATCGACGCTGACGATTCCCGACTCGGCCGGCCGCACGTCGGTCCAGTCGCCGCCGGGTAGCGCACGCATGCCGCCGAGCATGCCCTTCGCGGGACGCTTGACCAGCCATATCCTGCCGTCGACTTCGATCCAGTGCGCCAGCCCATAGCGATGCGGCTTCGTCTTTTTCGGCGGCTTGACCGGCAGGCGCTCGATATCGGGCCGCCCACGCGCGCGGCAGTCGGCCATCACCGGGCAGATCGCGCAGGCAGGTCCGCGCGGCGTACAGACGGTGGCGCCAAGGTCCATCAGAGCCTGCGCAAAGTCGCCCGGCCGCGCCGCCGGGACGAGCGGCGCCAGTGTGGCCCGTATCTCGCGCTTTGCCATCGGCAACGGCGTTTCGATCCACCGGTGACGGGCAATCACGCGCTCAATATTCGCATCGACCACCACCGCGTGCTGCCCGAATGCGATCGCCGCGACCGACGCCGCGGTATAGTCGCCGATGCCCGGCAGCGCGCGCAGCGCGGCTTCGCTGTCGGGGAAATGCCCGCCATGATCGGCAACGACGGCGCGCGCACAGGCGAGCAGGTTGCGCGCGCGGGCATAATAGCCAAGCCCCGCCCACGCCGCCATGACATCGGCATCGTCGGCCGCAGCTAGATCGGCGACGGTCGGCCAACGTTCGGTAAAGCGGGCGAAATAGCCCGCGACCGCCGCAACGGTCGTTTGCTGGAGCATCACCTCGGCAAGCCAGATACGATAGGGATCGCGGGTTTCGTCGCTGTTCGGCGCGATCCGCCAGGGCAGGTCGCGCGCGGCGCGGTCGTACCAGGCGAGGAGCCGGTCCGCGAAGACGTCGGCGATGGTTGCTGCGATGCTCGAAGTCTGGACGCTCACCCCTCGCCTATGGCATGGCACCCGCCATGACGAAAGACGCAGGCGAGGATCGGCCGGCCAAAAAGGCAAAGGCCAAGACTGGGGCCAAGACCGGGGCGAAGGCCGCGAAGGCGCCGGTGCGCGCCTATGAACGCCCGCGCGGCGGCGAAGCGCGCATGATATCCGACCTCGTTCCAGAAATCGGCCGCGCCGCGTTCCGCAAATTCGGCTTCATCCAGGCGTCGGTAGTCAGCCGCTGGCGCGAGATCGTCGGCGACCGGCTCGCCGACGTCACGCAGCCAGCGATGATCCGATTTCCTGCTGGGCAAAAGGCGGGCGGGACGCTGCACCTGACGATCAGCGGGGCGCACGCGCCAATGCTGCAACATGTCGCCCCCGACATCGTCGCTTCGGTCAATCGCTTCTTCGGCTATGCCGCGGTCGCGCAGGTCCGCATGACGCACGGCCAGGTTACGCCGGCCGCGCCCGTTCAGCCGCCGGCAATGCTGAAACCCGTACCCGCCGAACTGGGGGACAGTTTACGCGACATCGGCGACCCGGAACTGCGCACCGTGCTCGAACGCATGGCAGCCGGGCTCGCGACGCCGCCCAAGCTGCCCCGTATCAGATAGGGTGTATTTCATGTCCGCTTTTGACGATCCGCACATCGATCGCCGCGCCGCGGTCCTCGCAATTTCGGGCGCCGCGCTGACATTGCTCGCCGCGACCCCCGCCAGGCCCGCCTGGTCGGCGACCGTTACGACCAGCCCGATCGGCGCCTTCCTCGTCGGCAACCCCGCGGCGAAGGTGAAGCTGGTCGAATATTTCAGCTACACCTGCCACGTCTGCGCCGATTTTGCCAAAGCGGGCTCGCTACCGCTGAAGACCGGCTATATCGACCGCGGCCTGATCCTGTTCGAATATCGCAACCTGGTTCGCGATCCCGTCGACATGGTCGCGGCGCTGCTCGCGCGGGCGGGCGGCGCCAAGGGCTTCGCGGGCAATCATCAGGCCATCTTTGCCGCCTTCCCCGCCATCATGGACAAGGTCCAGAAAGCGAGCGAGGCGCAAAAGAAAAGCTGGCTCGAAGGCGACACTGGCCAGCGCGCGCGCAAGATCGCCGCTGCCACCGGCCTCGTCGCGCTGATGCGCGGCCGCGGCTATACGCAGGCACAACTCGACGCCGCGCTCGACAGCGAAGTCGCGCAGGCCGAACTTACCGGCATGACCAACATCGGCCTCAATGCCGACCGCGTCACCGGCACGCCAAGTTTCTTCGTCAACGGCCGCAACGCCGAAGTTACCACCTGGCCCGCGCTCAAATCCAAACTCGACCTCGCGCTCAAGGCTTCCTAAAAGCCCCCCATTCCCGTTTCCGTGGAGAAAGACAAAGATGAACGCATCGCTTCGTATCGCCCTTCTGTCCTCGCTCGGCGCGTTCGCACTCGCCAGCTGCGGCGGCGGCGCCGACGACCCCGCCAAGGAGCAGGAGGTAGTCGCAAAGGTCGCACCGCCCGCCGGCAAGAGCTGGTCGCAAGTCGTACGCGTCGAAGGCGACGGCGTCGTCATGGGCAACCCCGACGCGCCGATCAAGCTCGAGGAATTTGGCGCCTTCACCTGCGGCCACTGCGCGAAGTTCGCGCAGGATTCGCACGAGGAACTGAAGCGCGACTTCGTCGACACCGGCCGCGTTTCGTACAAGCTGACGCCCTTCATGCTGCACCCGGTCGATGCGATCGCCGGCGCGATCGTCAAATGCACCGGGCCCGACCGCTTCTTCCCGCTCGCCGACGCGACCTTCATCGAGCATGAAGCCTTCATCGCCGGCGCATCGAAACCCCAGCCGGGGATCGAGGAAGCGACGAAGCTGCCGCCGGCACAGCGCTTCACTGCGCTCGCCAAGGGTTGGGGGATCGACCAATTCTACCAGCAGCGCGGCGTCCCCGCCGCGACGATCCAGCAGTGCCTCGGCAAGGTCGAAAATGTCGAAGCGATCGAAAAAGGCACCAACGCCGGGGTCGAAAAATATCAGATCACCGGCACCCCGACCTTCGCCATCAACGGCCAGGTCGTCGAGGGTGTCGCCTCTTGGGGTCCGCTGCGCGACCGCCTGCGCACGATGGGCGCGCGCTGACGCTGAAATGAGCGAGGGGCAGGCAAATCCTGCCCCTTGCGACTCCCCCCGCCACGCGGCATGACGGCTTCATGGGGGATATGTGACACCAAGGTTGCACCAGCTCCGATTCGTTAAGCTGCCCGGACCTATCCCGTGCAGATAAAGCGGCTGCGCCTGACCGGTTTCAAAAGCTTCGTCGAACCCACCGAACTGCGCATCGAGCCGGGGCTGACCGGCGTCGTCGGGCCCAATGGCTGCGGCAAGTCGAACCTCTTGGAAGCGATCCGCTGGGTGATGGGCGAATCTTCGCCCAAATCGATGCGCGGCGGCGGGATGGAGGATGTCATCTTCGCCGGCACCTCGTCGCGTCCCGCGCGCGATTTCGCCGAGGTCGCGCTCCACTGCGATACCGAGGGCGCACTCGTTGCGGGGCTGTCGGATTCGAACGACGGCGACGATCTGGAAGTCATCCGCCGCATCGAACGCGGCGCGGGAAGCGCCTATCGCGCCAATGGCCGCGACGTGCGTGCAAAGGACGTCGCGCTGATCTTTGCCGACGCCGCGACCGGCGCGCATAGCCCCGCGCTCGTCAGCCAGGGCAAGATCGCCAACGTCATTGCCGCGAAGCCCACCGACCGCCGCGCGATGCTCGAAGAGGCGGCCGGGATCGCGGGCCTCCATGTGCGGCGCAAGGATGCCGAGCAGAAGCTGCGCGCGACCGAGACCAACCTGACGCGGCTTTCCGAAATCGTCGCCGATATGGAAGTGCGCGCCAATGCCCTCCGGCGGCAGGCGCGGGCGGCGGAGAAATACAAGAATCTCTCCGATGATATTCGCATTGCCGAGGGGCGGCTGATCTATGCGCGCTGGCGCGACGCCGCCGCCGCCGCCGATCAGGCGCGCCGCGACGCCGATGCGGCCGAGGCGGCGGTCAAGACCGCGCAGGACGAACTCGAAACCGTGACGACAGCGCAGGTCGAGGTCGCCACCCGCGTCGCCGCAGCACGCAGCGATGCGCAGGCACAGCGCGAGGCGCTCGCCGAGGCGACCGCAACCCAGGTGAGATTGCAGGGCGAAGAGCGCGCCGCGCTTCAGCGGCTCGAGGATCTGGCCGCGCAACAGCGGCGCATCGCCGACGACCGCGCGCACGAAGGCGAGCTCGCGCGCGAAGCCCATGCCGCGCTGACCGCGCTCGACGCCGAAACCAAAAAGCTCGCGCAGGACATCGCCGGACACGATGCCGGCAAGACCGCGCTCGCCGACGCCAGCCTCGCCGCGCAGGCCCGCCTTCGCGACGCCGAAGTCGCGCTTGCGCAAGCGCGCGCAAAAGCGGCAAGCGAGGCGGCCGACCGGCGCATCGCCGTATCGGCGGTGGAAAGCGCCGAAGCCGCGGTGCGCCGCGTGGCGAACGACAAGACGCGCGTCGACGCCGATCTGGCCGCGCTCGGCGACAGCGCCGCGCTCGCCGCGAAGCACGCCGACAGCGTGAAAGCCGCCGACGCGGCCGAAAGCGCGATCGCCGCCGCCGAAAGCGCGCTGCAGGAGGCCGAGGCCGATCGCGAGACGACCGCCGCCGACCTCGCAGGCGTCGAGGCGGGGCTGGCCGAGGCGCGCGCCGCGCTTGCCGCGCTCGATGGCGAGGCGACGACGCTCGAACGCGCGCTTGCCGCCGCGCGCAGCGACGAGGGCCGCATCCTCGATCAGCTGCGGGTTGCGCCGGGTTATGAAGCCGCACTCGCCGCCGCGCTCGGCGACGACCTCGACGCCGGCACCGACAGGGATGCTCCGCGCAGTTGGCGCGGCGCCGACAAGGGGGGGGACGATCCGGCGCTTCCGACCGGCAGCAAGGCGCTGGGCGAGTTCGTCCAGGCGCCCGGCGCACTGGCCCGACGCCTCGCACAGGTGGCGGTCGCCGAAACCGACGAGGATCAGCCGCTCGCGGTCGGCCAGCGCCTGGTCACCCTCGACGGGATGATGCGCCGCTGGGACGGTTTTGCCACCCGCGGCGACGGCGCGACCGCGACCGAGCGGCTGCAACGCCAGAACCGCCTCGAGGCGCTTGCCGCGCAGCGGCCGCAGATCGAACTCGGCGTGCAGGAACTGAGCGACCGGCGCGACGCCGCGGCCGCGAAAGCCGCCGCGCTGACCGAAGCCGCTGCCACGGCACGCAAGGCGCTTGCCGCGGCCGACGAAGAACGGCGCAACGCGTTGCGCGCTGCCGACCAGGCGCAAGCTGCGCTCGATCGTCACCGCGACGCGGCCGCCCTGTTCGACCGCCGCCTCGCCGAAATCGCCGAAGCCGCGAAGGAAGCCGCCGACGCGCTGGCGGTGCAGCAGGCCGTTCTTACCGCGCTTCCCGACGACAGCATTGCGCGGGCGGCGCTCGACGCCGAGGAACAGGCGACCGAACGCGCGCGCGCCGACGCCGGCACCGCGCGCGATGCCCTGGCCGCGCACGAACGCACGCTCGCGTCGCTGAGCGAACGGCAGGCGGTCGTCAGCGCCGAAATCAAGAGCTGGAAAGCGCGCGCCGGCGAAGCCGCACGCCGCGTGACCGAGATGGACAAGCGCGCCGAGGCGCTGGCGGCCGAGGCCGCCAAGCTTGCCGATGTGCCGGCGGAACTTGCCGAACAGCGCTGCGCTGCCGAAGCGCAGCAGGCGGCGCTGCGCGACAAGGTCGCCGCCGCCGAAGCGCAGGAGCGCGCCGCCGAGGCCGCTCTCCGCGAAGCCGAAACCGCATTGAACGCGATCCGCGAGCGCGTCGCCGGCGCGCGCGAAACGCGCGCGGGCGCGGTGGCGCGCTCTGAAAACGCCGAACTCCGCCGCATCGAGATGGGGCGCCTGTCGGGCGAACGCTTCGAATGCCCACCGCCGCTCCTCCCGCAGAAGGCAGGTTTCGAGAGTGCGAGCGTCGGCGATGCCAACGCCGAATCGGCGCAGCACGACCGGCTGATCGCCGACCGCGAACGGCTGGGCCCGGTCAACCTCGTCGCCGCCGACGAACTCGTCGAACTCGACACCGAGCGCGAGAAGAGCGCCGCCGAGATCGAGGAACTGACGCAAGCGGTCAATCGTCTCCGCGGATCGATCGGCAGCCTCAATCGCGAGGGCCGCGCGCGCCTGCTCGCGGCGTTCGAGGCGGTGAACGGCCATTTCCAGCGCCTCTTCACAACGCTGTTCAACGGCGGCCAGGCGCATCTCGAACTCGTCGATTCGGACGACCCCCTGGAAGCGGGGCTCGAAATCATGGCGCAGCCGCCGGGCAAGCGGCTCGGCACGCTCACCCTGCTGTCGGGCGGCGAACAGGCGCTCACCGCCGTCGCACTGATCTTTGGCCTGTTCCTCACCAACCCGGCGCCGATTTGCGTGCTTGACGAGGTCGACGCGCCGCTCGACGACGCGAATATCGAGCGCTTCTGCGACCTGCTCGACCGGATGAGCCGCGAAACCAACACGCGCTACCTGATCGTCACGCACAATGCCGTGACGATGGCGCGCATGCACCGCCTGTTCGGGGTGACGATGATCGAGCGCGGCGTCAGCCGTCTCGTCTCGGTCGATCTTGGCGGCGCCGAGGAACTGCTCGCCGCCGAATAATCCTCCCTGCGGCGAAGCGGTGGGGACGGGGAGTGCGGGCGGCGGTGCAGGGCCGCGACGATGCGCTGTCAGCCCCCCGTCAGCGGCCGTGCCGCTGCCACCCCCCATGCCTGCGGCACAGGGAAGGATCGATTCAGCGCGCCATCCCCACCACCAGCATCGCCGCAAAGACGAGCAGCCCGGCAAAGCGGTTGCTGCGGAATTTCGCCAGTGCATCCTCGCCGCTCGCGGGATCGAGTGTTACTACCTGCCCGGTCAGCTGCACCGCCGCGGGGATCAGTGCCACCAGCACCAGCGGGTCGGGCCGCACCGCCCACAGCGCGCCGCCCCAGCAGCCGAGCGCCGCGGCATAGCAGAGCGCGACCCCGCTCTTCACCTGCCCGCCCATCGCGCGCGCGCTCGATTTGACGCCGACGAGCATATCGTCCTCGATGTCCTGCAAGGCATAGATGGTGTCATAGCCGATCACCCACGCGATGCAGCCGGCATAGAGCAAGGGCAATGCCATTCCCTGCGCCCCGCCCACCGCGACCCACGCGACGAGCGCGCCCCAGCTGAACACCAGCCCCAGCCACGCCTGCGGCCACCAGGTGATGCGCTTCATGAAAGGATAGGCGGCGACGAGGATCAGGCTGGCGAGCGCGACGATCTGCGCCGGGCGCGGCAGCTGGACGAGCACCAGCAGCCCGACGAGCGCGAGCAGCGCCGTCCACAGCCCGGCATTCCGCACCGACACCGCCCCGCTCGCCACCGGTCGCGACGCGGTGCGCGCGACTTTCGCGTCGAGGTCGCGATCGACGATATCGTTATAGACGCACCCCGCCCCGCGCATCGCGATCGCGCCGAGCAGGAACCACAGCAGCAGCGGCCAGCGGCTGAGCGCTCCGCCGCCGAGCGCGACGCCGAACGCGCACGGCCAATACAGCAGCCACCAGCCGATCGGCCGGTCGAATCGCGCCAGCAGCGCATAGGGCCGGGTCGCGGCGGGCAGCAGGGCAACGAAACCGCGAAGCTGGCTGTCGGGAGGATGGGTGGCAGTCATCGGCAGCGGCGCATGTAGCAGCCGGTGCGGCCGCGATAAATGCCCGATTGGCAATCCGCGGTTATCGGCGGTTCAGGGTCCTGGCCCTAGGTGCAGACCGACTTGATCCCCGGGCCATGAACCTTGCTGAGGTCGCGCGATTCGCGGATGTTGAACGCCGCCGTCGAACGGATTGTCCGCGGGCCCAGCCACGAACCGAACGCCAGCGGCTGATATTCATAGACGATTTCCACGAACATGACCGCCGTACCGGCCGCCGCGGTGACTTCGCGGCCCTCCGGGCCCATGCCCTTGAAATCGGTGCCGGTCTTGCCCTTGCCTTCGAGGCCATAGCTCGACGCTGCCTTGAGGTCGCCATAGCAGCGCTGCCAGTGAATCCATTGGCCGCCCTCGGGATTGCGTTCGAGGCTCGACAGGATGATGCGTCCATGTTTCTTGAATTCGAGTCCCCTCGCCTGTTCCTCGACACCCGTGAACACCTCGTTGATGTCGAGTTCGCGGATCTGCGGCAGCGACAGCGACGTACCCGCCGCGATGCGCGAGGCATTGTCGGCGGCGCTGAGGCCGATCTGGCTGATCCGCGTGTTGGCGAGCGTCAGATAGGCCATTTCCAGCCCCCCAAAACCGAGGAGCACGAGCAGCGGCACGGCAAAGGCCATTTCGATGATGACGGTTCCGCGCGTGTCGCGGGCCAGCCGGGCGCGGCGCGCAAGCCGCGCCGGAAGCGCGCGGGCGCGGGTCAGGATGGTCTTCAGTCGCATGGAAGGCTCCGTTCCGATCGTCATGTCTTCACGCAGATATTCTTGCTGGTCGACGTATTCGCACCATAGGGCTGGTTGCGCAGCACCGACGTCGCGGTCAGCGTCGTTTCCTTCGGCTGGCCCAGCATGTGCCAGACCGGCAGGATGCGATCGAACTTCATCTTGACCGTGTACAGCACGACATCTTCGGCGCTGCCGTTGCCGTCGCTGCCGACATCGTCGTCCAGCCTTCCATTATTGTTGAGGTCGTCGAAGCAATAGCCCGTGTCGTTCGGCACCGCGACCTCGGGATCGCCGATCTGGTCGAAGCTTTCATAGGCCTTGCGCTCGAAGGTCAGGTCCGCGTCCTTGAACACATTCTGCACCTGCTGTTTGACATTGTTGTCGAGCGCAACCTGGTTGCCCGCATTGATTTCGAGCGTCGCGTCGCGCGCAGCATTGGCGACCGCGCCCTGCAACACCTGGTTGGCGTACATCTGCCAGCTATAGTCGAACAGCCCCATCACCAGCAGCAGGAAGAAGGGCCCGGCGAGCGCAAACTCGATGATGACGTTCGCGCGCTGGTCGCGGCCAAGCCGGCGGAGCAGGATGAGCCGGCGCATCATTCGGCCAACCGCAGTTTGGAAATCTGGCGCGCGATCGCCTGGAAATGATCGTTCAGCTGCGACGCATTGTTCGCCTGATATGCCTTGCCCGACGACGCGCATTTGGTCAGCTGGTCGTTGAGCGTCACGCCGAAACCGACCACCCAGACCGTGATATTCTTGGCCTTGGCCTTTTCGCACAGTTGCAGGAAGCGGTTGTTGTGCCGCGCGGTCAGCGATGAATCGCTTGTGCCGCCGACGCGCTTGTCCTTCCATTCATACCCCTGGAACGACAGATTGCCCATGTTTGCCGACATTTCGCCGTCGGTCATGAAGATGATGTGGCGGCTGATCGGCCGGCCGTTCGGCGCGGCGGCATTTTCGTCGGAGAACATGCCGTCCGCCGACAACAGCCGCACACCCCACACCATGCCCGCGTCGTGATAGGTACCACCGACCGGCTGGAGCGAATTGATGTAGCTGTTGAAGCTCGACCGGTCGTTCGCCGTCTGTGTCGTCAGCTTCATCGCCGCGGCCGGGCACACGCCCCAGCCGTTCGACCAATATTTCGAAAAGCGCTGCCAGCTTCCGTTGGTGCTGCCGTCGCCGCTGACGCTGCTGCTGTTCACGGTGACTTCGCTTGCCGACGAGGGCGTGCTTCCCGGGCCGCTGGCAAAGGGGAAGGCGATTTCGGGCACCAGCAATTGCCATTTCGTGATCGGGTCGCTGCCCGGTGCGGTATCGACATCCATGTCATAGGCGGCGTTTGGCGCGGTCTCGTTCGGACCGAACGCCTCGGTCCCGCGCTCGATGACACACCCGCCCCAGGTCGAAAAGATCTTCGCGCCCGAATCGCCGGTGTCATTTTCGAACGACGATCCGCCCTTGGCCTGGGCAACGTCGAAGTTCCGCTTCTGGTAGATATATTTATTGTCGAAGACGAGCGTCGGGGTCTCGGTCACCGTGGTCGTATGCGTCCGGGTAAAGGTCGCGGTGCGGCGTTCCAGCGCACAATAGGCCTTAACATTCCAGCTGCCGGGTTTCCATCTATAGCGGTGCGTATAATAGCGATAGGTCTGGCTCGTGTCGTAAGTGGTGACGCGGTTGCCGTCGCTGTCGACATATTGGTTGGTCTGGTTCGCCGACGGGTTGCCCTGCGACGTCGGCGTCGTATCGGCGGGCGGCGTTTCGGATTCGCACGTCGACTGGCCGTAGTTGGTGCTGTTCAGCGTCGACCAGCTGCCATAGCTGGTCGTGCCGTTCTGATAATCGTCGTCTTCCTCATAAGACGGGTTCGAATAGACCGTCTTCATCTTCGCCGAACGCGACCACAGCTCGGTATTGTCGGCGAGCCAGGCCGGATTCTTGTCGTAGAGGATCTTGCCGACATTCGCCGCCGAGCTGTACGGCACGACGCCGAAACGCAGCCGGCCGTCGCCGATCTGCGCGCCCGTCATCGTGTCGAAAAAGTCCATCGTCGCGGTCTTGAGCGCCGAAATGCGGTTGACCGAGTCGCCCGAATTGGTCTGCGCCATCGACCCCGTGACGTCGAGCACCATCATGATGTCGGCGTTCGAGATTTCGAGCTTCGCGGTACAATTGGCGGTCAGGTCGAAACCCGGGTAGGCGAAGATCCGCATCACCGCGGTCGGCAAATAGGCGCGCGCGGTGCCGACGACGCTCGACGGGCCCGATGCCTGCGACGCGAAGCTCACCTGGCTGCTGCCATATTTGTCGGTGGAATAATTATAGTTGAACATCTTGTTGGCTTCGGCCTTGGCCGACGCCGAATATTCGGTGCCGGTCATGGCGCGGCGCCCCGCGAGCACGCCCGCGTCGCAAGCCTGCTGCAAGCGGAGCTGCGCCATATAGCCGCGCCCGATATCGATGCCCGACCCGACCATGGCCACGACGGGCACAAGCGCCGCCGCGGTCAGGAAATAGACGTTGCCGCGCCGGTCGCGCAAAAGATTGCTAGCGCCCAGCCGCAGCCGGCTGAATACGGTCCCTCGCATAGTCTAACCCCTCTTGGTCCAGACACGCGGCCCACTCAGATGCGTGGCTGGCATCGTTGCACTAGGGGGAAACTGCTTACCAAACCGCTAATCGGAGGGGCGGGCATATCGCCTCGAAACGGCCGATCCGACCCGGATCGGGACAGCTTCGCCCCCCGCAAGGCAACAGATGCGCAAAATTTCGCGGTCTGCTATCGCCCCTCTCATGCCCGCCACGCCCGCCTGGCCGCCCGCCAGCACGCCCCGCCTGTTCGTCGACCAGCCCCTGGCGCTCGATGCCTCCGTAGCGATCGACGGCAATGCCGCGCACTACCTGCTGGGCGTCATGCGAATGAAGGCCGGCGATCCGGTCCTGCTGTTCGACAATCGCAGCGGCGAATGGCTCGCGATCGTTGCCGAGACGGCGAAACGTTCGCTGACGCTGCGCATCGATCGCCAGACCCGCGACATCGAGCACGTCCCCGACCTCTGGCTGTGCTTCGCGCCGGTCAAGAAAGCGCGGCTCGACTGGATCATCGAAAAGGCGACCGAACTCGGCGTCGCCCGGCTTCAGCCCGTCATCACCGAGCGCACGATCGTCGAACGCGTCAAGCAGGAACGGCTCGAGGCCCAGATCGTCGAAGCGTGCGAGCAATGCGGCCGCACCGCGCTCCCGGCGCTGGCCGACCCCGTCAAACTGCCGCAGCTGCTCAAAGGCTGGTCGGCGGACCGCACGCTGCTGTTCGCCGACGAGGCGGGAGGCGCGCCGCTCGCAGCGGTTGGCGCGCCCGCACCGGCGGCGATCCTGACCGGGCCCGAAGGGGGCTTTACGGCGCGCGAGCGCGATATGCTTCGCGCCCATTCCGCGGTTCGCCGCATCGCGCTCGGCCCGCGCATCCTGCGCGCAGAAACCGCGGCGATCGCCGCCGTCACCCTGTGGATGGGCCAGCATGGCGACTGGACTGGCAGGGAATAGGCACAGCCCGGGGCGACGCAGCCGCCTTGGGGTGGTGAGCCGGCATAGCCAAGCTTCGCCTACCCCCCCCCAAACTGTCCCACCCGCGCACAGAATTGACGCTAACCCACCGATTTTAACCCGATATTAGCTATCCGCAGCGCATAAGGGCGCCATGCAACGGCGGGACCAGAGCCGATACCGCTGGCGTGGGGGCCAGTGTTTGCAGTCTGTGCGGGTATGTCTCATGCTCGTTTGGCTGGCGTTGACGCTTGCCAGCAATCCCGCCGCCGCACAGACGACCACCAGCTACGGCAATACAACGACCGGAACGATCAGCGAAAGCGCGACGCCGTGCACCAGCCCGATGGTGCGCAATTTCACCGTCGCTGCCAATGCGCAGGTCACCGACGTCGATATCGGGGTCCAGCTGACGCATACCTATCGCGGCGACCTGCGCGCTACGCTCGTGTCGCCCTCGGGCACCGTGGTCAATCTCATCACCAATATCGGAACGAGCGCCGACAATCTGAACGTCCTGTTCGACGACAGCGCGGCGGCGAGCATCACGACGCATACGACGAACGATGCGACCGTCGCGGCTCCGCCCTATCAGCGCAGCTTCCGCCCGCAAGGGTCGCTCGCCGACTTCAACGGCGAAGACGGGACGGGCATCTGGCAGCTGATCATTTGCGACTCGCTCAACGGCGACAGCGGCGCCTTCGCCCGATCCGACCTTTTGCTGACGACGGTTCCGCTCACGCCTTATGCCGACCTGTCGCTGACCAAATCGGTCAGCAACGCCGCGCCGGCATTCGGTGCCAGCATCAACTACGTCCTCAGCGTGACCAATGCGGGCGCGTCGCCGCTGACCGCAACCGGCGTTACGGTTCAGGACACGCTGCCCGCCGGTTTCAGCTTCACCGGCGCCTCGGGCTTCGGCAGCTATAACAGAGCGACCGGCGTGTGGACCGTCGGCAGCATTCCGCCGGGGGTGACGCGGACGCTGACGATCAGCGGCACCGTCGCCGCGACGGCGGGCGCCAGCGTGACCAACATCGCCGAAATCAGCGCCTCCGCCGCCTTCGATCCCGACAGTTCGCCCGGCAACGGCACAGCGGGGGAGGACGATTATGACAGCGCGAGCTTCACCGTGTCGGGCACGCGCATCGCCGGAACGCCGCCGACGCTCGTCTGCCCGGCGGGCACGACAATCCACGACTGGGACAGCGTCAGTTGGGCGGCGGGCACGACGAGCGGCAGCCAGCCGCTCACCGCGATCGGCACGGCGAATTTCAATATCGCGATCAGCGGCGGCGCCTTCCTCAGCAATGCGACCTATGGCGGCCAGTCGCCGGCGCGGCAGAATGTCGTGACCGGCGGCTTGTCTCCCGCGCAACATTCGATCTTCCAGCTCGTCGATTTCACCAGCCAGGCGGGTATCGTCACCTCGACGATCACCCTTCCCACCGCGGTTCCGGGCGCGCAGTTCCGTCTGTTCGACGTCGACTACGCCTCCGGCCAGTTCGCCGACCGCGTGACGGTCACCGGCACGTATAACGGCGCGCCCGTCTATCCGCTCCTCAACAACGGGACCGCCAATTACGTCATCGGCAACAGCGCCTATGGCGATGTCCTGTCGGCCGACGGCAGCCCGGACGGTACCGTCGTCGTCACCTTCCAGGCGCCGGTCGACAGCATCACCATCGAATATGGCAGCCACGCCCTCGCCCCCGCCAACCCCGGACAACAGGGCATGGCGCTGCACGACATCAGCTTCTGCCGACCGGTGGGCGATCTCGCGATCGCGAAAACGAGCAGTATCGTCAGCGATCCGGTGAACGGGACCACCAATCCCAAGGCGATCCCCGGCGCGATCATGCGCTATTGCCTGCTGGTCACCAACAATGGCAGCGCGACCGCGACCGGGATCGACGTGGCCGATCCGCTGCCCGCGACGCTGGCTTTCGTCCCCGGCTCGCTGCGCAGCGGGACGAGCTGCGCGGGCGCCACCACGGTCGAGGACGACAATGCCGCCGGCGCCGACGAAAGCGATCCGTTCGGCGCCGCCTTCGCGGGCACCAGCGTTTCGGCGTCGACCGCCTCGCTCGGCCCCGCGGCGGCGATGGCGCTGGTCTTTAACGCGACCGTGAACTGACGATGTGGTCCCGCCCGACCGCCGCGCTCGCCGCCTGCGCGCTCGTCTTCGGCGCGGTGCCGGCCGCGGCGCAGCGCGTGATCGTCAATCCCTCGTTCGAATCGAACAATCCGCAGGGCGCGGGCGGCGCCAATTACGAAATTTACGCCAATGGCTCGGTGCCCGGCTGGGAATCGACCTCGGGCCAGATCGAGCTGTGGGATTCGGGGTTCAACGGCGTCCCCTCCCATGACGGATCGGTCCACGCCGAAATGAACGCGCATAACCCGGGCGCGCTCTACCAGAATATCTGCATGGTCAGCGGCGAGCCGATCGGCTGGACCTTCGCGCACCGGGCGCGCAGCGGCGGCCCTGCGACGCAGACCGCGCGCTTCCAGATCGCAAATGGTTCGGGCACGCTGATCCAGAACCTCGCGACCCAATCGTCGACCACCGCGAACCAGGTCTGGAATGTCAACAACGGCAGCACGACCTACAGCGGCGCGTCGGGGGTGCAGCGCGTCCAGTTCGTCACAACCGATGCCGGCAGTATCGGCAATTTCCTCGACGACATCCGCATCACGCTCAATCCCTTCGTCGAGCTGTCGACCGCCAGCGCCTCGGGGGTCGAATCGATCGCAAGCGCGAATCTGCCTCAACTGCGCGTCAACGGCACGCTCTTTGCCGCACGCACGGTCAATGTCAGCATCAACGGAGGAACCGCGACGCGCGGCAGCGACTATACGACCCCGAACGGCGCCGCGAATTTCACGGTGACGCTGCCCGCGGGGACCTATACAAACACGCTTGTGCCTTTGGGCATTAGCATCACCGACGATACCGGCACCGAGAGCAGCGAGACGATCGAGATCGCGTTGACCGGCGGTACCGGCTACACGCTGTCGAGCACCACAAGCTGCGGCGGCACGGCGGTCACCGCCGCAACCTATACGATCACCGACAATGATTCGCCCGTCGTCCTTGCCAAGGCGTGGGTCAACGGAATCGCGGGCGATGCAGTGAATCTTTCGATTGCGGGCGGCTTCCTGCCCGTCGGCGGCAGTTCGGCCGTCGGCGGGGCCAGCAGTAACGCGACCAGCATCGCGGTCGCGGGAAGCACGCTGACGCTGACCGAAAGCTTCGCCAGCGGCAGCGCCGCCAACTATAATTCCAGCCTCGAATGCCGCCGCAACAGCGACAATGCCATCGTCGCGACGTCGGGCAGCGGCCTCAGCCGCACCGTCACCATGCCTTCGGGCAGCGCGCTCACCTGCACCTGGACGAACAGCCGCAAGTCGGCGACGCTGGTCCTGCGCAAGACATGGACCAATGCGAAGCTCGCCGACGCCGCCACGCTCGCCACCACCGGCCTGATCAACAATGCCAGCTTCCTGTCGGTCGCCAACGCCGCGAACGAAACCGACACCAACGCCGCGGTCACGGTCTATGCCGCCGAGGCGGCAACGCTGTCGGAAAGCTTCTCGGTCGGCAGCGCCGCGCATTATAATGCCGCGCTGGCGTGCACGGGCAATGCCGCCGCGCTCGCGGGCAATCTGCTGACCGTGAGCGCCGCCGACACCGCGATTATCTGTACCTTCACCAACAATCGCATCGCGCAGCAACTCCGTCTCGCCAAGGCATGGAGCGGCGCAACGGCGGGACACAGCGCCGCCGCGACGACGAGCGGCGGCACCGCGAACGCCAGCTTCGCCTCGACCGCGCCCAATGCGGCGACGGGCAGCTATGTTACCATGCGCGCGGGCGACACCGTCACCTTGCCAGCCGAAACATGGGGCGGCGGCGCGGTCGCCGCGCTTTATAATGCAAGCGTCGAATGCGTCGGCGGCAGCCCGCTTGCCAACGGCCCGACCGGGCGCACGCTGACGATCGCGGGCAACACGATGCCGACGACCTGCACCTACACCAATGCCTATGTGCTGCCGCTCGCGATCGCCAAGACCTCGCTCGCCTACAGCGACCCCGTCAACGGCACGGCCAACCCCAAGCTGATCCCCGGCGGTCTCGCCACCTACACGCTGACGGTCACCGCGCCGGCGGGGACACAGGCGACGGCGGGCAGCGTCGTCGTCACCGACGCGGTCCCCGCGAATCTGGCACTGTTCGTCGGTACCTTCGCCCCCGGGCCCGGCCCGGTGCGCTTCGCGGCGGGCGCGAGCGGGCTCAGCTATGGCTTCACCAGCCTCGCGAGCACCGCCGATAACCTGGAATTTTCGAACGATGGCGGTGCCAGCTGGACCTATGCACCCACCCCCGATGTTCAGGGCGTCGACCCCGCGGTAACGCATGTGCGCGTCCGCCCGCAGGGGACGATGGCACCGGGATCGAGCTTCGCGATCGAGCTGCGTGCGATGGTCGAATAGGGGCGTTCACAGCCCGATTGCATTCTATACCGGATAGTCTAAATGCGCGAAATGAGCACGCGCACCGCTTCGGACAGCCACGATCCCATCGTCGAAAACCGCGACCAGCTTGCGGCCCCCATGATCAAGGGCGAAAAACCCCGCGAACAATGGCGCATCGGGACGGAACATGAGAAATTCGTCTATCGCACCGCCGACCACCGCGCGCCCTCCTATGACGAACCCGGCGGCATCCACGACCTGTTGATGGCGCTCACGCGCTTCGGCTGGGAACCGGTGATCGAGGGCGGCAAGGTCATCGCGCTCGCCGGCAGCGACGGCACGGTCAGCCTCGAGCCTGCGGGGCAGTTGGAACTGTCCGGCGCGCCGCTCGAAAATCTCCATCAGACCTGCGCCGAAACCGGTCGGCATTTGAAGCAGGTGAAAGAGGTCGGCGCCGAACTCGGGCTCGGCTTCCTCGGCCTCGGCATGTGGCCCGACAAGACGCGCGCCGAACTGCCGATCATGCCCAAGGGGCGCTACAAGATCATGCTCGAGCATATGCCGCGCGTAGGCGGTCTCGGCCTCGACATGATGCTGCGCACCTGCACGATCCAGACCAACCTCGATTATGCGAGCGAGGCCGACATGGTGCAGAAGTTCCGGGTATCGCTTGCGCTCCAGCCGCTCGCGACCGCGCTCTTCGCCTCCTCGCCCTTCACCGAGGGCAAGCCCAACGGCTATATGTCGTACCGCAGCCATATCTGGACCGACACCGACCCCGCGCGCACCGGCATGCTGCCCTTCGTGTTCGACCAGGGCTTCGGCTACGAACGCTATGTCGACTATATGCTCGACGTGCCGATGTATTTCGTCTTCCGCGACGGCAAATATATCGACGCCGCGGGGCAGAGCTTCCGCGACTTCCTGAAGGGCGAACTGCCCGCGCTACCCGGCGAGAAGCCCCGCCTCTCCGACTGGACCGACCATCTGTCGACCGCCTTTCCCGAGGTGCGGCTCAAGAGCTTCCTCGAAATGCGCGGTGCCGACGGCGGCCCGTGGAACCGCATCTGCGCGCTCCCGGCGCTGTGGGTCGGCCTCCTTTACGACCAGGGCGCACTCGATGCCGCTTGGGATCTTGTGAAGGGTTGGAGCATCGAAGAACAGCAGGCGCTCCGCGACGCGGTGCCCAACGAAGGCCTCGACGCCCCCGCGCCCGGAGGCGGCACGGTCGGCGAACTCGCGCATCGCGTCCTCGATATCGCCGCCGCGGGCCTCGCGGCGCGCGGCGAGGTCAATTCGATGGGCGACAATGAAGTCGGCTTCCTCGAACCGCTCCGCCGCATCGCCAAGAGCGGCAAATCCCCCGCGCACGACCTGCTCGACCGCTACGAAGGGCCGTGGGGCGGCGATTTGTCGAAAATCTACGATGAGCTGAGCTTTTAAAATCCACCTCGCCAGTCCCGCGAAAGCGGGAGCCCGGCCCAAATAAAAGCCGACGCGGCAGCGCCGTATCGCACGGTCGTCACTGGGTTCCCGCTGTCGCGGGACTGACGAAGGAAGGCATAATCCACGCGCGCAAAAGTGCAGCAAATGCGCAACACTGCTGCCACGAAAGTCAGCGGCGCGCGCTTCCGCGATTGATTGCGCACGCGCGGAAAGCCAAAGAGCGGTTGTTTTCGCACCTCTCCCATCGTCACATCTTTCAGGAAGCTCGCCATGCGCCACTTTCCTTCCGCTATTGCTATAAGCTTTGTCCTCGCCGCCGGCAGCTGGGCCGCCCCCGCTGCGGCACAGGAAGCCCCCGCCGCCGAAGAGGGCGGTCTCGGCGACATCGTCGTCACCGCGCAGCGCCGCGAGGAAAGCCTGCAGGACGTGCCCGTTGCCGTCTCGGTGCTGGCGGGCGATACGCTCGGCGCGATCACCTCGACCGGGTCGGATGTCCGCGTGCTCGCGGGCCGCGTTCCAAGCCTGAACATCGAAAGCTCGTTCGGCCGCACCTTTCCGCGCTTCTATATCCGCGGTCTCGGCAACACCGACTTCGACCTTAACGCGTCGCAGCCGGTCAGCCTCGTCTATGACGACGTCGTCCTCGAAAATCCGATCCTCAAGGGCTTTCCGATCTTCGACCTCGACCGCGTCGAAGTCCTCCGCGGGCCGCAGGGCACGCTGTTCGGCCGCAACACGCCGGCGGGCATCGTCAAGTTCGACACCGTCAAGCCCGGCAAGACCGGCGGCTACGCCCGCGTCTCCTATGGCCGCTACGGCACCAGCCAGGTCGAAGTCGCGGCGGGTGCCGCCGACGACAATGGCTTCTCGGTCCGTCTTTCGGGTATCTACCAGCATCGCAACGACTGGGTCGACAATATCGCGACCACGGACAAGAATGATCTTGGCGGCTATGACGACATCGCCGCACGGCTTCAGCTGCAATATGAAAATGGTCCCTTCACCGGCCGTGTGACCGGGCAGGTCCGCGTCTATGACGGTTCGGCGATCATCTTCCGCGCCAATACGCAGCTGCCGGGCAGCAACAAGCTCGTCGGCCTCGGCGGCGCGGGCACCGAATTCGAACGCGACAAGGTGTGGCAGGACGGGATCAATTTCCAGAAGCTCAACACCTATAACGTCGGGCTGAACCTCGAATATGATTTCGGGCCGGTGACGGCTTACTCGATCACATCCTATTGGAACGGCAATTTCCGCAGCCGCGGCGATATCGACGGCGGCTTCGGCGCGGTCTTCCTGCCCGAATCGGGCCCGGGCCTCATCCCGTTCCAGGCGCAGAGCCAGGACAATGTGCCGAGCCTCGACCAGTTCACGCAGGAGTTCCGCGTCGCGTCGAACAACAGCGGCGGGCTCGGCTATCAGTTCGGCGCCTTCTATTTCGACGAAAAGCTCGACATTTCGAGCTTCGAGTTCGGCGGCCCGACCGACGCCACCCCGTCGGCAATCGCGATCCAGCGCCAGGACAGCGAAGCCTATGGCATCTTCGGATCGGTCAATTATGAATTCGACAATGGCTTCAAGCTGCAGGCCGGTGCGCGCTACAATCATGACACGCGCGATTTCGTCGCCTCGCGCCCCGTCGAGACGCGCCCCGACTTCGTCGTCAACCCGAACACGCCGGTTCCGCCGCAGGCCGCCAAGGTCAAGGGCAAGCTGCTGACGTGGGACGCCAGCGCGACCTATGAAGCGTCGGACGCGGTGACGCTCTACGCGCGCGTCGCGCGCGGCTATCGCGCGCCGTCGGTGCAGGGCCGCCTGACCTTCTCGCGCGTTATCTCGACCGCCGATCAGGAAGAGACGATGTCCTATGAAGCGGGGATCAAGACCGCCTTCCTCGACAACCGTGTCCGCTTCAACCTGACCGGCTATTATTTCGACACCAAGGATCTTCAGCTGACCGCGGTTGGCGGCACGTCGAACGTCGCGAGCCTGCTTAACGTCGATGCAAAGGGCCATGGCATCGAAGCCGAGTTGCAGGCGGCCCCCGCAAAGGGCCTGACCTTTTCGGTCGGCGGCGCGTGGAACATCGCCGAGATCGACGATGCCAATGCCTTCGTCGCGGGCTGCGGCTCGGCGACGCCGTGCACGGTGCTCGACCCGCCGCGCGCCGGCAGCCCGGGCATCTTCTCGATCGACGGCAACCAATTGCCGCAGTCGCCGAAATGGACGCTCAACGCAACGGCGGGTTATGAAATCCCCGTCGGTGCCGGCGCGATCTATGCCTTCACCGACTGGTACTACCGCTCGAAGGTCCAGTTCTTCCTCTATCGCTCGGTCGAATTTTCGGACGACAAGCTGATCGAGGGCGGCGTCCGCGTCGGTTACAAGACCGACCGCTTCGACATTGCCGGCTTCGTGCGCAACATCACGGGCGATGAATCGCCGACCGGCGGCATCGATTTCAACAATCTGACCAGCTACGTCAACGAACCCCGCATCTACGGGATCGAGGCAGGCTTCAAATTCTGACGCATGACCTGGCCGCGCGGGAGGTTTCTCCCGCGCGGATCAGGCGACCGGCCCGACGCGCGGATCGGGCTCCAGCCGGACCAGCGGGCGCTTGCGGCCCGTCAACCTGGCGAAGAAGCGCGGGACCAGCGCATTGTCCTGCGCCCAGTTCCAGTAGGCGACATAGGCGGGATCGGCGAGGAGATGCTTCTCCTCGGTCTTGGCGCGCCAATAATAGACGCCGCTGACGAGGCCGAGCAGCACGACGTTGCGCGCGCCCTCGACCCAGCCCCCTGCGGTGACGAGGAAGGGGAGCGAGCCGACCCACCAGCTCAAATTCTTGGAAATATAGGCCGGGTGGCGCGTATATTTGTACGGCCCGTGCGTGATCACGCCGCGGTGCGTCAGGTTCGAAAAGCGAATGCCAAACGCCATCGTCGCCCAGCTGTAGACCGCGGTCAGGCCGACGAGCACGATCCCCCAAAGGATCATCAGAAGGTCGTGTCCTTGGAGCCAATAGCCCCAGTCCGACCCGTTCACTTGATAGTCGAGCGGGCCGCCGTTCATCAGGATGAAGGGCGGGTAACAGACGAGCGCGGCGACCCATGCCATGCCATAGGGGTTGGCGGTGCGGATATGCGCGTCGAGCGGCTTCAACGTCAGGATATAGCCGACGGTCGCGATATGGACGTCGACCAGATAGAGGAAATTGATCGCCCAGATGCCGGTCATATAGGGGTTCGCGAACACCTCGCTCATCGGCACCGTGACCAGTGAGGAGAAATTCCCCGGCACGATCGACAGCATGAAGGCCGTGAAAAACCCTTTCACCGCCCAGGCGCGCAGGTGATGGCCGATCGCGCGGCCATCGACCGGCTGCCCCGGTGCGATCAGCCAGCGGCCGAATTGCCAGCATCCGTCGCGCGGTTCGACCATGCGGCGGTCGAGCCACAGCATATAGGGCACCGAGACGAGCAGCAGCCAGGGCGCAACCGTTTCGAGCAGGTTCATCGAAAAGGCGTAATTGCCCTCCCAATAATAGCGCATCGTCGCATAGATGAGCGCGATCAGCCCCCAGGTCGCCCACATGCCGGCGAGCTTGGTCAGGCTGATATCGATCGTTTCGCGCCACGGACGGCGCAGCGACCAGTCGATCCCCGTCGACGGATTGCGGTGCACCTTGTCGACCAGCACCGACCACAGCACCATCGGCAAGCCGCAGGCGAGCACGCTCGCGATCGCCGAACTGGGCCCGTCCATCCGCCCGCGGTCGCCCCAGTCGATTCCGAGGAAGGCCGCGATGTCGGGCGCGAAACGGGCGATCGACAGATAGGCGACAAGCCCCGCCAGCCCGACGATACCCACCCCCGCGCTGACCGCCGAGCGCGGCCGCGCGCCGGCCTTTGCGAGCGGGTCGATCGCCGATTCGGCGGGACCGGAAGGAGCGGATTCGGCCATGATATTCATCCGCTTAGACCTAGCCAAAAATGGTAAGCAAGCCGTCAATGAATTTGGCCGATTCGCGCGCCATTTACTGCATAAATGGCAGCATTCGCCCATCTTGACACCGTTCACCGCATGATGGGTTCGACTCGCCCCGACTCGCAGCCCAAAGATTCGCGGAGTCGCGATCTCGCTGATAAGGCGCCATCCAAGTCGGGGCGGAGGGCTCCATAAAACTAAGACGGGGTCGTGACTTGTCTTCCAAAACGACGGGCCTGCGCCACTGGCGCCAGCGCGTATCCGCGCTGTTCCAGGACCATGAAATCTTCGTTCGCACGCACGGGCATGTCCGCTTTCTGCGTGTCAGTGCCGTCTGGCAAAAACGCGTTGCCCTGATCGCGGGGCTCGTCCTGCTTGCATGGGCGGGCGCGACATTGGCGGTGCTCGTCAACCAGTTGCTCACGGCCGACGAGCGGGCAGCCGTCGCGCAGCAGCAGGCCGCCGCTGCGGCGTCCGAGGCGCGAATCGCCAAATATCGCGACCGCGTCGCCGAAACCGCTGCCGACCTCGAAGAACGCCAGGCGCTGCTCGAAAGCGTCGCCGAAACCCATTTCGGGATCGATCCGTCTGCCGTTCCTGCCGAAGCCTCGACCAAGGCCGACGGCCACACCGCAACATCGACCGTGCCGATCAAGACGAGCGCGATCAACCCCGACTTGCCCCCCGAAGCGCGGGTCCTCGCGCGCCTCGAAGCGCGGCAGGAAGCCTTTTCGGCGCGCCTGCTCGCGGCGGTTCGCGGCCGGGTGACAAAGGCGGAAACCGCGGTCGCTGCGCTCGGCCTAAACCCCGATGCGCTCGTGCGCAGCGCCGCGGCGGGTCGTGGTGGTCCGTTCATTCCCTACCGCGGCCGGATGGGTAAGGCCAAGGCGCTCGGCCCAAGTTTCGCCGCGCTCGACGGCGCGCTGTTCCGCATGGAAGTGCTCGAACGCACGCTCGTCGCGGTGCCCTCGGGCAACCCCGCCAACGTGCTGATGATGTCGTCGGGCTTCGGCTATCGCCGCGACCCGTTCACGGGCGCTGGCGCAATGCATGCAGGCCTCGATTTCCGCGGTCCGATCGGCACGCCGATCCTTGCCGCCGCGCCCGGCCGCGTCAGCTTCGTCGGCGTCAAATCGGGTTATGGCAATGTCGTCGAGGTCGATCATGGGCAGGGAATCTTGACCCGCTATGCCCACTTGTCGGGTTTCACCACCAAGGTCGGTACGCAGGTTACCGCGGGCCAGCAAATCGCCAAAATGGGCTCGACCGGCCGTTCGACCGGCAGCCACCTGCATTTCGAAGTCCGCCTGAACGGCGAAGCGGTCAATCCACGCAGATTTCTGGAGGCAAAAGCCGATGTTCTCGAAGTCAAAGACGACGCCCGACAGCGAGTCGGTTCCGTCGCTGCCGCCCGCGGTGCCCGCTAAGATGGCGACCGGCGCACGTCACACGACCTTTTCGATTCTGGGATCGGATGTCGTCGTCACCGGCAATGTGGCCGCCAGCGTCGACCTGCATGTCGACGGCAAGATCGACGGCGACCTGAAATGCGCCAACCTTGTCCAGGGCGAGGCGAGCGAGATCAAGGGATCGGTCGTCGCCGAGACCGCGAAGATCGCCGGTCTGCTCGACGGCGCGATCGAGGCCAAGACGCTGATCGTCCACGCGACCGCGCGAATCACCGGCGACGTGACCTATGAAAATATCACGATCGAAAATGGCGGCAAGGTCGAGGGCAAGCTGAGCCATCGCCGTCACGGTGCGGCCGCCGCCAAGGCGCCGCCGCCGCTCGAGGTCGTCGAAAACAAGGCGGTCGGCATCTGACGCCGCGCCGCGGGCGTCGTACACGCGGCCTTCAATTCGAAATGGCGACCTCGCGGTCCTGCGGTGCGCCCGGTCCGTCGCGGTGCCGCTGGACGACGACCCTGTTCCGACCACCGTGCTTCGCATCGTAGAGCGCTCCGTCGGCGAGCCGGTAAAGCTGCCGGAAATCGCACGCGGGCCGGACCTCGGCGACGCCGACGCTGGCGGTAACCAACCGGTCGCCGATCGCGTCGCTATGATCGCATCCGGCAATGCCGCGCCGGATGCTCTCGGCGAACCGGCTGAGAATGATCCCCTCCATTCCGACCGTCAGCAGGCCGAATTCCTCGCCGCCCAGCCGCGCGACGGTGCACATCGGACCTTCCCAGCGCGCGATCCGCTGCGCGATGCCGCACAGCACGACGTCGCCGGCATCGTGACCATGGATGTCGTTGATCGACTTGAACCGGTCGATATCGACGAGCAGCAGGGCGGCAGGCAGGTTATCGGCGCGCGCGCGTTCGAGCAGCGGCGTTACGCTTTCGACGAAGCCGCGCCGGTTGGGCAAGCCGGTGAGCGGGTCGCGCCGCGCGAGCGCCTGTGCCTGTGCCTCGGCGCTCAGCGCATGATCGCGCTCGATCCTGAGGTGCGCCAGCCGGCGCGTCGCCGCAGCGGCCAGCCACAGCGCTTGCCAGGTCGCCGCGACGAGTATCAAAAGCTTGGATCCGCCACCCCAGAAGCCGTCATCGACATCGACGATATGGATGAAGGCAAGCATCGCCATCGGCAGCCCCCACGCCGCCAGGAAATCGCGCGCCTCGATCGATCCGCGGCGCCACGCCCAGCCGAGACAGATCGTGACGACCAGCAGATCGGCGATAACGACAAGGCCGAGACTATCGGCAAGCAGGCCGAGGCTGCTGCCGCGGATCAGCGCGAGCGGTATGCCCGCAAGCCCGACCCCGACACCAAGGGCCAAGGCCGTGGTCCTGAGCCACGCCGGCGCCGTGCCGCGATCGATCGCGGTCGCGGCGCTGACGGTTGCCAGCGCGATTGCAAGACAGGCGAGAAAAGTGCAGATTTGCGCAGTAACGGTTCCCGCCATGCCGGGCAGCAGCGCGAGATGGACCTGTGACCAGAGCCCGCCCCACAGCAGCATCGTTCCCGACCAGGCGGCTTGCCATGCGAGATATTGGCGGCGCACCGCAAAGGCGAGCGACAGGCTGTAGATACAGCTGACCAGCAACAGCGTCAGCGCCGCGCCGACCGCCGCAGCCATGCCTGCGGACTGCATCCCCGCCTCGCCGGTCGAAAGGATACGCGCGCGGACGAAGCGATGGCTCGAAAGACCATCGAAGCGCATGGTGACCGCGGTCAGTGCCACGTCGCGATCGGGAGCTTCGAACAGGATTTGACCGCCGGCCCGCCAGTGCGGCCCATAGTCGCCCGCGCGCACCTGCTGCCAGCGCGTCGCGCCGTCGGCATAGGAAAAGGCGACGGCCAGCCGGTCGAAACGCGATTGATGGACCATCAGCGCGATGTCGCCGCGCCGGGCGGCGGCTCCTTTGAGCGGCGCGCGCAGGAAGAGACTCCCCTGCCGATAGCCCGTAGGTGCTCCGCTGCATGAAAAGCGGATCGTCGACGCGATCGCGTCGGGCCGGTCCACGCCGCTTGTCGCATGACACAGGCTGCGATCGATATCGAGCGTCGCGGCGGCCGCCGGAACCGCCCACAAGGCAAGCGCAAGAAGCGCAAGGCCAAGCCGGCCGCACACCTGCCCCAAAATGTCTCCCGCCCCGGTCATATCCGCCCTATCGCACCAAAAGCTTAGAAAAAATATATTGCCATCGCGGAAAATCACGCGATTTCACCGCCGGTCGGCGCGTCCGATCCGCATGCTGACGTCGATCCGATCGCCGATACCGACCCCCTCGGCGCGCTGCACCGCAACCTTGAGGGGCAGCAGATAGCTTCCGTCGCGCGGGAAAAGCGAGGTCGTGAATTCGGTTTTGCCGACCGTCGCCACGACGGGCACAACGCCCCAGCCATAGCTTTCCGAAAGCGCGGCGTAGCGTATCTCGGCGACAAGATCGTCGGGGACCGCGGCAAACAGAAAGGGCGCGGGGCCCCGCCACTCGATGATCGCCGCGTCGAACCGGATGGGCTTTCCCGACATCAGTTTCTCGGCGCCTGCCGGCGATAGCTCAGCGCCTCGGCGATATGGATGCGCCCGACGTCGGCTGCCCCGGCAAGGTCCGCGATCGTCCGGGCGACCCGCAATATCCGCGTGTAGCCGCGTGCCGACAGCCGCATCGCTTCCGCCGCCTGCGCGAGCAGCTTGCGTCCCGGCTCGTCGGGCGTCGCCACCGCATCGAGCAGGTCGCCGTCGATTTCGGCGTTGGTTCGCGCCTTGTGCGCCGCATAGCGCGCCGTTTGCACATCGCGCGCCGCCGCGACGCGCGCGGCGACTTCGGCGCTGCCCTCGGCCGGCGGCGGCAGGACGAGGTCGGCAGCGCTCACCGCCTGCACCTCGACATGCAGGTCGATGCGGTCGAGCAGCGGCCCCGAGAGCTTCGCCTGATAGTCGGCGGCGCAGCGCGGCGCACGGCTGCATGCGAGCGCCGGGTCGCCGAGGTGCCCGCAGCGGCACGGGTTCATCGCCGCGACGAGTTGCACGCGCGCCGGGAAGGTCACATGCGCGTTGGCGCGCGCGACGCTGACCTCGCCCGTTTCGAGCGGCTGGCGGAGCGAATCGAGTACGCCGCGCTGAAATTCGGGCAGTTCGTCGAGGAACAGCACGCCGAGATGCGCGAGGCTTACCTCGCCGGGGCGCACGCGCAGCCCGCCGCCGACGAGCGCCGGCATCGACGCCGAATGATGGGGACTGCGAAACGGCCGGGCGCGAACGAGGCGCCCGCCCTCGAGCGTTCCCGCGACCGAGGCGATCATCGACACTTCGAGCGCTTCGGCGGGAGTGAGGTCGGGAAGAATGCCGGGCATGCACGCCGCCATCAGCGACTTGCCCGCACCCGGCGGCCCCGACATCATCAGGTTGTGCGCGCCCGCCGCGGCGATTTCGAGCGCGCGCTTCGCGGTCTCCTGCCCTTTCACCTGGCGCAGGTCGGCGGTCCGCGCCGGGATTTCGATCTCTCCGGGTATCGGCGGCGCGAGAGGTGCATGGCCCTTGAAATGATTGAGCAGTGCGAGGAGGTCGGGCGCGCCCAATACTTCGACATTGCCCGCCCAAGCGGCCTCGGGCCCCTGCGCGGCGGGGCAGATCAGGCCGCGCTCTTCGCTTCCAGCATGGATCGCGGCGAGCAGCACGCCGGGCGACGGCGCAACGCGCCCGTCGAGCCCGAGTTCGCCGACCACCACATAGGAAGCGAGCGTCTCGGCATCGATCACCCCCATCGCGCCCAGCAGCGCGAGCGCGATCGGCAAGTCGTAATGCGAGCCTTCCTTGGGCAGGTCGGCGGGGGAGAGGTTGACCGTGATGACCTTGGGCGGCAGCGACAGGCCGATCGCGGCGATCGCGGCGCGGACGCGCTCGCGGCTTTCGCCCACCGCCTTGTCGGGCAGGCCGACAACGACGAAGCGCGGGACGCCCGGCGTGATCTGGCACTGCACCTCGACCCCGCGGGCTTCGATGCCGAGATAGGCTGTGGTTGAAACGATCGCGACCATATCCCCCCCGGAACTGCGCCGATGTGCCCCCTTTGTTCCAGCTCCTCTTTAGGCGAAGCGGCGGGAAGGTCGAGTCTTTTTCGGACGTTGGCGAAAGTGTCGCGCAGCGTCGGCTCCGATTGCAGATTTGACAACATACCAACTAGTCGGTATGTCGATTCGCATGACGACGAATCAGCCTCCTTCGGTCCCGGCAGCAACCGCCGCCCGCGACGCCGCCCGGGCGGGCGGCGGCACCCCGGACCAGCGCGCGCCGCGCGGCAGCGCGCGGGCAAAGCTGATCGCAGCGGCGCATGCGACGGTGCGGAGGCAAGGCTATTCGGCGACGACGGTCGACCAGATCTGCGCCGCTGCCGGCGTGACCAAGGGCGCCTTCTTTCATCATTTCGCGTCGAAGGAAGAGCTGGCGGTGGCGGCGGCCGAGGGCTGGACCGAGCGCGCGCGACCGATGTTCGAGCTGGCGCCGCATGTGAAGCTCGACGATCCGCTGGATCGCCTGCTCGGCCATATCGATTTCCGCCTGTCGATGCTCGACGGACCCACCGAGGATTATACCTGCTTCGTCGGCACGATGGTGCAGGAAGCCTATGCGACGAGCGACCGCATCCGCGCCGCGTGCGAGGCGAGCATCAATGCCTATTGCGAGGCGCTCGCCCCCGACATTGCCGCGGCGATCGAAGTTTACGGCGCGCCCGAAGATGTCACCGCGATCGGCCTCGCGCAGCATGTCCAGTCGGTGCTGCAGGGCGCCTTCGTTCTGGCAAAAACGACGAACGACCCGGCGATTGCGCGCGGCACGGTCACCCATTTGAAGCGTTATGTTCGGATGCTGTTCGGGCGCGGAGGTGCCGGATCACGCGACAGGTAATTGCAGCCGCGCGCCGCCCACGCTGCCGTTCAAACCCCCACTACCCCCCAGGAGAGAGTAGATGCCCCAGATGATTTTCGTGAACCTGCCGGTCACCGACCTCGACAAGTCGAAGGCCTTTTACGAGGCGGTCGGCGCGGTCAACAACCCGGCCTTCACCGACGACACCGCCGCCTGCATGGTGGTCGAGGAAGGGTCGATCCACGTCATGCTGCTGACGCATGAAAAATGGGCGACCTTCACGTCGAAGGCGATCCCCGACGCGCACACGACGGCGCAGGTGCTGCTCTGCGTGTCGGCCGACAGCCGCGAGGAAGTCGACGGACAGGTCGACAAGGCGGCCAAGGCCGGGGGCAAGGCCGACCCGACCCCAACGCAGGATTTCGGCTTCATGTACGGCCGCAGCTTCGAGGACCCCGACGGCCATATCTGGGAAGTGATGTGGATGGACCCCACTGCGATCCCGACCGACGCCCCGGCAGAAGCCACGGCATAACGAGCGCATAGGGAGGAGGAAGAGATGACCGACGCAGTCCCCGCCAAGGGTCAGGCGATCGCAGGCCATGTTTTGAGCGGCCTTGTGATCCTTTTCCTCCTCTTCGACGCCGGGCTCAAGCTGGTGTCGCCCGAGACGGCGATCAAATATAGCCCGCCGGGCCTTGGCTGGCCGCTCGACGTGCCGACGATGACGATGCTCGGACTCCTGCTGCTGATCCCGACTTTGCTTTACATCTGGCCGCGCACCGCGATCCTCGGCGCAATCCTGATCACCGGCTATCTCGGCGGCGCGATCGGCACGCATGTGCGGATCGGCAGCCCGCTGTTCAGCCACAGCCTGTTCGGCGTTTATCTGGGCGTCATGCTGTGGGGCGGCCTGTGGCTGCGCGATTCCCGCGTCCGCGCGTTGATCCCCTTTTCGAAAGCAGCCGCGGCATGAGCTTCCAGGCCTATCTCGACAATGTCGAAGCCAAGACCGGAAAATCGGCGGACGCGCTGCAAGCCATCGCGATCGACAAGGGCCTTGCCGACGAAAGCGGCCTTGCCCCCGGCGTCAAGCCCGGCGCGATCATCGACTGGCTGAAGCGCGATTTCGATCTCGGCCACGGGCACGCAATGTCGATCGTCGCCTATTTCAAAGGCAAACGGAGCTAGGCTCCGTCTTACACAGAAGAGGATGGTTCGATGACACGGCGCTCTCCCCTCCCCAGGCTCGCCTCCGCCTTCGCCCTGGTCGCTGCCGCAGCGACGATCGCGGCCGCAGCGCAACCGGCGGCGGCGCAAATCGCCGGCGCAAGCCACCCAACCGCAAATGCCCCGCAAACGGGGCAGGTCGATGTCGCCGGCGCGGCGATCCATTATCAGCTATATGGCGACGTCCAATCCGGCCCTACCCCGCTGCTGATCCTGCACGGCGCCTTCATGTCCGCCGATGCGATGAAGCCGCTGATCGGCGCGCTCGCCGCATCGCGGCCGGTGATCGCGGTCGATGCGCGCGGTCATGGCCGGTCAGGCGGTGTCGATACGCCGCTGAGCTATGACCGGATGGCCGACGACGCCGCCGCCGTGCTCGACAAGCTCGGCGTCGAAAAGGCCGACGTCCTCGGTTACTCGATGGGCGGCTCGACCGCGGTCGCGCTGGCGGTGGGGCATCCCGACAAGATCGGCAAGCAGGTGATATTGTCGGCGACCTCGCGGCTCGACGGCTGGTATCCCGAAGTGCTGGCGGGCATTTCCAGACTGACCCCCGAAATCTTTGCGGGCAGCCCGATCGATGCCGAATATCAGCGCCTGTCGCCCGCCCCCGACAAATTCCCGAAACTGGTCGCCAACATCAAGGCGCTCGACGCGACGCCCTTCGGCTGGTCCGACGCCGCGGTGCAGGCGATCGCCGGCAAGACGATGGTAATCATCGGCGACGCCGACGGCGTCACGCTCGACCATGCGGTCGAGCTTTTCAAGCTGCGCGGCGGCGGCGATGTCGCCGCGGCGACGCAGGGCTTCCTGACCGCGGCGCCGAAGGCGCGGCTCGCGATCCTGCCTGCGACCTCGCACATCGGGATCATGGGCGAAATCCCCGCGATCGCGGCGATGGTCGTGCCTTTCCTCGACGACAAGGCGCCGCCGCCGCCGTCCTTCTGATCCCCAGCAAGAAAAACGAGAGGAGTTCCCCATGCCCGTCAATCCCGACAGCAGCCTTGAAGTCACCGCCTTCGACTGGGTCCCCGATTTCGCGCGCGGCTATGTCCGCGACCTGCGCCCGCGCTGGGCGTGCGAGGAAATCGGGCTCGACTATGCCGAACATCTGATCAGCGCGATCAACCGGCCCGCCGACCATTTCCTGTTCCAGCCATGGGGTCAGGTGCCGGTACTCAACGACGGCGGCATCCGCCTGTTCGAAAGCGGCGCGATCCTGCTCCACCTCGCCGAGAAGGATGCGCGGCTGATGCCCCGCGACGCGCAGGCGCGCGCCAACACGCTCGCGTGGCTGTTCGCGGCCTACAACAGCGTCGAGCCGATGCTGTTCGAACTCGGCAATGTCGATATCTTTTCGACCGACGAGGAATGGGCGAAGCTGCGCCGTCCGAGCCTGATCGAGTTTATTCAGGGCCGGCTCGGCCGCCTGAACGACGCGATCGGCGACAAGGATTATCTGACGGGCGAGTTCACCGTCGCCGACATCGCGATGGCGACCGTGCTGCGCGAAGCCGTCGAGGCCGGGCTGATCGCCGAGCAGCCGCGGTTGCAGGCCTATCTGGACCGTTGCCTCGCCCGCCCCGCCTTCCAGCGCGCGATGGACGCGCAACTGGCCGCCTTCAGCGAAGAAGCGGGTCCTCCCGCCGCCTGAAACCCCCTCCCACCCCCCAAGGAGAGACAAGATGACCTATGTAGAAGGATTTGTGGTCGCGGTGCCGACCGCCAACAAGGAAGCCTATCGCAAGCATGCCGCCGACGCGGCGCCCCTGTTCAAGGAATTCGGCGTCGCGCGCATGGTCGAATGCTGGGGCGACGACGTCCCCGACGGCAAGGTCAACGATTTCAAGGGCGCGGTGCAGGCCAAGCCCGACGAAACCGTCGTATTCAGTTGGTTCGAATATCCAGACAAGGCGACGCGCGACGCGGCGAACGAAAAGATGATGGCCGATCCGCGCATGCAGAGCATGGGCGAAGCGATGCCGTTCGACGCGAAGCGCATGATCATCGGCGGGTTCGATTCGATCGTCGACGATGCCGCCGACGGCAAGATGGGTTATGTCGACGGATATATCGTTCCCGTCCCCGACGGCAACAAGGACGCCTATCGCACGATGGCGCAACAGGCGTCCGAAGTGTTTCGCGATTATGGCGCGACGCGCGTCGTCGAGGCGTGGGCCGACGATGTCCCCGACGGCAAGGTAACCGACTATGCCCGCGCCGCGCACAAGAAGGACGGCGAGAGCGTCGTCTACAGCTGGGTCGAATGGCCGAACAAGGAAACGCGGGCCGCCGGCTGGGAAAAGATGATGACCGACGAGCGGATGAAGCACGACCCGGAAACCAATCCGTTCGATGGCGCGCGCATGATCTATGGCGGCTTCGCGCCGATCGTCGAGGCGTGATGCTCCGATCCTCCCTGTGCCGGAGGCATGGGGAGGTGGCAGCGGCGCAGCGCCGACGGAGGGGCTCGCGACGCACTGCCTCAGCCCCTCCACCATCCTTCGGATGGTCCCCCTCCCCATCGCTTCGCGACAGGGAGGATCACTGGGAGAGAGCCGATGTCCGATATACAAAAATCCGAATACCGGATCGCCGCATGCCAATGCGGCACGGTGAGCCTCGAACTCACGGGCAAGCCGATCGTCGCGGCGACCTGTTACTGCCATAGCTGCCAGCAGGCGGGGCATGCGTTCGAAGCGCTCTCCGGCGCGCCCGCCGTCGTCGGCGCCGATGGCGGCACGCCCTATGTGCTGATGCGCAAGGACCGGCTCGCGTGGCTGTCCGGGTCCGACCGGCTGAGCGAGCACCGGCTGAAGCCCGAGTCGCCGACGCGGCGCTTCGTCGCGCGATGCTGCAATGCGCCGATCGCGCTCGAATTCACCAAGGGGCACTGGCTCAGCGTCTATTCCGACCGCATCGCCGCCGAAGCGCGGCCGGCGGCCGAAATGCGGACAATCGTCGGCGACCGGCCCGCGGGCGTCGACCTGCCCGACGACATCCCCAATTACCGGACACCGTCGGGCAGGTTCCTCTGGCGGCTGCTGAAGGCATGGGCGGCGATGGGCTTTCGCGCCCCGCCGATCGAGGCAACGAAAGGATTTGCGCGGTGACGGCTATCGAACATCTGTCTTTCCCGAACGAAAGCGCCGAATATCGGGCCGCGCGCGCTGCGCTGCTCGCCGACGAAATCGCGCTTCGCCGCCAGATCGAGGCGGTCGCGGCGAAGCGCCGCGCGCTGCCGCCGGGCGGCGCGGTGCCCGAGGATTACAGTTTCGAGTGGATCGGCGCGCATCAGCGCCCCGAGCGGGTGAGGCTGTCCGCGCTGTTCGACGGCAAGCCGAGCATCATCCTGCAAAGCTATATGTTCGGGCCCGAGCGCGACAAGCCGTGCAACGGCTGCACCCATATGCTCGACGCGATCGACGGCAGCGCGCGCCATGTCGGCCAACGCGCGTCCTTCTATGTCGTCGCCAAATCGCCGATCGCGCGGCTGGAGGCCTGGGCGAAGCAGCGCCGCTGGCCGCACCTTATCTTTCTGTCCGACGTCGACGGGCGCTATTCGGCCGATTATTTCGGCGACACGTCGAAACTGGGCGACGCCAAGCGCGTCGAGCATGGCATGAAGCCCGGCGAGAATTGGGACGAGACGATCTTCAACGTCTTTCGGCGCGACGGCGAAACCATCCGCCATTTCTGGGCCAGCGAGATGGCCTATGCGCCCGAGGATCCCGGCCAGCACCACCGTGCGGGCGATCTGGTCGATCCACTGTGGGGCTTGCTCGACATGACGCCCGAGGGGCGCGGCGACTGGTTCCCGAGCCTGACTTACTGACACCAACCGAGGAGAAAGACGATGAGCGAAGCATCGAACTTCATCTGGTACGAACTGATGACCCCCGACCCGGCCGGCGCGGCGCGCTTTTACGGCGCGGTCACCGGCTGGACGATCGCGTCGGAGCGCGATCCCGCGGCGGGCGCGATGGATTACCGCATGATCGTACGCGCCGACGGCGGCCATGCGGGCGGCGTGCTCGCGCTGAACGCCGACATGCTCGCAGGCGGGGCGCGGCCGGGCTGGCTCGGCTATCTGCATGTCGCCGACGTCGACAAGGCGATCGACGCGATCGAGGCCGACGGCGGTGCGGTGCACATGCCCGCGACCGACCTGCCCGTCGGGCGCATCGCGATGGTCAGCGACCCGCAGGGCGCGCCCTTCTATATCATGGACCCGATCCCGCCCGAAGGCGGCGGCGAGAGCGACGTGTTTTCGGTGACCGAGGCGCAGCATGTCCGCTGGAACGAACTGGCGACGAGCGATCCCGATGCCGCCATCGCCTTCTATAAAAAGCATTTCGGCTGGGGGCAGGAAGGCGCGATGCCGATGGGCGAGCTTGGTTCCTATCGCTTCATCCAGCGCGGCGATGTCGGGCTGGGCGCGGTGATGCCGCTGATGGACGGTTATCCGGCGCCGGTGTGGAATTTCTATATCGGCGTCGACGACATCGACCGCGCACGGGGTGCCGTGGCCGCGAACGGCGGCACGATCACCAACGAACCGATGGAAATCCCCGGCGGCGAATATGCGATGAACGCGATCGACCCGCTGGGCGCGGCCATCGGCTTCGTCGGCCCGCGCAAGGCTTATTCCCCCAAGAAAAATACAGGAGAGTGACGATGACGAACCAACCGACAAGCCAGCCCGTGAGCCTGTGCCTCTGGTACGACAGGGATGCCGAGGAGGCGGCGAATTTCTATGCCGCGACCTTCCCGAACAGCAGCGTGGGCGCGGTCCACAAGGCGCCGGGCGATTTCCCCGGCGGCAAAAAAGGCGACGCGCTGACGGTCGATTTCACCATACTCGGCGTCCCGTGCGTCGGGCTTAACGGCGGCCCGATCTTTCCGCACAGCGAAGCCTTCTCCTTTCAGGTCCACACCGACACGCAGGAGGAAACCGACCGTTACTGGAACGCGATCGTCGGCAATGGCGGCAAGGAAAGCGCGTGCGGCTGGTGCAAGGACAAATGGGGCCTCAACTGGCAGATCACCCCGCGCGTGCTGACCGATGCGACGATGGGCGGCGATCCCGAAGTCGCGAAGCGCGCGTTCGACGCGATGATGACGATGAAAAAGATCGACATCGCCGCGATCGAGGCGGCGGTGCGGGGCGAAGAAATTGGTGCGGCGTAGCCCGGCGCTCTTCGCCTGGGCGCTCTGCGGCACGCTCGACATCGCCTATGCGATGGTGTGGAGCGTGCTCGCGGGCGGCAGCGTCGGCGGCATGCTGCGCGGCGTTGCCACAGGGCCGTTCGGCGACGGCGCCGGCGATTGGGGCTTCGGCGGCGCGATCGCGGGGCTGGCGACGCATTATGCGATCATGGGCGCGATGGTCGCGGCGTGGTTCTTCGCCCTGCGGCGCTGGAGCGCGCTCACCGCATGGCCTTGGTGGCTGACGGGCACGCTCTACGGCCTATTGCTCTATATCGTCATGAACGGCGTAGTGCTGCCACTGCGCTTCGGAACGCCCTTCCCGCCGACCGACCTCGTGAGGGGCGCCATCGCGCTCTTCCCGCATATTTTCTTCGTCGGCTGGCCGCTTGCCTTGCTGACGCGCAAGGATACCCGTTGATGCTGATTTTCTATGGCCACCCCTTTTCCTCCTACACGTGGAAAGTGCTGATCGCGCTGTACGAAAAGGGGATCGGATTCGACTATCGCTCAGTCGATCCCGCCTTCCCCGACCATATGCCCGAGTTGAGGGCGCATTGGCCGGTCGGGCAATTCCCGCTGCTCGTCCACGACGGCGTGCCCTGGTTCGAATCGTCGATCATCATCGAATATCTCGACCATCTGACGCCCGAACCGCGAATGATCCCGCAGGATTTCGAAGCGGCACTGAAGGTGCGGCTGTTCGACCGCATTTTCGACAATCATGTGATGGGCCGGATGCAGGCGGTCGTCGCCGACGCGATTCGCGGCCCCGAAAATCATGTCCCGGTCATCGTCGAACAGTCGAAGGCGGCGCTCGATACCATCTATGGCTGGCTCGACGGCGAACTGGCGGGCGGCGGCTGGGCGACGCTTTATGGCTTCAGCCTCGCCGACTGCGCGGCGGCCCCGTCGCTCTTCTATGCCGACTGGGTGCACCCGATCCCCCAAAAATACGAGAATCTGCGCGCCTATCGCGCGCGGCTGCTTGCGCATCCGAGCATATCGCGCTGCGTCGAGGAGGCGCGGCCGTACCGCGCCTATTTCCCGCTCGGCGCCCCCGATCGCGATTGAAGGCGGGCGTCCCGAAACGGGGTTAACGGGCCGCTGACATTGCCTGTTTGCCGGTTGATCATCGCGCCCGCGCGAAGGCGGGTTCATGGTTGCGCCGTCCGCCTTGCTCCGCACGCTCATCGTCGCCGTTTTCGCGGCGGTGCTGGCGTTCGCGCCGGCGCACGCGCAGCAGGTGGTGACGATCACCACGACGACGGTGACGTGGACTTATACCGACGACAGCGACGGTGACGACGCCGACTATATCGACGAGGATGCCGCGCTGCTCGACGACGAGGCGCTCGCCGAAGAGGCCGATTTCGCGGCGGCGCGGCGTTACGCACCCGCGCCGACGCTCGCGACGCTCGGCCATGCGAAAGCGCGCTTCGGGCCTTTCGCGGTGATCGACGGCGCGACCGTCCGCATGGCGGGCGACGTCACCTCGGCAACCCCGCGCCAGTTCGCGGCGATGCTCGCGGCCTTTCCGGGGCTCAAGCGGCTCGAGATGGTCGACTGTCCGGGCAGCCTCGACGAGGAAGCAAACCTGATCCTCGCGCGCGCGATCCGGCGGCAGGGCATGGAAACGGTCGTCCCCGCGGGCGGATCGATCCGATCGGGCGCGGTCGAGCTTTGGCTGGCGGGCACCACGCGCCGCGCGGCACCCGACGCCGAATTCGGCGTGCATAGCTGGGCTGACGAATATGGCCGCGAGGCGAACGACTATCCCGCGAGCGACCCCGTCCACGCCGAATATCTGGGCTATTACCGCGAAATGGGAATGGACGCCGCGAAGGCACGCGCCTTTTACGCGCTGACCAACGCGACCCCGTTCGACGACGTCCGTTACCTGACCCGCGATGATATGGCGCGCTTCGTCGCGCTCGACTGAACAGCGTCGCCGCGCCTTTTCCCGGCCTGACGATCATTTCGAACGCTTCGGCTAACGTGACGCCGGCGCAGCGGAACAATCGCTGCGCACAGCCGTTCCGCCTCAATAGAGGGTGGTTCGCCCTCGCTGTCGGAGAGACATGATGAAAAAGCTTCTGACAATTTTCGCAATTGGCAGCTCGATGCTGCTGATGTCGGCCTGCAACACCGTCGAAGGTGCCGGAAAAGACGTCGAGTCCGTTGGCGACTGTGCCGACGGAGTTAAAGGCAACTGCTAGGCGCCCACCGTACGCGGCTTGCGGAGTTGGCGTGTATCGGCGTCAGGTGATCGGACTGATCGACCGGCATTGCCACACATGACATCGTCATTCCCGTCAAAGCGGGGATGACGATGATGGAAAACGGCAGCTTGCCCTGCAAAGTCTGCGTTCGCCATTTCATCGACCGCGCTTCAAGCTGCTTTAGCCTTGTAACACGCCGCCCGCTGCCCCACATCGCCCTCATGGCGAAACGCAGCCTCTATCAGCGATTGCGGTCGAACGCGCACATGCGCACCGCGCTGTTCGCGCTCGGCATCCTGCTGATGATCACGGGCGTCGCGATCGGGCCGCTACCCGGCCCCGGATTCCTGATCGTCTTTCCGCTGGGGCTGATGCTGTGCCTGCAAAACAGCGCTTGGGCGAAGCGCGCCTATGTCCGCTTCAAATGGCGCCACCCCCGCTATGGCGACTGGGCCGACCGGATCATGCGCCGTGTCAGCGCCGCGCGGCGCCGGGCGCGGCGTGCGCTGGACAAGCTAGATGGCGATTGACTTTCCACCGACTCTTGCTTATCCGCGCCTCCAACAGTGGCCGCCCACGCTTGGCGGCCCTTTTCTGTTGCAGCATTTGACGAGATCTAGGGAAAACCGCGATGAAGCGCACCTATCAACCGAGCCGCCTCGTGCGCAAGCGCCGTCACGGCTTCCGCGCCCGCAAGGCAACCGTCGGCGGCCGCAAGGTTCTCACCAACCGTCGCGCCCGCGGCCGCAAGAAGCTGTCGGCCTGATCGCCAACGCTTCGCCGCCAGCGCGTCTGGTGCGAACGCTTTCGAAACGTAGCGAATTTCTGGCCGCGAACCGCGGCCTTCGCTTTCCCATGCCCGGCTTCGTCCTGCTCGTCCGTCATCGCGGCGACGAAGAGGAGGCGCTGGGCATCGGCTATACGGTCAGCAAGAAGGTCGGCAACGCGGTCACGCGCAACCGGATGAAGCGGCGCTTTCGCGAACTCGCGCGCGCCGCGCTTCCCGAATCGGGCATATCGGGCGCCGACCATGTGCTGATCGGCCGCCCCGGCGCCAACGACATGCCGTTTGCCGAATTGGGCGAGCATCTCGATTCGGCGCTGAAACGCGCGGCGAAGAAGCTGGCGGCGAAGGCGTGACCATTCCCTCCCTTTCTTTTTATCGTCACCCCGGACTTGATCCGGGGTCCATAGTCACGGCCGTTGCATGGACCCCGGATCAAGTCCGGGGTGACGAAGGGAGAAAAGCGGCGATCACGGGTGAAGTTGCGCAGTTTTCCGGGCTATTCCCATGATCGCGAAATTGCTCATCCTGATCGCGCGCGGCTGGCAGCTCGGCCCGTCGCGTATCCTGCCGCCGACCTGTCGTTATGCACCGTCGTGCAGCGCCTATGCGATCACCGCGCTCCGGAAATATGGTGCGATCAAGGGTGGCTGGCTGGCGACAAAGCGGCTATTGCGCTGCCATCCTTGGGGAGGCCATGGCTACGACCCCGTCCCTTAGGCTGTATCGCCATTCCGCCCATGGCGGCCTGCAAATGGCGGATTCCCGGGCTTCCGGTGCTCACGTACTGATCGTACGCTGCGCTCCGGGTCCCGAGAATCCACCATTTTCGGCTCACCACGAGCGAAATGACGACACAGCCTAGACGGCCCATCCCGACATTTTTGACACGAAGAGAGACCGAAGAGCGTGGACGACAAGCGGAACATGATCGCGGCAATTTTGCTGTCGGTGGCCATTTTGATCGGCTGGAATTTCGTCTCCGAGAAATTTTTCCCGACGCCCGACAAACCCGACGTGACCAAAACGGTCGCGGGCGCCAACGGCGCTCCCGCCGCAACACCCGCGACGCAGGGCCAGCCGAGCGCGCTGCCGGCACCGGGCGCGCCCGCAGCAGCCGCGCCGCAGGCAATCCGTCCGGTTGACGCGGTGCTTGCCGAAGGGCAGCGCATTCCGATCGAGACTCCCGCGATCAAGGGATCGATCAACCTTGTCGGCGCGCGTGTCGACGACATCACGCTCAGCAAATATCGCCAGACGATCAAGAAGGATTCGCCCGCTGTGCGCCTGTTCGCGCCCGGCGGGACGCCCGCAGCCTATTTCGCGAGCCTCGGCTGGTCGGCGCAGGGCATCGCGGTACCGAACGCCAATACGGTGTGGACCGCGAGCGGGACCAAGCTGACCCCGACGACGCCGGTGACGCTGAGCTGGGCGAACACGACCGGCCAGACCTTCCGCATCGAATATAGCATCGACGCCGATTATCTGATCACGGCCAAGCAGACGATCGCTAACACCGGCGCCGCGCCGGTGAGCGCGAGCAGCTTTGCGCTGATCGACCGGCTCGGCAAGCCGACCGACCCGCACGAGCAGGACAGCTGGACGATCCACGTCGGCCCGACCGGCTATCTCGACGGCAAGTCGGTGTTCGACACCGACTATGACGATGTTGAGGAAGCGCCGAACCGCACCGTGCGCTATAACTCGGCGGGATGGCTCGGCTTTACCGACAAATATTGGCTCGCCGCGATCGTGCCGGCGAAGGGCGAGCGCGTGACCGCCGCGATCAGTTCGCCCGCCGCGAACAATTACCAGACGCTTTTCGCGCGCGACTTTACGCAGGTTGCGCCGGGCAAGCAGGTGTCGACCACCAGCCGCATCTTCGCTGGCGCCAAAGAGGTCAGCATCCTGTCGCAATATCAGGATGACCAAGGCATCACGCGCCTGTCGAACGCGATCGACTGGGGCTGGTTCGAATTTTTCGAGGTGCCGATCTTCAAACTGCTCGACTGGCTGTTCAGGCAGGTCGGCAATTTCGGCGTCGCGATCATGGCGCTGACCTTGATCATCCGCCTCTTGATGTTCCCGATCGCCAACCGGCAATTCTCGTCGATGGCGCAGATGCGCCTCGTCCAGCCGAAGATGAAGGCGCTGCAGGAGCGCTATAAGGACGATAAGCCGAAGATGCAGCAGGAGCTGATGAAGCTCTACAAGGACGAGAAGATCAATCCGCTCGCCGGCTGCCTGCCGATCGTCATCCAGATCCCGATCTTCTACGCCCTCTACAAGGTGCTGATGCTGACGATCGAAATGCGGCACCAGCCGTTCATCCTGTGGATCAAGGATCTGTCGGCGCCCGATCCGCTGCATATCCTCAACCTGTTCGGCCTCCTGCCCTTCACCCCGCCGTCGATCCTGTCGATCGGCGTGCTCGCGGTGATCCTCGGCATTACCATGTGGCTGCAGTTCCGCCTCAATCCGCAAGCAACCGACCCCGTGCAGCAGCAGGTGTTCAAGATCATGCCGTGGCTGTTCATGTTCATCATGGCGCCGTTCGCGGCGGGTCTGCTCCTCTACTGGATCACCAACAATATCCTGTCGATCGGACAGCAGCAGTGGATGTATCGCAAATTCCCGGCGCTGAAGGCGGCGCCCGCGAAGTGAGCGGCGTCGAAGCTGATCCGGGGACCGATCCCGATCGGGCCGAGCGGGCGCGCAAGCTGTTTTCGGGGCCGATTAGCTTCCTGAAATCGGCCCCGGCGCTTGAGCATCTCCCCGCGCCGTCGATGCCCGAAATCGCTTTTGCGGGACGGTCGAATGTCGGCAAATCGTCGCTGCTCAACGCGCTCACCAACCGCAACAGCCTGGCGCGCACGTCGGTGACGCCGGGGCGAACGCAGGAACTAAATTATTTCGATGTCGGCGAACCCCTGGTGTTCCGCCTCGTCGACATGCCCGGCTATGGTTTCGCCAAGGCGCCAAAAGATGTCGTCCGGAAATGGCGCTTTCTGATTAACGATTATCTGCGCGGCCGCGCGGTGCTGAAGCGCACCTTGGTGCTGATCGACAGCCGTCACGGGATCAAGGACGTCGACCGCGAAGTCCTCGAAATGCTCGACGTGGCGGCGGTGAGTTACCGCATCGTGCTGACCAAGGCCGACAAGATCAAGGCCAGCGCGCTCGCCGAGGTTCAGGCCGCAACCGAGGCGGAGGCGCGCAAGCACCCCGCCGCGCACCCCGAGGTGATCGCGACGAGCAGCGAAAAGGGGCTGGGCATCGCCGATCTGCGCACCGCGGTGCTGGAGGCGGTCGAGAGTTGATCCGCTCCCCTCCCGCTTGCGGGAGGGGTTGGGGGAGGGCATGTTACCTTCCGAACGGGGTCTGGACAGGCCCTCCCCTCGCCCCTCCCGCAAACAGGAGGAGGATTTTGGAGACCCCATGAAATTATTCATCGGTAACAAGGCCTATTCGAGCTGGAGCCTGCGCGGCTGGCTCGCGGCGAAGCACAGCGGCCTGCCCTTCGAGGAAGTCACCGTCCCGCTTTATGACGAGGATTGGTCGAACCGGCGCGAGGGCGACGAATTTGCGCCGTCGGGCGGCAAGGTGCCGATATTGTGGGACGGCGACGATATCGTCGTGTGGGACAGCCTCGCGATCGTCGATTATCTCAACGAAAAGACCGGCGGGACGAAGCATTTCTGGCCCGCGGACATGGCGGCGCGCGCGATGGCGCGGTCGATGGCGGCCGAAATGCACTCGAGCTTTGCCGCGCTCCGCCGCAACCACAGCATGAATATCCGGCGCATCTATCCGGCGGCCGAACTGTCGCCCGAAGTGCAGGCCGATGTCGCGCGTATCTTCCAGATCTGGGCCGAGGCGCGCGCGCGGTTCGGCGGCGAAGGCGATTATCTGTTCGGCGACTGGTCGGCCGCCGACATCATGTTCGCGCCGGTCGTGACGCGCTTCGTCACCTATTCGATCCCGCTGCCGCGCTTTGCCGCCGCCTATGCGCAGGCGGTGATCAGCCATCCGTGCATGCAGGAATGGATCGGCGGCGCGCAGGCCGAGGATTGGGTGATCGAGCAGTTCGAAGGGCCGATCGAAGGTTGAAGCGAAGCTGGCGCGGCAATGAACCGGGCGTTCAGGACAGGTCGCGGCCTGCCTGCTATTCGGGGGCGATGACGAAACGCCCAATCGCCTCGCTCGCCGTCCTCGCCCTCGCGCTTCCCGCGGCCGGGAGCGCGGCGATGCCGGGCGCCCAAAGCTGGGAAATCGGCCCGGTCATCCGCGGCAAGAATTATTCGCAAGGGATGCCCGCCGCGCCCTATCCGACACGCGGCGGTGGCTGGGCTTTCGATTTTCCGGCGCCCGATGCCGCTGCCGGGCACGTTCATTATGTCACTTTCGACCCGGGATCGCTGCGCGGCAAGTCGCGGCTCGTCGTGCGTTACCGCATCGACGCGGCACCCGGCACCCGCTTCGTGCCGCAGCAATATCCGGACCGCACCGCGACCGTTGCGCTCTATATGCAGCGCCGCGGCGATAGCTGGACCGCGAAGGGCGCATATCGATATTATCGCTGGTATGCGCCGGTCGCGACGATGAATGCGCTCGCACCGGGCGAGGCCGAAATGATCGTCCGGCTCGATGACCCCGACTGGAGTTCGGTGATGGCCGACCGCGCCTCGACCCATCGCGCGGCGATGGATGTCGCGCTCGACGATATGGGCCGGATCGGGCTGGTGTTCGGATCGGCGGGCGGACGCGGGCACGGCGTCTTTGCGACGCGCCCGGCCCGCTTTACCTTGCTGAGTTTCGAGATACGCTAGGGAATCCGGCTGGTCGGATAAGGCGTACCGTCCTTGTGGAAATAGCCATCGGGCGTGAAGATCATGTCGATGTCCGAATAGCCGCCCCCGGTGTCATGTTGCTTGCCGCCGCCCAGCGCGACGAAGACGCAGTCGGCGTCCGATTCGTTGATCAGGTGATGGCCGTTGGTGCTGCCCTTCGGCCACACCGCGATGTCGCCCGCGCGCATCGGGTGGCGCCCGTCATCCTCGACCAGCACCGCCTCGCCCGAAATCATCACCAGCATCTCGTCCTCGCCATCGTGCCAGTGGCGCTGCGACGACCAGGCGCCGGGTTTGAGCACGACATGGCTCGCGGCAAAATCGCTGAGCCCCGTCGGCGGCGCGAGGCGGCGGTACCAGCGGCCTTCGACGGGCGCGTCATAGGGTGCGGGATAGCCGGTGACATTGGTTTGCGGGATGGCGTCGAGATCGAGCTTGGGCATGGCAGTCCTCCTTCCTTCAATTTGCCGTTCGCATCGAGCGAAGTCGAGATGCCCCGCGCCAATCGCGCCAAGACGAATGGTGTCTCGACTTCGCTCGACACGAACGGATAAAGGGGTGCCATGAATATCGATCCCGTAGAACTGGCCAAGGCGCTGATCGCCGCGCCCAGCGTCACTCCCGCCATGGGCGCCGTGTTCGACGCGCTCGAGGCCGCGCTGGTACCGCTCGGCTTCACCGTCGAGCGCTTCATCGACGGGGTCGAGCCCGACGGGCCGGTCGAGAATCTGCTCGCGGTCCGGGCCGGGAAGGGGCCCAAGCATTTCGGCTTTGCCGGGCATCTCGACGTCGTGCCGCCGGGTGTGGGCTGGACGGGCGATGCCTTTGCGCCAGAGATTCGCGGCGACCTGCTCTACGGCCGCGGCGCGGTCGACATGAAGGGATCGATCGCGGCCTTCGTTGCCGCCGCCGCAGCGACGCCCGCCGACGCGGGCACGATCAGCCTGATCATCACCGGCGACGAGGAAGGCCCCGCGATTTTCGGCACGCGCGCGCTGATGGAGCATATGGACGCGCGCGGCGTGAAGCCCGACATGATCGTCGTCGGCGAACCGACGTCGGTGAACCGCCTTGGCGACATGGTGAAGATCGGGCGGCGCGGGTCGGTCAATATCTGGATCGACGTGCCGGGGACGCAGGGGCATGTCGCCTATCCGCACCTCGCCGACAATCCGATCCCCAAGCTGGTCAAGATATTGTCGGAAATCGATTCGGTCAGCCTCGATGCCGGCACCGACTGGTTCCAGCCGTCGAACATCGAATTCACCGATATCGAGGTCGGCAATGGCGCGACCAATGTCATCCCTGCCTCGGCGCGCGCGCGGCTGTCGATCCGTTTCAACGACCGTCATAAGGGCGCCGAGTTGGTCGCGATGGTCGAACGGATCGCGCATGAGGTCGAACCGGCGGCGAAGGTGTTGGGCAAGATTTCGGGCGAGGCCTTCCTGACCCCGCCGGGCGCGCTGTCCGGACTGGTCGCCGAAGCGATCCATGCCGAAACCGACCTGACGCCCGAAATGTCGACGACCGGCGGGACATCGGACGCGCGTTTCCTCCACGCTTTATGCCCCGTGGTCGAGTTCGGCCTGACCAATGCGACGATGCACAAGCTCGACGAGGCGGTGGCGGTCGAGGACCTGCACACGCTCGCCGCCATCTATCGCGGCATTTTGATGCGCGCTTTCCTCTAGTCGTCGCGCCCGCGGCGCAGGATCACATAGACTGCGCCCGCGCCGCCGTGGCTGATATGCGCGGGGCGCAGCGCGACGATCTGGTCGGCATGGGGCGAATAGGCAAGCCAGTCGGGCAATGACGCGCGGATCGCGCCGCGCGGCCGCGGGTCACCGTGCATCACCGGCAGGCGGTCGGCACCGGGGCGCAGCCGCCCCGCGACGACAAGCAGCACGCGCGCGCCGCGCAGCAGCGCGCGGCCGATCGCATCGTCGAGCAGCGCCTGCGCCGAGGCGAGCGTGTGGCCGTGAAGGTCGATGCTCATGTCGGGGCGTACGAGCCCCTTGCGCAGGCGGCGGTCCCAATGACCGTCGAGCGTCGCCGCCTGGTGCGCCCGGCGCGGCGGCGGCAGCTTCGTCGGCGCGGCGCGCGGCGCGGCGGCAGGGGCAGCGGTGCTGCGCGGGGTTGGCTTAGGCGGCTTGATCGTCGGCGGAGAGACGGGCGCTCGCGGGGTTTTCACCAGCGGCTTGACCGTCGCCGCGACCTTTTTCCACAGCGCGCTTTCGTCGGGGTCGAGGCGGCGCGGCATCGCGCAATCAGCCGGCCGGGATCAGCCGCGCGATGCTGGCGCGCGGGAGCAGCAGCAGCGCCGAACCGCGCGCCGACATGCCGCCGGCGATCGCGCGCGCTTCGTCGCCTGCGCCCCAGAAGCTGTCGAAGCGGTTCGCGCCCTTGATCGCGCCGCCGGTGTCCTGCGCAATCCACAGTCCATTGGGTTCGGCGCGGTCGAGCGACAGAAAGACGGGGGCGCCCAAGGGCACATATTTGGGATCGGCGGCGACGCTCGCGCGGCCGGTTACCGGAACGCCCAGAGCGCCGAGCGGGCCGGGGCCGGTGATCTCGCGGAAAAACACCCAGCTGGGATTTTCGTTCATCACCGCGGCGCCGCGCACCGGGTCGGCGCGCAGATAATCGAGGATGCCCTGCATCGAGGCCTGCCCGCGCTGAAGTTCACCGCGATCGAGCAACAGCTTGCCGATGCCGACATAATCGCGGCCGTTCTGGCTGTCGTAGCCGATGCGCATGACACTGCCGTCGGGCAGCCGCAGCCGGCCCGAACCCTGCACCTGCAGGAAGAAAAATTCCGCGGCGTCGGCCGCCCAGGCAAGTTCGAGCCCGCGCCCCGCGAGCGCCCCACCCTCGATCGCCGCGCGATCGTAATATCGCACGAAATTGGGGCCCTCGGCGCGCCCACGGATCTTGCGCCCTTTAAGGTCGTCGGCGAACTGGCCAAGATCGACTTCGACAAGGTCCGCGGGACGGCGATAGACGGGAACGTCATACCCCGGCTGCTTTGTGCGCGATGCCGCGATTTCGGGTTCATAATAGCCGGTGACGAAGGCGGCGCCCGCACCGACCTGAACCGTGCCGAAATAGCGGGTGAAGAAGGCCGAAGCGTCTGCATCCTTCCAGTTTTTCGCGGCGCTGCAACTGTCCGCCCAGTCGGCGCCCCGCGTCAGGCCGCTAGCATCGGTGCGGCGCTGGACCGAAGGGCAGCTGAGCCGGAAGGCCTTGAGCGCGGCGGACGCCTGTTCGGCGGTAACGCCGAGCGCGGCGAAGTCGGGGCCGGCGATCACGCCGCTGGCCGCAGCAGTTGTCGCACCGGCGGGCACGGCGGGGGCGGGAAGCGGTGCGCGCGGGGTTGCCGGGATCGGTTTGGCCGCGGCGCCAGGCTGTTCCGACGGACGCGGCTGATAGGGGCGCGGCGCGGTGGTCGGGCGCGACGACGACGTTGGGGCAGCGGCACCGGGGCGGGTTCCCCCCGCATCGGGAATCACCGATGCGCAGCCCGACAGCAGCGGCAGCGCGGCACAGAAGGCGAGCCCGAAAATGCGCGCCCGGCGCGCCCCGGGCGTCAGGTCGGCCGGCATCGGGTCAGGCGGCTTCGATTTCGTCGAGCAGCCAATTGGGATCGCTGCTGCCGATCTGGCGGCGGAAGGTCCAGAGGTCGTCGGTCTGCGACGCGTCGCTCATCGACCCGGCGATCAGCTTGCCGTCGGCATCGTGGGTAACCGCGCTGATGTCGGCGCGATACCGCACCGTGATGCGCGCTTCGTTCCGGTCGAGGTCGACGGCCGTGATCTTGGCCGAATCGATTCCGATCAGGCGATTGTCGAGCGTTTCGCCGCGCGCCGCGCGCGCTTCGATCGCCGCGACAAAGGCTTCGTAGCTGTCCTTATCGCAAAGGTCGCGCAGCGTGTCGCGGTCGCCCTTCCAATAGGCTTCCGAAATCATACGATAGGCGGCCTCGGCCCCTTCCATGAACCGCCCGGCATCGAAACTGCGGTCGGTCGCGAGCAGCTGGCGCAGCCCGGCCTCGGCGGCAGGTTCATAGACCAGCCCCGACGCATCGGGCGCCGCGGCGAGCATCGAAGGCGGCGTGTCGCCGTCGTCGAGCCGGACCGGCGGCGTGGTGCTGCGCTCGCGCGGCAGCACGGGTTCCTGTTCGTGCCCCGTGCGCTTGCCGAGGACCGAGTAGAGCCGCATGCCGAGGAAAGCGGCAATCATGGCGAGCAGGACGATCGAAAAAGCGGTCACGGGCAACAGTCCAATGCGGATGGCGGAAACATCTTGTCTGATACATAGGCGATACGCCGCCCATTTTCAAATAGCCATGGCCGCTGCCGGGCGGCAGGTCAACGGCCAGACGCCCTCTGGATCGCGGAGTTACGCCCCATTGTGCTGGCAGCCGGGCGCTGCTAAGCGCCGCGGCAACCGTCCGCCGCGGCCCTTGCACGGTCTGCGGCCCGGATTTTGTTTCCATCTTACCAGCGAAAGCATCTGCACCATGGCCGACGAGACCAGCGCCGACATCAACAATCCCGCCTTGCAGCCGAACGGCGAAGACACGAGCCCGGCGATCGGACTGATTTCGCAATATGTGAAGGATTTGTCGTTCGAAAATCCGAACGCGCCCGCCGTCTATCAATGGCAGGACGCCCCGCAGGTCGACGTGCAGTTCAATATCGCCGCCGAAAGCGTCGGCGAAAATCTGTTCGAAGTGACGCTGAAGATCGACGTGACCTCGAAAACCGACAGCGGCACGAGCTTTGTGATCGACCTGAAATATGCCGGCCTGTTCGGCGTCCGCAACGTTCCCGAGGACCAGTTGCAGCCCTTTTTCCTGGCCGAAGCGCCGCGCATCCTGTTCCCCTTTGCCCGCCGCGTCGTCGCCGACGCCGTGCGCGACGGCGGTTTTGCGCCGCTGCTGCTTGAACCCATCGATTTCCACGGCTTGTTCATGCAGCAGGTTCAGGCGCAGGCCGAAGCCGGGGAACTGGGTGACACCGTGCCGGTTGGCCAGGCATAACCTCGATCCGGCGGGTAGGCTGACCCCATGAGCGGCCTGCTCAGAAGCGTTGGGACGATCGGCGGGCTGACGATGGTCAGCCGCATCTTCGGCTTTGCGCGCGACATGCTGCTCAGCCGCATCCTCGGCGCGGGCGGGGTCGCCGATGCGTGGCAGCTGGCGTTCCAGCTGCCCAACATCTTTCGCCGCCTGTTCGCCGAAGGCGCCTTTGCCGCCGCCTTTGTCCCGCTGTTCAACCAGCGGATGACCAAAGAGGGCGACCATGGCGAGGCGCGCGCCTTTGCCGATGCAGTGCTGGCGGTGCTGATCCCAATCCTGATCGTGTTTTCGGCGCTGCTGCTGATCGTCATGCCGTGGGTGATGGGCCTGTTCGCGAGCGACGCGTTGCAGGCCGATGGCGAAACCTTTGACCTCGCGGTCCTGATGGCGCGTGTCGCCTTTCCTTATCTGGCCTTCATGAGCATCGCGACCTTGTTCGCGGCCATCCTCAACAGCCTGTCGCGCTTCGCCGCCGCTGCCGCCGCGCCGATCCTGCTCAACATCTGCCTGATCGGCGCGCTGCTGCTCGGGCTCGCCACCGGCGACGGTAGCGAAGCGGCGAAGGCCGCGACCGGGCTCTATCTTGCGATTTCGGTGTCGCTGTCGGGGCTGTTCCAGCTCGGCTGGCTTTATTACTGGATCCGGCGATCGGGTTTCCGGCCCGCGCTGCGCCGTCCGCGCCTGACCGCAGATGTGCGCGAGATGGGGGTGCTGATCCTGCCCGCGGTGTTCGGCGCCGGCGTCTATCAGATCAGCCGATTCATCGACCTGTTCTTCATCGCCTCGCTCCCCGACAAGAGCATCACCTATCTGGCGATGGCCGACCGGCTCAACCAGCTGCCGCTCGGGATCATCGGCATCGCGCTCGGCACCGCGATCCTGCCCGCGCTGTCGCGCTTCGTCGCGCAGGACGATCGCGACGGCGCCTTCCGGCTGCAAAGCAATGCGGTCGAGCTCGCGATGCTGCTCACCGTCCCCGCCGCGGTCGCCCTGTTCGTTGCGGGGCCCGCGATCACCAGCGCCTTCTATGTCGGCGGGCAATATAGCGCGGCCGACGGGCTCGCGACCGGCGCGGTCGTCGGCGGACTCGTCGTCGGCCTGCCCGCCTATGTGCTGGTCAAGGTGCTCGTCCCCAATTTCTTCGCGCGCAAGGACACGCGCACGCCGGTCTGGACAGCGGCGATTTCGCTCGCGGTCAACATCGGCCTGAACCTGTTGCTGATCCCGCGACTGGGGATCGTCGGGCTCGCGCTGGCGGGATCGATCGCCGCCTGGTGCAATGTGGCGATGCTGTACGCGATCCTGCACCGCAAGGGGCTGTTCCACCTGTCGGGCCGGGTCGCGGGGCGGATCGCGCGCATCATCCTTGCCGCGGCGGCGATGGCGGCGGCGCTCCATTACGCGATCCCGCTGGCGGGCGACGCTTTCACCGCCGGCGTGTTCGAACGGATCGCGGCGCTGGGGGCGCTCGTCGCGGCGGGCGCGATCATATTCTTTGGTTGCGCCATGCTGTTCGGCGTGGTCAATCGCGACACCGTCGGCCAGCTGCGCCGGCGCACACTTTAACAGGATAATCATCATGCGGACGCTATCGGGCATCCAGCCCACCGGAAACTTGCACCTCGGCAATTATCTGGGCGCGATCCGCAACTGGGTGCGCATGCAGGACGACATGCCGGGCGAGAAGCTCTATTTCCTAGCCGACCTGCACGCGATCACCGTCCACAACGACCCCGCCGAGCTGACCGCGAACACGCGCGAGATGGCGGCGGCGCTGATGGCGGCAGGGATCGACCCCGCGAAGGCGATATTGTTCAACCAGGCGCGCGTGCCGGCGCACGCCGAACTCGCCTGGCTCTTGTTCTGCACCGCACGCATCGGCTGGTTGAACCGGATGACGCAGTTCAAGGAAAAGTCGGGCAAGAACCGCGAAGGCGCGAGCGTCGGGCTCTATGCCTATCCGGTCCTGCAGGCCGCCGACGTCCTGCTCTATCAGACGACGCATGTCCCCGTCGGCGACGACCAGAAACAGCATCTGGAGCTGGCGCGCGACATCGCGACCAAGTTCAACCTCGACACCGGGACCGAGACCTTCACCCTGCCCGAACCGACAATCCCGGCCGCCGCGGCGCGCATCATGAGCCTGCGCGACGGGTCGGCGAAAATGTCGAAATCGGACCCGAGCGATGCGAGCCGGATCAACCTGGTCGACGATGCCGACACGATCATGGCGAAGATTCGCAAGGCAAAGACCGACCCCGAACCGCTGCCGTCGGAGGCCGCGGGACTCGACGGGCGGCCCGAGGCGAAGAATCTGGTGTCGATCTATGCCGCGATGGCCGACGAAAGCGTCGACCAGGTGCTCGCGCGCTTTGCCGGACAGGGCTTCGGCGCGTTCAAACCCGCGCTCGGCGAGTTGCTGGTCGAGACGCTGCGCCCGATCGCGACGCGGCTGACCGAGCTCAAGGCCGATCCGGCGGCGATCGACGCGGCGCTGGAGGCGGGCGCGGCGCGCGCTTCGGCCCTCGCCAAGCCAACCCTCGACGCCGCCTATACGGCGCTGGGGCTCTGCCGCTGAGTTCCACGCCGCTTGGGCGCTGTTCCGCGAGCGGAAATCCTTGTTTCCGCGTCTCCCGTCCCCATATCGGGAGATGGAACCGCCCTGCGACGAAACGGGTTCAACCAAGGTTAAGTCGCAGCGGCATAGTCTATGGTATGATCGCGCAACAGGTATGCGCACCCGAATCACGGAGCCAAGACGATGAACAAGATCAATTTCCGGCGACTGGCGCTGGCCGCCATGACGGGCGCGGCGCTTGCGCTCGCGGGCTGCGCGACGCCGTTCAAGGCCGATGTCGCGCGCTTTCAGTCGCAGCTTCCCACGCCGCAGGGCCAGAGCTTCGTCGTCGAGGCGGGCAACCCCGCGCTACAGGGCGGGATCGAGTTCGGCCAATATGCGAATATGGTGGCGGGCGAACTGACGCGCTACGGCTATCGTCCCGCGGCGAACGGCGAACGCGCCGACCTGATCGTGCGCATGGATTATGGCGTGGACAAGGGCCGCGAACGCGTCGTGTCGAGCCCCGGCTTTGGCGACCCCTGGTACGGCGGCTATTACGGCCGCGGCTTCTATCGCCCGGTGATCGTCACCGGCCGCGGCGGGCGGCGCTATGTCTATGGCTATCGCGATCCGTTCCTTTGGGGTGGTTTCGGGCCGAACTGGGGCTATAACGACGTCAGCAGCTACACCGTCTACACCAGCGGCCTCAACCTCCAGATCAATCGCGCCGCCGACGGCTCGCGCCTGTTTGAAGGCCATGCCGAGGCGCAGTCGCGCGACAACAACCTGCAGACGATCGTCCCGAACCTTGTCGAGGCGATGTTCACCGGCTTCCCGGGCAATTCGGGCGAACGCGTGCGCATCACGGTGGCACCGCCCGAAAAGGGCTGAGGATTCTGGATCCAACAACTGGCCCGCCTTCCGAAAGGAAGGTGGGCCTTTCGGGTTTGAAGGGGGCGACGTCGGCTGGCGAGCGATTACAGCCGCCGCCGCCGACTCCGCGCGCGCGCGCCGATCAAGCGCTATCGTCCGCCCCGATCCCAGAGCGGACATCGGCGGTCACCGCCGGGCGGCAAAAAAATCGCGAAGCAACGCCGCGGCTTCCCGTTCGCCAATGCCGTCGTAAATCTCCGGCCGATGGTGGATCGTCGGTTGCGCAAAGGTGCGCGGGCCGTGAACGACCGCGCCGCCCTTCGGGTCGTCGGCGCCATAATAGAGCCGCGCGATCCGCGCATGGGCGATCGCACCCGCGCACATCGCGCAGGGTTCGAGCGTGACGTAGAGGTCGCAGCCATCCAGCCGTTCGTTGCCGAGCTTTGCCGCCGCCATGCGAATCGCGACGATTTCGGCATGCGCGGTCGGGTCGTGCGATTCGCGTGGGCGGTTATGGCCTTCGGCGACAATGACGCCATCCTTGACGATCACCGCGCCGACGGGCACTTCGCCCCATTCGGCGGCGATGCGGGCCAAGTCCAGCGCGCGACGCATCGGTTCGGGGAGCGGAAACGAGGGCATAAAGCCGCCCTATTCGCTTGACGAATCTCCGGCAAGCCGATAAGCGCGCGCCTTTCCCGGCTCACTCCGGTCTTCTGCTCCCCGTTTTACGGGAAGTGCCCGGACGCCGATCCGAAATTTTTTTGACCCAGTTATTGGACAAGGACGAAGACGATGTCGCGCATCTGCGAACTGACCGGCAAAGGCCGCCAGGTTGGCCACAATGTCAGCCACGCCAACAACAAGACCAAGCGCACCTTCCTGCCCAACCTGCAGAATGTGACGTTGCTGTCGGACGCGCTCGGCAAGGGCGTGAAGCTGCGCGTATCCACCCACGGCCTGCGCTCGGTCGAGCATAATGGCGGCCTCGACAACTGGCTGCTCAAGGCCGGCGACGACCAGCTGTCGGCAAACGCCCGCAAGGTGAAGAAGGAAGTCGCGAAGAAGCTGGCCGAAAAGGCCGCTTAAGCGCTTTCATCTGGTGGAGGAGCGGGCTGAAACCGTTTCAAGGTCACCAAAACGCAATCAGGCCGCCGGTTTCCGCGCGGCCTTTTTGCTGTCCGGGACCTTTCGGGGCGGCAGGTCGACGAGCTGGAATTGCAGCAGCAGGCTGCGCTGCCAGACGTTGAAATTATCGTCGGCGACAAGCCACAGCAAAGTGCGGCCGCCTTCGACCGAAACCGCCGCGCCTTCGTAATTTTCGGCGAGCGGCACGGGAACGCGGCCGATCGTCCGCGCACGAACCACCGCGTCCTTGGCGATATCGGCCGGGTCGAGAATCGCGAGGATCGTCGTGAACACGGGATCGAACCCCAGCCGCCGGTGGACCAGCAGGATGCGCCCGTCGGGAAGCGGCGCGGCATCGCTGACGAGCCCGCGTCCGTCCGAATCATAGAGGAAGCGAATCGGCGCCGCCCCCGGCTCGGCGGGATCGCCGGTAAAGAGCAGCGCCTCGCGCCCGCGCGGATCGTCGTCGGCATCCTCCGAAAAAACGACAGTCCGACCGTCGGCGAGCCGGGCCATCGCTTCGGGCCCGCGATTCGCGGGCCAGCGCGAGCCGGGCAGCTTGCGGCGCGCCTCGATCGCCGAAAGATCGGGATCGATCCGCCATATCTGGTTGATCCCTTCCAGCGCGATCCACACGCGCCCGCTCGCCGGGTCGCGCGCGAGCGCTTCCGAATCGACCATCGCCTTGCGCCGGGGGCGTCCGTCGGGGGTCGGCAGCGCGTCGATCCGCACGTCCGAAACCGCTCCGTCCGCGCCGATGCCGAGACGGGTCCAATAGCCATTGTCGCCAACCAGCAGGAAGCCGCCCGGGCCGGTGCGGGCGAGCGCCGAAAAGCCGCCGAACCGGCTGTGCGGGCTTTCAAGCCGCCAGCCGCGGACGAATCGCATTACGCCTGCATCCTGCGGCGCGAAAACAAGCGGGCGCGCGGTGGCGCGCTGCGTCAGGTCGATCGCTGGATAGCGAAAAGCCGTGCCCGGCACCGGACCGAGGAAAAAAAAGATCAGGGCGGCGAAAAACAGGCGGCGCATCGGCCGGGGGTTACGGCCGAGCCGCCGGAAAGGGAAGCATTTCGGCGCGGCAAGCTGAACGCCAGCCAACAAGGATGTTCAGGCTTCGCTCAATGCGATGGGCCCATAAGCAGTTCATCGACAACGCCCAGAAGGGCCCAACGACGAAAGAAGGAGAACGACGATGAAAAAGATGGTGACTCTCTCGATCGCCGCCCTGATGTCCACCGCGACACTGGGCATCGCGACCCCCGCCGCGGCGCAGAACGGCTATTATGACCGCGACGGCTATTCGAGCTATTACAGCGGCTACGACCGCGACGACCGTCGCTATGACCGCCGCGACCATCGCCGTTACGACCGCCGCGATTATCGCAACGATCGCCGTTATTACCGGGGCGACCGCCGCCATTATCGCCAGTGCGACAACGGCACCGGCGGGACCGTGATCGGCGCGATCGCAGGCGGCCTTGCCGGTCATGAAATCGCCGGCCGCGGCGACAAGACGGTCGGCACGATCATCGGCGGCGCCGTCGGCGCCATCGCCGGCCGCGCGATCGACAAGGGAAATGACGGCTGCCGTTAAGGGGCAGACCCGATCCCCAACAAGTTCCTTCCCTCCTTCCCCGTCCGGCCCTGCGCCGGGCGGGGTTTTTCTTGCCCGCAGCCGCCATCGGGAGGAGGCCTTGCCATAATCGCGGGGGAAGCCTAGGCTCCGCGCCAAGTGCACGTTCGCGGTCTTGCGGACGCGTGAGCAGAACAGGTTATACTAGCCATGCGGCAAATGGCAGCGCCATCAGGGCGACCGCCGCGACCGGATTCAAGGACGGGCCCGGCGGCGAAAGGACGAAACAGGGCAGGCGGCGACGCGCGACCGGTGCCGGTCATCCGTCCGCGCAGCTATGCCGCGATCGACCTTGGCACAAATAATTGCAGGCTGCTGATCGCGAGACCGCAGGACGGCGAGCTGGTCGTGATCGACGCCTTTTCACGCATCGTCCGTCTCGGCGAAGGCCTGCACGGCACCGGCCGGATCAGCCAGGCGGCGATGGACCGGACCGTCGCGGCGCTGTCGATCTGTGCCGACAAGCTGCGCCGCCGCCACGTGTCGCTGTCGCGCGCGGTCGCGACCGAAGCGTGCCGCCGCGCCAGCAACGGCCGCGAACTGGCCGAACGCGTCCGGCGCGAAACGGGTATCGTGCTCGACATCATATCGGCGGCCGAAGAAGCCAAGCTGGCGGTGCTCGGCTGCCACAATCTGATGGAGCCCGGCGAGGGTCCTGCCCTGATCTTCGACATCGGCGGCGGATCGACCGAGTTGATGCACGTCGATGTGACCGACCATGACGTGAAAATCCGCGACTGGGTCAGCGTGCCGTGGGGCGTCGTGTCGCTGACTGAATATGCCCCCCTGCCCGACGACAGCCTTGCGGCGCGCCAAGCCGCCTACAGCCGCATGCGCGACGTCACGCGCGATGCCTTTGCCGCCTTTGCCGCGCGCGCCGAACGCTTTGCCGGCCAGCCGCTGCGGCTGCTGGGCACCAGCGGCACCGTCACGACGCTTGCCAGCGTGTTCCTGAACCTGCCGCGATACGACCGGCGCGCGGTCGACGGGCTGGTCGTACCCGCCGACGCGATGCGCGACATCAGTCGCCGGCTGGCCGATGCGAGCATCGCCGACCGCGCCGAAATCGCGTGCATCGGGCGCGAGCGCGCCGACCTGGTCGTCGCCGGCTGCGCGATCCTCGAAAGCATCATCGACCTGTGGCCCGCCGCGCGCGTCGGCGTCGCCGACCGCGGCATCCGCGAAGGCATCTTGCGCACGCTGGCGATGCAGGGCCGCGACATTCCCGTCACGCGCCGCGAGTATCGCAAATGAGCGGCAGCGGCGGAAAGGGCGGCGGCCGCGGCGGGCTGCACGTGCGCGTCAAGACCGCGAAGCGGCGCAGCGTGTCGTCGACGCGCTGGCTGCAACGGCAATTGAACGATCCCTATGTGCGGCGCGCGCAGGCCGAAGGCTATCGATCGCGCGCCGCCTACAAGCTGATCGAGCTCGACGAGAAATTCGGTTTCCTCAAGAAGGCGCGCGCGGTCGTCGACCTGGGTATCACGCCGGGCGGCTGGTCGCAGGTCGTGCGCAAGGCGAACCCCCGCGCGCGCGTCGCGGGGATCGACCTGCTCCATTGCGAGCCGATCGAAGGTGTCGAAATCCTGGAAATGGATTTCATGGACGATGCGGCGCCCGATGCGCTGATCGAGGCGCTGGGCAGCGCCCCTGACCTCGTCATTTCGGATATGGCGGCGAACACCGTCGGGCATCAGCAGACCGATCACCTGCGCACCATCGGGTTGGCCGAGACCGCTGCCGATTTCGCGGTCCAGAACCTCGTGCCCGGCGGCGCGTTCGTCGCCAAGGTCTTCGCCGGCGGCGCCGACCGCGAGCTGCTGACGGTCCTCAAACAGAATTTCACGACGGTAAAGCATGCCAAGCCGCCGGCGAGCCGCAAGGGATCGCCCGAGCTTTACGTCATCGCGCAGGGCTTCAAGGGCCGCGGCGATCGCCAGGGGGATCAATCGATAGAATGAGCCGGGGGAGACTATGATGGGTCGGTCGAAACAGTCGGTGGCTGCAGTAACGCTGGCCGCGCTGATGCTCGCATCGTGCGGCGGCGGCGGCGGTTCGAGCGGCGGGGGCGGCGGTCCGGTCACGGTCACTCCGACGCCCTCACCCACACCTACGCCGACCGGCAACTGCAACCTGTCGACGCGCCAGGCCTTTGCCAAGGCGGTCATCGACGAATGGTATCTGTTCCCGGGCGACGTCGCGACCGGAGTGAACGCGGCAAGCTATGGCGACGTCGAATCCTATATCGACGCGCTGGTCGCGCCGGCGCGGGCGCTCGGCAAGGACCGTTATTTCACCTACATCACCTCCATTGCCGAAGAGAATGCCTTTTTCTCGAGCGGGTCGAGCGCGGGTTTCGGGGTTCGCATGGCCTATGATCCGGGCGCCCAGGAAATCGCAGTGATCGAGGCCTATGAAGGCGCTCCGGCGCTGGCCGCCGGCATCGACCGCGGCACGCGGATCATCGCAATCGGGACGAGCACCGCGAATCTACGCAGCATCGGCGCGATCGTCGCGGCCGAAGGCACGGCGGGCATCACCGACGCACTTGGACCGAACGACCCGGGCGTTACCCGCGTGCTGCGCATCAACAATTCCGGCATGGTCAGCGATGTCACCGTCGCCAAAGCCGACTATGAACTCGACCCCGTCTCCGACCGCTATGGCGCCAAGATCATCGCCGAAGGCGGGCGGAACTATGGTTATATCAACCTGCGCACCTTCATCTCATCGGCCGACCCCCAACTGCGCGCCGCCTTCCTGAATTTCCGCAATCAGGGCGTCACCGACATCGTCGTCGATTTCCGCTATAATGGCGGCGGACTGGTATCGACCGCCGAACTGATGGGCGACCTGCTCGGCCGCAACCGCAATTCGAGCGAAATATTCTCGCAAACGCGATTCCGTCCGTCGAAGGCGGCCGAGAACGACGATGTCCATTATTTCGCCGCCCGGCCCGAATCGATCGCGCCGACGCGCATCGCCTTCATCGGGACCGGTTCGACCGCGTCGGCGAGCGAACTGGTGATCAATTCGATGCTGCCCTATCTGGGCACCAACATGACGCTGGTCGGCAGCAACACCTATGGCAAACCGGTCGGCCAGGTCGCGCTCGACAAGGCCGAATGCGACGACCGGATGCGCGTCGTCGCCTTTGCGACCGGCAATTCCACCGGCCAGAGCGACTATTACGACGGGCTGGCATCGAAGATCCCGAACAGTTGCGCCGCCTTCGACGATCTCGCCTTTCCACTTGGCGATCCGCGCGAATCGTCGCTGCGCACGGCGATCGATTTCCTCGCGGGCAATGCGTGCACGGTTCGGATCGCAGACGCCAGCGCCGGCGCAGCCGCGCGCAGCCGGTCTGCGGCACCGGTCGCCCCCGAAATTCTGATGCCCTACCGGCCCAGCGCGGCGCAGCGCGAATTGCCGGGGCTATTCTAGCGGCGATTGACCGCGGCCACCGAATGGGGCTATCGGCCGCGGCAAGCGACAGGTTCCCCGGCGACGGGGATTAATAGGGAACGGGAAAACCCCGGCTGCCCCTGCAACTGTACGCGGCGAGCCATCGGCCATATGCCATTGGGATCCCAAGTCCCGAGAAGGCGGCCGACCGGCGCTGACCCGCAAGCCAGGAGACCTGCCCGTCGCCGTCGTCTTTCGCGCGGACAGGGTGTGCCGGGCGGACGGGGGTGAACCCGCATGACGACAAAGCTGGCTGCGCAGGTGCGCGGGCGATGTCGTGCGTCCCCAAAGGACGAGCCATCGGCCGCGCGCATGGCGGCATTGTCGATGGGTTTGTCCAATGTTCAAAGTTATTTACCGAAGTTCGATCTGCCTCGCCGCCGTCGCGGCTTCCTCCACCGCCTCCGCCGACGAAGCGGCGCATGCTGTCGCCTCCGATGCCGACAGCATCGTCGTCACCGCAACACGCGCGCCGCTGACGCTCGACGAGATCCCGTCGTCGGTCGCGGTGCTCGACAAGGCGGCGATCGACCGCGCGCAGGATATCGGCGTCACCGAACTGCTGCTCCGCACGCCGGGGATCAGCATTTCGCGCAACGGCGGCTACGGCACCTCGACCTCGCTGCGCATCCGCGGCGCCGAGTCCGAGCACACGGTCACGGTGATCGACGGGGTCAAGCTCAACGATCCGTCGTCGACCGGCGGCGGCTTCAACTTCGCCAACCTGCTCGCGGGCGACATCGACCGGATCGAGGTGCTGCGCGGGCCGCAGTCGATCCTGTGGGGCAGCCAGGCGATCGGCGGCGTGGTCAACATTGTCACCGCGTCGCCCGCGAAGGAACTCGAAGGCAGCTTCGACCTCGAGGCGGGGTCGCGCCAGACGGTGAGCGCGCGCGCCGCGATCGGCGGTCGCACCGGACCGCTGAACTGGCGCCTCGGCGGCCAGCGCTTTACCACCGACGGCATTTCGTCGCACGCCAAGGCGTTCGGCGGGACCGAGCGCGACGGCTATCGCAATACCAACGTCTCGGGCCGCGCCGAACTGGCGCTTGCCGACAATATCAGCGCCGAAGTGCGCGGATATTATTCGAGCGGCCGCGTCGAGTTCGACGGGTTCAACACCGACAGCAACGACTTCGGGCTCAACAAGGAGTTCGTCGGCTATGCGGGGCTCAATTTCGACCTCGTCGACGGGCGCTTCCGCAACCGGATCGCCTACGCCTATACCGACACCAACCGCGACAATTTCAACCCCGACCGCGCGCGGCCGCGCAGCTTCGAGGCCGACGGCAAGAACAAGCGCTGGGAATATCAGGGCAGCTTCGACGTCAGCGACCGCATCACCGCGATCTTCGGGGCCGAGAATGAGCGGTCGACCTTCCGCAGCCGTTCGCCTTCGGCGTCGCTCGCCACCCCGCTTCCAGACTTCGTGCGCGGCAAGGCAGAGATTACCAGCGTTTACGGCCAGCTCAGCGTCGAGCCGATCGAGGGGCTGACGCTCAACGGCGGCGTCCGTTACGACGATCACGATCGCTATGGCGGCCAGACTTTGTTTGCGGCGGGCGGCGTGTGGCGCCTTTCGACCGGCACCGTGCTCCGCGCGAGCTATGGCGAGGGGTTCAAGGCGCCGGGGCTCTATCAGTTGTTCAGCGAATATGGGAATGTCGGGCTCGATCCCGAGGAAGCGCATGGCTGGGAAGCGGGGGTCGAGCAGCATTTGTTCGAAAATCGGCTCGTTGTCGGGGCGACCTGGTTCGACCGCACGACGAAGAACCAGATCATCTTCAACAGCTGCACCGACCCCGACGACCCGCTCTGCACCATTCCGGGCAGCAATCCGCCGGTGCCGCGCTTCGGCTATTATCTCAACGTCGCGCGCAGCGAGGCGCATGGCATCGAGGGCGCCGCGGCGTTGACGCTCGGCGGGCTGACGGTGGACGGCAATTACAGCTGGATCGTCGCCGAGGATCGTTCCGAAGGTAGCGCCAATTTCGGCAACGCGCTGCCGCGGCGTCCGCGCCACAGCGCCAATGCATCGGCAAGCTATGCCTTCGGCTTCGGATTCGAACTTGGTGCCGCGCTACGCTGGTCGGGCAAAAGCTATGACAATGCGAGCAATGCCCAGCGGCTCGACGATTATATGCTCGTCGACCTGCGCGCCGAATTTGCGCTGTCCGAAGCGGTGACGCTGTTCGCGCGCGCCGAGAATATCTTCGACGAGGAGTATATGACCGCCTATCGTTACGGCGCGCTCGGCCGCAGCATCTACGCCGGCATCAGGGGGCGTTTCTGATGGCGGCTTTGTCGAACCGGAGCAGATCGGGGCTGTGGGTCGCGCTGCTCACCGCGGCGAGCAGCGTGACGACGCTCGCGCTCGGCTGCGCGACGCCCTTCCCCTCGCTCGCGGCGCTCGCGGCGGTGCATTTGCGCCGCCGCGACGGGCTGGCGCTGATGCTGCTCGCCTGGACGGTCAGCCAGCTCGTCGGCTTCCTCCTGCTCGGCTATCCGCGCGACGGCAGCACGCTCGGCTGGGCGGCGGGGCTCGGAACCGCGGCGGTCGGATCGGCGCTCGCGAGCTATGCCGCGCTCGGCGCACTCCGATACCGATCGGTCGCGGCGCGGCTCAGCCTCGCCTATGCGGCGGGATTTACCGCGTTCAAGGCGATCATCCTCGGCTGGGCGCTCGTCCTCGGCGGGCTGCACACCGCGATGGCGCCCGACCTGCTCGCCGAGCAGTTCGTGCGGAACGCCGCGATCCTGATCGGGCTTTACGCCCTCTATCGCGCCTTCGTCGCGGCGGGCGTTCCCGCTCCGCCGCAAGCAGCTACCGTCTGATGCTGACGCGCGTCGATCCTGGTCCCGCAGTCGTGGTGTGCAACAGCTGCCGCCACAGCCGCGAGGCGCAGGTCGACGCGGCGGGCCTGCGCGGCGGCGCGCAGCTCGTCGCCGAGCTGAAACGGCTCAAGGATGCCGAGCCGCGCTACGCCGGGATTGCGGTGCAGGAGATGGCGTGCCTCTTCGCCTGCCAGGATCATTGCACCGTCCACCTGCGCGCGCCGGACAAGATCGGCTATGTGCTCGGCCGCTTTCGCGGCGACGCGGAATCGGCGCGCGCGATCCTCGACTATGCGGTCCATTATGCGGCGAGTCCGCACGGCCGCGTCGCCTATTCGCTGTGGCCCGAGGGCATCAAGGGCCATTTCATCGCTCGCACCCCGCCGCCAGGATTTGTCGCCGAATGACCAGCTTTTCCTCGATCGCCGCCTTCGAGGCCGCACTCGCCGACCTTCGCGAACCCGACGCCGGTGCCGTCGCCGACGCGCGGGTGCGGCAGGCCAAACTCACCAAGCCGGCGGGGTCGCTGGGCCGGCTCGAAGATCTCGCGATCTTTTTTGCCGGCTGGCAGGGCCGCGCGCGGCCACACATCGACCGCGCGCGCGCCGCCATCTTCGCAGGCAATCACGGCATCGCCGTCCACGGCGTGAGCGCCTTTCCGCCGAGCGTGACCGCACAGATGGTCGCCAATTTCGAGAGCGGGGGCGCAGCGATCAACGCGCTGTCGGAGGCGGCGGGGCTCGAGCTGGCGGTCGTCGCGCTCGACCTCGACCGGCCGACCGCCGATTTCACCGCCGCACCGGCGATGACCGAAGCCGAATGTCTCGACGCGCTGAACCGCGGCGCGGCGGTGGTCGAGCCCGATCTCGACCTGCTCGTGCTCGGCGAGATGGGCATCGGCAATTCGACCGCCGCCGCCGCGCTCTGCGCGCGCAGCTTCGGTGGCGACGCGGCCGCGTGGGTCGGTCCAGGGACCGGCGTCGATGGGCACGGCGTCGGGCGCAAGGTCGCCGTGATCGAACGCGCGCTTGCCTGCCACGCCGGTGCACCGCGGTCGGCGTTCGAAACGCTGCGCCGCGTCGGCGGTCGCGAGATCGCAGGGCTGGCGGGCGCAGTCCTCTGCGCGCGCCAGCTGCGCGTGCCGGTGCTGCTCGACGGCTTCATCTGCACCTCGGCCATCGCCCCGCTCGCGGCGGAAAATCCCGCGATCACGGCACATTGCATCGCGGGCCATTGTTCGGCCGAACCGGGACATCGACGCCTGCTCGCCCTGCTCGGGCTCGACCCCTTGCTGGCGCTCGACATGCGGCTGGGCGAAGGCAGCGGCGCGGCGGTCGCGGCGAATATCGTGCGCAGCGCGCTCGCCGCGCACGAGCGGATGGCGACCTTTGCCGAGGCCGCGGTGTCGGCATCGCTGTGACCGGCTTCGCGCTCCACCTGCTGCGCCACGGCGCGCCCGCGATGCCCGGCCTGCTGATGGGGCGAACCGACGGTGCGCCGACGTGCGAAGGAATTGCGGGGTGCGCAGCGCAGGCGGAAAGCCTCGATTTCGAAAGCCTGATCGCTTCGGACCTGCGGCGCTGCCGCGCGGCGGGCGAGAAGATCGGGCGGGCCGCCGGGCTGTCGCTCGCGATCGACCCGCGCTGGCGCGAACTCGATTTCGGCGACTGGGATGGCCGGACTGCGCGCATGATCGACCGCGAGGCGCTGGGCCGTTTCTGGGACGACCCTGACGCCAATCCGCCGCCCGGCGGCGAGTGCTGGTCGGCGCTCGTTTCGCGCGTTTCTGCCGCCATCGCCGATCTCGCGCCCGTGCCGACGCTGGTCGTCACCCATGGCGGCGCGATGCGCGCGGCTTTGCATATCCTGTGCGGATTCGAGCAGCGCCAGACTTGGGCGTTCGACCTGCCCTATGCGTCGCTGCTCTCGCTCAACGTCTGGCCCGGCGAACGGCCGAGCGCTCAAATCGCGAGGCTTTGCGCATGAAGGGACTGATCGTGGCGATCCAGTTCCTGACGCGGCTGCCGACGCCGCGCATCACGGTATCGGGCGACGAGTTCGCCGCGTCGATGCGCTGGTTCCCGGCAGTCGGGCTGATCGTCGGCGTGCTCGTCGCGGGTGCGGGCTGGGCGGGCGCACGGATCGACCCATGGACGGGCGCGCTCGCCGCGCTGATTATCTGGGTCGCGGTCACGGGCGCGCTGCACCTCGACGGGCTCGGCGACATCGCCGATGCGAGCGGCGCGGCGCACAAGGACCGCAAAAAATTGCTCGCCGCGCTCGGCGATCCCCATTCCGGCAGCTTCGCCGTGGTGACGATCGGCTTGCAACTGATCGCGAAGCTCGTACTGCTCCACGCGCTGATTGAGCGCGATGCGTTCGTCACCGCCCTGCTCGTTCCCTTCGCGGCGCGGATCGGCCCGCTGATCTGGTCGCGCACGCTGCCCGATCTGCACGCCGGGCTGGGATCGCGCTTTCGCCATGCGGTGCGCCCGGTCGATTTCGCGGCATGGGCCCTCCTGCTCGTTACCGCGGCCTGGGCATCGCCGTCGCTGCTCGCCGCACCGCTGGTCTTCCTTGTCTGGGGCTGGTGGCTGCTGCGCCGGATCGGGGGCATTTCGGGCGACGGGCATGGCGCGGGGATCGAGATCGGCGAAAGCCTGCTGCTGGCCGCCGCGCTGCTGTGGGCGCATCTGGCATGAGCGATCCATGGACCTGGCACGGCGGGGGCATCGAGGCCGCAAAGCACCATTTCGGCGACGGCGACTGGATCGACCTGTCGACGGGCATCAATCCGCATCGCTGGCCCGGAGCCGCCGCAATGACGTTCGACTGGCAGCGGCTGCCCGACCCGGAACATCTCGCGCGGCTCGAACGCATCGCCGCGGACTATTTCGCCATCGATCCGCGCCATGTCTGCGCGGTGCCTGGCAGCGAGATCGGGTTGCGCCTTGTCGGCAGGCTGATCGGCGGCGGGGCGTGCCATGTCGCCCCGGGCTATCGTACGCATGGCGAGATGGTGTCGGGGAGCCTTGCGATCGGCTGGGCGGAAGCGCCCGATACAACAGGAAATCTGATCCTCGCCCATCCCAACAATCCCGATGGACGTGCCCTGACGCACGATGCAGTCGTCGAATGGCTCGAACATCGCACCGGCTGGCTGCTCGTCGACGAGGCCTTCGCCGACACCGATCCGGCGCTGAGCGTCGCGGCGTCGGTCGCCGACGGCAAAAGGCTGATCGTCTTTCGATCCTTCGGCAAATTCTTCGGCCTCGCCGGGTTGCGGCTCGGGTTCGTTCTGGCTCCGCAAGCGTTGGTCGCGGCGCTGCGCGAGCGGCTGGGCGCGTGGCCCTTGTCCGAAGCGGCGATCGCGATCGGCACCGCCGCCTATGCCGATGCCGGCTGGATCGAAGCGACGCGGCGGCGCCTGCCCGGCGACGCCGCCGCGCTCGATGCCGTGCTGGCGCGGCACGGCTATCGCGCGTCGGGCGCGTGCCCGCTGTTTCGCCTGATCGAAACCGATGATGGCCGGGCCTTGTTCGAGCGGCTTGCCCGGCGCGGGATCCTCGCCCGCCCCTTTGAAGATCAGCCGCGCTGGTTGCGCCTCGGGCTGCCCGCCGACGCCGCCGCGCTGGCGCGGCTCGACGCGGCGCTGGGCCATGGCTGAGCCCGTCGCGCTCACCGCGCTCGCGCTCGACGCGGCGTTCGGCTGGCCGGATGCGTTCTATCGCCGCATCGGCCACCCGGTCGGACTTTTCGCGCGGATCGTCGCCGGCTGCGAGGCGCGGTGGAACCGGGCGAGATATGGCTTCGCAACGCGCCGCGCGCTGGGCATATTGACGCTGCTTATCCTGCTATTCGTGGCGGGCGGCCTCGGCATCGCGATCCAACACCTGCTCCTTGCGACCCTCCGCGATTGGACGTGGATCGGCGTCGCGATCCTCGCCTGGCCGGCGCTCGCGCAGCGCAGCCTGTTCGATCATGTCCGCGCGGTCGGCGAGCGGTCCGACGCGGGCGACCTCGCGGGCGCACGCGATGCGGTCGCGATGATCGTCGGCCGCGATACCGCCGAACTCGACGAAAACGGCGTCGCGCGCGCCGCGATCGAAAGCCTTGCCGAAAGCTTTTGCGACGGCGTCGCCGCGCCCCTTTTCTGGCTGCTGCTGCTCGGGCTGCCGGGCATATGGGCGTATAAGGCAGTGAACACCGCCGACAGCCTGATCGGCCACCGTGAGGCGCGCTGGCGCGCGTTCGGCTGGGCGGCGGCGCGGTTCGACGATCTTGCGAACTGGATTCCGGCGCGGCTGGCGGGCGTGCTGATCTGCGTCGCGGGCGGCGGCGGATGGCGCATCCTGTGGCGCGACGCGCGCAAACACGCCTCGCCCAACGCCGGCTGGCCCGAAGCAGCGATGGCCGGCGTGCTGGGGCTTCGGCTCGCGGGGCCGATCGCCTATGACGGGGTGATGCACGACAAATCATGGATCGGCGACGGGACAGGCGAAGCGGGCGGGGAAGAAATCGACCGCGCGCTCGCCGTCTATCGCCGCGCGTGCCTGATGCTGTGGCTGGTCGCGGGAGGTGCGGTATGGCTGCGCTGATGCTGCAAGGCACCGGCTCCGATGTCGGCAAGTCGGTGCTTGTCGCCGCGCTTTGCCGCGCGCTGGCTCAGCGCGGGCTCACGGTCCTTCCCTTCAAGCCGCAGAATATGTCGAACAATGCGGCGGTCACCGCCGACGGCGGCGAGATCGGGCGCGCGCAGGCATTGCAGGCTATCGCGTGCCGCGCCGAACCGCACAGCGACATGAACCCGGTGCTGCTGAAGCCGCAGGCCGACCGCACGTCGCAGTTGATTGTTCATGGCCGCGTGCGCGGCACGCTGGGCAGCGGCAATTTCCGCGAAGCGCGCGGCGCGCTGATAAACGAGGTGCTCCAAAGCTATCATCGGCTGCGCAGCCAGTGCGACATCGTGATCGTCGAGGGCGCGGGATCGCCCGCCGAGATCAATCTGCGCATGGGCGATATCGCGAACATGGGCTTCGCGCGCGCCGCCCATGTGCCCGTCGTGCTGATCGGCGATATCGACCGCGGCGGGGTAATCGCGTCGATCGTCGGCACGCGCGCGGTGATCGATCCGCAAGATGCGGCGATGGTCCGCGGCTTTCTGATCAACAAGTTCCGCGGCGACCCGGCGCTGTTCGACGACGGCTATCGTGCGATCGAGCAGCGGACCGGCTGGCGGGGGCTCGGCGTCATACCGTGGCTGCGCGCCGCGGCGCGTTTGCCGAGCGAGGATGCGGTGATCCTCGAGCGTCCCGCCGACCCGCGCGAGGGCCGCCGGATCATAGCTTGCCCGATCCTGCCGCGCATTTCCAATTTCGACGACCTCGACCCGCTGAAGCTCGAACCGGGGGTCGAGGTCGTGATGGTGCCGCCCGGCCGGCCGATCCCCGCCGAGGCCGCGATGATCATCCTCCCCGGATCCAAGGCGACGATCGCCGACTTGGCCGCGCTGCGCGCCGAGGGGTGGGATATCGACATCAGGGCGCATCACCGGCGCGGCAGCATCATCGTCGGGCTGTGCGGGGGATATCAGATGCTGGGGCGGCGGATCGCCGACCCGCTGGGCATCGAGGGCGCGGCCGCCGAAGTCGAGGGGCTTGGGCTGCTCGACGTCGAAACGACGCTCTCGCCGGCGAAAGTCCTTCGGCCTGTGCGCGGCAGGGCGTTGGGTGCCGCGGTGGAGGGATATGAAATGCATATGGGCGAAACCGGCGGCGGTGCCGCGGCGCGACCATTCGCGCTGCTCGACGATGGCCGCAGCGACGGCGCGGTGAATCGCGACGGCAACGTCATGGGAACTTATCTCCACGGCCTGTTCGCGTCCGCCCGTCTGCGCCGCGCGCTGCTCGCACGGATCGGAGTCGCGGGCGGCGGGCGGGACTATGCCGCCGATGTCGATGCCGCGCTCGACGAAATCGCGGCGGAATTTTCCGCCCACGCCGATTTGGGTGCGCTACTGCGCATTGCAGGGGTCGGCGCTTGAGCGGGTCGTCGCTGTTCGTCATCGGCGGCGCGCGGTCGGGCAAGAGCCGCTATGCGCAGACGCGCGCCGAAATGGCAGGGGACCTCCCGGTCTTCGTCGCGACAGCCGAAGCGTTCGACGACGAGATGAAGGACCGAATCGCGCGGCACCGCGCCGACCGCGACGCGCGCTGGCGCACGGTCGAAGCCCCGCACGACCTGTCGGGCGCCATCGACGCGTTGAACGGCGACGGCGCCGTGATCCTTGTCGACTGCCTGACGCTGTGGCTGTCGAACCTGCTGCTTGCCGACGCCGACCTCGCTCGCGCGGGCGAGGAATTATGCGACGCGATCCGCCGTTTCCAAGGCGTGATCATCCTCGTATCCAACGAAGTCGGCATGGGGGGCGTGCCCGGTAATGCGCTGGCACGGCGCTTTGGCGACGCCGCCGGGCGGCTCAACCAGTCGGTTGCGGCGATCGCCGACGAGGTCGTCCTGCTCGCCGCCGGCCTCCCCCTCATCCTCAAAGCCGACACCAGCGCCGCCGCGCGGCACGTGCAGGGTCGGGGCCCGCTCTAGCCGCCCTTTTTCGCGGCGATATGGGCGCCGGAACGGGGGCGCTCGGGCGGATCCCGTCGCTTGCCCGCAATCGTCGCGCTCGCCATCGGCAAGCCGGTCCCGGGCGCATTCGATAGCGGGATGGAGCGGGTGAAGGGAATCGAACCCTCGTCGTAAGCTTGGGAAGCTTCTGCTCTACCATTGAGCTACACCCGCGTCGGAAGCGCGATTGGCACAGGCGCGGGCGGCGGTCAATCTCCTGCATCGCCGGCCTGCGTCAGCGCGCCGCTTCGCGGATCGTCTCCATCGCGACGAAGGTCGAGGTGCTCGCCACATGCGGCAGGCTCGAGATTTTTTCGCCCAGCACGATGCGATAGCGGCGGATGTCGGGGGTGCGGACCTTGAGCAGATAATCGAAGCTGCTCGCGATCATGTGGCATTCCTCGACCTCGGGGATTTTCCGCACCGCATGGTTGAATTGCTTGAGCGCTTCCTCGCGCGTGTCCGACAGCTTGACCTCGGTGAAGGCGACATGGTCGAGCCCGACCTTGGCCGGATCCACGATCGCGCGAAAACCGGTGATCAACCCGCTGTCGACGAGGCGCTTCACGCGCTGTTGGCACGGCGTTTTCGAAAGCCCGACCTGCACCGCCAGGTCGGTGAAGGTGATCCGTCCGTCGCGGCCCAGAATCGCGAGGATCCTGCGGTCGAAATCATCCAGTTCGCCTGCATGTGAGGAATTTTTCATGCATATCGACTAGGATATGCTCAAACCTTGGTCAATTCATATATCATTTGCTGCAAATCAAGTCGTATCGACTTCGGCCAATATGGTAGAAGCCGCCATGATCCAGAGCCCCGACCGCGCCGCCATCCGCGCCCTCGCCCGCCGCAGCGAAGCCGACATCGTCGCCGAGCTGCGCGCCATCCTCGCAACCTCTTCGGCGAGCGTCGATGCCGTGACGCGCCGCGGGCTCGACCTGATCCGCAAGGCGAAGGCCGAGGGCGAGCGCGAGACGCTCGTGGCGCAGTTGATGAACCGCTATCGCCTGTCGACCGAGGAAGGCGTCGTGCTGATGTGCCTTGCCGAGGCGCTGCTGCGCGTGCCCGACAATGCGACTGCCAATGCGCTGATCCGCGACAAGATCGCCGGGCGCCACTGGACGGATGGCGAAGAGGAGGACAGCCCGCTGATCGTCGCGCTGTCGTCGCGCGGGCTTTCGCTTGGATCGGCGACGCTGATGCTCGATGCGATGGGCAGCAAGGCGAATCCGCTCACGCTGATCAAATCGATGGTCCGCCGTTCGGGCGAGCCGGTGATCCGGCAGGCCGCGCTCGCCGCGATGAAGATGCTCGGCCAGCAATTCGTGATGGGCGAGACGATCGATGCGGCGGTCAAGCGCGCGAACAAGGAGAAATCCGAACTCGCGAGTTTCGACATGCTCGGCGAGGCGGCGCGCACGGCGGAGGATGCGCGGCGCTATTACGAAAGCTATGCGGGCGCCATCGCGCGGATCGGCAGGGACGCGAAACCGGGCGACCCGCACGCGAACCACGGCATTTCGATCAAGCTGTCGGCGCTCCATCCCCGTTATGAATATCTGCAGGCGGCGCGAGTCCAGGGCGAATTGATCCCCCATGTCATCGAACTCGCCAAGGCGGCGCGCGCGGTGAACATCCCGCTGATGATCGACGCCGAGGAAAGCGACCGGCTCGAGCCGCATATGGATGTGTTCGCGGCGCTGATCGATGCGGGCATCGCCGACGGCTGGACCGGGCTCGGCATCGTGATCCAGGCTTATCAGAAGCGGGCGCCGGCGGTGATCGACTGGCTCGCCAATCGCGCGCGGACGCGCGGGGTCAAGCTGTCCATGCGCCTCGTCAAAGGGGCCTATTGGGACACCGAGATCAAGCGCGCGCAGATGCTGGGCTTAGGCGATTTCCCGGTGTTCACCGCGAAACTCCACACCGACCTCAACTATATGCGCTGCGCACAGCTTTTGCGCGACTGCCAGGATTGCATCTATCCGGCGTTCGCGAGCCATAATGCGATGACGCTCGCTTTTGTGTCCGAATTGTTCGCAGGCGCCGATTACGAGCTACAGCGGCTGCACGGCATGGGCGAGGGCGCGCACGACGCGCTCGTCGCGCTGTTCCCGCCGCCGCGTCCGGTGCGCGTCTATGCGCCGGTCGGCACGCACCGCGACCTGCTCGCCTATCTCGTCCGCCGCCTGCTCGAAAACGGCGCGAACTCCAGCTTCGTCCACCAATTCTCCGACCCCGGCGTCACCGCCGAACAGCTCGCGGTCGATCCGCGCAGCGTCGCCAGCGTGGCCTCGACCGGTATCGCGACCGGCCTCGGCCTGTTCGATCCGGTGCGGCGCAATTCGCGCGGTTACGACCTCGGCGAGCCCGGAATCCCCGAGGCGCTCGTTTCCGCGATCGGCGCGGCGCGGCGCGGCGACCTCGTCGCGGCGCCGATCGTCGGCGGGGTGGCGCGCAGCGGCAGGGCCGAGCCCGTGCGCAATCCCGCGACGGGGGCGGTTGTCGGGCAAGTGGTCGAGGCCGATGCGGCGACGGTCGCCGATGCGGTCGCTGCCGCGGGCCAGGCGCAGGAGGACTGGAGCCTTGCCGGCGGGGCCTTCCGCGCCGAACGGCTCGAACGCGCCGCCGACCTGCTCGAAGAGCGGGACGCGTTGTTCCTCGGCCTCGCGATCGACGAGGCGGGCAAGACGCTCGTCGACGCGGTCGCCGAGGTGCGCGAGGCAGTCGATTTCCTGCGTTATTACGCCGCGCAGGCGCGCGCCGACTTCACCTATCCCGTCGCGCTGCCCGGTCCGACAGGCGAGCGCAACGAATTGATGCTCGAGGGCAAGGGCGTGTTCGTCGCCATCAGCCCCTGGAACTTCCCGCTCGCGATCTTCCTCGGACAGGTGTCGGCGGCGCTCGCCGCGGGCAATGCCGTGCTCGCCAAGCCCGCCGAACAGACCCCGCTGATTGCGCACGCCGCGGTCGAGTTGTTGCTCGAAGCGGGTATTCCCGGCGACGTGCTCCATTATCTCCCCGGCCGCGGCGAAAATGTCGGCGCGGCATTGACGAGCCATGACGACATCATCGGCGTCGCCTTCACCGGATCGACGGAGGTCGCGCGGATGATCAACCGCAGCCTCGCCGGCCGCGACGGCCCGATCGCGACGTTGATCGCCGAGACCGGCGGCGCGAATGCGATGATCGTCGATTCGACCGCGCTGCCCGAACAGGTCGCGCGCGATGCCGTCGCCAGCGCCTTCCAGTCGGCGGGCCAGCGCTGTTCGGCGCTGCGCCTGCTCTGCGTGCAGGAAGATGTTGCCGAAACGATGATCGAAATGGTCGCGGGCGCGATGGCAGAGCTCAACGTCGGCGATCCGTCGATCCTTGCGACCGATGTAGGCCCGATCATCGACGAAGAGGCGCGGGCGAACATCGCCGCCTATGTCGCCGAAGCGCGCGCGGCGGGCCGCGTGATTGCAGAGGCCGGGCGGACGAACCTGCCGGCCGAGGGCCATTTCGTACCGCCCACCCTGATCCGGCTCGACCATGTCACCGACCTGAAGCGCGAGATATTCGGCCCTGTCCTCCACGTCGCGACATGGAAGGGCGGCGAGCTCGATGCGCTGATCGATGCGATCAACGCGTCGGGATACGGCCTGACGCTCGGCGTCCACACGCGCATCGACGGCGTAGCGGCGCATATCGCGGCGCGGGCGCAGGTCGGCAACGTCTATGTCAACCGCAACCAGATCGGCGCGATCGTCGGCTCGCAGCCCTTTGGCGGCCGCGGGCTGTCGGGAACCGGCCCGAAGGCCGGCGGCCCGCATTATCTGCATCGCTTTGCAGAGGAAAAGTCGATCAGCACCGACATTACCGCGGCCGGCGGCAATGCGGCGCTGATGGCAGGCTAGCGCAAAGAAAAGGCGCGGGTCGATGGCCCGCGCCGTCCGGTCCGGCTGACCGCGAGGCCCGATACAGAGTGGACGGCTGTCCCGGGCGATACGTCCGAAAGCGACTCGCGGCGCTTTGCCGCGGCGACCTTATGTTCTGGTTCCCCCCGCAGCCCCGCCATCATATCCTTTGCCCAGCGATGTGCCAAGCGATTCGCGAGGCTCAATTGGCCCGGCCGTCGGTCGCGTTCAGCCGCTCGGCGATCCACCGCGTGCGTTGCAGCAGCGCCGCCCCGCTGTTCGGTTTCGCCGGGTCGTCATAGGCATAAACGAACAGGATCTGGCCAGCGACGACGGTGCCGCAGCCGCCGACCGCGATCGGATAGGATGCCACCGCGCTGCGAACCTCGAGTTCGCCGCCCATATAGATGCAGACCGCATCGGCGCCGCGCGGCCGGATCTCGCCGCTGAGGTCCACCCTGGTGCCCAGCGCGGTCGACAGATTATCGCCGGCCTTGCCGATCTCGGGCCGAGTCGCGTCGCCGCTCTGATAGGCCGGCAGCTTCAGCTCCTCGGTCATCAACGCGATAAATTCGGCCCGCTTCATCGCGGGCGGCTGGGCATGCGGGGACTTGACCAGATAATAGTCGTATTTGGTGCCGCCGGGCTTGTTCCGCTGGTCGCAGCGGATCAGCATCGCATGGGTCCGGTTGTCCCGGTCGCCCTTCGCGAGCATATCCGCCGCCGCCTCGTCGGCCCCGGTCGGCAGGCAATAACCGTCGGGAATGACACCCTTGACCGGCACATCGCCAAGACGGATCGACAGCGGATCGGCGGCGTGGCCGGCCCCGGGCAACAGCGCCAAACCGACCGCGAGCGTCGCCGTCGCCGCGGCGCGAATCGTCTTCACCTTCATTTCTTTCCCCCTCGACAAGTCATGCCCCCGGCACACCCAATAATTGCGCCTGCGCTTTCAGCCGCGCTGCCGCCGCCGGATTGGCGGCAATGCCGTCCTTCAGCGCCTGCGCAGCCTTCGCCGTCTCGCCAAGCGTCATGCGGCTGCGCATCAGCATGATCCAGCGGTCGACGTCGGTCGGATCGGCCTTCAGCTTGGCCTCGAGGCCGTTCACCATGCCTTCGATCATCGCATCCTGCTGTCCCTTGGGCAGCTGCGATGCGGCTTCCATGTCGGCGCGGCTCGGGCCCGGGATCGCGCGGGCCGCCACCGGCATTTCATTCGGCGTCAGCGGTCGCGGCTGCGTCGCGGCTAGCCGGGCGGCAACGTCGATCTTGTGGATCTGCCCAACCTGCTCGATCGTGCGGCGCAGGTCGGCCTCCCACGGCGCGCCCTGCGGCGTGTCGGCGAGCAGCGCGAACCAGTCGTCGATCGCGCCCTTGTGATCGCCGCCGATGTCTTTCTTCACCGCAAGGAAATAGCGCGCACGCGGGTCTTTGGCGTCGAGCGCGATCGCCTTGTCGAACGCTTGCGATGCGGCGGCGGGCATCGGGTCGCCGTCGCTGCCCATCACCCGCGCTTCGCCCAGCGCCGACCATAGTCCGGCCGACTCGGGCGACAAGGCAACCGCTTTGTCATATGCGGCGGCGGCACCGACAAAATCGCCGAGGTCGAATTTGGCGGCGCCGAGTGCGGTCCAGGCTTCGGTGCTGTTCGGCTCGCGCCGCGTGCGCGCCTCCAGTTCGGCGAGCTGATCGGTCGGTGCGGCTGCCGCCTGCACTGCGGGATCGGACGCCTCAGGGCCGGAATCGCGCCAGATTGCATAGCCCACCGCCGCCGCCAGCAGGATGAAGGCCGCAACCAGAATCGCGCGGTTGGTCCCTGTCATGCCCTTGCTCTCGCTCATTTTCGCCCCTTTTGCGCGCGCCGCGAAAAAGTACGGCCTGTGCGCGCTGTCATATTGCCTTTGCTTCGCGATGGTGTAGCCTTCGGCATACGAGGTCGGTCAACGATAAAATCGTCAGGGGTCGCACCGGCTTTCCCAGTCATCAGGGGAGGGGTGCATGGCAATTTCGGATCACGTCGATTTTGCGACGTTCATGGAAGGCGTGAAAAAGCGCAACCCGGGGCAGCCCGAGTTCGTGCAGGCGGTGCAGGAAGTGTCCGAGGACATTTTCGACTTCATCGCCGACAAGGAAGAATATCACGCGCAGCAGATTTTGCGCCGCATCGCCGAACCCGACCGGGTCGTGTCTTTTCGCGTCTGCTGGGAAGACGACAACGGCAATATCCGCGTTCAGCGCGGCTGGCGCGTCCAGAACAACAATGCGATCGGCCCGTATAAGGGCGGCATCCGTTTCCACCCGAGCGTGACCGAAAGCGTCCTCAAATTCCTGGCGTTCGAACAGACGTTCAAGAACGCGCTGACCGGGCTGCCGATGGGCGGCGGCAAGGGCGGGTCGAATTTCAACCCCAAGGGCAAGAGCGTGCGCGAGATCATGCGCTTTTGCCAGAGCTTCATGACCGAGCTCTATCGCCATATCGGCGCCGACGTCGACGTGCCCGCGGGCGATATCGGCGTCGGCGGGCGCGAAATCGGCTTCATGTTCGGCCAGTATAAGCGGATCACCAACGAATTTACCGGCGTGCTGACGGGCAAGGGGCTCGAATGGGGCGGCTCGCTGATCCGCACCGAGGCGACGGGCTATGGCGCGGTCTATTTCCTCGCCAACATGCTCGCCGCGAAGGGGCAGGATCTTGTCGGGAAGACGGCCGTCATCTCGGGTTCGGGCAATGTCGCGACCCACGCGGCGGAGAAGATCGTCCAGCTCGGCGGCAAGGTGCTGACGCTGTCCGATTCGGGCGGCTTCATCCATGATCCCGACGGCATCACGCAGGAAAAGATCGACTGGGTCAAGGCGCACAAGACGCACCGCCGCGGCCGGATCGAGGAATATTGCGAGGCTTATAAATCGGCCAGCTTCACCGCGGGCAAGACGCCGTGGGGCGTGAAGTGCGACGTCGCGCTGCCGTGCGCGACGCAGAACGAACTGCTGGGCGACGACGCCAGGGCGCTCGTCGCAAACGGCTGCATCGCGGTCAGCGAAGGCGCGAACATGCCGACCAACCTCGAAGGCGTGCATGTCTTCAAGGATGCAAAGATCATGTTCGCGCCAGGCAAGGCGGCGAATGCCGGCGGCGTCGCTGTATCGGGCCTCGAAATGAGCCAGAACAGCGGTCGTCGCAGCTGGAACGAAAGCGAATTGCAGCAGATGCTCAAGGACATCATGGACGGCATCCACGCGCGCTGCCTGACCTATGGCGACCGGGGCGACGGCTATATCGACTATGTCCGGGGCGCGAACATCGCAGGTTTCAAGAAAGTGGCCGACGCGATGCTGGCATTCGGGGTAGTGTAATCGGACCAAGGCGTAGAGGCGCCGGGTTGGGGGTAAAGGGGTTCTGCGGATGACGATGCACGCTGGAAAGGAGCGCGCCGGTCGACCTCGGGCGGCGTTGGCCGCCCTTGTTCCCGCGCGCACGGCATTCGCCGTCCTCGGGGCGATGCTGCTGGCGCTAGCGATTGCGGCGTTCGCCTTCGCTCCCCCTGCCCGCTCGCAAGGCGAAAGCGGCGCGCGCTATACCGGCGTTGCCTCCTGCGCGGGATCGACCTGCCACGGCCGGATGGAAGGCGACGGGGTCGTCGTTCGCCAGGATGAGCTGATGCGCTGGCAGGAGCCATCGAGCCCCGGCGGCGCGCACAGCCGCGCTTGGGCCGTTCTCAACAACAACCGCAGCCAGTTCATCGCGCGCAATCTCGGCATCGGCGATCCCGCCAAGGCGCAAATGTGCCTCGGCTGCCACAGCACCGCCGGCACCGCGCGCGCGGTCCCGGCAGAAGATGGCGTCGGCTGCGAATCGTGCCACGGCGCAGCCGGCGGCTGGCTTGCGAGCCACTATGCCGGGGTGGGCACCAACGCCGATCCCGACCGCGAAATGCGGACCAAGCATCTCGCCAACCTGTCGGCGGGGCTGAAGAAGCTCGAGGACCCCGTGGTCCGCGCGGGCGTGTGCGTCGATTGCCACTTCGGATCGGCGGCGGACGGCCAGTTCGTCACCCACCGGATCATGGCGGCCGGCCATCCGCGCATTTCGTTCGAGCTCGACCTTTTCTCGTCGCTCCAGGCGCATCATCGGGAGGACGCCGATTATGGCTGGCGCAAGTTCGGCGCCGCGAACCGGCGCACCGACCATGTGCAGATGTGGGCGGTCGGGCAGGCGACCGCGATCGAGCGCAGCCTTGCGCTCTTCCAGACGCGGCGCGGGACCGAGGGGATGTTCCCCGAATTTTATTTCCTCGACTGCCACAGCTGCCACCGCCGCATCTTCGACCAGGCAAAGCCGGTGCGCACCGGGCTCGACAATCCGGGGCGAAACCTGCCCGAAGGCATGCCCCCCTATAATGACGAAAATCTGATCATGCTCGCCGCCGCCGCGCGGCTTGCCGCACCCGCACTCGCCGACCAGCTCGCGGCGCGCACCGCCGCCTTCCACAAGGCGATGGCGACCGACCGCCAGAGCGCGGTCGCCGCCGCGGCGCAGCTGTCGCAGACGGTCGCGGCGCTCAAAGGCGCGTTCGCGTCGCGGAGCTTCTCGGGCGCCGACGCCTTTCAAATGGTCGACGCGATTTCGGCAAAGGCGACCAGCGATCGCTACACCGACTATTCGGGATCGCAGCAGGCGGTGATGGGGGTCGATACCTTGCTCGACGCCATGGTGTCGTCGGGGCGCATCACCGTCGGCGCCGCCGCCGGTATCCGCGGCGATATCGACCGCGCCTATGCGGCGGTAAAGGACCCCAACGCATACAAGCCCTCGGAATTCCAGGCGTCATTCGACAGCGCGGTCCGCGCGATCGGGGCGCTGCGGTAGAGATCATGCAAAGCAAGACCCACCTCTTCCGTTCGGCCGCCTTCGCCGCGATAGGGGCGCTGCTGCTGACCTCGTGCGGCGGCGGCGGAGGCGGCGGCGGTACGCCGACCCCGACGCCCACACCGACCCCGACACCTGCGCCGACGACGGTTTACGCCCCGCCCGCCGCCGAAGCGCTCACCACGGCCGACGTGGAGCGCGTGCTCGCGCAAGCGATATCGGAGGCGCAGGCGCGCGGCCTGCCGTCGGTGATCGCGGTGACCGACCGCGTCGGCAATGTGCTCGGCGTGTTCCGCATGAACGGCGCGCGCGCGACCGCGACGACCTCGCCCGCACCGAACGGCGTGAACATCGACGCGCAGAATGTCACCTTCCCGGCCGAGGGCGGCGCGATCGCGAAAGCGGTGACCGGCGCGTATCTCTCGAGCGGCGGCAACGCCTTTTCGACCCGGACCGCAAGCCAGATCGTCCAGGAACATTTCCCGCCGGCGCCGACCACCGTCGGGCTCGAAAGCGGGCCCCTGTTCGGCGTGCAGTTCAGCCAGCTGCCGTGCAGCGACCTGTCGGCGCGCTTCGGCGCGCCCGGCGCGGCGGCGCTGATCGGGCCCAAACGCTCGCCGCTCGGCCTCGCCGCCGACCCCGGCGGATTGCCACTCTATAAAAATGGCGTGCTTGTCGGCGGCATCGGCGTAATGGGCGACGGCGTCTACGGCAGCGATCCCAACATCCTCGACATCGACAATGACGCCGAGGAGTTCATCGCGCTCGCGGGCACGCGCGGGTTCGAGGCACCGGGCACGATCACCGCCGACAAGATCACCGTCGACGGAACGAGCCTGCGCTTTTCGGACGCGACCTTCGCCGGGGTGATGTCGAGCGGCGGCGCCAGCTTTGCGAGCCTCAACGGCAGCGCCGGCAACCTCGTCGCGGTGATCGGCTACGCCAATGCCGCGGTGACGGCGGGGATTGCCTATGGCACCGAAGCATCGGGCATTCGCGCCTCGACGCCGGCCGAATTTTCGAACCGCGACGCCTTTGTCCTGACCAATGGCAGTGGGACGAACCGCTATCCGATCCGGGCCGGAACCGACAGCGCGACCAACAGCGCGCCGCTGACGCAAGCCGAAGCGCGCGCGGTGCTCGAAGAGGCGTTCACGGTGATGAGCCGCGCGCGCGCGCAGATCCGCCGCCCGCTCGACAGCCGCGCCCAGGTGACGATCAGCATCGTAGACACGCACGGCGCGGTGCTCGGCATCGTGCGATCGCCCGACGCCCCGATCTTCGGCACCGACGTCAGCTTGCAGAAAGCGCGCACGGCCGCCTTCTTCTCGGGCGCCCAGGCGGGAAACCAACTCGGCGCCAATGCAAGCGCCGACGTCCGCCAGTTCGTGCCCGCCCTGCGGACCTTCCTGAACGATCCCGCCGCGCTGACGGGCACGATCGCCTTCGCCGACCGGTCGGGCGGCAACCTGTCGCGCCCCTATTTCCCCGATGGCGAAGTCGGCCGCCCGCACGGCCCGCTGTCGCGCCCGATCGAACAGTTCAATCCCTTCTCGACCGGGCTGCAATCGGCCCTCATCATCGGCAATCTGGGCGCGCATCTGGGTTTCGTCTCGGGCGCCAGCCCCACCGACACGCCGGCGCGCTGCACGACCTTGCCCGACGTCGCGCCGGGGCAGAACCGGTTGCAGAACGGCATCCAGATCTTTCCCGGATCGGTCCCCATCTATCGCGGCAACCAGCTGGTGGGCGCGATCGGCGTGTCGGGCGACGGTATCGACCAGGACGATATGATCAGCTTTCTGGGCACCCATAATGCCGGGACGCGCGTCGGTATCGGCAACGCGCCGAAAAATATCCGCGCCGACACCATCGTCGTCAACGTCGGCGACGGGGTGCGCCTGCGTTATATCAGCTGCCCCTTCGCTCCGTTCCTCGATACGGCGCAGCAAAATGTCTGCGACGGGCTTTAGGCGATGATGACGGGGGGCAGCCTTTGGCCGGTCATCGCGACACTCGCGGCGCAGGGCGCGCCCGGGGCCGAAGCATTGCCGCCGCCCCCCGCGCCCGAAGGGCCGCCGGTCGCGGGCGACGCGGCGCCGTCCGAACAGCCGGGCGAAGAATTGATACCGCCGCCGCCGCCGGTCGATTGGCAGGACATGGTCAAGGACGACCTGGTCACCCAGATTATCGAGGGTCGCCGCCGGCCCGGCTATCGCCCCGACCTTCCCGACGCGCTGACGCAGGAGAATGTCGGCGCGCTGCGCCCGCCGCCGCCGCAGGCCTTTCCGGGCATGGAGGACCAGCTGCCGGTTCCCGACCGCTGGCGCCTGATCGAGACTTTGGGCGTGGTCAAGGAACGCTGGTTCGACCCCTATCACCAGAATACGTACAAGGGCGACCGCGCGATCGACCGCAGCAAGGTCAAATGGCTGCCGATCAAGGGCGACGACTGGTTCTTCGTCGCCAATGCGGTGTCCGACACCGTGTTCGAACCGCGCACCTTCCCGATCCCCGTCGGCGTCCAGACGACCGAGCGGCCGGGCAGCCTCGACGTGTTCGGCAAGGACCGCAGCTTCGTCTTTGCGCAGACCTTCATCGCCGGCGCGGCGCTGATCAAGGGATCAACGGCATTCAAGCCGCCCGATATCGAATATCGCGTCACGCTCGCCTGGCAGGCCAATTATGTCGACGTGCCCGAACGGCGCGTGCTCGACGTGCGCCCGTCGAAAGCGAGCCATCGCTACGACAGCTTTCTCGGCGTGCAGGAACTGTTCGTCGACAGGCATCTCGGAAACACGTCGGATCGCTATGATTTCTACTCGATCCGCCTCGGCATCCAGCCGTTCCAGAGCGACTTCCGCGGTTTCCTGTTCAACGACAGCCAGCTCGGCATCCGCCTCTTCGGCAACCGCGACAACAACCGCTTCCAATATAATCTCGCGGCCTTCTGGCGGCTCGAAAAGGATACCAACAGCGGCCTCAACGACATTACCCAGACGCCGCGCAGCGACTTCATCTTCACCGGCAACCTCTATCGCCAGGATTTCCCGGTCGTCGGGCTGACCAGTCAGGTCAGCGTCACTTACAATATGAACCGCGAAAAGAACGACGTGCAGATCGACCATAATGGTTTCCCGGTGCGCCCCGCGCTGCTCGGCGACCTGCGCGGGCGCGAATATGACGTCGTCTACCTCGGCTACAGCGCCGACGGACGTATCGGACGGATCAACCTCACGGCGAGCTTCTATGCCGCGCTCGGCGAAGACCGGAACAGCTTTTTCACGAGCAAACCCGCCGAAATCCGTGCGGGTTTCGGCGCGATCGAACTCAGCTACGACCAGGACTGGATGCGCTTCCGCCTGTCGGGGCTCTACGCGACCGGCGACGGCGATCCCTATAACAACACCGAGGGCGGGTTCGACGCGATCTTCGAAAACCCGATCTTCGGGGGCGCCGACACCAGCTACTGGATTCGCCAGACGATTCCCTTCGCGGGCGGTGGGCGCGCGATTGCGATCAACGGCCGCAACGGCATTTTGAACTCGCTGCGCTCGTCGAAGGAGGAGGGACAGTCGAACTTCAACAATCCCGGCACCGTCTTCATCGGCGCGGGCGCCGATTTCGACCTGACCCCCGAATTTCGCGTCAGCACCAATCTCAATCATCTCTGGTTCGAAAATACGTCGAGCCTGCAGGTGCTGCGCAGCGAAGGTTCAATTCCCAAGGATATCGGCTTCGACCTGTCGCTCGCGACGATCTGGCGCCCGAAAGCGACGCAGAACATCGTCGGCCGTCTCAGCGCCGCGGTGTTGCTGCCCGGCAAGGGGTTCAAGGATCTGTTCGACAACAAGAAAAAGAATGACGCCTATGTCTCCATCCTCGCCAATGTGATTTTGAGTTTCTAGATGCTGCTGCGCAAACTCTTCGTTCTGCTCGCTTTCGTGACGATGTGCGCCGCCTTCGGCGCGAGCGTCGGCCGCGCCGCGGAGGAGGAGAAGCCGCTCAAGATCGAATATCGCTTCACCCCGCCCGCACCGCGCGAGCAGAGCGACGCCGAGGTGAGCGCGAAGTCGGAAGGCTGCTACAGCTGTCACACGCGCACCGACCAGCCCTCGATGCACGCGACCCCCGCGGTGAAGCTCGGCTGTACCGACTGTCATGGCGGCGACGCCAGCCAGCGCGGGACACCCAGCCTCGGCTACCGGCATCCGACGAACAAGGCGGCGATGAAGCTCGCGCACCCGCAGCCGACGCTGCCCGGCGCGTGGCACGACAGCTCGGCGAACCCCGAGCGCAGCTATACTTTGCTCAACAAGGAATCGCCCGAATTCATCCGCTTCGTGAACCCGAGCGACTATCGCGTCGCGCGCGAGGCGTGCGGCGCGTGCCACCTCGAGGTGATCGAGGCGACCGAACGGTCGATGATGTCGACCGGCGCGATGCTGTGGGGGGGCGCGGCGTATAACAATGGCATCGTCCCCTATAAGAATTATATTTTCGGCGAGGCTTACACGCGCACCGGCGAGCCCGCGTGCATCCTGTCCCCCTCCTCGCGGCTGACCGCCGAGGAGTATAAGGAAGCCTGCAAGCCGAGCTTCGGTTTCGACAAGATATTGACCGACGAGGAAAAGAAGCGCGGCGCGCTCGCCAAAATGTACCCGCTGCCGCGCTGGAGCGTGCTGCCGCCGGGCGACGTGTTCCGTGTGTTCGAGCGCGGCGGGCGCAACATCAACACGCAATTTCCCGAAATCGGCCTGCCGAACCCGACGGGCAGTATCCAGCGGCTCGAAGAGCCGGGACGTCCCGACCTCAAGCAATCGAACCGCGGTCCCGGCACGGGCCTGCGCGTCTCGATCCCCGTGCTCAACATCCACAAGACACGCCTCAACGACCCGCTGTCGTGGTTCATGGGGACGAACGACCAGCCGGGCGACTATCGCCATTCGGGCTGTTCGGGCTGCCACGTCGTCTACGCCAACGACCGCGAACCGCGGCACAGCCTGACCTATGCGAAGTTTGGCCGCGACGGCGAAACGGCGACGGTCGATCCGACGATATCGGAGAAAAAATGGAAGCCCGAAGGCGGATATGGCAAGGACGGACACGGCGCCGACGACGGCCATCAAGCCGGTGGCGGTCATGGCGCGCTGATCGACCCCGCCGATCCGGACGTTCCGGCACGCCCCGGGGCCCCGGCGCGCGGCGAATCGGGCCACCCGATCAGCCACACCTTCACGCGCGCGATCCCGACCTCGCAGTGCATGTCCTGCCACATGCACCAGCCGAACATCTTCCTGAACTCCTACCTCGGCTACACGATGTGGGATTATGAATCGGACGCGCCGCAGATGTGGCCGGGACCGGATAATACGGCGCCGCGCCCGCCGGGGATGAGCGACGAGGAATATCGGAAGAAATACAAGCAGCAGCGCTATCCGACCGCCGCCGAAGTGCATCAGGTGCTCGAACGCAACCCGGAAGCAGCGGCCGCCCGCGGGCTGTGGGCCGACGTCGAATTCCTGCGCGACGTCTACGACGTCAACGACAGCAACAAGGATACGCAGTTCGCCGACTATCACGGCCATGGCTGGAATTTCCGCGGCATCTTCAAACGCGACCGGAACGGCAACCTGCTCAACGCCGACGGCAATATGTCGACCTATGGCACCGACACGGCGAATATCGTCGACCCGAAGGACCCGGAAAAATGGCGCAAGAGTTGCGCCAGCTACAGCGACGAAAAACAGCGCGAACTCTGCCTCGCCAGCGCCGATCCCGAACGACCGGGAGTCGAGGGCAAGTTCGTGCCGCCGGGCCTGAATCCCGGCAAGGCGGTCCATATGATGGACATCCACGCCGAAAAGGGGATGCAATGCGCCGACTGCCATTTCGCGCAGGACAGCCACGGCAACGGCTATATCCAGGGCGAGGTCGCGAACGCGGTCGAAATCGGTTGCAAGGATTGCCATGGCACCGCCGATGCGCTGCCGAACCTGCTCACCTCGAACGTCGCCGCGCGGCCGCAGGGCAATAATCTGGCGCTGCTGCGCAATCCAGATGGGCGCCGCCGCTTCGAATTCCAATATAATGACGATGCCGAGGTGATCGGCCTGATCCAGCGGTCGATCGTCGACCCCAAGCTCGAATGGCAGGTCAGCCTGGTCAAGCAGGCGGTGACTCCAGGACCGCATTTCAATGCCAAAGCAGCGCGTGCGAAGCTGATGGCGCGCGCGGGCAGCGAGGACGGCAAGTTCGAATGGGGACCGGGCGTCGCGAAGGAAGATCGCGCGCACGGCGACGACAAGATGACCTGCTTCACCTGCCACCTCAGCTGGACCACCAGTTGCGGCGGTTGCCATTTGCCCATCGAGGCCAACTGGAAAACCAAGATGCACCATTTCGAGGGAGAGGAGACGCGGAACTTCGCGACCTATAACCCGCAGGTGGCGCGCGACGAAATGTTCCAGCTCGGCCGCCACCAGCTCACCAAGCCCGGCGAGCCGGGTCCTGACGGCGAGGTACGCGGCATCATCACCCCGGTGCGGTCGACCTCGGCGCTGGTGCTGTCGTCGACCAATATCAACCGCGAGCGCATCTATGTGCAGCAACCGCCGATCAGCTCGGCGGGCTATTCCAGCCAGGCCTTTGCGCCGCATTTCCCGCACACTGTCCGCCGGTCTGAAACCAAGCAGTGCAGCGACTGCCATTTGTCGGCGAACGACGACAATAATGCGATCATGGCGCAGCTGAACCTGCTCGGCACCAACTTCGTCAATTTCGTCGGCCTGAACGTCTGGTCGGGACAGGAAAACAGCTTTCAGGCCACGCGCGTCACCGAATGGGACGAGCCGCAGGCGGTGATCGGCAGTTACCTCCAGAAATATGCCTATCCCGACTATTGGAAGCTGCACGTCGACCAGAATGGCCGCGAGCTCAAAGACTGGGTGCGCGGCAAGACCTTCGACAAGAAGCTCTCGGGCGAAACCCATGCGCTCGAGGAATTCGCCAACATCGTCCAGGGCACGGGCGGGCGGGTAAACTGCCTGCAGCAGCGCGGCGAATATATGTTCGTCGCCGAAGGCAAGGGCGGCTTCCGCGTCTATGACGTCGCCTCGATCGGCAACAAGGGCTTTTCCGAACGCATCGTTCGCGCGCCCTTCTCGCCGCTCGGTCACGACACGCATGTGAAGACGAAGAATGCAACCTGCATGGCGATCGCGACGACGCAGCCGATCAGCGTGTCGCGCAACGAGAATATCGTGAAAAATTTCCCCGAGAACCACGAACAGGTGATGCACGATATCTATCGCTACGCCGTCATCACCGACAGCGTCGAAGGACTGATCCTCGTCGATATCGACACGATGGCCGACGGCGAGTTCCGCAACAACCAGCTGAAACGCGCGCTGACGTGGAACGAAGGCAATGTTCTTGCCGGCGCGCGCCATATCACGCTCGCCGGCAGCATGGCCTATATCACGACCGACGCCGGGCTCGTCGTGCTCGACCTGACGGCGCCGCTTGCGCCCAAGGTCACGGCGCAGCTGCCGCTGGCCGACGCCCGCGCGAGTGCGCTGCAATTCCGCTATCTGTGGGTCACCGATGCCGAGGGCGTAAAACTGTTCGACGTCACCAATCTCGCACAGCCGGTTGCGGTGCCGCAGGGCACGGTACGCTTGGCCAACGCGCGTAAAATCTACCTTGCGCGAACCTATATGTATGTCGCGGCGAAGCAGGACGGGCTGGTCATCGTCGATGTCACGCACCCCGCCGCGCCGGTCGCCTGGCCGGGGCTGACCTTTGGCGGCGCGCTCAACGATGCCGAGGACGTCATCGTCGCGTCGACCAACGCGTCGCTGTTCGGCTATGTCGCCGACGGGCGGAATGGCATCAAGGTGCTCCAGCTGACCAGCCCCGACAATCCGGGGCTCTACGGCTTCTCGCCCAAGCCGACACCCGAACTGATCGCCTGGGCCAAGACGCCGTCGCCCGCGCTCGCGCTGTCGAAGGGACTCGACCGCGACCGCGCGGTCGACGAGACGGGCGGCCAGATGGCGGTGTTCGGCCGCCTCGGCTCGCGCCCGTTCACGCGGCCCGAAATGGAGAAGCTGTTCCTGAACAGCAAGGGGATGGTCTACAAGGTCCGCGATGCGGTTGACGAAAGCGCGTGGCGGCCGCCGCTGCTTTACGCGAACTGAGCCGACGGCGGCGGGTTTCGGAGTCGCAGGGAAGCGCTGGGCAATTCCAGGATGACGAAGGGACAGAAGCGGCAGCCTCCGACCCCCCCCCTTTTCCGCCATCCGGCCCCTCACATATGCGCGGTCACCGTCGGCGGATTCCACCAATTATTTCCCGCGCCGTCCATATGCGTCACCGGCAGCGCCGCCATCTCGGCCGGCGTCAGGTCATCGAGGCACGCGATCGACACCGAATAATAGGCGCCGCCAATTTCTTCGACATAGCCATGGCCAAACGGCGATACGCCGCACGTCTTGCAGAAAATATGATGCGCGCTGTTCGACCCGAACTGATAATCGCCGAGCGCCGCGGGATCGGTCAGCAGGCGGAACGCCTCGGGCTTGATCTGCGCGCTCCAGTTTCTTTTCTTGGTGCAGATCGAGCAATTGCACTTGCCCGTCCCCGCGTCGAGGTCGAGTTCGGCCTCGAACTTGACGGCGCCGCAGTGACACGAACCATGATGGGTCTTGATCATCTTCATCCTCCGGTCTGGCGCGCCGTCCGCCGGCGTCGCTCACCCGAAGGGCTTTAGCGCGTGCCCCTGACACATCGTGTCAGGAGGCTGCGTCCAGCCCGCTCTGCCGCCACCAGTCGGCCATCAGCACCGCGCGCCGCCGCCCGAACCCGGCTTTACCGATCCGCGCCGCGGCGATGCGGTCGATGCGGAAACTGCGGAAATCCTGCCGCAGCAGGCACCAGGCCGCGATGATCTGCTTGTCCTCGAAATAGGCGAGCGCCGCGGGCCAGATCGCGCGCGTCGTCGCCTTGCCGCGCTCGTCGGCATAATCGATGTGCAGCACCTTCTCGGTGCGCATCGCCTCGCGCACTGTCGCGAGCAAGGGCGCGTCGGTTTCGCGCCAGCGGCTGTTCACCGGCCACAGCCCCGCCTCGTCGATCCGCCGCTTGAGTTCGTCGGGGCTTGCCGCCGCGATCTTGGCGAGCGCCTGTCCCGCCGCGCGCGATAGCGATCCCTCCTGCCGGCCCTCGACCCAGCGCGCGCCCAGCACCAGCGCCTCCAGCTCCTCAGGCGTGAACATCAGCGGCGGCAGGAAGAAACCGGGGCGCAGCACATAGCCGACCCCCGCCTCGCCCTCGACCGGCGCGCCCAATGCGATCAGCGTCTGGATGTCGCGATAGAGCGTGCGCACCGACACGCCCTGTTCGTTGGCGAGCGCTTCGGCGGTCACCGGCCGGCGGTGGCGGCGCAGTGTGTCGATGATCGCAAAGAGCCGCGCCGTCTTGTCCGCCATGATGCCCTGTCCCCGCTCAGCGCCGCCGATAGGTCCAGCGCCGCGGCTTCGACCCGTCGATCGCCGAGATCGTGGCGGTCAGCGTGTCGCCGTCGCGGACATAGGCGATGCGCTGCGGATAATCATGCGCCGGATTTTCGAAAATCGCGCTACTTACCTCCTGCCGCACCAGCCGGAACGCCACCGGCGCGCCGCCCTGCGGCATCGCGATATAGGCAATCACTCCGTCGCCGTCCGCCGCGATGCGGATGAACTCATATTCGCGCAATTCCTCGCCGCGCCCCGACCGGCTATGCCCCAGCATCACGCCGCCGCGTGGGGCCGTCCAGCTTTCCTCGGTCCAGCGGCCGTCCGCCTCGCTCGCCCAGTCGCCCGCGAGCCAGCCGAGGTCGTCGACGTGCGCCGCCGGACTCGCCGCAACCAGCACGATCGCCAACACCGCCGCGATTACCCGCATGAATCTCTCCTCGCCCTTCACCTATCACCCGTGGCGGCACGCCGCCAACCTCTCCGCCGCATCCGCCTCGACACATCGCCGCGCAGCCGATAGGCTATGACGGTTACCGGAACGGGAGTGCCGACGACGACACCTTCAGCCCGCGCGTGTCATCCAAACCACCCAGCAGGATGGCATGATCGTCTCTGAACTCTTCGCCCCCGGCAAGGCCGGCGAACCTGCCGCCGAGGTGAACTGAAAGGACGTCCAGGCGATGCTGCGCGCGATACGGAACGAATATTGATGGACGACACCTCCGTCGGCCCCGACCCAACCGGCCCCGATGCCGGTGCGACCTTCTACCACGGCACGCGCGCCGACCTTGGCGTCGGCGACCTTCTCGCCGCGGGCTGGACGGGCAATTACGCGGCCGGCAAGCCGCTCTCGTGGATCTATTTCTCCGCCGCGCTCGAATCTGCAATCTGGGGCTGCGAGCTTGCCGCCGGGGACGGACCCGAGCGCATCTATATCGTCGAGCCCACCGGCGACTGGTTTGACGACCCCAACCTCACCGATCAGAAATTCCCCGGCAACCCGACGCGCAGCTACCGCAGCCGCTCGCCGCTGCGCATCGTTGGCGAGGTCCAAAGCTGGACCCCGCACGCGCCGGAGGTGCTGCAGGCGATGAAGGACGGCCTCGCGAAGCTGAAGGCCGAGGGCAAGGATGTCATCATCGACTGACCGCTCGGAACCTCGTCCCCGCTCGCGGGTCTATTAACCAGAGGGGCAACGAGCCTGCCCGCGCTCCGGCCCGGCACGCGACCACGGAGTGATGTCGATGAACAAGCTGATAATCCTGCCCCTTGCCGCCGCAACCGCGACGCTTGGCGCCTGCGCCTCGACCGGCGGCTATGGCGGCGGTTATGACGACGGCGGCTACGGCTATTATGACCGCAGCTATTACGACCAATACGGCCGCTACGATTACGATCGGCCCGATCCGCGTCATGGCGGCTATTATGCCGATAATTATTATCGGACCGACCGCCGTTACCGCGAACGCCGCCTTTCGAACGACGACCGCATCTATCGCGGGCGCGACGGCAAATATTATTGCCGCCGCAACGATGGCTCGACCGGGCTGATCGTCGGCGGTGTCGTCGGCGGCATCGCCGGCAACGTCATCGCACCGGGCGATTCGAAGACGCTCGGTACCGTGCTCGGCGCGGTCGGTGGCGCGGTCGCGGGCCGCGCGATCGAACGCAGCGGCAACGACGACGTACGCTGCCGCTAAAAAGCCGCGGCGCGGCGGCTTGCGAAGGTGCACCGGTGTCCCTAGCATTCGCCCGATAACATCGGGAGAATGAAATGATCGCCGCAGCCAAATTCGCCGCCGCGCTGCTGCTGTCCTTCCAGGGGGCGTCCGCCGGGGCGCCCGATCCCCGCCGCCCGGCGCCAACGCTCGACAGCGTGCCCCCCGCGCTACCGGCACTCACCCGGCCGGCGGTGCTGATCGTCAGCAAGACCAATGGCTATCGCCACGACAGCATCGTCCAGGCGGTGCCGGCGATCGAGGCGCTGGCGATGGCGCGCGGATGGAGCAGCTTTGCGACTGAAAATGCCGCGGTGTTCAACCCCGAAAGCCTTGCGAAATTCGACGTCATCGTCTTCGCCAACGCCAGCGGCGACATCTATACCCAAAAGCAGCGTGCCGCCTTTCAGGCCTATCTTGCGCGCGGCGGCGGCTTTGTCGGCCTCCACAGCGCCGGTGACGGCAGCCACCCCGACTGGTTCGTGCGGCTGCGCGGCAACGGCAATTTCACCGGCCACCCCGGCGGCGCCGACCAGTTCCAGACCGGCACCCTCATCGCCGCCGACCGCAGCCATCCCGCGACGCGCCACCTCCCCGCAACCTGGCCGTGGACCGACGAATATTACAGCTGGGACGCCCCGCCCGCCGCCGACGCACACATCCTGCTCCGCCTTGACGAAACGACGATGCGACTCGAACCGAAGTTGCAGATGGGCGACCATGCGCTCGTCTGGTGGCGCTGCGAGGGCCGCGCGCGCGTCTTCTATTCCGCGCTCGGGCACCGGGCAGAGGCATGGAGCGACCCCGCGCATATGAAGATGGTCGATGGTGCGATCGCCTGGGCGGCGCGCAAGGAAGGGGCGGGCTGCGATTAGGCCTTTTTCGGACGCGCCGGTTTTGCCAGATTGGCTTCGACCGCCGCGCGCACCAGCGCCTTGAACGCCGTCTCGTCGACCGCGTCACCCTCGAACAGGTCGATCGCGCGTCGCACGTTGCCGTCGAGACTCGAATTGAACAGCTTCGCGGGGTCAGCGAGCGCCGCGCCTTTGGCAAAGGTCAACTTGACCTTGTCCTTATAGGTCTCGCCCGTGCAAAGGATGCCGGCATGTTCCCACACGGGCACGCCCGCCGGGTTCGACGGCTTTTGCCATTTAACCGTCTCCTCGACGTCCGGGTCGGCGGCATGGATCAGCGCGCGCAGTCTGGCCAGCATGTCGCCGCGCCAGTCGCCCAGCCCAGCAATCTTCGCATCGATCCGTTCCGCCGTCATATCGTCCCTTGGGGTCAGGACCCGTCAATTCCGCGCTCGAGGCTTGAAGCGATTTTGCTCCGGGCGAGGAGAAAAGGTGAAGGAATATATCAATATTTCAAGACTTTTCGACAAAGCCATGGGTGAAATCGGTCCAAAACCCTAAGGGACGCCGAAACGGCTTCGATCTCAGGTTCGCGTGGTCTTGCGGGTAGCGATGCTGCCCACTGCATCCGCCCGAGCCCGATAACTTCGCCATTTCGACGCCTCGAACATGGAATTAATGGGTCCTGATCCTACATCTTCTCACCCGGCAGCGCCGCCGCCTGTTTCACCCAGTCGGCGAACGCCGCTTCGTCGATCTTGTCATCCTCATGGATGTGGAAATAGCGCGTGTCGCCGCTTTTCGACGCAACCGGCGGGACGGGCTTCAGCGACTGCCCTCGAAACAAGGCGACCTTGATATAACGCTCGAAGCAATGAACGCTCAGGAACCAGTGCGTCGGCTCCTCCCCCTGCCCCGGCGGCCCATAGAATGGCGAGTTCCATTTGACCGCCTTTGCGACGCCGGGAACCGCCTGTTCGATCAACCGGTCGAGCCGTTTCCACACGTCCGACTTCCACCCCGGCATCGCGGCGATATAGGCCTTCACCGGCGCGTCGCCATAGCCCTTCGGAATCTGCGGATTACCACCCGACAGCAGCACGGTTTTCGTGTCGGCCACCGGTCCCTCAGCGCTCGTCGCGATAAAAGGGACGGTCGCCGGCGATCGTCACCCGCTCCATCCGCCGCACCGCCGGGAAATAATCCGACGCCGCATAATGCTGCGCGGCGCGATTGTCCCAAAAGGCGATCGATCCCGCGCGCCAGCGGAAACGGCACTGAATTTCGGGGACTGCAGCCTGCGCGTAAAGATGCGCGAGCAGCCACTCGCTCTCCCTTGCCGACACACCCTCGATATGGCTGGTGAAGGCGGTGTTGACGTATAGCGCCTGCTCGCCCGTTTCTGGATGGGTGCGGACGACGGGATGCAGTTGCGGCGGATATTGTTCGTGCAATTCCTCCATGCTCTTGCCCAGCCTTTTGGCAAAGACGCGCGCGATGTCGTGCACGGCGCTCAGCGAGCGGCACCAGTCCTGCATCGCAGGCGACAGGCCGCGGAACGCCGCCGCCATGTCGGCGAACAGCGTGTCGCCGCCGACCTCGGGAACCTCGATCGCGCGCAGGATCGACCCGAGCGACGGTTCGGCGCGCCAGGTGACGTCCGAATGCCAGAAATTCTCGCGCCCGCGCGAATCGGGACCGTGCGCGATGTGCAGCACTTCGCGGTTCGGCTGGTCCTTCGGCGTCGCGGGATGGATTTCGAGCGGCCCGAAACGCCGGGCAAAGGCGATATGCTGTTCGGGCGTGATGAACTGGTCGCGAAAAAAGACGACCTTGTAGGCGAGCAGCGCGGCGCGGATTTCCGCGATGGTCGCGTCGTCCTGCTCCTCCGCCAGGTCGATTCCCGTAATCTCGGCGCCGATCGACGGCGCCATCGGCGCGACCTTCAGCCGCTCGAAAACCCGCTGCGTTGCAACCCCGGCCATGGCATCCGCTCCTGCTGTTATCTTGTCGGAACATGAGAAAGCCATGGCGGCGGCGAGTCAAGCCGCGGTTCGCCTAACCGGCGATCTCGGCGGTCGCCGCCCGTTCGATCGCGGCGCGCCAGTGAGGCCGCACCGGCAACAGGAAAATCTCCGACAAGGCGCGCGCGATCTCGTCGGCGCCCAGGTAGCGGCGGTCGATGCGGCCGTCGGCAAGCCGCACCGTCAGCCGGTTGTCGCGCAATCCGTAACGCGCCTCGGCGGTGGTACGCGCGGCGATCAGCTGGTGGCGGAAATGCGAGGCGGGATGCGCCGACGTATACCAGTTGCCCAGCTCGTAATCGATTGCCGGCGGCGGCGTGTCCTCGATCCGGTACAGTGTCCGCCATTCGCCGTCGATCGACAGTGCGACCTGCCATTCGGCCCCGTGCCGCACGACGCGATAGCTTTCGTGCGCCGTCGGCTGCGCCTCCTCGCCGTCCATCGCCAGCGGCTGCGGCGGCACCGCCGCGCCGAACCCGACGTCGGTCAGCCAGCGCCGCCCGCGGAGCGTCACGCGCACGACCATATGCGTGCGCGGCGTCGGCGGCGCGTCGTCGGGCAGCATCCAGCGCACCCGGCCCAGCAATCCCTCGGCTTCGAACCCGATCGCGTGCAGCACGCGCAGGAACAGGCTGTTCTGCTCGAAGCAATAGCCGCCACGCCGCTGCCCGATCAGCTTGGCGTCGACCGCGTCGGCGCCGATATCGATGCCTGCGCCGGTCAGCGCGTCGATCGCCTCGAACGGGATCGCCGCGATATGCGCCGCCTGCAAGGCCGCGAGCACCTCCAGCGTCGGCGCCAGCGGCCCGCGATATCCGATCCGGGACAGATAGCGCGGCAGCAAAGCGGTAGCGGCCGCATCATCGGTATCGATGGCATCGGACGCAGGCGTGGCGGGATAGTGCAGCATGGACAAAAGCTCCGTTCGCGAATCAACTGTCCGGCGCTTATGAAAGTTCAAGCCCGGTTGAGGTCAAGCACGGATCGCGCAAATCCCTCCCACGCACAAAGCGCTTTCATCTTCGGAACTTGGTGATTGCAGGTCGCCCGTCGCTGGGGCAGACCTGCAGGACAAGATAAGGTCGCAGACCGTATAATCGTCCAGGAGCCCCTATGCGCACCAACATCGCTATCCGCCTTGCCGCCGCGCTCGCGCCGGCGGCCATCCTCGTGTCCGCCGGCACCGCCAACGCCGCGACCTGCGAGGAGGCTTTCGTCAAGAAAGGCAATCCCATCACCGGGCTGCGCTTCACCGCCGCGGTCACCGTCGCCGACCTGCCGCCCGCAATCGCCATCGGCCAGATGCGCGGGCTCGTCGCGGCCAAGGGTTATGACATCATGGCCGACGAGGCCGAATATGGATCGATGCTGATCGAACAGCCGATGACCGGCGGCGCGCGCGCCTTTCCGATCCAGATCACCGCGACGCAGACCGGCGGCATCGGCACCGTGGTGATGGAGGCGAAGCTGCGCGCCGGCCAGGCGGTCGGCAGCGACGCCGCGAAAACCGAGATGTGCGGCATATTGAACCAGGTGCAGGGCGGCAAGGCCGGCGCCGTCGCGGCCAAGAAGGGCGCGGCCGCGACCACCGTCGCCGCAGCCCCGTTGAAAATCAGCGCGCTCGGCTTCTCGCAGCAGGTGTCGAAAGATACCGAACGCAACGCCGCGGGCGTGCTCACGCGCTACAAGGGCAAACAGTTCACGATCGACGGCTCGGTCGCCTATGTCACCAGGGACGGCAAGGATTTCCGCGTCGGCTACAAGGTTCCCGACCCGTGGGAACAGGCGATCCGCCTGCCGAACCAGGCGCCGTTCAAGACCGACATCGTCTGCTATATGGCACCCGGGCAGGCCGCCTATTCGCTCCAGCTCAAACCGGACAAGGGCATCAAGCTGACCGGGACGGTCGAGGATTTCGACGAATATAAGCATGTGATCTGGCTGAAGGACTGCCGCCCGGCGCAATGACGGGCAGGCAGGCGGTCGGTGGCAGGAAGGATTCGACACCCGTCAATCATGAGAACATAATAGGAACATTGATCCGATTCGGAGGAATGGACGATGGACCCGATGTTCCGTTATTTTCTGGGGTTTCAGGTGGCCGCCGATCGCGCCGGCTGGCTCGCGCGCCAGTTGCCGCCCGTGTCGGGCGACCTGTTCGCGGGGCTCAAGCCGCAAAATTATCACCTCACGCTCTGCACGATCGCCCAAACCGCCGAGGCGCAGCCCTTCCTCCTCAGCCGCGTCGCGGCGGCCTTTGCATCGGGACTCCCCGCAGCGAGCCATATTCCCTTCGGCCGGATCGTGAGTCGCGATGCCGGCGCCGAGCTCACCACCGTCGGCAGCGTCGGCGGCGTGCGCCATCTTTACGACCGCATCGTCACGCTTCTGGCCGTGCAGGGGATCGAGCCGATGCATTGCAAGTCGGGGCTGCGGCCGCACATCACGCTCGGCTATGGCGCGTGCGACTTCGACCCGGTGCCTGTGACATGGAACTGGACGCCGCGCGAACTCGTGCTGATCGAAAGCCATGTCGGCCACGGCCGCCACCGCGTCCTGCAAAGCTGGCCGCTGCTTGCGCCCGCGCAGGGCAGCTTCGGCTTCATGGACGACGCATTGCCCCCGCCGCTGCGTTACGCGGCCTAGGGTCCTGCCCCTAGCTCTCGAGACTGTGTTCGAGCGTGATCTCGCAGTTCAGCAGCTTCGACACCGGGCAATTTTTCTCCGCCTCGGCGGCGATCGCGGCGAATTCGCCGGCGTCTATGCCGGGCACCTTGCCGGTCAGCGTCAGCGCCGATCTGGTGATCGTGAAGCCGCCGTCCTGCTGCTCGAGCGTCACCGCCGCGCTGGTTTCGAGCGTGTCGCCGCTATAGCCCGCGCGCGCAAGCCCGAACGACAGCGCCATGGTGAAGCAGGCTGCATGCGCCGCGGCGATCAGTTCCTCCGGGTTCGTCCCCGGCTGGCCCTCGAAGCGCGTCCCGAACCCATAAGGCTGCTTGTCGAGCACCCCCGACCTGGTCGTGATCGACCCCTTGCCCTCCTTGCCGAAGCCTTCGTAGCGGGCGGATGCGCGGTTGACGGTCATGCTCATATCTCCTTCGAGGGGCAAAGCGGAAAGGGCGCCGGGACTCGCGGTCCCTAAGCGGCGAGCAGCTTACGCCGCGCACCGGCGCGCTTCCACGCCTTTTCATGGAAGAAAAATGCGACGGCATTGATACAGGGCTCGACGATCGCGATCCCGCCCGCGAGCGCGACCGATCCGGTCAGCACATAAGCGACGCTGAACCCGATCGTCAGGTGGATCGTCAAATAGGTGAAGGTCTTTATCAGGTCGGTGGGCATGGCCCGTCTCCAGCGTTGCGAACCTCGAAAATTTAAGAATGATTCGCAACAAGTGCCAGAAAGCGGTTTCGGTCAGTCTGATCGATTTTTCCGCTGTACCCCCGCACGGTCGAGTTCGGGGCCCAGCCGGCCGGTCAGCCACAGCCCCCACATCTTGAAATCGGCGGCGAGGCTCCACAGCGGATAGGTAAAGGTCGCCGGCCGGTTCTTCTCGACCCCGAAATGCGCAATCCATGCGAAGAAATAGCCCGCGACGGGCAGCGCGATCAGCCACCCCCAGCGCCCGCTCAGCACGGCAGCGACGGCGATGAGCACGACAAGGCTGGTCCCGACATAATGGAGTGCGCGCGTCGATGCCTTGCTATGCTCGCGCAGGTAAAAGGGCCAGAAGTCGGCGAAGCTCGTATATAGCCGGGACATGGGAAAAAGATGTCGCGGACGCGCCGCGCGGTCAAGCCGCGCTGCGATTTCCCCATGGCCGCCGCCCGATATCCTGTTACGCTCGCCGGCAGAAAGACAAAGGGGAGGAATTTCATGAAAAAATCGACGCGCGCCTTGCTCGGGCTCGTCCTGCTCGACCTGATCGTCGTCGCGGGTGCATGGTGGATGATCGACCGAACGCAAAGCGGCGCGTGGAACTCGAACGATCCTGCCGGATCGATCACGATGGTGACGACGACCGCGGGCATGCTCGTCGGCGTGATCTCGGTCGTGCTGCTGCTCGCCTTCGTCGCGCACCGCCGCGCGGGAAACTAGCGCCCCGATCGCGACAGCCCTCCCGCCCGGGTCGCGGGGGCGGAAGGGCTGCGGCGTGGGACCGGTCTGGTCGAACCGGCCCCGATGCGAGTGGTGCGGGTCGCGTCAGCGCGCCGCGGCTTCGCGCACCTTCTGCACGGCGGGAAGCAGCAGCCCGATCAAGATCTGAAAGGGGTTCGAGGTCACCGTCATGCCGCCCTGCGCGGGTTGCGCCGACTGCGCCATCGCGGGGGTCGCCGAAGCGAGGAGGGAGAGGGCGAGCACGGGTGCGAAAATCATCTTCTTGGTCATGGTCATTTCCTTTCAAATCGGTTCGGATCTTTTGAAACTGGCTCGGGGCGTCCCCGATGACCCGCTTATGCCGCGCGACCGGGCGCGCCGCGGTGATCGCGGTCACTGGCGCGAATAATTTTCACAAGCCACTGAAAAGAAAGAAAAGAAAATTCTATCCGCGCTTCAGCCGGACCAGCGCGGCATCGAGCGCCTGCAGGAATTGCGAGCGGTCGGCTTTCGAAAATGGCGGCGGCCCGCCCATATTCTCGCCCATTCCTGAACGCAGGTCGGCCATGATCGCGCGCGTCGCGATCGCGGGGCCGATCGACGCCAGGGTGAAGGGCTTGCCGTTCGGGCCGATCACGATCGCGCCCGCTTTCAAGGCGCGGTCGGCCAGCAAGATGTCGGCGGTGACGACGATGCTCTGCGGATTCGCGGCTGCGGCGATCCAGTCGTCGGCGGCATCGAAGCCGTCGGACACGGTGATGCGCTCGACCAGCGGATGCTCGGGCACGCGCAGCCGGCTGTTGCTCACGACCTTCACCGCGACCTCGTGCCGCCAGGCGACGCGATAGATTTCGTCCTTCACCGGACAGGCGTCGGCATCGACAAGGATCTGGATCATAGGCGTCATGGGCCGAAGGTCAGCCGACCTCGACGCCTTTCCAGAAGGCGATGCGATCACGGATCGCCCCGGCCGCCTCCTTGGGGTCGGGATAATACCAGGCGGAGTCCCTGTTCACCTCTCCATCGACGGTGACATGATGATAATGCGCCAGCCCCTTCCACGGACAGATGCTCGTCGTGGCGCTGTCCGACAACACGCCCGCATCGACCGCATCGCGCGGGAAATAATGATTGCCCTCGACGACGACCGTATCGTCGCTGTCGGCGATCACTGCGCCGTTCCATCGTGCCTGCACCATCGATCCGCCTCCAGCGTCAGCCCGCGATCCCATCCCACACCAGCTTGGCGCCAAGCAGGACCATCAGCAGGTAGATGATAACATAGAAACGCGCGCCATCGATGCGCTTCAGCCAGCGCACGGTCAGCAAGGTCGAACCGATCGCCAGCGGCATCAGCAGCAGCGCGGCGACCAGCACCGCGTGCGGAAAGGCGCCGAGCGCGATATAGGCCGGCACCTTCATCCAGTTGATCGCTGCGAACAGGATCGAGCTTGTGCCGACAAAGACAAGGTGTGGCAGGCGGCGCGGCGTTACCCACATCTGGAACGGCGGCCCGCCGGCATGCGCGATCTGGCTGGTGAATCCCGTCGCGACCCCGAACAGGCTGCCGACCCAGCCCGGCGAGGTCGATGCCGCGACGACGCGCCCACCGCGCTCGACCCACAGCCGGTAAAGCCCGAACGCCAGCGTGATCGCGCCCAATGCCGCCATCAGCTTCGCCTCGTCGACACGCTCGGCATAAAGATAGCCCGCCGCGATGCCGACGGCGGCGCCGGGCAGCATCCACGCGATCACCCAGCCGTCCCACGTCTTGCGGAACGACCAGACGCTGACGACGTCCTGCACGATCAGGATGGGGAGGAGCAGCGCCGCGGCGATCGTCGGCGGCAGCACCAATGCAACGAGCGGGGTCGCGAGCGCCCCGACGCCCGACAGGCCGCCCTTGGCGAGTCCGAGCAGGATCACCGCGGCGACGACCACGATCAGCGTCAGAGGGTCGGAGAGCAGGTTCATGCGTCGGCGGCGTCCACCGTATCGGGCAATCGCCAGTCGATGCCCCCGCGCCCCTGCGCCTCCAGAAATTCATTCGTCTGGCTGAACGGCCGCGAGCCGAAAAAGCCGTTATGCGCCGACAGCGGCGACGGGTGCGGCGCGCGCAGCACCAGGTGCGGGCTTCCGGCCGCCAGCCCCGTGACATTCGCGGCCTTTTTCTGCGCATGGCTGCCCCACAGGATGAACACCTTGGGCGCCGGGTCGGCCGCGACCGCCGCGACCGCCGCATCGGTGAATTTTTCCCACCCCTTGCCCTGGTGCGACGCCGCCATGCCGCTCTCGACCGTCAGGCAGTTGTTGAGCAGCAGCACGCCCTGCTCCGCCCAATGCTTCAGATTGCCGTGCGGTGCGGGCGGGATGCCGAGGTCGCTGCGCAACTCCTTATAGATATTGACGAGGCTGGGCGGCGTCCGCACCCCCGGCTGCACCGAAAAGCACAGCCCATGCGCCTGCCCAGGGCCATGATAGGGGTCCTGCCCCAATATCACGACGCGCACCTGCTGCGGCGGTGTCGCGTCGAGCGCGGCGAACCAGTCGCGCGGCCGCGGAAAGATCGTCTTACCCTTCGCGCGCTCGTCCGCGAGGAACTGCTTGAGCGCCGCCATATAGGGCTGCTCGAACTCGCCGCCGATCGCCGCGAGCCAGTCGGGATGCAGTTTGACATCGGCCATGCCCGGCCTTCACCAGACCCGCGCGGGCTTGTCCAGCCCCCTTGCCCGCAGTCCCGAACACCAGGGGCCGAAGGTGTCACCCCCCGGCCCCTCGATTGTCGCTTTGCCGCTTTTACCAGCCCGACGGCTTGCCTTTATTCTGTTCGTCGAGCCACGTTTTCAGCGGCGCGAAATAGTCGGCCATCGCCTTGCCCGACATATCGCGATTGCCGGTAAAGGCTTCGAGCGCGTCGGGCCAGGGCTTCGACGCCCCCATTTCGAGCATCGCATTGAGCTTCGCGCCCACCTCCTTGTTGCCATAGAAGGAACAGCGGTGGAGCGGGCCCGTCCATCCCGCCTGCTTGCACGCGGCTTCGTAGAATTGGAACTGCAGGATGCGCGCGAGGAAATAGCGCGTATAGGGCGTGTTCCCCGGGATATGATATTTCGCCCCCGCGTCGAATGCATTGGCGGGACGCTCGCCCGGCGGCACGATGCCCTGATATTGGGTGCGCAACTGCGTCCACGCCTGGTTGTAATCGGCGGGCTTGATCGTGCCGTCGAAGACGCCCCAGCGCCAGCGGTCGACGAGCAGGCCGAACGGCAGGAACGCCACCTTGTCCATCGCCTGACGGAGCAAAAGGCCGATATCCTTGTCGGCGCTCGGCACCTTCGCCTTGTCGAGCAGCCCGATGTCGACCAGATATTGCGGCGTGATCGACAGCGCGACGAAATCGCCGATCGCTTCGTGGAAACCGTCGTTCGCGCCGTTCAGATAGAGGAACGGCTGCTTGTTATAGGCGCGCTGATAATAATTATGCCCCAACTCGTGATGGATCGTCGTGAAGTCGTCGGCGTTCACCTTGATGCACATCTTGATGCGGATATCGTCCTTGTTGTCGATATCCCACGCCGACGCGTGACAGATGACCTCGCGGTCGGCGGGTTTCAGGAACTGGCTGCGCTTCCAGAAGGTTTCGGGCAGCGGCGCCATGCCCAGCGACGAATAGAAATTCTCGCCCGCCTTCACCATGTCGATCGGCGTCTTGCCCTGCGCGGTGAGCAGGTCGCCCACGTCATAGCCGAGGTCGCCGGCGCCCGCGGGGGCGACGAGCGGATAGATATTGCCCCATTCCTGCGCCCACATGTTGCCGAGCAGGTCGGCGCGGATCGGGCCGGTCTTGGGCTGCACCGCATCGCCATATTTCTCGTTGAGCTTCCAGCGGACATAGGTGTGGAGCGCGAGATAGAGCGGCTTCACTTCCTGCCACAAACGCTCGGTCGTCCTCGCGAATTCCTCGGGCGACATGTCGTAACCCGACCGCCACATCGCGCCGGTGTCGGCAAAGCCCAACTCCTTCGCCCCCTCGTTGGCGATCGCCACCATGCGGGCATAATCGTCCTTCATCGGCGCGCCGACATTATCGTGCCAGCTCGTCCACATTTCGGCGAACTGGGCGGGCGTGTTCTCGAGATTGCCCATCTCGGCCTCGATGTCCGAACCCGAAATTTCCTTGCCGTTCAGCGTGCCGCGACCCTTGCCATATTGCGACTGGAGATCGGTCGCGATCTGGTTGAGTTCGGTCGCGGCGCCGGGCTTGGTCGGCGCGGGAAGGACAAGGCCGGTGCGCAGGATGTCGAGCTTGCGCTTGGTATCGGCGCTCAGCCCCGGCACATCCTTATATTTGGCGGCTTCCAGCGCATATTTGACCGATTTTTCGGTCCCCACAGCGTTGATCCGTGCCGCCATCGCATCGGTGTCCTCGGTGATATAGGTCGCGTTGACCCAATTCACCTGGCTCGCCTCGACCGTATAATCGAACAGATCCTTTTCGGCGGCGGCGATAAAGGCGTCGGCATCGGCCGCGGTCGGCGCTGCGGCAGGCTTGGCGGGGGCCGCCTGCGCAAGCGCAGGGGCTGCTATCGCGAGCGACAGGGCAAGCGACAGCGTCGAAATCATGGCTTTCATGGGGTGCGTCCTCTGAATTATTCTGAATACGCTCTGTGGCGCGATACGAACAGCTTGGCGCCCGCCGCGCGCCGGGTCAAGCCGTCAGGAACGCCGCGATCGCCTCGCCCAGAGCGGCTTCGGTCACGCTCGACATATGCGTGCCCGGAACCGTCGCCAGCCGCGCGTCGGGCAGCGCCGCGACCAGTTCCTCCGCCGAACCATTGTCCTGGTCCTGCTCGCCGCAGACGACGAGCGTGGGCATCGTCAGCGCCGCGAGCATCGCGGGCGTCGTGTCGGTAAAACTGTCGAGCAGGTACCCCGCCGCGATACGATCGACCTTCATCGTCTTCATGAACTGGATCGACAACCAGGTGTCGTCGCCGCGCTTCGCACTTTCATATTCGGCAATCACGCGCTTGAAAAAGCGCCCGCGCCGCTGCCAGCCCGCCAGTCCCGCAAGCCCCATGCCGCCAAGGATCAGCCGGCGCGGCCTCATCCCCGCGACGACGGCGCGCGCGCTCGTCCGCGCGCCGAGCGAAAAGCCGCCAAGGTCGAAATCGCCCAGGCCGAGGTGCGCGACCAGGTCTTCAAGATCATGTACCAGCACGTCGGGCGGGTAAAATTCCGCCTCGTGCGGCGCGTCGCTCGCCCCGTGGACGCGCAGGTCGGGCATGATCACGCGATAGCCTTCGGCGGCGACGCGCGCCGCGGTGCCGAATTTGATCCAGTTGACCTCGGCATTCGAAAACAGCCCGTGGAGCAGGATGATAGGCGCGCCCTCGCCCGTCGCGCGCCACGCCAGCCGCACGCCGTCGCGCGCCTCGAAAAATTGCGGTTCGATGGTCATGGCTTCGCCCTTACCCGCTTCGCGCGGACTTGCGCAACCGGGCAGCCGGGCGCCTTGCGGACGCCGAAGCCGACTTATCCCCTTGGAACTTGCGCCGAAACGCGCCATCGTTGCGCCGAAGGGATCGAAACGCGACGGAAGGACGTTTTGATTCCGGCCTCGATCGACAGGGAGCAAGATAATGACGATGGGTTCGCGCCGCAAACAGACCATGACCGGGGCGCTCGCCCTGATCGGCGCGTTCGCGCTCGCCGGCTGCGCGGGCATGGGGGGCAAGGATCCCGCCGCCGATCTTCCCGTCCCCGACGCCCGGGCCGAACTGACCGACGCGCGCGGCGCCGATCGCGGCCGTGTCGATATTTTCAAGGACGGCAGCGGATTGCGGCTCGAGGTCGTCGCGCGCGGTTTCGGCACCGGCACCTATGGCATGCACGTCCATGCCGTGGGCCGCTGCGATGCGCCCAAATTCACCAGCGCCGGCCCGCACTGGAACCCGACGGGTGCCCAGCATGGCCGCGACAATCCGATGGGGGCGCATCATGGCGACCTGCCCAACCTCGTCGTCGAACCCGACACGATCGGCCGCGCCTCCTTCCAGCTGGTCGGTACGCGCCTGCTCGGCGAAGGCGGGATGATCGATGCCGATGGCGCCGCCTTCGTCATCCATGCCGGTCCCGACGACTACCGGACCGATCCCAGCGGCAACAGCGGCGATCGCATCGCCTGCGGCGTGATCGTCCCCGTGCCCGCGGGCTAGCCGGGCTCCGCGCTTAAGGCGACCTTTTCAGCATTGCCATCCCGAACTTGTCTCAGGGTGCATGACCTGCCGCTTCCTTCGGCCCCGCCAAATTCGAGTTCAGGCCGCGGATGCAGAAACGCTTTCCGCATGCCGGGACTGGAAGGCCGGCTTTCGGCCGATTGCAGTCCTTAATCCTCCCTGTGGCGCAGCCATGGGGAGGATATTCCACCCCGGCGCCTGCAAAAAAGCCCTTTCCTACAATATCCGGCCATGCCAGCCTTCATACCGGCTGGTTCATGTGAGCGCAGCCGGGTGCGCCCCGCATCCCCGCGGCCGTCAATCGGACGACGCACAGGGCTGACTTTTACTGACCTTTGGGCAGCGTCACCGGCGGTGGCTGCCAGCCTACCCCAAAACCGACATCGGGCGACCGATCCGCCGCAGATGTCCAAACGCCGGCGCCAAACCGGCGCCCGGTCAAATCCTCCCGCGCACGCCCAGAAAGAATCGGCGTCCCAGATAATCATATTGTGTCCCGAACGCCGGCGCCTGACCGATCACCGGCGGCGTCGCGGTGACGACGGTCGACACGCGCGGCGGCGGGGTGTCGAACAGGTTCGCGACCCCCAGCGTGATGCGGAAGCGGTCGGCGACGTCGCGGCTCAGCGACAGCGAATGATAAAAGGTCGCGGGCACGCTGACGTCGGGGCAGAAGCGCCCGCCGGGGCGGAAGCTCGAGGTGCGACAGGCATCGCCGCCCTGCGCGCGGAGCAGATCCTTCTCGTTCGACGCCGCGCCGATGACGTCGAGCCCGTAAAAGAGCGTCCAGCCGTCCTTCATCCAGCCGAGGCTGAAATCGCCGACCCATTTCGGATTGCCGATCTTGCCATTGTCGTCGATCGTCGTGCCGGGGAACAGCTCGACCTTGTCCTCGATCTGCCAGGTCATCTGCGCGCGCAAGGTGAGCGCGCCGAGCCGGCCAAGATCCTGGTCGACCGCCAGCGACAGGTCGACGCCGCGATTGCGCTGGCGGCTGACATTGACATAACGGTCGGTCACCGTCGCGACGCTCTGCGCGTCTGCCCCGGTGGCGGTACGCGCGAACAGGCCGCAAAAGGCTTCGGTCGCGAAATTGTCCGAATCATAGCAGCCGGTCAGGATATTGGCCGCGCCGAGCAATGTGATTTCGTCCTTCACCTTGATGTCGAAATAGTCGACGGCAAGGCGCGTCTTGAGCCCGCCCCACAGCGCCCCCGACAGGTCGGGGGTCAGGATGACCGACACCGTCTTCGCGGTCGAGGTTTCGGGCTTGAGCCGGCCGAGCCCGCCGCCCGAAGTGATCGTCACGGGACCGAGCCCCCCGACATAATCGGGGGCGATGCCGGCGGCAGCACAATTGTCGAAGACACGCTGGCTGATCGCGCCGATCGCGAGCCGCGCTGCGGTCTGGATGCACGGATCGATGTCCTGCTGAGCAAGGAAACCCGTCTGGTCCTGAAGGAAAAGTTCGAACAGCGCCGGGGCGCGGAACGAGGTGCCCCAGGTGCCGCGAAAGCGCAGCCAGTCGGTCACCGCCCAGTCGGCGCCGACCTTCCATGTCGTGTCGCTGAAGCTGTCCTGCGCACCGCTGCGCGCGGTCGCGTCGACATGCGTATAGCGCGCGGCGCCCGACAGCGTCAGCCGCTCGATCATCGGCACGCCTTCGAGCAAGGGTAGCTCGATCTCGCCGAACAGCTCCTTCGACACGGTGCGGCCGGCAGTGATGCCCGATGTCGTGAAGTTCGCGACATTGCCCGCACGCGTCGCCTCGCCCGGCGTGTCGTCGATCTCGTCGCGGCGGATATTGGCGCCGAACGCCGTGCCGACCGGCCCCGCGGGCAGGGTGAACAGCTTGCCCGTGACCAGCGCCTCGGCCGAGGTCTGCTTGAACAGGGTGCGGCCCGTCTCGCGGCCCATCAGGAAGGCGCGCTCCTCGGGCGTGAAATCGCCGCGCAGCACGCGCGGGTCGGTAAAGTCGATGTCGATGCACTGCACGTCGCGGATCGCCGTCCGCGTGCCCGTGCACGAGCGCGTGCGCAGCGTCTGCGACGCGATCGAATCCTGATAGATGACGTCCTGCGTATAGCTTGCGTCCGACCGGCTGTGCTGGCCGTGGACATCCCATTTCCATCCACCGCCTAATTCGCCACGCAGCCCGAGCACGCCGCGATAATAATCGACGTCGGCCGCACTTTCGCTTTTCACCAGCACGCGCGGGCGCAGGATCAGATTGCCCGCAAACTCGCCGTTGAGCGGATCGCCCATGTCGGTGGGATCGCAATTATACGCGATCGGGTCGCAGAAGAAAAAGGGCAACACCGATGCGCCGGTAAATTGCTGGAGCTCGATCCGCTGGACGCCGTTGTTATGCGACTTGCGGTTGCTGAACAGGAACTCGCCATAGGCGGTAATGCCGTCGGTGACGTCATAGGCGCCCTCGATAAAGGCACTCACGCGGCGGACTTCCGAAAAGACGTCCGAATCCTGCTCGGCCGGCTCGAACTGGTTGAGCGCGCCGGTCGAGGGGCCGTCGAAATTGACCCCGAAGAAATTGTCCGGGCCGGCGACGCCGATCGGGTTATAGACGTTGATCGGGATGCCGACGCCCGCAAATTCGGCGCCATATTGGCCCGCAAAAATCGCCTGTCCATTGGGCGCGATCAGCCCGGGGCCGAATGTGGGAAAGCCATTTTCATCGACCCCCGAAAAGTCGCTGAAGACGATCATATTGGCCTGCGTGCTGCTGCACGCCGGGCGCCCGGTGCGGAAATCGACGATATCCGCGCGGCTGCCGTCGGCCTCGCGCTTCAGATATTCTTCGGAGCAGAAGAGGAAATCGCGATCGCGCCGCGTCAGATTCTGCTGGCGAAAATAATCGACCGTCGCAAAGACATGCCCGCGATCGAATTTTTTGCCAAAGCTCGTGTCGACGCCGTAGCTTTCGCCGCCGCCATGCTCGGTGATCGAAGAGAAACCGCCGCCCTCGAAGCCGTCGAGGTCGTCGCGGGTCAGGATGTTGACCACCCCGGCGACCGCGTCCGAACCATAGATCGACGACGCGCCGGTTTTGAGTATCTCGACCTGCCGCACGACCGACAGCGGAAGCACGTTGAGGTCGAAGGGCGCTACCGCCCCGCGAATGCCCGCGGGCCCCGCGCGGCGGCCGTTGATCAGCACCAGCGTGCGTTCGGCGCCCAGCCCGCGCAGCGACAGCGACTGCACATCATTGCCGCCATTCGCGACAAAACGGTTCGAAATCGCCGAAGTGACCTGGATCGATCCCTGCGCCGCGGGCGCCTGCCGCAACACGTCGGCAAGCTCGACCTGCCCCTGCAACTTTGCGGTTTCGGGGTCGATGACCTGGATGGGGTCGGCGCTGGCGAACTCGCTTTTCGCGATGCGCGATCCGGTGACGACGATGTCGCCTTCGTCCTGTGCCATGGCGGGCGACGTCGCGAGCGCGGCGACCGAAACCGTCGCGGCCAGCAACACCTGGAAATGGGTGCCTGATATCATAGTCTTTTTCCGACCTAAAGTTGATCACACCCCCCGGCGCGTCGGAAATTACGCTACCGGGCGTTTCGATATGGTTACCAAGGCGGTAAGTTTTCGCGTTCGAACGGGCCGCTTGTCGCGCCCGCGCCGCGCGGCTAGGCAGGCTCGCGAAAGGATCGGGCGATGAGCAAGGCAATGGGCGAAACGCTGGGACGGCTGGAAGCGGTCATCCACGACCGGATCGCCGCGGGCGAGGCCGAAGCCTCCTATGTGGCGAGCCTGGCCGCCAAGGGCCGCGGCAAGATCGCGCAGAAGCTCGGCGAAGAAGCCGTCGAAGCTGTCATCGCCGCGGTCGGCGAGGACGATCCCGAACTGATCGGCGAAGCGAGCGACCTCATCTTCCACCTCTCGATCCTGCTCGCCGAGCGCGGCCTGACCTGGGACGCGATCGCCGCCGAACTCGACCGCCGCCACGGCACCTCGGGTCACGCCGAAAAGGCCGCCCGCCCGAAATAAGTACAACGCATAGGAGCTCCCCATGCCGATCGACGCGACCCTCCCCTATGACGAAACCAACATTTTCGCGCGCATCCTGCGCGGCGAACTGCCGTCGAAGACCGTCTATGAAGACGAGTTCGCGCTCGCGTTCCACGACATCAACCCGCAGGCGCCGCTGCACATCCTCGTGATCCCCAAGGGCGCCTATGTCAGCTGGGACGATTTTTCGGAGCGCGGCAGCGACGCCGAAATCGCGGGCTTCGTCCGCGCGGTGGGCAAGGTCGCGCGCGACCAGGGCCTCGTCGCGCCCGGCTACCGCCTGCTCGCCAATGTCGGTCTCGACAGTCACCAGGAAATCCCACACCTCCACGTCCATATCTTCGCGGGGCAGCCGCTTGGCCCGATGCTCGCCCGCTGATTTTCAGACCTGTCTGTGACCCCGGTCACAGCTTTTTCCCGAAGCGCGACTAACCGTGTGCAACGCGCGGCAACGGGTGGACTCTGTCCCCTGTTTCCAGCAGGATAGAGGTTCGGAGCGAAACGGGGAGTTCAGGATGGGCAAGGGATGGCGCGCGCTGGCCACGAGGCTGGCCGGCAAGGCGAAGCTGGCACTGCTCGTCCCGCTCAGCCTCGCGATGGCCGCGACCGCCACCGCCGACACCGTGCCGCAGGTCACGCTTGCGACCCCGGGCAGCAGCGGCGCCGGCGACGGAACGATCACCCGCTTCACTTTGCGCTTTTCCGAAGACATGGTGCCGCTCGGCGATCCGCGCGCCCCCGCGCCCGCGACCAATGACTGCAAATTGCCCGCGACCGGGCGCTGGGTCGACACGCGCACCTGGGTGCTCGAGTTCGACAAACCGCTCCCCGGCGGGCTCGCCTGCCATGTCGAGCTGCGCGACGGGCTCAAGACAGCGCGCGGCGTGTCGGTCGTCGGCAACAGCCGCTTTGCGCTCGACACCGGCGGCCCCTCGGCGCGGGCCGTGCTCGCGGGCGGCCTCAACGGCGATATCGAGGAAGACCAGATATTCCTTGTCGCCACGAATGTCGCCGCCGACCGCGCCTCGGTCGGCCGTTTCGCCTATTGCGCGGTCGATGGCATCGGCGAGAAAATCCCGCTCGACGTGCTGCCGCGCGCGACCGCGACCGAGATTTTGACCGGGCTCGGCGACAATAATTGGTCGCGCCAGTCCTTTACCTATGATGCGGGCCTGCCGCAGCGCCTGCCCGCCGCGGGCCCCGACCGCGAGGCGGTGCTCGACCGCGTCGTCGCGGTCAAATGCCGCCGCCCGCTGCCGCCGGGACGCGAGATGGCGCTCGTCTGGGACGCGCGCATCGGCCAGGCGGGCGTGCCGAGCCGCACCGCGGGCCGCGACCAGCGTTTCGACCATGACGTACGCCCCGCCTTCACCGCCAAAATGTCGTGCAGCCGCGTCAACCCGCAGGCGGGCTGCAACCCGATCAAGGATGTCGTGCTGAGCTTCGCCTCGCCGGTATCGCGCGAGACGATCCTCGCCGCGACGCTGAACACCGCCGACGGCAAGCGGCTCGCCCCGAAGATCGACGAGGACGACCGCAACGACGCCTGGCTCACCACCGTCCGCTTCGCCGGCCCCCTGCCGCAGAATGTCGACGCAACGCTTGCGCTGCCCGATGGCGTCACCGACCAGAGCGGCCGCAAATTGCAGAACCAGTCGAACTTCCCGTTTAAATTCCACATCGATCGCGCCCCGCCGCTGGTCAAATTCGCCGCCGAATTCGGCATCCTCGAAGCCGGCGAGGGCGGCGTGCTGCCCGTCACCATACGCGGGGTCGAAAACAGCCTCGTCCAATCGAACCTCAAAATGCCCGCCGCCACGCTCAAGGTCGGCGGCGACGATGCTGCGATCGCGCGCTGGCTGAAGCGCGTCGAGGATGCCGACGACAGCGACTATCGCGAGGAAAAAAACGCCGCGGGCAAGGACGTCACCGTCAATTACACGGGCACCAGGTCGGTGTTCGCCGGCGCGCCGTCGGGCGGCGAACGCCGCGACCTTCAGCTGACCCCGCCGGGCGGCGGCAAGGAATTCGAGGTCGTCGGCATTCCCCTCGCCGAAAAAGGCTTCCATGTCGTCGAGATCGCCAGTCCCGAGCTCGGCGCCGCGCTGCTCGGCCGCAAGGCGACGCGCTATGTCGCGACCGCCGCGCTCGTCACCAACATGGCGGTCCATTTCAAATGGGGCCGCGAAGGCTCGCTCGCCTGGGTGACCGCGCTCGACACCGGCCTCCCCGTCGCGGGCGCCGAAATCCGCGTCACCGACAGTTGCACCGGCCGCCTGCTCGCGCGCGGTACCGCCGACAAGGCGGGGCGCCTCGCCTTCACCGGCGGGCTGCCGCAGCCCGAAACCTATTCGAGCTGCCGCGACGACGCCGACCCGGCGAGCAGCGATGGCCATGCACTGATGGTCAGCGCGCGCGCGGGCGACGATTTCAGCTTCACGCTCACCGACTGGGGCAATGGCATCCGCCCCTATGATTTCGATCTCCCCTATGGCTGGTCGGAACGTGAGGACATCCTTCACACCATTTTCGACCGCGCGCTCGTCAAGGCGGGCGAGACGGTCCATATGAAGCATGTCCTCCGCCGCCCGATCGGGCTCGGCTTCCGCACCCCCGAACCGCTCGCGGGCAAGCTGCGCCTCGTCCACCGCGGTTCGGACACCGAATTCGAAATGCCCTTCGCGATCGCCGCGAGCGGCAGCGGCGAAACGACTTGGAACGTCCCTGCGTCCGCCCCCATGGGCGATTATGAGCTCGTCTTCGTCACCAAGGACCCCAAGGGAAAAGGGGATGGCGAGGACAAGACGATCTGGTCGGGTCAGTCGGTCAAGGTCGACGAATATCGCCTGCCGACGATGAAGGCGACGATCACCGGGCCGAAGACCGCGCTCGTGCGCCCGGGCACGGTGCCGCTCAACCTCTTCGTCGGCTATCTGTCGGGCGGCCCCGCGCCGAACTTGCCGGTCGAACTGCGCACCAATTTCCGCGCCTCCTGGTCGCCGCCCGAGGATTATCGCGACTGGGATTTCGATGGCCAGCCGGTGAAGGAAGGCGTCGTCCAGCTCGACGACAGCGGCGATACGCCGTCGGCAGATCTGCCGCTCGCGCGCTCGGTGCCCTTGAAGCTCGACGCCAATGGCGCCGCGACGACCAGCGTCACGGTCGACCAGCCGATCACCGAACCGACGCTGATGGCCGCCGAAATGGATTATGAGGATGCGAATGGCGAGACGCTGACGTCGAGCCGCCGCATCACCCTCTATCCCTCGGCCGTCCGCCTGGGGCTCAAGACCGACGGCTGGTTGATGCGCGACGATGACCTCCGCCTCAATTTCATCGCGCTCGACCTGGGCGGCAAGCCGATTGCGGGCAAACGCATTGCCGTCGCGCTCTATAACCGCGAGATCATCACCGCGCGGCGCCGCCTGATCGGCGGCTTCTATGCCTATGACAACCAGATGCGCACGACGCGGCTCGGCGCCACTTGCTCGGCGACGACCGACAAGCTCGGCCGCGCGAGCTGCGCGATGGCGCCCGGCGTCTCGGGCGAGGTCACCGTCGTCGCGACCACCCTCGACGCCGATGGCAACGAAGCCCGCGCGGTGCGCTCGGTCTGGCTGGCGGGCGACGACGACTGGTGGTTCGGCGGCGACAATGGCGACCGCATGGACGTGATCGCCGAAAAGCCGCGCTATGCCGCGGGCGACACCGCGAGCTTCCAGGTCCGTATGCCGTTTCGCGAGGCGACCGCGCTCGTCACCGTCGAACGCGAAGGCGTGCTCTCCAGCTTCGTCGTGCCGCTGAAGGGCACCAACCCCGTCGTCAAGGTCAAGCTGCCCGCAACCTATGCGCCCGACGTCTATGTCTCGGTGATGGCGGTGCGCGGCCGCGTGACCGGCGAGGAAAGCTGGTTCCGCAAGATGAAGCGCGCGGTCGGCTTCAAGATCGAGAATAGCGAAGGCGCGCCGCCGACCGCGCTCGTCGACCTCGCCAAGCCGAGCTACCGCATGGGCATCGCGCGCATCAAGGTCGGCTGGGAAGGCCATCAGCTCGGCGTGAAGGTAAAGGCCGACAAGGAGACATATTCGGTTCGCGAAACCGCGAAGGTCGGCATCGAGGTCAAGACCCCCGACGGCAAGGCACCGAAAAATGCCGATGTCGCCTTTGCCGCGGTCGACGAAGCCTTGCTCCAGCTCGCCCCCAACGACAGCTGGGAACTTCTTTCGGCGATGATGGGCGAACGCACGCTCGACGTGCTCACCTCGACCGCGCAGATGCAGGTCGTCGGCAAGCGCCACTATGGCCGCAAGGCGCTCGAACCCGGCGGCGGCGGCGGCGGCGACCTCAGCGGGCTGACGCGCGAGGATTTCCGCCCCGTTCTCTTGTGGAAAGGCAATGTCCCGCTCGACGCCAAGGGTCGCGCCATGGTCGATGTGCCGCTCAGCGACAATCTCTCGGGCTTCCGCCTCGTCGCGATCGCGACCGACGGATCGCAATTTTTCGGCACCGGCGAAACGAGCGTACGCACCGTGCAGGATCTCGGCGTCTTCGCCGGCATGCCCGAACTGGTGCGTAGCGGCGACACCTATGACGCGCGCTTCACGCTGCGCAACGGCACCGATCAGGCGATGGAGGTCACCGCGACCCCGACGCTGTCGCCCGCCGTCGCCACCGCCCCGCCCCTCACCGTCACCATCCCCGCCGGCGGCGCTGTGCCGATCAGCTGGTCGATGACCGCCCCCGAACAGGCCGGCCCGATCGAATGGACCGTCGATGCGGTGGCCAAGGGCGGCAAGGCGCGCGACCGTCTCGTCTTCGAACAGGTCGTCGAGCCCGCAGTGCCCGTCGAAACCTGGGCCGCCAGCCTGTTCCGCGTCGGCCCCGCGACCAACTTGCCGATCGCGATCCCCGCGGGCGCACTGCCCGGCGGCTATGTCGATATCGCGCTCGCCGGTACGCTCGCGCCGCCACTCACCGGCGTGCGCGACTATATGGCGACCTACCCCTATACCTGCTTCGAACAGCAGACGTCGCGCGCGGTCGCGCTCGGCGATGTCGGGCGGTGGCAGGCGCTCGCGGGCGCGATGCCGACCTATCTCGATGACGACGGGCTGCTGCGCTATTGGCCGAACGAGAATCTCACCGGATCGATCGAACTCACCGCCTATGTGATGAACGTGACCGCCGCAAACGGCTTCGCGATCCCCGAGACCTCCAAGGCAAAGATGGTGAAAGCCCTGCAGGCGGTCGTCGAAGGACGCCTCACCCGCCGGGGCTATGGCCCCTGGGATATCCGCCCCGTACGGATCGCGGCGCTCGCCGCGCTCGCACGCAACAATGCCGCGAATGCGAACCTCGTCGCCGCGATCGACGTCGCGCCCGCCGACATGGCGACGGGTACGCTCGCCGACTGGCTCGTCGCGCTCGAAAAGACGCCGGGAGTGCGCAACGCCCCCGCGCTGCGTACCGCTGCCGAAGCCGAACTCAGGAAGCGCCTCGTCTACGAAGGCACGCGGCTCGACCTCGTCGACGATGCGAAGGCGCCGTGGTGGATGATGACCAGCGGCGACGAAATGGCGATCAAGGCCTTGGAAGCCGTACTCGGCCGCAAAGGCTGGGAGGATGACACGGGCAAGCTGATGGTCGGCGTCGCGCAGCGTCAGCGCAAGGGCCATTGGGACACCACCCCCGCCAACGCATGGGGGGCGGTCACCGTCCGCCGCTTCGCCGAACTGTATCCGGCAAGCGCGATCACCGGCGTGACCAACGTCAGCCTCGCCGGCGCCACCGCCGCGCAGGGCTGGCCGCTTCCCGCCGAAGCCCCCTCGCCGCTCCGCCTCGCGCTCAACGCTGCGACGATGAGCCTCAACCATCGGGGCACCGGGACGCCATGGGCCACGGTCAGCGTCAAGGCCGCTGTGCCCTTGAAGGAGCCGCTCAACGCGGGCTACCGGATCAAACGTTCGGTCAGCATCGTCAAGGCGGCGAACAAGGACCGGCTGACACGCGGCGACGTCATCAAGGTACGGATCGAGGTCGTCGCGGCCGCAGGCCGGACGTGGGTCGTGGTGAGCGACCCTATCGTCCCCGGCGCGACGATCGTCGGCAACCTCGGCGGCCAGTCCGACATGCTGGGCCAGCAGGCCGGCGGATCGGGCGCGCAGCCGAGCTATGTCGAACGCGGCAAGGACAGCTGGCGCGGCTATTTCGGCTGGATGCCTGCGGGCACGCACACGGTCGAATATGTCGTGCGCTTGAACGGCTCGGGCCGCTTCACCCTGCCCCCGACGCGCGTCGAGGCGATGTATTCGCCCGCGATCCGCGGCCAGTGGCCCAACGCGCCGGTGACGATTGCGAGCGTCGGGTCGTGATCGGACGGCGTACCAACAAGATCCTCCCTGTCGCGCAGCGATGGGGAGGTGGCAGCGCGAAGCGCTGACGGAGGGGCCAATGGCGCGCCGTCGCAGCCCCTCCCCCATCCTTCGGATGGTCCCCCTCCCCATGCCTGCGGCACGGGGAGGATCTTCCAGGCTGTTCGATCAATGAAACCCCGTAAACGCAGCTGGTTCGATATTCTCGCATGGGCCGCGCTCGCGGCGCTCATCCTCGTCACCATCGCCCACCTCGCGACGCGCCCACCCGCGATGCCCGCCTTCGCCACCGTCCGCGCCGACTGGAAATCCAGCGAAGCCTGGCTCTACGATCGGGACGGCCGCCTGCTCGACAGCGAGCGCGTCAATTTCGAGCGCCGCCGCCTCGCCTGGGTGCCGCTCGAGGACATCAGCCCCGCCGTCCGCCACGCGGTGGTCAGGGCCGAGGATCGCCGCTTCTGGTCGCATGGCGGGGTGGATTGGCTCGCGGTCGCGAGTGCGGTCCGCACGCGCCTCGCGATAGGGGGGACCGGCGACCGCTCGCGCGGTGCCTCGACACTCGCGATGCAGCTTGCGGCCTTCCTCGACCCAGGCCTCGCGCAGCCCGGCCAGCGCGATTGGCGCGCCAAGCTGCGCCAGATGCGCGCCGCGCAGGCGCTCGCGGCGAGCTGGTCGCACGAACAGATGCTCGAGGCCTATTTCAACCTCCTCCCGCTGCGCGGCGAGGCGCAGGGCATCGGCGCGGGCGCGCAAAGCCTGTTCGGCAAGACACCCGCCGAAATGAACGGCATCGACGCGGCGCTCTTCGCCGGGCTGCTGCCCAATCCCGCCGCGGGCGCCGAAGCACTCGGCCGTCGCGCCTGCCGCATTGGGCACGCAAAGGATTGTACCGCGATCCGCGCCGCCGCCGCGACGCTCGTTTCGGGCGAGCAGGCCGCGCGCGTCGACCCCGCGCTCGCCCCGCACCTTGCGGTCCGCCTGCTCGATCAGCCCGGCAAACGTGTCACCACCACCATCGACCGCCGCATCCAGACCGCCGCGATCGTCGCGCTGCGCCGCCAGCTTTCGGGCCTCGGCGCGGCCCGCGTGCGCGACGGTGCGGTCGTCGTGCTCGACAATGCCACCGGCGAAGTGCTCGCCTATGTCGGCGGCGTCGGTTTGAAATCGACCGCCGCGTCGGTCGACGGCGCCAATGCGCGGCGGCAAGCGGGATCGACCTTGAAACCGCATCTCTATGCGCAGGTGATCGAGCATGGCTGGCTCACCGCCGCCTCGATCCTCGACGACAGCCCGGTCCAGCTCGATACGGCGTCGGGCCTCTACGTCCCCAAAAATTACGACCGCAGCTTCAAAGGCCCGGTCAGCGTACGCCACGCGCTCGCCGCATCGCTCAACGTCCCCGCGGTCCGCGCGCTCGTGATCGACGACGTCCAGCAGTTCCGCGACCGCCTTTGGGCCCTCGGCTACCACGGCCTCGTCGAGGACGGCGAATATTACGGTTTCAGCCTCGCACTCGGCTCGGCTGAAGTTTCGCTCGTCGAACAGGCCAATGCTTTCAGAACATTGGCCAATATGGGAAAGTGGTCGCCCGTGACATATCAGGCTACGCGGCAACTTCGCCAACATCCTCCGCGCCAGATCGTCCCCGCCGCCGCCGCTTTTATCGTCGGCGACATTCTTGCCGACGCCTCCGCCCGCGCCGACGCCTTCGGCGCCGACAGCGCGCTTCGCCTCCCCTTCTGGGCCGCCGCCAAGACCGGCACCTCGAAAGGCATGCGCGACAATTGGTGCATCGGCTTCACCGACCGCTTCACCGTCGCGGTGTGGGTCGGCAATCTCGAGGGCGATTCGATGCGCGCCGTCTCGGGCACCTCGGGCGCGGCGCCGGTCTGGCGCGACGTGATGATGGCTCTCCACGCGGGCAGTCCCGGAAAGCCGCCGGCGATGCCCGAAGGAGTCGAGGCGCGCCGGATCAGCCTCCCCGGCACCCGCGAACCCCCGCGCCGCGAATATTTCCTCGCCGGCACCGCGCAAAGCGAAATGGCCGCCGCACCGCAAGCCGCGCGCCGCCCGCGCATCACCAGCCCGGTCAGCGGCAGCGTCTATGCGCTCGATCCCGACATCCCGCTGGACCGCCAAAGGCTCGCCGTCACCGTCAGCGGTTCGGTGACGGGATACCGCCTGATCCTCGACAAAAAGCCGCTCGGCGACGCCGATAGCGGCCAGCAAATCTTGCCGCGCCCGGGCAGCCATATGCTCGCGCTCGTCGATCCGGGCGGGCGGATGATCGACCGCGTGCGCTTCACCATACGGTAAGCCGCGTTCGCCCTGAAATTAAGTTGCGCTACCGCGCGGAGCGGCTAGTCTGCCCCGCCATGAGACGGGCGGCAGCTCAGCCGCTCCAAAGGGGAAGAACATGCTATTTGACCGCGTAAAGCCGTTGGATGCCATTTTGGCGACCGCGGAAAAAAAGTCGCTTACGCGCACGCTCGGTGCTTTCCAGCTGACCATGCTGGGGATCGGCGCCGTGATCGGCACCGGGATTTTCGTGCTGACCGCCGAAGCCGCGCAAAAGGCCGGTCCCGGCATGATGATCAGCTTCATCATCGCCGGCTTCGTCTGCGCCTTTGCAGCGCTCTGCTACGCCGAAATGGCCTCGATGGTTCCGGTTTCGGGATCGGCCTACACTTACAGCTACGCGGTGATGGGCGAACTCATCGCGTGGATGGTCGGCTGGGCGCTGATCCTCGAATATGCGGTTGCCGCGGGCGCGGTGTCGGTCGGCTGGTCGGGCTATGTCGTCGGGTTGATCGAGCATAGTTTCGGGCTCGACATACCCGCGAAATTCGTGCTCGGCCCGTTCGACGGCGGCATGATCAACCTTCCCGCGATGTTCATTGCCGGGTTGGTGACCTTCCTCTTGGTCATCGGGACGCGCGAATCGGCGACGATCAATGCGATCCTCGTCGTGATCAAGGTCGCCGCGCTGACGCTCTTCGTCATCCTTGCGCTGCCGGTGATGAACATGGAGAATTTCGAACCCTTCGCGCCGCTCGGCATCGGCGGCATCGGCGCCGCCGCGGCATCGATCTTCTTCGCCTATGTCGGCTTCGACGCGGTCTCGACCGCGGCCGAGGAAACCAAGAATCCACAGCGCAACATGCCGATCGGCCTGATCGGCAGCCTCGCGATCTGCACCATCTTCTACCTGCTCGTCGCCGCCGGGGTCATCGGCACCGTCGGCGCGCAGCCGGTCGGCATCGACGCCGCGGCGGGCCATGCGCTCGAACCCGGCAGCCGCGAACTCGCGGCCGCGTGCGGCGCGATCGGGGATCAGGCGGTGGTCTGCTCGAAGGAAGCGCTCGCATGGACGCTGCGCGAAATCGGCTGGCCGCAGATCGGCAATTTGATCGGCCTCGCTGCCGGCCTCGCGCTGCCGTCGGTCATCCTGATGATGATGTTCGGCCAGACCCGCATCTTCTTCGTGATGAGCCGCGATGGCCTGCTCCCGCAGGCTTTTTCGAAGATCCACCCGAAATTCAACACGCCGCACGTGATCACGATCATCACGGGCATCGCGGTCGCGCTGTTCGCTGCTTTCTTCCCCGTGGGGCAGCTCGCGAACATCTCGAACTCGGGCACGCTCTTCGCCTTCGCCGCGGTATCGATCGCAGTGATGGTGATCCGCCGCACCGATCCCGGCCGTCACCGCCCGTTCCGCACGCCGGCAATCTATATGACCGCGCCGATCGCGATCGCGGGCTGCCTCTACCTCTTCTTCAACCTCGACCAGAAGAGCATCAACCTCTTCCTGATCTGGGCTGCTGTCGGCCTGGTCGTCTATTTCGTCTACAGCCGCAAGCGCAGCCATGTCGGGCTGGGACATGTCGAAGTCCACGAGGACGACAGCGACGCGCCGCCGCCGCCGGTTCCGCCGGCGCCATCGTTCACCGGATAAGGGGAAAGGGGGCTTCGGCCCCCTTTTTTTGCGGCCACGTCCCAATGGCCGCGTCCGCCCGCGACCGGCAACCGCCTCGACCCCCGAAGACAGCGGCGACAATCCGGAGCGAACGGCAGTTCCACCGCAGGCCGATCTGGACCGATGGGGACGATCCCGGGGATAACCCCGGTATAATCCTGTGGATCAGTTGTTGAGGCTGCGCCGGATCGCCGCGATCTCTGCGTCAAGTTCGCTGTCGGCGACGCGCAGTGCCTCGACGGTGCGCACGGCATGGATCACGGTGCTGTGGTCGCGCCCGCCGAAGCGGCGTCCGATCTCGGGATAGGAGCGCGGCGTCAGTTCCTTGGCGAGATACATCGCGACCTGGCGCGGGCGCGCGACGGCGCGGACGCGGCGCTTCGACGCCATTTCGCTCTTGTCGAGCCGGTAGTGCGCGCAAACCGCGCGCTGAATCTCGTCGATCGTGATACGCGGGCGCGCGCTGCGGACATTTTCCGCAAGCCGGTCCTCGGCGAGCCCGAGGTCGATCGTCGTGCCGGTCAGGGCGGCATAGGCGAGCAGCTTGTTGAGCGCGCCTTCCAGCTCGCGGATATTGCGCGTGAAATGCTTGACCAGATAGGCGACGACGTCGTCCGGCACCTCGACCATCGGCATCGCGGCAAGCCGCTGACGGATGATCCGTTCGCGCAGATCGTCCTCGGGCGCCTCGATATCGGCGACGAGCCCGCCCGAGAGGCGCGACAGCAGCCGCGCCTCGACCCCGTCGAGCATCGCCGGGGGCCGGTCGGCGGTGACGACAAGGCGTTTGCCCGCGGTCATCAGATCGTCGATCGTATGGAGCAGCTCTTCCTGCGTCGAATTCTTGCCGATCACGAACTGGAGATCGTCGAGCAGCAACAGGTCGGCGGCGCGCAGCCGCGCCTTGAACGCCATCATGTCGCCGCCGCGCATTGCGCCGACGAATTCGAGCATGAATTTTTCCGCCGACATCAAGATGATGTTCGCGGTCGGATGCGCCGCGGCATAATCCTGCGCGATCGCCTGGAGGAGGTGCGTCTTGCCCTGTCCGGTGCCCGAACAGAGATAGAGCGGGTTGAATTGCGGCGTCTCGACCATCGCCATGCGGCGCGCGGCATTGGCGGCGAGGATGTTGCTGCGCGCGACGACGAAGCGGTCGAACGACAGCCGCGGGTCGAAACCGAGCAGCGCCGGATTGGCGGCGGGCGCGGGCGATGTTTCGAACGCCGGCAGCGGCGCAGCCGCAAGGCTCGCCGCCCTGTTGTCTGCCGTGGCGCCGCCACGCACCATCACGCTGCGTACTGCGGGCAAATGCTGCCGCCACGCCAGTTCGAGCCGATCGCCAAAGCGTTCGTTGATCCAGTTCGCCGAAAAGCGGCTAGCCGTTTCGAGCGTCACCACGCCCGACAGCGAGCAGAAATCGGCAAAGCGCACGGGCTTCAGCCAATGATCGAAGGTGCGAACGCCAAGATCGCGGCGCAGCCCTTCGGCAACGCGCGGCCAGAGCATCGCAGCATCGCCGCTCATTGCTCCACCCGTTGCGTCATTGCCATGCCGATTGCCGCTCTCTGCCACGCTATCATGCCCCCTTGGTGCCCTTGCCCCGATATCGGGCAGCCATCCACGCGCCGAATCGTCGCCCGTGCGCAGGCACAGGTTCTCCCTCCGGCGCACGCAGCCCGAAAAGTCGCGAATCATGTCGATGTGGCGGCCGCCAGCGAAGGCCGACGACGCACCCTGTCTAGTCAGGGGGCGGCGAGTCGATCAAGGGCTCGCCATGTAAAAATACTGAAATAAAAATCTTGACTCATCGGGGGTCCCGGAATCGCGCGAAAGGCATGTTTTTCTTATATTTTTCAGATACTTATTTATGACAATCCAGCGACAGACCAACGAATCGCGGTAATTCCGTCACTTACCGCGCTGCAACACTATTGCCATCGCGATGTCACAATATCGGAAACAGAAAAGGACCCGCAGGCAAAAAGCCGGCGGGTCCTTTTTGTTCCTTTTCAGGACAGATGGATCAGGCGATTGCGTTCACGCTCTTCGTCAGGCGCGAGAATTTGCGCGCAACGGTATTTTTGTGAAGCACACCCTTGGCAACGCCGCGCGCCATTTCGGGCTGCGCCGCCTTCAGCGCAGTTGCAGCCGCGTCCCTGTCACCGGCGGCAACGGCGGCTTCGACCTTCTTCACCAGCGTGCGAATGCGCGAAACGCGATTCTTGTTCACGATGGTGCGCGCGGTGTTGCGGCGGATGCGCTTCTTTGCCTGCGGCGTATTGGCCATAAATTCCTCTAGTCTTTCAAACGGTCTACATGGTCGGAGCACAGCCTCAACGGAGCAGCCGAATCGCGCGTTTGCGGCGAATCAATGTCCGGATGCGGCCGGTTCCGGACGACCGGACCCTGCTCGAAGGGTGCGCGCATAGCGGTGACAGACGCTTTGGTCAATGGCTTTGCGGGCAATTACCCGCATTAGCGCTGGCATTTCGGGCAACAAAAGGTCGAGCGGCCCGATTGCACGATCCGTGCGATCGTTCCTCCGCATTCGCATGCCTGGCCTTCACGCCCATAGACGCGCCAGTCCTTCGCGAAATAGCCGAGGTCGCCTTCGGGGCTGAGGAAATCGCGCAGGGTCGAGCCGCCCGCCGCGATCGCCGCAGTCAGCACCGCCTTGATCGCGGGGACCAGCGCGATGAGCTTCGCCTTCGACACGTCGGCAGCGGGCTTCGTCGGCGAAATATGCGCCATGTTGAGCGCCTCGCAGCCATAGATATTGCCGAGCCCCGCGACGATGGTCTGGTCGAGCAGCATCGCCTTGATCGGCGCGCGTCGCCCGGCGAGCGCCCGCGCCAGATAAGCGGCATCGAACGCGTCGGACAAGGGTTCGGGCCCGAGCGTCACGAAGGCAGGGAAGATCGTCAGCGGATCGCCCCCGACCAGATCGACCGAGCCGAATCGCCGGGGGTCGTGGAGGAAAAGCCGGTGCCCCGCCCCCGTTTCCAGCAGCAGATGGTCGTGCTTGCCCGCCTCGCCGCCCTCGGTCCGCCAGCGCCCCGACATGCCGAGGTGGAAGATCATATGGTCGTCGCGGTCGGTCGAGATCACGCCATATTTGGCGCGGCGCGACAGGCTGGTGACCATCGCCCCGGTCAGCCGCTGCGCAAGGTCGGCGGGAAAGGGCCGACGCAGGTTGGGGCGGAAGGTGATGACGCTGGTCAGCCTCTGGCCTTCGAGGAAGGGAGCAAGGCCGCGCACGGTGGTTTCGACTTCGGGTAGCTCGGGCATATCGCGCATCGGCTACGCGCCATTTGCGCGCGCGACAAGGCCCCGCTAAAGGCCGTTCGACTTTATCTCTCCCCCGCAAAGGCGCGCAATCCATGGCCACTCCCGATACCGTCAGCTTTGGTTACGACCAGGTGCCCGCGGGCGCGAAAACCGCGATGGTCGGCGAGGTGTTCAGCCGCGTCGCGCGCAAGTACGACATCATGAACGATGCGATGTCGGGCGGGATGCACCGGCTGTGGAAGGACCGCTTCGTGCGCCGCGTGAAGCCGCGCGAAGGCGAGGCGATCCTCGACATGGCGGGCGGCACCGGCGACGTCGCCTTTCGCATGGAGCCTTCGGGCGCGAGCATCACCGTCGCCGACATCAACCCCGACATGCTGGGTGTCGGGATGGAGCGCGCGGCCGAACGCGGTATCGACAGCCTCGTCTGGTCCGAACAAAATGCCGAGAAGCTGAGCTTTCCCGACCAGTTTTTCGACGCCTATACGATCGCCTTCGGCATCCGCAACGTCACCGACATTCCGGCGGCGCTGAAGGAAGCGCACCGTGTGTTGCGCTATGGCGGACGGTTTTTCTGCCTCGAGTTTTCGACCAACGAATGGCCGGGTTTCGCGCAGGTCTATGACGCCTATTCGCACCATCTCGTCCCCAAGCTCGGCAAGCTGATCGCCGACGACGAGGACAGCTATCGCTACCTGATCGAATCGATCCGCCGCTTTCCGCCAATGCCCGCTTTTGCGCAAATGATCCGCGAGGCGGGCTTTGCCGCGGTAAAGGTCGAGCCGATTCTCGGCGGGCTGGTCGCGATCCACAGCGGGTGGAAAGCGTGAGCGGACGGCATTTCCATCCCCTCCCGCTTGCGGGAGGGGCAGCGAGACTTGCGAACTTGTTCGCTCGTCGCAGCGGGGTGGGCTTTTGCACCGTGGCCGGCCCACCCCCAACCCCTCCCGCAAGCGGGAGGGAAGCCCGTTGACCCGACCGATCACCCATATTGTCCGCCTGCTGAAGTGGGGCCGCATCCTTGCGCGCCACGGGGCGCTGCGCGGGATCGAGACGGCGCCGCAGACTCCGCCGGGGGTCAAGCGGCTCTGCCGCGTTGCGCGGCTCGGCACGATCCAGCCGAAAATCCCGGACTATGCCGCCGCCTTCCAGGCGATCGGTCCCGCCGCGGTGAAGCTGGGGCAGACGCTCGCGACGCGCCCCGACCTGGTCGGCGAGGAAGCGGCGCATAATCTGCTGACGTTGCAGGACGCGCTCGCACCCGTCGCCTTCGACCGCATCCGCCAGGAAATCGAGACGACCTTCGAAGTGCCGCTCGAAAGCCTGTATAGCGAATTCGACCCCGAACCCGTCGGATCGGCGTCGATCGCGCAGGTCCACCGCGCGGTGACGACCGACGGGCGCAAGGTCGCGGTCAAGGTGCGGCGCCCCGGCATCGACAAGCAATTCGCGCGCGATATCGAAACCTATGAATGGGCGGCGGCGCATCTCGAAGCGTTCGGCGGCGAAGCGTCGCGCCTCCGCCCGCGGCAGGTGATCGCCAATTTCCGCCGCTGGACGCTGCGCGAGCTCGACCTGCGCCGCGAGGCGGCCTCGGCATCCGAACTCGCCGACGCAATGGCGGCAGTGCCCGAATATGAAGTGCCGGCGATCGACTGGGACCGCACCGCCAGCCGGGTGATGACGCTCGACTGGATCGACGGGATCAAGATTTCGCGGCGCGACGCGCTGATCGCCGCGGGGCACGACATGGAAAAATTGTCGGCGAACCTCGTCAACGCCTTCCTGCGGCAGGCGATCGCCGAGGGATTTTTCCACGCCGACATGCACCAGGGCAATTTGTTCGTGAAGGCCGACGGGACGATCGCCGCGGTCGATTTCGGCATCATGGGGCGGATCAACCGCCAGGCGCGTTATTGGCTCGCCGAGATCCTCTATGGCCTGACCACGGGCAATTACCGCCGCGTCGCCGAAATCCATTTCGAGGCGCAATATGTGCCCGATTATCACAGCGTCGAGGAATTTGCGACGGCGCTGCGCGCGGTGGGCGAGCCGATGCGCGGCAAGCCGGTGAGCGAACTCAGCGTCGGGCAGATGCTCGACGGGCTGTTCGCGATCACGCGCGATTTCGACATGCAGACGCAGCCGCACCTGCTGCTGCTGCAAAAGACGATGGTGATGGTCGAGGGCGTCGCGACGATGCTCAATCCCAAGATCAACATGTGGGACGTATCGGGTCCCTTCGTTAGCGAATGGATCCGCGACGAGCTCGGCCCCGAGGCCGCGCTCGCCGACGGCATCCGCGAACAGGGCAAGACGCTCGCACTAATCCCCGACATCATCCGCCGGCTCGACGCCCAACTGCCGAGGAAAGGCGCGGCGCCGCCTGCACCGCCGCTGCCCGACATCCCGCTGATGTGGGACAAGGGTGAAAAGCGCATCTGGTGGCGCTACGCGCTGACCGCGGTCGCGGGCGCGGCGGCGGGGGCCGGCATCCTGGCGTGGCTCGGCTGAGCCCGGCGGCGCCGGCTACCTTGGTTACCGGACATTTACCCTGAATCGCTAAGGCTTGGCCTCGACCAGCCCCGGACCTGGAATCCGGACAGAACCGAGGTTTCATGCGTCACGACCTATTGCTTGCCGACAGGCCCCTGTCCGCCGAAACGCTGCCGCTCGAGATTGCGGTCGTCGTGCCGACGCTCAACGAAGCCGCCAATGTCGAAAAGCTGATCGCGAAGCTGTCGCTCGTCCTCGCCGGTCGCGGCTGGGAAGTCGTGTTCGTCGACGATAATTCGCCCGACGGCACGAGCGAGCTGGTGCGCCGTATCGGCCGGAGCGCGCGGCATGTCCGCATCGTCCAGCGGGTCGGCCGCCGCGGCCTGTCGTCGGCGGTGGTCGAAGGCATATTGGCGACCGCCGCGCCGATTGTCGCAGTGATGGACGGCGATCTTCAGCACAGCGAGGATGCGCTGCCGCGGCTGATCGACGCGATAGCGGACGGCGGAGCGGATATCGCCGTCGGCACGCGCTATGGCGCGGGCGGCGGGATCGGCGACTGGGACAAGGGCCGCGCGCGCATGAGCCGGCTCGCGACGCGCGCCGGGCAGATCGCGCTCGGCACCGACGTCAGCGATCCGATGAGCGGGTTCTTCGCGGTTCGCCGCGACGCCTTCGAACGCGCGCTGCCGCGACTTTCGGCAATCGGCTTCAAGATATTGCTCGACATTCTCGCGTCGAGCCCGACCCCGCTCAAGGTCGCCGAAGTCCCCTATATCTTCCGCACGCGCGAAGCGGGCGAGAGCAAGATCGGCGCGCGCGTGATCGCCGAATATGCCGAATTGATCGCCGACAAGACGATCGGCCGCTTCGTTCCTGTGCGCCTGCTCAAATTCCTGATGGTCGGCGGGCTCGGCGTGTTCGTCCACCTCGCCGTGCTGCGCGCGGTGCTCGGCACGGGCAGCGCGTTCGTCACCGCGCAGACCGCGGCGGTGATGACCGCGATCGCCTTCAATTTTTTCCTGAACAACAGCTTCACCTATGCCGACCGCAAGCTGAAGGGCTGGCGCCTCGCCAGCGGCCTCGCGAGCTTCTACGCGATCTCGGCGCTCGGCGCGGTCGCCAATATCGGCATCGGGACGTGGATGGCGGGGCAGGACGAGCGCTGGTGGGTCGCAGGCGTCGCCGGTGTCGTCGTCGGCGCGATCTGGAACTTCGCCATGTCCTCGGCGCTGACCTGGCGCAAATGACCGGCGCCGCATCCGGCTGGAACCGCTTTGCCGGCGTGCCGCGCCCCGCCGCCGCCGCGGTGCTGGCGCTGCTCGCGCTGATGATGGTCTGGGGCGTCGCGGGCGGCGTCGGGCGCGACCATATCGCGGTCGCCGGTCCTGTATCGGCGCGGCTCGACGAAGCCGTCGACGATCACGCGCTCTACGCGCGCATCGCCGAGCGCGTCGCGGCGGGTGAACCCTATTATGCGGCGGCGGCCGACGAGCACCGGCGCGGCAATTACCCGCTGCGCCCGTTCGTGACCGTTCGCCTGCCGACGCTGGCCTATATCGTCGCCGCACTCGGCGAACGCATATCGATGGCGCTCTTCCTGCTGGTCGGCGGGGCGGCCATTTTCGCCTGGTACCGTCGGCTGCGGATCGAGCCCGGCCTGCCGCTCGCGGCCGCCGCCGTCGGGGCGCTGTTCGTCGCGGCGAACCTCAGCCAGCTCGCGGCGCGCGACTGGCTCTATATCCACGAAACGGGCGCGGGCGCGCTGCTTGCGCTCGCACTCGCGCTCTATCGTCCCGAGCGACCATGGGCGACGATGGCGATCGTGGCGGCCGCGCTCGCGATCCGCGAAACGCTGCTGCCCGCCGCGATGCTCTTCGGATTATTCGCACTGATCGACCGCGACTGGCGCGCGGCGGCGGGATGGGTGGCGGTCGGCCTCGCTTTCGCGGGCGGCCTGGCGGCGCACATCGCCGCGCTCGCCGCCGTCACCTCGCCCGCCGACGCCGCCAGCCAGGGATGGAACGGGCAAGGCGGCTGGGCCGCCTATCTGTCCTTCGTGCAGGCCACATCGGCGCTGCGCTTCGTCCCGGGCTGGGCCGCGCTGCTCGTCCCGGTCGCGCTCCTCGGCTGGGCGGCATGGCGCTCGCGGCTCGGGATGGCGATGCTGTCGATACAGCTCTTCTATGCCGCATTATTCATGCTGTTTGCGCGCCCATCCAATTTCTATTGGGCGATGCTCGTCGTGCCAACCTTGTTCGTCGGGTTGGTCTTTGCCCCCGCGGCGCTGGCCGGCCTCGTCCGCTCGCTGCTGCACCCGCCGCGCCTTGAACTCGCACGCCGAAGCGCATAACTGGGAAGCGTGAAGGAGACGGCGATGTATTACCAACTGTCGGTCGCCGCTCGCCCCGTGCGGGCCCATCGCCGCTGATGGCCGCGCCGCGCATCCTGCTCATCATCGGCGGCGGCATCGCAGCCTATAAATCGATCGAGCTTGTCCGCCTGCTCCGCAAGGCGGGCTATGTCGTGCGCTGCGTGATCACGCGCGCGGGCGAACAGTTCGTAACCCCGCTGACGCTCGCCGCGCTCAGCGAGAACAAGGTCTATACCAGCCTCTTCGACCTGAAGGACGAGGTCGAGATGGGGCATATCCAATTGAGCCGCGAGGCCGATCTGGTCGTCGTCGCTCCCGCGACCGCCGATTTGCTCGCGAAGATGGCGGGGGGACAAGCCGACGACCTCGCGACGACGCTGCTGCTCGCGACCGACAAGCCCGTGCTTGCGGCGCCCGCGATGAATGTGCGCATGTGGCTGCATGCCGCGACGCGCCGCAACGTTGCGACGCTGCGCGGCGACGGGGTGACGGTGATGGAGCCCGACGAGGGCGAGATGGCGTGCGGCGAATTTGGCCCCGGACGTTTGCCCGAACCACAGGCGATCAAGGATGCGATCGATTCGGCGCTGGCCGGCGCTCCCGCCGTGGTGCCGCTGACCGGCCAGCCCGATTTCGCGCCCGCGAACCATCGCCCGCTGTTCGGCCGCCGCATCCTGATCACCGCGGGGCCGACGCACGAGCCGATCGACCCGGTGCGCTATATCGCCAACCGGTCGAGCGGGAAGCAGGGCTTTGCCATCGCCGCCGCCGCCGCCGAGGCCGGGGCCGAAGTCCTGCTGGTCGCCGGCCCCGTCCCGCTGCCGACCCCGCCGGGCGTGATCCGCGTCGATGTCGAAACCGCGCGCGAGATGGCGGCCGAGGTCGAAGCCGGCCTGCCCGTCGATGCGGCGATCATGGTCGCCGCCGTCGCCGACTGGCGCGCCGCCGATACGGCGCCGCAAAAGATCAAGAAGGACGGCAGCGGACAGGTCCCGCCGCTCGCGCTCGCCGAAAATCCCGACATCCTCGCCAGCCTCGCGAAGAGCGCGCAGCGCCCGCCGCTGCTGGTCGGCTTCGCCGCCGAGACCAATGACATCATCGCGCATGCCGAAGCGAAGCTGGCACGCAAGGGATGCGACTGGATCGTCGCCAACGACGTCGCCGCCGACCCGATGGGCGGCGAAACGAACCGGGTGCATATCGTTAGCAAAGACGGGGTCGACAGCTGGGACCGCCTGCCCAAACACGCCGTCGCCCGCAAATTGATGGAAAAGATCGCCGATGAACTCGATGCGCTTATCCCCTCTCGATCCGATTGACATCGCGATCCAGCGCCTGCCCAATGGCGGCGGCCTGCCCCTGCCCGCCTATGCGTCGGACGGCGCGGCGGGGATGGACGTCGTCGCCGCCGAGACGCTGACGATCCGGCCCGGCACGCGCCACGCGGTCGCCACCGGCTTCGCGATGGCGATCCCGGCCGGCTATGAGGTGCAGGTTCGCCCGCGCTCGGGGCTCGCCTTGAAACATGGCATCACCTGCCTCAACACGCCGGGGACGATCGACAGCGATTATCGCGGCGAGGTGAAAGTGATCCTCGCCAACCTCGGCGACGAAAATTTCGAGGTGAAGCGCGGCGACCGCATCGCCCAGCTCGTTCCCGCGCCGGTCCAGCGCGCGGCCTTTACCGAGGTCGCGGCGCTCGACGAGACCGTGCGCGGTGCGGGCGGTTTCGGATCGACCGGCGTCGCGGCCGCCAGCGGCGAAGACGCGTCCGACGACGATGTCGTCCCCGCCAATGTCGGGTCGCTGTTCAGGGTGAAGATACGGCAGCCGGGCGAATAGGCGTTGCTCAGCGACGCCGAACTGGACCGCTACGCCCGCCAGATCATCCTGCCCGCATTCGGCGGCGCGGGGCAGGCGAAGCTGAAGGCCGCCCATGTCGCGGTGATCGGCGCGGGCGGGATCGGCTGTCCGGCGATCACCTATCTCGCGGCGGCCGGCGTCGGCAAGCTGACGATCATCGACGATGACGTTGTCGAGCTATCGAACCTGCACCGCCAACCACTGTTCACCGACGCCGATCTCGGCGCGCTCAAAGCCGAGGTCGCGGCCGAAGCGGCGCGGCGGATCAACCCGCATGTCGAGATGGCTATGGTCACCGAGCGACTGAACGATGCCAACGCCGCCTCGCTGCTCGCGGGTGCGGGCCTGATCCTCGACGGCTGCGACAATTTCGCGACGCGGCTCGCGGTCAACCGGGCGGCGGTCGCGCTCGAAATTCCGCTGCTCTCGGCCGCGATCGGCGCGTTCGAGGGACAGGTCGCACTCTACGAAGGCTGGCGCGCCGGCGCCCCCTGCTATGCCTGCCTGGTCGGCGACGATCCCGACCGCCCGGGCATCAATTGCGCTGAGGCGGGCGTGATGGGCGCGCTCGCGGGCATGGTGGGGACGATGGCGGCGCTCGAGGCAGTGCGCGCGCTCAGTGGTTGGGGCCAGACACTGAGCGGCAGGCTCGCGATCGTCGATATGCTCGACCGGCGCTGGCGCGAGGTTGCGGTCGCCAAGGACCCCGAGTGCCCGATATGCCGGGGCTGAACATCATCGTCGCGGGGACCGAGGGCGCGCGCTTTTGCGCCGCGCTCGAAACCGCGATCGCGGCCGCGGCGCTGGGACAGCGCGCGCGCTTGTTCCTGCAGGGCGATGCGGCGGCGATGCTGCGCGCGCCCGCGGGCTTGGCCGGCGACGGCGCGCGGCGCGCGGCGGGGTTGCCCGGCCTTGGCGAATTGATCGACGAGGCATTGGCGAGCGAGGTCGAGATAATCGTGTGCCAATCCGGGTTGGCGCTCAGCGACCTGACTGCGGACCGGATCGTCGGCGGCGTCAAGGCGGGCGGGGTCGTCAGCTTCCTCGCGGCGATCGCCCCGGAGGACCGGCTGATCGTTTATTGAGCGGCTGCCGTCGCCCCGTCGTTAAGGATTTTCGCAGACCTTGATCGCGTCCGGCGCCGGGCGTTTGCCTTCGGGTGCGAAGCGCGCGAGATAGCCGCCGGCATGCTGTTTGTCGTCGTAGGACACGAGCTTGTAACCCACCGCCTGAAATTCGCAGACGAGCAGGCGGAACGGTGTGCCATGCTGCGCGATCGGCCGATCGCCGTCGACGACGAGTACCTGCCCGCCCTTGCGAAGTGCCGGACGCAGCCGCCACAGGAAGGCGTAGGGCTCGCCGATCTCGTGATACATGTGGACCATGAAGACGCGGTCGAAACTGGCCACAGGCAGGCGCGGATCGTCCACCGCGCCGAGTTTGAGCGAGACATTGTCGAGCCGTTCGCGTGCGACCCGGTCGGCGAGGCGTTCGATCACTTCGGGCATGATGTCCTGCGCCAGCACGCGCCCGCTGGCGCCGACGCGCTGCGCGAGGCGGACGGTATAATAGCCGTCGCCGGCACCGATGTCGGCGACGGTCATGCCCGGGCGGACATCGGCCGAATCCATAACGTCCTCGGCCTCGTTTACCCGGTCGCGCGCTTCCTCGGTCGACCATTTGGTCGAGGTGATCGGCGCCACCGGGCGATCGGCTGGAGGGAATTTGCGCGCCGTTTCGACGCGGTTGCCGTCATCGTCCCAGGGCGCGTCGCAACCGTTCAATAACGGTAGCAGCGCCAGCAGGACGAAGACGGCGCGCTTCATCAATCGATGTCCTCCACCTCGACCTTTTCGCCGGTCACCTTTTGCGACAGCGCCGCCGCCATGAACGGATCGAGCGCGCCGTCGAGCACGTCGCCGGGCGCGGTCGAGGTGACGCCGGTGCGCAAGTCCTTCACCAGCTGATAGGGCTGGAGGACATAGGAGCGGATCTGGTGGCCCCAGCCGATTTCGGTCTTCGCCTGATATTCGCCCGACGCCGCGGCCTCGCGCTTCTGCAGCTCGGCCTCGTACATCCGCGCCTTCAGCATCCCCATCGCGGTCGCGCGGTTCTTGTGCTGCGACCGGTCGTTCTGGCTCGCGACGACGATCCCGGTCGGGATGTGCGTGATGCGCACCGCCGAATCGGTCGTGTTGACGTGCTGGCCGCCCGCTCCGCTCGCGCGGTAGGTATCGATCTTGAGGTCGCCCTCGTTGATCTCGATTTCGATATTGTCATCGATCACCGGATAGACCCAGACGCTCGAGAAGCTGGTGTGGCGCCGCGCCGAACTGTCGTAGGGCGAGATGCGGACGAGGCGGTGAACGCCGCTTTCGGTCTTGGCATAGCCATAGGCATTCTCGCCCTTCACCAGCATCGTTGCCGATTTGATGCCCGCCTGTTCGCCCGCCTGATATTCGACGAGTTCGACCTTCATGCCGCGCTTTTCGGCCCAGCGCATATACATGCGCTGAAGCATTTCGGCCCAGTCCTGGCTTTCGGTGCCGCCGGCGCCGGCATGGACTTCGATATAGCAGTCATTGCCGTCGGCTTCGCCCGCGAGCAGTGCCTTGATCTTGTCCTCCTCGGCGCGCGCGGCGAGCGCCGCCAGCGATGCCACCGCCTCGTCGACCATCGCCTCGTCGCCTTCCATCTCGGCAAGCTCGATGAGTTCGGCGGTATCGGCGCATTCGGTTTCGATCGCGCGCGTCGCGGTGATCGCCTCGTCGAGCCGGCGACGTTCGCGCATGACCTCCTGCGCCGCCTTGGCGTCGTTCCACAGCGTCGGGTCCTCGACCTTCGCGTTGAGTTCGTCGAGGCGGCGCACCGCGCGGTCCCAGTCGAGAAAGCGGCGCAGCAGCGCCAAGGCGGCGCCAATCTTGTCGATATGATCCTGCGCTTCGGCGCGCATGTCCTTGCTCCTGAAATATGTCGGTCCCGCCCTTACGGCCTCAAAGGCCGAAGGGGAAGGAGGGGCGCAGCGTCAGATGATGCCGCCGCGATCCTCCAGAAAATCGCTGTCGCTGCGGCGGCCGTTGCCCTGCTGCACCGGCGCGTCCTGACGCCGCGGGGGTTTTACCGGCTTGATTTCCTCTTCGCGGATCGTCCGGCGCGGTTCGCTTTCGGGCTTGAACGCCTCCCAGATGATCGACGCTTTCGGATCGGTGCCCGGCCAGCTGCCATAGACGCGGCGCCCCGACTGGCGGTCGATACGAACCATCCGCACGCCCTTGGGCGCGGCAAAGGGAATCGGCTGGCGATCGGCCAGCGCGGCGAGCGCGAAATCCTTGAAGATCGGCGCCGCATAGCTGCCGCCCTGCGCATAGCCGCCCATGCTGCGCGGCTGGTCGAAGCCGATATACATGCCCGCGACGACGTCGGGCGTGCCGCCGACGAACCAGACATCGTTCGGGCCCGTGGTCGTCCCGGTCTTGCCGAACAGCGGCACGCCCAGGTCGCGCAGCCGCACCGCAGTGCCGCGCTGGACGACGCCTTCGAGCATATGGACGACCTGATAAGCGGTGATCGGGTCCATCAGCTGCTTGCCCGACTTGGCGAAGCGCGGCATAGGCCGGCCGTCCCAGTCCTTCATGTTGCAGCCTTCGCACGGTTTCCAGTTCTTGGGAAAGATCACCTTGCCGCGGCGGTCCTGCGCATAATCGATCACGCGCGGCTTGAGTTCGCGGCCGTGGTTGGCGAGCATGGCAAAGGCGTTGGTCATCTTTTCGACCGTCGTCGATCCGGCGCCGAGCGCGGTCGACAGATAGGGTTCGTGCTTGCCGATGCCCATCGTGCCGATCATCTCGACGACCGGCTCCATGCCGACCTGGCTCGCGGCGCGCACCGTCATCAGGTTGCGCGACTGTTCGAGGCCCCAGCGCATCGTATGTTCGCCCGACCCGCCCGCGCCGCCGAAGTTGCGGAAGCATTTGTTGCCGAGACGCGCGCCCTGATAGACGCAGAAAGGCCCATCGACGATCATCGTCGCCGGGGTCATGCCGTTGTCGAGCGCGGCGGCATAAACGAACGGCTTGATCGTCGATCCCGGCTGGCGTTCGGCCTGCGTCGCACGGTTGAAGGGCGACAGGCGGACGTCGAAACCGCCCTGCATCGCATAGATGCGGCCCGAATGCGGGCTTTCAACGACCATGCCGCCCGACACTTCGGGGATGTTGCGCAAGGCATAGCGGTCGCCGCCGGTCGCCTTGACGGCGATCAGGTCGCCCGGGCGCAGCGCCGAAAAGGCGTTGCCGCCGGTCTTGCGATAACCCAGGGTCGCGGCGCTGGCGGACAGCGTGCCGGTGTCGCCATTGGCAAAGCCGATGCGCGCAGCACCCGCCGATTTCGACAGCACCGCGGCGACGCGCCAATTGTCGTAATCGATGCCGATGAAGCTCGAGGCAAGGCGGCTCTGCCACTGGTCGTCGGCCTCGATCGTCGCGATCGGCCCCGACCAGCCCTTGCCCGCATCATAGCGCTGGAGCCCCTTGCGCAGCGCCATCGTCGCGGCGTCCTGCATCTTGCCGTCATAAGGGGTGCGCACCCAGAGGCCGCCGGCATAGACGCTGAGCGGGCCGTCCTCGGCGGTTTCGCCGAACTGGGCGATCAGCTGGCGCCGCACCTCTTCCATATAATAGCCGCCCACCTGCGCGATCGCCCGGTTACCGCTGTCGGTGAGGCCGAGCGGCATCGCGCGCGCCGCGTCGCGCTGCGCCGCAGTGATCCAGCCGTTGCTCTCCATCGAACCGAGGACGAAATTGCGCCGGGCGAGCGCTTCGGCCTCGTTGCGCGCGCGCCCATATTTCTCAGGCGCCTTGGGCAGGATGGCAAGGAACGCCATTTCGTGCAGCTGGAGCTGATCGACATCCTTGTCGAAATAGGCGCGGCTTGCCGCCTGCACCCCGAAACTGCGGCGGCCAAGCGGGATTTCGTTGAGATACAGCTCGAGAATCTGCTCCTTGGTCAGCGCATCCTCGATCCGCATCGCCAGGATTGCCTCGCGCACCTTGCGGCGATAGCTGAGCTCGTTGGTCAGCAGCAGGTTTTTCGCGACCTGCTGGGTGATCGTCGATGCGCCGACGGGGCGGCCGCTGTTCGTCAGATTGGTGAGGATCGCGGTCGCGATCCCCGGATAGTCGATACCGCCGTGGCTGAAAAAGGTCTTGTCTTCGGCCGCGAGGAAGGCGCGCACGAGCAGCTGGGGATATTCGCTATATTCCAGCTGGACGCGGCGTTCGCGGGCATAGGCATGGACGGGCTTGCCTTCGCCATCGCGGACCATCGTCGGAAGCGGCGGTTCATAATTGCGCAACTGGTCGACCGACGGCAGGTCGCGCGCGAAAACCGCCCAGATCAGCGCGAGCCCGGCAAGGCCGGCGAGCGCGAGATAGCCGAGCCAGCGGAACCAGCGCCGGGTCCACATATCGCTCAGCCATGCGAGGACGGCGTTGCTGTCGCGGCGCAGGCGCAGGCGGAAATCGGGCGGACTGTCGGCGACCATAGGATCCCGCCTCTAAAGCCTCGGTCGCCGAAAGGGAAGCATGCTTGCGGCAAGGCGGGCGGCGAGGGTCAGGCCCCTGAATTTTCCACCAGCTCTTGCCATGTCGACCGCAGCATCGCCGCCGCTTGTTCGCGAACCTCACCCGCCGAAACGCGATCCTCTTCGTACAGCATCGCGTCGGCAGCGAAGCCGAGTTCGACCGCGAGGCGGAGCCGCGACCACAGCCTGTCGCGGTCGATCCCCGCGATATCGGGCAGACAGGCATCGGTCAGCCGGTCGGTCACATGGCGATGCGATTCGAGCCGGACATGGACCAGTTGCGGCGAGGCGTGCAGCGCGCGCAGGATCCATATCGCGCCGGGTTCGGCCGCCGTAACCGCCGCATTTTCGGCGAGCAGGTCGCCGATATGATCGGCCATGCCGGCGAGCCCGCCCGGCGCATGGCGCGCCAACCATGCTTCGAGCACCGCGTTCTGGCGGTCCATCAGCCGCCGTCCCAGCGCCTCCAGCACCGCATATTTATCGGCAAAATAGCGATAGAGCGCGGGCGGGGTCAGCCCCGCGCGCGCGGCGATTCTATTGGTCGAGATGCGATCGACCCCCACCTCGGCGAGCAATTCGCCTGCAACGTCGAGCAGCCTCTCGCGTGTCTGCCGCGCGCGATCCTGCTGCGGCGGGCGGCGGACCGCGACACTCACCGGGCGCTGCCGCGCGCGCCGACCGGCCAGATATCGACGAGCGTGTCGCCCGCGACGACATGGTAACTGTCATACAGATTCACCGTCGGGTCGCAGTGCGGCACGATCAGGCTGACCGGGTCGCCGGGTTCGAGCTGCTTGCCGATCTCGGGCGCGATCAGGGCCGCATGCTCGTCGCCCATGAACGCGAAAAAGGCCGTTTCGGGCGCGCCGCGTCGCGCCACCGCGACGCCGCCGTCGGTCGACAGCGACTTGAACCCGGCATCGATGGTGACGAGGCCGCTGTGATTCGCGCTGACCACGCGCGCATCGACGCCCAGCGACACCTCGAACGGCGCCGCGCCGTCGCCGGTCAGGTCGCAGTCGAGATATTGCTTGTCCATGAAGACATAGCTGCCCGCCTGCAATTCGGTGAAGACCCCGAGGTCGAGGTCGATGCGATGCGTACCCGTGCCCGATCCGGTGACGACAGCGGGCGCGAAACCGGCCTCCGTCAGCGCCGCGATCACATCTTGCAAATAGGCGGTGCGTTCGACGATCGCTGCCCGGCGCTCGGCATAATCTTCGATATGCTGCTGCGACCCGCAGTAAAATTGCACGCCGCGATACGCAAGGTTCGGCGCCTCGGCGATCGTTCGCGCCAGCGCCACCGCCGCCTCGGCCGACGCGACCCCGGTGCGCGCGATTCCGGGGTCGATATCGATGATCACGTCGAGCATCGCCCCTGCCGCCGACAGCGCCGCGTCGATCCGGCCGGCGACGCCGGGGTGATCGACCACCGCCATCAATCCGCCGGCCGTTCGGGCGAGCTTCGCCAGCCGGTCGATCGCCGCGGGCGCGGCGACGGGCGAAGTGATGAGGATGCCGCTCACGCCCCCTTTGGCCAGCACCTCGGCCTCGCCGATCTTGACGCAGCAGACGCCGACCGCCCCCGCCGCGCGCTGGCGCCGCGCGATATCGACGCTCTTGTGCGTCTTGGCATGCGGGCGCAGCGCGACGCCATGGCTGGCGGCGAGCGAGGCCATCGCCGCGATATTGCGGTCGAGCGCCTCGATATCGAGCACCAGCACCGGTGTATTGAGGTCGGCGCGCGAGCCCTGCCGCCCGATCAGATGCTCGTGCAATTCACGGTCGCTGGTCATGCAAACAGGCTTTCGAGATGCGGGTTGAGGAACTTGCCGTGCGGGTCGGCGGCGCGGCGCACGGCAGCATAGCGTGCCGCCATCGGATAAAGCGCCGCGACATCGCCGCGGCCGAGCGTGTGGCGTTTCGCCCAGTGGGGCCGCCCGCCCGCGCCGCGAAAAATGGTTTCGGCTTCGGCGAACAGATTTTGCCAGGGCATTTTGGCATATTGGTGCATCGAAATCGCGGCGACGGGCCCCGCGTTCATCGGGCTCATCCAGATATCGTCGGCGGCGACGACGCGATATTCGAAGGGAAAGGTGACGGGCAGGCGTTTCTTGCGGATCCAGCCGACGACCTCGTCCAGCGTCTCGATCCCTACGGCGCGCGGCATCTCATATTCCATTTCCTCGAAGCGGATTGTCCGGTCGGACGGGAAGATGCTGTGCGCGGGACCGCGGCGGCGGCTCGCAAGGCCGCTTCTCATCATCAGCCGCTGGAGGAAGGGGGTAAGGAACGGCAGGCGGGCGGCGATGTCGAGGATGCGGCGAAAGCTCGCTTCTTCCATATCGGTCGTTTTCCGCGGCGGGTCGCAGGGATCGCAGGGGTCGAGCGTCTTCAGGATCACCTGGTCGCTATGCGGAAAGAACCAGAATTCGACGTGGCGATGCTCACGCGTCAGCTCCTCATAGCTTTCGCGAATCTCGGCCCAGCGGCGCTTTTCGATCCGCTCGGCAAGGTGGAAGGCGGGGACGACCGCGACCTCGATCTCGGTCGCGACCCCGAACAGACCCAGCGACAGGCGCTGCGCCTGATACAGGTCGGCGTTGGTGTCGGCGTCGCACCAACGCGCCTCGCCATCGGCGCCGACCAGCCGGAAGCCGCGCGCGAAGGTCGCCAGCGAACCCAGCTCGGCTCCGGTGCCGTGCGTGCCCGTCGCCATCGCGCCGGCAAGCGACTGCGGGTTGACGTCGCCCTGATTCGCGAGCGCCAGCCCCTCCTCCCACAAGGCGGCGGTGAGCCGCTTGATCGACCAGCCGGCGGGGATGCGGGCCGTTTGCCGGTCGGCGGCGACGCGCATCGTCCCCGCCAGATCGTCGAGGCTGGCGATCAGCTCGCCCGATTCGCACAGCGGCATGAAGCTGTGTCCGGCGCCGGCGACGCGAAGCCGGTGGGCGCTCCGCACGAGCATCGCGAGTTCGTCCTCGCTTTGCGGACGCGCGATTTGCGCGGCAGCGGTGACGCTCCCCGACCAGTTGCTCCACGCCACGCCTCTTCTCCCGAAACCAGCCCGGCAAAGCTGTTCGCGAAAGAAAAGTTAGTCAAGACTACTTTATTGGAAGGGCGGCGGGTTTCGACCGGTTGCGGACATAAAGTCCTCGACGTGGCGCAGCCATGGCGAGGGGGACCGCCGCGAAGCGGTGGTGGAGGGGCTGCGACGGGGTGACGAGGGCGGAGCTGACTGTGACGGCTCCCCACCCCAAATCCGGCGCCTGCAAAAAGGGCTTTCCTACATTGTCCGGCTATGCCAGCCTTCATACCGGCTCTTTCAACTGGTCGATAAAAAGCGGTTTCTGGCTCGTTTGCGCAGGCTATCGGGGCTGGACGCGCCCGTACCCCTGCGGCGTCAAATCGGGCGGCGCACAGGGCTGACTTTTACTGACCTTTGGACAGCGTCACGCGTTCCGGACGCCAGCCGCGCCAAGGCGATTAACGCGCCGAGATCTGCCGTGCGAAATGGACCTGCACCGCGTCGCGTACCCCGCGCGCGACCTTTTTACGGCCAGCCTCGGACGCGAGGAATTCGGCGTCGTCCTTGTTCGAGATGAAGCCCGTCTCGAACAGGATCGATGGCGTATCGGGCGCCTTGAGCACGATGAACGAGGCGAAGCGGTGCGCACTCGTGCGGAATTTAACCCCGTCGGACGCCTCACGCTGGAGCAGGCGGGCGAAATCGGAGGCGACATTCATCGTCTCGCGCTGGGTCAGGTCGAGCAGGATCGCCGACACGTCGCCGCTATGCGCGCCGAGGTCGACGCCATTGATGATATTCGCCTTGTTCTCGCGCGCCGCGAGCCGCGCTGCTTCGCGATCGGAGGCGACTTCGGACAGGGTATAGATCGACGCGCCGCTCGCCGCATGGTTTTCCGCCGCGTCGGCGTGGATCGAGATGAACAGGTCGGCCTTGAGCCGCCGCGCGATGCCGTAGCGTTCCTCAAGCACCAGAAACCGGTCGTCGGAGCGTGTCAGCGCGACGCGGACGCGACCCGAGGCGACGAGGTCGTCGCGGATCGCGCGGGCGAGCGCGAGCGTGATGTCCTTTTCGCGCTTGCCGCTGTGCGGGCTGATCGCGCCCGGATCGTGCCCGCCGTGTCCCGCGTCGATGACGACCAGCGGCAGGCGGCTGTTGTCGGGTCCCTCGACGCGCGGCAGCGCGATCGCGGGCTTGGGTTTGCCGATCGGCACGGTCACGCTGTAGCGCTTTTCGGGCGGCTTGGCGCGAAAGCCCGCGGGCGGCTGCAATGTCGCGCGCGGGCTGCGCGCCGCGCGCTCGAATTCGCCCGCCGACACGGGACGCAGCTGGAACGTCAGGCTGCGCCCGTCGGCCGCGAAGCGCGCGCTTGAAACGACCGCCGGCCGGGCGAGGTCGAAAACGATCCGCGCCGTGTCGGGCGCCGTCTGCCCCTGCCGCACCGTGCGGACCAGTCCGCTACCCGCCGCCGACGTCCCGATCTTTGCGCCTGCGATGTCGAGCGCGATGCGGTCGGGGCCGGCCAGAACGAAAGAAGACGCCCCGGCGACAAGATCGTCGAAGCGCAGCGTCACATCCGAATCGCCGATTTCGACTGCGCCGATTTGCCCCGCCAGCGCCGCCGCGGGATTTGCCATCATGGCCATCAGGACAAAGAGCGGGCCCATGGCGCTTCTATGCCGCCAGGGCGCGGCGATGGTCCAGTGCTTATTCGAAAACATGAGGCCCCCGGCGGCAGGATGTCGTGAACCCGTTATTAGCCATTGGGTGTCAAACCCCGGTCAACTGGCAAGGTTAACCGGCGATTCAGCACGATCGGCGCCTTCGGCATAATTGCAACACCGAAGGGCGATCCTATCTTTATAGGGCGGTTGTGGTTGCCGTCGGGACATGCCGATGCTAGCACGCCCTCACTGACGGTGTCGTTCCCGGTGCCGTCCGGCCTTTTGAGGGGAAGGCCTGCTCCGCAAATCTGCGGAACATGGCCGCCTTGGCGCCGGACATACGGGGAAGGACATGCCTGCCGCCAGTCCACCCGGTTGACCGGACAGTCGGGGCGTTCGCTTGACGCCCGCCCTGCCCGCCCGCTCATCCCGTAACAGGTTGATGCCGCATGAGGCTTGCCATGCCCTCTTCTATTCGCGACGCGGGCGCTTTCGCCCCGGCCGTCGCCGGATATGAAGACCGCATGCGCGTCCACGACCGGACGCAGGCCCCCCGCGGCAATAACGTCTTTTTCCTTTTCGCCCTTTTCCGCCGCAGCAACCCTTCGGGGCGGTTCGCGGGATTTTTTGATGGCGCGCCGAGGCGCGCTTGGAGTGTAACGAATGACCACGCGCATGTTGATCGACGCGCGGCACCGGGAAGAAACCCGGGTCGCCGTCACCAAGGGAAACCGCATCGAGGAGTTTGATTTCGAGTCCGCCGAGCACAAGCAGCTCAAGGGCAATATCTATCTGGCAAAGGTAACCCGCGTCGAACCGTCGCTGCAGGCGGCGTTCGTCGAATATGGCGGCAACCGCCACGGCTTCCTTGCCTTCAGCGAAATCCACCCCGACTATTACCAGATTCCGAAGGAAGACCGCGAAGCGCTGCTGCGCGAAGAGGCCGAACATGCCGCCGCCGCCGCGCAGCGCGCCGAGGAGGACCTCGACGAGCTCGAAGGCGATGTCGCCGACGTTGAATATCACGACGAAGACGAAAATGGCGACGCCCCCGCGCCCGAAACCATCGGCGAAGAGACCGAAGGCGACGAGGAAGAGGGTGCCGATAATGGCGATGCCGACGACGGCGAAGAAAGCGCCGACGAAGGCAAGGATGGCCGCGGCGACCGCAAGCGCCGTGGCCGCGACGGCCGCAAGGGCGGCCGGGGCCGCGGACGCGGCCGCCGGGGCGACGACGAGGACGGCGAAAGCCGCATGTCGCTGCGCCGCCGTTACAAGATCCAGGACGTCATTCGCCGCCGCCAGGTGATGCTGGTGCAGGTCGTCAAGGAAGAGCGCGGCAACAAGGGTGCAGCGCTGACCACCTACCTGTCGCTCGCCGGCCGCTACTGCGTGCTGATGCCGAACACGATGCACGGCGGCGGGATCAGCCGCAAGATTTCGAACGGCGCCGATCGCCGCAAGCTGAAGGCGATGATCGACGAACTCAACCTCCCTCCGACGATGGGCTGTATCGTACGCACCGCCGGGATGAGCCGCACCAAGGTCGAGATCAAGCGCGACTTCGACTATCTCGCCCGCCTGTGGGACGAGATTCGCGAGAATACGCTCGGCAGCTCGGCGCCGGCGCTGATCCATTCGGACAGCGACCTCGTCAAGCGCGCGATCCGCGACATCTATCACAAAGACATCGAGGAAGTGCTTGTCGAGGGCGACGAGGGTTACAAGGCCGCCAAGCAGTTCATGAAGCTCTTGATGCCGAGCCATGCGCGACGCGTGAAGCAATATGCCGACCCCGTCTCGCTCTATCAGCGCTATGGCGTCGAGGACCAGCTCGCGGGGATGCTCAACCCCGTCGTCCAGCTCAAATCGGGCGGCTATCTGGTCATCAACCCGACCGAGGCGCTCGTGTCGATCGACATCAACTCGGGCCGGTCGACGCGCGAGCATAATATCGAGCAGACCGCGCTCAACACCAATCTCGAAGCCGCGGCCGAGATCGCGCGCCAGCTCCGCCTGCGCGACATGGCGGGCCTTGTCGTCATCGATTTCATCGACATGGATCATGGGTCGAACGTCCGCAAGGTCGAGCGCGCGATGAAGGACGCGCTGAAGAACGACCGCGCGCGCATTCAGGTCGGCCGCATCTCGGGCTTCGGCCTGATGGAGATGAGCCGCCAGCGCCTGCGCACCGGCGTGCTCGAAGCATCGACGCGGCCGTGCCCGCATTGCGAAGGCACCGGGCTCGTCCGCACCGCTTCGTCGGCGGGGCTCAGCGCGCTGCGCCTGATCGAAGAGGAAGCCGCACGCGGCAAGGGCAACAAGATCACGCTGCGCGCCAGCCAGGAAGCGACCTTCTACCTGCTCAACGAAAAGCGCCGAGAACTGCGCGAAATCGAGGAGCTTTACGGCGTCACCGTCGAAATCCTGCCCGACGGCGAGACCGAAGGCGCACGCATGGCGGTAGAGGTCAGCGGCCCGCCGCCGGTCGCACGCCGCAGCTTCGCCCCGATCGCGCCGATCGAGGACGATGACGACGAGGACTTCCCCGAAGAGGAGGAAGAGGAAACCGCCGAGGAACAGAGCGAGCGTCCGGCCCGTTCGCGCGACCGTGAAGACGCCGACGGCGAAGGCGAGGGCCGCAAGCGCCGCCGCCGCCGCCGCCGTGGCCGCCGCGGCCGCCGCGACGAGGACGGCAATGAAATCGGCGAAAGCGGCGATGAGAGCGAAAGCGACGCCGGCGAAACCGAAGAAGGCGATGTTGCGCCGGCGGAAACCGTCGAGCCGGCGCCCGAAGCAGCCGAGGCCGACGCGGACGACGCCGATGCCAAGCCGCGACGCCGCCGGGGCGGCCGTGGTCGCAAGAAAGCCGATGCGGTAGAGGTGGCCGACGAGGCCGTCACCGAAGCCGAAGCGCCCGCAGAGGTGGTGGAAGCCCCCGAGCCGGTTGCCGAAGAAGCCCCGGCCGCCGAGGAAAAGCCGAAGCGCAAACGCGCGCCGCGCAAGACCAAGGCCGCCGCAGCAGCCGAAGCCGCCGAAGCCGCCGAAGCCTCGAAAACTGCCGAAGCGCCCCCCGCCGAAACGCCGACGGAAGAGGTCGTGGCCGAGCCTGTGGCCGAGGCCGAACCCGCCAAGCCGGCGCCGAAGAAGCGCGCGAGCCGCGCTAAGAAGGCGGTCGCCGCCGAGGCGGCAGCCGAGCCCGCAACCGCTGGCGAAGCCGAGCCGGAGGCCGCCGGTGACGAAGGTGGCGACGGCGAACCGCGCCGCGGCTGGTGGCAGCGCACGTTCGGCAATTGATCGGGCAAGCCGATCGGGCGGCAATTGATCGGGCAAGCCGATCGGGCGGCAATTGATCGGGCAAGCCGATCGGGCGGCAATTGATCGCAGAAATCGCAAGCTGACCTTGCGCCCGCGCGCGCTGGGCCCCAATAAGCCTTGATGGCTTCACTTGGGGTTCAGGCGCGCGGCGCAAGAGACGCGGGGATGACCGCTTTCCCGCCGCAGCCCATGATCGGCGCGCAAAGGCTGCGCGCCATGTTCCGTATCGTCCTCACCTTGCTCGCGATGTTCGCCATCGCGATGCGCCCGGCTGCGGCGCAGTCGATCCTGCGCGACGCCGAGACCGAGGCGCTGTTCCAGGACATGATGGATCCGCTGCTCGTCGCGGCGGGGCTCCAGCCGGGGCAAGTGCGCGTTCACCTGCTCGGCGACCGCAGCATCAACGCCTTCGTCGCCGGAAGCCAGGACATCTATGTCTTCAGCGGGCTGATCGAGGCCGCCGACAGCGCCGAGGAAGTCCAGGGCGTGCTCGCACACGAACTGGGCCATGTGATGGGCGGCCACGCGATTCGCGTGAACGACGGGGCGCGGGCGGCGACGAACATCTCACTGCTCAGTCTGCTGCTCGGCGCCGCGGCGATCGCCGCGGGCGGCGGCGAGGCGGGCATGGGCATCATGATGGCCGGCCAGCAGGCGGCGCTCGGCAAATTCCTGGCTTTCAGCCGCGTCCAGGAATCGACCGCCGATGCCGCTGGCGCACAATATCTGTCGAAAGCGGGGATCAGCGGCCGCGGCAGCCTGGCTTTCTTCAAGAAATTGCAGAATCTCGAATTTCGCTATGCGGTGAAACAGGACGACGATCAGGCCTATGGCCGAACCCACCCGATGTCGGGCGATCGCATCCAGACGCTTCGCGAAGTCTATGTCATCGATCCCGCGTGGGACAAGCCCGCCGATCCCGTCATCGAAAAGCGTTTCCAGCGGGTCAAGGCCAAGCTTTCGGGCTATATGTCGGATCCCGAACGAACGCTGCGCCAGTTTCCCGAAAGCAACAACAGCATTCCCGCGCGCTATGCCCGCGCTTATGCCTGGCACAAAAGCGCCTATCCGCAAAAAGCGCTGGCCGAAGTCGAAGGCCTGCTCGCCATCGACCCCGACGATCCCTATTTTCTGGAACTCGAAGGGCAGGTGCTGCTCGAATCGGGGCGTCCCACGGAAGCGATTCCGGCGCTGCGCAAGGCGGTCGCGCGGTCGCGGTCGCAGCCGCTGATCAGCGCGACGTTGGGCCACGCGCTGATCGCGACCGAGGATTCCGCCAATTTCGCCGAAGCCGAAAAGGTACTGAAGACGGCCGTCGCGCTCGACAATCAGAACCCCTTCGCCTGGTATCAGCTTGGCATCGTCTATGCGAACAAGGGCGATCAGGCGCGCGCCGCGCTCGCCTCGGCGGAACGCTATAGTCTTGAGGGTGGACAGGCCGGGCTGGCGCTGCGTAATGCCGAAACGGCGATGCAGGGCCTGCCCCAGGGGTCGCCCGACTGGATCCGCGCACAGGATATTTCGCTGGTTGCCCGCGCCGAGGTGGAACGGACACGCAAACGGCGTTAGATTCGGTCGGACATAGGGGCGACGCATCACAATTCCGCGATGCTCGAGGGCAACAAGTGACTGATAGAAACGACGATTATTACCAGCCGTGGCTGCGCGACCCGGCGCCGACGCCGAGTGGTGTGGCGCCCGGCCACGACCAGGGCTTGGCAAAACCGAAGGAAGAGCCGCCGGTCGGCATCGACCTGTCGCGTTACACGAGCGCCGAAAAGCCACGCGATCCGCGGGTGAAGCCCGAGGCGATCAGGGCTGGCGCGGCGAGCCTGTGGGACCGTATCCGCAGCGGCGCGGAGGCTTTTGCCGACTGGACGATCCGCGCCGGCGAGCGCGCCGACATCCCCGCGCGCGTCGAGGCGATGGAAATCCCGCGCCGCTCGCGCGAACTGGCTGCCAAGACCGGCGCGCTGACCGCCCGCGCTGCGCGCGCCGCAAGCCGCGGTTCGGCACGCGCGGGTCGCGCCGCCGCCAAGGCCTGCGGCGCGGCGTGGGCCAGGATGGCGCTTGGCGACAAGGCCCGGAAACTGTCGAGCGAAGCGGGGCGCGGGATCGGCGAAGTCGCAGGCAAGACCCGGGCCGGCGTCGCCGATATCGCACGGGCGAGCGGCGAAAGCATTCGTGAAGGCATCGGCGAGGCGGCCAACAAGCTGCGCCCTGCCCCCCGCGAGGAACCCGCGCCGCCACCCTCGGGGCTCGAACAATTGCTCGCGCGCGAACAGGCCGCTGCGGCAGAGGCGAAAGCCCAGGCCGTGCCCGACCTGCCGTTGTTTGCGGGCGACGCCGCGATTCCGGCAACGGCGAGCCCCGCGGTTTCGCTGGAGGGCGACGACCGGTCGCCACCCCCGCCACAGGCAAAAAGGCCGGCGGGAACGAAGGCGATGTCGGCACCGCGCTTGCCGGAGACGAGGGGGACGGCAATGAATGGCATCGTGACACGCCCATGGGCTGCGGCAGCGGGCGGGATCCTCCTGCTCGCCGTCGTTTTCTGGCTCGGGGGCCGCTTTGGCGGAGGAATGAGCAGAAGCGAGGTCGAAACCGTCGTCGCCGATTATATCAAGGCGAACCCGCAGATCATTCCCGAAGCGCTCGAAGCGCAGCGCGGGCGCGAAATCGCCAAGGCGATCGACGCGATCCGCCCGGCGCTAGAAAAGCCCTATGCCGGCGCCTGGGCGGGCAATGCCGACGGCGACGTAACGCTCGTGGTGTTCACCGACTATGCCTGCGGCTTCTGCCGCGCGAGCGTGCCCGATGTCGACCGGCTGATCCGCGAGGACAAGCGCCTGAAAGTCGTGTTCCGCGAACTGCCGATCATCGCGCCGCAAAGCCGTGACGCCGCGATCATGGCGCTCGCTGCTGCGCGGCAAGGCAAATATGACGCCTTCCACCACGCGATGTTCCAGGCAAGCTCGCTCGACCGGACGGCGATCGCCGCGGCGGCGGCGAAGGCCGGCGTGGTCACCGACGGCAGCGCCGATGCGACCGCGAACGAAGCGCTGTTCCAGCGCGAACTCGACAGCAATCTGGCGATCGCGACGCAGCTCCAGCTCAACGCAACGCCGACCTGGGTCGTCGGCGACCAGCTGCTGCAGGGGCAGGTCGGCTATGACACGCTGCGGCAGGCCATCGGCAAAGCGCGGGCCGCGAGCTGAGGCGCGGCATTGGCGACGGTCACCCATGACGAGGCGCTCTTTAACGCCCGTCGGCTATTGAACGGGCAGCCCCGCGCCGCGCTCGAACAGGCGCGTGCGATCGTCGACGCCGTTCCCACCTCGGCGGCGGCGCACCGGATCGCGGCGGAAGCGCTGCGCCGGCTGGGGCACGCAGACGAGGCCGCCGAGGCCGCGCTCGCGGCGGTTGCCGCCACGGTGCATGACGAAGCGATGATCGATGCGGCGCTTGCGCTCGCCGAAAACCGGCTGTCCGATGCCGAAGCGGCGCTCCGCGCGCGGCTGAAGGAAGACCCCACCGACGTCGCGGCGATCCGCATGCTCGCCGAAGTCGCCGGGCGGATCGGCCGCTATGGCGACGCCGAAAAGCTGCTCACCCGCGCGCTCGAACTGGCGCCCGGGTTCGGCGCGGCGCGCGCCAATCTCGCGACCGTGCTTTACAAGCAAAACCGCTATGCCGAGGCTGTCGAAACGCTCGACGCAGTGCTGGCTGGCGACCCCGACAACCCCGCGCATGCGAATCTGAAGGCCGCCGCGCTCGGTCGGATCGGCGGCTATGACGAAGCGATCGCGCTTTATGCCGAGCTGGTCACGCGCTTTCCCGGCCATGCAAAGCTGTGGATGAGTTACGGTCACATGCTGAAGACAGTGGGGCGGCAGGAGGACAGCATCGCGGCCTACCGCCGCGGCCTCGATGCCGAGCCGGGGCTGGGCGAAATCTGGTGGAGCCTCGCCAACCTCAAAACCATTCGTTTTCGCGAAGCCGACCGGCAGGCGATGGAAGCGCAGCTCGCGGCCGCTGCACCCGCCAGCGTCGAGCGCGACGACGACCGGCTGCATCTGCATTTCGCGCTCGGCAAGGCCTATGACGACGCGGGCGAGCCTGCGGCGGCGTTTCGCCATTATGACGCGGGCAATGCGATCCGCGCCGGCCAACTCGGCTATGACGCCGCCGAAACGAGTGCGACCGTCGACGCCGCGATTGCGACGTGCACCGCCGATTTCTTTGCCGAGCGCGCCGGACAGGGCGACCCCAGCGACGATCCCGTCTTCATCCTCGGGATGCCGCGCGCCGGATCGACGCTCGTCGAACAGATTTTGGCGAGCCATTCGGCGATCGAGGGGACGATGGAATTGCCCGACATCCCCGCGATCGCGCTTGGTCTTGGCCGCGAGGCGAAGGGCGAGGGCCGGCACTGGGTCGCGGCACTCGCCGAGGCGTCGCCCGACAAGCTCGCCGAGATGGGGGCCGCCTTCGTGCGTCGCACAGCGGTTCAGCGCAAGACCGCCAAGCCTCTCTATATCGACAAGCTGCCGAACAACTGGCTCTATGCCCCGCTGATCCGGCTGATCCTGCCCAATGCAAGGATCATCGACGCGCGGCGCCACCCGCTCGATTGCTGCTGGTCGAATTTCCGCCAGCATTTCGCCACGGGGCAGGCATTCAGCTATCGCCTGTCCGACATGGGCGCCTATTACCGCGACTATGTGCGGCTGATGGCGCATCTCGACACGGTGCAGCCGGGGCGCATCCACCGCGTCATCCACGAAGCGCTATTGAGCGATCCGGAGGCCGAGGTGCGCGCCATGCTCGCCTTCCTTGGCCAGCCGTTCGAGGAAGACTGCATGGATTTCCATGCCAATGCGCGCGCGGTGCGCACGGCATCGAGCGAACAGGTGCGTCGCCCGATCAACCGCGACGGGGTCGACCAATGGCGGCCTTACGCCCGGTGGCTCGGGCCGCTGGAGAAGGCGCTGGGGCCGGTTCTGGGCGCCTATCCGGCCGTTCCGGACGAATATCGGCCAACCAGAGGGTAAATTCGTTGCCTTTGGGCAACATCGGGCGACATTTTCGACCAATGACCGGGCGCACCGACGAACTAGGCTTGCGCTTGCGCCGCGCCGCGTCATTCTCATGTCACATGCTTGTCATCTGTGGGGGGTCCATGATGCGGAATCGGTCGGCTTTTTGGGTTAAGGGCGGCGCGATGCTGCTCGGCACCACCATCCTCGCCACGTCGGGCACGGCGCTGGCGCAGCAGGTGAATACCGGGGGCGACAGCGACATCGTTGTCACCGCATCGAAGCGCGAGGAAAATCTGCAGGACGTGCCGCTGGCGATCACGGCGATCGGCAACGAACGGCTCGGCGAACTGCAGGTCAAGGAATTCCAGGACGTCGTCAAATTCCTGCCGTCGGTGACGATCCAGACGCTGGCGCCGGGGTTCAGCCAGGTCTATTTCCGCGGCGTCGCATCGGGAGAGAATGCCAACCACTCGGCGTCGCTGCCGACGGTCGGCACCTATCTCGACGAAATGCCGATCACGACGATCCAGGGGGCGCTCGACATCCACGCCTATGACCTCGCCCGCGTCGAGGCGCTCGCGGGGCCGCAAGGCACGCTCTATGGCGCGAGCTCGATGGCCGGCACGATCAAGCTCGTCACCAACCAGCCCGACACCAGCGGTACTTATGGTTCGCTGGGGCTCGAACTCAACAGCATCACGAGCGGCGGCATCGGCGGCGTTGCCGAAGGCTTCATCAACGCCGCGCTCGGTGAGCGCGCCGCGTTGCGCCTCGTGGGCTGGTATCGCCACGACGCGGGCTATATCGACAATATCGCGGGAACTCGCATCTATCCTATCAAATATATCAACGATGACGGCGATCTCGTCGACGATCCTGGCGATGAGATCACTCAAACCAACGCCGGGCTCGTCGAGAAGGATTATAACGACGTCGACACCTATGGCGCGCGCCTCGCGCTCGGCATCGACCTCGACGACGACTGGACGATCCGCCCGACGCTGATGGGCCAGGTGCAGAAAGCCAATGGCAGCTTTGCGCAGGAACGCTCGACCGCGGTGACGCGCAAGCTGCAAACGGTGCAATATAACCCTGAGCGCAGCGACGATAAATGGATTCAGGCCGCACTGACTATCGAGGGCAAGATCGGCAGTTGGGATCTGACGGCGACCGGCGGACACCTGCGGCGCAAGACCACGACCGAGAGCGATTATTCGGACTATGCCTATTTTTACGATGCCGTCGCGGGCTATGCTTCCTATTTCTATGATGACGACGGCAATCAGGTCAGCCCGAACCAATATATTCAGGGAATAGACCGCTACAAGCGCAGCTTTGCCGAAGTCCGCGTCGCGTCGCCCGCCGACGCGCGTATCCGCTTCATCGGCGGCGTGTTCTGGCAACGCCAGTCGCACAACATCGAACAGAATTATATCATCGACAACATCGCCGACGCGATCACCGTCCCCGGCACCGACAGCGATATCTGGCTGACGAAGCAGCTGCGCGTGGACCGCGATTATGCGGCGTTCGGCGAGATCAGTTTCGACATCACCGACCAGCTCACGCTGACCGGCGGCGGCCGCGTGTACAAGTTCGACAACAGCCTCGTCGGCTTCTTCGGCTATTCCGACGGTTTCAGCGGCAGCACTGGCGTTGCGGGCTGTTTCGGCCCGCCGCAAATATCGGGAAGCCCTTGCACCAACCTCGACAAGAGCACGAGCGACACCGATTTCATCCACAAACTCAACCTGACCTACAAGATCAACGAAGACGCGCTGGTCTATGCGACCTGGTCGCGCGGCTTCCGTCCCGGCGGCATCAACCGCCGTGGCACGCTGCCGCCCTATGGTCCCGACACGCTCGACAATTACGAGTTCGGCTGGAAAACCAATTTCGGTCCGGTGCGCTTCAACGGCGCGGTGTATCAGGAGGATTGGAACGACATCCAGCTGTCCTTCCTCGGTGCCAACGGCCTCACCGAAATTCGCAGCGCGGGCATCGCGCGCATTCGGGGGATCGAACTCGATCTCGGCTATCGCGCGGGCGGTTTCTCGCTCAACCTTGGCGGGAGCTATAACGACGCGACGATCCGCCGCGACTTCTGCGCGATCGCCAACCCCCAATTCGACTGCACGATCGACCCGCCGGGCCAGACGAACGACCTGCTCGCGCCGTCGGGCTCGCGCCTGCCCGTCACGCCGAAATTCAAGGGCAATGCGGTGGCGCGCTATGAATGGCCGATGGGCGATCTGGATGCGCACGTCCAGTTCGCCGTCAACCATGTCGGCAAGCGCCGGTCGGACATACGCACCTTCGAAAACGGCATCGTCGGCAATTTCAAGGCCTATACCACCGCCGACGTCAGCGTCGGGGTCAAGGGCGAAGGATGGAGTGCCGAGGCCTTTGCGACCAATTTGTTCAACAGCAATGGCGTCATCAACAGCGCGGTCCAGTGCGGCGAATCGATCTGCGGCGACCCCGACGGGATCAGCAACACCGGCGGCGTCTTTTACGACAATGTCATCCGCCCGCGGCTGGTCGGGATCAAGGTGAGCAAGGATTTCTGACCGGGTGACCGATAGGACGATCAACAGCGAAAGGCCGGGCCAAAAGCTCGGCCTTTTGATGTGCGTCGCACTCGGCATGGGCAACATGATCGGGTCGGGGGTGTTCCTGCTCCCGCGCGATCTGGCACCGCTCGGCTGGAACGCGGTGATCGGCTGGGGCGTGTCGATCGCGGGCACGCTGTGCCTCGCGGTCGTGTTTGCGCGGCTGGCGAAGCGGCTGCCCGAGGGCTGCGCCGCCTTCACCTATGGCGCCGCGGCTTTCGGCCCCGGGACGGGTTTCATCGTCGCATGGAGTTACTGGATCAGTTGCTGGACGGTGGTGGCGACGCTTGCGGTCGCGGCGATCAGCAATATGTCGATCCTGATGCCGTGGCTCGGCGAACAGGGCGCAGCGCCCGCGTGGATCGCGATCGGCTGCATCTGGTTCTTCACCCTCGTCAACCTGTTCGGCGTCCGCCGCGCCGGCGGCGCGCAGCTCCTTACCCTCGGCCTCAAACTGATCCCCGTGATCGGCGCGGTGATCGTCGGCGTCTGGGCGCTCGGCAGCGGCGCCGCGCCGCCGCCGACGATGGCGGGGACCGAACCGGTCAGCCTGTCGGGGGTCAGCTCGGCGGCGACGCTGACCCTGTTCGCGCTGCTCGGTTTCGAAAGCGCATGCGTTGTCAGCGACCGCGTCAAGGATCCCGAGCGCACCGTCCCGCGCGCGACAATAATCGCGGCAGCCGCGGTCGGCCTGCTCTATCTCTTGTCATGCACGACGGTGACGCTGCTGGTGCCGCTCGATGTGCTGCACCAATCGAACGCGGCCTATGCGACCTTCTTCGGCCGCCTCGTCAGCCCGGCCGCCGGCGACATCGTCGCGCTGTTTGCGGCGATTGCAGCACTTGGCGCGCTCAACGGCTTCGTGCTGCTGCAGGGCGACATCCCCCGCGACCTTGCGCATCGCCGCCTGCTGCCGCCGGCCTTCGGCCGCGACAATGACTATGCGTCGCCGTGGGTCACCCAGCTGGTGTCGAGCGGGCTCGCCAGCCTGATCGTCTATGCCAATTATTCGCGCGGGCTCGCCGACCTGTTCGCATTCATGGTGAAGGTCACGACATCGACCGCGATCATCCTCTATATCGTCGGCTCGCTCGCGGCGCTGGTCCTCGAGCGGCGGGGCACCCTCAAGGTCTCGGCAGGATTTGCCGCTGCCACCATCGCGGGCTTTTTCTATAGCTGCTGGGCCTTTTACGGCGCAGGCTTGGAGGCGAGTGCCTGGAGCCTGCTGATGACCGCAGCGGGGCTCCCGATCTATCTGTTGATGCGCGCCTCAGCGCCAGCGCGGCGCGAAGAGGCTCCGGTCGCGTAGGATCACCCGCGCCGCATTGTGCCCCGGCGCGCCGGTGACGCCGCCGCCGGGGTGCGTGCCCGCGCCGCACATATAAAGGCCCTTCACGGGCCCGCGATAGCCTCCATTGCCGAGCACCGGGCGCGCGGCCCAGAGCTGGTCGAGGCTCATATTGCCGTGCATGATATCGCCGCCGACGAGGCCGAACTTGCGTTCAAGCCCCTTGGGAGACAGGCGGGTCTGGGCGATGATGCTCGTCCTGAAACCCGGCGCATGCTGCTCGACGGTGTCGATGATGCAGTCGGCGGCCGCTTCCTCCTCGTCGTCCCAATCGCGGCCGTCAGGCAATTCGGGCGCGAATTGCTGGCAAAAGAGGCTGGCGATATGCTGGCCCGGCGGCGCGAGGCTGTCGTCGACGGTCGACGGGATCAGCATCTCGACGATCGGCGCTTTCGACCAACCGTGCTGCTTCGCGTCGAGGAAGGCGCGGTCCATATAATCGAGCGTCGGCGCAAGGATGATCCCCGACTGATGATGCTCGCCGGGTTCGGGCAGGCAGGTGAATTTGGGCAACTCGCTGAGCGCGACATTCATGCGGAAGGTGCCGCTGCCTGCCTTGAAGCCCTTAATTCGGCGCTCGAAGTCCGCGGGAAGGTCGCTTGCGTCCATCATCCGTTCGTAAAGCAGCTTCGGCCCGACGTTGGCGATCACGCGCGCCGCGGCGATTTCCTCGCCGCCGACGAGCTTGACCCCGACCGCCTTGCCGTCGTCGACGAGCACTTTCGCTACCGGGCTTTCCAGGCTGATCTCGACGCCATGATCGCGGCAGACCTTCGCCATGATCTCGGTAATCTTGCCCATGCCGCCGACGCAGTGCCCCCACGCGCCCTTCTTGCCGTTCACCTCGCCAAAGACGTGGTGGAGGAGGACATAGGCGCTGCCCGGCGTGTCGGGGCTGGCGTAGTTTCCGACGACCGCGTCGAAGCCGAAGGCGGCCTTGACCGCCTCGCTTTCGAACCAGCTATCCAGCATCGTGCGCGCCGACTTTGTGAACAGGTCGAGCACGTCGCGCTGCTGTTCGAGGCTGAGCGTCGCGAAACGCCGCCCCTGCCGCGCACCGTCGAGCAAGGTGCGGAGGCCCTCGCCGACATTGGGTGGCACGCGAAGCGCGAGGTCGCGGAGCAGTTCGGCGACATTTTCGAGTGCGTCATAATAATGGGGTAGCACCTCGGCGTCGCGCGCGCTGAACTTGCGAAACTCGGCCTGCGTGCGTTCGAGCCCGCCGCCGAGCTTCAAATAGCCGCCATCCTCCTGCGGCAGGAAATTGCTGATCGGCCGCTCGATCACGCGGTAGCCATGGTCGGCGAGCTTCATGTCGGCGATCACCTTCGGCTGGAGCAGGCTGACCGTGTAGCTCGCGACCGAATTGCGGAAGCCCGGCGCGAATTCCTCGGTCACCGCGGCTCCGCCGACGACATCGCGCGCCTCGACAATGCGCACCTTCAGCCCCGCCTTGGCGAGATAGAAGGCGCAGACGAGGCCATTGTGGCCGGCGCCGATAATCAGCGCGTCATAGGCTTTGGTCATGAAAAGTCTTTCGCTAGCGGGGATTGGACATGCTGCCGGCCGAAGCCGAGGCCGAGAATGCGGCCTGGGATGCGGCGGAGCAGCGGGATGCGGTCGAGCAGGTGCACCGCGAGGGGCACGCGGGTAATTTCGCCGCGGAGCATCGGTTCGATGATGCGCCGATGCGCGAAGCGCTGGAGCGCCTGCATCCGCACCGTCGGTTTCCAGCGGCGCGCCTGCACGCGGGCGAGCCACGGATCGGGATCGGCGCCCCCGGCGAGCCGGGCGGCGAGGATATTCGCCGCGGCAACGGCATCCTGCACCGCAAGGTTGATGCCCACGCCGCCGACGGGCGACATCGCGTGCGCGGCGTCGCCGATCGCGAGCAGCCCGGGACGCGACCAGCGCGTCAGCCGGTCGAGCGCGACCGAAAGCAATTTCACATCGCCGAAGCTTTTGATCGCGTCTGTCCCGGCGGCGAGGCCGGGCGCGATCTCGATCATCCGCTGGCGAAAGGCCTCGATGCCTTCCGCCTCGATCGGCGCGAAGCCGCCCTTTCCGATAATCTGCGCGCACTGCCAATAATCGCCGCGCGGGATCGCGACGACCATGCCGCCCTTGTCGATCGTGCCGAGGGCGACTTCGGGCATGTCCATCCCCGCAGGCACGGGGACGCGGAACCACAGCACGTCCATCGGTGCGCCCAAATCTTCGAGCGGCAATTCGGCGGCATCGCGCAGCACCGAGCGGCGCCCGTCGGCGGCGATGACGAGCCACGCGGGCAAGACCTCGCCGCTCGCGAGCGTCACACCGCTGACGCGTCCGCCGGCGTCATAGATGAGCCCCGTCGCCTCGGTCGACATGCGCAGGTCGAAGGTCGGGTAACGCCTGCCCTGCCCCGCGATGAAATCGAGCAGATCCCATTGCGGCATCATCGCGACGAAGCGCGCCGCGACCGGGAGATGCTTCATCGTCGCAATCGTATATTGCTGCCCAAGCAGGTGGAGCGTCATCGTATCGATCGCTGCGTGCGGCTCCTTCAGCAACTCCTCAAGCAGCCCGATCTCGTCGAACAGTTCGAGCGTCGAGGGATGCACGGTATCGCCGCGGAAATCGCGGAGGAAATCGGCGTGCTTTTCGAGAATGGTGACCGGAACACCCGCTCGCGCGAAGAGCAGCCCCGCGACCATGCCGGCGGGGCCGCCGCCGACGATGATGACTGGAGGATCGCTCTTCATTCTCCCCTCCCGCTTGCGGGAGGGGCCGGGGGAGGGCCTGTCCCACTGACAATCGACCGGAGGAAACAGGTCCTCCCCTAACCCCTCCCGCGAGCGGGAGGGGTGTTTTACCGGCTCCAACCCGCCTTCGGCGCCTGCTCCAGCCGTGCCTCGGGAATGATGTCGCGCATCCGCGCGCCGAAATGCTTGAGGCACACTTCCTTGTCGCTGAGCGGCCCCATCGAAAAGCTTTTCGACTGCATTCCCATCTGGACGCGGGTGATCAACGCCGTATCCTCGGCGTTGACCTGCCGGTTGATGCGCCAGTTGAGATAACGCGCCGCCTTCATCTCGCGCCGCTCATCGGGCAGCACGTAAGAAATTTCGCGAATCAGACAACTCGTCGGCCCGGTCGGCAGCCATTGCATGAAATCGACCTGGTCGGGGTAGATGTCGAAGGCGACATTGGGCCAGAGCTTGAAATAGAGCCAGTGACGCTGCCGGTCTTCGGGCAGGTGCGGCACCGGCGGCAGCAAGCGCTGGTACATGCGTTCGGACCAGTTCACCGAAGGCCGGTCGATCAGGTCGCCCCACATGCGGTCGACATTGTCTTCGGCCTCGACGCCATAGCTTTTGCCGAACAGGCGGGTGAGGCCGGGATGCGCGACGGGAATGTGGAGCCCGTCCGAATAATTGTCGCCGACATTTTTCCAGTTCACGTCGCGCGGGCGGAGCGTGACGCGGCCGAGCGCGCCGAGGTCCTCGAAACGATAGGGTTCGATCATCGCCTCATAGGGCGCCATCATCGCCGCGACCGACGGGCCACCGTCATCCTCGAGCCGGATGAACCAGAAGCCGCGCCATTGTTCGAGGCCGACGGCGACGAGCCCCGCCTTGCCCTTGTCGAGCGTGGGATAGCTCGCCGAATCGGGCACGCCGCTCAGCCGGCCGTCGAGTTCGTAAGTCCAGGCGTGATAGGGACAGACGAGCTTTTTCGCGCAGCCCGCCGCGCCGTCGACGAGGCGCGAGCCGCGATGGCGGCAGACATTGGTGAAGGCGCGCACCGCGCGATCGGCGCCGCGCACCAGAATCACGCTCTCGCCGCAATAGTCGATGCTGTGCCAGTCGCCGACGTTCGGGATATCGCTGTCGTGACACACGACCTGCCAGCTCGGGCGGAAAATCCGCTCAATTTCAGCATTGTAGAAATCGGGGTCGCGGTATGTCCACGCAGGCAATGACCAACCGTCGAGCGGGTCCAGATTCGAATCGCGAAGCGGTGCAGTTGCCATGGCTCATTCCTTGTTATACAAACGTATAACAATATGCAGCCCGCTCGCCAAGCCTTTACGCGCGAAAGCGCCGACGCCCGCCGGGCGGACCTGATCGAGGCGACCGCCGCGGTGCTCGCGGAACATGGCCTTGCGGGAACAAACGTCCGTGCGATCTGCGCAAAGGCGGGGGTGTCGCCGGGGCTGCTGCGCCATTATTTCGGCGGCATCGACGATCTGGTCGCCGCGACCTATCAGGCCACCAGCGACCGGATGGACGCGATTTTCGCAGCCGCGGAGGACGCAGCCGGCGCCGATCCGCGCGCGCGGCTGACCGCCTATCTCACCGCCAGCTTCCGCCCGCCGGTCACCGACCCCGAACTGCTCGGCGCGTGGACCGCCTTTTGGGCGCTCGCGCGAAGCGACGCGCGCATGGCGGCCATCCATGCGCAAAGCTATGCGGGCTATCGCGCCCGGCTTTGCGAATTATTGGCCGCGTGCGGTGCATCGGACGCTGCGCGGCTGGCGATCATGCTCACCGCGATGGTCGACGGCCTGTGGCTGGAACTGTCGCTCGACGCCGACAGCTTCGGCGCCGAGGCGGCGGTGACGATGATCGAAAAGGCCGTGGCGGCGCTGCTCGACTAGCAACGCCGCCGACGTAGGCTCAGAAGAGGCCCTTGACCGGGCGCACGATGATCTCGCTGACATCGACATCGTCGGGCTGTTCGACCGCGAAGCGGATCGCGCGGGCGATCGCGTCGGGAGTGATCGCGATGCTTCGGAACTCCGCCATCGCGGCGGCGCTGCCCGGATCGGTGATATCATGGCCGAGATCGGATTCGACCACACCGGGCGAAATGATCGTCGCGCGGACGTCGCGATGTTCCTGGCGAATGCCGTCGGTGCACGCGGCTGCGCTTGCTGGAGGCACGCGCTTGATGGTTGCGGAGGCGATGGACGCAGCCAGCGCGGGCTTCCGCGTCGGCTACGAAAGTCCGTCCCACTTCAATCGCGATTACCGTCGCGCCTTTGGTCTGCCGCCGCGGCACGACGCCGCGCGGCTGCGCGCGGCGCCCGAGGCCGAATTGGCGGCATAACGCCGACTATTTCGACAGGTCGCGCAGCAGGCTGTCCCAATGCGCGAGCGCGGGCGCGATCGCGTCGACGGGGACGCGTTCGTTGAGCCCGTGCGCGAAACTGTCGCTGGCCTTCGAGAAAAGGCCCGCGACGCCGTAGCTCGGCACGCCCTGGATGCGGAAATGATAGCTGTCGGTTGCGCCCGCGCTCATCGACGGGATGATCGGCAGGCCCGGCGCGCGCGCATGCACCGCCTTCGTCACCGCCGCCATCACGTCGGCGCGCAGCGGCGAGGCGTCGCTGGCGCTCGCGTCGGGATCGGGGTTCACCTTCACCGCCGGGTCGGCGATCAGCTTTTCGAGTTCGGCGCGCACCGTTTCGACCGGAACGCCGGGAAAGATACGGCAGTTGATGTTGGCACTCGCACGCTGGGGCAGCGCATTTTCGGCGTGGCCGCCCTTGACCAAAGTCGGCACGCAGGTCGTACCGATCTGGCCGACATATTCGGGGTCGGCGCGGATCGTCGCAATCGCTTTCGCATCCGATGGGTTCGCGGCAAAGGCTTTCAGCGCCGCGCCGATCTCGCCGCCGACCTGGTCGGCGACGATCGGCATGCCGACCCTGGTCAGTTCGTTCTGCTGCGGCGCGAAGCGATAGGCGCCGACCTTGGCGAGCGCGTTGGCGAGCTGGACGATCGCATTGACGTCCGACGGGCGCGAGCTGTGGCCGCCGGGGTTGGTCACCTCGAGCGTGAAGTCGGCGTAGGTTTTCTCGCCCGCCTGGAGCCCATAATATTGCGGCTTGCCGTCCTCGCCGATCAGCCCGCCGCCGCCGTCGCCATTCAATGCAAATTCGGCGTTCCTATATTTCGCCGCGAGCGCGCGCGTCGTCGCCATCTGCGTTTCCTCGTCGCCCGAAAGCGCCAGGATGATCGATCGCTTCGGCTTGAACCCGTCCTTCTTCAGCTGCGCCATCGTCGCGACCATCATCGAGACGTCGAATTTATTGTCCTCCGACCCACGGCCGAAAATATAGCCATTCTCCTCGACCGGGACGAAGGGATCGCGCGTCCAGTCCTTCGGATCCGCCTCGACCACGTCCATATGACCGAGCAAAACAATCGGCTTTTGCTTCGTCGTGCCGTGGAGTGTCGCGGCGAAGGTCGCGGTCTCGCCCATCGGCGTGATCTCGATATCGGCGTCGGCGTAACCCGCGGCTTTGAGCACGCCGGCATAATAGGCCGCCAGCTCGGGCACTTTGCCGCGCCCTTCGACCGTCGGGATCGCGATACTGTCCTTCAGGATTTTCTTCGCCGCATCGGCGTCGGCGGGCTTGGCATGGACGGGCGCGGCGGCGAGCAGGGCGGCGGCGAGAGCGATGGGGGTGTAAGGCATGCGCATGGCAACGGACTATGCCGTGATAAAGGCAGACGGCAAGCGTCAATCTGTTCCGTGCGGCACGACGGCGAGTTTCGGCCGGTAGTGGCCATAAGATCCTCCCTGTGGCGCAGCCATGGGGAGGTGGCAGCGCGAAGCGCTGACGGAGGGGCAAATGGCGCGACGCTGCGGCCCCTCCACCACGCCCTGTGGACGCGGTCCCCCTCCCCATCGCTACGCGACAGGGAGGATTTTTAACGTCGGCTCACCACCCCAAATCCGCCATCCGCAAGGCGAAAAAAGGCCTTTCCTACATTATCCAGCCGTGCCAGCTTTCGTCCCGGCTCTTTCTCCATGTCGGCAAAGGCACGCGTTTCCCGGTTTATGGATGCGCGCACGAACCGCGCGCGGCAAGTCAGCCGGGTACGACAAATGGGGGCTGCACAAGGCTGACCTTTCCTGACCTTTGGAATGCCGCGCAGCCGCCGGCCAAGCGGATTGCGGGATCGGCGCGCGACAACCGAAGGCGGCAATTTCCGCCCCTACCCTACAGCCGTCCGTCCCGTCACGCCGCCTTGTTCGCTTTCGGCGCGGGTGTCTTAGGCCTGTACCGGCAGAGGTCGTCGACCGGACAGCGCCAGCATTCGGGCGTACGCGCCTTGCAGATATAGCGGCCGTGGAGGATCAGCCAGTGGTGCGCGCCGACGCGGAAGGGTGCGGGGGTTTCCTTGTCCAGCTTCTTTTCGACCGCCAGCACCGTCTTGCCGGGCGCAAGGCCGGTGCGATTGCCAACGCGGAAGATATGCGTGTCCACCGCGAAAGTTTCCGCCCCAAAGGCGCAATTCATCACGACATTGGCGGTTTTTCGCCCGACGCCGGGAAGTTCGACCAGCGCGTCGCGGTCGGCGGGAACCTCGCCGCCATAATCGCGCACGAGGATTTCGCTGAGCGCGATGACGTTTTTTGCCTTCGCGTTGAACAGGCCGATCGTCTTGATATGCTGCTTGAGCCCTTGCTCGCCGAGGTCGATCATTTGCTGCGGCGTTTTCACGTCCTGGAACAGCGTCCGCGTTGCCTTGTTCACCCCGACGTCGGTCGCCTGCGCCGACAGCACCACCGCGACGAGCAGTTGATAGACATTGCCATATTCGAGCTCGGTTTCGGGGCTCGGGTTCAACTCGGCAAGACGGCGGTAGAATTCGAAGATATCGGCCTTTTTCATTGCGCGGAGGACAGTCCCAGCACCTGCGGCATCGTATAGCGATCGGGCTTTTGGCCAATGAGCCACAGCGCCGCGCGCACCGCGCCGCGCGCAAAGATCATGCGGTTTTCGGCGCGGTGCGAAAGGGTGATCATCTCTTCGGGGCCCGCGAAAATGACGTCATGGTCGCCCGCGACGGTGCCGCCGCGCAGGCTTGCGAAACCGATCTTGCCATGGCCGCGTGCGCCGGTGAGGCCGTCGCGGCCGCGTTCCGAACAGGTTGCGAGATCGATCGCCCGGCCCTCGGCCGCCGCCTGCCCAAGCAGCAGCGCGGTGCCGCTGGGCGCGTCGATCTTGCGGCCATGGTGCATTTCGAGGATTTCGATATCCCATTCGGAGTCGAGCCGCGCCGCCGCCTCGCGGACAAGGTGCGCGAGCAGCGTCACGCCGAGCGACGTGTTGCCGGTCTGGAGCACCGCGATGTCTCTGGCGGCATCGTCGATCAGATAATGATGGCGTTCCTCGAGTCCGGTGGTTCCGATGACGATCGGCGTCCGCGCCGCGACGCATGCGTCGAGCGTCGCTTCGAGCGCGGCGGGCGAAGAAAAATCGACGAGCACATCGGCGTCCGATGCCAGCCGCACGACATTGCCTCCCTTGTCGATGCCGCAGCTGCGTTGCCCCGCCTCCGATATCGCGGCGGCCAGCGCGACGCCCATCCGTCCTGCGCTGCCGATAATGCCGATGCTGGTCATGATGCGTCCCCTATATTGCCACTCCCTTTAGCCGCTGGTGTCGCGCGAAGTCGAGACACCCCGCGATCCAGGCCCGGACCGACTGAATCTCGACTTCATCCCAAGGGCGCCGTTTATCCCGAGCGCCTGCAAAAGACGGTCGAAGGGCTCGACGCGAACGGTTACAGGGAGCTATGGACCCTATCCCGAATATCGTCATCCTGACCGGCGCAGGCGTTTCGGCCGAAAGCGGGATCGATACGTTTCGCGACGCCGGCGGCCTGTGGGAACAGCACCGCGTCGAGGATGTCGCGACGCCCGAAGCCTTTGCCCGCGACCCCGACCTCGTCCTGCGATTCTACGACATGCGGCGCGCGGCGATCCAGACCAAGGCGCCGAACGCCGCGCACGACGCGCTCGCCCGGCTCGATGCAGAATGGCCGGGCGAGTTGCTGATCGTCACGCAAAATGTCGACGACCTGCACGAACGCGCGGGCGCGAAGCGGCTGATCCACATGCACGGCGAGCATCTGAACGCCTGGTGCACCCGATGCGACCATCGCATGCCGTGGAGGGGCCCTTTGCTGGGCCGTCCCGCCTGTCCCGGTTGCGGCGCCGCGGGTGCGCTGCGCCCCGACATCGTCTGGTTCGGCGAAATGCCGTACCGGATGGAAGAGATTTATTCCGCGCTGAACCGTGCCGACCTGTTCGTGTCGATCGGCACATCGGGCGCGGTTTATCCCGCCGCAGGTTTCGTGCGCGAAGCGCGCGCGGCGGGCGCACGCACGCTCGAACTCAACATGGAACCGAGCCAGGGCAGCCACTGGTTCGACGAGGCGCGCCACGGCCCGGCGACCGAATTGGTGCCGGGGTGGGTGGAAGAGGTTTTGGCCCGCTACGGCGGGTAAAGACGCCGACAGCAGCCGTCGTCCCCGCGACGGCGGTTCCTCCGCCCGCACGCTGGACACAAAAAGGGCCGCCCGATCGGACGGCCCCTTCTTTTTGCAGTGGGCAGGCGTCAGCCCTGGCGCGTGCCGGTCATCGCCATCGAACCGAACGCACCGGCCTTGATCGTGCCGGTCAGCGCGTCGCCGTCGATCGTCGCTTCGCATTCGAGCGTCATCGGCATCGGCACCTTCATGTTCATGGTCCAGGTCAGCTTGTTGCCGTCGACCTTGCCATTTTCGACGTCGAGCGACCCCATCGCGCCGGCGTTCTGGCCGGTGAAGCTGCCGCCGTCGCTCTTGACGGTGAAAACCGATTTCTGGTCGCCCATCGGCGACTTGGTGACGCAATCATAGCTGCCATCGACTTGAGACATTGCGGCTCTCCTTACTGAAACTGATGTTAGTTAGCGGGAGACACCGTTTCCACGGGCAGACCCAATCCGTCAAGCTGCGGTTTCACCACCGCGGCGTCGCCGACCACGACATAGACGAGGTCGTCGGTGCTGAGCATCTTGCGAGCAGCCGCGTCGATCTGGGCGAGAGTCATCCCTTCGTAGGTCGCCGGCAGCGACTCATAATAATTGTCGGGCCGGCCGAATTTCACGATGTTCCGCACCCCGCTCAGGACGTCCCCCGACGTTTCGAAGCTGCCGGGCAATTCACGAATGCTGCCATTGGTGCTCCATTCGCGTTCCTGGGCGGTGACTCCCTTGGTGCCGAGAAAGGCCGTCAGTTCGCTCTGCAGTTCCTTGATCGAATCGCCGGTGCGATCGGCCTGGACCGGCGCGGCGGCGACCCATGCGATGCGGTCCTTGTCGCTCGAAATGCGCGTGCGCACGCCATAGGACCAGCCCTTGGTCTCGCGCAGGTTCATGTTGAAACGCGACAGGAAATTGCCACCGAAAATATCGTTGGCGGTGCGCAGCGCCTCGAGACTGTCGCCGCCCTTCGCGTCGAGGACGCGGCCGGCGAGGATCACCGACTGCGGCGATTTCGGCCGGTCGACGAGCAGGATGCGCGGGCTCGGCGCCGGGATCGCGATTTCGAAATGCTTGACCGGCTTCGCGGTGGCGGGCGCCTTCCACTGGCCGAGCGTGGCGTCGAGCTGCTTCTTCACTTCGGCCAGCGTGGTGTCGCCGACGACGAAGATCCGCGCATTGTCGGGGCGGATCCACGTCGCATGGAATGCCGCGAGATCGTCGCGCGTTGCCGCTTTCACCGCCGCTTCATTGCCAAGACCCGACGGCGGGATGCCATAGGGGTGCTCGGCGCCGTAGAGCACGGGCAACAGGACGCGCGATGCCAGCGCATTGGGATTGCTGCGTTCGGCTTTCAGCCGGTTGAGTTGCTGCGCGCGGACGCGCTCCAGTTCCTTGCCGTCGAAGGCGGGGTTGCGGATATAGTCGGCGAGCAGGCCGAGCGAAGCGCCAAGATTGGGCTTCAGCGCGAACAGGCTGAACACCGTTTCGTCGGCATTGGCGCTCGCGTCGATCTGCGCGCCGAGCCGCTCCTTCGCTTCGGCAAAGGCGATCGAATCGAGGCTTGTCGTCCCCTCGTCCATCAGGCTGAGCATCAGCGATTGCGTGCCCAAAGCGCTGTGCGGATCGGCGGCATAACCCGCATCGAAGCTGACCGCGACATTCACCGTGGGCACCGCCGAGCGGCGCGCGAAGACGACCTCGACACCATTCCTCAGCTTCGTTCGTTCGATCGCGGGGAAATCGAGCGCGGTGAGGTCGGCGACGGCCGGCAGCGTCGAGCGGTCGGCAAAGGAAGTCGCGCCGCTGATGGCCGGGCCGGTGTCGCCAAGGTCGGGATTCCAGTAACGATCGGGCTGGATCGCCGCGGCGACCTTGCCGTCCTTCACCGCGCCGCCGCGATTCTCGCCCCCCTCGGTGCGCTCGCCGGGCGTGTAGGTCAGCGAGAAAGCGGGACGCGACAGCCACTTCTGCGCGACCGCCTTCACCTGTTCGGGGGTGGCCTTTGCCATCCGGTCGAGCTCGACCTTGTAATAAGCGGGATCGTTCGAATAGAGCGCGCCCTCGGCCAGCGTCACCGCCTTGCCGCCGAACCCGCCGACCGATTCGAGCCCCGAAATCGTGCCGGCCAGATAGCTCGCGGCGGTCCGCTGCAATTCGTCGGCGGTCGGGCCGCTCGCGAGGAAGCTCGCGATTTCCTCATCGAGGCGCTTGCCGACATGCGCGGGGTCGACCCCGTCCTTGACGTCGGCCTGGACCAGCAGGATGCCCGCATCCTCGAACGGTTGGGCAAAGGCCGAAACGCTGACGGCGACCGGGTCGCGGCGAACCAGCGCATTGTCGAGGCGCGACGACGACAGACCGCCTAGCACGCCCATGGCCATCTGGAGCGGCACCGCCTCGGGATCGTTCAGCCCCGGGATCGCCCACATGCGATAGATGCGCGTCGTCGGAATCTGGTCCTTGACCTCTTTGGCCAGCGGCGCGGGCAGCGTCGGCACTGGCGTTGCGGGCATCGCGACCGCGGGGCCGCGGGGAATATCGCCGAACCATTCCTGCACCTTCGCCTTGGCCGTGGCGACATCGACGTCGCCAGCCAGCACGAGCACCGCATTGTTCGGGCCATAATTGTCGGTGAACCATTTCTTCACATCGTCGAGGCTCGCGGCGTCGAGGTCGGCCATCGATCCGATCGTGCTGTGGTGATAGGGATGGCCGGTCGGAAAGAGATTTTCGAAAATCTCGTACCGCAACAGGCCATAGGGGTTATTGTCGCCCTGCCGCTTCTCATTCTGGACGACGCCGCGCTGGTTATCGAGCTTTTCCTGCGTCACCGCCCCCAGCAAATGCCCCATGCGGTCGCTTTCGAGGAACAGCGCGCGGTCGAGCGCACCGGTCGGCACCGTTTCGAAATAGTTGGTGCGATCGACGTTGGTCGTCCCGTTGCTGTCGGTCGCGCCGACCTGCTGCAACGGCTCGAAGAAATCGCCCGGCGCGTTTTCGGACCCGTTGAACATCAGATGTTCGAACAGATGCGCAAAGCCCGTCTTGCCCTTGGGCTCATGCTTCGATCCGACGCGGTACCACACCGATACCGCGACGACCGGCGCCTTGCGGTCCTCGTGCACGATCACGCGCAAGCCATTGTCGAGCGTGAAGCTCTGATAGGGGATGTCGACCGCCTTCACGAGTTCGGAGATCGGCGCGGGGTCAGCGGCTTTCGCCTTGGCCAGCGCGGGGCCCGCGGCAACGAGCGAGGTGGTGACCGCGAGGGCCAGGGCGAAACGATGAAAACGGGGCATGAAAATCCTCTTTGCAGGAGCGCAAGACGGGCCTGCTGTCGGCCGGGTGCCGCACGGCACTGTATCAATTGTCTAGGACAGCAATTCGCGGCTTTCAAGGCCGATAGAATCGCGCGCCGCTCGCCTTCAGCGCCGCCGGGTCGAACAGCACGGGCTTCAGCTTGTGCGCCACGAACAGCGGCGCCTGATCGTTGTAATGCGGGCTGTCCGGGCGCGTCGTCGCGGCGCCGAACGGCTGGATCGATTCGGAACGCACGCGCCCCGCCCGGTCCCACGTCACGAACATGATGAAGCTGTCGCCGTGCCGGACCTTCAGCCGCCCATCGGGTTCCGCGTCCCACAAGGTCGATGCGCGCACGGTGTCGTTGCCGCCGTCGAGCGGCAGGTCGACGCGATTTGCACCCTCCCCGTGCCGCAACCGAAGCACGGTCCCGAGTTTGGGATCCAGCCCGCCGAAATAGTCTTGCAGATGCGCGACCGTTTCCTTCAGCACGACGCGCGGATCGGGCGCGGCGCGGCGCTGGTAATGACGGCCGTTCGCCGGGCGCAGCACCATCAGCGCCAGCGCGTCGCCCTTACCCCGGCCGTCGAGGTCCCAATCCCACTGGCGCAGCAACGCCTGCGCCCGCGCCAGCGCCGGATCGTCGCTGGTATCGAGCGCGAGCAGCCGGTCCATCCAATGCTTCGCATAGCCGGTCTTCGCATAGGCGGTGTCATATTTGATCGCCTTCAGCCGTGCCTCGTCGATCTGCCCCGACGCCTCGAACAAGGTGATCAGCCGCGTCGCGCGGTTGGTCATGTCGTCCTCGATCCCGAGCAGCGGCGAGAAGGCGGCGGCGTCGAGTTCGTCGCCCGGCCCCGCCGCGACCCACGGCGTGTTGTTCGCGTTCATGACATAGCCCGAGCGCGGGTTGACCAGCGCTGGCACGCGGTCGAACGGCAGCGTCTTTGTCCACAGGTCCGCCGACGTGTCGCCGGGTAGCACGCCGCGCCAATTATATCCCGCCGGCCGGTCGGGGAACATCGCATTGTAGAAGAGCCCGATATTGCCCTTGGCATCGGCATAGATGAAATTGGTCGCGGGCACGCCCTGCCCCGCCATCGCCGCGCGCCATTCGGCGAAATCCCTGGCCTTGTTGAGGCGGTAATATTGGGTGACCATGTTCGCCTGGTCGATCCCCGCGTAACGGATCGCGAAGGCGCCCTTGTCATTCTTCACCACCGGCCCGTGGACCGAGCGGTAAATGGTGCGCGGGATCGGCAGCACGAACGGGCCGACCCTGACCTTCAGCCAGATGCGCCTTTTCTCGAGCGGACGCCACGCGCCGTCGAAGCGGTAATTCTCGCCGCTGTCGTCGAGGGTCAACCGATAGACATCGATCAGGTCGGGCCGGTTCACCGTGTTGGTCCAGCCGAGATATTTATTATGGCCGAGGAAGGGATAGGGCGAGCCGGGGAAATTCGCGCCCGCGAAATCCCAGCCTTCCTCCGAATGGACGACGAGTTCGTACCAGGCGACGCCGCCGGTCCACGGCTGATGCGAATTGGAAACGAGCCGCGTCGCGCCGTCGGTCGATCGCGCCGGCGCGACCGCCATCGCATTGGAGCCATTGTCAGCCGGGTCGCGGCCGACCGGCGTCAACTCGCGCGGCACGAGCTTGCCTGTCGCGTCGAGCGCGGGACCGCCCTCGCGCCCGATCGGCTTGTCCTCGACCAGCGAGCCCAGAACCGAATCGAGCCCGAAGAAAAAGGGCGACCGCAATACGAAGCCCGCAACGACATCCTCGCCCGTGACGGGAAACAGCCCCGACAGCCGCACTTCGTCGGGATGCTTGTCGGCATAATGGTTGAGCCCCGCGGCATAGGCCGTGAACAGCTGCTTCACATCGTCGGGCAGCCGCGGCCAATCGCGCTTTGTCGTCGCCCGGGCATCGAGCAGCGCCGCGGCATAATCGATCTTCGCCCCGTCCTGTCCCAGCATGGCCCCCGCGCGCCCGCGCGTCATCGCCAGCACTTCCTGCAGCGTCGAAAAATCATCCTCGGCGTGGGCGTAGGCGACGCCATAAGCGACATCGGCGTCGGTCTTGCCAAAGATGTGCGGCACGCCGAACTTGTCGCGCGCGATACGAACATCCGCCGGCTTGAAATTCGGCGCGGCCGGCGCCTCGGCGGTCATCGGTTCCCAGAGTGCGAGCGAGGCTGCGGTCATGACCAGCAGCACCAGGAAACCCAGCAAAATCCGTCGCAGCATCTCTGGTCCTCTAATGCTCTTTCGCGCGACTTGTGACGGCCATGTCGTCCGATGGCAAGCGACTGTCGTTCGTCGAGCCGGATTTGCGGTCGGGATGGGCCCGGTTATGCAAGACGCAGGTTGTTGAACAACGGGGAAGATCGAACCATGCGCATGAAAAGCCTGCTCCTTTCCGCCTGCCTGTCGCTCGCGCTCGCCCCCGCGGCGATGGCGCAGGCGGTAACGGGATCGGGCGTCGTCCCGGCAAGCGCCGCAAACAGCGCCGAGCGGGCGATCGCTTTTGCCGCCAACGCCCCCGCCGGCGCGGCGCTGGTGATCGTCATGGCCGATGCGACGCTGCCCCCGCTCGACGGCGTCGCGCTGAGCGCCGCCGAACGTCAGGCGGTAACCGCGGCGATTGCGAGTGCGGACTTCGACGGCAAGACGGGGTCGACGCTGTCGCTGCGCGGTATCGGCGCGCATCCACGCATCCTGCTTGTCGGTGCGGGGCCGACGCCCTCGTCGCTCGCGCTGGCCGAAGCCGGCGGCAAGGCGGCGCAGGAACTCAAAAGCGAGCCGCAGCCGGTGACGATCGCGGGCGCCTTTGGCGACCGCGCGGCCGCCGACGTCGCTTATGGCTTCGCGCTCGGCCAATATCGCTTCGACCGCTACAAGACCGTCGACAAAAAGGCGCCGCCCACCGGCGCGGTGACGCTCGTCGGCGCCGATCCGTCGGTCGCCGAGGCCGCCTTCGCAAACCGCTGGAAACCGCTTGCCGACGGGGTGCGCCTGTCACGCGACCTCGCGAACGAACCCGCGAATGTCATCTATCCCGAAAGCTTCGTCGCGCGCGTCCGCGAAGCCTTTGCCGGCACGCCCGGGGTCAGCATCGAGGTTCTCGACGAAGCTGCGATGCGGAGGCTCGGCATGGGCACGCTCGTCGGGGTCGGACAGGGCAGCCCGCGCGGCTCACGCCTGCTCGCGGTGCGCTATCGCGGCGCGGGCGCGCCCGATGCGCCGGTCGCCTTCGTCGGCAAGGGCATCACCTTCGACTCGGGCGGCATCTCGCTGAAACCCGGCGCGGGCATGTGGGACATGAAGGGCGACATGTCGGGCGCAGCATCGGTCGTCGGCGCCGCGCTGTCGCTCGCCAGATCGCGCGCGCCCGTCCATGTCGTCGCGGTCGCGGCGCTCGCCGAGAATATGCCCGACGGCAATGCCCAGCGCCCCGGCGACATCACACGCACGATGTCGGGCAAGACGATCGAAATGCTCAATTCGGACGCCGAAGGCCGCCTCGTCCTCGCCGACGCGAATGAATATGTCGCACAGGCCTACAAGCCGCGCGCGATCGTCAACATCGCGACGCTCACCGGGTCGATCGTCGGGGCGCTCGACGATCAATATGCGGGCCTGTTTGCCCGCGACGAAAAGCTCGCCGGCGCGCTGCTCGTGGCGGGGACGGCCAGCGGCGAAGAATTGTGGCGCATGCCGCTCCACGAAAATTACGCCGCAAAGCTGAAATCGGACATCGCCGATATCCGCAACATCGCCCCCGGCCAGGGTCCGGGCGCCAGCCTGGGCGCGCATTTCATCGGCTTCTTCGTCGACGAGGCGACCCCCTGGGCGCATCTCGACATCGCGGGCGTCAACCAGGCCGACAAGGCAAGCCCGCTGGTACCGAAGGGAATGAGCGGCTTTGGCGTGCGGCTGCTCGACCAGTTCGCGCGGAGCGGGGACTAGGCACTGTACTCCCGCTCGTGTCGAGCGAAGTCGAGACCCCCCGAAGGCATGCACGGCCTATGGGCCATCTCGACTTCGCTCGATGCGAACGGGAATGGGAGGGAAACCCTTGTGTTGCACAATGGCAACACTATCTTGCCGGGTGAGAAAGGGGCTTATCCAGCATGAACCTCGAAAAATTTACCGACCGCGCCAAGGGCTTTTTGCAGGCGGCGCAGACGATCGCGATCCGCCTGAACCATCAGCGAATCGGTCCCGAGCATATCGCCAAGGCGTTGCTCGAAGATAATGAAGGCATGGCCGCCGGGCTGATCGCGAAGAGCGGCGGCGACGCAGCGCGCGCGGTGCAAGGCATCGACGCCCTGCTCGCCAAGGTTCCCGCCGTTTCGGGATCGGGCGCGCAGGCGACGCCGGGGCTCGACAATGATGCGGTGCGCCTGCTCGATCAGGCCGAACAGGTCGCGACCAAGGCGGGCGATGGCTATGTCACCGTCGAACGGCTGCTGCTCGCGATGGTGCTTTCGACCGGCACGCCCGTCGGCAAGGTCCTTGCCGATGCCGGCGTGAAGGCCGATGCGCTGAACGCCGCGATCAACGCGCTGCGCGGCGGCCGCACCGCCGACACCGCCTCGGCCGAGGATCGCTACGAAGCGCTCAAGAAATTCGCCCGCGACCTCACCGACGTCGCGCGCGAGGGCAAGCTCGACCCCGTGATCGGCCGCGACGAGGAAATCCGCCGCACCGTTCAGATCCTCGCGCGCCGGACCAAGAACAACCCGGTGCTGATCGGCGAGCCCGGCGTCGGCAAGACCGCGATCGCCGAGGGCCTGGCACTGCGCATCGTCAACGGCGATGTGCCCGACAGTTTGAAGGACCGCCGCCTGCTCGCGCTCGACATGGGCGCGCTGATCGCGGGGGCCAAATATCGCGGCGAGTTCGAGGAGCGGCTCAAGGGCGTGCTCGACGATGTGAAGGCCGCCGAAGGCGAAATCATCCTGTTCATCGACGAGATGCACACGCTGGTCGGCGCGGGCAAATCCGAAGGCGCGATGGACGCCTCGAACCTTCTCAAACCCGCATTGGCGCGCGGCGAACTCCATTGCATCGGCGCGACGACGCTCGACGAATATCGCAAGCATGTCGAAAAGGACCCCGCGCTCCAGCGGCGTTTCCAGCCCGTCTTCGTCGGCGAACCGACGGTCGAGGATTCGATCTCGATCCTGCGCGGCATCAAGGAGAAATATGAGCTGCACCATGGGGTGCGGATCACCGACGGCGCGATCGTCGCCGCGGCGACCCTGTCGAACCGTTATATCTCCGACCGTTTCCTGCCCGACAAGGCGATCGACCTGATGGACGAGGCGGCGAGCCGCATCCGCATGGAGGTCGAATCGAAGCCCGAGGAGATCGAGAGCCTCGACCGCCGCATCATCCAGATGAAGATCGAGGAATCGGCGCTCGGCAAGGAAAGCGACGCCGCGTCGAACGACCGGCTTCAGGCCTTGCAGGCCGAACTCGCAAATCTCGAGCAGCAATCGGCCGGCCTCACCCAGAAGTGGCAAGCCGAGAAGGACAAGATCCACGCCGAGGCAAAGATCAAGGAAGAACTCGACGCGGCGCGTTCGGCGCTCGACCAGGCGCAGCGCGCCGGCGATCTCGCGAAAGCGGGCGAACTATCCTACGGAACGATTCCCGGCCTCGAAAAGCAGCTCGCCGACGCCGAGGCCGCTGCGGGCAACGCGATGCTGCGCGAAGAAGTCACCGCCGACGACATCGCGGCGGTGGTGAGCAAATGGACCGGCATCCCTGTCGATCGCATGCTGGCGGGCGAGCGCGAAAAACTACTTTCGATGGAAAGCACGCTCGAAAAGCGCGTCATCGGGCAGGACGAAGCGGTCCGCGCCGTGTCGACCGCGGTGCGCCGCGCCCGCGCCGGGTTGCAGGACCCGAACCGGCCCTTGGGCTCGTTCCTCTTCCTCGGCCCCACGGGCGTCGGCAAGACCGAGCTCACCAAGGCGCTCGCCCGTTTCCTGTTCGACGACGACAATGCGATGGTGCGCATCGACATGTCCGAATTCATGGAAAAGCACAGCGTCGCGCGGCTCGTCGGCGCGCCTCCGGGCTATGTCGGTTATGAAGAGGGCGGCACGCTCACCGAAGCGGTGCGCCGACGGCCCTATCAGGTCGTGCTGTTCGACGAGGTCGAGAAAGCCCACGCCGACGTGTTCAACATCCTGCTCCAGGTGCTCGACGACGGGCGCCTGACCGACGGACAGGGTCGCACGGTCGATTTCACCAACACGCTGATCATCCTGACGTCGAACCTCGGTAGCCAGGCGATCGCCGCGCTGCCCGACGACGCGCCGGTCGAACAGGCCGAACCTGCGGTGATGGAAGTGGTGCGCGCGCATTTCCGGCCCGAGTTCCTGAACCGGCTCGACGAGATCGTGCTCTTCAACCGCCTTGCGCAGCAGCATATGGCCGGGATCGTGGACATCCAGGTCGCGCGCGTCCAGAAACTGCTCGCCGACCGCAAGGTGACGCTCGACCTGACCGACGCCGCGCGGGCGTGGCTCGGCCGCGTCGGTTACGATCCCGTCTATGGCGCCAGGCCGCTGAAGCGTGCGGTGCAGAAATATCTGCAGGACCCGCTCGCCGACCTGATCCTGAAAGGCGATGTGAGGGACGGATCGACGATCCGGGTCGACGAAGGCGACGGCGCGCTGAAACTTGTGCCAGTGTAACGTGCCCGGAACGCCAGGTTGCTAGAGCGAGTAGCCGAAATGCTCCACCCAAGGCGCCAGAGTCGGCAGGATCGGTTCCAATTTGTCTCGATAGTGCATCCAGCGTCCGCTAGCGCGCGTGTAAATGGGTTCGGCGACCTGCGAATAGCTGGCTGTCGTAATGAGACCCCGCGCCTTGGCCGTACGCTGGTGATCGAGAACCTTGGCATCCCAACCGAGTTCGAGAAAATCGAAAAGCGGACGGATCTCTTGCTCCACGTCCGCGATCAGCCGCTCATAGACGATGGTGTGGACCGGGACAGGAAAAAGCGCCTTCGAACGCTCCCAATGCTGAAACGTGAGATCATAATAGGCTGCGGCATCCTCTAGCCGCAGAAAATTTGCCATCGCCGAATTGAGGCGGAAGTTGCTCATAAAGCAACTCAGCAGCACGTCGCATGGATGGCGCAAGGCCAATATGAAACGCGCCTCGGGAAACAGACGCTTGATCAACGGGACTTTCTGCAGAAACAGCGGCGATTTATCGATCAGCAAAGGCGCTGTGCCCGGCCGTTCGCCTTCATCGACCGCGGCGAAATATTGCGCGCGCGCGCGCGCAATTCCATCCGCGTCCAAACGGGGCAGCGCAGAAATGCCGCCCAGTGCCCTGTCGATCACATTCAGATAAGGCTTTTCCTCCATCACCGTGGTGTCGGGATGCCCCATCAAGATCGTATCGAGCAGGGTGGTGCCCGATCGCGGAAATCCAACCAGAAATACCGGGTCCGGCCGGTCCGGTTCCAAGGTAACCGGCCGCCAGCCATCGATCCATTGCGGGACCAGCAATGCGACCTCCCGCGTCAATTCTTCGCGCGACTCCTCCGCCCTTGCAAGCGGATCGCGTGGATCCGCCTGATGCAGTCTGGCAGTGTCCTCGAACGCGCCGAAAGCCTCGTCAAAACGGCCAAGGCGGTCAAACAGGGTAGCGCGAATATGCGTCGTCCGTTCGGGTTCCATCGTTTCCGGGACGGCGGACAAACAATCGAGTGCTTCGGAAAAACGTCCAGCGCGCCGATGCTCGAGCGCCCGCATGAACGCAAGCGTCGCGGGCGACAGTCCATGCTTCTCGCCCCGCTCGATCAACGGCGCCAAATCGCCTTCGCGATTGCTATGCTCGAACTGGATGGCGAGACCCAGGTAAGCCTCGGACATTTGGGGGGCACTGTCGACCGCGTTCAAATAGGCACGCTCGGCATCGTCCATACGCATCGCCGCGCCATATTCGACCGCGAGCTTGAACTGCACCTCGGCGTTTCCGGGATCAAGCCGCGCCGCATCCTCCAGAAGCGATAGCGCTTCGCCATCGCGCCGACGGCGTTTGAGAATCCCATATAATTCGTAAAGCACACGCGCGTCGTCGGGAAAATCGCTCGCCGCCGTCCTGAGAATCCGTTCGGCCTCCTCGTCGCGTCCGCCCGCCGTCAATGCGGATGCCAGATTGATCCTGGCTGGAGGCGCCGTCGGGTCGAGCGCGACGGCCCGTTCCAGCGCGGCGATGCCGCCATCGACATCGCCTAGGAGCTGGCGGGCGTTGCCCAGATTGTTCCAGCTTTCAAAATCGTCGGGGAATTTTCCGATCACATAGTCATAGGCTTCGGCCGCCGCCTCAAACTGGCCCAACGTCTGCGCCAGATATCCGCGGTATCGAGCGACCCGCGCCGTGGAATCGGAAAAGGCACGCTCGCGCGTTGCAACCGCCAGGGCACCTTGCAGGTCGCCTGCCTCGATCTGGGTGGAAATCAGGTTGCACGCGATAATCAGGTCCTGCGGCCGCTCCTTATGTGCGACCAACAAATGACGCACAGCACCCGCAGGGTCGCCATTTCGTCCCAGAAGCATGCCGATGAATGCATTGAGCGCGACGGGATCGCCACCCTTCAGAAGCGCATCCGCAGCCAGCGCGCGCGCTGGTTCTGCCTGCCCCGATTGCAACATGACCATTGCTTGTCGGAGAGTGTCGGCGGTGAGGGAATCGAGCATCGGCATTCGAGACGTTCCAGAACAAGGCGCCCATGCCAGAGCACCGTCCTTCTGGTGCTAGCAGTGGTTGCTTAAAAAGAAAGGGCGGCGGGTCCGAAGAACCGCCGCCCCACTTAAACCATCAAGCCGCGCTTAGAATTCCAGCGTGGCGCCGGCATAGAAATAACGGCCCAGCGAATCCCAGGTCGCGGGATAGGTGTTGCCGTTACACGGACCGGTCGGGCAGAGGTTCGAGCCCGGACGCGAGCCGCTGCCCGAGGTGATCAGCGGCGGCTCCTTGTCGAAGATATTGTTGGCGCCCAGCCGGAAAATGAAGCTGTCACCGACATCGAACGTCGCGGCCAGATCGAAATAATTCTGTGCCTTGACGCGCAGGCCCGGTTCAAAATTGAAATCACCGGCAAGCGACGGATTGTCCGACAGCGTTTCCGCCTTCACCTTCCCGACCTGACGCCATTGCACCGACAGACCGATACCGCTGTTCGTTTTCAGCGTCGTACGCAGCTTGTGGCGCCATTTCGGCAACGGCGCGCCGCTTTGCGTCGTCCCGCCCGCGCTGCACGTCGGGCCATAGAGGCCTGCGCAGTCATAGGGTTCGGTCAGGCCATTATTGACCAGATATTTATCGAGATACGTGCCGATAAAGCTGAGCGACAAGGTGCCGAAGTCGCCAAGCTCATGCGAATAGGCGCTGTTGATCTCGATACCCTTGGTCCGCAGCGAACCGACATTGTTCGGCAGATCGACCACATAACCGCCCGGGGTCAACCAAAGCGAACCCGCTGCGTCGCGATTGACCAGGTCGCAGGAATCCGGCGTGAAGGTTGCCGTTGCGTTGGCAACGCAATCGGCCAGCGTCGAATCCTGTCCAAAGGCGCGAATGGCGTCGGCCACCTTGATGTCGAAATAGTCGACCGTCAGGTTAAAGCGCGGCAGGAAGCTGGGGCGCAATACGACACCCAGCGTCTTGGTCGTCGCGGTTTCGGGCTGCAGGTCCTGATTGCCGCCAATGAAACCGTTATACTGACCCGCCGGGTTTGCAGCCGTCCGCTGACCAACGACCAGGCCCTGCGCCAGACAACCATAATCGGTTGCCGTGATCGTGATGCCTGCGCACGGATCGCCCGACCCGTTCAGGGCCACGGTCGGCGTTGCAAACAGTTCCTGGATATTCGGTGCGCGGACCGCCCGGTTGTATGCACCGCGGAAACGAATATCGCTCACCGGAGCGAATTCGAGCGCCAGCTTGTAGGTATCGGTCTTGTAGGAGTTGCCCGAGCTCGTTTTGTACGACGAATGACGATATCCGCCGCTGAACGACAGATCGTCAATGAAGCTGTTCTGAACGATCGGGACACTGGCCTCGGCAAAGAAGTCATAGACCCGGAAATTGCCCGACAGCGGCAGCGTCGCGCCGCCCTGACCCGTCAAATCGCCGGTCTGGAACGCATTGTCGGTGAGCAGTTCGAGCGATTCACGGCGCCATTCGACGCCGACGTTGATCGCAATGCCGTCTTCCGCCCAGGGCGACTTGAACCCATATTCGCCCAATTGGCCGGTCAACGATGCCGAAGCGACCTGCTCAGACGTCTGACCCTTTTGGAAACCCGTGGCGCTCAAATAAGCCACGGCCTCGGGGCTGGCCCCGCCAAGCCCGGCGAAGACATTATAGGGAACACAGGTCGGATCCGAGCCGTCGAGGACGGAACGACAGACCGGCGCGCCGCCGTTGGGATCGGCCACGACGTCGAGCGCCCGGGTCAGGCGTGCCGCGGAAAACTCGTTCGAATAGACCTGGCTGTAATTGACGCGGCCATATTGATAATAGGCGTCATACGACCATACCGGGCTCAGATCGCCCTTGACGCCGAGAACACCGCGGAAGCTGGTGTGCTGCAGGTCCGAACGGCGCGATCCGCCTTCGGTATTGCGGCGCAGCAGCTGGAAATAGGCCTTGTTATAGGTGTTGCCCGTCGTCGGATCGACGAAATCGATCGGTGCAGCGCCCGGGTTCGGGTTATAGGGTGCGCCGCCGGCAAGCGGGAAGGTTCCCAAAAAGCCGTTGATCAGATTTTCCTGCGCAAAAATGATATCGCGCTGCGCATCCGAGATGAGCGGGTTGTCGCTGTTGATGGTCAGCGTGTTGCCGAAATTGCCCGACGGAGCGATCTGGGCGACCGTGCGGTCGTCCATGAACATGAACTCCATATAGGGTTTGATCGAGTCATTGATCTCGTAGTTCGCGAACAGGCCGGCGGTATAGCGTTCGTCGCTGCGCTGGAAATAGTTGGTCGGCGCAAAGTTGAACAGCGTGTTTCCGTTGCGGAAGCCACCATTGGGTTCAAACGTATAGAAGGTCGACGTGCCGTTTTCGAAAACGAGCACATTGCCTTCGGGCGACGTGGCCGAGCCACCGCACTGGTTCGCACCGGCACGCGTATTCTGCAGCGTACACGCGCTATAGTCGCGATTCGACTGAACGATCGGGTTCGCCTTGCGATAGCCGAAATAAACCATCGCATGACCGCGACCGTCGTCAAAGCCGCTGCCCATCATCACGGTGGCATCGACCGTGCCGCCATCGGCAACGCTGCCGCGCGGATAGCCATAACCGGCGCTTGTTGCAGCGCGCGCATCGAGCAGCGGCGGCATCAGCTTGTTGTTATTGTTGTGCTGGAAAAAGCTGTACTGGCCATCGACCCGAATGCCGGTGAATTCCGTATCAACGATAAAGTTGACCACGCCGGCCACAGCGTCGGCGCCATAGGTCGACGAGGCACCGCCCGTCAGCACATCGACGCGCTTCAGGATCGCCGAAGGAATGATGTTGATGTCAGCCGCCGAACCGCTGCTCGGCCCCGGATCGCCGGGAATCAGGCGCCGGCCGTTGACCAGGCTGAGCGTGCGTGCGGTTCCAAGGCCGCGAAGATCGACCGAGGCCGTGCCATCGGCGCCGTTCGACAGGGTCGATGCCTGGCTGGCAAAAACCGAAGGCAGCGAATTCAGCATATCCTCGATCTTGGTCGTACCTTGCAGCTTGATATCTTCGCCGCTGACAACAGTGACCGGGCTGACCGATTCCAGATTGGGCTGCGGGATGCGCGTACCGGTGACGACAATGGGAGCGTCGCCTTCCTCGGCCGCCGGCGCGTCCTGCGCGAAGGCAGGAGCCGAAACCAGGGCGACGCTCATGACGAGTGGCGCAACGCCGAGCTTCAGCTTGGAATGTTGAGTTTTCTTCACAGTGCAGTCCCTTGCTACTGATGGATGAACTACCCGGACCCCCGACGCGCGAAAAATGCGCGCGCAAATGCCCCGATAGCGTGCGGGATGGCTCTTCGTTCATCTGGAGTAAAGGAAATTCCCGCCGCTTTCCGTCGTTTCAAAAGTCATTGTGACGTATTTGCAACAAGTGCGGAACACGGCGAAACACAAGGGGCGGCAAGCACCGCCAGCGCGACATTTTGTTTCAACGGTTACGAATTCACGCGGAGATCCGTGAGCGTCAGCGGACCATCGGCCCCGCCAGTTTCGCGGGGTCGAGCCGCGCGCCCTGCCACTTCAAACCCCAGTGCAGATGCGGCCCGGTCGCGCGGCCTGTACGCCCGACGGTGCCCAATTGCTGCCCTCGGGCAACGCGGTCACCGACCTTCACGTCGAGCCGCTGGCAATGGAGGAACGCGCTCGACAGACCCATGCCATGATCGACGATCAACAGATTGCCTTCGAGCGTGAAAGGCGTACTCGCCGCCAGCGTCACCACGCCGTCGGCCGGCGCGACGAAGGGCGTGGCCGCGGGCACCGCGATGTCGGTGCCGCTGTGATAGCTGCCGGGCTTGCCCTGATAGACGCGCTGCGAGCCGAAAAAGCCCGACAACCGCCCCGCGACCGGCCAGCGAAACGCCTGCCGCCACCCGTCTGAGGCAACCGGCGTAGCTCGCGCCGCGGCGATCTGAGCAAGTTCGGCGGGGCGGCGGCGCTGGAATTCCGCGTCGCTCGACGCGCTGCCGCGATAGGGCGCGTCGATATGTTCGATCCGCCAGCGACCGGGCGCAACCGCGATCGTCCGGACGACCTCGCGCCCGTCAGCGAGCGTCGCGACGAGCCGCGCGGCAGCGGGCGCATCGCGGTCGAATGCAATCAGAAAGCCGCCATCGGCGGCGACCGGGATCGGCAAGCCATCGAGCGCCAGCGCGCGCGTGTCGCTCGGCACCTGCCCGACCACGACCGCGCCCTGTTCGGCGACTCCCGAAAGCGTGAAATCGGGGCGCAGCGGCGCGCGCGGCGGCATTGGCGCGGGCGCCGGGCCTTTCGCGGGGACAGGTTCGACCGACGGCCCCGGCGCGGGCGTCGCTCCGGTTCCTGCCGCCGGAACGCAACCGGCGGCGGCGATCAGCACCGCGAGCGCCGCTCCGTGCCGCGGCCAATCCTTCACAAAGCTCATGCCTGGCGCGCGGCGTCCAGCTCGGCCTTCACCGATATCTCGGCGGTTGCATAAGGCTCCTGCCGCGCGACCGACCAGTAACGCAGCTCGTCGAGCCCGATCGGCACGCCGCTCACCGCGCACAGAACATGGTCGCCGGGTGCAAGGACACGAAACCCGTTCGGCCCGTATTGCAGGCGGGCAAGGCGGTTGCGGCTGGCAATCAACATGATTTTCTGTCCATTCGGGGGTCCATCGTTCCGACGACTATAGCAGCATCCCGCCGCTCGGCCACCCCCGCCGGGTTCAGAAGAGCTCGCCCTGCCCCCGTCCGGGCGCTGCCGGCGGCACCTTGGGGGGTCGCCTGGACGTCGCGGGAGGCGGCGAACGCTCGCCGCTCACCACAACGGGCACCTCGCCATCGGCAAACTGCAATTGCAGATGCCCGGCGTCGCGCGCCGTCACGGCGGTCGTCACGATCGCGCCGCCGCCGTCGCGCACCATCGCATAGCCGCGCGACAGCAGCGCGCGCGGATCGAGCGAGGTCAGCAGCCGCCCCAGCCCCTCGAGTTGCGCCCGGTCGCGGTCCCAGCGCCGCGCGAGCAGCGCGGGCCGCAGCGCCGCGCCGCGCGTCGCAAGCCGCTCCGAAACGACCGTCAGCCGGTGGCGCTGGCTGCGGTCGAGCCGCTCGCCCGCATCGTCGAGCCGCTGGCGCTGCGGCGCGTAAAGCGCCTCGCGCTTCGGCAGGTGGCGCGCGAGCGCGGTCAGCCGCTCGCCCGCCAACGCCTGGTGCCGGTTCGCCGCACCGATGATCCGTCCGTTCCATGTCGCGAGCTGCGCATGCAATTCGGCGCGCACCGGCACCGCCATCTCCGCCGCGGCGGTCGGCGTCGGCGCGCGCACGTCGGCGGCATAGTCGGCGAGCGTCACGTCGGTCTCGTGCCCCACCGCGCTGATCGTCGGGATGCGGCAGTCGGCGATTGCGCGCACGACGACCTCTTCGTTGAACGCCCACAGATCCTCGATCGACCCGCCGCCGCGCGCGACGATGACGAGGTCGGGACGCGGAACCGGCCCGCCGGGCGCCAGCCCGTCGAACCCGCGGACCGCATTCGCGACCTGCGCTGCTGCGCCGTCGCCCTGCACCAGTACGGGCCAGACGATGACATGCGTCGGGCAGCGGTCGGCCAGCCGGTGGAGGATGTCGCGGATCACCGCGCCCGTCGGCGAGGTCACCACCCCGATCGTGCGCGGCAGATAGGGTAGCCGGTCGTACTTGCGTTCGCGGTCGAACAGCCCCTCGGCACCGAGCCGCGCCTTCAATTTTTCGAAGAGCAGCATCAGGGCGCCCTCGCCCGCGACCTCGAGCGTGTCGACGACGAGCTGATATTTGGAGCGCCCCGGATAGGTGGTGAGCCGCCCGCAAGCGATCACCTCGATCCCGTCCTCGGGCCGGAAGGCGAGGCGCGCTGCCTGCCCTTTCCACATCACCATGTCGATCAGCGCATTATCGTCCTTCAGCGCCGCATAGAAATGTCCCGACGCCGCGCGCTTCGCCCCCGACAGCTCGCCACGCACGCGCACGCGCGCGAAGCCGTCCTCGACCGTGCGCTTGATCGCCGCCGACAATTGGCTGACCGACAGCGCCGGGGCGTTGTCGCCGGGCGTCGCCTCGGCTAACAGCCGCGCTTCGGTGCCATCGTCGGACGCCGTATCGGGAAAAGGGACAGACATGAATATCCTGCTGGTCGGATCGGGAGGCCGCGAACATGCGCTCAGCTGGCAGTTGGCACAATCGCCAAGCTGCGCCAAGCTCTATGCCGCCCCGGGCAACCCGGGGATCGAACTCTACGCCGAATGCGTGCCGATTTCGGTCGACGACATCGACGGCCTGATCGCCTTCGTCAAGGCGCATGCGATCGACTTCGTCGTCGTCGGCCCCGAAGCCCCGCTCGTCGCGGGCCTCGCCGACCGCCTGCGCACGATCGGCGTTCCTGCCTTTGGCCCAAGCGCCGCCGCCGCGCGGCTCGAAGGCTCGAAGGGCTTTACCAAGGATCTCTGCGCGCGCGCGTCGATCCCGACCGCCGCCTATGTCCGCTGCACCGGCGCCGAGGAAGCGCGCACCGTGCTCGAAGGCTTTGCGATCCCCGTCGTGATCAAGGCCGACGGCCTCGCTGCGGGCAAGGGCGTGATCATTGCCGAGACGCGCGAGGATGCCGAAGCCGCGATCGACGACATGTTCGACGGCGCCTTCGGTAGCGCGGGCGCCGAAGTGGTCATCGAGGAATTTATGATCGGCGAGGAAGCGAGCTTCTTCGCGCTCTCCGACGGCAAGGACGTCATCGCCTTCGGCAGCGCGCAGGACCACAAGCGTGTCGGCGACGGCGATGTGGGCCCGAACACCGGCGGCATGGGCGCCTACAGCCCCGCGCCGGTGCTCACTGCCGAACTCGAAACCCAGGTGATGGACCGCATCATCCGCCCGACCGTGGCAACGCTCGCCGCCGAGGGCACGCCCTATGTCGGCGTGCTGTTCGCCGGGCTGATGCTCACCGCCGAAGGCCCGAAGCTGATCGAGTATAATTGCCGCTTCGGCGACCCCGAATGCCAGGTGCTGATGATGCGCTTCAAGGGCGATTTCGCCGCGCTGCTCCACGCCGCCGCTACCGGGACGCTCGCCACAGCCGAACCCCCGGCCTTTTCGCGCGACTATGCCCTCACCGTCGTGATGGCGGCGAACGGCTATCCGGGCACTCCCGAAAAGGGCGGCGCGATCCGCGGCATCGCCGATGCCGAAGCGGGCGGCGTGCGCGTTTTCCACGCCGGAACGGCGCGCGACGACCGCACCCTCGTCGCCGCCGGCGGCCGCGTGCTCAACGTCACCGCAACGGGGAAAAGCGTGACCGTAGCGAAGGCGCGCGCCTATACCGGGGTCGACAAGCTCGATTTCCCCAGCGGCTTCTGCCGCCGCGATATCGGCTGGCGCGAAGTCGCCCGCGAAGCGGAATAAACGCCGCTTCGCCCTCCGCCGTCGACCCTCGCAAAGCGGAAATGGCGACGAAAATCATGATGATCCGTTCGTGGGGCTGGACCCCGCCGGTGCGGCGGCATAGGCTGCTCCAAAATCAGGAGTGGAGATGAACATGGCCTGGCTTCAGGAAAATTACATCATCGCGGTCGTCGGCCTCGTCGTTGCGGTCGTTTTGCTCTGGTGGTTGTTCGGCCGGTCGAAACCCGAAGAGATTGCGCCGCCGACGGTCGAACCCGCCAAGCCTGCCAAGCCGCTCGCGCCGGCGAAGCCCGAAATCATCGCAGCCGAACCGGCGCGCTTCAAACCGCTCGAATCCAAGACGCCGCCGGCCGCACCTTCGACCGCTCCGCCGCCCGCGCCGGAACCGGCCTCCAAGGCACCGCCTCCGGCGCCGGAACCCGCCCCGATCGTCAATCCGGAGCCCGCCGCCAAAGCCCCGGCAACGGCACCGGAACCGATGGCGGAACCCAAGCCAGCCGCGAAGAAGCCCGCGGCCAAGGAACCGGCCCGGAAAGCCGCTGCCAAACCGGCGGCAAAGGCGGCAACCAAGGCCGCACCCAAAAAGGCCGCCGCGAAACCGAAGCCGGCTGAGACAGCCGCGATCCCCGAGGAGCCGACCGTCCCGCCGCCGCCTGCGGCAAAGCCTGCACCCGCCCCCGCGAAAACCGGCCCCGACAATCTGCAATTGCTCAAAGGCGTCGGCCCCAAGCTCGCGGGGCTGCTAAGCGGCCTCGGCGTCACCAGTTTCCGGCAGATCGCCGACTGGACCGACGCCGACATCGCCCGGATCGACCCTGAACTCGGCGCGTTCCAAGGCCGCATCGCGCGCGACAATATCGTCGATCAGGCGGGCTATCTCGCCCGCGGCGACAAGGCCGGCTTCGAAGCGAAATATGGCGCGCTCGGCGGCGAGCTTTGACGGCGGCTGACGGCCGATAGTTGCCATAAGATCCTCCCTGTGGCGCAGCCATGGGGAGGATATTCCACCCCTCGTCATCCCGGACTGGATCCGGGATCCATCGCGGCGTCGAAGTCGTGGACCCCGGATCAAGTCCGGGGTGACGAGGGAGGCTGACTGTGACGGCTAACCACCCCAAATCCGACGTCTGATAACGCTTTCCTACATTATCCGATCGTGCTTCAAGCTGGTCGATGGAACAGAACATCCCGCCTGCGCGCCGCCACGGTCCCATTCTTCCAGCCCCTCTCGCGCCGCTTAAAGCCTCAAAGGACACATTTTGAAGGCGTCCATGCGGGGCTTTTGTGGCTTTAAGCCCCGCCTATTCGTCCTCGCCATCCTTCGGCTTCGACAATTCGGTGACGAGCAGCTTGTCGATCTTGCGCCCGTCCATATCGACGATCTCGAAATGCCAGCCCCGGTCGGTGAATTTTTCCCCCTCGGTCGGCAGGTGCTTCAGGATCGCGAGGACATGGCCCGCGGCAGTCGCATAATCGCGGTCCTCGCCCAGTTCGATCCCCAGCCGCTCGGCCATCTGGTCGGCGGGCATCGATCCCGCGATGAGCAGGCTGCCGTCGTCGCGCTCGACGACGAAGGGCTCGCTGCCGATATCCTGGTCCGACGCGAATTCACCTGCGATCGCCGAAAGCAGGTCGGCGGGGGTCACCAGCCCGTCGAAATGGCCATATTCGTCGTGGACGAGCAGCATCGGCACTTCGGCGGCGCGCAACCCTTCGAGCGCGTCCATTGCGTCGATCTGGTCGTGGATGACCTTGGCCGGGCGCATCAATTGTTCCAGGTCGATCGCCTCGCCGCGGAACAATGCCGCCGCGATATCGCGCGCCTGCACCACACCGACGATAGCGTCGACCGAACCGCGCGCCACCGGCAGGCGGCTGTGCGGCGTTTCGACCAGCTTGTCGCGGACGGCGCGCGCGTCGAGCGAAACGTCGATCCAGTCGACGTCCTTGCGCGGCGTCATCACCTCGCGAACCGGACGGTCGGCAAGGCGCACAACGCCCGAAATAATCGCGCGTTCGCTTTCCTCGATCACGCCCGACTTCGACGCTTCGGCGACGATCAGGTGCAGTTCCTCGGCCGTCACCCGGTCTTCCGATTCGCGTTTGAGCCCGAGCAGGCGAAAGACGAGGCCCGAACTATTGTCGAGCAACCAGACGAGCGGCGCGGCAATGCGCGCCAGCCAGTACATCGGCACCGCCATGACGATCGCGATCCGTTCGGGCGAACGCAGCGCAAACTGCTTGGGCACCAGCTCGCCGGCGATCAGCGAAAAATAGGTGGTAAGCGCGATCACCGTGGCGAACCCCGCCGCCTCCGCCGTCTCCGCCTCGAGGCTGAGCCAGGCGGCCAGCCGGTCGGCGACGGGCTGGCCCAGGCTCGCACCCGAATAGGCGCCGGTCAGCACGCCGATCAGCGTGATGCCGACCTGCACCGTCGACAGGAAGCGGCCGGGGTCGGACGCCAGCTGCCGCGCGATCGTCGCTCCGCGGCTGCCGCGCTTTTCGGCCGCCTGCAACCGGGGGCCGCGCGCCGAAACGATCGCGAGTTCGGACATGGCGAAAACGCCATTGAAGAGGATGAGGATCAGGATGATCACAACATCCGACCAGGGAAAAGGGGTCATCGGGCGGTCGTACGGCGCGTCGGCGCCCGGCCCCTGTCAGCTTCGGTCATACTCTCCCTATAAGCTAAAGCCGCGGCATTGCACAATGGCGCACGGCTGAATGGGAGGCTCAGCGATCATTCAGCCGAATTCGGGAACCAGATCGCCGGCCATATGTTATCGGCACACAGGCGTGGGATGCCGCAAGCCAAAGGCATCCGCGCGATAAAGGGAGCGACATAATGAACAGCAGGACAATCAAGCTCACCATTTTGACCAGCATCGGCGCGATCGCGCTGACCGGCTGCGTCACCGACCCCGTGACCGGCGAACGGAAGATCTCGAAGGCCGCGATCGGCGGCGTCGGCGGCGCGCTCGGCGGCTATCTGCTCGGCGACCTGATCGGCGGCCGCAACAGCCGGACCGAAGAAATCGTCGGGGCAGGCATCGGCGCGGTCGCCGGTGCGGGCGTTGGTTACTATATGGACCAGCAGGAAAAGAAGCTGCGCGAACGCACCGCGGGCACCGGCATCGACGTTGAACGCCAGGGCGACCAGCTCGTGCTCAACATGCCCGGCGACGTAACCTTCGATCTCAACAGCGCGATGGTCAAATCGCAGTTCCGCAGCGCGCTCGACAATGTCGCCTCGACGCTCGCCGAATATCCCAGCACCTATATCGACGTGTATGGCCACACCGATTCGACCGGCAGCGACAGCTATAACCAAGGCCTGTCCGAACGCCGCGCCGCATCGGTCGCCGACTATCTCGCCGGCCGCGGCATCCAGCGCGCGCGCATGGCGACGCTCGGTTACGGCGAATCGCAGCTCAAATGCTCGCCCGAACGCAGCGAGGCCGATTATCAGTGCAACCGCCGCGTCGAAATCCGCATCGCGCCGGTCACGCAGGCCGACGTCAACGCGGCGCGCTAATATTTTTCCCGACTGACGTCGGGAAGGGGCACCGGCCCTCTCCCCCTCGCCGCCTCCCGATATCGTATCCTGTGGGAGGTTAGAAGGAGGAGAGGGCCGGTGCCGCCGCTTTCCGCAAAGCGGAAAGCATCGTTAGGCCAGACTCGGGAAGCTGGCTTTGAGCCCGTCGATGACGAACTGCGCCGCGAGCGCCGCGAGCAGCACGCCGAGCAGGCGGGTAATCACCGCCTCGCCCTTGTTGCCGATCAGCCGCATCAGCGGTCCGGCGGCGAGCAGCGCGGCGAGGGTGAGTAGTAGCACGAGCAGCAGCGCGCCAAAGATGATGAAGGCGCGCTCAAGGCCATTGTTCTGCGACACGAGCAGCATCACCGACGCGATCGACCCCGGCCCGGCGAGCATCGGCATCGCCATCGGGAACACCGACACATCTTCGATCTCGGGCGTTGCCATCACCTTTTCGGCGCGCTGCTCGCGCCGTTCGGTGCGCTTTTCGAACACCATGTCGATCGCGATGATGAACAGCATGATCCCGCCCGCGATGCGGAAACTGTCGAGATCGATGTGAAGGAAGCTCAAAAGCGCTTCGCCGAACATCGCGAAGAAAACGAGGATGAATCCCGCGATGATCGTCGCGCGGATCGCCATCGACCGGCGCTGCTGCGCGCTCGCGCCACCCGTCAGGCTGGCATAGATCGGCGCGCAACCCGGCGGGTCGATCACGACGAACAGCGTGACAAAGGCCGAGATGAAAAGGTCGATCATGACTGTTTGGGCGCCGCGACCTGGTCATCGACGACGGTCGCCATCGTCTTGCCGTCCCACAAACGGATGGTGATGCGGCGCGACTTGTCGGCGCGAACGGTCGAGGTCCAGCTCAGTGTCTGGTCCCCCGACAGGCCGACCGCCATATCCTCGCCCTCGCCGCCTGCCTCGATCGGCACCGCAGGCCGCGACCCGCAGGCCGCGAGCTTCGACGCGATAAAATCGGGCGCTTCGCGCGGCGTCGCCAACGCGTCGCCATGGTCGAGAGCCCAGCGGATCCGGCCTTTCTCGTCCCGGAGCCAAACCGTCGTGAAATAGCCGTGCGCCGGACCCTTTTGCCAGGCGCCCGTCGTAACGCCGGCATTGCCGTCGCAGCTGACATAGACGGCGTGCGGTTGCCACTTCACCGCCTCGGCCGGGTCCTTCTGCGATTTCAGCCAGCCTTCCGCCTTGACGCGCTCGGGCACGAACATGACGGCATCGGGATGCGCGGTTTCGCGGAACGCAGTCCACTGCCCCTTCTCTTGCGCGAGCCGGGCAAAGCCGATTTCGGCAGCCACGAAAGCGCTGGGGTTCGCGGCGAGCGGCCGATTGCGGAACTCGTCATGCGGTGCCGCACAGCCCGCAAGCATCGATGCAGCGACAAGGGCGACCGGCCAAACACGCATCAAAAACCCTCCGGATCGGCAAGCCCCGCGCGGCGATGCGCAGCGACGAGCGTGTTGCGCAGCAGGCAAGCGATGGTCATCGGGCCGACGCCGCCGGGCACCGGCGTGATCGCATCGGCAACCGCCGCTGCCTCGGCATAGTCGACGTCGCCGACCAGCCGGCCCTTCGTTTCGCCCTGCACGGCCGGAAGGCGATTGATGCCGACGTCGATCACGATCGCGCCAGGCTTGATCCAGTCGCCCTTGACCATCTCGGCGCGGCCGACCGCTGCCACGACGATGTCGGCGCGGCGGACGAGCGCCGGCAGATCCTTCGTCCGGCTGTGCGCCATCGTCACCGTGCAATTGGCGCCGAGCAGCAATTGGCCCATCGGCTTGCCGACGAGGATCGAGCGTCCGACGACAATCGCGTCCTTGCCCGACAGGTCGCCGAGCCGGTCCTGAAGCAGCAACAGGCAGCCATAGGGGGTGCAGGGCACCATGCCCGCTATACCGAGCGCAAGCCGCCCCGCGCTGACCGGGGTCAACCCGTCGACGTCCTTGTCGGGATCGATCACCGCCACTGCCGCCTGTTCGTCGAGATGGCCGGGCAGCGGCAGTTGCAGCAGGATGCCATCGACTGCCGCATCGGTATTGAGCTGCCGCAGCAAGGCTTCGACCTCGGCCTGCGTCGCGGTCGCGGGCAGACGATGTTCGAAACTCGCCATGCCGGCCGCGACGGTCGCCTTGCCCTTCGATCCGACATAGACCGCGCTCGCCGGATCGTTGCCGACCAGCACGACCGCAAGGCCGGGCGCGCGGCCCGTCGCCGCCTCGAATGCCGGAACCGCATCGGCGATCCGTGCGCGCAGGCCCGCCGCGAACGCCTTGCCGTCGATTATCCGCGCGCCTTCGGCCACGTCAGATCGCCCCGCTGTTCATGCCGAGTGTATAGAGATAGGAAATCACCGGCCCCTGCAGGATGATGATCAGGATCAACACCACCATCGGCGTCAGGTCGAGCCCCCCGAAATCGGGCATGATGCGGCGGAAGGGGCGGTAGAGCGGTTCGGTGATCCTTTCAAGTACCTGCCAGAGCTGGTTCACGAAGTCATTATGCGTGTTGATGACGTTGAATGCGATCAGCCACGACATTACGGCTTGCACGATGATGATCCACCACAGGATATTGAGCAAGATCGACAGGATTTGAAGAAACATCAGATACATTGGGGGCTCCGGCCAGAAGGTCGAGAAAAGCGCTTTTAACGGTGAATGAGCGTCCCCGCACCCCTTGCGGTGAAAATTTCCAGCAGCATCGCGTGCGGGATACGCCCGTCGAGGATGACCGCCGCCTCGACGCCCGCATCCACCGCGACCACGCAGGTTTCCACCTTGGGGATCATGCCGCCGGTAATCGTCTCGTCGGCCTTGAGCGCTTCGATCGCCGCGCGGTCGAGGTCGGTCAGCAGCGCGCCGGATTTGTCGAGTACGCCGGCGACATCGGTCAGCAGGAAAAAGCGTTTCGCGCCAAGCGCCCCCGCGATGGCGCCCGCCATCGTGTCGGCGTTGATATTATAGGTCGCGCCGTCGGCGCCGAGCGCGACGGGCGCCACGATCGGAATGAAATTGTCGTTCGTCAAATTGGTGAGGATCGTCGGATCGACCGCGACGGGTTCGCCGACAAAGCCAAGGTCGACATGGCGCTCGATCCCCGAATTGGGATCGGGTTCGCTGCGGCGGACCTTTTCCGCCAGGACAAGATTGGCATCCTTGCCCGAAATGCCAACAGCGCGGCCGCCGAGTCCCGCGATCCAGCTCACGATTTCCTTGTTGATCTTGCCCGCAAGGACCATTTCGGCGACTTCCGCGGTCGCGGCATCGGTGACGCGCAGCCCCCCGACGAAGGTCGATTCGATCCCGAGTTGTTTCAGCATCCGGCCGATCTGCGGTCCGCCGCCGTGCACCACGACAGGGTTGATGCCGACCGCCTTGAGCAGCACCACGTCCTCCGCAAAGTCGCGCTGCGCCTCGGGATCGCCCATTGCATGGCCGCCATATTTGATCACGAAGGTCTCGCCGGCATAGCGCTGCAGATAGGGCAGCGCCTCGACGAGCGTTTCAGCCTTGGCAAGAAGGTCGGGCATTTTCGATGGATCGGTCACAGGCATCATCCGGCAGTCTTCGCATCGAGGCTGCGCCCAAGCGCGACCAGCCCGGTGATGATGAAGGGAATGACCAGCACCGACAGCGCGACCTTCGCGAGCATCTGGCCTCCCATCAGATTGGCAATCGGAAACACGCCGAAAAAGGCGATCGTGACGAACAGCAACGTATCGACAATCTGGCTCAGCGCGCTGGCGATCGCACCGCGGATCGCCAGCCAGGTCGCCCCCGTGCCCGGGCCCTCGCGGCCCCGCAGCTTGGAGAAGATCGTGACGTTCAGGAATTGCGAGGTGCCATAGGCAACGATCCCCGCCGCCATCAGGCGCGGGCTTTGCCCCAGGATCATATCGAACGCCGCCAGTCGCTCGGGCTGCATTTCACCCGACGCCGGAAGCGCGAGGACCAGCGCGGTCAGCATGATCGACAACACCAACGGCACAAAACCCCACAGCACGAGCCGGTTCGCGACCGATTGCCCGTGGAGTTCGGACACCGCGCTCGATAGCGCGACGAGCATCAGGAAGGCAAAAATGCCGGCCTCGACGGCAAGCCAGCTACCCAGCGCGACCTGCTTGTTCCCGAGCACGCCGGCAAGCACGACCATGCCGCCGTAAACGATCGAGAAAAGGAAGAGCGAAGGTGAAAGCGTGCGCGGCAGCGCCGCCGAGGTCGGTTCGGTCATGCCGCCCGATAGTCGCTTTTGCCCGGACTGGAAAGTCGAGAAACAAGCGTCTGCCGGGCGGCTCTTGCCCCACCGCCAAAGCCCGCTAGACAGGCCTATTCACTTGCGGGGGACGCATCAGCATCATGGAACGCCTTATCGGTTTGGTCGGCATCATCGCATTGCTCGCGATTGCCGTGCTTTTTTCATCGAACCGGCGCTGGATTCGCCCGCGCATCGTCGTCCCCGCCTTCCTGCTTCAGGCCGGCTTTGCCATACTCGTCATCGGTACACCGTGGGGGCGCGCGGTGATCCAGACGATGTCGAACGGCGTGTCGAACCTCTTGAGCTATGCCGACGAAGGCACGCGTTTCCTGTTCGGAGACGTGCTGACTCAGGCGCCTTATGGCAAGGCGGTGTTCGCGATCGGCGCGCTGCCCGTCATCATCTTCTTCGCCTCACTCATCTCGGTGCTCTATTATCTTGGCATCATGCAGTTGATCATCAAATGGGTCGGCGGTGCAATCCAGAAAGTCACCGGCATCACCAAGGTCGAAAGCCTGGGGGCCGCAGCGAACATCTTTGTCGGCCAGTCCGAATCGCCGCTCGTCATCCGGCCCTATCTCGCGGGCCTCACGCCCTCGCAGCTGTTCACCGTCATGACGGTCGGCATGGCCGGCGTCGCGGGGACAATCCTCGGCGCTTATGCGGGGATGATCGGTCCGCACCTCCTGCCCTATCTGCTCGCCGCGAGCTTCATGTCGGCGCCCGGCGGCATTTTGATGGCAAAGATCATGATGCCCGACGATCCGAAGGATATCGGCATCGAGCCCGTCGTAATGCCCGAAGCTAGCCATGACGAAGAGAAGCCGGCGAACATCATCATGGCGGCGGCGCAGGGCGCGCAGACCGGCGTCAAACTCGCCGTGGCGGTTGGCGCGATGGTGATGGCCTTCGTCGCGCTCGTCGCGCTCGCCAACGGTATTCTTGCCGGCATCGGGGGCTGGTTCGGCTATGAAGCCCTGTCGTTTCAAGCGATTATCGGCGCGATCTTCCGCCCCGTCATGTGGCTGATGGGCGTGCCTTGGGAGGAGAGCGCCACCGTGGGCGGACTGTTCGGCAGCAAGGTCGTGCTCAACGAATTCGTAGCCTTCATCGATCTTGGCCGGGCGCAGGGCGGGATGTCGATGGCGGCGGTCGCGATTGCGACCTTTGCGCTCTGCGGCTTCGCGAATTTCAGCTCGATCGCGATCCAGATGGCCGTGACCGGCGGGCTTGCGCCAAACCAGCGTCCGATGATCGCCAAGCTCGGCCTCAAAGCGCTGCTCGCGGGCAGCCTGTCGAACCTGATGTCGGCGGCGCTTGCCGGACTGATGCTCGGCGTCGCGCCGCCGCTTGCCAAACCCGCACCCGCGGCTCCCGCCGTACCAGCCACCGCGCCGGACTTCGCGCCCGCGTTGCCATCCGAAACGGCGCCATGATGCACCGCCGCCCATCGCGCTGACGAAATTGGGAGAATTTGCAAGCCCTCTGCAAATGCCGTAAACTCGGAACATAAGAAATCCCGGGTCGCATCCGAAAAATGGGAGGCTGTGATGAAAACCTCTTATCCTTTGTCGATTCTGGCCGTGGTAGCGGCGTCGGTCGGAGCGGGATTCCTCTCCAGCTCATATGCCCAGTCGGTCGGGACCGAGCAGTACCGCCCATCCGAAGCCACCATCTACCGTGACGCAGGCTATCGCGGCCCCGCGGTTTTTATCAGCGAGGAGAAACCCAATCTCGGTCTCAGCTGGCCGGTCAATTCGATCCGCGTGCCCCACGGACACTGGGAATTGTGCGAAAAGACGCGCTATCGCGGCAGGTGTCGCACCGTCGAACGCGATACGCCGATGCTCAACAATGTCCTGCGCGGGGTGACCGTCCAGTCGATGCGGCCGACCGGCGGCGGTGCGAACCCGGGTCTGCCCGCCAACGATCAGGTTGCGCGCGGAAATTTTGCCGAATTCCACACCCAGCCGTCGGACCGCAATAATCGGGTGCTCGCCTGTCCCCGCGGGTCGGCAACCGCGAATTGCGCCGCGCAGACGGCCGACAACTGGTGCCGGTCGATTGGCTGGAACGGGTCGGCGCGCGAGCATATGGAGACGGTCAGCGGGCGGGTCTACCTCGCCGACGTGCTTTGCGTTCGCTCCGGCTATTGAGGGGGAGACCGAAAATGAAGACGATCACGGTTTATACGACGGCCATCACGCTTCTCGCTCTTACAGCCTGCTCGTCGATGCCGCGCAATACCGGCACCAGCTATGACTGCAATCGAGGTACGAAGCTGAAGGTCGATTATATTGGCAACGGGGCGATCGTGCGCGTCAACGGCAGGAACTCGATGGTCCTGAAGCAGACGCCATCGACGGGCGGCGCAGTCTATGAAAACAAGAAGGGCGCGCGGCTCCAGCGGAACGGCAACGAGGTGACGTGGAACACCGCGCTGCGCTCGGCGCCCGAAAGCTGCCGCACCGTCAACACGCCGCTCTGAAAGCCGGGATCAGGGCCGGGCGGGTGTCTTGCAGCCGCGCTCGAGCCCAACGCCTTTCAGGAAACCGCGACGCACGGTCCCCGCATAAACAGCGAGTGCGTAGCGTCGCCTTTCGGCGTTGGCGCCGGTCACCTCGCCGATCAAGCCTCGAAAGGGAATGATCGACCCCGCAACCGTCCCGGCGACGCGACCGGCGGTTTCCTCGCGCTTCTTCGCCCGGCTCTTATCGACCTGTTCGTTGACGTCAGCGCCCAGAACATCGTTCAGTTCGGCAACTTCGCGAATGATCGCAGCGCATTTGCCCATTCCGTGGAGCGAATAGGGATCCTCCTGGATCGCCAGCAGCTTAGGCGGGACTTCCTTGCCGTCGAAAGGCTCGGTCACCTCGTTGGCGGTGTCCTTGATCGTCGATTCTTCCGGTGCGCCCTGCTGGGCATTGGCGGAGGAGGTCCCGGCCAGCAAGATTGCCGCCAGAAAGAACAAGAACTTGTCACGCATGAGCATATCATCCCCTATAATCTCGCATATCCAACGCGCCCGATGCCTTTCGGCTCCCTTGGGAGCTATATCGGGCGGCGAGCGGTGATCTGAACCCACGGCCCCTGCACGCCGTCATAGCCGCCACCAAGGCTTTCGGTAAGTTCGAGGCCATCCCAGCGCGCAGCTTCACGATATACGGCCTCGAGTTCCCTGGAAGAAAAATAGTTGAAATAGCGCCCGAAACGGTCGCGCCCCTCGCATCCTCCGCCCTTGTAGCTCGCGAAGTGCAGTCCACCGGGCTTCAGCGCGCGATGGATGCGCGCGAGCACGCCCGGAAGATCGCAGCGCGGCACATGGAGCAGGCTGGCCGAGGCCCATATCGCGTCGTAGCGGTCGGCAGCGGAAAGCTCATCGAAGCGCATCACGCGGACCGGCCTTCCTAGCCGCGCCTCGGCCTGTGCCGCAATCTCGGCCGTGCCGTCGGTCGGCTCGACCGTGAAACCGCGCGCGATCATATGCGCGGCGTCACGCCCGCCGCCGCACCCGAGCTCGAGGACCGCGGCTCCTTGCGGCAATCGGTCGAGGAAGAAATCGAGGTGGCGCGAGGCACCCGATGGGCCCGACGCGGCATAAACCGGTGCCTCGGCCGCATAGAAGGCAAGGGTCGGGGCGTCGAAACCGCTCACCGCGTCGGCACGGGTGCCTCGCCCCTCCAGTCGTAGAAGCCGCGCCCGGCCTTTTTCCCGAGCCAGCCGGCATCGACATATTGGACCAGCAGAGGCGCGGGACGGAATTTCGGATCGCCGGTGCCGCTGTAGAGCACGCGGATGATTTCTAGGCAGGTGTCGAGGCCGATGAAGTCTGCGAGCGTGATCGGCCCCATCGGGTGATTGAGGCCAAGCCGGCAGCCAGTGTCGATATCCTGCATCGTCGCGACGCCTTCGCCGAGCGCGAATACTGCTTCGTTGATCAGCGGCATCAGCACGCGGTTGACGATGAAGCCCGGCGCGTCGTTCGCGTGGACGATTTCCTTGCCGAGCCCGCGGCCATAGGCCTCAACCTTCGCGAGGGTATCGTCGCTCGTCGCGAGACCGCGGATCAGCTCGATCAGTCCCATCACGGGCACCGGGTTGAAGAAATGAACGCCGATGAAGCGCGCCGGCTCGGGCGCGGCCTGCGCGAGGCGGGTGATCGGGATCGAACTGGTATTTGACGCGAGGATCGCGGTGGACGAGAGATGCTGGCCGACGCTGGCGAAAATCGTACGCTTGATGTCCTCACGCTCGGTCGCCGCCTCGATCACCAAGTCGGCGGGCGCGAAGGCGGCGTGGTCGGCGACGGGTGCAATGCGAGCGAGCAGCGCGTCGGCATCGGCCTGCGCCATCTTTTCTTTCGACACGAGCCGGCCGAGCGCCTTGGCGATGCCGGCCTTGCCCGCTTCGGCACGCGCGATGTCGATGTCGGACAGGAGGACGTCGTGACCAGCGCCCGCCGAAACCTGCGCGATCCCCGCGCCCATCTGTCCCGCCCCGATAACGCCGACGATCATGATATGCCCTTTCGCTTGAAGCCCTCTGTCCGTGCCCCTACGGCTTGCGGCCCTCGCGTCAAGGGCGGAGCTTCAGGGTGCCGAACGGAACTCGGTCGCCTTTGCCAGGATCAGCGCGAAACCGGGGTCGGCATCGTCCCACGTCGCGACGGGCGTCCAGCCGCTCGCGCGGAGGAGCAGGTTCGCGTCGCGCGGTCCATATTTATGGCTGTTTTCGCTGTGGATCGTCTCGCCTTTCGCCATATGATAGGCACGGCCATCGATCGTGAAGTCCATGTCGCATGCGGCGACGAGATGCATTTCGATTCGCGCATGGACATCGTCCCACACCGCGCGATGCGTGAAATTCTCGACCGGGATGTCGCCACCCAATTCCCGGTTGATCCTTTCGAGCAGGTTGAGGTTGAACGCTGCGGTCACTCCCGCCGGATCGTCATAAGCGAGTTCGAGGGTGCCGACATCCTTGATGCGATCGATGCCGATCAGCATCAGCGACCCGTCGCCGAGCGCGCTGCGCCAGTTGCGAAGCAGGTCGATCGCGGTTCGCGCCACCATGTTACCAATCGTCGAGCCGGGAAAAAAGCCCAGTTTGGGGATGGAGCAAATTTCGCGCGGCAGTTCGACGCGCTGCGTAAAATCCGCCTCCACCGGATAGATGGCGAGTCCTGGGAAACGCGCTGCAAGCGCCTCGGCGCTGTCGCGCAGGAAGTCGCCCGAAATATCGACCGGCACGTAGGCCGCGGGGTCGATCGCATCGAGGAGCAACGGTGTCTTGGCCGAGCTGCCCGAGCCGAGTTCGACGACCGCACGCGCCGGACCGATCGCCGCGGCAATGTCCGCGGCGTGGCGCATCAGAAGGTCGGTCTCGCTGCGCGTCGGATAATATTCGGGGAGCGCCGTAATGTCCTCGAACAGCGCCGACCCGATCGCGTCGTAGAACCAGCGCGCGGGGATCGCCTTTTGATCTTGCGACAGCCCGGCGTGGACGTCGGCGCGGAAGGCGATGTCGACACCGGCGTCGTCGGCCGAAACCTGGCGAAGGTTGCGCACAACACCCATGGTCAAAGATCTTTCGCTAGGCGCAGGCCAGTGAACTGCCAGCGCTGGTGGGGATAGAAGAAATTGCGGTATGACGCGCGCAAATGGCCGCGCGGCGTCGCGCAGCTGCCGCCCCGGAGTACGAACTGGCCGCTCATGAACTTGCCATTATATTCGCCGACCGCGCCCGGCGCGGTGCGGAAGCCGGGATAGGGACGATAGGCGCTGCCGGTCCATTCCCACACGCTGCCGAACATCTGTTGCAGATCGGTGTCGCCTCCCGCCGCGACAGGCTGGACGGCTCCGGCTGCGTCGAGCTGCTGGCCGCCATGCGGGTCGAAGGATGCCGCCGCGGCTTCCCACTCGAATTCGGTGGGCAGGCGCGCGCCGGCCCATGCCGCGAAGGCGTCGGCCTCGAAAAAGCTGATGTGCGTGACGGGCGCGCCGGGATCGATGTCCCGCCAGCCCGCAAGCGTGAAATATTGGTTGTCCCGCCAATAGGCAGGCGTCTCGATACCGTCGGCCTGCGCCCATGCCCAGCCGTCGCTGAGCCAGAGCGAAGGCGTGCGATAGCCGCCGTCGGCGATGAATTCGTGCCATTCGCCGTTGGTTACCGGACGGCTGGCGAGCGCGTGCGGCGCGAGCAGCGCTTCGTGGCGCGGTCCCTCGCAGTCGAAGGCGAAACCGTCGCCGCCGTCGCCGGTCGCGACAATCCCTTCAGCGCCCTTGACCCAGTTCATGGCGGAAAACTGCCGAACTTCACGCGCGATCGGCGCGTCCCACACCGCCGGGCCGAGCGGGTTTTGCGCAAAAAGATGTTTGATGTCGGTAAGCAGCAATTCCTGATGCTGCTGCTCGTGATGGATGCCGAGCTCGACGAGCGTGAGAGCCGCGGGAGACAGATCCTGCAAAGCGTCCCCCACAGCCGCATCGACATGCGCACGCCAGTCGCGGATTTCGTCCAGCGAAGGGCGCGTCAGCAGGCCGCGCTGCGGGCGCGCATGGCGCGGCCCCTCGGCCTCATAATAGCTGTTGAAGAGATAGGGGTAGCGCTCGTCGAAAAGACGATAGCCCGCGACATGGTCGCGCAGAATGAAGGTTTCGAAGAACCATGTCGTGTGCGCGAGGTGCCATTTGGCCGGAGAGGCGTCGGGCATCGATTGCGCGCTGGCATCGGCGTCGGACAGCGTCGCGACAAGATCGAGCGACAATCCCCGCGTCGCGACGAAGCGGCGGGTCAGCGCTTCGATCGGGTCGGTGCGAGCAGAAGCGTCAGTGCGGCTGGCCATGCTGAGACAATCCCCCGAGGTGCGATTCGGTTTCGCGGTTCACCCGATTATGGTTGCAGCATGGGGCAAAGTCTAGAACATTTAGGGAACAACGCTTTATCGCCGTCGCGAATTCGGATGCATGCGCGGGGCAACGAAGATTAACGCGTCGCGCCGGGTTTCCAGAGAATGTCACCGCCCGCCGCGGCGTTGAGGTGCCGCGTGAGCACGAAGAGATGGTCCGACAGGCGGTTGAGATAGCTGAGCGCGAGCGGGTTGAGCTTGCGCGTCGCCCCCGCCGCGACCGCGGCGCGTTCGGCGCGGCGCGTCACCGCGCGCGCGAGGTGAAGCCGTGCCGCGGCTTCAGTGCCGCCGGGGAGGACGAAGCTTTTGAGCGCGTCCAGCGCCGCGTTCATCGCGTCGATCTCGTCCTCCAGCCGCGCGATCTGGCTCGGTACGATGCGTAATGCCATTTCGTGCGGGCCGAAACCGAACTGGATGTCGGGCGGGGTCGCAAGGTCCGCGCCGAGATCGAACAGCTCGTTCTGGATGCGGGTGAGCATCGCGGCCTCGTCGCTCGCCGGATCGAGCGCGGCGGCGGCGATTCCGAGCACGCTGTTCGCTTCGTCGACGTCACCGATCGCCGCCATCAGCGCGTCGGACTTGGCGATGCGCGAGCCGTCGACAAGGCCGGTGGTGCCGTCGTCGCCGGTCCGCGTGTAGATCTTGTTGAGTTTGACCATGTTATCGGGGTTCCTGCGCCGGCCCGCTCCCCCACCCGGCCTCCCGAACCCGTGTACCCTGTAGGGAGCCGGATGGGGGAGCGGTTCGGCGCCGCATCGTCAGAATCATCCGCCCGCGGCGAGCAAGCCGATCAGCACGAGCAGAATGATGGTGATCGCCTGCCATTTGACGCGCGCCATCATCATCTTGTTCTGCATCACCTGATTTTCGTGCGCGGTGCCGTCGACCTGGGCCTTATGCCCTTGCGAGAAATAGAAGAGCCCCCGCGCGAGCGAGAAGAGGACGAAGCCGGCGGCGATCACGACGCCAAGGACGAGCAGGATTTCCATAGCCCCTATTTAGGGATTTTGCAGCGAATAGCCAGCGGGAAGCCGGTCGCCCGCCAGATCGGCGGCAAGCACGCGGCCATCGATGCCCGCTTCGCGCAGCGACTTCAGCGATGCCGCCGCATCGCGCTTGGCGAGCCTTTTGCCGTCCGCGCCGCAAACGAGCGCGTGATGGCGGTAGATCGGCGTCGGCAGCCGGAGCAGCGCCTGCAGCAGCCGGTGGACGTCGGTCGAGGCGATCAGGTCGGCGCCGCGAACGACGTGCGTTATCCCCATGGCTGCGTCGTCGAGCGTGCTTGCGAGGTGATAGGAGGCGGGCGCATCCTTGCGCGCGAGGACGATATCGCCGTGCGCGGCGGGGTCGGCGACGCGGTGCCCCTGACCTTGCTCTTCCCAGGCGAGATCGCCCGCCTCCGCCACCGCACGCGCCATATCGAGGCGCCAGCAATGGGGCTCCGCCGCCACGCGCCGGTCGCGTGTCGCCGCGGACAGGCCACGGCATGTGCCGGGATAGATCGCACCGGACGGACCGTGCGGCGCCGACAGGCTGGCGGCGATGTCGGCGCGGGTGCAGAAACAGGGGTAGACGAAACCGCGCGCGCGCAGATCGTCGAGCGCGGCGGCATAGCAGCCGAGCCGGTTGGACTGGCGCACCGGGGCGCCGTCCCAGTCGATCCCGAGCCAGGCGAGGTCGGCGAGCGAGCCCGCGACATAGTCCTCGCGCGAGCGGCTGCCGTCGATGTCGTCGATACGGAGACGGAAGTCGCCACCCGCGGCGCGCGCGGCGGCGTACGCGCACACCACGCTATAGGCATGGCCCAGGTGGAGCTCGCCGGTCGGGCTGGGGGCGAAACGCGTCAGCATGCGCCCGCAATGAATCCATATGCTGTGCCAAGTCAAAGCGAAACATTCCATATCTTGCGGACAGAAGCCCCTTGACGGCAGAATCTGATAGGGCATGTAATGACAGTGTCACGCGCGGGAGGCAGTGGCGCGCCATCCCGTGAAGCAATGGGGGCAGCGTTATCTAGCCATGTTCCATCCCGATCTTGCCCGGCATCCCGATAGCTGTCCGGCGCTCGTTCTCAACGCCGACTATACGCCGCTGAGCTATTATCCGCTGAGCCTCTGGCCCTGGCAAACCGCGGTGAAGGCGGTGTTCCTCGACCGGGTCACCATCGTCGAAAATTACGAACGCGAAATCCATTCGCCGACGCGGACGATGCCGATCCCGAGCGTCATCGCGCTCCGCCAATATGTGAAGCCGTCGGAGCATCCGGCGTTCACGCGCTTCAACCTGTTCCTGCGCGACCGTTTTGCATGCCAATATTGCGGGTCGGGCAAGGACCTGACCTTCGATCATGTCGTGCCGCGCCGGTTGGGCGGGCGCACGACGTGGGAAAATGTCGCGACCGCCTGCGCCCCGTGCAACCTGAAAAAAGGCGGGCGCACCCCGCAGCAGGCGCATATGCCGCTCTATCGCCAGCCGTGGCGTCCGACGAGCTGGCAGTTGCAGGACAATGGCCGGGCTTTCCCCCCGAATTACCTGCACACGAGCTGGATCGACTGGCTTTACTGGGATGTTGAACTCGAAGGCTGACGGAGGCACAACCGACGCGACAGCATGGGTTCACCTCGATGGCATTAGGCGCCTCGCCAACCATCGCAAACGGAGGAATATCATGGTTCGCATCACCCGCATCCTCGCCGCAAGTGCGATCGCCGCTCCGTTGCTCGCCGCCTGCGCGACCACGCCGGCCGAGCAGCCCGTATCGGTCACCGGCAGCATCACCTATCGCGAGCGCATCGCGTTGCCGCCGACGGCGCAGATCGAAATCACGCTTGCCGACGTCAGCCTGATGGATGCGCCGTCGAAAACGATCGCGCGTCAGTCGTTCACTGCCGACGGGCGGCAGGTGCCCTTTGCTTTCACAATGACGGTCGACCAACGCTCGCTCGACCCGCGCCACAGCTATGCGGTTTCGGCGCGGATCACCGATGCGACGGGCAGGCTGATGTTCATCACCGACTCGCGCAACTCTGTTGCGTTCGACGATCGGCGCACGATCGATATGGGCATGCTAACCCTCGTCAAGACGAACTGATATAACGCTGCTGGTTTGGCGCATAGCTATGCGCCGCTTGACCCTGCACCTTCGCAGGTGCAGCAAGCGGCGCATGGGCCCGCCTATCCAGATCTCGCAAAATCCCGACATCCGCTATTTGGGGCGGATCCTCGGCGACGTCATCCGCGCTTATGGCGGCGACAAATTGTTCCGCCAGACCGAATATATCCGCTCGTCGAGCGTCGATCGGCACCGCGGCATCGCGGGGGCCGAAGCGATCGACCCGGGGCTCGATGCGCTGAGCCTCGACGACACGATTTCCTTCGTGCGCGGCTTCATGCTCTTCTCGATGCTTGCCAACCTTGCCGAGGATCGGCAGGGCGTCGCGGCCGAACCCGAAGCGACGGTCGCGGCGGCGCTCGAAAAGCTGAAGGCCGACGGGATCGACGACGACGCGGTCGCGGCGCTGCTGGACGCATCGCTTGTTGCCCCCGTGCTGACCGCGCATCCGACCGAAGTGCGCCGCAAGTCGGTGCTCGACCACAAGAACCGCGTCGCCGAGCTGATGCGGATGCGCGATGCCGGGCTCGACGAGACGCCCGAGGGCGACGTGATCGAAGAAGCGATCCGGCGGCAGGTCGTTCTCCTGTGGCAGACGCGCCCGCTGCGCACGCAAAAACTGTTCGTCGCCGACGAGATCGACAATGCGCTCACCTATTTGCGCGACGTCTTTCTGCCCGTGGTCCCCAAGCTCTATGCGCGCTGGGAAAAGGAGCTGGGAACGCGCCCCGCGTCCTTCCTGCGCGTGGGCAGCTGGATCGGCGGCGACCGCGACGGAAACCCCTTCGTCACCGCCGAGACGCTGCGCATGGCGACAAGCCGCAACGCCGCCGCGGTGATTGGCCATTATATCGATCAGGTCCACGCGCTCGGCGCCGAACTGTCGGTGTCGTCGGCGCTCGCGCCGGTGACCGAGGCGGTCAAAGCGCTGGCCGAAGCGAGCGGCGACGGGGCGCCGAGCCGCAGCGACGAACCCTATCGCCGTGCGCTGTCGGGCATCTATGCGCGGCTGTCGGCCACTTATCTGGCGATCACCGGCAAGGCGCCGCCGCGCCCTGCCGCGCTGAAAGGTGAGGCCTATGCCACCCCCGCCGATTTCCGCCGCGACCTCGTCACCATCGCGAACGGCCTGTCGGCGAGCGGCAAAGGGCAGCTCGCAGGCATCGGCGCGCTCGGACGGCTGATCCGCGCGGTCGAGGTGTTCGGGTTCCATCTCGCGACGCTCGACATGCGGCAGAACAGCGCGGTGCACGAACGCGTGCTCGCCGAACTGCTCAAGGTCGCGGGCGTGTGCGACGATTATCTGGCGCTCGACGAAGCGGCGCGCGTCGCGCTGCTCACCGACGAACTCGCGAGCGACCGGCCGCTCGCCGCACCATGGCACGAATGGAGCGAAGAAACCGCGGGCGAGCTTGCCATCGTCCATGCCGCAGCCGACGTGCGCGCGCGGCTCGGCAAGGATGCGATCTGCCAGTGGATCATCAGCATGGCGCAGGACCTGTCCGACCTGCTCGAAGTGCATGTGCTCGCGCGCGAAGGCGGGCTGTGGCGCAGCGGCACCCACGCGGGCGCCAGCAATCTGATGGTCGTGCCCTTGTTCGAGACAATCGACGATTTGAGCCGCGCGCCCGATATCATGCGACGCTATTTCGCGATGCCCGAAATCGGCCCGCAGGTCGGCGTGCGTGGGCATCAGGAAGTGATGATCGGCTATTCCGATTCGAACAAGGACGGCGGCTATTTCACCTCGACCTGGGGGCTGCATCAGGCGTCGCAGGCGCTGACCCCCGTGTTCGACGAAGCCGACACCGCGATGCAATTGTTCCACGGTCGCGGCGGCGCGGTCGGGCGCGGCGGCGGCAGCGCCTTTGCCGCGATCCGCGCGCAGCCCGCGGGCACGGTGCAGGGCCGCATCCGCATCACCGAACAGGGCGAGGTGATCGCCGCCAAATATGGCACGATCGACAGCGCGGCGACCAATCTGGAAGCGATGGTGTCGGCGAGCCTGCTCGCGAGCCTCGAGCCCGAGAGCCTTGGCGGCGATGCGAGCGAGCGCTTCACGGCCGCGATGGACGCTTTGTCGGACACCGCCTTTGCCGCCTATCGCGACCTTGTATACGGCACGCCGGCGTTCAAGGATTTCTTCCGCGCGATGACGCCGATCGCCGAGATTGCGACGCTCAAGATCGGATCGCGCCCGTCGAGCCGCAAAAAGAGCACCGCGATCGAGCATCTGCGCGCGATCCCCTGGGTGTTCAGCTGGGCGCAGGCGCGCACGATGCTGCCCGGCTGGTACGGGACGGGCGAGGCTTTCGCGGGCTTCAGCGACAAGGCGCTGCTTGCCGACATGGCGCAAAGCTCGCCCTTTTTTGCCGCGCTGCTCGGCAATATGGAAATGGTGCTCGCCAAGTCCGACATGGGGATTGCGGCGCGCTATGCCGCGCTCGCGAGCGATGTCGACGGGCACGACGCGATCTTCGCGCGCATCCGCGACGGCTGGCACCGCGCACACGACGGGCTGCTCGAAATCACCGGGCAGACGCGATTACTCGAGAAGAATCCGGCGCTCGAGGCGTCGATCCGGCTACGACTGCCCTATATCGAGCCGCTCAACCTGCTGCAGATCGAACTGATGAAGCGCCACCGCGCGGGCGAGACCGATCCGCGCATCGCCGAGGGCATCCAGCTGACGATCAACGCGATCGCGACGGCGCTGAGGAATAGCGGGTAAGGCCTGACCCTACCCTTTCCCGCTTGTTTCGGTGTCGGTCTGACCGTCAGACCTTCGTGATCACCACTTCGCCCTTGGCGTTCGCGCCGTCGGGGGCGAAGTCGATGCGGAAATCGTCGCCGTCCTTGTCCTTGCCCGCGAGCGTGTCGCCGCTGCGCGTGACCGCGACGCCCTTCTTCGCAAATTCGCCCGCCATCCAGTCGGCGGCCTTGGCCGGCGCCGCGGGCGAGGTAAAGCCGAGCTTGACCGTCGCCTTGTCGGCGCCATCCTTGTCGGTCGCGTCGACGTCGACGCTGGTGACCTTGCTGCCCGGATAGAGCTTGACCCCGTCGATATCGAAATCGCTTTCGATATCGAGATCGACGAAGTCGGGGACGTCGATGTCGATCCCACCGCCTTCGCCGCCGATCTTGATCTTGCCGCCGTCCTTGCCCGCCTTGATCTGGACGCCGCCATGCTCGCCGCCAGCGTCGATCGACACTTCGGTGGCCCCCTCCGCCTTCTTCTCTTCCGACCCGCAGGCGGCGAGGAGCATCAGCGGGGGAATCAGGAAGGCGGAACGCATGGTCAATCTCCTTGGTGCATTATCTATGTAATACACCTTGGGGATTGCCGAGTCAATCGTGGACCCCGATCAAGTCCGGGGCGACGAGGAAGAAAAGAGTGGCGTCAGGCGTCGATGCTCGTCTTCAGGTCGCCATGCACCAAGCCGCCATCGACGGTGATGGTATCGCCGACGACATAGTCGCCCGCCTTCGACGCGAGGAAGATCGCAGTACCCGCCATATCCTCGGGCACGCCGATCCGCTTGACCGGGATGCTCTTCGCCACCGCGTCGCCATGGTCGCGCGCGGCCTTGTTCATGTCCGACTGGAAGGCGCCCGGCGCGATCGCGGTGACGAGGATGTGGTCGGTGACGAGCCGCGCCGCCATACGCTTGGTGAGGTAGAGGATCGCCGCCTTCGAGGCGTGGTAGCTGTAGGTTTCCCACGGGTTGAGGCGCATGCCGTCGATCGAGCCGATGTTGATCACCTTCGCCGGGCGGTCGTGCGTGCCGCCCGCTTTCAGCAGTCCGTGGAGCGCCTGCGTCAGGAAGAAGGGCGATTTGACGTTGATGTCCATCACCTTGTCCCAGCCGGCCTCGGGGAAACCTTCGAAGGGTTCGCCCCACGCCGCGCCGGCGTTGTTGACGAGGATGTCGAGGCGCTCTTCGCGCGCTTCCAGTTCTTTCGCGAGCGCGCGGCAGCCCTCAACGGTCGCGAGATCGACGGGAAGCCCGACGACCTTGCCGGGGTAGCGCGTCTCGAAATCGGCGACGGCTTCCTCGATCTGCGCGGTCTTGCGCGCCGAGATATAAACGCGCGCGGCGCCCGCGGCGAGATAGCCCTCGACGATCATCTTGCCGATGCCGCGCGACCCGCCGGTGACGAGCGCGATGCGGCCGTCGAGGCCGAACATGTCATTGAGGTTCATTGTCGTTCTCCGATATTCCCCTCCCGCTTGCGGGAGGGGTTAAGGTGGGCCAGCGACGGTGCGGTTGCCCACCCCGCTGCGAGTAGCGAGCAAGCTCGCAACTCTCGCTGCCCCTCCCGCAAGCGGGAGGGGATAGGTTCGACTCAATAGCCGTTCATGCGCGCGACCTGGTCGATGTGATAATGGACATCGCCCATATACTCCGCCAGCGCGCGGTCGCGTTTCATGTAGAGGCCGATGTCATATTCGTCGGTCATGCCGATGCCGCCGTGCATCTGCACGCCCTCGCGGACGGCCAAGTTAGCCGCGCGCCCTGCCTTGGCCTTGGCGACCGATACCATCAGCTTCGCGCCTTCATTGCCCTCGTCGAGCAACTGCTGTGCCTTCATCACCGTTGCGCGCGCGACTTCCATTTCGCCATAGAGATGCGCGGCACGGTGCTGGAGGCCCTGGAACTCGCCGATCAGCTTTCCGAACTGCTTGCGCTCCTTGAGGTAATTGACGGTCATGTCCATCGCGCCCTGCCCGACGCCGACCATTTCGGCGGCGGCGCCGGTACGGGTGGCGGCGAGCAGGGCGTCGAGAATCTCGCTACCCGCATCGACCTCGCCGATCACCGCGTCGGCATCGACCTCGACGCCGTCGAGCGTGACATGGCTCGCGAGGCTCGAGTCGACGAGGCGGCGCGGGTCGGCGGTGACGCCTTTCGCATCCTTCGGCACCGCGAACAGGGTGATGCCGCCGTCGGTCTTTGCCGCGACGATGCTCATGTCGGCGACATGGCCGTGGAGGACGAAGCTTTTCTTGCCGTCGAGACGGAAGCCGTTGCCCGCGCGCGTCGCGGTGGTCGCGATGCGGTCGGGGCGGTGCTTCGCGCTCTCGTCGATCGCGAGCGCGACGATTGCCTCGCCCGAAGCGATCGCGGGGAGCCAGCGGCCCGCCTGCGTGCCGCCCGCCTTGGCGAGCGCAGCGACCGCGCCGACGCTGGTCGCGAGGAAGGGCGACGGGGTCAGGTTGCGGCCGATTTCCTCGAGCACGATGCCCGCCTCCATATGCCCCATGCCAAGCCCGCCATGCGCCTCGGGAACGAGCATGCCGGGCAGGCCCATTTCGGTGAACTGCGCCCACAGGTCGCGCGAGAAGCCGGTTGCGTCGGCAGAGTCGCGCAATTTGCGCAGGTGCGACACCGGCGCCTGTTCGGCGACGAAGGGCGCGACGCTGTCCTTGAGCATCGCCTGGTCGTCATTGTGATACAAGGGCATGGGTCAGGCTCCGGGCAGGTCGAGGATACGCTTGGCGATGACGTTGAGCATGACTTCGCTCGTCCCGCCCTCGATCGAATTGGCCTTGGTGCGCAACCAGCTGCGCGCGCGGGCGCCGCCCTTGCTTTCTTCGCTGTCCCATTCGAGCGCGTCGCTGCCGCCCCCTGCCATGACGAGCTCGTGCCGCCGCTTGTTGAGTTCGGTGCCGACATATTTCATCATGTTCGACGACGCGGGATGGGCGCGACCGGTTTTCCACATGTCCATGAAGCGTTCGCCCATAGCCCTGTAGGCAAAGACGTCGGTATCGAACGCTGCCATTTCGGCGCGCAGGATCGGGTCGTCGAGCTCGCCCGCGGCATTTTTGCCGAACGCCTTGGCAAACGCGCCGCCGATGCTGACCATGTCGCCGCCAGCGCCGCCGCCCGAGATCATCTCGCGTTCGTGGCCGAGAAGATATTTGGCGACGTCCCAGCCGCGGTTGATTTCTCCAATGAACTGCGACTTCGGCACCTCGACATCGTCGAAGAAGGTTTCGCAGAAGGGCGAATTTCCGCTGATCAGCAGGATCGGCTTGGTCGTGACGCCCTTGCTCTCCATGTCGAAGAGCATGAAGGTGATGCCCTGATATTTGTTCGTTTTGTCGGTGCGGACGAGGCAGAAGATCCAGTCGGCCTTGTCGGCGTAGCTGGTCCAGATCTTCGACCCGTTGACCACCCAATGATCGCCCTTGTCCTCGCCGAAGGTCTGCAGACTGACGAGGTCGCTGCCCGAACCGGGTTCCGAATAGCCCTGGCACCAGCGGATTTCGCCGCGCGCGATCGGGTTCAGATAATGGACCTTCTGCTCCTCGGTGCCGAATTTGAGCAGCGCGGGCCCAAGCATCCAGATGCCGAAGCTGTCGAGCGGCGAGCGCGCCTTGATGCGCTTCATTTCCTGCTTGAGGATCTTGGTCTGTTCGGGGGTGAGCCCGGCGCCGCCATAAGGCCTGGGCCAGTCGGGGACGGTATAGCCCTTGGCAACACAGGCATCGAGCCATGCCTTTTGGGCCGCATTCTTGAATTTGAATTTCCGCCCGCCCCAGCAGACATCATCCTCGTCGCGCACGGGCTCGCGCATTTCGGGGGGACAATTGGTTTCCAGCCATTCGCGCACCTCGGTGCGGAAAGCGTCCAGATCGCTCATCTTCAGGCTCCTCTTCTCTGCCCGAATCTACGTCCGCTTCGCCACTTTACGCAAGCGTCAACTTAGCGCGCCGGACCGACGCTACGGCGCCGTAACGGAAGGTCGAGGGCCGTTGACGGGGGCCGCTTCGCGCCTAAGCTAAGTGGCAAAAGAAAACGGGAGCAGAGATATGCGATTCGCAGGCAAGGTCGCCGTCGTCACCGGCGCGGCATCGGGTATCGGCAAAGCCACGGTGCTGAAACTGGCGAGCGAAGGCGCGCATGTCTTTGCCGCCGACATCGACGAGGCGGGCGGGAAAGCGCTCGCCGAACAATCGAACGGCAAGATCGATTTCGTGCGCTGCGACGTCACCGTGCCCGCCGATATCGAAGCGCTGATGAATGCCGCTGCGGCGAAAGCGAGCGGGATCGACATCGTGTTCAACAATGCCGCCGCGGGCGGCGACCGCGCGCCGATCGACGAGATCAGTCCCGAAGGCTGGGACCGCACGATGGACCTCGTCCTCAAATCGGTCGCGATGGGCATCCGCTACGCCGCGCCGCATATGAAGGGCCGCAAAGGCGCGAGCATCGTCAACACCGCGAGCGTCGCCGCGCTCGGTGCCGGCTATTCGCCGATCGCCTATGCCGTCGCCAAGGCGGGCGTGCTGCACCTGAGCAAGGTCGCCGCCACCGATCTGGCGCAATATGGCATCCGCGTGAACGCGATCTGCCCCGGCTTCATCAACACCAATATCTTCACCGCCTCGCTCGAGGTGCCCGGCGAACTCAAGGCGCAGGCGAATGACGTGATTGCGCAGATGAGCGCGAATGCGCAGCCCGTCGCGCGCGGCGGCCAGCCCGAGGATATCGCGAACGCGGTCGCGTACCTGGCGAGCGAAGAAAGCTCCTTCATGACGGGCACGCACCTGCTCGTCGACGGCGGGCTGACGATCGGCCAGCGCCACGCGTGGGACAAGGAAACGCCGGGCATGTTCGACGCGCTGCTCGCAATGGAGGAAGCGGCGAAAGCCGGGGCCGCCGCGTGAGCGCGGCGAGCGTTGCGGCGCCCAAAGCCGAACGCCTGCCGGTCTGGCTGAAGGTCACCCACGGGCTTGGCAGCATCGCCTATGGCGTCAAGGATAACGGCTTTTCGACCTTCCTGCTGCTCTTCTACAACCAGGTGGTCGGGCTCGACGCGGGTATCGTCGGGACCGCGATCATGGTCGCGCTGATCGCCGACGCGTTCGTCGATCCGGTGATCGGCGAACTCACCGACCGCACCCGCAGCCGCTGGGGCCGCCGCCTGCCCTGGCTTTACGGCGCGCCGATCCCGCTCGCGATCGCGTGGATGCTGCTGTGGAGCCCGCCCGAGATGAGCGACGCGATGACCGTCGCCTGGCTGATCGGTTTCGCGATCATCGTGCGTTCGCTCGTGTCGATGTGCGAAGTGCCCTCGGTCGCGATCGTCCCCGAACTCACCGCCGATTATGACGAGCGCACGATCGTCATGCGCTATCGCTACCTGTTCGGATGGGGCGGCGGCCTGCTCATCCTGCTGCTCGCCTATGGCGCCTTTTTCGGCGGGCCGAAGGGGCTCGTCGATCCCGACGGCTATTTCCCCTATGCGCTGGCCGGCGCGTTGATGATGGCGGGCGCGGTGATGATTTCGGCGGCCGGCCAGCATAGCCGGATCGCGGTGTCGAATCTTGCCGACGTCAAGCCGGTGACGACGCTGCGGCAGGTGCTGCGCGACATGGGCGATACGCTGTCGAACCGGGCCTTTCTGTGGCTGACCTTTGCCGCGCTGTTCGGTTTCATCAACCAGGGCATCACCTTCTCGATGACCAATTATCTGCTCGGTTTCTTCTGGCAGCTGAACCAGGGCGAGATGATCGCCTATGTCTTCCTGCTGTTCGGGACGATGATCGCGGCCTTCCTGCTCGTCGCGCCGATCTCGGCCTGGCTCGGCAAGCGCGACGGGGCGATCCTCGCGGGTGCGATCGCGCTGCTGGTCAATTGCGGCATGTATTTCGCATGGATCCAGGGCGTTTTTCCCGGCCTGCCGGGGAAACCGAGCGCGACGGCGATGTTCGCGCTGGTCTTTGTCGCCAACACATTTTCGATCATCCTGATGATCCTGTCCTCGTCGATGATGGCCGATGTCGTCGAAGCGTCGCAGGGCGAGACCGGGCGGCGGTCGGAAGGGCTGTTCTTCGCGGGCTATTTCTTCATGCAAAAATGCGCGACGGGGATCGGCATCTTCTTCGCGGGGCAGATCCTGTCCTTTGCCGCCTTCCCCGCGAACGCCAAGCCGGGCGAGGTCGGGGGCACGGTGCTGGGCGACCTTGCGCTCGGCTATGCGCTCGCGGTGCTGGTGATCGGCACGCTGGGGCTGATCGTGATGCGCAAATTTCCGATCTCGCGCGCCGACCATGAGGCGCGGCTGGCGCTGCTCGACGATGCGGCGCGCGGCGAACCCGATGCCACCGGCGCGCATCCATAAGCGAAAACTGCGCGCGATGACCAAATGAGGTAATTTTAGGACCGCAGGACTTGGCAAGGCCGGCGAATCGGTCCAAAGGTTTACGTGAACGTAAAGGGAAGGATGCGGAGATGGATTTCGATCTCACCGACCGGCAGGTCTATTGGCGCGACCGGGTGCGCGACTTCATCGAGCGCAAGGTGCGCCCCGCGGTCCCGACCTATAACGAGCAGGACAAGGCGGGCGACCGCTGGAAGGTCATCCAGATCGTCGAGGACCTGAAGGCCGAGGCCAGGGAAGCCGGCATCTGGAACCTGTTCATGCCGCCGCGCAGCGCGGCGCACCACCATGTCGACGAGACGTTCGAGTTCGAGGGTCCCGGCCTCACCAACCTCGAATATGCGCTCTGTGCCGAGGAAATGGGCCGCGTCGGTTTCGCGAGCGAAGTGTTCAACTGTTCGGCGCCCGACACCGGCAATATGGAGGTGTTCCACCGGTACGGCACGCGCGCGCAGAAGGACAAATATCTCGGCCGGCTGATGAACGGCGAGATCCGGTCGGCCTTCCTGATGACCGAACCGCGCGTCGCCTCGTCCGACGCGACGAACATCGAGACGCGGATCGAGCGCGACGGCGACGACTATGTCATCAACGGCCGCAAATGGTGGTCGTCGGGCGCGGGCGATCCGCGCTGCGAGGTCGCGATCGTGATGGGCAAGACCGACTTTGCCGCGAAGCGCCACGCGCAGCAGTCGATGGTGCTGATGCCGCTGAACGCCCCCGGCGTGAACATCCTGCGCCACCTGCCCGTCTTCGGTTATGACGATGCGCCGCACGGCCATATGGAAATCGAGCTGAAGGACGTGCGCGTCAACGCCGAGGAGGCGATGCTGCTCGGCGAGGGGCGCGGGTTCGAGATCGCGCAGGGGCGGCTCGGGCCGGGGCGTATCCATCATTGCATGCGCACGATCGGCGTCGCCGAGGAAGCGATCGCCAAGATGGCGAGGCGCCTGCAGTCGCGCGTCGCGTTCGGCAAGAAGGTCGCCGAATACAGCATCTGGGAGCACCGGCTGGCGCGCGCGCGCATCGATATCGAGATGACGCGGCTGCTGTGCCTGAAGGCCGCCGACATGATGGACAAGGTCGGGAACAAGACCGCCGCGGCCGAGATCGCGATGATCAAGGTGCAAGCGCCGAACATGGCGCTCAAGATCATCGACGATGCGATCCAGGCGCATGGCGGCGCCGGCGTCAGCGAGGATTTCGGGCTCGCCAAGGCCTATGCCCACCAGCGCACCTTGCGCCTGGCCGACGGTCCCGACGAGGTTCACGAACGCGCGATCGCGCGGATCGAATTCGCCAAGCATAGCGAAGCGAGCGAGCCCGGCTTTTCGTCGGGCGATATCGGGGTATCACGCTAGCCCCCTCTCCCGCCTGCGGGAGGGGCCGGGGGAGGGCCTGTTCCGCGTCATATTCGACATGCCCTCCCCTAGCCCCTCCCGTCAGCGGGAGAGGGACCGAACGGAGATTTGAATGACCAAAGCCGCGATCCTGATCGAACCGGGCAAGCCCTTGTCCGTCGAGGATGTCGTTGTTGCCGACTGCGGCCCGCACGAGGTGCGCATCCGCACCGCCGCGTGCGGGCTCTGCCATTCGGACCTGCATTTCATCGACGGCGCCTATCCGCACCCCCTCCCCGCCATCCCCGGCCATGAGGCGGCGGGGATCGTCGAGGCGGTCGGCAGCGAAGTGCGGACGGTGAAGGTCGGCGACGCGGTCGTCACCTGCCTCAGCGCCTTCTGCGGCCACTGCGAATATTGCGTCACCGGGCGCATGTCTTTGTGCATGGGCGGCGACACACGGCGTCCGGCGGGATCGGCGCCGCGCATCACGCGCCCCGACGGGTCGCCGGTCAACCAGATGCTCAACCTGTCGGCCTTTTCGGAAGTCATGCTGGTCCACGAACATGCGTGCGTCGCGATCGATCCCGACATGCCGCTCGACCGCGCCGCGGTGATCGGCTGCGCGGTGACGACGGGCGCGGGGACGATCTTCAACGCGTGCAAGGTGACGCCGGGCGAGACCGTCGCGGTCGTCGGCTGCGGCGGCGTCGGGCTCGCGACGATCAACGCCGCGAAGATCGCGGGCGCGGGGCGCATCATCGCCGCCGACCCGGTTCCCGAGAAACGCGAACTCGCAAAGAAGCTGGGCGCGACCGATGTGGTCGATGCGTTGTCGGACGATGCGGCGAAACAGATTCTCGAAATCAGCAAGGGCGGCGTCGACCATGCGATCGAAGCGGTCGGGCGCCCGGCCTCGGCCAGCCTCGCGGTCGCGTCGCTGCGCCGCGGCGGCACCGCGACGATCCTCGGCATGATGCCGCTGGCCGAAAAGGTCGGCCTGTCGGCGATGGACCTGCTTTCGGGAAAGAAATTGCAGGGCGCGATCATGGGCGGCAACCGCTTCCCGGTGGATATCCCGCGGCTCGTCGATTTCTACCTGCGCGGGTTGCTCGACCTCGACAGTATCGTCGCCGAGACGATTCCGCTCGCCAAGGTCAACGAGGGGTTCGACAAGATGAGGAAAGGCGACGCCGCACGGTCGGTGATCGTATTCGACCAGTGAGCGCGCACGTCCCCCAGTCCTCCCCGTCGAAGATGGGGAGGAGCATATGACCCTGGACGCGCAAAAGGCCTTTAGCGGCACCGTCGCGCCCGAAGGCGCCGACGTGCTCGACGAGGCGAAGCTGACCGCGTGGATGGAAGCGAATGTCGAGGGCTTCGAAGGGCCGCTGACCCAAGGCAAGTTCGCCGGCGGCCAGTCGAACCCGACGTACAAGATTTCGGCGCCGTCGGGCAATTATGTGCTGCGCCGCAAACCGTTCGGCCCGCTGCTTCCCTCGGCGCATGCGGTCGACCGCGAATATAAGGTGCAGGCGGGCTTGCATAAAATGGGTTTCCCCGTCGCGCGCCAATATGGGCTGTGCACCGATGATACGGTGGTCGGCAGCTGGTTTTATGTGATGGGGATGGTCGACGGCCACACGATCTGGGACGGCGCGATGCCGGGATCGACGCCAGAGAACCGCCGCGCGACCTATGAGGCGATGATCGATACGCTCGCCGCGCTGCACAGCGTCGATATCGAGGCGGCGGGGCTCGGCGACTTCGGCAAGCCCGGCAATTATTTCGGCCGCCAGGTCGATCGCTGGACCAAGCAGTACCGCCTGTCCGAAACCGAGACGATGGACGAGATGGAGCAGCTGATCGCGTGGCTGCCCGCGACCTTGCCCGAACAGACGCGCACCAGCGTTGTCCACGGCGATTACCGCATCGACAATATGATCTTTGCGAAGGACCGGCCGGAGGTGCTCGCGGTACTCGACTGGGAACTGTCGACCTTGGGCGATCCGCTCGCCGATTTCACCTATGTCGCAATGGCGTGGGTGACCGAAAATGGCGGGCGTTCGGGGGTCGAGGATCTCGATCGCAAGGCGCTGGGGATTCCCGAACTGGGCGAGATGGTCGAGCGCTATTGCCAAGCCACCGGCCGCGACGGCGTGCCCGACATGAACTGGTATTTCGCGTACAACTTCTTCCGCCTCGCGGGGATCATCCAGGGCATCAAGAAGCGCGTGATCGAGGGCACCGCCTCGTCGCAGCATGCGAAGGACATGTCCGAACGCGTCCGCCCGCTCGCCGAAAAGGCGTGGGACTTCGCCCGAAAGGCCGGCGCATGAGCCTGTTCGACATGACCGGGCAGGTCGCGCTGATCACCGGATCGTCGCGCGGCATCGGCAAGGCGACGGCGGAGGCGATGGCCGAGCAGGGCGCGAAAGTCGTGATTTCGAGCCGCAAGCAGGATGCGTGCGACGCGACTGCGGCGGAGATCAACGCACGCTTTGGCGACGGCACCGCGATTTCGGTTGTCGCCAATATCTCGTCGAAGGACGACCTCCAGAACCTCGTCAACGCGACGCGCGCGGCGTTCGGGAAGATCACCGCGCTCGTCTGCAACGCGGCGTCGAATCCCTATTATGGCCCCGGCCTTGGCATTACCGATGATCAGTTTCGCAAGATCATGGACAATAATATCCTGTCGAACCACTGGCTGATCACCATGGTCGCGCCCGAAATGCTCGAACGCGGCGAGGGGTCGATCACGATCATCAGCTCGATCGGCGGGCTGAAAGGATCGCCGATCATCGGCGCCTACGGCATTTCCAAAGCCGCCGACATGCAGGTCGCGCGCAATTTCTCGGTCGAGTTCGGGCCGCGCGGGGTGCGCGTCAATTGCATCGCGCCGGGGCTGGTGCGCACCGATATGGCGCGCGCCTTGTGGGAAAATCCGGAAAACCTCAAACGATCGACCGCCGCCTCGACCCTGAAGCGGATCGGCGAGCCGCACGAGATCGCGGGCGCCGCGGTCTTCCTCGCCAGCAAGGCGGGGGCATTCACCACCGGCCAGACCATCGTGTGCGATGGCGGAGCCACGATTTCGGGAGGCGCATGATGGGCGCGTTGGACGGCAAGGTTGCGATCATCACGGGTGCCGGTTCGGGTATCGGGCGTGCGAGCGCGCTGCGCTTCGCCGCCGAGGGCGCGAAACTCGTCATCGGCGACAAGAGCGCGGCGGTACATGAAACCGCGCAAATGGTGAAGGATGCGGGCGGCGAGGCCGTCGCGCTCGAAATCGACGCGGGCGTCGAAGCCGATGTTGCGTCGTTGGTCGCGGCCGCGAAGGACAGCTATGGCGCGCTCGACGTCGCCTTCGCCAACGCCGGGATCATCGGTGACATGGGCGGCATCTTCGATTTCGATCCCGATGCGTGGGCCGAGACGCTGCGCGTCAATTTGATCGGCCCCGCGCTGATGGTGAAACACGCCGGCAAGGCGATGGTCGACCAAGGCCGCGGCGGCGCGATCGTACTGACCGCGAGCGTCGCGGGGATCAATTCGGGTGCGGGCCCGGGCGCCTATTCGGCGTCGAAAGCGGGGGTGATCAACCTCGCCAAGGTCGCGGCGCAGCAGCTGTCGACGAGCGGCGTGCGCGTCAATGCCGTCTGTCCCGGCCTGACCGAAACCGGGATGACCAAGCCGACCTTCGATTATGCAAAGGCCAAGGAGGTCACGCACAAGCTCGGCCAGCTCAACCCGCTGCGCCGCGCCGCGCAGCCCGAGGAGCTCGCCAATGTCGCGCTGTTCCTTGCCAGCGACCAGGCGAGCTATGTCAACGGGCAGGCGATCGCGGTCGACGGCGGCCTCACCAGCTCGCACCCGGTCACGCGCCAGTTGCTCGGCCAGACCTCGCACTGATAGGCAGCGCTGCATGACCCACGGATTCGACACGACGCGGCTGGGCCGCATCCCCGCCTTTCTCGGGGCAAAATATATCGACACCGGCCGCCTGCCACATGCGGCAACGCTCGTATCGCGGCGCGGCGAGATCGCGCATCGCTCGTGCATCGGCGACGGACGGCCGGGCGAAGCGCTGAAAGACGATGCGATCTTCCGCATCGCGAGCATGACCAAGCCGATCACCAGCATCGCCTTCATGATGCTGGTCGAAGAAGGCAAGGTCGCGCTGTCCGATCCGCTGGTTAAATTCTGCCCCGAGTTCAGCGATACCGGCGTCTTCGTCGCGGGCGGCGGCAATGTGCCCTTCCTGACGCGCCCGCCGGTGCAGCCGATCCGTATGGTCGATTTGCTGCGCCATACGTCGGGGCTGACCTATGGCTTCCAGGAGCGCACCCCGGTCGATGCCGCGTACCGCAAGGCGCGGATCGACGATTTCGACGCCGATTATACGATGGACAGCTTTATCGCCGACCTCGCGAAAATTCCGCTGCAATTCGACCCCGGCGCGCACTGGAATTATTCGATGGCGACCGACGTGCTCGGCGCGGTGATCGAGCGGATCGAAGGCAAGCCCTTCGGGCAAGTGTTGCAGGAGCGCATCTTCGGCCCGCTCGGCATGGTCGATACCGGGTTCAAAGTGCCCGCCGACCAGCAGCATAGATTGGCCGACGCCTATGCCTTTCACCCCAAGGACAGGATGCAGGGCTTCGACGGCGGCGCGCGCAGCCGCTGGGCGAAGGACCGCAGTTTCCATTCGGGGGGCGGCGGGCTCGCATCGACGCTGGACGACTATCACCGTTTCTGCCTGATGCTGCTTGGCGGCGGCAAATTGGGCGATGTGCGGATCGTCAGCCGCAAGACGCTCGACCTGATGACGTCGAACCACCTCGTCGGCGGCGGCGATTTGACCGAGCACAGCGTCGGCATTTTCAGCGAGGACGAGAATGCCGGGGTCGGCTTCGGGCTCGGCTTCGCGGTGACGCTCGATCCGGCGCGCGCGGGCATTCCGGGCTCGGCGGGCGATTTTTACTGGGGCGGCATGTTTTCGACCGGCTTTTTCGTCGATCCGGTCGAGGAGATCTGCATGGTCTTCATGACGCAGCTGATGCCCTCTTCCACTTATCCCGTGCGGCGCGAGGTCAAGACGCTTGTCCACGCGGCGCTCGACGATTGAAATGCAACGCCCACGCCCGGTTCGTGCCGGGCGAAATCGAGACACCCATCGAACGGGCGCCTAGCCCGAGGGGCATCCCGACTTCGCCCGATGCGAGCGGGCCTATTTGAAGGAGTTCTCCCATGTCCGAAGATACCCCCGTTTCCGTCACGATGGAAAAGGACGGCGAAGTCGCCGTCATCATCGTCAACAACCCGCCCGTGAACGCGCTGAGCTGGCACGTCCGGCAGGGGCTGGAAGATCATTTCACCGCCGCCCTCGCCGACGACGGTGTCAAGGCAATCGTGCTGCGCTGCGCCGGCGCGACCTTCATCGCAGGCGCCGACATCAGCGAATTCGGCAAGCCGCCGCGCGGCCCCGATTTCAACGCGGTGCTCAACAGCATCGAAGCGGCGTCGAAGCCCGTCGTCGCGGCGATCCACGGCACGGCGCTCGGCGGCGGTCTCGAAACCGCGCTTGTGTGCCATTACCGCGTTGCGGTTCCCTCGGCGAAGCTGGGCGTGCCCGAAGTGAAGCTCGGCCTGCTGCCCGGCGCGGGCGGGACGCAGCGGCTGCCGCGCGTCGTCGGCGTCGAAGCCGCGGCGACGATGACCTCGACCGGCGATCCCGTTCCGGCGCCCAAGGCGAAGGAGATGGGGCTGGTCGATGAGCTCGCGGGTGAGGACAGCCTGGCCGCCGACGCCATCGCCTTTGCGCGCGCCAGGATCGCCGACGGCCCGCGCCCGACGCGCGAACGTGCGGTGTTCGGCGACGTCGCGGTGATCGAAGAGCTCAAGGCGAAAAATGCCAAGCGCTGGCGCGGGTTCGAGGCACCCTATGCCAACCTCGCCTGCGTCGAGGCGGCAACGCGCCTGCCCTTCGACGAAGGCCTCGCCTTTGAGCGCGAGCAGTTCATGAAGCTGATGTTCGGCAGCCAGTCGGCGGCGCAGCGCCACATCTTTTTCGCCGAGCGCCAGGCGGCGAAGATCGACGGCCTGCCCAAGGACACGCAGCTGCGCGATATCAAGAAGGTCGGGATCATCGGCGCCGGCACGATGGGCGGCGGGATCATGATGAATTTCCTGCAAAAAGGCATCCCCTGCACGATCGTCGAGATGCAGCAGGACGCGCTCGACCGAGGTCTGGGCGTCGTGCGCAAGAATTACGACGCTTCGGCCGCCAAGGGCCGCTTCAAGCCCGAACAGGTCGATCAAATGATGGACCTTGTCACCCCGTCGCTCAGCCTCGACGACCTCGCCGACTGCGACCTGATCATCGAGGCGGTCTACGAAAATATGGACGTCAAGAAGGACATTTTCGGCAAGCTCGACAAGATTGCGAAGCCCGGCGCGATCCTCGCGTCGAACACCAGCTACCTCGACATCGACGAGATCGCGACCGCAACGAGCCGCCCCGGCGACGTGCTGGGCATGCACTTCTTCTCTCCCGCCAACGTCATGAAGCTGCTGGAGGTCGTGCGCGGTGAAAAAACCGCGCCCGACGCGCTCGCCACTGCCATGGCTACGGGCAAGAAGATCGGCAAGGTCGCGGTCGTCGCGGGCGTGTGCGACGGCTTCATCGGCAACCGGATGCTCAAACCGCGCCAGATGGAGGCAATGAAGCTGCTGCTCGAAGGCGCGACCCCGGCGCAGGTCGACAAGGTGCATGTCGAATTCGGCATGCCGATGGGGCCGTTCCAGATGAGCGATTTGGCCGGTGTCGACATCGGCTGGCACCGCGACCCGAACCGCATCGAAAGCATCCGCGATGCGCTCGCCGCCGAAGGCCGCTGGGGGCAGAAGAAGCAGGCGGGCTTTTACGACTATGACGAAAAGCGCACGCCGAGCGAAAGCCCGCGCGTCGCCGAGATCATCGAGGAGTTCCGCCAAAAGGCGGGGGTCGAGAAGCGCGAGATCACCGACCAGGAGATCATCGAGCGCACGCTTTACCCGATGGTCAACGAGGGCGCGCTGATCCTGTCCGAAGGCAAGGCGCAGCGCGCGAGCGATATCGATGTGGTGTGGATCTATGGCTATGGCTGGCCGGTCTATCGTGGCGGCCCGATGTTCTGGGCAGGGCTGGAAGGCACCGACAAGATCGTCGCGGCGCTCGAGAAACATGGATTCGAGATCGCGCCGCTGCTCAAGGAAAAGGCGGAGGCGAAATCGGGCTTCTGAGCCCTTCGCCGCTTACAAAGATCAGGCCGTCTGTCCCGCCGTGGGGCAGGCGGCCTTTCGTTTGACCATAGGACGTCACAGATACGACCGAAAACTTGCGATTCAGGGTTAAAGCGCTGGCAAGACCTGCCGTTAGGGCAGAGCATGAACGCCATGTCCGCCCTCGCCGTCCTGTTGCTCGCCGGCAGCGCGCCGGTCACCACCCCCGTGGCGCCGCCGCAAGTGACCGCGATCGGGGTAGCACGCGCGCGGATCCTGGCGCCGGCCGAGGTGCGGCGGGTGGAGGGCCGGATCGAAGTCAGGACCGGCGATCGCAAGGCGCCCACGCAAGTGCATCGCACCGAGCGCAAGAACGGCGGCGAAACGGCGGATTTTTACTGAGGCGGCAGGCGCCCGGGTGACGACGGCTGACCGATTGCGGTCCTTCATCCTCCCTGTGGCGAAGCCATGGGGGGGTGGCAGCCCACAGGGCTGACGGAGGGGCTGATGGCGCGACGTCGCAGCCCCTCCACCACCGCCTGCGGCGGCGGTCCCCCTCCCCATCGCTGCGCGACAGGGAGGATTTGAGGTCGCCGACGCGTAATCGCGATCCTTTATTTCATCGTCACCCCGGACTTGATCCGGGATCCATCGCGGCGTCGACGTCATGGACCCCGGATCAAGTCCGGGGTGACGAAGCAAATGAGCAACGTCCGCTAATCACCCCTTGGCTGACAATCAGCCCTGCAACGTCCTGATGATCGCCGAAAAGTCGTGGCCGCCCCTATCGGCTTCGACAAAGGCTTCGTAGAGCTCGCGCGCCTTCGTTCCCATCGGAACATCGGCGTCGACGCTCGCCGCCGCTTCCATCGCGAGGCGCAGGTCCTTGAGCATCAGCGCGGCGGCGAAACCGCCCTTGTAATCATTGTCGGCGGGGGTCGTCGGCCCGACGCCGGGAAGCGGGGCGTAGCTGGTCAGAGACCAGCATTGCCCCGACGATACGCTGGCGATGTCGAAGAATGTCTGCGGATCGAGCCCGAGCTTCTGCGCGAGCGCGAGCGTCTCGCACGTCGCGACCATCGAGGCGCCGAGCAGCATGTTGTTGCAGATTTTCGCCGCCTGCCCCGCGCCCGCGTCGCCGGCGTGGATCACCGCCTTGCCCATTTTCGCAAGGATCGGTTCGGCGCGCGCGAAGCCCTCTTCGGTGCCGCCGACCATGAAGGTCAGCGTCCCGGCATTGGCGGCGGCGATGCCGCCCGACACGGGCGCGTCGACCGCGACGAACCCCCTGGCGGTCGCGGCTTCGATGTTCGAGCGCGCGGTCGCGACGTCGATCGTCGAGCAATCGAGGAGCAAGGTGCCCGGCGCGGCGTGGGGGACGACATCGCTTTCATAGACGCTCGCGACATGCTTGCCCGCGGGGAGCATGGTGACGACGGCTTCGGCGCCGGTCACCGCTTCAGCCGCCGACGCAGCGCGCGAACAACCGGCTTCGGCGGCACGCGCGAGCGCTTCCTCGCTGAGGTCGAAGGCGCGGACTTCATGGCCTGCTTTCGCGAGGTTGGCGGCCATGCCGCCGCCCATATTGCCGAGCCCGATAAAGGCGATTTTCATGTTCACTCCAATCAGACGAATAAGATCACAAGACCAAGAAAGATCATGACAGGTCCGAATATCAGCATCAGGACCGGTTGTGCGTAGGCCATGCCACGATCCCAGCGGTTGCGCGGCAGTGGATCGGCGTCGCCCAGCTTCAGAATCGCTGCTTCGACAATGTTTATGCGTTCTTCCCGGCGATGCTTCCAACCGGAAATGCCGAGCCACATGAATAGCAGCCCGACGAATAGCAACCCAACGCCTTTGAGGATTATCGCCCCTTCCACACGCCCTCGCGCTTCTCGATGAAGGCGGCCATGCCTTCGGCCTTGTCCTCGGTCGCGGCGAGGATCTGGAACAGGCGGCGTTCGTAGATCAGCCCCTGGTCGAGCGTCGTCTCATACGCGGCGTTGACCATATCCTTGTTCACCATCGCGGCCATCGGCGGCATCGCTGCGATCACCGTCGCGGTCTTCACCGCTTCGTCGACCAGATTTTCATGTTGGACGACGCGCGCGACGAGTCCCGAACGCTCGGCCTCTTCGGCGTCCATCATCCGGCCGGTGAGGCACATTTCCATCGCCTTCGCCTTGCCGATCGCGCGCGTCAGCCGCTGCGACCCGCCCATGCCCGGCGCGACGCCGAGCTTGATTTCGGGCTGGCCGAATTTCGCCTTCTCCGACGCGATGATGAAGTCGGCCATCATCGCGAGCTCGCAGCCGCCGCCGAGGGCGAAACCGTTCACCGCGGCGATCCACGGCTTACGCACCTTCTTCACGAAATCGCTCGTCCATTTCGAGAAGAAGTCTTCGAGGTAGAAATCGGCGGCGGGCTTGTCGGCCATTTCCTTGATGTCGGCGCCCGCGGCGAAGGCCTTGTCGCCCGATCCGGTGAGGACGGCGCAGCGTTGGGCGGGGTCGGCCTCGAACGCCGCGAAGGCCGCGATCAGATCGTCGAGAACGCCCGAGTTCAGCGCGTTCAATGCCTGCGGGCGGTTCAAGGTGACAAGCGTGACGGCGCCGCGCTGTTCGACGAGGAGGGTTTCGTAGGTCATTCGTTATCTCCGGATTTTCGTCATGCCGGTGACGAGGTCATGGTAGCGGCGTCCACTTCTCCCCATCGGGCAGCGGCGCGAAGATCGCGTCGATCCAGTCGTCGGTGACGGCTTCGGGGGTCGGCGGATCCCATTTCGGGCTGTTGTCCTTGTCGACGATCAGCGCACGGACGCCCTCGACAAAGTCGTGCATCGCGACGACGCGGCTGCCGATCGCATATTCCTGCGCCATCTGGCTCGCGAAATCGTGCATCTCGCCGCCTTCCTTCAATTGGCGGAGCGCGACCTTGCACGTCTGGGGCGACTTGCCGCGGAGGACGCCACGTTCCTTTTCGGCCCATTCGCCGCCGTCGGCTTCGAGCGCGGCGAGGATATCCTCATAGCTGTCGCTCGCGAACAGGCGGTTGATCCGCTCGAGATGCTGCGTGATCGCCGCGGGCGGCGCGGTGACCGACAACTCGCCCAAAATGCCGCCAATGCGGGCAGGGTCGACCGCGATGCGCGCCTTGGCCTCGGCGAGCTTTTCGGACGGCAGATAGTGGGTCGCGAGGCCGAGCGCCAAACACTCCGCCCCGTCGAGCCGCGCGCCGGTGAGTGCGAGATAGACGCCGACGCGCCCTTCGAGCCGCGGCAGATACCAGCCGCCGCCGACGTCGGGAAACAGGCCGATCCCCGTTTCGGGCATGGCAAAGCGCGTATGCTCGGTCGCGACGCGATATTTCGCCGGCTGCGAAATCCCGACCCCGCCGCCCATGGTGATGCCGTCCATGAAGGCGACGACGGGCTTCGGATAGGTGAAGAGCAGATGGTTGAGGCGATATTCGGTGTGGAAGAAAGCGCGCGCTTCCGTGCCGTCCTTCGCGCCGCTTTCCGCGAGCATGCGGATATCGCCGCCGGCGCAGAAGCCGCGGCCCTCGCTATGGTCGATGATCACCGCCTCGACGGCATCGTCATCGCGCCATTTGAGCAGCGCGTCGATCATCGCCCGGCACATCGGCAGGTTGAGCGCGTGGATCGCCTTGGGGCGATGGAGCGAAATGCGCCCGACGCGGCCGTCGGCCGAAATCAATACATCTTCGGTCATTGGCGCAGCAGGTCCCTTCCGACGATCATCCGCATCACCTGATTGGTGCCCTCGAGAATCGAATGGACGCGCAGGTCGCGCCAGAAACGCTCGATCGGATAGTCGCGCAGATAGCCATAGCCCCCGAACAGCTGGAGCGCGTCGTTGACGATCTTGCTGCCATTGTCGGTCGCGAGCCGCTTCGCCATCGCCGAGAAGCGTGACTTGTCGGGAGCGTTCGCGGTGACCTTCGCCGCCGCCATATAGAGCAAAGCGCGCGCGGCCTCGAGGTCGGTCGCCATGTCGGCGAGCATGAACTGGGTGTTCTGGAAATCGGCGACCGGCTGCCCGAACTGCTGGCGGTCCTTCACATAGGCGATCGCCTCGTCGAGGCAGCGCTGCGCGCCGCCCAGCGAGCAAGCGCCGATGTTCAAACGCCCGCCATCGAGCCCCGCCATCGCGAAGCGGAAGCCGTCGCCCTCGGCGCCGACGAGATTTTCCGCGGGCACGCGGCAATCCTCGAAAATCACCTGCGCGGTGGGGGAAGCGTTCCAGCCGAGCTTCTTTTCGGGCGCGCCGAAGCTGAGCCCCGGCGTATCCTTTTCGACGACGAGGCAGCTGATCCCCTTTGACTTTTCCTCGCCGGTGCGGACCATGCAGACATAGATGTCGTTGACGCCGGCGCCCGAGATGAACTGCTTGGTGCCGTTCAGGACATAATGGTCGCCATCCTTTTTCGCGGTCGTCTTGAGCGCGGCGGCATCCGACCCCGAACCGGGCTCGGTCAGGCAATAGCTCGCGATCTTCTCCATGCCGACCAGCGCCGGCAGGAACCGTTCCTTGATCGCCGCACCGCCGAAGCGGTCGATCATCCACGTCGCCATATTGTGGATCGAGACATAGGCGCTGGTCGCGGGGCAGCCATAGGCCATCGCCTCCATGATCAGCGCCGCCTCGAGCCGGCCGAGCCCGATTCCGCCCGATTCCTCGGCGACGTAAATCGCCCCGAAGCCGAGCTCGCCCGCGGCCTTCCACACGTCGACCGGGTAATGGCTCTGCTCGTCCCATTCGGCAGCATGGGGCGTGATCCGGTCGGCGGTGAATTTGCGCGCCATGTCCTGAATGGCGAGCTGGTCGTCGGTAAGCTGGAACTGGTCGGTCATGTCTCGGTCTCTAAAATGGCTTCGGCTTCGATTTCGACTTTCCATTCGGGCCGGATCAGCGCGGGGATGACGAGCATCGTTGCGGCCGGGCGGACCTCGCCGAACATCGCGCCGTGCGCGCGCCCGACGAGGTCGGCGTCGGCAGGATCGGTGATATACATGCGCGTGCGCACGACATCGGCCGGCGATCCGCCGAGCGCTTCGAGCGCTTCGCCGATGATCGCGAGGCAGCGCGCCGCCTGGACGCCGGCATCGCCGGCAGTCGAACTGCCGTCGGGTTCGATCGGCGCGCAGCCCGCGACGTCGATACGGTTCCCCACCCGGACCGCGCGGCTGTAGCCGTAGACGGGTTCGAATGGGGATGCCGAAGAATGGTTGCGGCGTGAGACGTCAGCCACAGCTGACCTGCGTGATCTTGTAGGCGTCGTCGTACATCACGTTCACGCGGTCGGCGCGATAGTCCATCGTCATCGCCGAACGCGGCGGACCCCAGCGCAGCGTGCGGGCACCGGCCGCTTTCAGGATCGCGCCGCCTAGGTCGGGGGTCGCGGTCTGGCCGACGTAGCTTTGCACCGCATCGGCCTTGCACGTCATTTCGGCTTCGGTGGGCGGGGTCGGGGTCGATTCGGGGGGAGCTTCGCTGCTCATGCAGGCGGCGAGCGGCAGGACGGCGGCGATAGCAAACAGGCGAATATCCATAGCAGGTCTCCCTTTCATAAAGCCGTCATCCGGCACAGCGCGTATAGCGTATCGCACCCGCCGCGGCACCCTCGCCCATATCGCGGCGCACGAGCGTCTTGCCGCCGTCGGCGAGATCGAGCCGCATCCGGCGGTCCCACTCCTCGCCCTCGCCGCTGAACCGGAAATCGGCGACGATATGGCGCGCTTGGCTTTCGCCTACGCGCTTCAGCTCACCGTGCGATTCATGAAAGCGCAGGTCGGCCGCCTCGACCGTCAGGACGGTGAGATCGGTTCCCGGACGCTTCGAGCAATCGGCCGGATCGAGCGCCCAGCGACCGCGGATCGCCGCGGGGATGGTTTTTTCGTCGACATCGGCGTCGGCCCCCGTCGGCGCCGGGGCTTCGTCGGTCGCGGGCGCGTCGGCGGGCGCGGGGCGCGCGGCCTGTTGCGGCGTGCCGATGGTCGAGCTGGCCTCGGGGCCCGATTCGTCATCCTGCCCCCCGCTGCACGCGGCGAGCGTCAACAGGGCGGCCGGCACCGTCCATCGCATCATCGTCTTTCTCCTTCGCGAGGAGAAATGTTCGACGCGGCGCATGGGTTTCATCGGCCGCTTGCCCATCAGCCCATCGTCGGGATGACGAAGGCGTTGCCGCCGTCCAGCGAGCCGTCGGGCCAGCGCGCGGTGACGGTCTTGACCTTCGTCCAGAATTTCACGCCTTCCATGCCATGCTGGTTCGTATCGCCGAACGCCGACCGCTTCCAGCCGCCGAATGTGTGATAAGCGACCGGGACCGGGATCGGCACGTTGATGCCGACCATGCCGACATTGACGCGCGCGGCAAATTCGCGCGCGGCGTGGCCGTTGCGCGTGAAGATCGCGACGCCGTTGCCGTACTGATGCTTCGAGGGCAGTTCGAGCGCGGTTTCGAAATCGGGCGCGCGGACGATCTGGAGCACGGGGCCGAAGATTTCCTCCTTGTAGCTTTCCATGTCGGGGGTGACATGATCGAACAGGGTCGGGCCGACGAAAAAGCCCTTTTCATGCCCCTGCAGCGTGAAGCCGCGGCCGTCGACCACCAGCTCGGCACCTTCTTCCGCACATTTCCGGATCCAGCCTTCGACCTTGTCCTTGTGCGCCTGCGTCACCACCGGGCCGTAATGCGCCTCGGCATCGGTCGACACGCCGACGCGCAGCGCCTCGATCGCGGGGACGAGTTTTTCGCGCAGGCGGTTCGCGGTGTCCTCGCCAACGGGGACGACGACGGGCAGCGCCATACAGCGTTCGCCCGCCGAACCGAATGCCGCGCCGGTCAGATCATTAACGACCTGGTCAAGATCGGCGTCGGGCATGACGATGCCGTGGTTCTTTGCGCCGCCCATCGCCTGCACGCGCTTGCCGTTCGCGACGCCGCGGTTGTAGACATAATGCGCGATGTCCGACGAACCGACGAAGCTGACCGCGCCGATATCGGGATGGTCGAGGATCGCGTCGACCATTTCCTTGTCGCCAAGGACGGTCTGGAAAATCCCCTCGGGCATTCCCGCTTCGAGGAACAGTTCCGACAGCCGCACGGGGACCGAGGGGTCGCGTTCGCTGGGTTTGAGGATGAAGGCGTTGCCGACGGCGGTCGCGACGCCGCCCATCCACAGCGGGATCATCGCGGGGAAGTTGAACGGGGTGATGCCGGCGCCGATGCCGACCGGCTGGCGCATCGAATAGACGTCGATGCCAGGGCCGGCGCCCTGCGTATATTCGCCCTTCAGCACATGCGGGATGCCGCAGCAGAATTCGATGACTTCGAGGCCGCGCTGGATGTCGCCCTTCGAGTCGGCGATCACCTTGCCATGTTCGGACGAGAGCATTTCGGCGAGCTGGTTCATATTGGCTTCGACGAGCCGCTTGAATTCGAACATCACGCGCGCGCGGCGCTGTGGATTGGTCGCGGCCCAGGCGGGCTGCGCGGCCTTGGCGGCGGCGACGGCGCGATCGAGGACGGCGCGGTCCCCGAGCGCAACCTGCGCCTGCACGCCGCCGTTGTTCGGATCGAAAATGTCGCTCTTGCGACCGCTGCCGCCGGCACCGCCGACGATGTGGTGGTCGATCTGTCGCATATCCGAGTCTCCCATAAGATGTTGCCGCTGCCACAGCCGAGTTGCGGGGCGATTGCAAGGGATAGACTTGCAGACCTATACTGCATATTTGCAGTATATGGATTGGGACAAGCTGCAATATTTCCTGTTCGTCGCGCGCCACGGCACGCTCGCGCGCGCCGGCGCGGCGCTGCATGTCGACGCCACGACGGTGAGCCGTCGGATCAGCGCACTCGAATCCGCGCTCCAGCAGACCTTGTTCGAACGCGCACCGACGGGTTTCGTTCTGACCGCGGCGGGCCGGGCGCTCGTTCCGCACGCCGAAGCGATGGCGGCGGCGGCGGCGCGCATCCATACGGCGTCCGAAGGCGGGTCCGCGCTGTCCGGCCAGCTCCGCGTCAGCGTGTCCGAAGGCTTCGGCAACAGTTTTATCGCGCCGCGGCTCGGCAAGTTCGTCGCGGCGCACCCCGAACTCGAGATCGATCTTGTCGCCTCGTCGGGGTTCCTCAATCCTTCACGGCGCGAGGCCGACATGGCGGTGCTGCTCGCGCGGCCGCGCAAGGGTCCGCTGATCACGCGCAAGCTGTCCGACTATAGCCTTGGCCTCTATGCCCCCGCCGACCGGTCCGACTGGCAGCATGCGGTCGCCGCCGCACCGCTGTCGCGCGCGGGCATCCCGGTGATCGGCTATATGCCCGACATCCTCTATGCCCCCGAACTCGATTATCTGGGCGAGATCGAACCCGGCCTCCGCGCCAACGTCCGCTCGTCCTCGATCCTCGCGCAGCGGCGGATGATCGCGGGGGGCGCGGGGGTCGGCGTGCTCCCCTGCTTCCTCGCGAGCGGCGATCCGGGGCTGGTCCGCGTACGGCCCGACCAGATCATCGCGCGCGCTTTCTGGCTCGCGCTCCACCGCGACGTCGCACCGCAACCGCGCATCCGGGCGTTTATCGAATGGCTGGACGGCGAGGTAAGGGAGAGCCGGGGATTGCTGGTGCCGGCCTAGGCCGGACGCCACGCCGAGGCGACCAGCCCGCCGTCGCCGAAAATCCGCTCGATCGCGTAAGGGCCTGCTGCTGCGGCCCGCAGCTTGTCGGCGAGCGGATCGTCGACCGGCTGGTCGCTCCGCAGGAAGGCGATCCATGCCGCGATCGCGGCTTCGATCGACGGACAATGTTGTCCGCGTTCCTGATGCCAGGCCAATGTTTCGAGCCAGCGCTGCGGGATTTTCTGACTGCCGTCCATCGCGATCTGGATCAGCCGGTGATGGAGCGCGGGGTTGGCGAAGCGGTCGAGCAGCGCATCGGCATAGGCCGACAGATCCTGCCCCGGCGCGGCGTCGATCGTCGGCGCGGCTTCAGCGCGCATCAGCCGTTCGATGACCGGACGGATAGCGGGATCGGCGATCGCCTGATGAACATAGTCGTGCCCCTTTCCAAGACCGATATAGGCAAGCGCCGAATGCGCCCCGTTGAGCATGCGCAGCTTTGCGGTTTCATAGGGGGCGACGTCGGCAACAAGTTCGGCGCCGACCTTTTCCCAGCGCGGGCGCGGCCCGGCGAAATCATTCTCGATCACCCATTGGCTGAACGCTTCGGTGACCACCGCGCCGTCGTCGCGCGCGCCGAGCGCCGTCTCGACCGCCGCCCGGTCGGTCTCGGTCGTGGCCGGGACGATGCGGTCGATCATCGTCGCGGGGCAGCGGCATTCGCTGTCGAACCAGGGGGCGAGGTCGGGATATTCGGCGGCAAGATATTGGCGCATCAGCGCCTTCAGCGCTGCACCATTGCCCGCGAGATTGTCGCAGCTGAGCAAGGTCAGCCCCGGCAAGCCCGCCGCCTTGCGCGCAGCCAGTCCCGCGCCGACGAAACGGTACAGGCTCGACGCGCCCTTCGCCGCGCCAAGGTCGAGCGCGCCGTCCGGACCGCGCAAATAGCCTTTCTCGGTCACCGTGAAGCCGACGATATGCGTCGTCGGCGCGGCGATGGCGTCGATGACCGCCTGGGGGTGGTCGGCCGCGACGAGCACCCGCTGTACTGCACCGACCAGACGCAACCCGGCCCCGCCCGCGCTGCGCGTGCTTACCGAGTACAACCCGTCCTGCGGGTTCAGCTGCGCGGCGACATCGCCCGAGCGCAGCGACACGCCGACGATGCCCCAGTCCCGGTCGCCCGCGCTCATCGCGTCGTCGGTGTAGACCGCCTGATGCGCGCGATGAAAGGCGCCGATGCCGATATGGACGATGCCCGCCGCTTGCGCGGCGCGGTCGTATCCCGGAGTCGGCACCGATGGCGGGATTGGCGTTTCGCTTGCAAGCCTCACAGCTTGTAGGCCGCTTTCGCGAGATGATAGCTGAGGTCGGTCGCCAGATCGGCGGCCTCCCATTCCTCCATCCGGTGCTCGGCGACCAACTGCGCGAGAAAACCGCAGTCGATACGGCGCGCGACGTCGTGGCGTGCGGGGATCGAGAGGAAGGCGCGGGTGTCGTCGTTGAAGCCGACTGTGTTGTAGAAGCCCGCGGTCTCGGTGACCTGGCTGCGAAACCGCCGCATCCCCTCGGGGCTGTCGTGGAACCACCAGGCGGGGCCGAGCTTCAATGCCGGATAATGGCCCGCAAGCGGCGCGAGTTCGCGCGCATAGCTCGTCTCGTCCAATGTAAAGAGAATGATCGTCAGCCCCGCCGCGTTACCATATTTGCCGAGGAGCGGGCGCAGCGCGTGGACATAGTCGGTCGCCGTCGGGATATCGGCGCCCTTGTCGCGGCCATAACGATCGAACAGCCAGGGGTTGTGATTGCGGAACGCGCCGGGATGGATCTGCATCACCAGCCCATCGTCGAGGCTCATTCCTGCCATCACGGTCAGCATATGCGCGCGGAACAGCTCGGCGTCGGCGGCGCTGACATCGGCGCCCGTAACCCGGCCGAACAACGCGTCGGCCTCGGCGTCCGACAGGTCGGCGGTCGCCGCGCTCGGGTGGCCGTGGTCGGTCGAGGTCGCGCCCATTTCCGCGAAGAAGGCCCGGCGATTGCGATGCGCGGCAAGGTAGCCGGCGTAGCCGAACGCATCCTCGCCCGACAGTTCGGAGAAACGCCGCAGATTGTCGCGAAACCCTTCGAACTCGGGATCGACGACCGGGTCGGGGCGGTAGGCGGTGACGACGCGTCCGTCCCATTCGCCGCTTTCGTTCGCCGCGCGGATCGCGGCATGATGGCCGAGCGTGTCGAGCGGGCTTTCGGTCGTCGCGATCACCTCGATCCCGAAACGGTCGAACAGCGCGCGCGGGCGGAAGGCATCGGTCGCGAGCGCCTCGGTAATGCGGTCGTAATAGAGGTCCGAGGTCTCGGCCGAGAATTGCACGTCGAAGCCGAACGCCTCGGCGAACACCCAGTCCATCCACATGCGCGACGGGGTGCCGCGGAAGAGATGGTAATTTTCCGCAAAGATCCGCCAGCTTTCGCGCGGGTCGGCGTCGCGGTTCCGAATACCCAGCGCGTCGAGCTCGATCCCCTGCGAATAGAGCATCCGGAACACATAATGGTCGGGATGCAGCAACAGCTCCGCCGCATTGCCGAAGGGCGCATTGCCCGCGAACCACGCCGGATCGGTATGCCCGTGCGGGCTGACGATCGGCAGATCCGCCACCTCGCTGTAAAGCCGGCGCGCAATGTCGCGCTGCACCGGATCGGACGGAAAGAGGCGGTCGGGGGAGAGATGCAACGGACGCGGCATAGGCTATTTCGGGCTTTCAACGGTGACCGGCGCGAGACGCGGGCTGAGGATGTGAACCGCCAGCACGGCGAGGAAATAGACGGTCGTGCAGGCGGCGAAGATGAGCGTGTAATTTCCGCCCGTCGCGTCGAGCACGAGGCCCGTCGATTTTGCCATGATCATGCCGCCGACGCCGCCCATGAAGCCGCCGAGCCCAATCACCGAGCCGACCGCGCGTTTGGGGAACATGTCGGGCGGGATCGACAGGATCGTCGACGAGAAGGCCTGATGTCCCGCCAGCGCGATGCCGATCAGCACGACCGCAAGCCACATATTCGCAAGACCGGTGACGAACAGCAGCGGCAGCACGCACAGGCCCGAACCGATCATCGTGACCTTGCGCGCGAAATTGACGCTGTGCCCCGACTGGATCAGCTTCGACGACACCCAGCCGCCGAGGATGCTGCCGGCGTCGGAGAGCAAGTACATGATGATCATCGGCAGCAGCACGATCTTGAGGTCGACGTCATAGGTCGAGGCGAAATATTTGGGTAGCCAGAAGAGCATCAGGAACCACACCGGGTCGGTCAGGAATTTGGCCACCGCAAAGGCCCATGCCTCGCGCCTGGTGACGATCTCGCCCCAGCCGATGCGCTCGATCTGTTCGGGCGGATCATGCTCGATCCATGCCAGTTCGGCGTCGCTGACCTTTCCGCTTTCGCGGGGGTTGCTGTACAGCCAGAGCCAGAGGAGCAGGAGCAGGACGCCGAAGGCGCCGGTGTAGATGAACGTTTCGCGCCAGTCGAAGCCGAGCACGCGCATGCACAGCGCAACCGTCGGCGCCGTCAGGATGACGCCGATCGTCGTCGCGCTGTTGACCCAGCCGATCGCGTAGGAGCGTTCCTTTTGCGGGAACCATTCGCTCGACGCACGGACGACCGAAGGGAAATGCCCCGCCTCGCCGACGCCGAGGATGACGCGCGCGAGCATGAAGGAGATGACCGACGAGGCGAAACCATGCGCGACATGGCCGATCGTCCAGATGGCGATGGCAATTCCGTAGCCGATCTTGGGACCGAAGCGGTCGATCAGCCAACCCATGAGCAAAAAGCCCAGCGCATAGGCGAACTGGAAGGCGGTGACGATGTTGCCATAGTCGTTCTCGGTCCATTTGAGCTCGTCGCCGAGCGTCGGCGCGAGCAGCCCGAGCATGGTGCGGTCGATATAATTGATCGTCGTCGCCGCGAACAGCACCGCAACGATCAGCCAGCGATAGCGACCCGCTCTGGGCACCGGCGGTGCCGCCCCTCCGCCCGCGAATGCCTGTGCCATAATCCTCTCCCGTATTTGCTTTAGTAGCTTTTGATCGAGCAGCCGACGCGGATTTTTCCGTCGAACAACGCCTCGGCCCGCTGGCCGGGCCCGATTTCGTGAATGCCGGTGATCGCGCCCGCCGACACCCAGGTGCCCGGCGGGATGGCGATATCGCGCGCGCGCAATATGCCGATCAGGAAGAGCGCCGATCCGAAGGGGCCGTCGAGCATGGCCTCCATCGTCGCCGCGCCGACGGTTTCGCCGTCGATCGCCATCTCGACCGGCATATGGATCAGGTCGGCGCGCTGCCAGCCGGGAATCGGCGGGCCGAGGACGAGCCCCTTGTTATTGCCATAATCCGAGGCGGTGACTGCGGGGCCGTGGCGGTTGATTCCGGGAAAGGGCGAACTTGCGATCTCGATGCCCGTGCGGACGTCGGCGATGCACGCGCGCACATTGTCGATGTCGTAATCGCGCGTGCCGACCTCGCCGAAGCAGAGCAGCACCTCGGCCTCGGCCGCGGCAAAGCCGTCGGCATAGACCGGCATCACCGGCTGCGCCGCGCCATTGACGATTTCGTCGGCGAAAATCGGGCCGGTCAGGCGATTGCCGCCATAAATATCGACGAGGTCGGGAGCGATTCGCCCGACTTTCCATCCGCCGATGCGGCGGCCGTCATAGGCGATCGCCTTGTCCTGGATCGCATAGGCCTCTGCCATCGTCTGCGGCATCGCGCCGGGATAGGCGGTAAGCGGTGTCTTTGTCGCACGCGCGTCGATCAATGCGCGCGCCACATATTCCTGATCGCTTGTCGCCAACATCTTTTCTTGTTTCCCTCTTCCCCGACAGCGTGTAAGAGACACCGGTGTCAAAGGCAAGCGAATATCAGATCCGCGACCATCTCCGCCCATTCTCGCAGGATGAAAGGCCATGACCGGCGATCGCGGCGGCGATGCGATCCGCATCCACCAGGCCGACAATGTCGCAACCGCGGTTGTCGATATCGCGGCGGGCGATACGCCGTTCGCCCGTTCCGGCGTTCGTGCCGCTACGGCGCTGGGGCGCGGCCACAAGATCGCGCTCGCGCCGATCGCGCGCGGCGCGGCGGTGGTCAAATATGGCTTCCCGATCGGCGTCGCGACTGCCGACATCGCGCCCGGCGACCATGTTCACAGCCATAATCTCGCGACCGCGCTCACCGGTGGCGGCGATTATCGCTACGCGCCGGCCGATTGCGACGCCGGGCCGGAGGCACACCCCGCGAGAGGCTTTCGCGGATATGTCCGCGCCGACGGCCGCGTCGGGACGCGCAACGAGATCTGGATCCTGCCGACCGTCGGCTGCGTCGGCAATCTCGCCGCGCGTGTCGCGCGGATCGCGGGCGAGCGTCACAAGGGACGCGTCGATGGCGTCCACGCCTTCAAGCACCCGTTCGGTTGCTCGCAGCTTGGCGACGACCTTGACCATACACGCGCGCTGCTCGCGGCGCTCGCGCAGCATCCCAATGCCGGCGGCATTCTGATCGTCGGGCTGGGGTGTGAAAGCAACCAGCTCGGCGCGCTGCTCGAACTGATCCCCGCCGAACGCCGCGCATCTGTCCGTACCCTGTCGGCGCAGGCGGTCGAGGATGACGAGGCCGCCTGCCTTGCGCTGGTCGACGAGCTGATCGCGGGCTGTGCCGACGCGCCGCGCCGCGACGTGCCGCTGTCGAAGCTCGTCCTCGGCGTGAAGTGCGGGGGGTCGGACGGCCTCTCGGGGCTGACCGCCAACCCGCTGGTCGGGCGCATGGCCGATGCCGTCGCGGCGGCGGGCGGCAAGGTGGTGCTAACCGAAATCCCCGAAATTTTCGGCGCCGAACAATTGTTGATGGATCGCGCCGTGTCGCGCGCCGTGTTCGACGATACCGTCGCGCTGGTTCGCGATTTCAAACAATATTTCATCCGTCACGGCGAGCCGGTGAGCGAGAATCCGTCGCCGGGGAATATCGCGGGCGGGATCACGACGCTCGAGGAAAAATCGCTCGGCGCGGTGCAAAAGGGCGGAAAGGTGCCGCTCGTCGATGTCCGGCGCTACGGCGGTGAAGCCACGCTGCCGGGCCTGACCTTGCTGGAGGCGCCCGGCAACGATGCCGTCTCCTCGACCGCGCTGGCCGCGGCAGGCGCGACGATCATCCTGTTCACCACCGGCCGCGGCACGCCGCTGGGCTTTCCGGCGCCGACGCTGAAAATTGCGTCGAACAGTGCGCTGGCGGAGCGCAAGACAGGATGGATCGATTTCGATGCCGGGGCGGTTCTCGACGCGGGATTCGACAGCGCGGCGGACGCGCTGCTCGACCTGATCGCCGCCACCGCCTCGGGCGCACCGACGAAGGCCGAGGCCAATGAGGAACGCGATATCGCGATCTGGAAATCGGGCGTGACGCTCTAGGCTCGGGACGGCCGAGCGCCTTAGGCGGATCACCGACAGGCTCGCGGGGCGCCGATGGCTCGAGGCCATCGTCCGGCGGGCGCACGCGGTCTCCGCCGTCCGCGTGGCCGGGGCCGATATGGGTCGGCAGCTCCAGATCGACGGGATCGCTCCATCGCCCCTCGATCCCGTCGGTCCAGATCGCCCGGGCGCGTTCAGCCGGCGGTGGACCGTGACGACAGCGCCGCGCGCCGACGCCGCCGCGCGTGCGGCCGCAAGGTCCCCCGCGCCAGCCTATCGCCGGACATCGAGCCCCCCGCGATGCAAGGCATCGATATCGGCCTGCCCGAAACGGCTCGCATCGCCCGGGAGCGAATGTTTGAGACAGGTCAGTGCCAGGCCCGTTTCGGCCATCGCCCTGGCGTCGCCGCCCGCGAGATGCGCGTGGAGCACCCCGGCGGCAAAGGCATCGCCCGCGCCGATCCGGTCGACGATGCCGGTGACGTCGATCTCGGCAGTCTGGTGGCAGGTATCGCGAAGGTCGACGCGCGCCGCGATGCGGTGATGATCGGCGGTGACGGTGTGCCGCGCGGTCGAGGCGATGAGCCGGAGGCCCGGGAAAGCGGCGAAACCCGCCTCGGCTGCCTCGCGCCGCCGGTCTTCGCCGTCGCCGCTGAACGCTTTCCCCAACACCAGCGACAGGTCGCGGTGGTTGCCGAACAGGATATCGGCACTGCCGATCAAGTCCGCCAGGACCGCGCGCGGGTCGCTGTCCCACGCGTCCCACAGCATCGCGCGATAATTGCCGTCGAAGCTGACCGGCACCCCGAGCCGCTTCGCCGCGCGCGCTGCGGCAAGCGCCGCTTCGGCCGAACGCGGACCGAGCGCGGGCGTAATGCCGGAGAGGTGCAGCAGGCCGGCGCCCGCGAGCAGCCGGGCGAAATCATAATCCTGCGGGCCCGTCGCCGCGAAGCTCGACCCCGCCCGGTCATAGACGATCTCCGACGCGCGAAGCCCGGAACCAACACTGAGGAAATAGAGGCCCATACGCCCGGGTCCGCGCGCCACCGCCGCGCAGTCGACTCCCGCCCCGCGCACCGCCGCCACCGCCCCGCGGCCCAGCGCATTGTCCGGAACGCAGCCGATCATCGCGCAATCATGGCCCAGATGCGCGAGTCCGATCGCGACATTTGCCTCGGCACCGCCGACGTGGAGCGACAGCGCCGGCGACTGCATCAGCAGCTCGTTGTCCGGCGCGGTCAGGCGGATCAGCAGTTCGCCGAAAAAGACAAGGCGGCCTTCGGTCATCTCACTCTCTGCTCACCCTCTGTCGCGCAGGGCGATCCGTTATGTCACCGCGCCAGCCAGCCGCCGTCGACGGCAAGGATATGGCCCTGCACATAGTCCGACGCCGATGAAGCGAGGAAGACCGCGGCGCCGCCGATATCGGCCGGATCGCCCCAACGGCCCGCCGGGATGCGCTCCATGATCTGGCGGTTGCGCGTCTCGTCCGATTGCAGCGCGGCGGTGTTGTTTGTCGCGATATAACCGGGCGCGATCGCATTGACCTGCACGCCCTTCGCCGCCCATTCGTTCGCGAGCAGCTTGGTGAGCCCGCCGACCCCCGATTTCGACGCCGTATAGCTCGGCACGCGAATACCGCCCTGAAAGGTCAGCATCGAGGCGATGTTGATGATCTTGCCCGACCCGCGCGCGATCATGTGACGCCCCACGCTCTGGCAGAGGAAGAAGAGCGTCTTCAAATTGGTGTCCATCACCGCGTCCCAATCTTCCTCGGTGAAGTCGACCGCATCGGCGCGGCGGATGATGCCGGCATTGTTGACGAGGATGTCGATGCGGCCGAACTCGGCGAGCACCGCATCGACGAGCGGCTGCACCGCGCCGACGCCCGACAGGTCGGCGGCGAAATTTTCGGCGCGCCGTCCGAGCCCGCGGACCCTGCCGACGGTCTCGTCGGCTGCCGAGCGGCCCGCCGCGGCGACATCGGCCCCCGCTTCGGCGAGCGCGACCGCGATCCCCTGTCCGATGCCGGTGTTGGCGCCGGTGACCAGCGCGACTTTTCCTGTGAGATCGAACATCGTCATCCTCTTACCCTTCGCCCTGCCGGATTTGATCCGGCCTCCCATTTCCGCCATGTCGTCTGGACCCCGGATCAAGTCCGGGGTGACGATAAGTGGATTACGACAGCTGGCAGATGTCGAGGACGTTCATGTCGGTATAATCCTGATTTTCGCCCGCCATAGCCCAGATGAAGGCATAGGATTTGGTGCCCGCGCCCATGTGGATCGACCAGGGCGGGCTGATCACCGCTTCCTCATTCTGCATGACGATATGGCGCGTCGCTTCGCCTTCGCCCATGAAATGCATGACGCGGTCGGTGTCGATATTGTCGAGCTCGAAATAGAAATAAATCTCGCTGCGGCGTTCGTGGATGTGCGGGGGCATGGTGTTCCACACGCTGCCTTCCTTGAGCACGGTGAGCCCCATGACGAGCTGCGCGCTGTCGCACACGCCCGGGATGACGAGCTGGTAGATCGTGCGTTCGTTCGATTCGGCGAGGCTGCCGCGGTCGAGCGCATTCGCATCGGCGATGCCGAGCTTGCGCGTCGCGAACGCCTTGTGCGCCGGGCACGACGCCAGATAATAGCGCGCCCCCTCGCCCGCGAACTCGACGTCCTTCGCGCCCATCGTCACATAGAGGCAGTCCTTGTTCCCGAGCGTGAAGCGCTCGCCGTCGACGGTCACGGTGCCTTCGATGCCCGAGACGTTGACGATCGCCAGTTCGCGGCGTTCGAGGAAAGGGTGTCCCGCGGCCGACGGCGGCTCGGCCTGCACCGGCAGCTTGACCGGCGCGTTGCCGACGGCGACGCCGCCGATCACGAACCGGTCGGCGTGCGTGTAGTTGAGGACGCACTCGCCGGTACGGAACAGGTTCTGGATCAGGTAGCGATCGCGCAGTTCGGCGTTCGATACATCGTCCATCATCGCGGGATGGGTGGCGTAATAGGTCTTGGAAAACATAGGGCATCCTCGCTCGATATTTCTGGCTTGCTGCCCTGCTAGATTTGCTGGTAACCGGTGTCAAGAGATGTTGGCACCCCCGTCGGGCAGTTGATTTTAACCGATCGAGCGCCCATCAGCATGGAAAGCGCAAGCCCGGCCGAGGGCTTGCAGGGGAAAGACGGAATATGGCGGCACAGGACAAGGGGCCGAGTAGGGGGCCGGGCAGGGGGCCAGGGGGCAAGCAGCCGACGATCAACGACGTGGCGGCGCTGGCGGGAGTTTCGAAAAAGACCGTCAGCCGGGTCATCAACCGGTCCGAATTTCTGACCGAGAAAACGCGCGCGACGGTCGAAAAGGCAATCGAACAGCTTGGCTTCGTCCCCAATCCGCAGGCGCGCGCGCTCGCCTTTCGCCGCAACTTCCTGATCGCGCTGCTGCACGACAACCCCAACGCGCAGACGGTGCTCAACTTCCAGCGCGGCGTGCTCGACGCGATCAAGGACAGCGACCTCGCGCTGCTCGTTCGCCCGGTCGATCGCGGGTCGGACAAGCTGCTCGACGATGTCCGCACCTTCCTCGAAAAACAGCGCCCGATCGGCGCGATGCTGTTGCCGCCGCTTTCGGAGAATGACGATCTCGCCGCGCTCTGCGAGGATCTTGGCGTGCGCTATGTCCGCATCGGCTCCGCGCGGATGGACGATGCGAAACATTGCATCTCGTCGAACGACCGCGAGGTGGTCGCCGAAGCGGTGCGCGGGCTCGTCGCGCTGGGCCACCGCCGCATCGGCTTCGTGCGCGGTCCCGCCGGCTTCCGCTCGGCAGCCGAACGCGAGGAGGGATTCCGCGCAGCGCTCGCCGAGGCCGGGCTCGACCTTCCCGCCGAATTTTTCGCGCGGGGCAATTATCGCTACACCGCCGGGATCGAGGCGGGCGAAGCGCTGCTTTCGCTGTCCACGCCGCCGACCGCCGTCTTCTGCTCGAACGACGAGATGGCGGCGGGGGTGATGAGCGTCGCGCATGGCAAGGGCATCAAGGTGCCCGGCGAACTGTCGATCATCGGTTTCGACGACAGCCCGACCGCGACGCATATCTGGCCCGCGCTCAGCACGGTGCGCTGGCCGATTCGCGAGATGGCCATCCGCGCCGCACAGATGCTGGTCCCCGATTTTCTGGATCCCGGCGCCAAGGCGGCGGGCGACGAAAGCAATGTCCTCGCCTCGACCTTCGTCGCGCGCCAGTCGGTCGCGCCGCCGCCCGGACGCTAAGCCTCAGCGCCGCCGGCGGGCGAGTTGATAGTCGTAAAGCGAGGGCACCGCGGCGACCGCCTGCCCCGTCCACTCGATATAGGGCGCGGGATCGTAGCTGACCGTGATCTTGCGGTTCGCGTGCAGCCCGACGATCCGCTCGCCAGGGCCCTCGAGCCCGCTGGTGATCGCGACCGTCGCATCGGCGGGCACGCTCGCCGGCATCACGAGCTTCGCGTTCCACAGCATATTGTAGAGCCCGTGCCCGGGTTTCCAGTAAGGCGCGCCGCCGCCGACCCACAGCTGGTAATGCCAGCCGTCCTTGCCCCGCCTGGGGTCGATATGCATCTCGATCTGATCGAACAGATTCTGGTGGTTCGACCCGCTGTGCTGGTCGATGATCGCGTCCTTGTCGACGACCGCACGCAGGAACACCGATCGCGTCGAGCGCGTGTTGATGCTGACCGGATGGACGACGGGATTTTCGACCTTCAGATCCTTGACCAGCACATTGTGGACCGCGCCGACATGCACCGAATAATGCGCGCGGCGGTCGCCCGTCGTCCTGATGCCGGCGATCGTCAGGCTGGCCGCATTGTCGGTCAATATGCCGCTGTCCGCCCGGTCGATCGTCAGATCCCGGATCCAGCCGTCGAACACGCCGGTCATGTAGATGCCGTTGTAACCCTGTTCGAGGTGATGGCCGAACGCCGGCGCCTCGGGGAATTGCAGCCGCAGCTTCTGGATCCCGACATTCGTCAGATGCCGCCAGTCGGCGACCACCGCGGGCTGGTCGGCGCGGACGTCGTGGAGCAGGGGATCGCCGAGCGTCACCGTCTTGCCCCGGATCGCCACGACGCGCGTTGCCTGCGCGACCACCGGCCGGTCCGGGAAGGTCCAGTGGTGCGATCCGATCGGCAGGTCGGTGTCGCCATAGAGCGACTTCAATATCTGGCTGTTCGGTCCGTCGACCGAAAACCACTGAAGCTGCACGACCTCGCCGACCTTGAGCTTCGCCGCATCGTCGACCGTCAACGTCCGGCCGAACTGCCGGCCCGAGACACCGGCCGCGAGCACCGGGTCGCGGACATCCTTCGCCCCGTCATACGAGACCGGGCGGCTGCCCTCGGGCGCGACATAGATCATCCCGCCCGCCCAGGTATATTCGGTGAAAAGATAGTCGATATTATGCTCGGGCTCGATCTGCTGCTTCTTTTCGCGCACGAGATAGTCGCGCAGCTCGTCATAATCGTGGCTCTTGTCGACGAGCTTCAGCGGGCGCGGAAACCAGAGCTCGCTGCCGCCCGGCCCGTCGCCCGCGCCGTCGAGAATGATGTCGCTGCGCGTGATGCGCAGCACCTCGGTGATCTGCGTACGTCCCTTCGGAAAACGCAGCGTCACCTTGCCCTTCACCGCGTTGGCGGCGGCAAGCGCGCGGAGCACCGCTTTGCTATCGTCGAGCCCGTCGTCGGGGATCGCGCCATGGTCGGTGACCTCGATCACCGTGCCCGCATCGGCGGGAAGCGGTGCAAGGCCGAAGCCATAGCCCGCATAACTGAAATCGGGCAGCGGGTTCGCCGCCGCCGTCGCCGGGTCCGACAGAATTTTGGGCAATTTGGCCGGCTGCGCCTGAACCGGCAAAATCAGCGCCGCGCCCAGCGCCAGAACCGAAACGAGGCGCGCGCGCCGATCAACCGAAACCTTCACCCGTCATACTCCCTGCGCCCGGTGGCATGGCGGCGCGACCAGCAAAAGGCCGTGCGCCACCATGCCGGGGACCTTTTTAGAACTTCGCGCGCACCCCGACCGAGAAACGCCGCTCGGACAAGGCATAGCTGTTGAGCGCGGTCGTGTTGAAATTGCTGTATTCGCTCGTCGCCGATTTCCTGGGCAGCAGATTCTGCGCCTGCAGCGACAGCGCGATATTCTTCGTGATGTCGAGCCCGACCTGCGCGTCGAGCTGCGAACGCGCGCCGATGAAGCTCGGGCGTCCCTGCGAAAATTCGAACACCGCCTCGTCGCGATAATTATAGGCAATGCGCGCGGAAAAGGGACCTTTTTCATAGAGGCCGACGAGGTTGTAGCTGTTCTTCGACACCGCGACGAGCGGGAAGCCGGCATTATCCTCGGCATCCGAATAGGTGTAGTTGGCGATCACGCCGAAACCGTCGAGCGGCGAAGGCAGGAAGTCCATGAACTGCTGGATGCCGATCTCGAACCCCTTGATCTTCGCGCTCGCCAGATTTTCGGGACGCGAGAAAGTGAGCTCGCGCCCCTGCGGGTCGAGCGTCGTGTCGGTTCCGCTGGTCACGAAGCTCGCGATGAAATTCTTGACGTCCTTGTAGAAGACGGCGCCCGAGATCAGCGAGCTTTTCCCCATATAATATTCGAAGCTGATATCGGCCTGTGTCGCGATCGGCGGTTCGAGATTCACATTGCCGCCGGTGACCGACAAATTGGTCGCGTTGAAAAAGGTCGATGGCGCCAGATCGGCGATCGACGCGCGCTGCATCGTCTGCGACCCCGACACGCGGATCAGGAAATCGTCGGTGACGTTGAAGGCGATGTTCGCGCTTGGCAGCACATTGGTATAGCGGTTCTTGTCGTTGCGCAGCGTGCTGACCGCACCGACATTGACATAGGAGTCGACGGACAGGCGGGTCGATGCGATGCGCACGCCGGCGTTCGCCTTGTAAGGAATTCCGGCGATCTCGCCCTCGCCCGACACCATCAGATAGCCCGCGAGCGTCTTTTCGCTGAAATCATAGTCGCGTTGAAGATTGGGCAGCAGCGTCGAGCGCCCGTCGGGATCGGGGTTGGGCTCGGCCGCCTGCGCGCGCGTGAAGACATAGTCGAAGGTCGGCGCGGTGCTCAAAAAGCTGCGCGGGAAAGTGCCGGGAAGGTCCGAGAGGAATTCGCCCGCATCGACCAGCTTCAGATAGGGTTCGATTTCCTCGCGGGTCGGGGTGACCTGACTGCGGAAGGCGTTCGAACGCGCGTGGAGATCGGTATAGCGCACACCCGCGGCGATCGTGACACCGGCGCCGGTTTCGTAGCTGACGTCGAGCTTGCCCGTCCATTCTTCGAGCAGGCCGAGCAAGCGGTTGCTGCGCACGCCGTTGTTCGCGGGATTATAGGACGCGTAATCGGTCGGGTCGAACGTGCCGCCGAGCGTCAGCGACGGGATCGTCTGGTCGCGAAAGTCGAACGCGCCGGGCACCGCCGCGGTGCCTTGCAGCGTGAGGATCTGGATCGTCTGGTCGATCGTGCCCTTGCTGTAATAGCCGTCGGCCTCGACCGTCAGCCCGTCGCTCTCATATCTGCCGTTGAGGCCATAGAGATAGCTTTCGGTCGGCTCGTTGCGGATCTGCCCCGCGGTGGTGACGGTGCCGTTCGCATTGCCCGCAACGACCATGCCATCGTCGACCACGGCATTGCCGACCGGATTTGCGCCGGTGGGCAGGCGGAAAGCAAAGAAATCCTGGCGGCGGCCCGTCTTGAGCTTTGAATAGAGCGCGTCGGCCGTGAGCGTGAACTCGGGCGTCACCTCGAACTGGATTGCGCCGTTGAGCCCGAGACGCGAGCGGTCGACCGTGAACTGTTCATATTGGAGCAGCACCGGCGTCTGCTGGACCGTCGTGGTCCCCCCGGCCGTGTAGTTGCGGTCGAGGAAGTTGTTGCGTTCGAACGCCTGCGTCGTCGATGTGCGCTTCTGATATTCGCCCGCCAGCATGACGCCGATGCGGCCGTCGGCGAACTTGGTCGTCGCAAAGCCGGTGATCGCGGGCTCGAACTTCTCCGAATTTTCCGAATAGACGCCCTGCGCGCGCACGGAGATCGTCGGCTCCTTGAACGAGAGCGGCTTCGGCGTGACGAGGTTGACCGTGCCGCCGAGCCCGCCTTCGGCCTGGCTCGCGAGCGGCGACTTGCGCACTTCGAGGCGCCCGAACAGGCTCGACGGCACCGAGTCGAGCCCCGACGAGCGGCCGAGCTGGTCGTTCTCGGGCGGCGACAGGCGCGCCGACCAGCCGAGAAGCGTGCGGCCGTCGACCTCGACGCGCACCTGCTGAAGCCCGCGCACCGATACCGACTGGCCTTCGCCGAACACGCGCGTGATCTGGACGCCGGTGACGCGCTGCAGCGCCTCGGCGACATTGGCGTCGGGCAACTTGCCGACATCCTCGGCAGTGATGACGTCGAGCACCTGGTCGGCCTCGCGCTTGATATCTGCCGCCTGTTCGAGCGAAGCGCGAATGCCGGTGACGATGATCGCATCCTCTTCGGCCGGTACCGCGCTGTCCTGCGCACAGGCGGGCGCCACCGCCAACGCCACGAGCGAGGCTCCGCCCGCCAACTTTGCCAAAGAGCGGACCGCCCACGCCATCTGAATAGCCATTTTCATCCTCCCACCCGGCGCCGGATTTCCCGCCCGCCACGATTTCCCACGGAGATGCGTCCGATGACAGGCCGGTACGGCCCGGTTGATCGCGCATCCCATTTTCTGTTTCGTTGTCCGGCACTGGTAACCGGTGTCAAGAATGATGCGGGAACTACCGATCCAATGTCAAGCAATAATTGTATGACAACTGTCGATTGGTATGACGGCTTGCACCTGGCGGTCGCCTTCCTGCGCCTTTCCGAAAAAAGTGTCGCAATTTGTCTCAACGCATCCATTGGGCTTGCCAGCGCGGGAGCAATGGGTTGAATAGGCACAAATCCTCACTTCCGTTGCGACCCGAAACGAGATTGACCCCTATGCTGGACAAGAGGCCGCTGCTCCGCGCGGGAGCCCTGTGCGCCATCGCCCTGTCGCTAGCGGCGTGCTCGGCCCAAGAAGAAAAGAACGGACGCGGCGCGCCCGAGGTCGGCTTTGTGATCGTCAAGGTCGAGCCGGCACCGCTGACCACGTCGCTCGGCGGCCGCACCGTCGCTTTCGAAACCAGCGAAGTCCGTCCGCAGGTGAACGGCCTGGTCCGCCGTCGCCTGTTCACCGAAGGCGGTTTCGTCCGCGCCGGCCAGCCGCTCTATCAGATCGACCCTAGCCTGTACCGAGCCGCGGTCGATCAGGCGGCCGCCAACCTCGCCAGCGCCCGCGCCAGCGCCCAGGCGGCCGACGAACGCGCCCGCCGCCTCGAACCGCTCGCCAAGATGCAGGCGGTCGCCGAGCAGGATTATACCGACGCGCTGGCGCAGGCGCGCATGGCGCGCGCCGCGGTGGCGCAGAATGGCGCAGCGCTCGAAACCGCACGCATCAATTTGCGCTTTGCGACGATCACGGCGCCGATCAGCGGCCGTATCGGGCGCTCGCTGGTGACGCCGGGCGGGCTGGTCACCGCGAGCCAGACGACGCCGCTCGCGGTGATCCAGCAAACCGATCCGATGTATGTCGACATGCAGCAGTCGAGCGCCGAACTCACCACGCTGCGGCAGGCGATCGAAAGCGGCGGGGTCGCGCCGGGCAGCGCGTCGGTGCGCCTGCGCCTCGAAGACGGCAGCGCCTATGGTTTCGCCGGAACGGTCCAGTTTTCGGACGTCACGGTAAATGAAGCGACCGGCACGGTGACGCTGCGCGCGCGCTTTCCCAATCCCAAGGGCGTGTTGCTGCCCGGCATGTTCGTGACCGCCACGTTCGACCAGGCGGTTAATCCGTCGGCGATTCTGCTGCCGCAGGCGGCGGTGCAGCGCGATTTCGACGGTTCGGCCTTCGTCTATCTCGTCGGCAAGGATGACAAGGCGGTGCGGCGCAAGATCGTCGCCGACCGCACTTCGGGCGCGAACTGGGTCGTCACCGACGGGCTGAAACCCGGCGAGCGGGTGATCACCCAGGGAATCGGAAACCTGCGGCAGGGTGCGACGATCCGGCCCGTCCCCGCGAGCAGCGCGCAGCGGGTAGGCGTGCGCGCCAAGGGCGGCGGCGCCGAAACGAAGGGCCAATAGCGCCCGATGTCACGCCTTTTCATCAACCGGCCGATCTTTGCGTGGGTGCTGGCGATCATCGTCATGCTCGGCGGCGCGGGCGCGCTCTTTTCGCTGCCGATCGAGCAATATCCCGACATCGCGCCGGCGCAGGTCAATATCCGTGCGAGCTATCCCGGCGCGTCGGCCGAAACGATCGAGAACAGCGTCACGCAGGTGCTCGAGCAGCAGCTGACGGGGATCGACGGCCTCCTTTATTTCAGTTCGCAATCGAGTTCGCGCGGGCAGGCGAACATCACCGCAATCTTTGAAAAGGGCACCGATCCCGACATCGCGCAGGTACAGGTACAGAACAAGATCCAGTCGGCGATCTCGCGCCTGCCGCAACAGGTGCAGCAACAGGGCGTGCGCGTCACCAAGTCGAACTCGGACACGCTGCTGCTCGTCGGCGTCTACGACACCACCGACACCCGGTCCTTCCCCGACGTCGCCGATTTCCTGTCGTCGAACATCCAGGACCCGCTGTCGCGCGTCGATGGCGTCGGCGAGGTCAATGTGTTCGGATCGCCGCACGCGATGCGCATCTGGCTCGACCCGCGGCGTCTTACCGCAGTGTCGCTGATGCCCGGCGATGTGATCGCGGCGATCAGCGCACAGAATAGCGAGGTCGCGGCGGGCGACGTCGGCGGCCTGCCGGCGCCCGAAGGCCAGATGCTCAATGCGACGGTGACCGCCCAGTCGCGCATGCAGACGGTCGAAGAGTTCGAGAATATCGTCCTCAAGACGCTGCCCGACGGATCGACGGTGCGCATCAAGGATGTCGCGCGGGTGGAGATCGGCGCCGAAAATTACAGCGCGATCGTCCGTATCAACGGGCATCCGGGCGCCGGCATGTCGATCTCGCTGTCGCCGGGATCGGACGCGCTCGAAACCGCCGACCGGGTCAAGGCGCGGATGGAGGAACTTGCCGCCAATTTCCCGGATGGCCTGACCTACAGCTATGCCAACGACTCCACGGCCTTCATCAAGCTGTCGGTCAGCGAGGTGCAGAAATCGCTGTTCGAGGCGATCCTGCTCGTCATCCTCGTGATGTTCGTCTTCCTGCAAAGCTGGCGCGCGGTGCTGATCCCCGCGATCGCGGTGCCTGTCGTGCTGCTCGGCACCTTCGGCATCTTCTACATGGCGGGATTCAGCATCAACACGCTGACGCTGTTCGGGCTGACGCTCGCGATCGGGCTGCTCGTCGACGATGCGATCGTCGTGGTCGAGAATGTCGAGCGATTGATGGAGGAAAATCCCGGCATGTCGGCGCGCGAGGCGACGATCCGGTCGATGCAGGAATTGCAGGTCGCGCTGATCGCGATCGCGCTCGTGCTGTCGGCGGTGTTCCTGCCGATGGCCTTTTTCGGCGGATCGACCGGCGTCATCTATCGTCAATTCTCGGTCACCATCATTTCGGCGATGATGCTGTCGGTGCTCGTCGCGCTGATCCTGAGCCCCGCGCTGACGTCGACCCTGCTCAAGCCGAAGAGCCACGCCGAGGGGGCAGCGGGCGGCGGGCGCTTTCCGCGCGTCCGCGCCTTCCTCGAACGCGCGAAAAACGGCTTCAACACGCGCTTCGACCATTCGGTCTCCCGCTATGTCGGCAGCGTGACCAAGGTCGTCGACCGCAAATGGCTCTTCCTCGGCCTTTATCTGCTGCTGCTCGCCGCGCTCGTGTTCCTGTTCCTGCGCCTGCCGGGCGGTTTCCTGCCCAACGAGGATCAGGGGCGCGTCGCAGTCCAGTTCCGCCTGCCCGCCGGCGCGACGCAGGCGCGCACGCTCGAGGTGCGCGACGAGATCGAAAAATATCTGCTGACGCAGGAGAAAGCGAACATCCAGACGCTGTTCCTGATCGCGGGCGGCGGCGGCGGCGCGGCGGCGGGACAGAATACCGGCCAGGGCTATGTGAACCTCACCCATTGGGATGACCGGCCGGGCAGGGAAAATACCGCCGATGCGATTGTCGATCGGGCGCGCAAGGCACTGAGCGGTCTGCGCGACGCGCAGATTTTTGCGCTCGTCCCGGGCGCGGTGCGCGGCCTCGGCGATTCGTCGGGCTTCACGATGCAGCTTCAGAACCGCAGCGGAATGAACCGCGCCGAATTCGCCAAGGCGCGCGACCGCCTGCTCGCGATGGCGAACGACAATCCGAAGCTGACGTCGGTGCGCCTGTCCGACCTGCCCGATGTCGCGACGCTGAAGATCGACGTCGATACGCAGCGGCTGACGGCCTATGGCATCGACAATGCCGACGTGAATTCGACGCTCGCGACCGCGTGGGGCGGTCGATATGTCAACGACTTCATCGACAAGGGGCGCGTCAAGCGCGTCTATGTGCAGGGCGATGCCCCCTATCGCTCCAAACCCGAAGATCTCGGGCAATGGTTCGTCCGTTCGGCCGATGGCGAAATGTCGCCTTTCTCGGCCTTTGCGCGGACCGGCTGGTCGACGACGCCGAGCAGCAGTTCGCGCTTTCAGGGCGTGCCCGCCTTCGAAATCTCCGGCCAGCCCGCAGCGGGCACCAGCTCGGGCGAGGCGATGGACGAGATGGAGCGCATGGCAAGCGAAATCCCCGGAACCAGCGTCGCCTGGTCGGGCTCTTCCTATCAGGAGCGCCTCTCGTCGGGGCAGGCGCCCCTGCTCTACGGCCTGTCGCTGCTCGTCATCTTCCTCTGCCTGGCCGCACTCTATGAAAGCTGGTCGATCCCGCTCGCGGTGCTGTGCGTCATTCCGCTGGGGTTGATCGGCGCGGTGTTCGCGGTGAATCTGCGCGGGCTCGAAAACGACGTTTATCTCCAGATCGGCCTGCTCACGACAATGGGGCTCGCCGCTAAAAATGCGATCCTGATGATCGAATTCGCCGAACAGGAAGAGAAAAAGGGCAAGCGCGTGATCGAGGCAGCAGTCGACGCGGCGCGGATCCGCCTGCGGCCGATCCTGATGACGAGCTTTGCCTTCATTTTCGGGGTTCTGCCGCTGGCGATCGCGACCGGCGCGGGCGCGAACAGCCGCGTCGCGATCGGCACGTCGGTGATCGGCGGTATGCTCACCGCCGCCTTCCTCGCGATCTTCTTCATCCCGCTCTTCTTTGTCCTCGTCCGCCGCGGCGTGCGCGACGGCCTCGCCGCAATGCGCGCGCGCTTCGGCAAGAAGAAGGACGATGGCGCCGCCGAGGTGCCGGCATGACCCGCATTCGCACGCTTCTCCTCGCCGGCGCGTTCGCGCTCGGCGGCTGCTCGCTCGCGCCAAAGACGGAGCTGCCGGCGCCGCCAGTGCCGCAAAGCTGGCCCGTCGGCGACGCTTATCTGCTCCAGAACGAGGCGGCGCTGCCGATCCTCTCCTATAAGAGCGTTTTCACCGACCCACGGCTTCAGGCGCTGACCGAACAGGCGCTTGCCAACAATCGCGACCTGCGCACCGCCTATGCCAATGTCGCCGCGGCGCGCGCGCAGGTGCGCGTCACGCGATCGGGGCAATTTCCCGAAATCGGCGTGACGGCGGGCGCGGGCTATTCGGACGGTAGCGGCGATGGAAATGGCAGCGGCGATTTCTCGCTGCGTGGCGGTGTCACCGCCTTCGAACTCGATTTGTTCAGCCGCCTCGCCAATGCGACCGAGGCCGACCGCAACCGCGCGCTCGCGACCGAGGCGGCGACGCGCACCGTGCGCGTCGCGCTGATCGCCAGCCTCGCCGACGCCTGGGCGAGCTATGGCGCAGACCGCGACCTGCTCAAGATCGCCGAGGATACCGCCGCCAACGCGCGCGAAAGCGTGCGGCTGACCAAAGCGCGGCTCGACGGCGGCGTCGCGCCGCGCACCGACCTGCGCCAGGCCGAGCAGATCCTCGCGACCGCCGAGGATGCGATCGCGCAGCAGCAGACCGCGCTCGCGCAGGACGAAAATCTCATCCGCCTGCTCGTCGGCGCCGAGGTCGACCGCGCGCTGCTGCCGGCGAGTCTTGCCGAGGTCACGCCGGCGATCGTCGCGCTGCCCGCCGGGGTGAACTCCGAAATATTGCTGCGCCGTCCCGACGTGATCGAGGCCGAATATGCCCTGCGCGCCGCCAACGCCGATATCGGCGTCGCGCGCGCGGCGCTTTTTCCGTCGATCTCGCTCACCGGCTTGCTCGGTTTCGCGAGCGATGCGCTCTCCAGCCTGTTCGATCGCGGGTCGTTCAACTGGTCGGCGGGCGGCGACGCGACGGCGACGATCTTCGACGCCGGCGGGCGCCGCGCCGGGGTTGCGATCAGCGAAGCGCAGCGCGATGCCGCGCTCGCGGGCTATGAAGGCGCGATCCAGACGGCGTTTCGCGAGGTAGCCGACGCGCTCGCGGTGCAAGGCACAATCTCCGAACGCGTACGCGCCGCAGCGGCGAATAGCGACGCCGCCGCCGACACCGCGACGCTCGCCGACGCGCGCTACAGGGGCGGCGTCGACAGCTTCCTGTCGAGCCTCGATGCCCAGCGCAGCCTCTATGCGGCGCGGCGGAGCGAGATCGGCACGCAGTTGCTGCTCGTCAGCACGCGAATCGCCTTGTTCCGCGCCTTGGGCGGCGACAGCAGCGCGGGAACGGCAGCGCCCTAACCTTCTGGACCGGAGTCGGCATCCATTGCGACGTCGGCAGAATGGACCCGGATCAAGTCCGGGGACGATAGGGCTGTGGCGGACTCTCCTTGACAATCGCCCGCACTCGCGCGCTAATAGAACATATCAGGAACAAAATATGCGCGAGTCGTCTCACCCTCTCGCCGGGCTGCGCCAACGCATCGCCCGGATCGCCGCCAGCGACGGCGTGGAAAGCCACCGGGCCGAAGGCTGGCTGGCGAGCGGGCACGCGCGCTTCGACGACGCGCTCCATGGTGGACTCGCGATCGGGCGCATCCATGAATTTTTTGCCGCCGACGCGCTCGATGCAACGAGCGCCGCCGCCTTCGCCGCGCTGGTCGCGCTGCGCGCCCCGGGCAAGGCGCCGCTGATCTGGCTGCGGACCACCGACGCGAACAAGCGCAGCGGCCGCATCTATGCCCCCGGCATCGCCGAACTTGGCGGCGACCCCGACCGGCTGCTGCTCGTCGAAACCGCCGATCCCAAAATGCTGCTCGCCTGCGCGAACGACGCGATCCGCTGCGCCGGGTCGGCGGCGGTGATCGTCGAAAGCTGGGGCAAATTCCCCTTGCTCGATCTGACCGCCGGGCGCCGGCTCGCGCTTGGCGCACGCGATGCGGGCACGACCTTGCTGATGCTCCGCCTGAATGCCGTGCCGACGCCGAGCGTCGCCGAAACGCGCTGGAGCGTCGCCGCCGGGCCCTCGCACGCGCTCGCGGCCGATGCCCCCGGCGCCCCCGCCTTCGACCTCGAACTGCTGCGCTGGCGCGGCGGCCCCGCGGGGACGCGCTGGCGACTGGACTGGAACCATGATGAACAATCTTTCCGGGAAACGGCGCTATCTGGCGCTCTTCTTCCCCTTCCTGCCCGCCGAGCGATGGCTTCGCACGGCGCCGCGGCGGCCTGACGCTCCGCTTGTCTTCGCCGAGAAGCGACGCGGCGCGATGCGGCTCGCGAGCGTCGACGCGGCGGCGCTCGCGGTCGGGCTGCGGCCCGGCATGCCGCTCGCCGACGCGCGCGCGCAGCTCGGCGAGCTTATGATCGTGCCGCACGATCCGGTACTCGATCAGGACTGGCTCGACCGGCTCGCACAGGGTTGCGCGCGCTATACGCCGCTCGTCGCACTCGACGCACCCGACGGACTGATCCTCGACATCGCGGGGGCCGCGCATCTGCTGGGCGGCGAGGCGGGCGTGGTCGCCGATATCGAAGGACGCTTTGCAAGGCTCGGCATGACGCTGCGCCACGCGCTCGGCCCGACCGCCGACGCCGCGCGCGCGCTCGCGCGCTATCAGGCGCGTCCCGCCCCCGACGAGACCAGCGCGATCCGCCGTCTGCCCGTCGCCGCGCTCGAACTCGAAGCCGAGGAGACGACTGCGCTCGTCCGCGCAGGGTTGAAGACGATCGGCGACCTTGCGGGCCGGCCGATGGCGAACCTCGCCGCGCGCTTCGGCGCCGACGCCGCGATGGCGCTGCGGCGGATAATGGGCGACGCGCCGAGCCCGCTCGACCCGCGTGTGCCGCCGCCGCCGGTGGTCGCCGAACGCCGCTTTGCCGAACCGCTCGGCAGCACCGCGCACGCCGCCAAAATCCTTGCCGAACTCGTTGGCGAAGCGATCGGGGATCTCGCCGAACGCGGCAAGGGCGGGCGCTCTTTCCGCGCGACCTTCTTTCGCAGCGACGGCCTCGCGCGGGACATCGCGATCGAGACCGGCCATCCGACGCGCGACGCCGGCCTTGTCATGCGCCTGTTCGCCGAGCGCCTGGACGGCCTCGCCGACCCGCTTGATCCCGGTTTCGGCTTCGACATGATCCGTCTCGCGGTGCCGCGGATCGAGACGCTCGGCGCGAGTCAACTGGGACTCGAGGGCGGCGCGGTGAAGGAGGCCGCGATCGACGAGCTCGCCGACCGGCTTGCGACGCGGCTTGGGCGCGGGCGGGTACGACGGCTGCGCCCCGCCGACACGCATATTCCCGAGCAGGCGCAGCTCGAACTCCCCGCGATCGACGCACCCGCACCGCTGCCCTGGCAGGCGCCCGAACCCGGCGAGCCGCCGACGCGCCCCTTTCATCTTTTCGACCCGCCGCAGCCGATCGAGGTGATCGCCGAGGTGCCCGACGGCCCCCCGCACCGGTTCCGCTGGCGCCGGCAGGCGCATGCGGTGCGCCGCTACGAAGGTCCCGAGCGCATCGCCGCCGAATGGTGGCGGCGGCGCGACAATGGCGGACTGACGCGCGACTATTACCGCGTCGAGGATGCGCAGGGCCGCCGCTTCTGGCTCTTTCGCCACGGCCTCTACGACGAAAAGCCCGACCCACGCTGGTATATCCATGGGGTCTTCGCATGAGCGGCACCGGCGCCGATCCGGGCTTCGCCGAACTGGTCGCCGCAACCAACTACAGCTTCCTGCGCGGCGCCTCGCACCCCGCCGAAATGGTAGCCGAGGCAATCGCGCTCGGCATGACAGGCATCGGCATTGCGGACCGGAACAGCGTCGCGGGGGTGGTGCGGGCGTGGGCTTTTCTGAAAGATTTGCAGGTCAAGAGACCCGAGATGGTGGAGGGCTTTCGGCTGGTGGTCGGCGCCCGGCTCGTCTTCGCCGACGGCACCCCCGATATCGTCGCCTACCCCGTCGATCGCCAAGGCTGGGGACGACTGACGCGTCTTCTGTCGACCGGAAACCTGCGCGCGCAAAAGGGCGACTGCATTCTCCATCTCGAAGACCTGCTCGATCATTGCGACGATCTCCTCCTCATCGCGATGGCAGGCGACGAGGAATTGCTCCGCACCCTCAAAAGCAAGCGACCGAAATCGCTCTGGTTGGCCGCCATGATGCCGCAATCGGGCGCCGACGCGCGCCGGCTGGCCGAACTCCAGCGCGTGTCGGCAGCAACCGGCGTTCCGCTGCTCGCGACCAACGACGCTCTCTATGCAACCAAGAGACAACGCCCGCTTCACGATATCATCACCTGCATCCGCGAGGGTATGACGGTCGCGAAGGCCGGCAAGCTGCTTCGGGCCAATGGCGAGCGTTATCTGAAAGCGCCCGCCGAGATGAAACGGCTGTTCGACGGCTATCCTAAGGCGATTGAAGCAAGTGCAAAGCTGCTCGCGCGTATCAGCTTTCGCCTCGAAGACCTGCAATATGAATATCCGCACGAGCCGCTCCCGCCGGGATGGAAGCCCTTTCCCTATCTGCACCATTTGGTGAAAACCGCCGCCGAGGAGCGCTATAAAACGCCGCTGCCGGCGAAAGTCCGGAAGCTGCTCGCCGACGAGCTGCGGCTGATCAAGAAGCGGCGCTACGTCTATTATTTCCTGACCGTCTACGATCTCGTCCGCTACGCCCGGTCACAGCAGCCGCCGATCCTGTGCCAGGGCCGCGGATCGGCCGCCAATTCGATCGTCTGCTTCCTGCTCGGCGTGACCTCGGTCGACCCGATGCAACACGATCTGCTCTTCTCGCGTTTCGTGTCGGCCGAACGTGACGAGCCCCCCGACATAGACGTCGACTTCGAACACGAACGACGCGAGGAGGTCATCCAATATATCTATGAACGCTATACGCGTGATCGCGCCGCGATCGCCGCGACCGTCATCCATTACCGCCCGCGCAGCACGATCCGCGAAGTCGGCAAGGCGCTCGGTCTCAGCGAAGATGTAACCGCCCGGCTCGCCGATACGAGTTGGGGTAGCTGGGGCGACGATGTTCCGGTCGAGCGGCTCGTCGAAGCCGGGCTCAATCCGCATAATGGCGAGATCGAACGGCTGCACCGTTTCGTCGGCGAATTGCTGAAGGCGCCGCGTCATTTGTCGCAGCACGTCGGCGGCTTCATCTTGACCGAAGGACGGCTCGACGAACTCGTCCCGATTCACAACGCCGCGATGGAGGACCGGACTTTCATCGAATGGGACAAGGACGACATCGACGCGCTGGGACTGATGAAGGTCGACGTGCTCGCGCTCGGCATGCTGACCTGCATTCGCAAATGCTTCGACCTGATGCGCGAGCATGGTCTTGGCGACCATACGTTGGAAGTCGACATCGATTGTGACGATGCGGAAGTATACGGCATGCTGCAGAAGGGCGACAGCATCGGCGTTTTTCAGGTCGAAAGCCGCGCGCAGATCAACATGTTGCCGCGCCTCAAGCCGAAGATCTTCTACGATCTGGTGGTACAAGTGGCGATCGTTCGCCCCGGCCCGATCGAGGGCGACATGGTCCACCCCTATCTACGCCGCCGCAACGGCGAGGAGCCGGTGGAATTTCCCGAACCCGCCGCCCCGCATCCGCCCGACGAACTGCACGATGTTCTAGGCAAAACCTATGGCGTCCCCCTGTTTCAGGAACAGGCGATGAAACTCGCCATCGTTGCCGCTGAATTTACCCCCGACGAAGCCAATGGCCTGCGCCGTGCGATGGCGACCTTTCGCAATGTCGGAACGATCGAGAATTTCCGCGAGAAGATGGTCGGCGGGATGGTCCGGCGTGGCTACAGCCAAGATTTCGCCGAGCGCTGCTTCAAGCAGATCGAGGGCTTCGGAAGCTATGGCTTTCCCGAAAGCCATGCCCAGTCCTTCGCGCGGCTGGTCTATGTATCCTCGTGGATCAAACATTATCATCCCGCCGTCTTCGCATGCGGCATCCTCAATTCGCAGCCGATGGGTTTCTACGCCCCCGCGCAGCTGGTGCGCGATGCGCAGGAGCATGGGGTCGAGGTGCGCGCGGTCGATGTAAATGCAAGCCATTGGGATAACAGCCTCGAACGAGGCGAGGACGGCAGCCTCGCGCTCCGGATCGGATTCCGGCAGGTCGACGGGTTTCGCGAGGAATGGGCGAAGCAGATCGGCGAGGCGCGGAGCGCCGCCCCCTTCGCCTCGGTCGAGGAACTCGCGCGCCGCGCCAACCTGCCGTCGCGCGCGCTGCGCCTGCTCGCCGATGCCGATGCGTGCCGGTCGATGGGGCTCGACCGGCGGCCCGCGCTGTGGGATGCGCGGCGGGTGCGGCAAGGCGTGCTGCCGTTGTTCGGCGCAGCCGAAACCGACGAACTCGGTGCCGAGGAGGACGCGCAATTGCCGCTGACGCCGATGGTCGAGCATGTGCTCACCGATTACCAGACGACGCGGCTGTCGCTGAAGGGCCATCCAATGGCCTTCCTGCGCCGCGATTTCGAGCGCGAAGGGGTGCTGAGCACGGCGGGGGTCGCCGCCGCGAAAAACGGATCGATCGTCCGCACCGCCGGCGTCGTGCTGATCCGTCAGCGACCGGGCAAGGGCAATGCGATCTTCATCACGCTCGAGGACGAGAGCGGGATCGTCAACATCCTGCTGTGGGCACGCCATTTCGAACGCCAGCGCCGCGCGGTGATGGCATCGCGGCTGATGCTCGCCGAGGGCGAAGTGCAGCGGAGCAAGGAAGGCGTCATCCACCTGATGGCGACACGGATCGTCGACCGGACGGCGATGCTCGATACGCTGGGCAGCGACCGGCGTTTCGATCCCGAGGTCTGCCGCGCCGACGAGGTAAAGCATCCGCAGCGGCCGCGCGGCCATGCAGCGCAGCACGGTCATCCGCGCAACGTCCGCATTCTGCCCAAGTCGCGCGATTTTCATTAGTTGCGGCCGACCGTCGTCGACAACGGGACCAGCCCGGTTCGGCCATGCCGAACAGACAAAAGATGATGCCCCGGCTGTGGGGGCCGGGGCATCTGATCAGGCTATCTAAGGGACCAACCGAATATAGCCTGAAATATGTTCGCGAAACTTAGCCGCGGAGCAGGTTCATCACGCCCTGCGAGCTCTGGTTCGCCTGCGCGAGCATCGCGGTCGATGCCTGCGCCAGGATACCGGCGGCTGCGAGGTTCGTCGATTCCACCGAGAAATCGGCGTCTTCGATGCGCGACTTCGCTTCGTCCAGATTGGTGACACGCGACGTCAAATTATCGACAGCCGAGGACAGGCGGTTCTGCTGCGCACCAAGGTTGGCGCGTTCTTCGGCGACGATGGTGATCGCATCGTCGATCGTTGCGAGGGCTCCCGTGGCGCCCGCGGCGGTCGCGACCGAAAGACCGGCGACGCCGAGGCCCGCAGCCGACAGGCTGGCGACGGTGATGTTCACCACTTCGGTATCGTTGATGCCGGTCTGGATGTCGAAACCGGTGGCGACGCTGCCGTCGATCAGCTGGTTGCCGTTGAAGGTCGTCTGCGTCGTGATGTCGCCGATCTGCGAAATCAGCGCGCCGACTTCTTCCTGCACCAGCGCGCGGTCGTCGTCGCTCAGCGTGCCGTTCGCGGCCTGCATCGCGAGTTCGCGCATCCGGATCAGGATGTCCGAGATGCTGCCCGCAGCGCTATCGGCGGTCTGGGCGAGCGAAATGCCGTCGTTGGCGTTGCGGATCGCCTGGGTGAAACCGCGCGATGCAGCTTCCATGCGGGTCGCGACGGCCAGGCCGGCGGCATCGTCCTTCGCAGCGTTGATGCGCTTGCCGCTCGACAGGCGTTCCATCGCCTGCGACTGCATTTGGCTGGCGACACGCGAATTGTTCTGGGCGCGAAGCGCGCTCACATTGGTGTTGATGACAGTCATCTTTGTTCCTTTCCGGCCTCGATGGCCATTCCCGTGATGTGAGGGCTCGAGGAGCGGTCACGGAAAGCAGTAACGGCGAGCAGCAACGGCGCTTAAGCCCGCCCCGTCAAAAAAATGCCGGAAGCGGTCCGACAGCCCTATAAAATCAGTTTAAATATATGAAAATGAACGAATAATTTTTTTGGCACGAGCTTTGCATTCTTCTTTGTGCGTGCGGCAGGCCGCCGCGCAACAGGACGGATGAGAAGCAATGAGCACGATTGACCCGAGCCGGCTGCTGCAGATGCGCAGCTCGATCCTCAATCAGAATCAGGCCTTGCAGCGCGCCGCGGGCCGCGGCGGGATCGGCGCGGCCGAAGGCGGCGTCGAGGGAATGGGGGGCGCGCCCGATTTCGGCGCCGCGATCAACAATGCCCTGCAACAGGTCAACGCCCAGCAGTCGAAAGCGAGCCAGATCAGCGAAGCCTATGAACGCGGCGACACCCACGACATCGTCAGCGTGATGATCGAGCGGCAGAAAGCCTCGCTGGGTTTCGAAACCACGCTGCAAGTCCGCAACAAGCTGCTGTCCGCATATCGCGACATCATGAACATGCCGGTGTAATCCATGGCCGAAGCACAAATCCTGACCCCCGTCCCCAATTCTCTGGATAACGGTTCCGCGAACCGCCTTCCCGCCCCCCTCCTCGACGGTCGCTTCGCACCCGTGAGCCAGTTTATCCGCCAGCCTGCGGTGCAGCGCGCATTGCCGGCGATCGCGATGACCTCGGCGATCGGCATCGCCGCGCTTGCCTGGTTCACGATGCAGGCGGCCCCGCAGGCCCAGCTGTTCGCCGGGCTCGACGACGCCGACAAGGCGGCGGTTGCCGAGGCGCTGCAGTCGCAGGGCATCGCGCACAGCATCGACTCCTCGACCGGCGCTCTGACCGTCGACGCCGACAAATTGCACCAAGCGCGCATCGCGCTCGCCGGGCAGGGACTGCCCAAGGCAGCGCCGAGCGGCGACAGCCTGATCGCGTCGCTGCCCATGGGATCGAGCCGCGCGATCGAGGGCGAAGCGCTGCGTTCGGCGCGCGAGGCCGACCTGTCGCGCACGATCGAGACGATCGATGCGGTCCGGAGCGCGCGCGTCCATGTCGCGGCGGCCGAACCCAGCCTGTTCGTCCGCGAAGACAAGCCCGCCACCGCTTCGGTGATGCTGACCCTCCAGAACGGCCGCTCACTGTCCGACGGACAGGTGCAGGCGATCCGTTTCCTCGTCGCCTCGTCGATCCCCGGCATGAATGCCGATCAGGTGTCGGTGATCGACCAGCGCGGCGCGCTGCTGTCCGACACCGCAAGCGGCAGCGACATGAAGGCCTTCCAGCTGCAATTGCAGGTCGAGGACCGGTTCCGCCGCGCGCTCGACACCTTGCTCGGCCCGATGCTCGGTGCCGGCAATTATACGGTCGAGGTCCATGCCGACGTCGATATGTCGGAAAGCCAGGCGACGCGCGAAAGCTTCCCCGAAAATGATCGCGCGCTGACCAGCGAACAGATCACCCGTTCGACCAGCGGCACGAGCGCTCCCGCCGTCGGCATCCCTGGCGCGCTGTCGAACCAGCCGCCGCAGGCGACGACGGTCACCGCCGAAGGGCCGCAGCCGGCGGCGCCCGGCGCGGCCCCGGCGCCGGGGGTCGAGAGCAACGAAAATGCCGCGCGCGCTTACGAGGTCGGCCGCGAGATTTCGGTAACGCATTCGCCGCAGGGCAAGCTGCGCCGTGTCTCGGTCGCGGTCGCGCTCAACCAGGGCAAGAAGGCGCTGACGCAGGCCGACCTGACCAAGATCGACAATCTGGTGAAGGGCGCGATCGGTTACGACGCGACCCGCGGCGACCTCGTCGCGATCAACCAGCGCCCCTTTGCGCCGGTCGAGGACATCGCTCCCGCCTTTTACGACCAGGGCTGGTTCCTGCCGCTCGTCAAGCAGGTCGGCGCGATCCTCGCCGCGCTGCTTGCCTTCCTCTTCATCGGCCGCCCGATGATCCGCGCCGCGAAAGAACGTGCCGCGAAGCGCGCCGAACAAAATCAGGAGCTCGAAGCATCGCTGCTCGCCGCGACCGACCGCCCGGCGCTCGGCAATGGTCAAGGCAGCCGCGAAATCACGCTGGAAATGATCGAACAGGCGCCGAGCTATGAAGCGCGCGCCAATCTGGTTCGCGCCTTCGTCCGCCAGGATTCGGCGCGCGCCGCGCTCGTCGTCCGCCACCTGATGCAGGAGGGCGCCCGTGCCTGACGTCGCCGAACTCGACAATGCACCCGCGACGCCGACGATCGACGGATCCGCTGCTGCCGCCATCCTGCTGATGCTGCTCGACGAAAGCGAGGCCGCCACGATCCTGAAACAGCTGGCGCCGGAAGAGGTCCGCCAGCTGGCGAAGGCGATGTTCGATACCGCCAATGCCAGCGAACAGCAGATCGGGCAGGCGCTCGACCGTTTCGTGACGCGCAGCCGCGACGTCAGCGCGCTCGCGATCGGCGCCGACACACGCATCCGGACCGTGATGACCGAAGCCGTCGGCAACGTCCGCGCCGACAATATCCTGGCGGCCGTCGCCCCGCAGCGGAGCGCCGCGTCGCTCGAAATCCTGCGCTGGATGGACGTCGACGCGATCAGCGGCCTGCTCGCCAGCGAGCATCCGCAGGTCGGCGCGCTGATCCTCTCGGTGCTCGTTCCCGACATCGCCGCCCGCGCGATCGAGACGCTCGACGAAGTGCTCCAGGCCGATCTGGTGCTCCGCGCGGCGATGCTCACCTCGGTCCCCGCCGCGGCGATCGAGGACCTCGAATCGGTGCTCGCGAGTGCCAATGTCGACGGCCAGCGCGTCGCCAAGCAGGCGATCGGCGGACCGAGCGACGTCGCCAAGATCATGAAGAAGATGCCGAAGCAGCTTTCCGAACGCACGATCCGCGCGCTCAAGAAGCATGACCGCATCCTCGCCCAGACGATCGAGGAAGAGATGTTCATCTTCGAAAATCTGCGCGACCTCGACAAGAAGAGCCTCGGCAGCGTGCTGCGTTCGGTCGACGCGGCGCAGCTCGCGATCGCGCTGAAGGGCACCGACGAGGATATGGTCGATCTGTGCCTCGCGACCATGTCGAAGCGCGCATCGGAAACGATCCGCGACGAAATGGCCGAAATGACGATGGTCAAGCGCGCCGACGTCGACGAAGCGCAAAAGGGCATCATGCTGATCGTCCGCCAGATGGCCGCGGCCGGCGAAATCATGATCGCCGGGGGCGGCGACGATTATGTCTGACCGTAGCGCCGAAACCGGCTTCACCCCCGTCTCGCTCGGCGAGGCGATGGCGCGCAATAGCGGCTTCCGCCCGCTCTCCTTTGCGCCCTCGCGCTTTGCCGACCAGACCGAGCTGGAAAGCGCGGTCGAGGTCGACGTCGACGATCCCTTTGCGCGCGGCCTTGCCGAAGGCCAGCGTATCGCCGAAGCCGCGTTCGTCGCCGAACGCCACCAGCTGCTGGCGCTGCTCGCCGGCGCCGAAGCGCTGCAGGACGAGCCGAGCGAGGAGCTGGCACAGTTGATCGCCGAAACCGTCGAACGGCTGGTCCGCCAGATCGTCGCCACCGCCCCGATCGATGCCGATTGGCTCCGGGCGCAGGCCGAAACCGCCGCCGCGATGGTCGCCGACGCCGACAAGGCGCGCACCTTGTGGGTCCACCCCGACGATGCGGCCCTGCTCGCCGACGGCCCGCTGACGCTGTCCATCGAAAGCGACCCGGCGATGCTGCGCGGGACCATCCGCCTCGAAACGTCGACCGGCTGGATCGAACATGGTCGCGCCGTCTATCTCGACGAACTGCGGTCGGCGCTCGGCACGGGAGAGGCCGCATGACGCGCCGGCTCGCCCTGTCCGCACAGCAGCTTCTCGAGGGCATCGAGCTGACGAACGCCAGTCCGCGCCGGATCGGCACGCTCGTCGCGCACGAAGGCATCATGCTCGAGGTGTCGGGATTCCCTCAACCACTCGGCAGCAATGTGCGAATCAAGTCGGCCGACAACGACTATGTCTATGGCGAAGTGGTCGGTTTTCGCGGCCACCGCAGCCTCGTCCTGCCATTCGACACCAACAAGCCGCTGGTCACCGGCGCACCCGTCGAACCGCATGGCGCGAGCTCGATGGTCCCCGTCGGCAAGACGCTGCTCGGCCGCATCATGGACGCGCAGGGCAATCCGCTCGACGGCCGTCCGGCGATCAAGTCGCAGTTCCAGTGGCCGCTGGCCGGCCGCAAGGTCAATCCGCTGCGCCGCGGCCGCGTGACCAAGCCGCTCAACATGGGCGTTCGCGCGATCAACGGCCTGCTCACCGTCGGCGAAGGCCAGCGCGTCGCGATCATCGCAGGGTCGGGCGTCGGCAAGTCGGTGCTGATGGGCCAGATGATCGCGGGCACCGAATGCGACGTGATCGTCGTCGGGCTGATCGGCGAACGCAGCCGCGAGGTCAGCGACTTCGTCGAAACCAAGCTGCCCCCCGAAGTCCGCAAGAAATCGGTCGTCGTCGCGGTCCCCGCCGATCACCCGCCCTTGCTCCGCCTGCGCGCCGCAATGCGCGCGACCGCGATCGCCGAAGCCTTCCGCGCCGAAGGCAAGAAGGTGCTGCTGCTGATCGACAGCCTGACCCGCGTCGCGCATGCGCAGCGCGAGATCGGGCTGACCCTCGGCGAGCCGCCGACGATGAAGGGCTATCCGCCGTCGGTCTTCGCGCTCATTCCCTCGCTCTGCGAACGCGCCGGTATCGACCGCGAAACCGGCGGCTCGATCACCGCGCTCTACACCGTCCTCGCCGATGGCGGCGACATCGACGACCCGGTCGTCGATAGCGCCCGCGCGATCGTCGACGGCCATATCATCCTGTCGCGCCAGCTTGCCGAACAGGGCGTGTATCCCGCGATCGACGTCGCGCGTTCGCTGTCGCGCACGATGGCCGATTCGGTCGATCCCGACCATGCCGCCGCCGCAACGCGCTTTCGCCAGCTGTGGTCCGCCTATGAAGAGAATCGCGATCTGATGCTGATGGGCGCCTATGTCGCCGGCAACGATCCGGTGCTCGACGAAGCGATCGCCCGCCACGCCGACCAGCTCGCCTTCGTGACCCAGCCTGCCAAGGCGCGGGTCGATTTCGACATTTCCCGCCAGACCCTGATTGAAGGATATTCCGCATGACCGCCCGTACCGCACGCCGCAAACGTATCATCCGCGTGCGCACCGTCGAACATCAGATGGCCGAGGCCAATCTGGCGCGCGCCACCGGCGAACTGGCGAACCTCGTCGAGCTGGCGCGGCGGCTCGAAACGCTGCGCGTCGATCTGGCGGTGGCCAAGGGCGCCGTCGCTGGCGGCGCGCTCAACACGATCGGCGAGCTCGCGATGCGGCTCGACATGGCGAAGGAAAATCTGACCGCCCCGCTGGCAGGCGCGAGCGCGCGCCGCGACCATATGGGTGCGCTCGCGCAAAGCGCGATGGCCAAGGAAGAATCGGCGGTGCGGCTGTACGAGCGCAGCCGCAAATCGGCCGAAGTTGAACTGGAACGCCGCAGCGACGCCAACCGTCCGCACCGCGCGCGCGCGGGCATGTCGCTCCGCCTGATCGAAGGGGGCGCGGCATGATGAGCGCATCGTCCCCTCCCACTGCGCAGCCGACGATGCCGGCGGGCTTCTCCGCTTTCCTCACCAATATCGGGCAAATTTCCGAGAGCGGCATCGATGGCGGTTTCGATCGGCTTCTCGCGGCCGCACCGGCCCAGGCTGCCGCGATGCCGGTTACCCAGGCCCCCGAACCGCAGGCCGTCGTACCGCCCGCCGAAGGCCTGCCCGTCGAAACCGATACCGCCGCCAAGGTTCCGGCCGTCAAAGCCGACCCTGCCAAAACCGACGCAACGGCGCAGGCTGAAAACCTGTTGATCGCGTTGAACGGCGGCGCGCAGGGCGCGACGCCAGCGCCCGCAAAAACGGCCGCGAGCGCCGCCGAAACAGAAGCGCCGTCGAACCCCGAGGCGACCGATGGCGCGGAGCCCCCCCCCGGCAACGCAGCGAACTGGGCCGCGATCGTGGCCGCGATCGTCCCTGCGAACATCAAGGCCGCAACGCCGGTCGATGCGCGCGCAAAGCCGGCCGATGGCCGCGGAAATGTGGCCGATGTCCCGCAGGAATCGCTGCTCGCCGCCACACCGCGCGGCGCCGTATCGACGCTACCGCTGGCAGCGACGGCGATGACGACGACCGGAGCCCCCGCCGCCACGCCCGCCGACGCGGCGCCCTCGATGACGATCCTCTTTGCACAGCCGGCGACACAGCACGCGGCACCCGTGGCCGAGGTCAGCGCGCCGACGCAAATCGCCGAACGCGTACTCGACATGGACAGCGACGGCGCGTGGATCGACCAGTTGGCGCGCGACATCGCCGCGACCAGATCGGATAGCGGCGACATCAGCTTTCGCCTGATGCCACGCCACCTCGGCCGCCTCGACGTTGCCATGCAAATGGGCGACGACGGCGTTGCCCTGAAGATGGATACGCAGCATGAAGCGACCGCAACGATCGTGAACGCGGCGCAGGGCCGCCTCGTCGAAGAACTCCGCCAGCAGGGCGTCCGCGTCGCCGGCGCCGAAGTCACCTGCACGCCGGGCGAAACCGGCCGCCAGTCGCAGAATCAGGGCCAGGGCCGGACCGCCGCGCCAGATGCCGCCCACCTCATCGAAACCGCCACCGAACGCGCCGAGCCGCGCGACGAAGGCCGCGCCGCCGAACGCCGCGGCCGCTTTGCCTGATCAGAAAGGGTCCCATCATGGCCAAGGACAATGTCGAAGACGCACCCAAGAAAAAGGGCAAGTTCAAGAAGCTGCTGCTGATCGGCGTCGCGGCGGTCGCGCTGATCGGTGCGGGCGCGGGCGCCGGCATCTATTTCGGCGCGCTGTCGGCGCATGAGGCGAAGCCCGAGGATAAATATCCGAAGCTCGTCCTGCGCAGCGAGGACGGCGCCGAACCCGCCGCCGAAGGCGAGGACAAGGAAGCACCGCCAAAGATCGGCACCGTGTCGGTCCCCAACGACCGGTTCAAGGTCGACCCGCGCAAGTATGAGATTACCTATTATCCGATCACCGACAGTTTCACGACCAACCTTGCCGACGGGTCGGGCTTCCTGCAGGTGGGTATCAGCCTTTCGACCTTCTATGACGGCAAGGTTATCAATAATATCAAACGGCAGGCCGTGCCCATTCGCTCGGTCGTCCTTATGGTGCTTGCCGAACAGGATCCGGCGTTGCTCTCCACATCCCAGGGGAAACAGCGGCTTCAACGTCAGTTGACCGCCGCGATCAACGATGTGCTGCGCGACAAGGAAGGTTTCGGGGGTATCGACAATGTCTATTTTACGAGCCTGGTGATTCAGTGACCGCCAGTGCCAAATCCGTCAAAGCCGTAAAGGCTCCGGCCACTCCAAAGGTGGATACGAAAGCGTCGCTACTGCTGCGCAAGGCCGAAGGCAGCTACGCCTTCCCCGTGCTCGACAGCGTCGCCAATCAGTTCGGGCGCAGCCTGCGCGACCTCTTGCGCGCGCTTGGCGCGCCCGCCATCCAGGTTGAGCGCGCGAACGCCGAACAGATGAGCTTTGCTGAATGGAGCGCCGCAGCTGCCCCCGCCATCTTCTGGCGCTACCACGCACCGCCGCTGAAAGGTCCCGTTCTGATCGCCGCGGCCCGGTCGCTCATCCTTCAACTTGTCGACATTTTCTATGGCGGCAAGGGACAACCTGCCGTCGAACGCGAAGATCTGACCGACGCCGAAGAGCGTTTCGCAGCGCGTCTCGGCCGCGACATGGGGTTGCAACTCGCGACCGCATGGCGCGACAAGCTGGCGGTCGATCCCGAACTCGATTGCGTGACGACCGACCCCGCGAAGCTCGCGGCGGTCCGCGCCGACGACGAGATGTTCGTTCAGCATTTCACCCTGCGCGGCGCACCCTTCGAAGGTCGCACGATCGCCTGCGCCTATCCGCTTGCCGCACTCCGCGCGATCGCCGGGACCGATATCCTCGATACGCAGGCCGCGAACGACGCCGACCCGCTGTGGTCGAACGCGCTCAACAAGGCGCTGCGCGGCGTCCGGCTGCCCGTCCGTTCGGTCCTCGCGCGCCCCGAAATCAGCCTCGTCAAGCTGCTCGCGCTGGAAGTCGGCGACATCATACCGCTGGCGATGCCGCGCCATGTGCCCGTCACCGTCGCGGGCCGCAGCTTCGCGGTCGGCAGCATCGGCGAAGCCAATGGCAACGCCGCGATCATGATAGACCATATCGAAAAAGGACCGAACCATGACTGAACTCAGCGACGCCCCCGCGGCGCCCCGTGCCGACCGCCGCGACAACAAGACGATCGCCGCGGCCCCCAATTTCGACCTGCTTGCCGGCGTCTCGCTGCGCGTATCGGTCGAGGTCGGTTCGACCTCGATGACGCTCGCCGAACTGCTCGCGCTCGGCGAAGGCAGCGTGATCGAACTCGATCGCGCCGCGACCGACTTGCTCGACATCTATGCCAACGGCACGCTGATCGCCAAGGGCGAGATCGTCAGCGTCGATGGCCGCTATGGCATCCAGGTCGCCGAAATCGTCGCGCCGGCGCGCGGCCTCGAAGGTTTCGAGCGGAGGGCCTGATGTTCGAATATATCCTGCGCCTGCTCATCCTGTTGCCGATCATCGGCGGCATGGCGTGGGGCAGCCTGTGGCTGTGGAAGCGCGTCCAGATGGGGGTTCCGCTTGTCGGCGGCGGCGCCCGGACGCGTGCCGTCGAAATGGTCGACGTTCTGCCGCTCGGTCCGGGATCGAAGCTTGCGGTGGTTGAATTTGCCGGGCAGCGCATCCTCGTTGCGGTGTCGCGGAATGGCATCACGCGCCTCGCCGACGACAGCCAGGGAGATTTCCATGCGGATTGATCGCCGCGTCTGGCTGCGCGCCGCCGCGCTGGCGGGCGGCGCCGCGCTGCTTTGCGCCGCGCCCGCCGCTTATGCGCAGGCCGCCGACGGCCTGAATCGCGCGGTGAGCGAAATCGGCGGCGACGGCCGGCCGCTGAGCCTGTCGCTCCAGATCCTCGTCCTGATGAGCCTCTTGACGGTGCTGCCGTCGTTGCTGCTGATGATGACCAGCTTCACGCGGATCATCATCGTGCTGTCGATCCTGCGCCATGCGCTCGGGCTCCAGCAGACGCCGCCGAACCAGGTGCTTGTGGGTCTCAGCCTCTTCCTTTCGTTGTTCGTGATGCAGCCGGTGATCAGCGAAGTGAACCGCGTCGCGATCGAACCTTATGGGCAGGAACAGATCGATATCGGCGAAGCGGTATCGCGTTCGGGCGACGCGCTGCACGGCTTCATGATGAAGCAGACGCGCAAGACCGACCTGATGATGTTCGCCAAGATCGCGAAAGCGCCGACCTACGCGAGCCCGAAGGACGTGCCCTTCTCGATCCTGCTCCCCGCCTTCGTCACCAGCGAACTCAAGACCGCCTTCCAGATCGGCTTTCTCATCTTTCTGCCCTTCCTCGTCATCGACCTGATCGTTGCGTCGGCGCTGATGTCGCTGGGTATGATGATGCTGTCGCCGACGATCATATCGATGCCCTTCAAGCTGCTCCTTTTCGTCCTCGTCGACGGCTGGGCGCTGACGATGGGGTCGCTCGCATCCTCCTTCGTGAGTTAGCGCGATGGAAGCCGATTATTTCATCGGGGTCGCGCAGCAATCGCTATGGATTCTCGCGCTCGCCTCGGCACCGCTGTTGCTGCCGGTGCTCGTCATCGGGGTGCTGCTCGGCATGGTCCAGGCGGCGACGTCGATCAACGAACAGACGCTGACCTTTGTCCCCAAGCTGATCGTCGCCGCGGTCTGCCTTGCAATCTTCGGGGGCAGCATCCTTGTCTTGCTCACCGATTTCACCCGCGAAATCTTCGCGCAGATCCCGGCGCTCGTCCGATAGGACGCCGATGAATCCCGCCGACATCCCGAATATCGAGGCGATGCTCCAGCTATGGATGCTGGGTATGATACGCCCCGGTGCCGCGTTCATCGCCGCGCCGGTGTTCGGCGCATCGAACGTTCCGGTTCAGCTGCGGCTGGTGATCGCCCTCGCGGTCGGAGTGCCCGCGGTGGCGGCGTCGGGCATGACGCTGCCGGCGGAAGGCATCGTGTCGATCCCTGGTTTCTTCTTCATCGTCGGCGAGGTGGTGATCGGGCTCGCGATCGGCTTCGTGCTCCAGATGGGGCTCGCCGCCGCGCTGCTCGCAGGCGAAGTGATCAGCAATGCGATGGGCCTCGGCTTCGCCTCGATGGTCGATCCGCTGAGCGGCGCGTCGAGTTCGGCGATCGGCCAGTTCCTGTCGATGATGGCGACCGCGCTGTTCCTTGCCGCCGATGGCCATCTCGTGCTGATCGACATCATCGTGGGCAGCTATGACGCGCTGCCGCCCGGCAATGCCTTTCCGTCGTGGGATGCGATCGGCGGCCTCATCCGTTTCGGCAGCCTGATGTTCGCCGCGGGCCTCACCATCGCGATGCCGGTCGGATTCGTCCTGATCCTCGTCCAGATCATCATGGGCGTGATCGGCCGCTCGGCCCCCGCGCTCAACCTGTTCGCCGTCGGCATTCCCGCGACCTTGCTCGCTGGCATCGTGCTGCTCGGCATCGCGACTCCCGCGATGGCAGAGGCGATCGCGCGCATCCTGTCCGACTCGCTTGACGCCGCGCGCATGATGGCCGGTATTTGAACCGTGGCCGAAGGCAGCGACAAGGATCAGAAAAGCGAACAGCCGACGGCGAAAAAGCTGTCGGATTCGGCGCGCGAGGGCGATGTGCTGATGTCGCGCGAGCTGGCGACCGCGCTGATGATGCTCGCGGCTGCCGGCTGGATGATCGCCGCGGGCGGCTGGTTCGTCCAGTCGGCGAGCGACCTTGTCCGCCGCGGGCTGACGCTGACCGCCGCCGACGTCGCCGATTTTGCGCCCGGCGAAGCGCTGATGCGCAACGGCGTCGAAATCCTGCTGCCGCTCGCCAGCCTGTTCGCGCTCGCGCTGGGCGCGGCCATCGCCGGTCCCGCGATGCTCGGATCCTTTGGGTGGCGCGGCAAGGCGCTGCATTTCAAGGGCAACCGGCTGAACCCGATGAGCGGGCTCAAGCGGATGTTCGGCGTGCAGGGCGCGACCGAACTCGGCAAGGCGCTGGCCAAAGTGTTGCTGCTCGGGACCATCGGTTACTGGCTGGTGGGACGCAGCCTGCCCGCGATCATGGGCATGGCGTCGACCGACCTGACGGCGGCGGTCGGGCTTGCCGGAAAATCGATCGGCCACGCGATGCTGGTGCTCGCCGGCGGGCTGGTCGTCATCGCGCTGATCGACGTGCCGGTGCAATGGTTCCAGCGCAACAAGCGGCTGATGATGAGCAAGCAGGAAATCAAGGACGAGATGCGCCAGTCCGATGGCGCCCCCGAACTCAAGCAGGCGCAGCGGCAGCGCGCGCACGAGATTTTGAGCGGATCGGCGCGCAAGGCGGTATCCGAGGCAACCGTCGTCCTGACCAACCCGACGCATTTTTCGGTGGCGCTTCGCTATCGTCCCGGGACCGACGCGGCGCCGGTCGTCGTGGCGCGCGGGCGCGGCGATGTCGCGCTGTCGATCCGCGAGCTCGCTCGCACCGCCGCCGTCCCGATCCTCGAATATCCTCAGCTGACCCGCGCCATCTATTTCACCGCGCGTGCCGGGCGGGTCATTCCCGAAGAATTGTTCGTCGCGGTCGCCACGGTGCTCGCCTTCGTCTTCCAGCTGGAACGCGCGGCAGCGGAAGGAATCGTCCAACCGGCGGTCGATGTGCCGCCATCGCATCATTTCGATCCCGAGGGCCGCCGGCAGGCTTAAGATCGTCCGCAGGCCGCCGTTAAGGAGGTCGAAGGATATTTTACATGGTCAGTTCAATCGCCAACAGCCTCGGCTTTGGGTCGGGCATCGACATCAAACAGCTGGTCACCGACCTGTCGAACGCGTCGCGAGATCCCAAGATCGCGCGCATGGTCGAACTGACCCAGGCGAACCAGACCCGAATCAGCGCACTGTCGCAGGCGCGCGCCGACCTCGACGGATTCGCCGATTCGCTGGGCCAGATGGTCGCGGACGGGACGCTGCGCAGCACGCCGACGGTGTCCGACGAAAGCGTGCTCGGCGCCACCAGCCGCGCCGGCATGTCCGCCGACAGCTTCGCCGCAACCATCGTCGTGAACCAGCTCGCGCGCGCGCAGACCAATTATTCGGGCATCGTCGCCAGCCGCGCCGACGCAATCGGCACCGGTACGATGACGCTGACTGTCGGCGGCGTTGCCAAGACGATCACCATCGACGCAACCAACAACAGCCTCGACGGTCTTGCCGCAGCGATCAACGGCAGCGGGGCAGGCGTCACCGCGTCGATCATCGCCGACGAGGGCGGCCATCGCATCATCCTCAAAGGGCCGCCCGGCGAGGTCGGCGCCTTCACCTTGACCGCCGACGCCGGCGCCGATCCCGGCCTGTCCGCCTTTGCGACGTCGGGCGGGATGACCGAGGGACAAAGCGCCGCCAACGCGCAATTCACGATCGACGGCGTTGCGTTCAGCCGCGCCAGCAACATCGTCGACGACGTTATTCCGGGCATGTCGCTCACGCTGAAAAAGGCGGCGCCGGGCCAGCCCGTCGATATCGGCGCGAGCCGCCCGCTCGACATGATCAAGCAGACCGTCGGCGATTTCGTGGCGGTCTATAATCAGCTCAAGAAGAGACTTGTGGCAGCGTCGAGCCTGTCGGGCCCGACCACCGGGCTGCGCGAACTCGAACGCGAACTCGGCGGCCTCATCCACAAGGTGATCTCGAGCCACGGCAGCATCAACCAGCTGTCCGACATCGGGATTTCGACGACGAAGGACGGGCTGCTGACGGTGGACAATGCCAAACTCGACAAGGCGCTAGAAACCGACGCCGGCGCGGTCGAGGCGCTGTTCAACCCGCGCCGCGATGCCACCCATACCGAACAGAGCGACCCCGGAATCGCCTTCGCGCTCGACGCGATTCGCGACAAGGCGATCGGGATCAACGGCGCCATCGATCGCGTGTCGAAATCGCTCGACGCCAAGAAGGAAAGCCTCAGCGACCAGCTCGAAAAGATCGAGGAGCGCGAGGACGCCTACAAAGCCCGCCTCGAGAAGCAATATGGCAAGCTCGAAGCGCGGCTCGCCGCGTTCAAGGCGACGCAGACCTATCTCGAACAACAGATCAAGCTCTGGTCGAACCAGGGTAATGATTAAGGCAAAGCTTGGGGACCGACGCCGTGACCGCCACCGCATCGACTGTCCGGGCAACCGGACTCTATCGCCGCTTGCAGCATGAAAGCCGCGCCGCCGCCGCCGACCCGGTCGAGCTGGTGACAATGCTGTATGACGAGCTGGAAACCGCCATCGGCGTACTTGCAGCCATGATCCGGCAGGGACAACGCATTTCGGCGACCGAGCCGGCGCACCGCGCCCGGGCGATCCTGATCGGCCTCGATGCGGGGCTCGACCGCGACAAGGGCGGCGACGTCGCGACGGCGCTGTCGCGGGTGTATCGCAGCATGCGCCGCAAGCTCGACGATGCGGTCGCAGCGAACAGCGCCGAGGGGCTGGCCGAACTTCTCGAAGGGGTGCTGACCATCAGCGGTGCGTGGCGCCAGCTGCGCTGATTGCGCCGGCCGCGGGTCTTTATCCCGGCACCGTCCCGTTCTAGGGTCGCGGAATGACAGGAAAATCCATGATCCGTTCCGGATGCGCCGGCGCGATGATGATGCTGCTCGCCGCCTGCGCGGGGGGCAATTTCCGGCCGGTGAGCGACACACCGGTACGGATCGGTCCGGCCTATTCGATTCGCGGTACGACCTATGTACCCGCTGCCGCGCCGACATATGACGCCGTGGGATACGCCAGCTGGTATGGAAGCGAATCGGGGAACCGCACCGCCAATGGCGAAGCGTTTCGTTCGGGCTGGATCACGGCCGCGCACACCACGCTGCCGCTGCCGACCTATGTCGAGGTGACGGCGCTCGACACCGGCCGGCGGATCATCGTTCGTGTCAACGACCGCGGGCCATTTGCGAAAGGACGGCTCATCGACCTTTCGCGCGGCGCGGCCGAAGAGCTTGGCATCAAGGCGCAGGGGCATGCGCCGGTACGCGTGCGCCGCGTGGAGCCGTCGGAAAAGGACCGCGAACGGCTTCGCAAGGGCAAGCCTGCGCGCGGTCTGGACCCCGTGCCCGCGCGCGAATTGCAACGCCTGCGCGCGCGGCTCGAAACCCGCGCGCTCCAGGGTCAGGATTAATCGATCGCGGTCCCGGTTACGCAGGCCTGTGTCTCGCGGCGGCGATGTCCCGATTGCGCCACGGCGCGGCATAGTGGATCGCGACCGCCGTCGCCGACACGTCGACCACTGCAGTCCACCAGCGACCGAAACCAAGTGCTTTCCTGTTCTGGAACATCATTCACCTCGCGATACCGGCGCCAATAGGAAATGGCCCGCACCCGCTTTTCTATGGCGGGACGCATGGCGATAGGCGCCAAAATTGGCCGTGAATGCGGCGAATTTTTGCGTTATGGACCGGATGATGCGAAAAATGATCACCCTCGACGAATTCGACCGGCGGTTGCTGGCGCTGGTCCGGCAGGACAATCTCCTGCCCGCGCGCGTCCTCGCCGAAAGAGTCGGCCTGTCGCTATCGGCGGTGCTGCGGCGCCTGCGCCGACTGCGCGAGGAAAAGATCATCGTCGCCGACATCGCAATCGTCGATCCCGCGCTGACCGGATCGGCGCTGACGATGCATGTACTCGTCCAGATGCAACAGGCCGGACCGCAGACGATGGACGCCTTCGCGCGGCAGATCGCGCGGCACGCCGAAATAACGGGCGTGTGGGAGGTGACGGGCGACGACGACTTCCTGCTGAAGGTCCAGGTCGGTTCGATGGAGGAATATGACGCCTTCACCCGCCGCGCGCTGGGCGAGGACAAGGGCGTTCATTCCTTCACGACGATGATCACGATCCGCAACATCATCGAGAATGATATCGCGCGGCGACCGCTTCGCGACTGACGCCGGCGACGGACACGAAAAAGGGCGGCACAATGGCCGCCCCTCCTGGATCGCCCTGACCGCGCTTCGCGGGGATGGCGCATCGCCTTCCGTTCAGCCTTGCCGAACGGGTCGATACGTCACTTGATCTTGGCTTCCTTGAACTCGACATGCTTGCGCGCACGCGGATCATATTTGCGCACCGACATTTTCTCGGTCATCGTGCGCGGGTTCTTTTTCGTGACATAGAAGAAGCCCGTGTCGGCGGTGCTCACCAGCTTGATCTTGACAGTCGTCGGCTTGGCCATGGCCCTGTTCCTCGAAATAACTGCACATCCGCCGGCGGTCCGACCGATGCCGCGGGACTAGGGGCCCCGACGTTGGTGTGAAAAAACATAGAGGGCCGCGCGCATGGCGCCGCCCCCGATATCCGGGCGCCTTTGGCGGGATTCGGCTTTTCTGTCAAGCGAAAGGAGCGGGCGGGCGGCGTAAAACCGCCCGCCGCAGCCGGTCCCGATCGCGGATCAGCCGTTGCGGATCTGGAAATGGACCGTCATCACCTTCCAGCTTTCTTCGGCCACGCCGCCACGCGTCGCCGGCTTGAAACGCCATTTGGCGAGCGCCCGCCGCCGGGTTTCCTCGAAAAAGCCGGGGCTGTCGGCGCTGATCAGTTCAACCGCCTTGACGCGCCCGTCGGTGCCGATCAGCACCCGTACCTTGGCGCTTCCCTCGATCTCGCGCCGCTGCTCGCTCGCCGGATAGTCGGGCTGGAAAGCGCCGGCGAAGCGCGAATCGAGCTGCGCGAGCACGAGTTTTGGTTTGGCCGGCGCGACGGGCGGATCGATCGGAACCGACGGCGCATCGCCGGTGCCCGCGGATGGCGCAACGGGCGGCAGCGGCGGCGCCTCGGGCGGATTCTGCGCTATCGGGGGAAGCGGGTTCGGGGGTGCCGTGAAGCGGGTCTGCTGCGGCGGGGCCTGGGGTTTCGGATCGGGCTTCTGCTCGGGCGGTTTCGGCTTGGGCAGCGTGATCGACGTCCATGGCGGCGTCGACGTCGCGGGTTCGTCGACAATGATCATCGGCGACAGCGCCACCGCGGCGACGAGCGCCGCCGGCAGGCCGATCGCGAACAGCGCGGCTACCGGATGATGACGATTGTCGCTGCCGTAGGTTGTGCGCGGCACCGCGCCAGAGGCACCCGCGGGCCTCGTCGTCGCCTTGGGCGTGGCGACGATCGCGGAAATCAGGGGTATCAGGGTCATGGCATCTCTCCTTGCCTTTCGACCCGGCTTCGCGGCGTTCCGGCCGTCCTATCGGACCGGGTCGGAACAGAGTGATATTATAACATCACTTAATTTGTCAAGCGAATCACTCGGCAAGCTATCGCTTGGCCAAGAAGATCAGGTGGCCGAAAACCGCGCGACCGCCTCGTCCTTGGCGATCAGCGGAAGCAATTCGGCCATGTCGGGGCCATGGTCGCGTCCCGTCAGCGCGCGGCGCAGCGGCAGGAACAGCGCGCGGCCTTTTGCCCCCGTCGCCTCTTTCACCGCGCCGGTCAGCGCGTGCCACGGGTCGTTGGTCCAGGCGATATCCGGCGCCGCGGCGGCGGCGGCGTCCAGAACCGCCCGGTCGGACCCGTCGACCGGCGGCGGGTCGAAGGGACCGTCGAACACCGGCACCCATTCGGCGGCTTCGGCCACTGTCATCAGATTGGGGCGAATCGCGTTCCAGCGCGCTTCGGTGATCGCGGCGGGGAGCCGATCGGCCACAGCCTTATGGCCGGTATGATGCAGGATTTTCTGATTGAGCAGCGCCAGTTCGGCCTCGTCGAAGCGCGCGGGCGCGCGGCCGAAGCGCGCGAAGTCGATGCTCTCGATCAGCGGCGCCGGGGTCGTCACCGGCTCGACCGGGTCGCTGGTGCCGAGCCGCGCGAGCAGCGCGACGAGCGCGACCGGCTCGATCCCCCCATCGCGCAGGCTCGCCATGCCGAGCGAGCCGAGCCGCTTCGACAATTTGCCCTCGGTGCCGACGAGCAGCGCTTCGTGCGCGAACGCGGGCGGCTTCGCCCCCAGCGCTTCGAACATCTGGATCTGCGCCGCGGTGTTCGACACATGATCCTCGCCGCGCACGACATGCGTGATGCCCATCGCGATATCGTCGATCACGCTCGGCAGCAGGTAGAGCCAGCTACCGTCTGCGCGGCGAACGACGGGATCGGACATCGTCTTGGGCTCGAAATGCTGGGGGCCACGGACCATGTCGGTCCATTCGATCGACGCGTCATGGTCGAGCTTGAAACGCCAGTGCGGCGCGACGCCTTCGGGCGCCCGCGCGCCCTCGGGCTTGCGCTCGTAAACCGGCGGCAATCCGCGCGAAAGCAGTATCTTGCGGCGAATGTCCAGCTCTTCGGGCGTCTCGTAACAGGCATAGACGCGCCCCGCCGCCTTCAGCTTGTCGAATTCGGCCTCATAGAGCGCGAAGCGCGCCGACTGGCGCTCCTCGCCGTCGACATCGAGCCCGAGCCACGCAAGGTCGGCGCGGATGCCCCCGACATATTCCTCTTTCGACCGTTCGAGGTCGGTGTCGTCGATCCGCAGCAGGAAGCGCCCGCCATGCTTGCGCGCCCATAGCCAGTTGTGGAGCGCGGTGCGGACGTTGCCGACGTGGAGGCTGCCGGTCGGCGAAGGGGCGAAGCGGGTGATGACGGTCATGAGCGGCGCCTATAGCCGCATTCGGCCGCGAGGCGATAGCGATGCGCTGCGCCGCGCGGGCCAATATGCCCAGGCGATGCCGAGCAGCGCGACGATCAGGATGACGCTATATTCCATCCCGTTGCGCCCGCCGCCGACGACGAACCAGCCCGCAGGCAGGTGGACGAGGATCATGCCGAGCGTCAGGATTGCGACATGGCCAAGCGAGACAAGGCTCGTCCAGCGGCGCGCGAGCATCAGCGCGGGACCGACCAGCTCGTACAGCGTCACCGCCATCGCCCAGCCATAGCCGAAGGGGAAGCCGAGGCTGTCGAGCCAGGTGCCGAAAGGCGCGACGAGCCCCGCCGACAGGCGATAGACGCCGTGGATCAGGATCAGGATCGCGACCGTCACGCGCAAGATTTCGAGCACCTGCTCCGCCCGCTCGGGCGGCGCCTTCGATCCCAGCCATCCCATGCCGTTCTCCCCCTCTATCCGGTTCTGAACCCGTGTGTGATCGGATAGCGCCGGTCGCGCCCGAAATTGCGCGTCGACAGCTTCACCCCCGGCGGCGCCTGCCGACGCTTATACTCGGCGAGCATCAGCAGCCGCTCGATCCGCACCACCGAGTCGCGATCGAAGCCATAGCGCGCGACGACATCGTCGACGCTCGCTTCCTCCTCGACGAGCATATGGAGCATGCGGTCGAGATCGGCATAGGGCGGCAGGCTGTCTTCGTCCTTCTGGTCGGGGCGCAGCTCGGCGCTCGGCGGCTTGGTGACGATCGTATCGGGCATCACCGGCGCAACCCGGTTGCGCGACAGGCGCGGCACATTTTCGTTGCGCCACTTCGCCAGCGCAAAGACCGTCATTTTGTACGCGTCCTTCAGCGGATTATAGCCGCCCGCCATATCGCCATAGATCGTCGCATAGCCTACGCTCATCTCGCTCTTGTTGCCCGTCGTCAGCAGCATCGGCCCGAATTTGTTGCTGAGCGCCATCAGCGTCACGCCGCGGATGCGCGACTGGACATTTTCCTCGGTGATATCGACTTGCCTGTCGGCGAAGCTCCCGCTGAGCATCTGGTCGAACGCTTCGATCGCGGGAGCGATCGGGATCGTATCGAGCCGGCACCCGATCATCTCCGCACAGCCCGCGGCGTCGTCGAGGCTCGATTGGCTGGTGAAGCGGCTCGGGAGCATTACGCACCACACTTTGTCGGGGCCGAGCGCATCGGCGGCGATCGCGGCGCAGATCGCCGAATCGATCCCGCCCGACAGCCCGAGCACGACGCCGGGAAAGCGGTTGCGTTCGACATAATCGCGCAAGCTCAGGATCATCGCGCTGTAAATGTCGGCGGGATGCGCCTCCCAGTCGGCGATCGCGCCGGCTTCACAAGCCCATCCTTGCGCGCTCTTCGTCCACCGCGTGACGCGCTCCTCGGCCTCCCAGTCGGTCAGCCGGTGCGCGGTCGATCCATCGCCGTTCAGCACGAAGGAGCAGCCGTCGAACACCAGCTCGTCCTGCCCGCCGATGCGGTTGAGGAAGATCAGCGGCAGCCCGGTCTCGGCGACGCGGCTCGCGAAGACCTGCGTCAAGCGCCGCTCGTCCTTGTCGATCTCATAGGGGCTGCCGTTGACCGAAATCAGCAGCTCGGCGCCCTGCGCCGCGAGATGCTGGCACACCGCCGGCAGCCAGCCATCCTCGCAGATCGGCAGACCGAGTTTCATCCCGCGCCATTCGACGATATCGGGGAGCGGGCCGGGTGCAAAGATCCGCTTCTCGTCGAATGTACCGTAATTGGGGAGTTCATGCTTGCGCCGCGTCGCGATGATTTCGCCGCCGTCGAGCAGCGCGACGATATTGTAGAGATCGGCGCCGTCCCGCTCGACCGACCCCACGAGCATCGCCGGGCCGCCGTCGGCGGTTTCCGCGGCGAGTTCGGTAAGCAGTTTCGCCGCTCGCTCCGCCAGCGCGGGCTTCAGCACCAGATCCTCGGGCGGATAGCCGATCAGCTGGAATTCGGGATAGAGGATCAGATCGGCCCCCGGGTGCCGCGCGCGCACCGCACGCATCGCGTCGGCATTGGCGGCGAGGTCGCCGACCGCCTGGGTCATTTGCGACAAGACGATGGTGAGTTGCTGCGTCATGCCTGCGGTTTAGGCGCAAGCCGGGCGATTTCAACCCGCCAGCTCGCCCGCCGCACAAGCCGTCTCGTCCTTCCCGCGAAAGCTCGGGGCGATCATCAACCCGCCGCCGCCTTTAACCCCTTCCCCTCTCCGCCTGCGATGGCTAAGGGGGCGCGCAATCCCACCCCGCGCGAAAGGGCCTTGCACGCCATGAAACTCATCTCCGGCAACAGCAACCTGCCGCTGGCCCGTGCGATCGCCGATTATCTCGAACTGCCGCTGACCGACACGAGCGTGCGCCGCTTCGCCGACGAAGAGGTCTTCGTGGAAATTCACGAAAATGTCCGCGGCCAGGACGTGTTCGTCGTCCAGCCGACGAATTTCCCCGCGAACGACAATCTGATGGAATTGCTCATCATCAACGACGCGCTGCGCCGCGCTTCTGCGAAGCGCATCACTGCGGTCGTTCCCTATTTCGGTTACGCCCGGCAGGACCGGAAGCCCGGCCCGCGCACGCCGATCTCGGCGAAGCTCGTCGCCAACCTGATCACCACCTCGGGCGCCGACCGCGTCCTCGCGATCGACCTTCACGCCGGGCAGATCCAGGGCTTTTTCGACATCCCGACCGACAATCTCTATGCCGCGCCGGTGATGAGCGCCGACATCCAGGCGCGCTTCGGCGACAAGAATCTGATGGTCGTCTCTCCCGACGTCGGCGGCGTCGTCCGCGCCCGCGCGCTCGCGAAGCGCCTCGACAACGCCCCACTGGCCATCGTCGACAAGCGCCGCGAGCGCGCCGGCGAATCGGAAGTGATGAACATCATCGGCGATGTCGCCGGCCGCTTTTGCATCCTGATCGACGATATCGTCGATTCGGCGGGCACGCTCTGCAACGCCGCCGCGGCGCTGAAGGCGGCGGGCGCGGAGGGCGTCGTCGCTTATTGCACCCACGGCGTGCTTTCGGGCGGCGCGGTCGCGCGCGTGGACGCGAGCGAGCTTACGGAACTCGTCATCACCGATTCGATCATGCCGACCGACGCAGTGAACGACAGCAACAAGGTGCGTACGCTCACCGTGGCGCCGCTGCTCGGCGAAGCGATCAAGCGCATCGCCGACGAAACGAGCGTCTCGTCGCTCTTTGACTGAACGGCGGATCATCGCGCAAACAAAAAACGGTGTTCCCCCGCGAAGACGGGGACTCATCTTCGGTCGTTTCCATCTTGCACTTATGGAAGATGGGTTCCCGCCTTCGCGGGAACACGCAACTTTTATTGGTATAGGCTTCCCAGCATGACCCTCGCATCCGACATCGCCCTCGCGCATCGCCTCGCCGATGCGGCGGGCGCGGCCATTCGCCCGCTGTTCCGCGCAGCCTTCAGCCATGAGGCCAAGGCCGACGCCTCGCCAGTAACCGAAGCCGACCGTGCTGCCGAGGCGGCGATGCGCCGCCTGCTCGATGCCGAGGCGCCGCGCGACGGGATCATCGGCGAGGAATATGGGGCCGAACGCAGCGAAGCCTCGCGTCAATGGGTGCTCGACCCGATCGATGGCACCGTCAGCTTCATGGCGGGGCGTCCCATCTTCGGCACGCTAATCGCGCTGCTCCAGGACGGATGGCCGCTTATCGGCATCGTCGACCAGCCGATTGCCGGCGAGCGCTGGGTCGGCGCGACAGGCCAGCCGACCTTGTTCAACGGCAAGCCCGCGTCGACGCGGGCGTGCCGCAACCTCTCCGACGCCGTGCTCGCGACGACCGGGCCGCAATATTTCAGCGACCATGACGGCGAGCATTTCATGGCACTCGCGGCGAAGACGTCGCACAAGCGGATGGTCTTCGGCGGCGACTGCTACAATTATGGCCTGCTCGCGAGCGGCCATATCGATCTGGTCGTCGAGGCAGGGCTGAAGCTCCACGATTTCGCCGCGCTCGTTCCCGTGGTCGAGGGCGCGGGCGGAACGATGTGCGACTGGAAAGGCGACCCCCTCAACGCCGACAGTTCGGGGCACGTCATCGCGCTCGGCGATCCGGCGCGGCTCGAAGATGTGATCGAAGGGCTCGCTTGCCACCACTGACGGGAGGGGAGCGGCGATGCCTGCGCTGACCTGGCGGCCCCGCTATGCGCTGGCCGCCCTCCTCCTCTTCCTGATCGAGGTCGCGATAGCGCTGTGGGTTCGCGACCGTTTCGTCCGGCCGTATCTTGGCGACGTGCTCGCGGTGATTCTGGTATATCTCGCGCTCCGCGCGGTGACGACCTCGCGCGTGGCGCCGGCCGCCCTCGCCGCTTTTTTCGTCGGATTGCTCGTCGAGATCGGGCAGGTTGTGGATTTGCTCGCGCTTCTCGGTCTCGCCGACCAGGGCATCTTGCGTGTGGTACTAGGCCGTGTTGACAAAAGGGATTCCCAAAGCGGGCTGCGTCTGATTCAAGACTGCTTTTTGAGGAGCAGTCATGGGTCGCGGGGATTTGTCGG